>NZ_WNXX01000040.1 GCF_009733795.1 Actinotalea caeni
GCACGCCGGGCGCGGGCGTCGGCTGCTCGGCCGCGGCCCCCTCCGGCGCGGGCGTGGGCGCGGCGACGCCCGGGGGCTGTGCCGCGGCAGGCCGTGGGCCGCCCTGCACGGGGGCCCACGCGTCGTCGCGCTCGGAGGTCATGGGGACATTCTCGCCGACCGCGGCGCCACCCGACGACGCGCGGTCGCGCGGCTCAGCCGACCAGTGCCGTCCAGCCGGTGAGCAGACGTCCGAGCAGGCCGTCTGGCGCTGCCTCCGGCAGCGCGGCGATGACCGCCTCGGCGGCCGCCTCGGTCTCGCCGTGCACCGCGACGACGCAGGGGCCGGACTCGAGCACGTACCAGCCGTCGACCTCGTAGACGGTGCGGCCGGAGACGACCTCGCTGCGTGCCCACGCGGCGGCGGCCTCGTCGAGCGTGCCGGTGCGCTCGAGGATCCGCGCCTCCCCCGCCGCGGTCGTCACGACGAGGTCGAGGGTCTGGGTGGCGCCGTCGTCGAGGATCGCGAGCGCGCCGACGCTCGCGTCGGTCGGCAGCGCCCAGGTGGCGAGCTCGCCGACCTCGGGGGCCGCCATCGCGGCCGGCAAGGTGGTCGGCGCGCCGGCGTCGACACGGGCCGCGTCGAGGACCGCGGAGGGCGTGGTGACCGGGCGCGGCGCGCCCAGCACGAACAGGGTGAGCACGAACAGGCCCACGAGGGCCGCACCGCCGCCGAGCACGAGCGGCGCCCGGCGCGGCCGGACCGGCTCCGGGGCCGGCAGCGAGCCCGCGGGCATCGCGAGCAGCCGGGCGGTGAGCTCGGGGCGCGCCTGCAGCGCGAGCGTGGACTCCTGGGTGCGGCGACGTGCGAGCTGCTCGAGCTCGACGGCGCGGCTGCACTCGGCGCAGCAGTCGAGGTGAGCACGCGCCTCGGCCGCGCGGCCGGGGCTCAGCTCGCCGTCGACGTACGGCGTCACGAGGGCACCGAGGTGCTTCATGCCACGGTGATCCCTGCACGGAAGGTGGGGCGGGGCTTCGGCGCGCGGTGCGCGAGGGCCTCCCGCAGCTGCGCGCGGCCGCGGTGGATCCGCGAGCGCACGGTGCCGGTGGAGATGCCCAGCGTGGCGCCGATCTCCTCGTACGACAGGCCCTCGATGTCGCACAGCACCACGGCGGCGCGGTACTGCGGCTTGAGCGCGTTCAGCGCCTCCTGGATGTCGACGTCGAGGTTGTCGTGCTCGAAGCCGCGCTCGGGCGAGGTGCGCTCGGGGGCGGGCACGCGCTCGGCGGACTCGCCCAGCGCGTCGAAGCGCAGCCGGGTGCGGCGGCGGGCGCCGTCGAGGAACAGGTTGGTGGTGATGCGGTGCAGCCAGCCCTCGAAGGTGCCCGGCTTGTAGGAGTCGAGCGACCGGAACACCCGCACGAAGGTCTCCTGCGTGAGGTCCTCGGCGTCCGCGCGGTTGCCGGTGAGCCGGTAGGCGAGGCGGTACACGCGATCCGTGTGCTGGGTGACGATCTGCTCCCACGACGGCGGCTGCCAGTCCCCGGTGGCGGGGGCGGCGCTCGGCGCGTTCTGGGTCACGTGTCCGTCTTCCATGGTCTCTCGAGCCTAGGTCGGCTCCCTGAGGGTTTCCTGAGAGGTGCAACGGTCGGGCCGACGGTTTCGTTCCCACCTCGGGCCGCCGGCTTCCCGGTGCGCCCGCGCACCCGGCGATAGGCTCTCGACCAGCTCGGCCGTCCCGGCCGCACGCACGATCCGAGGAGGCCGTCATCGCCACCGACAAGGTCCAGAGCTGGGTCTACACCGAGGAGTACTGCACCGAGCCCGAGACCGTCCGTGACGCGCGCGACCGCGCCGAGGAGCTCGGTATCAGCGCGGTCTCGCCCGGCGCCGGTGCGGCGCTGCGGCTGCTCGCGGCCGCGCTGCGGGCGCGCGCCGTCGCGGAGGTGGGCACCGGCACCGGCGTCTCCGGCCTGTGGCTGCTCGAGGGCATGGCCGACGACGGTGTGCTGACCACGATCGACGTCGAGGTCGAGCACCAGCGCGCGGCCAAGGAGGCCTTCGCGGCCGCGGGCGTGCGGTCCACCCGCACCCGCACGATCTCCGGGCGCGCGCTCGACGTGCTGCCGCGGCTCGCCGACGGCGCCTACGACCTCGTGCTCGTCGACGGCGACCCCGCCGAGGCCGCCGACTGCGCGGACCAGGCGATCCGGATGCTGCGCACCGGTGGTGTGCTCGTGGTCAACGAGGCGCTGTGGCACGACCGCGTCGCCGACCCCGCCCGCCGCGACGAGGACACCGTGGCGATGCGCGAGCTCGGGCGCCGCGTGCGCGACGACGAGCGCCTGCTGCCCGCCCTGCTGCCGGTCGGTGGCGGGCTGCTCACCGCCGTCAGGCGCTGACGGACGCGCCGGCTACGACGCGGCGAGCCAGCCGAGGAGGGCGCGGGCGGAGAACCCCGTGGGGCCCTTGGTGACCTCGTGCGCGTCCTTGTCGGCGCGCCCGGGGCCGGCGATGTCCAGGTGCGCCCAGGGGGTGTCGCCCGCGAACCGCTGCAGGAACAGCGCTGCCGTGATCGAGCCGCCGCCGACGTGCGGGTCGGTCGCGATGTGGCTGACGTCGGCCACGGCGGAGTCCAGCGCACCGCGGTAGTCGTCGACGAGCGGCATCGGCCACAGCGGCTCCCCCGCGGCGTCGCCCGCCGCGACCAGCGCCTCGCTGAGCTCCGGCGCGGTCGCGTAGAGCGCGGCGTGGAGCTTGCCGAGGCCGAGGCTCGCGGCGCCGGTCAGGGTCGCGACGTCGACGAGCACCGAGGGCGAGTACTGCTCGCGACCCCAGGCCATCGCGTCGGCGAGGACCATGCGCCCCTCGGCGTCGGTGTTGCCGATCTCGACGGTGGTGCCGTCGTAGACGCGCACGACGTCGCCCGGCCGGTAGGCCGAGCCGCTGACCGCGTTCTCCGCGAGCGGCAGCACCGCGACCACGCGCCGCGGCAGCGCCAGCTCGGCGGCCGCCAGCGTCACGGCGAGCACGATCGCGGCGCCGGACATGTCGGTCTTCATCGGCACCATCGCCTCGCGCGGCTTGATGCTCAGACCGCCGGTGTCGTAGGTGATGCCCTTGCCGACGAGCAGCACCGGGTCGCCGCCGACGCCCTTCGGGGCGTACTCGACCACGACCAGCCGCGGCGGCGACGCCGAGCCGCCGCCGACGGCGCCGAGACCGCCGAGACCGGTGCGGACGATCCAGGCCTCGTCGCGCACGGTGACGCGCAGCCCGGCCCGGCTGCCGCCGGCCTCCTTGACGAGCGCGACGGCCTGGTCGGCCAGCCACGCGGGGTTCTTGGTGCTCGACGGCGTGGCGGCGAGCAGGCGCGCCCGGCGGGTCGCGCGCGCGGCGACCTGGGCGGTGGTGACGGTGTCGGCGTCGACGTCGCCGACGAGGACGACCTCGGCCACCGGCGCCGTGGGTCCGTCGCTGACGCCCGTGAACGGCGGCCGGTAGGAGGCCAGCAGCAGCCCCTCGACCAACGGCCCGACCCCCTCGGCGTGGTCGCCGAGGTCGACGACGAGCCGGGTCCTGCCGGCGGCGGCGCGCGCGAGGGCGGCGCCCGCGCGGCGGAGCGCGGTCGAGCCGCCGTCGCCGGCTCCGGCGAGGTGCACCCGGGCGGGCAGGCCGTCCCACGGGGCGGCGCCGTCGAGCAGCGGCGGCAGCGTGAGGGTGGTCAGCTCACCGGCACGCCCGACCGAGCGCTCACCGGCCGCGAAGGCGGCCAGGTCGACGCCGAGCACGGCGTCGAGACCGGCGGGGACGGCCACGCCGTCGTCACCGGAGGTGACGAGCAGCGCGACGGCGTCCGCGCCGTCGAGCGTCCCCCGGGCGACCGGCCCGGGGGCATGGTTGACGTGCGGAACCAGGTCCGCAGGCATGCGCTCGACTAGCTCGCGACGGCGCTCAGCGCCTCGCTCAGCTCCGAGGCCTCGGTCGCGTTCAGCTCGACGACGAGCCGACCACCGCCCTCGAGCGGCACACGCATGATGATGCCCCGACCCTCCTTGGTGACCTCGAGCGGTCCGTCACCGGTCCTGGGCTTCATGGCTGCCATCGGCGGGCTCCCCTGTCGTTCTCGGGTGGTGCTGCGGATCTGGCGCGGGCATCTGGTCGTCGACCGGCCCGCCTGCAGGCTCGTGCCATTCTACGCCAGGTCGGCCGACGCGCGGCGTCCCCGGGTCCGGCGGCGGCTCGTACGGCGGCTCCATGGTGAGGTCCAGCCGCCCGCGGGAGGCCGCGACCGCGACGCCGACGACGAGCGCGGCGAGGGCCACGAAGCCCCACGTCACCCAGGTCACCCAGGTCACGGCGCGCCCGTCACCAGCCGTTGGTCCCGGTCGTCCCGGTGACGTCGTCCTCGAGCTCGGCGGCCGCCGCTTCCTCGGCCGCGGCCTGCTCCGAGCTGCGCATCTCGCGCACGCCCTCGACGACGAGCCGCACCGCCTCGTCGGGGTCGTCGGTCAGCCTGACCAGGTCGAGGTCCGCGGGCGAGATCGCGCCCCGGGCGGCGACCGTGTCGCGCAGCCACGCGAGCAGCCCGCTCCAGTAGTCGGTGCCGACGAGCACCACCGGGAACTGGCGGACCTTGCGGGTCTGCACGAGCGTGAGGGCCTCGAACAGCTCGTCGAAGGTGCCGAAGCCGCCCGGCAGCACGACGAACGCGTGCGCGTACTTGACGAACATCGTCTTGCGGGCGAAGAAGTAGCGGAAGTTGACGCCGAGGTCGACGTAGCTGTTCATGCCCTGCTCGAACGGCAGCTCGATGCCGAGCCCGACCGAGGTGCCACCGGCCTCGTGCGCCCCCTTGTTGGCCGCCTCCATGACCCCGGGGCCGCCACCGGTGATGACCGCGAAGCCCGCGGCGACCAAACCGGCCGCGACCCGCTCCCCCAGCTCGTACTCGCGGTCGCCGGGGCGGAACCTCGCGGAGCCGAACACGCTGACCGCCGGCCCCAGCTCGGCGAGCGCCCCGAACCCCTCGACGAACTCCGCCTGGATGCGGAGCACCCGCCAGGGGTCGGAGTGCACCCAGTCGGCACCGTCCTTGTCGCTGAGCAGCCGCTCGTCGGTGGTGGTGTCCGGGATCTGCTTCCCGCGCAGCTGCACGGGGCCCTTGCGGTGCTCCCGGGGTCGTGTCTCGGTCATGTCGTCCTCTCGGTGGGATCGGTGCCGGCCAGCCAGGCGCCGAGCGCGGCCGCGCACGAGACGATCTGCGCGGTGGGCACGCGCTCGTCGTCGGCGTGGGCCAGGCTCGGGTCGCCGGGGCCGAAGTTGACGGCGGGCACCCCGAGCTCGCTGAAGCGGGCGACGTCGGTCCAGCCGTACTTGGGGTGCGGCACACCCCCGGTGACGGCGCCGACGGCGGCGACGAAGTCCTGCGCGACCGGGTGGTCGAGACCCGGCCGGGCGCCGGGCGCGGCGTCGGTGAGCTCGAGCGGGAAGCCGTCGAGCACCTCGGCGACGTGCGCGAGCGCCTGCTCGGGGGTCTTGTCGGGCGCGAAGCGGTAGTTGACGGTGACGACGCACTCGGGCGGGATCATGTTGCCCGCGACGCCACCGCTGATGCCGACGGCGTTGAGCCCCTCGCGGTAGCGCAGCCCGTCGACCTCGACCTCCGCCGGGGTGTAGGCGGCCAGTCTGGTGAGCACCTCGCCGGCGTCGTGCACGGCGTTGTGACCCATCCAGGCGCGCGCCGAGTGCGCGGTGCGACCGGGCAGCCGCACGTCGACGCGCAGCGTGCCGTTGCAGCCGCCCTCGATGTTGCCCTGGCTGGGCTCGCCGAGCACGGCGAAGTCGGCCGCGAGCCAGTCGGGGTGGTGGCGCGCCACCCGGCCGAGGCCGTTGCGGTCGCCCTCGACCTCCTCCTGGTCGTAGAAGACCCAGGTGACGTCCTTGGACGGCGCACGCAGACGGGCCGCCAGGTGGAGGGCGACGGCGACGCCGCCCTTCATGTCGACCGTGCCTCTCCCCCACAGCTCCTCGGCGCCGTCGGGGCCCGGCTGCCGGCGGGTGGGCAGGTTGTCGCGGATCGGCACCGTGTCGAGGTGACCGGCGACGACGACGCGCGCGTCCCTGCCCAGGTGCGTGCGGGCGATCACCGCGTCGCCGTCGCGCAGCACCTCCAGGTGCTCGAACGGCCGCAGCGCACGCTCGACGGCGTCCGCGAGCACACGCTCGTCACCGCTGACGCTCTCGATGTCGCACACCGCCTGGGTGAGCGTGACGACGTCGGTGGTGAGCAGGTCCGGGAGGTCGGTCACGTCGCGACACTACCGACCCCGGGCGTCGTGCCCGCGCCGTCAGCCGCGCTTGTCGTGCAGCACGCGGGCGGCCTCGGCGATCGAGCCCGACAGCGAGGGGTAGACCGTGAACGCGTTCGCGACCTGGTCGACCGTGAGCCGGTTGGCGATCGCGAGCGTGATCGGGTGGATCAGCTCGCTCGCCCGCGGGGCGACGACGACGCCGCCGAGCACGAGCCCGCTCGCGCGGTGGCTGAACAGCTTGACGAACCCCTCGGTGATGCCGAGCATCTTCGCGCGCGGGTTGCGCGCGAGCGGCAGCGTCGTGACGGCGCCGCGCACCTTCTGCGAGGTGATGTCGTTCTCGGCGATGCCGACGGTCGCGATCTCCGGCGCGGTGAAGATGTTGGCCGAGACCTGCCCGAGGTCGAGCGGTGAGACGGCGTCACCGAGCGCGTGCCACATCGCGATCCGCCCCTGCATCGCCGCGACCGACGCGAGCGCCAGCACGCCGGTGCAGTCGCCGGCCGCGTAGATGCCGCGGGCGGTGGTGCGCGAGACCCGGTCGACGTCGATGTGGCCGCTGCTGGTCGTGCGCACGCCGGCGCTCTCCAGCCCGAGGTCCTCGGTGTTGGGGACGCCGCCGACCGCGAGCAGGCAGTGCGACCCCTCGACCTGGCGACCGTCGGCGAGCTCGACCACCACGCCGTCGCCGACACGGCGGACCGCGGCCGCGCGCGAGCGCGACAGCACCTCCATGCCGCGCCGCCTGAAGACGCCCTCGATGAGCTCGGCGGCGTCGGCGTCCTCGTTGGGCAGCACGCGGTCGCGCGAGGACACGAGGGTGACCGCCGCGCCGAGCGAGCGGTAGGCGCCGGCGAACTCGGCGCCGGTGACGCCCGAGCCGACGACGACCAGGTGCTCGGGGATCTCGACGAGGTCGTAGAGCTGGGTCCAGGTGAGGATGCGCTCGCCGTCGGGCTCCGCCGTCGGCAGCACGCGCGGGCGGGCGCCGGTGGCGAGCAGGATGACGTCGGCCGGCAGCCGCTGGTCGCCGTGGCGGGTGCTCGCGACCACCTGGGAGGGCCCGTCGAGGCGGCCGGTGCCGTCGACGATCGCGACACCCTCGCGCTCGAGCCGGGTGCGGATGTCGCGCGACTGCGCGGCCGCGAGGTCGAGCACGCGCCGGTCGACCATCTGGAAGTCGACGTCGACCTGGCCGTCGCCGTCGCCGCGCGGCCGGATGCCGAGGCTGGGTGCGTTCTCGGTCGTCGTCATGAACTCGGCGGTCGCGATGAGCGTCTTGGAGGGCACGACGTCGGTGAGCACCGCGGAGCCGCCCAGCCCCTGCCGCTCGACCACGGTGACGTCGGCGCCGAGCTGGCGCGCCACCAGCGCCGCCTCGTAGCCACCGGGGCCGCCGCCGACGATGACGACGCGCGACCCCTCCCGTGTGCTGGAGGGACCGACGGAGACCGGTCCTGAGGAGTCCGGTTCGGGGTGCGCCTGGGGCGCCGAGGTCGTCACGCCTCCCCATTGTGCCCGGTAGGTTCCGAGCATGAGTCACGCCACCCCTGCCTCGCCCGCCGAGGGCGCACCCCAGCCCTCCTCCGAGCCGGTCGTCCCCGACCTCGACGACCCCGCCGTCGACCCCGCCGACGTCGCCCGTGCGGCCGCCCTGCGCATCGCCGAGATCTCCGGCATCGAGCGGCACGACGTCGCGCTCGTGCTGGGCTCCGGGTGGGGCGGCGCGGCGGCGCAGCTCGGCGAGGTCGTCTCCGAGATCGGGGCCGAGGACGTGCCCGGGTTCTCGCGCTCGGGCGTGCCCGGGCACGCGGGCACGCTCAGCTCGGTCGCCTACACCGACGCGGGCGGGACCCGGCGCCACGCGCTCGTGCTCGGCGCGCGCACCCACTACTACGAGAACAAGGGCGTGCGGCGCGTCGCCCACGGTGTCCGCACCGCGGCGGCGGCCGGCGCCTCGGTCGTCGTGCTGACCAACGGCTGCGGCGGGCTGCGGCCCGAGTGGGGCCCGGGCACCGCCGTCCTCATCAACGACCACATCAACCTCACCGCGGACTCCCCGATCGAGGGCGCGACGTTCGTCGACCTCACCGACCTGTACTCGGCGCGGCTGCGCGAGGTCGCGCGGTCGGTCGACCCCGACCTCGAGGAGGGCGTCTACGTGCAGTTCCGCGGGCCCCACTACGAGACGCCCGCCGAGGTGCAGATGGCGCGGCGGATCGGCGGCGACCTCGTCGGCATGTCGACGGCGCTCGAGGCGATCGCCGCCCGGCAGGCCGGCCTGGAGGTGCTCGGCATCTCCCTCGTCACCAACCCGGCCGCCGGGATCTCGCCGACGCCGCTCTCCCACGCCGAGGTGCTCGAGGCGGGCGCGGCCGCCGGTCCCCGGATCGGAGCGCTGCTCGCCGACATCGTGCGGAGGATCGCGTGAGCGCCGACGCCGACCTCCTCGCGCGGGCGCGCGCGTGGGCCGACGACGACCCCGACGACGCCACCGCCGCGGAGCTGCGCGCGCTCGCCGAGCGGGCCGCGGCGGGCGACGCGGACGCGCTGGCCGACCTCGCGGACCGCTTCGCCGGCACCCTGCAGTTCGGCACGGCGGGGCTGCGGGGCGCGCTCGGCGCCGGGCCGATGCGCATGAACCGCGCGGTCGTCATCCGGGCGGCTGCGGGGCTGTCGTCGTTCCTGCACGAGCGTCTCGGCGGACCGCCGGTCGTCGTCATCGGCTACGACGCACGGCACGGCAGCGACCGGTTCGCGCAGGACACCGCCGACGTCGTCGCGGCCGCGGGCGGGCGCGCGCTGCTGCTGCCGCAGGCGTGGCCGACGCCGGTGCTCGCGTTCGCCGTCCGGCACCTCGGCGCCGACGCCGGCGTGATGGTGACGGCGTCGCACAACCCGCCGCAGGACAACGGCTACAAGGTCTACCTGGGCGGGCGCGTGGTCACCGACGCCGGCCAGGGCGCCCAGATCGTGCCGCCCTACGACAGCGAGATCGCCGAGGCGATCGCCGCCGTCGGGCGGGTCGCCGACATGCCTCGCTCCGCCGCGGACGCCGAGCGAAACGGGGGCACGCAGGAGGTGCTGGGCACCGACGTGCTCGACGCCTACGTGACGCGCGCGATGCGGCTCGCGCCCGCGGGCGGCGCCCGCGACGTGCGGGTCGTGCTCACCCCGCTGCACGGCGTGGGCGGCGCGCTCGTGGAGCGCGTGCTGCGCGAGGCCGGCTTCACCGACGTCACGGTCGTGGCCGAGCAGGCGGCGCCGGACCCCGACTTCCCCACGGTCGCCTTCCCCAACCCCGAGGAGCCGGGTGCGCTCGACCTCGCGCTGGCGACCGCGCGCCGGGTCGACGCCGACCTCGTGGTGGCCAACGACCCGGACGCCGACCGCTGCTCGGTCGCCGTGCCCGACCCGCGCGCCGAGGGCGGCTGGCGCCAGCTCAGCGGCGACGAGGTGGGTGCGCTGCTCGGCGAGCTGATCGGGTCCTCCGCCGCCGGCACCGGGGCGACGCTCGCCTGCTCGGTGGTGTCGTCGCGGCTGCTCGCGGCAATCGCTGCACGGCACGGCCTGGAGTTCCGCGCGACGCTCACCGGGTTCAAGTGGATCGCGCGCGTGCCTGGCCTCGACTTCGGCTACGAGGAGGCGCTCGGCTACTGCGTCGACCCCGCGGCCGTCCGCGACAAGGACGGCATCACCGCGGCGCTGCTGATCGTGACCCACGCGGCGCGGCTGCGCTCGATCGGCCGCTCGCTGCTCGACGCGCTCGACGACATCGCCCGCGCCTACGGCGTCTACGCGACCGGCCAGCTGTCGGTGCGCGTGGCGGACCTCTCGCTCATCGGTGCCGCGATGAGCCGGCTGCGGCAGGCGCCGCCGACGACGCTGGGCGGGTCGGCCGTGGTGCGCACGCTCGACCTCTCCGAGGGCACCGAGGAGCTCCCGCCGACCGACGGCCTGCTGTACGAGACCGCCGACCGCAGCCGCGTCATCGTGCGCCCCTCGGGCACCGAGCCCAAGCTCAAGTGCTACCTCGAGGTGATCGCCGACGTCGAGCACGACGCCGACGACGCCCACCTCGCCGAGGTGCGCGCCCAGGCGGCCGAGCGCCTCGCCGCGGTGCGCGCCGACGTCGCGGCAGCCGCCGGGGTCTAGCGGCCGGGCCACGGGCAGGGCAGACCTGCCCGCGGTGCGCGAGCCCGCGGGAACCCGCGCGACCAACGGCCTCCTGGGCGTCGTCGACGAGCTCGACGGCGGCACGGGCGGCGAGCGCGGCAGATCGCACATGTGGCGGCCCGGCGAGCCCGACCCCACGCCTGCCGACGGCAAGGGCGGCACGCACAGGCGGGCGCCGAGGCACCGCGCCGGGTGACCAGCACGCCACCCCGGCAGCGACGGCGCGGTCACCGGCCGCAGCGACGTCCACGGTGCGAGACGCGGCCTAGACTCGACCCATGAGCACAACGGCGTCGTCGGGCACGGTGGTGCGCCCGTGGGACCGCAGCGCGGCGCAGGTCGCCCAGGACGCCGCGGGCCTCATCGGGTCGGCGGAGATCAGCAACACCGCGCTGCGGCGCTACCTGTTCGGGCTGCCCGGCGTCGACGAGGTCGGTGCCAAGGCCCGCGCCGCGCAGCTCGGCACCCGGTCGATCAAGACGACCGCCAAGGCGTGGGCGCTCGACACGATCATCTCGATGATCGACCTCACCACGCTCGAGGGTGCCGACACCCCGGGCAAGGTGCGCTCGCTCGTCGCCAAGGCGCGCACCCCCGAGCCGGGCGACCCCGGCTGCCCGCGACCGGCCGCCGTCTGCGTCTACAACGACATGGTCTCGACCGCCGTCGAGGCCGTCGGCAGCTCGGGCATCCACGTCGCCGCGGTGTCGACGGCGTTCCCCTCCGGGCGCGCGTCGCTCGCCGTCCGGCTCGCCGACACCGCCGACGCCGTCGCGGCCGGTGCGGACGAGATCGACATGGTCATCGACCGCGGCGCGTTCCTCGCCGGCGACTACCTCAAGGTCTACGAGGACATCGTCGCGGTGCGCGAGGTGTGCCACCAGGGCGAGCGCCCCGCCCACCTCAAGGTCATCCTGGAGACCGGTGAGCTGGTCACCTACGACAACGTGCGCCGCGCCTCGTGGCTGTCGATGCTCGCGGGCGCCGACTTCATCAAGACCTCGACCGGCAAGGTGCAGCCCGCCGCGACGCTGCCCGTCACGGTGGTGATGCTGGAGGCCGTGCGCGACTTCCTCGCCGCCACCGGCGTGCAGGTCGGCGTCAAGCCCGCCGGCGGCATCCGCACCAGCAAGGACGCGATCAAGTTCCTGGTCGCGGTCAACGAGGTCGCGGGCGAGCGGTGGCTCGACCCCGACTTCTTCCGGTTCGGCGCCTCGACGCTGCTCAACGACGTGCTCCTGCAGCGGCAGAAGCTGAGCACCGGCGCCTACTCCGGCCCCGACTACGTGACGATCGACTAGACGGCGAGCGAGCACCCATGAGCCTTTTCGAGTACGCACCGGCACCGGAGTCGCGCGCCGTCGTCGACATCGCCTCCTCCTACGGGCTGTTCATCGACGGCGCGTTCACCGAGGGCGCCGGTGGCTCCCTGAAGACGATCAACCCCGCGACCGAGGAGGCGCTGGCCGAGGTCGCGGTCGCCGACGAGACCGACGTCGACCGCGCCGTCGCCGCCGCGCGGCGCGCGCACGAGCGCATGTGGGGCCCCATGCCCGGTGCCGAGCGCGCCAAGTACCTGTACCGGATCGCCCGGCTGCTCGCCGAGCGGTCGCGCGAGTTCGCGGTGCTGGAGACGCTCGACAACGGCAAGCCGATCCGCGAGTCCCGCGACGTCGACGTGCCGCTCGCCTCGGCGTGGTTCTTCTACTACGCCGGCTGGGCCGACAAGCTCGACTACGCCGGCTACGGGCCGAACCCGCGGCCGCACGGCGTCGTCGGCCAGGTCATCCCCTGGAACTTCCCGCTGCTCATGCTCGCGTGGAAGATCGCCCCCGCGCTCGCGACCGGCAACACCGTCGTCCTCAAGCCGGCGGAGACCACGCCACTGACGGCGCTGCTGTTCGCCGACCTGCTCCAGCAGGCCGAGCTGCCGCCCGGCGTCGTCAACATCGTCACCGGCGCGGGGCCGACCGGTGCCGCCGTCGTCGGCCACCCGGGGGTCGACAAGGTCGCCTTCACCGGCTCGACCGCGGTCGGCAAGAGCATCGCGAAGCAGATCGCCGGCACCCGCAAGCACGCGACGCTGGAGCTGGGCGGCAAGGCCGCGAACATCGTCTTCGCCGACGCGCCGATCGACCAGGCGGTCGAGGGCATCGTCAACGGCATCTTCTTCAACCAGGGCCAGGTGTGCTGCGCCGGCTCCCGGGTGCTCGTCGAGGAGCCGCTGCACGACGAGCTGGTCGACCGCCTCAAGGCGCGTCTCGGCACCCTGCGGCTCGGCGACCCGATGGACAAGAACACCGACATCGGCGCGATCAACTCCGCCCGCCAGCTCGAGCGCATCACCGACCTGAGCGCGGCCGGCGAGGCCGAGGGTGCCGTGCGCTGGAGCGCGGACTGCGCGATCCCCGAGAGCGGCTTCTGGTTCCCGCCGACCGTGTTCACGCAGGTCAGCGCCGCGCACCGGATCGCGCGCGAGGAGATCTTCGGCCCGGTGCTGAGCGTGCTGACGTTCCGCACGCCGGCGGAGGCGGTCGCGAAGGCGAACAACACCCCCTACGGCCTGAGCGCGGGCATCTGGACCGAGAAGGGGTCCCGCATCCTCTGGATGGCGGACCGGCTTCGCGCCGGCGTCGTCTGGGCGAACACGTTCAACAAGTTCGACCCGACCAGCCCGTTCGGCGGCTACAAGGAGTCCGGGTACGGCCGCGAGGGCGGCCGGCAGGGTCTGGGTCCGTACCTGGTCGAGGGAGACGTGCGATGACGGTGGTCGGCGAGGGGCGGCGCGTCGACGTCCGCAAGACCTACAAGCTCTACGTGGGCGGGGCGTTCCCCCGCTCGGAGTCGGGCCGCACCTACGAGGTACGCTCGGCGCGCGGCGCGTTCCTGGCGAACGCGGCGATGGCCTCCCGCAAGGACGCGCGCGACGCCGTCCGCGCGGCCCGCGCCGCGCAGCCGGGGTGGGCCGGTGCGACGGCGTACAACCGTGGCCAGGTGCTGTACCGGGTCGCGGAGCTGCTCGAGGGACGGCGGGCGCAGTTCGTCGCCGACATCCGGGCCGGCGAGGGGCTCACCGGGCCCCGTGCCGAGGCCGCGGTGAGCGCCGCGATCGACCGGTGGGTCTGGTACGCCGGGTGGACCGACAAGGTCGCCCAGGTCGCGGGCAACGCGAACCCCGTGGCCGGGCCGTACTTCAACCTCTCCTCCCCCGAGCCGACCGGCGTGGTCGGGGTGATCGCGCCGCAGCGCTCGTCGCTGCTCGGCCTCGTCAGCGTGATCGCGCCGCCGCTCGTCATGGGCAACACGGTCGTGGTCGTCGCGTCCCAGGAGCGGCCGCTGCCCGCGATCACGCTCGGCGAGGTGCTCGCGACCTCCGACGTGCCGGGCGGCGTCGTCAACGTCCTCACCGGCCGGACGGCGGAGCTCGCCCCGGTGCTCGCCTCCCACATGGACGTCAACGCGCTCGACCTCGCGGGTGCCGTCGACGCCGACGGCGTGACGTGGGGCGACCTGGAGGCGCTCGCGGCGGACACCGTCAAGCGTGTGCGGCGCCCGCAGGGCGACGCCGAGCCGCGGTGGCGCGACGAGCAGTCCCTCGCCCAGGTCCTCGCGTTCACCGAGACCAAGACCGTCTGGCACCCCAAGGGGACCTGAGCGGCAGCAGCGGCGACGCCGGCGCGACGAGCGACGCGCCGGTGCCGGACCGGTGAAAACGCCCCTGCCGCGAGTGTCGTCGATCGGGCGTGGGCAGCGGGATCTCGCTGAAAACGAGCCTTCCCGGATCGGGCCTCGCGCGAGGTGGTCCCCCAAACCGCCCGACCGACGCGCGCCGATCGCCTAGTCTTCACCGGGTGTTCGCCGGGGAACGTCAGGATCAGCGCTCGTGAGCGGTCCAGGGAGCACTGCCGAACCTCCTCCGTCGCCGACGACGCGCTGACGGTGCGGAGCCGACGCCGCTGAGCGGCCGGACCGCAGGTCGGCACGCCGACCGAGCTCTACGAGAAGCCGGTCAACACGTTCGTCGCGGCGTTCATCGGGTCGCCCGCGATCAACCTGCTCCACGACGTGCCGGTCTCCGAGGGCCGCGCCCGGCTGGCCGCCGGGTGCGCGCTGCCGCTGCCCCGCTCCGCCGACCACGCGCGGGTGACCGTCGGCATCCGCGCCGAGGGCTTCGAGGTCGTCGGTGCGGCGGCCGACGGCGACGACGTGCTGGAGGTGACGGTCGCCCGGGTCGAGCGCATGGGGTCGGAGATCCTCCCCTTCTGCGACCCCGTGGCGCCCTCGGAGTCGATCACGATCGACGCACCGCACCTGGTGGTGCGGCTCGACAAGCGCCAGCAGCTCGCCGTCGGCGACGCCCTCCGGCTCCGCCTCCACCTGCCCGAGGTCCTGGTGTTCGACCCCGACGGCGTCACGATCGGCTGAGGCGTCCGTCGAACCGCCCTCGGGACGTGGCGCGACGAGCACCTGCGCGGCCCTGTGCGCGCACCGAGACGGAGGCGCCGATCCGGACCGGCTCCGACCCGCCCGGGCGAGCCGTCGGGTTGTCGGGACAAGGTTGTCGCGTCACGTTATGGTCGGTAGGTTCGGTCGGGAGTGCCCCGCACGGACGACAGACAAGGACATCGATGTCGGCGTCTCCCCGACCACTCCGCACAGCTCTCACGACCGCGGCCACCCTCGCCGTGGTCCTCGGCGGGACCGTCGCCCCGGCGGCGGCCGAGACCGGCGACGACCCCGCCGTCGACACCTCCGACGACCGCGCGGTCGCCGCGGCGGCGGTCGCACCCACTCCCCCGCCGGCGCCGGCGACGATCACCAACCCGGTCTCCTCGCCGTTCGCGGACACCTTCGCCGACCCAGCGGTGCTGCGCGGCAAGGACGGCTGGTGGTACGCCTACGCGACCAGCGACCCGCTGGTCAGCGGCGGCGAGTTCGGGCTCATGCACATGGCCCGCACCCGTGACTTCGCGGACTGGGAGTACCTCGGCACCGTGTTCGACGAGACGACCCGACCGGCGTGGGCCGCCGAGGGCTCGTACTTCTGGGCGCCCGACGCGCGCTACGTCGACGGCGAGTATCGCCTGTACTACACGGTGACGGACTCGGCGGCGAAGCCCGGCAACGACCCCGGGATCGGGCTGGCGACCGCTCCGACGCCCGCCGGCCCGTGGACCGACATCGGCGAGCCCGTGCTGGAGTCGCGCGCCCTCCCCGACTCCGGCGACCCGCCCGCCTACCAGGGCCTCATCGACCCGTCGCTGTTCGTCGACGACGACGGCAGCCTCTACCTCTACGTGGGTGGCTTCAACGGCGGCCCGCACGTGACGCGGCTGGACGAGACCGGCCGTCACGCCGTCGGCGAGCTGACGCAGGTCGCGGTCGCCGACCGCTACGAGGGCTCCTACGTCGTGCGCCGCGGCGACTTCTACTACCTCATGCTCTCCGCGGCGGGCTGCTGCTCGGCGGTCGCGAGCGGGTACAGCGTCTTCGTCGGGCGGTCGGCGAGCCCGCTGGGTCCGTTCCTCGACCACGAGGGCGCCCCGCTGCTGGCGTCGGCGGCCGGCGGCACCCAGGTGCTCGCGGCGAACGGCAACCGCTGGGTGGGCGTCGGCCACCACAGCGTCATCACCGACAGCACCGGCCAGGACTGGATCGTCTACCACGGCATCGACCGCGACAACGGCTGGCTGGACGAGCCGGGCGGCATCAACCGCCGCCCGATGCTCGTGGACCGCCTCGACTGGATCGACGGCTGGCCGGTCGTCAACGCCGGCGCCGGGCCGAGCGACGGCCCGGTGCCCGGCCCCGTGCTGGGCTCGGCGATGGGCGTCGTCAGCGACAGCCCGGCGTCCGGTCGCGCCCTCGTGCCGCTCACCGGCTCCTTCCGGACGCGGCCGGACACGACCACCGACGCCGGCGACGTCGCGGTGCTCGCGCCGGGCCGACTCCTGCCCGGCGTGGTGACGGCACGCGAGCTGCTCCGCGGCGAGAACCGGTTCGCGACCGACGTCCGGCTCGAGCCGGGCGCCGAGACCTGCGTCCGCGTCGATGGTCTGCGCGACCACGTGCGCGTCTGCCTCGACGACCGCGACCGCACCCTGTCGGTGGCGGCGACGCACCGGCGCACCACCGCGAAGGACGAGGCGTCGCTGCCGGAGCGGCTCGACCTCGGCAGCTGGCACACGCTCGTCGTGACGCTCGACGGCGACGGCGTGCGCGCCGAGCTCCAGGAGTCCGGGCTGGCCGACCCGGTCGCCGTCGCGTCCGCCGCGCTGCCCGCGGGCGGCGACGTGCAGGGGCTGCTCTCGCTGCTCGGGCGGCGCGGCGCCGTCGAGCTCGACAACCTCACGGTCGCGCCGCTCGCCCAGGCCCCCGAGCGGGTGCCCGACCCGCGGGTGGGCGACGTCGTCTGGAACGAGCCGTTCGACGGCGACCTCGAGGAGGTCCTCTCCCACGGCTGGACGCTGCTGCAGGACCACCCCGGCCTGACGGCGTCCGAGGGGCGTCTGCACTGGCCGCTCACCTCGGGCGACCTCGCAGGCGCCGACGGCGGCTCGGCGCTGCTGCGCCCGGCGCCGGAGGGCGACTGGGTGATCGAGACCGACCTCGTGCTCGACCTCGGCAGCGACACGGTGCGCAACTTCCAGCAGGCCGGACTGGTGGTCTACGCCGGGCCGCAGCAGTTCGTCCGGCTGAGCACGGTCGCGCTCGGCACCGCGCGCGTCGTGGAGTTCTTCACCCAGCGCGACGCCGACGGGCTCGTCGTGCAGGGCGGTCACCTCGACGGCCCGCCGGCCGCCGAGATCACGCTGCGCATCGTGCGCACGCACGACGCCGACGGCGTGCAGCTGTACCGCTCGGCGTTCTCGACCGACGGCGGCGACACCTGGCGCTGGGGCATGACCTGGACGCTGCCGGCCCGCACCGACGTGCAGATCGGTCTGACCGCCGGTGGCGGCGCCACCCCGGCCGCGGTCGCGGAGTTCGAGGACTTCCGCGTGCGAGCGGTGTGAGTCAGCCGCCCAGGTAGGCCGCGAGCTCGGGCGTGCCGGGGTCGTCGATGATCGACGGCGGCCCGGACTCCCACACCCGCCCGGCGTGCAGGAAGCACACGCGGTCGGCGACGCGACGGGCGAAGCCGAGCTCGTGCGTCGCCACCAGCATCGTGGTGCCGGTGGCGCGCACGCTCGCGAGGATGTCGAGCACCTCCCCCACCAGGGCCGGGTCGAGCGCGGAGGTGACCTCGTCGAGCAGCAGCAGGTCGGGGCCGGTGAGCAGCGCCCGCGCGATCGCGGCGCGCTGCTGCTGGCCGCCCGACAGCTGGCCGGGGTAGGCGCCCTCCCGGCCGGCGAGCCCGACCCGGTCGAGCATCGCGACGGCGTCGGCCTCGGCCTCGGCCCGGGGCCGGCGGTGCACGAGCCGCGGCGCGAGCGTGAGGTTGTCGAGCAGCGTGAGGTGGTCGAACAGGTTGTAGGCCTGGAACACCAGCCCGAGCCGGGCCCGGACGGTGTCGGCGTCGACCCGCGGGTCGGTGACGTCGACGCCGCGCAGCGCGACCACGCCGTCGTCGACCTCCTCCAGCAGGTCGACCGCCCGCAGCAGCGTCGACTTGCCGGAGCCGGACGCACCGAGGAGCACGACGCACTCGTGCTCGGCGACGTCGAGGTCGAGGCGCTCCAGCACCACGTGGTCACCGAAGGACACCCGCAGCCCGCGCACGCTCAGCACCGCGGTCGGGTCGACGGCGAGGCCGGCCACGGGCGCGTCGGCCGCGCTCATCGGGCCACTCCTGCCGCGGGTCGGGTCGCGCCCCAGCCCCGGCGCTCGCTGTAGGCGTCGACGGCGCGGGTGAGCGGGATCGAGACAAGCAGGAAGAGCAGACCGGCGACGACGTAGGGCGTGAAGTTGTAGGCGCCGGTGACCGCGATCTGCGCGGCACGGATCGCGTCGACCGCGCCGAGGATCGAGATCAGCCCGGAGTCCTTCTGCAGCGACACCACCGTGTTGAGCAGCGCGGGGGTGGTGTTGCGCACCGCCTGCGGCACCACGACCCGACGCGTGGTCTGCGCGCGCGTGAGGCCCAGCGCGCGGGCCGCGGTGACCTGCGCGGGATGCACGGCGTTGATGCCGGCGCGGAAGATCTCCGCGGTGTAGGCGGTGTAGGTGAGCACGATCGCGAGCGTGCCGAGGTAGACGCCGTCGCCTGGCAGCCAGGGCAGCCGCAGCGACGGCAGCCCGAACCCGACGAGCAGCAGCACCAGCAGCAGCGGCAGCCCGCGGAACACGTCCACGTACGCCGCCACCAGCGCCCGCAGCGGGAACAGCACGGGCGACGCCGTCGTGCGCACGATCGCGAGCAGCAGCCCCACGACCAGCGAGACGACGACGGTGACCACCCACACCCGCAGGTTCAACCACAGGCCCTCGAGCAGCGCCGGCAGCACCTCCAGACCGCGGTCGACGTCGAGGAAGGCGTCGCGGGTGCGCTCCCAGCCGGGCGAGGTGACGACGACCAGCACGGCCGCGGCGACGAGCACCAGCGTCGACAGCGCGGCGACGGCGAACGAGCGCCGACGACGCCCCGCGCGGAAGGCCGCGCGCTCGACGGCGACCGGCGACGGCTCCCAGGTCACGTCCCGATCCCGCCGGTTCGCCTCACGTGCACATTGTGGCCCATCGCCGGGCGGCCACCGCGACCGCGACCCCTGCCTCGACCGGGGCCACAGCGACACGGCGAGGACCGCGACCGCGAGGTACACCGCCGAGACGGCCGGCGCCGACGCAGGAGCTCGGCGTCATCCCGTCGGCACGAGCCGGAGCAGCGCGGCGACACCGGCCACCGGCAGCGCGGCCTGGAGCGCCGCCGCCTGGGCGCACGGTCGGCGGCACGGGCGCTGACCGGCTCACGCTGGCCCGGTCCGCTCTCCTGGCGCTCTCATGGGCCGACCCGCCGAGGACGGCGGGCCGCGACCAGGTCGGCGGCGCTAGCGTGGTCCTCGCAGAGAGCACCGGCGCCGGAGGGGGACGTGACCGCACGAGGACGGCTCACCGCGCTCGCGCTCGCCGCGGCGGCGCTGACCGCCTGCGCACCTGCCGAGGAGCCGGGACCGCCGATCGCGCCGAGCGTGCTCTCCGGGCTGCACGCCGCGATGGGCGAGGTGCAGCGGCTGGCGGCGGCGGACGACGGCGACCTGAGCGCCTTCCTCGCCGACGACGCGTGCGTCCCGGTCGACGTCATGTACTACTGCCCGATGTGGGGCTGGACAGACGACCCGGCCGGCACGTGGCCCGAGACGGACGATCCCGCCGCCCTCCGGGTCCCCACCGGCGACCTCGCCCCCGCGCTGGCCGTCGAGCAGTTCGCGGCGATGCCGGTCGCGGAGCAGCGCGACGCGCTGCTCACCGACCTCCTCGCCGCGGTCGAGGCCACCCCGAAGGTGCTCGAGGACCAGGCGCTGCTGCACGACAGGCCGCTGCCCGCCCACGTGCTCGAGGAGTTCCCGGAGCTGCGCGGCTAGGTGTACTCGGTCAGCACGTTGGTGACAGTCGGCTGATCGGTGGCTTGCCTCCGCAGGCGGTGTGGGCTCGAGCGTAGTTGTAGTGCTTGAGCCATGGGGCCAGCGCGTCGGCTCGGGCGGTGTTCGAG
>NZ_WNXX01000041.1 GCF_009733795.1 Actinotalea caeni
ACGCCGGGCTCGGCGGCGTGGCCGGGCTCGCGGGCGACGCCGGGCTCGGCGGCGTGGCCGCGCTGACCGGCGACGGCGCGGACGCGGGGCTCGCCGGCGAGGCGGGGGTGACCGGCGAGGCCTGGGTCGCGGGCGAGGCCGGGGTGACCGGGGACGCCTGGGTGGTGGCCGAGACGGCGGTGACCGCGGTGGTCGCGCTGTCGGAGGCGACCTGCGACGGGTCGGTCGTGGGGTCGGCCGCGTCGGTCGACGGGGCGGTGCTCGGGTCGGTGGCGGGCGCGTCGAGGGACGCGCCGTCGCCGGGGTTGTCGACGGTGTCGGCCGCGGCGGCGACGACGCCGATGCCGAGACTGACCGCGCCGAGGGCGCCGGAGACGATCCAGGCGGTGCGCTTGTTCATGAGTCTGCTCCTTGCTCGTGGGGTCGGGCCCCGTGATCCGATGTCCTGACGGTCCCGTCCGTGCGTGAACCCACGAGGAGGACGGCGTGAGAGGTCTCTCAGGAAGATGAGACCTTCCTCATCCGCCGCTGCTCGCCGACGGCGCCGACGCCGCGCTGGCGGGGGTGACGGGGCTCGCGGTCACCGGCGACGGCGGCGAGGGCGCCGTCTGCGTGGCGGGCGTGGCGGGGCTGGGGACGCGCGTCGAGGTCGGCGAGTCCGCGGGAGTCGTGGCCGTGGGTGTGGTCGTCGGTGGCCGCGACGCGTCGGTCGTCGTCGCCGAGACATCCGGGTCGGTCGGGTCGGAGGAGCGCTCCTGCACGACGGCGCCGTCGCCGGCGACGTCGTCGCGCTCGGCCGCGTTCACGACCGCGGCGCCCGTGCCGGCCACGACACCGAGCGCGCCGACCACCATCCAGACGTTGCGCACCTTCACGCTGCCGCACCTTCCGCTCGTCGGAGCATCTCCACCGCGAGGTCGAGCCGCGCGTGCGCCTGGGCCGGGGCCGCCCCCGCGACCAGCGAGACCAGCACGGCCGCGGTGCGCGCCAGCAGACCCCGCGCGCCGACGGCGCCGGCCAGCACCGCCAGCCAGTCGGCGAGCACCGCCGGCACCCCGGTGTACTGCGCGGGCGCGAGCGAGGGCAGCACCGCGAGGTGCGCGAGCACGGTGGCCAGGTCGTCCTCGAGGTGCCCGGGCCCGAGCGCGTCGACGTCGATCAGCGCCGAGGGCCGGCCGTCGGTCACGAACAGGTTCGCCACGTTGAGGTCGCCGTGCGTGGGGACCAGCGCGGGCTCGGGCAGCACCGCGAGCAGGGCCGTCACCCGCTCCGCGACCTCGGCGACCTCGCCCGCGCGGGACGGCAGCGCGCTGCGTGCGGCCGCGGCGTGGAAGTCGAGCCGGTCCACCCAGGAGGGGCGCCGGGGCAGCGTGGCGACGGCGTCCGGCAGCCCTCTGAGCATCGCGAGCACCGCGTCGGCGGTCGGGACCGGCTCGCCGGCCGCGAGCGTCTGCGCGAGCGAGCGGCCGGGCGCGCAGGCCAGCACGACGACGCCGGGCTCCGGCTGGTCGAGCACGCGCGGCGCCGGCACGGGCGCCTCGGCGAGCACCTGGTGACGCCGCACGAGCTCCTCGGCACGCCGGGGCCGCACGACCTTGACGTAGACGGTCGCGCTCGCGGTGCGGGCGACGACGACCGCGCGCCGGGTGGGTCGGTAGGAGAGCAGCGTCACCCGGACGCCGTCGGTGGCGCCGAGCCAGCGCGCCACCACCGCGGGGTCGAGGACCGAGCGCAGCCCGGGCAGCGCCGGGTCGTCGGCGCGTCGCCACACCCGGATCCGGCGGAGGCCGTCGTCGAGGACCGCGACGCGGTCGGTGCGGTCGTGACGGCTCGGCTCGGCCGTGCTCGCGACGACGACCTCCGGCGCCGGGGCGCCGTCGTGGCTGACCTCGTAGCAGACGCTGACGCCCGCACCGGGCCGGTGGTGCACGCCCGCGACGACGACGCGCAGCCCGGGGGGCAGCGGGTCGTCGCCCACCAGCGCGCTGCCGACGACGTCGGCGGCGCCCTCGCCGGTGAGCAGCGCGAGGTCGGCGTCCTCGTCGGCGACGCGACGCGGCGCGTCGCTCGCGGCGGGCACGGTGCTGGTCACGATGGCACCCCACCACCTCGGGACGAGCCGGACGATGAGAACAGGATGAGAAAGCTCTCATGCTGCTCCCGGCGGGGCACGGGCACGCGCACGCCACGCTCCTCCCCCGCCGACGTGGCCCGACCCGCCAAGATGCAGAAGTGGCTCGAGACCTGCGCACGCTGCCGAAGGCACACCTCCACCTGCACTTCACGGGATCGATGCGTCCCACGACGCTCGTCGAGCTGGCTGCGGAGCAGGGCCGGCGGCTGCCGGAGTCGCTCGTGGACGCGGTCGTCGACGGCGACCCCGTGCGGCTGCCCGCCAGCGAGCGCGGCTGGTTCCGGTTCCAGCGCATGTACGACGCCGCACGCGCCGTCGTGCGCTCGGAGGAGGTCATGCGCCGTGTCGTCGACGAGGCGGTGGCCGCCGACGCGGCCGAGGGCTCGGTGCGGCTGGAGATCCAGGTCGACCCCACGTCCTACGCGCCGCACGTCGGCGGGCTGACGCCGGCGCTCGAGATCGTGCTGGACGCCGCCCGGGCGTCGGCCGCCAGGCACGGGATCGAGGTCGGGGTGGTGGTCGCCGCCTCACGGATGCGGCACCCGCTCGAGGCGCGCACGCTCGCGCGGCTGGCGGCGCTGCACGCGGGCGCGGACGGCGTCATCGGGTTCGGGCTGAGCAACGACGAGCGGCGCGGCGTCACCTCGGAGTTCGGGCCGGCGTTCGCCATCGCGGCGCGGGCGGGGCTGGCGTCGGTGCCGCACGGCGGCGAGCTGCTCGGACCCGACCACGTCGTGGAGGTGCTCGACGCGCTGCACCCGGACCGGCTCGGCCACGGGGTGCGCGCCGTCGAGGACCCGGCCGTCCTGGAGCGGGTGGTCGACAGCGGCGTCGCGCTCGAGGTGTGCCCGACGTCGAACGTGTCCCTCGGCGTCTACCCCGCCGTCGAGGACGTGCCGCTCCGCAGGCTGGTCGACGCCGGCGCGACCGTCGCGCTGGGCGCCGACGACCCGCTGATCTTCGGACCCCGGCTCCTCGAGCAGTACCGGCTCGCGCGCGAGGTGCACGGGTTCGACGACACCGCGCTCGCCGAGCTGGCACGCGGCTCGATCCGGGCGAGCCGCGCGTCGGAGAGCAGCAGGGCCAGGATGCTCGCCGCCGTCGACGCCTGGCTCGCGGCGCCCGACCCCGCAGCGCACTAGCCTGACCGTCGTGGCGACCAGGGAGCGGATGTCGAGGCGGACCGTCCGCTACCACGGCGCCAAGATGCGGCTGCGCGAGCTGCGCGGCGCACGGCCGCGCACGTTCGTCATGGTGCACGGCATCGGGGTGTCGTCGGACTACTTCGAGCCGCTCGCGCACGCGCTGCACCCCCACGGCGACGTGCTGCTGCTCGACCTGCCCGGCTTCGGCGGGCTGCCCAAGCCCGGCAACCCGCTCTCGATCGCCGGCTTCGCCGACATCGTGCTCGCGGGCATCGAGCAGGAGGGCATCGAGAACCCGGTGCTCGTCGGGCACTCGATGGGCGCCCAGGTCGTCGTCGACCTGCTGGCCCGGCACGACATCAGCAGCCACGCGGTGCTGATCGGCCCGGTCGTCAACCCGCACGAGCCGCGGCTGTCGCAGCAGGCGCTGCGGTTCCTGCAGTCCGCGACGCACGAGTCGCGGCGGCTGCGGCTGCTCGCCTCGCGCGCCTACCTGCGGTGCGGGCCCGCGTGGTTCCTCGAGGTGCTGCCGGCCATGATGCGGTACCCGATGCGCGAGCGCCTGCAGGAGGTGCGCGCCGACACCCTGGTCGTCACCGGTGAGCACGACGCGGTCGTGCCGGTGCAGTGGCTCGAGGAGATCCTGCGGCTGCTGCCCAGCGGGCACGGCGCCGTGATCCCCGGCGCGGCCCACAACGTCGTCTACGAGCACTGGCAGCCGGCCGCCGACGTCATGCTGCACCACCTGGGGCTCACCTCGGGCGCGGCGGAACGGTGACCGGCCCGCTCGAGCTCGTGCTGCGCGGGTGCGCGTGGGCCGCCGACTACGCGTTCGTCGCCCGTTGGCAGCTGCGCAGCCTCGCGCGCCGACGACCGGCCTGGACCCAGCACCGCCCGGACGCCCGCGAGGTGCCCGTGGTGCTGCTGCCGGGGATCTTCGAGTCGTGGCGGTTCCTCGAGCCGCTGGGCGAGCGGCTCGCCGCCGCCGGGCACCCGGTGCACGTGGTCTCGCTCGGGCTCAACTCGCGCCCGGTGCCGGCGCTCGCGCGCAGGGTCGCGGCCGCGGTCGCCGCGGCCGAGGTGGACCGCGCCGTCCTCGTCGCCCACTCCAAGGGCGGCCTCATCGGCAAGCAGCTGATGCTCGACGAGCTCCGCGCGTCGCGCCGGGGCGGCCCCGCGCCGCGCATCGCCGGCATGGTCGCCGTCAACACGCCCTTCGGCGGGTCGCGGTACGCGAGCCTCGTGCCGCTCGCCTCGGTACGGGCCATGCGCCCGACGGCGTTGCGTGCGCTGTCGTCGCAGCGCGACGTCGACGCCCGCATCACCTCGGTGTACGCCTCGTGGGACCCGCACGTGCCCGAGGGCTCCGAGCTGGTGGGGGCGACGAACGTGCGGGTGCCGCACCGCGGCCACTTCCGCGTGCTCGGCCTGCGACGCGTGCAGGACGCCGTGCTGCGCGGCGTCGCCCGCACCGCGGCCCAGCAGCCGCGCTGACGCGGCCCCGGCCCCGGCCGGGGCCGGCGGCCCTAGAGGTCGACGCCGAGGAGTACCGGCTCCGGCACCAGCGTGATGCCGAACGCCTCCCGCACGCCGTCGCGCACGGTGCGCGCGAGCTCGATGAGCGCGGCGGCGGTCGCGTCGCCGCGGTTGGTGAGCGCGAGGACGTGCTTGGTCGACAGCGACGCCGCTCCCCCGCCCGGGACGGCGAAGCCCTTCTGGAAGCCCGCCGCCTGGATCAGCCACGCGGCGCTGGTCTTGACCAGGCCGGGTCCGGCGTCGAAGCGCGGTGCGCCGTCGGGCAGCGGGGCGTCCTCGGGGAGGACCGGGTTGGTGAAGAACGAGCCGGCGCTCCAGGTGTCGTGGTCGGCGCCGTCGAGCACCATGCCCTTGCCGGCGCGCAGCGCGAGCACGGCCGCGCGCACCTCGGCGGAGTCGACGCGGTCGCCCACCTCGACGTCGAGGGCCCGTGCGAGCTCCGGGTAGCGGATCGGCTCCGACAGGCTCGCGAGCCGCATCTGGAACATCACCTGCAGCACGACGTAGCGCGGCGTGGGGTACCAGCGGCCGTCGCGCGCGAGCGAGCGCTTGAGGACCGAGGTGCGGTAGCCGAGCCCGAGCTCGCCGTGCGCGAGCGTGCGGACGCGGCGTTCCTGCCGGTCCCACGTGCGAACCATCGCGACGACGTCGCCGACCTCCTGCCCGTAGGCGCCGACGTTCTGCACCGGCGTCGCGCCCGTGCTCCCCGGGATCCCCGAGAGCGCCTCGATGCCGGCCCAGCCCTCGGCGACCGCACGCAGCACGACGTCGTCCCACGGCATGCCGGCACTCACCCACAGCGCGGCGCCGCCGCAGGCGTCCTGCGACTCGACCGCGATCTCGGCGCGGGTGTCGCGCACGACGACGCCGTCGAAGCCCTCGTCGGCGGCGAGCAGGTTCGACCCGCCGCCGAGCACGAGCACCGGCTCGCCGGCCTCGTCGGCCGCGGCGACGGTCGCGACGAGCTCCTCCTCGGTCGCGGCGTCGACGAGCCGACCGACGGGGCCGCCGACCCGCAGGGTCGTCAGATCGGCGAGCGTGGTCACCGGGCCAGGGTAGTCAGGCCTGCTCGTGCGTGTCGGCCGGCCGCGGCGCGGCGGCCCCCAGCGCGAAGAAGCTCGCGACCAGCGGCACGAGGACGGCCAGGAGCGCGGTGCGGTAGCCGACGTGGTCGGCGAGCAGCCCCAGCAGCGGCGGGCCCAGCAGGAACGCGGTGTAGCCGATCGTCGACACCACCGACAGGCGTGCCGCGGCGTGCGCGGGCTCGTCGGAGGCGGCGCTCATCCCGACCGGGAAGCCGAGCGCGGCGCCGAAGCCCCACAGCACGGCGCCCGCCATCGCGAGCGGGAGGTCGTCGACGAGCCCGAAGACCGCGAGCCCGACGATCGCGAGCGCGGTGCACAGCCGCAGCACGGCGAGCCGGCCGAACCGGTCGAGCAGCCACGTGCCGCCGAACCGCATGACGGTCATCGCGACGACGAACACCGTGAAGCCGAGCGCCCCGACGTCGTTGGTCACGCCGAAGCCGTCGACGACGGCGAGCGCGAGCCAGTCGTTCGCGGCGCCCTCGGTGAGCGCGGCCGCGAGCACGACGAGGCCGATGAGCAGCGTGCGGCCCTCGAGCCAGGCGCGTGCGTAGCGGCCACCACGGCGGGTGCCGGCGTCGTCGTCGTGGGACTCCACCGGGTCGGCGAGGAAGCCTCGCACGCACGCGATCACCGCGACCAGCACGACCACGAGCACGACGCCCAGGTGCACCGGCAGGCCGATGCCGTGCCTGCTCGCGAACGTGCCGCCCGCGGCGCCGAGCACGGCACCGACCGAGAAGCCGGCGTGGAACCACGGCATGATCGAGCGCGACAGCGACCGCTCGACGACGGTGCCCGCGAAGTTCATGCCCATGTCCCACGAGCCGATGCCCATCATCGAGGCGAACAGCCCGACGGCGACGAGCACGGGAGCACCCAGCGTCACGCCGTAGACCGCCAGGCCCATGCCGACGACGGCGAGCCCCGAGGCCGCGAGCACGGTGCGCCGGGCACCGATCGCCCCGATCACCCGGCCGGTGAGCGGCAGCGAGAGCAGCGAGCCGCACGCGCCGACGAAGAGGATGACGCCCATCTGGTCCGGGGCGAGCTCGAGCGCGTCCCGGACGGCCGGCAGCCGCGAGGCCCAGCTCGCGAAGGTCGCGCCGCTCAGCAGGAAGACCGCGAAGACGCTCGCGGCGGCCAGGCGCACGCGCCGGGTGTCGACCGTGGTGGGCATCGGACCTCGTGGTTCTCGGACGGGGAGGCCGGGGTCGCGCCGGCCACGGGCCGCGAATCGATTCGACGACCGCCGAACACCCTACGTTAGGCTCGTGCGCCCGACGAAGGGAGCGTGGTGTGCGGCACAGCGGCACAACTCTGACGGACGTCGCGCGAGCGGCGGGCGTGTCGCTGTCGACGGCCTCCCTCGCCTTCTCGGGCGCCGGGCCGATCTCCGACGCCACCCGGGACAAGGTGCTCGCCGCCGCGGCCGAGCTCGGCTACCACGGCCCCAACCCGGTGGCGGCGTCGCTGCGCAGGGGCCGCTCGGGCGTCGTCGGGATCGTCATGGGCGCCGCGGTGCGCCGGGCGTTCCGCGACCCGGTGTCGATCCAGTTCCTCGACGGCATCGTCGCCACGCTCGCGGCGCAGGGCTACGGCACGCTGCTGCTGTCCACGCCGGAGGCCCAGGAGCTCCCGGACGCGCTGCTCACGCACGGCGCGATGGACGCCGCGGTGCTGACGGCGGGGGCGCTGACCTCGCGCCGCACGCTCGCCGCGCTGCGGGCCCGCGGTGTCCCGATGGTGCAGCTCGGCGGCACCGGCCGGCACGGACCGGCCGTGCGCGCCCGTGACAAGCAGGGCATGAAGCTGCTCGGGGAGCACCTGCGCGAGCGCGGCCACGAGCGGGTCGCCGTCGCGACCCTGCCCTGGCACGTCGAGCCCCGCTCGGGCCCGGTCGACCTCGCGAGCGCGCGCCGCGCGACGTCGCCGATCACCGCGCGACGGCTGGACGGGCTGCGCGAGGCGGGCATCGAGCCGGTCGCGGCATGGGAGTGCTCGGCGTCGCTCGTCGAGGAGGGCATCGCCGCCGGCAAGGAGCTGCTCGCCGCCCGGCCGACCGCGCTGGTCGGGTTCACCGACCTCATCGCCGCGGGGCTGCTGCTGGCCGCGCGCGACGCGGGCCTCGCCGTACCGGCGGACGTCGCCGTCGCCGGGTTCGACGGCGTCGACCTGCCCTGGCTGGGCGAGGTGCGGCTGACGACCGCGGTGCAGCCGACCGCCGACATCGGCCGGCTCGCGGCCGAGGCCGCCGTCACCCTCGCGGAGGGCGGCACGGCACGCTCGGTGACGGTCGACGTCGAGCTCCGGCTGGGGACGACGACCTGAGGGCCCTGCGGGTGATCGGCCGCCTCAGGCGAGGCGGACGTGCGCCTGGGCCTTGCCCAGCACGGTCGCGCCGTCGACCGAGACCGTGAGGTCGACGCGCGCGGTGCCCGCCTCGGCGTCGACCGCCCCGACGACGCCGCGCACCGCGACCTCAACCTCGCCGGGGTCGGGCACGACGACGGGCCGCGTGAACCGGCACCCGTAGGACACCAGGCGGCCGGGGTCGCCCAGCCAGTCGGTGAGCGCGGCACCGGCGATCCCCATCGTGAGCATCCCGTGCGCGATGACGCCCGGCAGCCCGACCTCGGTCGCGAACCGCTCGTTCCAGTGGATCGGGTTGAAGTCGCCGGACGCGCCGGCGTAGCGCACCAGCCTGGCGCGGTCGACGGCGACGGTCGTGCTGAACAGCTCGGTGCCGACCTCGGTCTGCGCGGAGAGGCTCATGCGCCCTCCCCGCGCACCGCGAGGGTGGACACGACGGTCGCGACCGGTGCTCCGCCGTCGTCGGCGATCTCGGTCCGGGTGGTGACCATCGTGATGCCGGCTCGCTCGTTGATCGCGTCGACGTGGACGGCGGTGCTCACGACGTCGCCGGCGACGAGCGGCCGGGTGTGGGTGAAGCTCTCGTTCGCGTGCACGACGCGCGAGAAGTCGATCCCCGAGGCCGGGTCCGCGACGTACTCCGACTCGGCGCGCTGGGCGATCACGACCGCGAAGGTCGGGGGGGCCACGACGTCCGGGTAGCCGGCGGCGACGGCGGCGTCCGGGTCGTGGTGCAGCGGCGACGTGGCGCCGACGGCGTCGGCGAACTCAGCGATCTTGGCGCGGGAGACCGTGTACGGCGGGGTGCCGGTGAAGACCGCTCCGACGCGGCTGAGGTCGACCACGTGGTGAGGCTGGGTCAGCGGGTCTCGCGGTGGTTGCGGTGCGCGTTGCAGCGCGGGCAGTACTTCGCGAGCTCGAGCCGGTCGGGGTTGTTCCGACGGTTCTTCTTCGTGATGTAGTTGCGGCTCTTGCACACCTCGCAGGCGAGGGTGATCTTCGGGCGGATGTCCGCGGACTTGCTGGCCACTGGCGTTCCTCACTACTTCCGCGGCAGGTGCGCACCGCGGCTCTCGGCTGGTCTTCAGGTCTGTAGCGGGGGCGGGGATCGAACCCGCGACCTCACGATTATGAGTCGTGCGCTCTGACCGTCTGAGCTACCCCGCCGCGTCCCGCGGCTATCCCGCGGGCTGAGAGCCCCGATAGGGAATCGAACCCTAGACCTTCTCCTTACCATGGAGACGCTCTGCCGACTGAGCTATCGGGGCAACGAGGAACGAGGGTACATCCTCCCGGCCCCTCGTGCGAATCGAGGTGAGCCGGATCACGGATCCGACCGCCGGCCGGCGCTCCCCGCCCCTCCCCGGCCGCCCGCAGGCCCTCCCCGGCCGCCCGGACACCTCCACCGCACCCGACCCTCCCCATCCGCCGACTTCGTGCCCTGGCGCCGAGTTCGGACCGGGCCCGGCACGAACTCCGCACCGGCGCACGAACTCGGCACCCCGGTCAGGGTGGGCCTGGGTGGTCGCCGCAGCCCACCCGACGCGCCCCGACCTTCCCCATCCGCCGACGTCGTGCCGTGGCGCCGAGCTCGGGACGGGCCCGGCGCGAACTCGGCACCGGGCACGAGCTCGGCACCCGGGTCGGGGTGGTGGGCGTCCGTCCACAGGTCACGACTCGTGACCGCCTGTCCACAGCACCCCACGGCGACGCCGCCGCGTCCTCCGACGGCGGACCACCATTCCTCGATGGTGAACATGGCGCGGCCGCAGGGTCTGGTGCTGACGGCGGAGGAGGGCTACTCCCGCCTCCGCTCCGAGATCGACGCGGGGGCGCTGATCCGTCTACGACGCGGCGCGTACCTCGCCGAGGCGAGCCCGGACGCCCGCGGCCCCGGCGACGAGTGGGCGCAGAGAGCCGCGCTGCTGCTCGCGCGCTGCCACGCGACGGCGCATGCGCTGCGGTCCCGGTTCGCGTTCAGCCATGGCACCGCGGCATTCCTCCACGGCTGGCCGGGACCGATGACCGACGCCGTGCACGTGCTGATGCCCGTCCGCGCTTCTGCGCGTCACGCTGCGGACATCGTCCGCCACCACACGGCCGAGCTGGCGGAGGAGGACGTCGTCGAGATCGACGGCCTGCCCGTGACCGGTCCGGCGCGCACGGCGCTCGACTGCGCCCTCCTCTGCGCACCGCCGCAAGGCCTTGCCGTCGTCGACGCGGCGCTGCGGGCGCTCGCGAGCGTCTCGCGGTTCGAGCGCGACCTGTCCGTCGCGCGACAGGACGCGGTGCGCGCCGACCTGCAGCAGCGCCTGGAGGCGCGGGGCAGCGTCCGCCATGCACGGCGCGCCAGGGATGTGCTGCGGTACGCCGACGGGCTGAGCGAGTCCGGCGGCGAGTCCTGGATGCGCTGGCTCGCGCTGTCGCGAGGTATGCCCGTCCCTGCGCTGCAGGTGCCGATCGCAACCGGGCGCGGCACGTTCTACCCCGACGCCCTGTGGCGGTTCGACGGTGGTCATGGGCCGGTGCTCGCCGAGTACGACGGCCGCGAGAAGTACGACGGCGACGGCGAGCTGGCGCTCATCGCCGAGAAGGATCGTGAGCAGCTGCTGGTCGACGCGACCGGGGGCCGCATCGTGAGGTTCACCCATCGCGACATGACCCACCCGGACGCCGCGTTCGCGCGTCTGCTGCGCGCCACACCCCTGCGCCCTGGCGACCTCGAGCCCCGCCCGGACCTCCTGCCTCGCCGCCAGGCCCGACCTTGACGCCGCCCCGCCGGCCCCGCGCTCGCCGAGTTCGTGCCTCCGTACCGAGTTCGTTCCGGGCCCGGCACGAACTCGACACAAGCGCACGAACTCGGCGCAGGTGGGGGCGAGGCCTGGGGGGCCTGGCGGCCCGCCGTGGGCCGGGGCGCACACCCCCGGAGACGGCGAACGGCCCGCCTGGGCGGGCCGTTCTGGTGGTGGCGGGTGAGGGATTCGAACCCCCGAAGCATTCCGCGGCTGATTTACAGTCAGCTCCCTTTGGCCACTCGGGTAACCCGCCAGGGTCGCGCACGACCGGATGGAAGGATAGCAAGCCTGAGAGGGGTCGGCCGACGCGTGCTGCCGACCAGGGACCGAGGAGAGGAGCCAGGGATGGCTGACAGCTCGTTCGACGTCGTGAGCAAGGTCGACCGGCAGGAGGTCGACAACGCGCTCAACCAGGCCGCGAAGGAGATCGCGCAGCGCTACGACTTCCGCAACGTCGGCGCCTCGATCGCGTGGTCGGGCGAGGCCGTGGTCATGAAGGCGAACTCCGCCGAGCGCGTCAAGGCGATCGTCGACGTCTTCGAGTCCAAGCTGTTCCGCCGCGGCGTCTCGCTCAAGGCGCTCGACCTCGGCGACGGCGAGCCCAAGCCCTCCGGCAAGGAGTACCAGCTCACCGGCACCATCAAGGAGGGCCTGAGCAGCGAGGTCGCCAAGAAGATCACCAAGCTGATCCGCGACGAGTTCCCCAAGGGCGTCAAGACCCAGATCCAGGGCGACGAGGTGCGCGTCAGCTCCAAGAGCCGCGACGACCTGCAGGCGGTCATCGCGCTGCTCAAGAAGGCCGAGGCCGACGACACGATCGACGCCGCCCTCCAGTACGTCAACTACCGCTGACCCGAAAACCCTGGCCCGGCCTCGCCCCAGCGGCGAGGCTGGGCGCATGCCCGATCTCTGGACCGAGGACCCTCGCTCCGTCGCCACCTACGACGTCGAGAACACCGGCCGGTGGGACCACGACTTCTACCTGGCGCTGGCCGACGAACTCGGTGCACGCGACGTCGTCGACCTCGGGTGCGGCACCGGCATCTTCTGCGTCGACCTCGCCCACCGCGGCATCCGGGCGGTCGGCGTCGACCCCGCGGCGACCATCCTCGAGGCTGCCCGCAGCCGCCCGGGCGGCGACCTCGTCACCTGGGTGCACGGCACGGCGGCCGACGTCGCCCCCGGCAGTGCCGACCTCGTCGTCATGATGGGCCACGTCGCGCAGTACTTCGTCGACGAGGCCGAGTGGGCCGCCACCCTCGCGGCGTGCCGCCGCATCCTGCGCGACGGCGGTCGGCTCACCTTCGAGACCCGCAACCCCGACCGCGGGTGGCCGCAGCGGTGGACCCACGCGCGCACGCCGTCGACCCTCCCCCACCCGACGGCGGCGAGTTCACCTCCTCCGTCGAGGTCGTCGAGGTCGTCGGGCCGCCGACGTCGTTCACCGAGACCCACGTCGGACGCACCGTGCTGCCGGACGGCGACGTCGTCGAGCACGCCGAGACGCTGCGGTTCCGCAACGAGCAGGAGATCCGCGGGAGCCTCGCCGAGGCGGGGTTCGTCGTCGAGCAGGTCTGGGGCGACTGGGGGCGCGGGCCGATGACGCCGGACAGCGACGAGCTGATCGTGCTCGCCCGCCGCTAGGGCTCGGACCGAGGCCGGCTCGTCGTCGCCGGACGGCGTGACGCCGGCCGGCCGTCCTCGGGGGCCGGGTGGGTGCCCGGCACCGCCCAGCGCCGCTCGCCCCGCGGGACTCGAGCGCGTGCTCGGTCCGCACGCCGCTCGAGGACACGGTGGTCGGGGGTGCTCACCCGGCGGCCGCGCGGCCGGGGCCTCGACCCGTGCTGCTGCTCGACCGCGAGCTCCTGCCCCACGGCCGCGACGCCGTCGGTCTCGACGTCGACCCCGATCCGCTCGTGCCGAGTACCCGCCCGTGGGTCGGGCCGGCACTCCCGGACCGCCCCGTAGGCTCGAGGGGTGGTGGCTGCGGACCGGGTCGTCGTCGGGGGCGGGATCGTCGGGTGGGCGGCTGCGCTCGACCTGCTGGAACGTGACCCGCGGCGCCGCGTGGTCGTCGTCGACGACGACCGCGACGGTCGGGCCACCGCAGCCGGCGCAGGCATCGCCACACCGTTCACGCGCCGCGACCGCGGGCCGGAGTGGACCCGTCTGATGTTCGAGGCGATGCGCACCTACGCCGCGCTCGTGCCGCGTCTGCGCGACGCCGGGCTGGAGCCCGGCCACGAGGTCGTCGGCCGGCTGCTCGTCGCCCGGGACGAGGCCGAGGCAGCCACGCTGCCCGAGGTCCTCGAGCGCGCCAGCAGCCAGGTCGCGACGTTCGGCACGACCGGCGTCGGGCGGCCCGAGCAGGTCGACGCCACCGCCGTCGCCGCGCTGCACCCGCTGCTCGCGCCGGCGGCCGGGGCGCTGCTGCTGCCCGACGTCGCGCAGGTCGACGGTCGAGCGGTCACCTCGGCGCTGCGGGCGCTCGCGCGCCGCCTGGGTGTCGAGGAGCGGCACGGGCGTGCCGAGCTCGTCGCCGCCGGTCGGGGCGTGCAGGGCGTCCGGGTCGACGGCGAGACCGTGGCCGCCGACGCCGTCGTCGTCGCCGCCGGCGCCTGGACCGACCACCTGCTGGAGCCGCTCGGGCTGCGCACCGGCACGGTCCCGCAGCGCGGGCAGATCGTCCACGCGCGCAACCCCGCCCGCGCACCGCTGCCCATCGCGAGCACCGTCGACGAGACCTATCTGCTGTGCTTCGGCGACGGCCGGCTCGTGCTCGGCCCGACCCGCGAGGACGACAGCGGGTTCGCGGCCGCAGCGACCCTCGGCGGCCTGCACGAGCTGCTCGACCGCGGCCGGGCGTTCGCGCCCGGCGTCGCGCAGGCGCAGTGGCTCGAGGTGCGCGCCGGCGTCCGCCCGATCAGCCGGGACGGCGTGCCCACCCTCGGCCGGTTCGACGACGTCGACGGACTCGTCGTCGCGACCGGTCTCGGCGCGCACGGGCTCACGGTCGGCCCGCACGTCGGCGCGTGGGCCGCCGCGCTCGCCGACGGCGTGGCGGGGCCGGTCCCCGCGGCGCTGTCGCCGCAGCGCTGGGTCGCCTGAGCGACCTCAGCGCATCGCCATCGCCTCCAGCCGCGCGATGCGCTGGGACATCGGCGGGTGGGTGGCGAAGAGGTGCGCGACCGCGCCGCCGCGGAAGGGGTTGGCGATCATCATCGGCGCGACGTTGACCAGGTCGCCCTCGGGTCGCAGCGGGCGCGCCTGCACACCGTCGTGGATCCTGCGCAGCGCGTCCGCGAGCGCGAGCGGGTCGCCCGACAGCTCGGCGCCGTCCTCGTCGGCGTCGAACTCGCGCGTGCGGGAGATCGCGAGCCGGATCAGGGTCGCGGCGATCGGCGCGAGCAGCGCCATCAGCAGCATGCCGATCGCGGCCACCGGGTTGCCGCCGCGGTCGCGACCGCCGCCGAAGAACAGGAAGAACTGGGCCACCGACGTCAGCACGCCGGCCATCGCGGCGGCGACCGAGGACGTGAGGATGTCGCGGTTGTAGACGTGCATGAGCTCGTGCGCGAGCACCCCGCGCAGCTCGCGCTCGTCGAGCAGCTCGAGGATGCCGGTCGTGCAGCACACGACCGCGTTGCGCGGGTTGCGACCGGTCGCGAACGCGTTGGGCGTCGCAGTCGGCGAGACGTACAGCCGCGGCATCGGCTGGCGGGCGCGCTGCGCGAGCTCACGCACGATCCGGTGCAGCGTCGGTGCCTCCGCCTCGCTCACGGGGAACGCGTGCATGGCGCGGACCGCGATCGTGTCCGAGCGCCAGTACGACACGAACGTGCCGACGAGCCCGAGACCGGCGAACAGCCACAGGTAGCTCGGGCTGCGGGTCATGCCCGCGACGACCGCGCCCAGCGCGAGCAGCACCGCCCACAGGGCCGCGAACAGCCCGACGGTCTTCAGACCGTTGTGGTGACGACGAGCCACACGTCCTCCTGGCCTCGGCGCCGCCTCTCGGCGCCTCTCACCCGTGAGAACGCACCCCGAGCGTGACGTGTTCCGCCGACGCCCGGGGCGATCGGGCGGTGCTCAGACCAGCGCGGAGCGCGAGATGTCGGTCATCTCCTCGCGCGGCACGACCTTGATCCGCTCGCGCCCGACGGCCTCGCCCAGCGCACGCTCGTGGGCGTCGAGCACCTCCCAGCCGTGCCAGGTCGTGTACGGGACGCCGGCCGACGCGAGCTTGTCGAGGATCGCCTCGGGGTCGCGCACGGTCGCGGTGCGCGCGGCGTCGCCGCGGGACTCGACGTCCTCGACGAGGTTCTCGATCGTCTCGCGCGCGTCCGACTTGGTGTGGCCGATGAGGCCCACCGGGCCGCGCTTGATCCAGCCGGTCGCGTACAGCCCCGAGATGTGCCGGCCGTGGTCGTCCAGCACCCGGCCGCCGTCGTTCGGGATGACGCCCGCGACGTCGTCGAACGGGATGTCGCGCAGGGGCGAGCCGAAGTACCCGACGGCGCGGTAGACGGCCTGCACCTCGAACTCCTCGAAGCGGCCGGTGTTGCGCACGGTGCCGTCGCCGACGAGCTCGGTGCGCTCGGTACGGATGCCGGTGACGCGGTCGGTGCCGAGGATCTCGGCCGGCCGGTGCAGGAAGTGCAGGTGGATGCGTCGCGACGCCGTCAGCTCGCTGGGGTCGCGCAGCGTCCAGTCGGTCAGCGTCTTGACGACCTGCTTCGTCTGGTTCGACGAGCGGATCGCCTCCTCCGAGCCCTCGTCGAAGTCGAAGTCCTCGGGGTAGACGACGATGTCGACGTCGGGCACGTGACCGAGCTCGCGCAGCTCCAGCGGCGAGAATTTCACCTGTGCCGGGCCGCGGCGCCCGAAGACGTGCACGTCGGTGACGGGGTTGCGGCGCAGCCCCTCCTCGACGTTGGCGGGGATCTCCGTCGGCATGAGGTCGTCGACGTGCTTGGCGAGGATGCGGGCGACGTCGAGCGCGACGTTGCCGTTGCCGAGCACCGCGACCTTCTGCGCCTCCAGCGGCCACTCGCGTGGCACGTCGGGGTGGCCGTCGTACCAGGACACGAAGTCGGCGGCGCCGTAGGAGCCGGGCAGGTCGATGCCGGGGATCGGCAGCTCGGCGTCGCGGATCGCGCCGGTCGAGAAGATGACGGCGTCGTAGTGCTCGCGGAGGTCGTCGAGCGTGAGGTCGGTGCCGTAGTCGACGTTGCCGATGAGGCGGATGTCGCCGCGCTGCAGCACCTTGTACAGGGCCACGATGATCTGCTTGATCCGCGGGTGGTCCGGGGCGACGCCGTAGCGCACGAGGCCGTACGGTGCCGGGAGCCGCTCGAACAGGTCGATGGAGACGTCGAGGTCGGTCTTGGACAGGATGTCGGCCGCGTAGATGCCGGCTGGGCCGGCGCCGACGACGGCGACTCGCAGCTGTTCGGACACGGTGCTCTCTCTGGCGGTGGACGTGGGCCGTCGATCAGTCTAGGCCGCCGTCTCGCACACCCTCGCCGGACCGGGGACCCGGCCCGCCACCCGGACCGCGGGGGCGCGGCGTGCCTCGGGCGAGGGGCGACGCGGGACGCACGCGTCCGACCAGCGGTGCGCCGTCGCCCGCCGTGCCCGGGGAGGCGTAGCGTTCGCGCGTGGACGTCTCGGAGGCGCTGGACCGGCGCGGCCTGGCAGCCGCCCTCGGTGCCTTCGGCCTGTGGGGCGTGTTCCCGCTCTTCATCGGGCTGCTCGCGCCCGCGAACCCGGTCGAGATCAGCGCGCACCGCGTGGTCTGGACCTTCGCGACGTGCTTGCTGGTGCTCGCGGTGGTCGGCACGCTGCGACGGACCTGGACGACGGCGTCGGACCGACGGCTGCTCGGTCGGCTCGCCCTCGGCGCGGTGTTCCTGGCCTCGAACTGGTTGATCTTCGTGATCGCGGTCGAGATCGACCGTGTGGTCGACGCCTCGCTCGGCTACTTCCTCAACCCCCTCGTCAGCGCGGGCCTCGCGGTCGTCGTGCTCCGCGAGCGGCTGCGCCCCGCCCAGTGGGTGGCGCTGGGGATCGCGGGCGTCGGGATCGTCGTCATGGCGGTCGGGCTGGGCACCGTGCCGTGGATCGCGCTCGCGCTGGCGGCGACGTTCGGCATGTACGGGCTCACGAAGAAGCAGGTCGGCGGCCGGGTGACCGCGCTCTCGGGGCTGTCGATCGAGACCGCGGTGCTGCTGCTCCCGGCGCTGGTGTACCTCGTGGTGCTGCAGGTCTCCGGCGCCTCGACGTTCGGGGCCGACGTCGGCGTCGGCGGCATGCCGGGGCACAGCCTGCTGCTGGTCAGCAGCGGGTTCGTCTCCGCGGTGCCGCTCGTGCTGTTCGCGGCGGCGGCGCGGCGGCTGCCGCTGGCGACGGTCGCGATGACGCAGTTCGTCGCACCGGTGCTGCAGTTCCTCGCGGGCGTGGTCGTGCTCGGCGAGCAGATGTCGGCACCGCGCTGGGTCGGGTTCGGGTTCGTGTGGGTGGCGCTCGTCGTGCTGAGCGTCGACATCGTGCGCTCGACCCGCCGGCCGTTCCGCCCGAGCGCCGAGCCGGAGCCCACGCCCGCCTGAGCGGCGCGCTCAGCCCGCGGCGCGCAGCAGGCGGCGGCCGAGCCGTCCCAGCACCGGCGGCCGGGAGCGCGCCCGCGCGAGGCCCTGGGTGAGCGCGACGCCCG
>NZ_WNXX01000042.1 GCF_009733795.1 Actinotalea caeni
CGCGGGCTGCGGGGCGGGCTCGGGCTCGGCGGCCGGCCGGGAGGCGTCGGCGTGGGCGCCACCGGGCGCGCCCCGGCGCCGACGCCGCTGCGACGACGGCGCCTTGGTCCCGTAGCCGACGAGCACGTCGCCGCTGGTCTCGCTCTCCGGCTCGTCGCCGGGCGCCGCGGCCTCGCCACCGGGATCGGTGTCGATGACGATGATCGGCGTCCCGACGTCGACGGTCGCGCCCGGCTCCGCGAGCAGCTCGTGCACGACCCCCGCGTAGGGGCTGGGCAGCTCGACGAGTGACTTCGCGGTCTCGATCTCGACGATCGTCTGGTTGACGACGACCTCGTCGCCCGGGGCGACCTTCCACTCGACGATGTCGGCCTCGGTGAGGCCCTCGCCGACGTCGGGAAGCTTGAACGGCACGTAGGAAGGCATGTGTGCTGGGGGCTCCTTCGCCTCAGTACGAGAGCGCGGTGTCGACGGCGTCGAGCACGCGGTCCAGGTCCGGCAGGTACTCCTCCTCGATGTTGGCCACCGGGTACGGGGTGTGGAAGCCACCCACGCGCTGCACCGGCGCCTCGAGCGAGTAGAAGCACCTCTCGGTGACGGCGGCGGCGATCTCGGCGCCGACGCCGAGGAAGGTCGGGGCCTCGTGCACGACGACCAGCCGGCCCGTGCGCGTGACCGAGGCGACCAGGGTGTCGATGTCGAGCGGGGAGATCGCGCGCAGGTCGACCACCTCGACGCTGCGGCCCTCCTCGCCGGCGACGCGGGCCGCCGTCAGCGCCGTCCGGACGGTGGGCCCGTACGCGGCGATCGTGACGTCGTCACCCCGGGTGAGCACGCTCGCACGCTCGAGCAACGAGGCCTCCGGCCGCACGCCCTCGCCCGCGGGCAGAAGGCCGAGCGAGGACTCGTCCGCCGTCACGTCGACGTCGCCCTTGTCCCAGTAGCGGGCCTTCGGCTCGAAGAACAGCACCGGGTCGGGCGAGGCGATCGCCTGCTGGATCAGGACGAACGCGTCCGCCGGCGTCGACGGCGTGACGACCCGCAGGCCCGCGGTGTGGGCGAACAGGGCCTCCGGCGACTCGCTGTGGTGCTCGACGGCGCCGATGCCGCCGCCGTAGGGGACGCGGATGACGACCGGCACCTGCACACGCCCGCCGCTGCGGTAGTGCACCTTGGCGAGCTGCGTGGTGATCTGGTCGAACGCGGGGAAGATGAAGCCGTCGAACTGGATCTCGCAGACCGGGCGGTAGCCGGCGAAGGCGAGCCCGATCGCGGTGCCGACGATGCCCGACTCGGCGAGCGGGGTGTCGACGACCCGGTCCTCGCCGAAGTCCTTCTGCAGCGCGTCGGTCACCCGGAACACGCCGCCGAGGGGGCCGACGTCCTCCCCCATGACCATCACCTTGGGGTCGCGCTCCATCGCGCGACGCAGCCCGAGATTGATCGCCTTGGCGAGCGTGAGCCGTTCGGTCACCGCACGACCTCCGTCTCGAAGGAGTCCTTGTAGTCGCGGAACCACGCGCGCTCGCGCTCGACCTGGGCGTGCGGGGTGGCGTAGACGTGGTCGAACATCGACTCGGCGGGCGGGTGCTCCAGCGACCGGCAGTAGGCGCGGGCGTCCTCGCCGAGCCGGTCCGCCTCGGCCTCGACGGCGTCGAAGAAGTCCGAGCCGGTGCCCAGCTGCTCGAGGTGGTTGCGCAGCCGCGCGATCGGGTCGCGCTGGCGCCACATGTCCTCCTCGGCGCGGCTGCGGTAGCGCGTCGGGTCGTCGGAGGTGGTGTGGGCGCCCATGCGGTAGGTGACCGCCTCGATGAACGTGGGGCCGCCGCCGGAGTGGGCTCGCTCGAGCGCCTCGGCCATCACCGCGTAGCTGGCGATGACGTCGTTGCCGTCCACCCGGACCGACGGGATGCCGAAGCCGGTGCCGCGGTGCACCAGCGGGATGCGGCTCTGCTTGGCGGTGGGCACCGAGATCGCCCACTGGTTGTTCTGGCAGAAGAAGACCACGGGGGCGCCCGCCGCGGCGGCGAACACCATCGCCTCGCTGACGTCGCCCTGCGAGGTGGCGCCGTCGCCGAAGTAGGTGACGGCGGCGCGGTCGCGGTCGGGGTCGCCGGTGCCGACGTCGCCGTCGCGCTGGATGCCCATGGCGTAGCCGGCGGCGTGCAGCGCGTGCGAGCCGATGACCAGGGTGGGCACGTTGTAGTTGTGCTCGCGGGCGTCCCAGCCGCCGTGCTCGCGGCCGCGGTAGAGCAGCAGCAGGCTGCGCATGTCGAGGCCGCGCACCCAAGCGACGCCGTGCTCGCGGTAGGACGGGAACACGAAGTCCTGCGGGCGCAGCGCGCGGGCGGAACCGACCTGCGCGGCCTCCTGGCCGAGGCACGGCGGCCACAGCCCGAGCTCGCCCTGGCGCTGCAGGGCCGTCGCCTCGACGTCGAAGCGGCGGGTCAGCGCCATGTCGCGGTAGAAGCCCTCGAGCGCCGCGCGGTCCAGGTGGTCCGCGCGGGCCGAGTACACCTCGTGGTGCACGCGCTCGCCGGTGGGCGAGAGCAGCTGTACGGGGTCGTCCGAGGGGTCGTGCCTGTCGACGTGGGGGGTCTCCCCACCTGTGTCGGTGGTGATCACTCCGGTCTCCTTCGAGGGGTGGTGAGGGTGACGGGATGTCGTACCTACGCCAGCGTAGGCTACGCCTGCGTAGGTTCTGTGTAGTTGTCGACGACGAGGTCACCTCGTCACCGTTGTAGGGATCCTCCAACTCCTGTCTCGTCGGCACCGTTGCCGCTCGAGGCGCCCCTCACCCACCGCTTCGTGAGCTCCAGGACGATGTCGTTGGCCTCGGGCTCACCGATGGTGACCCGTACGCCGTCTCCTGCAAAGGGTCGCACAGTCACACCCGCCGCGAGCGCGTCCGCGGCGAACGTCCCTGCCGCGTCGCCCAGCGGCAACCAGAAGAAGTTGCCCTGCGGGTCGCCGATGTCGTCCCAGCCCTGGGCGCGCAGCTCCCCCAGCACGCGCTCCCGCTCGGCGACGACGGCGGCGACTCGGGCGCCGACCGCGGCGTCCTGCTCGATCGCCGCGAGCGCGGCGGCCTGCGCGATCGCGTTGACGCCGAACGGCGTCGAGGCGGTGCGCAGCGTCCGGATCAGCCGTCGGCGGCCGACGGCGTAGCCGACCCGCAGCCCGGCGAGCCCGTAGGCCTTCGCGAACGTACGCAGGATGACGAGGTTCTTGTAGACCGGCAGCAGCGAGAACGCGTCGATCGGGTCCTCGGACCGGACGAAGTGCACGTACGCCTCGTCGAGCAGCACCATGACGTCGCTCGGCACCTTCTCGAGGAACGCGACGAGCTCGCTGTGGCTGATCGTCGCCCCGGTCGGGTTGTTGGGTGTGCACACGATGACCATGCGCGTGCGCTCGCCGATCGCGGCGGCCATCGCGTCGAGGTCGTGCCGCCCGTCGGCGGTGTTGGGCACCTGCACCGAGGTGCCGCCCGCGACCTGCACGAGGATCGGGTAGGCCTCGAACGAGCGCCACGCGTAGACGACCTCGTCCCCCGGCTCGCACATCGCCCGGATGATCAGCTCGGCCACCGCCACCGACCCGTTGCCCACGAGCACCCGGTCGGCGACCTGGTCGTGGTGCGCCGCGATCGCGTGGGTGAGGCGGTCGGCGTACATCTGCGGGTAGCGGTTGATGTCCTCGGCTGCGTCGGCGATCGCCGCGAGCACCGCGGGCAGCGGCGGGTAGGGCACCTCGTTGGAGGAGAGCTTGAAGACGCCGGGGCTCGCCCCGGACGCCCCCGGCACGTAGGCCGGCAGCGTCGACAGCGCCTCGCGCAGCCGAACCCCGGGCCGCTCCGGCTCCTGCGCCGGCTGCTGCACCTCGTCGAGCTCGGACGGCCCTGGGATGCCCATCACCATGGCCTCAGCATGCCACCCGCGGCCGCCTCGCGACCCGGGTGCGCGCCCCCGGCCTGCCGCGGGTGCGACCCCTACCCAGCCGCCCGGCCCGGGTGCGCACCGTGCCGTGCGACGGCGTGCGGTGGCAGGATCGGAGCATGCGATTCCTCGTGCGGGTGCTCATCAACGGGCTCGCGATCTGGCTGACGTCGTTGTGGCTCGACGGCGTGGACGTCGTCGCGGGCGACAGCGCCCCGGACACGGGCCGGTCGTGGCTCGACACCGCGATCGTCGTCGCCGTCGTCGCCCTGATCTTCACGGCGGTCAACGCGATCGTGAAGCCGATCGTGCAGGTGCTCGCGATCCCCTTCTACGTGCTCACGCTCGGGCTGTTCCACCTCGTCGTGAACGCGCTGATGCTGCTGCTGACCAGCTGGATCAGCGGCCTGACGAGCTTCGGCCTCGTCATCGACGGGTACTGGACCGCCCTGCTCGCCGCGCTGGTGATCTCGGTCATCGCGCTGGTGCTGTCGATCTTCCTGCCCGACAAGCGCAAGCGCAGCTAGTCCTCGGCGAGCTCCCTCACGAGGTCGGCGACCTCGGGCAGCGAGGACAGCCCGGCGAGGTCGTCGGCGTAGAGCGGGCTCGATGCCGGCGGCTCGTCCGCGAGCGGGGTGTCGATCGCGGCGCGCTCGGTGGCGGCCCAGATGCCGCGGCTGGTGTGCCACACCCACAGACCGGGCGGGTCGACGGCCGAGTCCTTCTCGGTGAGGAAGAGCAGCATCTCGCCCTCCGGGACGGCGGTCACCTCGCTGGTCCAGCCCTCGAACACCAGCACGTCGCCGGGCGCGACGTCACCGGTGATCACGTCGAGGACGACCAGCTCGATCTGCACGTACGCGGCGTCCGCCGCCAGCGGCCGCTCGCCGAGCACCTCGCCGAGCTCGCCGACGACCGTGACATCGGCGTCGTCGACGAGCTGGTCGAGCACGACGTCGGGCAGCGCGAAGTCCGCCGTCTCGTGGTGCTGCGTGACCTGCGCCCAGCCACCGTCCGGCTGCGCGGCGCACGACGCCGTCAGCACGACCGCGGCGGCACCCAGCGCCACGCCGCGTGCGACCCTGCTCCGCATCGCTTCCCCTCGCCTGCGTCGTGCCCCTTGGGCGGTGGGCGCTACGCACCGGCGCAGCGCCCTCCTCTCGAGTGTGTCGCGACCGCGGGCGATGCTGCGGGCGGCGCGCGAGGCCGGGGGCGCCGCTCATGACGCGCGGCTGCCCTGGTAGTAGGTGCTCTCGACGGTCGCGTCGGGGTCGAGGACCTGCTCGACGCCGCTGAAGAAGCCGTCGAGCGCGGCGGCGTCGGATGCGTCGACCAGACGCGCGGTGTCGAGGTAGGCGGGCGTGTCGTGGGAGGTGCCGAAGGCGCCCAGGTCGGGCACGTCGGGGTCGGTGGTGCCGCTCAACGTGCGCTCGACCGTCGTCCAGGCGTCGCCGACCGGGTTCGGTGCGTCGTCGAGCCCCGGCACCGGGTCCTCGACATGCTCGATGCTGAGCACCTCCGCGCCCGGCGGGGCGTCGAGCAGGCCGGTGGGCGCACCGAGGGTGAGGACGCCCGCGACGTCGACCTCCTCGGCGACCGCGTTGGCCGCGTTGACGGCGACCAGGCCGCCCTGGGAGTGCCCCGCGATCATCACCGGCTGGCCGGGGCGGATCCCCGCGAGCCGCATCGCCTGCACCACCACCGCCGTCGACGCCGTGGTCGCACCGAGCATCGCGCCGGGGTTGCTCGACCAGTCGAAGCCGTGGTCGGCGACGAGCGATCCCTGCGTGCCGGGCAGCAGCACGAGCCAGGACACCGCGCCGTCGGCCCCGGTGACGCGGTCGATGCGGATCGTGCCCGGCTCGACGTGGCCGTTGTCCGGGTAGAGGTCCTCGATCGCGGTCACGACGCCCGCGAGGTCGGAGACCGGCGCGTCCCCGCCGCTCGCGGCCACGGGGTCGACCTGCCGCACCTCGACGTCGTGGTCCACCCAGACGTCCACGGCGCCGGCGAGCACCCGGCCCACGGCCGGTACGCCCCGGTCGATCCCCGTGAACGCCCAGATCGTCTCGCGCAGCCCCATGCCGACCCCGTGCCGGGTGGGCAGCACCTGCCCGTGCAGCATGGCGTCCCGCGCGACCAGCCCCCACGCGATGCCGACGTGCGCCCACGGCAGCAGCAGGGGCAGCCGCAGCGGCGGTCGCGTGATGCGCCAGACCGTGCTCGCTGCGCGCGCCTCGGCGGCGTCGTACCGGTCGGCGGTCGCCTCCATCCGTGCCGCGAGGTCCAGCAGCTCGCCGACCTGCCGCTCGGCCTGACCCACCGCCAGCCAGGCGGCGCCAGCCGCCGCACCGCCGACGCCGGTGGTGAGGTGCGCCGTCGCTGACACGCCGGCGGCCGCGAGCCGTGCGGTCGCCGCGGCGGCGCGCACCCGCTCGGCCACGGTCCGCACCCGGCCCGCGCAGCGGCGGATGTCCGCGGTCGTGACCTCGAGCCGTGCGGTGCTGCCGATGCCGTGGCCCAGCACGACGAGCTCCTGCGCGGCCTGGTGGCTCGCGGTGCTGCTCGGCGAGCCGTCCGCGACCGGCGCGACCCCCGACCCGCTCACACCGCCGCCGTCCCGCCGGCGCCCAGGGCCGCCCGCACGGCCGCCAGCTCGACCTCGTGCACGTGGATGCGTGCCGCGGCTCCCCGCGCACCCGCCGCCGCGACCGCGAGCGCCGCGCTCGCGTGCTGCGCGCTGCGCTGGTAGGCCTCCGCGGCCCGGCCGGTCCAGTGCGCCGGCACCGCGGCAGCGATCTCCGCGACCAGCGCCTCGACCTCGGCCGCCGCCGCCGACATGGTCGCCGCGTGCCCCATCCCGCCTCCCTTCTCTCAGGGCCTCGACGGTAGGGAGGACGTGGCGGGGCAGTCGGCCCGCGGGGTGGGCTGCTGTGGACGGGCGTGCATCAACCTGCACTGTGGATACCTCTGCCCGTGCACCGACGTCGCCGGACGGTGTGACAATGGCCGACATGCCACAGAACTACTCGATCTGTGTCGTCTGCAGCGGGAACATCTGCCGGTCCCCGATCGGGGAGGCGATCCTCCGCGACGAGATCCGCAAGGCCGGGCTGGAGGACCGTGTGACGGTCTGCTCGGCCGGCACCGGCGGATGGCACGTGGGAGAGGCAGCCGACCACCGCGCAGCCCACGTCGCCCGCAGCCACGGCCTGGACATCGCCGAGCACCGCGCCGAGGTCTTCGACGCCGACCACCTGGAGGAGGTCGACCTGGTGCTGGCGTTCGACTCCGGCCACGTGGAGGCGCTGCGGCGGCTCGCGCGCGACGACGCCGATCTCGACAAGATCCGGCTGCTGCGCAGCTTCGACCCGGAGTCGGTCGCCGACGACGACCTCGAGGTCGCCGACCCCTACTACGGCGACAAGCGCGACTTCGAGATCGCCTACCAGCAGGTCGCCGCGGCCGCGCCGGGCGTCATCGCCTACGTCCGCGAGCAGCTCGCCACGCAGCCCGCGTGACGGCGTTCCGCAAGACCCGCTTCCCGCACCCCGACGCCGCCCTCTTCGAGGCGGCCGGGCTGCGGTGGCTGGCGGAGGTCGACGGCGGCGCCCGGGTGGCGCAGGTGCGTCACGTCGAGCCGGGGCTGCTGGAGCTCGAGCGCGTCGACGACGGCCGCGCCACCCCGGCCGCCGCTCGCGCCTTCGGGGCGGCGCTCGCGCGCACGCACGCCGCGGGAGCGCCCGGCTACGGGTTCGTCCCCGGTGACACGCCGCTGTTCATGGGCCGCCTCGCGCTGCCCGCTCCCGACCCCGCGCCGCGCTCCTGGGGCGAGTTCTACGCGACCGAACGGGTGCTGCCGTACCTGCGCCGCGCCGTCGAGCAGGGCCGGGTCGGCGGCGCGGGGCAGCGCACGATCGAGCGGGTCGTGGAGCGGCTGACGGACGGCGAGCTCGACCACCCGCAGCCCGCGCTCGTCGGCGACGGGGTCGCGCGGCTGCACGGCGACCTGTGGAACGGCAACGTGCTGTGGCCCTCCTCCGGCGAGGCGACGCTCATCGACCCCACCGCGCACGGCGGCCACGCCGAGACCGACCTCGCGATGCTCGCGCTGTTCGGCGCCCCGCACCTCGGCGAGATCCTCGCGGGCTACGACGAGACGTCCCCGCTCGCGCCGGGCTGGCAGGACCGCGTCGACCTGCACCAGCTCAATCCGCTGCTCGTGCACACGGTGCTGTTCGGCGGCTCCTACGCCGACGCCGCCGTCGCCGCGGCCGCCCCCTACGCCTGACCCGGTCCCACCGCACCGTGCAGCACCGCCCCACTCTCACCGCACTGTGCACCACGGCCCACTTTCACCGCACTTTGGAACACGGCCCGCTTTCACCGCACTTTGGAACACAGCCCGCTTTCACCGCACTTTGCAACACGGCCCGCTTTCACCGCACTTCTTGCCGCGTCCCCGTTTCACCGCACTTCCTGCCGCCGGTGACGCCCACCAGCACCAGCTGGTCCTGACCTAGGGTGCCCGCGTGACCGCTCTGCACCACATCGAGCTCTGGACGGCGGACCTCGCCACCGCTGAGCCGGCCTGGGACTGGCTGCTCACGACGCTGGGCTGGGTGCGTGACGCCGTCGACCCGGGATGGCCGCACGGGCGGATCTGGCGGCACGGCAGCGGCGTCTACCTCGTGCTCGAGGCGTCGACGGCGGTCGTCGGCGACCGGCACGACCGCCTCGCGCCCGGCCTCAACCACCTGGCCCTGCGGTGCCCCGACCGCGACACGCTCGACGCCGCGCGCGCCGAGGCCGACCGACACGGGTGGCGCGAGCTGTTCGCCGACCGCTACCCGCACGCGGGCGGCGCCGACCACACCGCGCTCTACCTCGAGAACGAGGAAGGCTTCGAGGTGGAGCTGGTCGTCGCCTAGGAGCCGGACGTGGCGCGGCCATCGCCTCACGCACCACGCGGCAAGAACTGCGGTGACATCGGGGCGCGGCAAGAGGTGCGGTGAGAGCGGGCCCTGTTCCAAAGTGCGGTGAAAGCGGGCCGTGTTCCAAAGTGCGGTGAAAGCGAGCCCTGTTCCAAAGTGCGGTGAAAGTGGGGTCGGTGGGCGGGTGACGGGGAGCGGCGGGAGCCTGGGAGGATGAGGCACGTGACCACGCGCATCTCGTTCGCCGACCTGGAACCGCCGATCGCCCTCGGGCCCCTCGACGGGCGGTACCGGGCCGCCGTGGCACCGCTGGTCGACCACCTGAGCGAGGCGGCGCTCAACCGTGCGCGGCTGCAGGTCGAGGTCGAGTGGCTCATCCACCTCACCTCGCACGGCGTGCTGCCGGGCGCCCCGACGCTGTCGGACGCCGAGGTCGCCTACCTGCGCGACGTCGTCGCGACCTTCGGGGCGGCGGAGATCGCCGAGCTCGCCGAGATCGAGGCGGAGACGCGCCACGACGTCAAGGCGATCGAGTACTTCCTCAAGCGGCGGCTCGCGCGCGCGGCCGAGGTGCTGGGCGAGGGCACGGCGCTGTCCGGCGTCGGCGAGATCGTGCACATCTTCTGCACGAGCGAGGACATCAACAACCTCTCCTACGCGCTGACGGTGCGCGACGCCGTCGGGCAGGTGTGGCTGCCCGCCGCGACCGGGCTCGTCGACGACCTCGCGGCGATGGCGCGCGCCAACGCCGAGGTGCCGATGCTGTCGCGCACGCACGGGCAGGCGGCGACCCCGACCACGCTCGGCAAGGAGCTCGCCGTCCTCGCGCACCGCCTGCGCCGCCAGCTGCGGCGCGTCGAGGGTGCACAGTTCCTCGGCAAGATCAACGGCGCCACCGGCACCTACGGCGCCCACACGATCTCGGTCCCGGGCGTCGACTGGGAGGCGGTCGCCCGCTCGTTCGTCGAGGGCCTCGGGCTCACCTGGAACCCGCTCACCACCCAGATCGAGAGCCACGACTGGCAGGCCGAGCTGTACGCCGACGTCGCGCGGTTCAACCGGGTCCTGCACAACCTCGCGACCGACGTGTGGACCTACATCTCGCTCGGCTACTTCGCGCAGCGGCTGTCCGCGCAGGGTTCGACCGGCTCCTCGACGATGCCGCACAAGGTCAACCCGATCCGTTTCGAGAACGCCGAGGCCAACCTCGAGATCTCCTGCGCGCTGCTCGACACGCTGTCGGCGACGCTCGTGACCTCGCGGCTGCAGCGCGACCTCACCGACTCCACGACGCAGCGCAACATCGGCGTCGCGTTCGGGCACTCGCTGCTCGCGATCGACAACGTCCGGCGCGGGCTCGCGGGTCTCGACGTCGACGCGGCCGCCATGGAGCGCGACCTCGACGGCAACTGGGAGGTGCTCGGCGAGGCGGTGCAGTCGGCGATGCGGGCGCTGCAGGTCGCCGGCGTCGAGGGCATGGCCGACCCCTACGAGCGCCTCAAGGAGCTCACGCGTGGTCGCCGGGTCGACGCCGAGGGCATGCGCACGTTCATCGCGGGCCTCGGGCTGCCCGACGACGTCCGCGCGCGTCTCATGGCGCTCACCCCCGCGGGCTACACGGGGATCGCCGCGCGCCTGGTGCGCCACCTGGACTGACCGGTCCCGGCACCGGGGCCGCGCCGCCGCTCGCCGAGCGCGGGCCCGGTTGCTCCCGGTCACGCGCGCAGCCGCGGCCCGACGCCCTCGGGGATCTCTCCGTGCAGGTGCGGCTCGTAGACCAGCTTGACGGTCCGCCCGTCGAGGATCGTGGTCTCGACCAGGTCGAGGTCGAGCTCGACGCCGCCGTGGAACAGCGCGGACCCGCCCGCACGCCCGGCGACGACCGGGAACACCATCACCTCGACCCGGTCGACGAGCCCCGCCGCCAGCAGCGCCCGGTTGAGGCTGATGCTGCCGTGGGAGCGCATCGGCACGTCGGTCGTGCGCTTGAGCCGCTCGACCGCGGTGACGGCGTCCTCGTCGAGCACCCTCGTGCGCGCCCAGCCGGGTGCGGCGGGGTCGATCGTGCTGGAGAAGACGATCTTCGGCGCCGCGGTCATGCTGTCGAAGTAGGGCTCGTCGTAGGTGGTGACGAAGCTGGCGAACTCGCGGTAGGTCGTCGCACCGAGCACCAGCACGTGGTCCTGGGCGAACGTCCGCACCCGGTCCTCGCGCAGCTCGGGCCCCTCCTTGCCCCAGTAGCCCGGCCAGCCCTCGGCCATGCCGTAGCCGTCCAGCGTGGAGAAGAAGTCGACGGTGAAGGTCGCGCTCATGGTCTGCTCCTCGGTCGGGACCGCCTCGTGGGGGCGGTCTCACGAGGTCCACGAACGAGGTCGGGCGGTTTCGACACGGTCCGCAGGATCAGCCCCGCGCGGTCACCAGCCAGGTCGCACATGGGACCCGCACGCCTCCGCGAGCAGGTCGGCGGTCTGGGCGTCCGCCACGACCACCCGCGCCGCGGGCACGCGCGTCTGGGCCGGCGCGAACGCGTGGTCGATCACCGGCTCGTTCGCGACCCAGCCGGAGGCGCCCTCGACCCAGCCCTGCCGCATCGTCTCGTTCGGTCCGGCCACGTCATCCCTCCCGGCGTCGGGGACTCGAGTCTGCCAGGCGGCGCTGGCACCGCGGTCCGGCCGACGCCTGTCCTGCCGCCTGAGGCGCTAGGTGTACTCGGTCAGCACGTTGGTGACAGTCGGCTGATCGGTGGCTTGCCTCCGCAGGCGGTGTGGGCTCGAGCGTAGTTGTAGTGCTTGAGCCATGGGGCCAGCGCGTCGGCTCGGGCGGTGTTCGAG
>NZ_WNXX01000043.1 GCF_009733795.1 Actinotalea caeni
CAGCCGGCGGCGAGCCGCGCGCCGACGTCGCCGAGCGCGGCCGGCGTGCGCAGGCACCGGGACAGCGCCTCGCGCGCCGCGGGCGGGTCGTCCTCGACGAGCGTGCGGCTCAGCCCCGCGAGCGCGGGCACCAGCACCTGCGCCGAGCGGGTGACGTCGGCGACGGCGACGGCGTCCCGGTAGGCCGCGGCCGCCTGCGTCGGCAGCCCGCGCAGCCGGTACGCCTCGCCGATGCCCATCGCCGCGTGCGCCCGCATCGGCGAGTCCGCCCGCGACCACAGGGACTCGGCCCGGCGGTAGGCGTGCAGCGCCTCCTCCAGACGCCCCAGCCCGAGCAGGGCGTCGCCCATGTTGTGGTGCGCGAGCGCGGCGGGCACGAGCGTCCCGTCGGTGTCGGTGTCGGTGTCGGCGTCTGGCGCCGCGGCGAGCAGGGTCAGGGCCTGCTCCAGCCGGTGCACGGCCGCCTCGTGCTGCCCCTCCTCGTTGAGCCGTGACCCGATGTTGGTGAGGATGCGCACCACCGTGTCGCGCTCGCCGGCGGCGGTGGCGTGCTCGAGCGCGACGTCGTAGGCGCGGGCGTTGCCGGGTCGGTCGCCCGCGGCGGCGCGCAGCAGCGCGTCCGCGACGTGGGCGTCGGCCAGCGCGGCGTGGTCGCCGCAGCGCTCGGCGAGGTCCAGGGCGCGCGCGGCCAGCGGGGCCGCCTCGGCGAGCTCGCCGCGCGCCCAGCGCGTGCTCGCCTCACCCGCCGCGACGCGGGCCAGCTCGGTGAGCACCGGTGCCGGCGTCGCCGACGTCACCGGCCCCAGCTGCTCGCGGGCCCGCGCGTAGAGGTCGAGCGCCTCCTCGAAGCGCCCGGCCCGGTGAGCGGCGAACGCGGCGCGCCGCAGCCGACTCCCGGGCACGATCTCATCCTCGGGCCGAGGGGTCGCAGCAACGGGGCGCACCACCCTGTGCGGGGCGCCTGCGCACGCATGCGCGCTGCACGGTCACGTCCCGACTGTAGGACGCCCGGCGTCCGCGCGGGGCGAGTCGGGAGCGGGTGCCGAGGAGGGGCGGAGGGGAGGGGGCGAGGGAGGTCGCAGCGCTCGGGCGAGCCCCGACACGCCGTGAGCGTGTCGGCGCGCGCGTCCCACACCTTCGAACACGTGTTCGTTAACCTGTCCACAGGTGCGGACGGATGCACCGGTGTCCACAGCAGGTGGTCGGCGGCTCATCCGGATGTCGGTGGTCGGACATAGCCTCACCACGGGTCAGCGCTCGGCGAGGGCGTATCCCGACGAGACCAGCCCAGAACCGAGACGGCGGTTGCCACGAGCAGCGGCCCGAGAGACAAAGGAAGCACACCATGCCTGCACCCCTCGCAGATCGCAGCAAGGCCCTCGAGGCCGCTCTTGGCCAGATCGACCGCCAGTTCGGCAAGGGCTCGGTCATGCGCCTCGGCGACGACACCCGGCCGCCGGTCGAGGTGATCTCGACCGGGTCGATCGCGCTCGACGTCGCGCTCGGCATCGGTGGCCTGCCGCGCGGCCGCATCGTCGAGATCTACGGCCCGGAGTCCTCCGGCAAGACGACGGTGGCGCTGCACGCGGTCGCCAACGCCCAGCGCAACGGCGGCATCGCCGCCTTCATCGACGCCGAGCACGCGCTCGACCCGGAGTACGCCAAGAAGCTCGGCGTCGACACCGACGCGCTGCTGGTGTCCCAGCCCGACACCGGTGAGCAGGCGCTCGAGATCGCCGACATGCTGATCCGCTCCGGCGCGCTCGACATCGTCGTCATCGACTCGGTCGCCGCGCTCGTGCCGAAGGCGGAGATCGAGGGCGAGATGGGCGACTCCCACGTCGGCCTCCAAGCCCGGCTGATGTCGCAGGCGCTGCGCAAGATCACCGGTGCGCTCTCGGCCTCGGGCACCACCGCGATCTTCATCAACCAGCTGCGCGAGAAGATCGGCGTGTTCTTCGGCTCGCCCGAGACCACCACGGGTGGCAAGGCGCTGAAGTTCTACGCGTCGGTCCGCATCGACGTGCGCCGCATCGAGACCCTCAAGGACGGCACCGACGCGGTCGGCAACCGCACCCGCGCCAAGGTCGTCAAGAACAAGATGGCGCCGCCGTTCAAGCAGGCCGAGTTCGACATCGTCTACGGCTCCGGCATCTCCCGCGAGGGCAGCCTCATCGACCTGGGCGTCGAGCACGGCATCGTCCGCAAGTCGGGTGCCTGGTACACCTACGAGGGCGACCAGCTCGGTCAGGGCAAGGAGAACGCCCGCCAGTTCCTCAAGGACAACCCCGACCTCGCGATCGAGATCGAGGAGAAGATCAAGCTCAAGCTCGGCATCGGCGTGCGGCCCGAGCAGGCCGCCGCGGCGGCCGAGAGCGGTAGTGCAGCCGAGGCGACCGGCAAGAAGAAGCCGGTCGCGGTCGACTTCTGATCCGCACCACAGGCGCGCACGCGTGCGCCCCGCCTCCCGGGGGTGACCGGTGACCGGTTCGCAGCAGGACCGGCTCCGGCGCGCTCGGGAGGCGTTGGCGCGCGCCGAGGCAACGAGCGCGGCCGCTGCCGAGGCCTCCCGCGCCGAGGCCGCACGGGGTGGCGCACCGGAGGGTCGCGGGGCGGCCACCGACGCGCCGGGTCGCCGCCGTGGCGGCGTCGTCGGCGCCGCCGGGGAGCCGGCCGCGTCGCCGGGTGAGCGTGCACCACGTCGCCGCGGCGAGGAAGAGCGCCCTCGGCGCGGCGGGCGCCGCCGCGCTCCCGCGCAGGAGCCGCCGAGCGCCGGCGCCGCCGCGGTGGACGCCGAGCCCGACCCGGAGTCGGTCGCTCGCACGATCGCGCTCAACCAGCTCAACCACTCGCCGCGCTCGCGCGCCCAGCTCGCCGAGGCGATGGCGCGCAAGGACGTCCCCGACGACGTCGCCGAGCGCGTCCTCGACAGGTTCGAGGGGGTCGGTCTCGTCGACGACGCCGCCTACGCCGGCATGCTCGTGCGCACACGGCTCAGCGAGCGCGGGCTCGCCCGCCGAGCGCTCGCCGTCGAGCTGCGCCGCAAGGGCATCGACCCCGAGACCGCGGGCGCCGCGCTCGCCGAGGTCGACACCGACGACGAAGAGGCCGCCGCCCGCCGGCTCGTCGAGAAGCGCCTCCGTGCGATGTCGGGTCTGGAGCCCGAGGTGCGGCGTCGCCGGCTGGCCGGGATGCTGGCGCGCAAGGGCTACGGCGCCGGGCTGAGCTACCGGGTGATCAACGAGGCCCTCGGCGCCGAGGCCGAGCAGGCGCCGGACCTCGACTGAGCCCTGGTCGCGGCGACCAGGCGGCCACTCGGGCGCGGCCCGACCGCTCAGGCGTCGTCGCCACCGCCGTCGCCGCCACCGAGGCCGCCGCCACCGAGGCCGACGCCGGCGCCCGCACCACCCGGCACGACGGCGGCGCTGGCCTGCTGCGGCCTCGTCCGACCGCTGGTGCGGGTGCTGACGCGTCGCGCCGTCCACTCCGCGAACCGGCTGAGCAGCCAGTTGATCACCACGAACACCACCGCGACGCCGAGCAGGATCTGCAGCAGCCCGCCGCGGCCACCGAGGATCTGGGCGGACCGGAGCAGCTCGGGGTAGGTGACGATCGCGCCGAGCGCGGTGTCCTTGAGGATGACGACGAACTGGCTGACGAGCGAGGGCAGCATCGCGACGATCGCCTGCGGCAGCTCGATGTTCCAGATCGACTTGCCGCGCGTGAGCCCGATCGCCAGACCTGCCTCGCGCTGCCCCTTGGGCAGACCGTGCACGCCCGAGCGGATCAGCTCGGCGATCACCGCGCCGTTGTAGAGCGTGAGCCCGATGACGACACCGACGAACGGAGCCTGGCTCGCGGGCACCACGCCCGGGATCGTGCGCGTGAAGAGCAGCCAGCCGGCGATCATCATGATCAGCACCGGCACCGCGCGGAAGAACTCGACGACCAGCCCGCAGAACCAGCGCACGGCGCGGTTGCTCGCGAGCCGGCCGAGACCGAAGAGGAACCCGAACAGCAGCGCCGTCACCACCGAGACCGCCGCGGCGGTCAGCGTGCGCTGCAGACCCGGAAGCAGGTACGCCGTCCAGGTCTGGGGCGTGACGAGGATGCCCCACAGGTCGGGCGACCACTGGCCCTTCTCGCCCATCTTGACGACGACGAAGGCGGCGATGCCCAGCAGCAGCAGCACGCCCACGACGTTGGCGATGGCGACGTTGCGACGCGCCTTGGGACCGGGGGGCGTCGAACAGGACGCTCTGCGCGCTCATCGGGACACCGCCAGTCGCTGGGAGAGGAACGTGGTGACGAGCCCGACCGGGATCACGATGACCACGAACCCGACGGCGATCGCCATGAAGATCGGGACGACGTAGTTGCCGTTGTTCTCGATCATCTCCTTCATGAGGATCGAGACCTCCGGCACGGAGACCGCCGCGGCGACCGTCGTGTTCTTGATGAGCGCGATCAGCGTGTTGCCGAGCGGTGCGATCGCACCGCGGAACGCCTGCGGGAAGATCACGAGCCGCGCCGCCGCGAGGAAGGGCAGCCCGATCGCCCGCGCCGCCTCGGCCTGCCCGACCGGCACCGTGTTGACGCCGGAGCGGATCGCCTCGCAGAAGAAGGCCGCGTGGTACACGGTCAGCGCCAGCACCGCGAGCCAGAAGAAGTTCGCGGTGAAGTCGCTCGACAGCCGCAGCCCCAGCACCGACCACAGCACCGAGATGCAGAACACCATGATGATGGTCAGCGGGGTGTTCCGGAACAGCGTCACGTAGCCGGAGCCGATCGCCCGCATGCTCGGCACCGGCGACACCCGCATCAGTGCCAGCACGGTCCCGAGCGCCAGGCCGAAGATCCCCGCGAAGAACGCGAGCCTGATGTTCACCCAGAAGGCGCCCGCGATGTCGTAGGTCGACAGCACCTCGAGGAAGTCGCTCACACCTCACCTCTCCGGATCGAGCGGCGGCACCGGGCCGCCCTGGTCAGACGGTCGCGGCCGTGGCGCCCCGCGGGACGCCACGGCCGCGGACGGTCAGGAGGGGACGCCGCCGCAGTCCGCCATCACGGTCGGCGGGTTCGCCGCCGACGGCGTGTAGCCGGTGCCCTCGGTGTTGGCCTGTACGGCCTTCTCCCAGGAGCCGTCCTCGATCATCTCGGTGATCGCGGCGTTGATGTCCTCGCACAGCTCGGAGCCCTCGGGGATGCCGACGCCGTAGTTCTCGGTCGAGAACGGGTTGCCGACGACCTGCAGGTTGCCGCTGCCCTGCGCCGCGGCGAGACCGGCGAGGATGATGTCGTCGGTCGTCATCGCGTCGACGCTGCCGTCGAGGAGGAACTGCGCGCACTGGCTGTAGCCGGGCTGCTCGACGAGGTTGACGTCCTCGGCGAACTCGTCCTTGACGCGCTGCGCCGAGGTCGAGCCCGACACCGAGCACAGGTCGAGGCCGTTGAGGGACTCGGGCCCGGTGATCGTGCCGGCGTCCTCGGAGCGGATCAGCAGGTCCTGACCGGCGACGAAGTACGGACCGGCGAAGTCGACGACCTCCTGGCGGCTCTCGGTGATCGAGTAGGTCGCGAAGATCATGTCGACCTGGCCGTTCTCGAGCATCGTCTCGCGGTTGGCGGAGATCGCCTCGACGAACTCGATCTGGTCCTCGGAGTAGCCGAGCTTCTCGGCGACGTAGCGGGCGACGTCGACGTCGAAGCCGGTGTACTCGGTGCCGTCCTGGAAGCCGAGGCCCGGCTGGTCGAACTTGATGCCGATCGTGAGGCCGTCGTCGCCGCCGCCGGACTGGCACCCCGCCAGGGCGAGCGCGCCGATCGCGAGGGCGCCGGCCGCCATGGTGAGTCGTGTTCTCCGCATGCTGTGTCTCCTTCGTGTTGCGGACGGGGGGAGCCCGCGCGGGGTGTCGCGCGGCGCATCTGTGGGCGTCGGTCGATCAGTGGGTGAGGATCTTGCCCAGGAAGTCCTTGGCGCGGTCGCTGCGCGGGTTGGTGAAGAACGCGTCGGGCTCGGCCTGCTCGACGATCTGGCCGTCCGCCATGAAGATGACACGGTCCGCGGCCTTGCGCGCGAAGCCCATCTCGTGCGTGACGACGATCATCGTCATGCCCTCGCGCGCGAGCGAGACCATGACGTCGAGCACCTCGTTGACCATCTCGGGGTCGAGCGCCGAGGTGGGCTCGTCGAACAGGATCGCCTTCGGCTGCATCGCCAGCGCCCGCGCGATCGCGACGCGCTGCTGCTGCCCGCCGGACAGCTGCGCGGGCAGCTTGTGCGCCTGGTTCGCGACGCCGACGCGCTCGAGGAGCTGCATCGCGAGCTCCTTGGCCTCGGCCGGCTTCATCCGCTTGACCTTGATCGGCCCGAGCGTGACGTTCTCGAGGATCGTCTTGTGCGCGAAGAGGTTGAACGACTGGAACACCATGCCGACGTCGGCGCGCAGCCGCGCGAGCGGCTTGCCCTCCAGCGGCAGCGGCTCGCCGTCGAGCAGGATCGTGCCCGAGTCGATCGGCTCCAGCCGGTTGATCGCCCGGCACAGCGTCGACTTGCCCGACCCGGACGGGCCCAGCACGACGACGACCTCGCCCTTGTGCACCGTGAGGTCGATGTCGCGGAGCACGTGCAGCTCGCCGAAGTGCTTCTGCACGTCCTGCAGCACGATCAGCGGCTCACGGCTGGGCGCGGGGAACCTCTCATCGGCGTCACCGGTGGCCTGGTCGGCGACCGGGGTCACGTCTTCGACTGACATGCCTTGCAACCTAACCCCTCATTGTTTGCCGAACCTCACGTACTGGTCACAGAACGGTGACGATCATCGCGCGCCGGCCTCTCGTGCGGGACGTAGAATCGCCGTCCGTGACGACCCAGGCCACCCCGCAGCGCACCTACCTGGTGCGGACGTTGGGCTGCCAGATGAACGCTCACGACTCCGAGCGGATGTCGGGGCTGCTGGAGGACGCCGGGTACGTCAAGGCGCAGACCGCCGGCGCCGGCTCGCTGCTGGGCGAGGCCGACGGCGCCGACGTCGTCGTCATCAACACGTGCGCGGTCCGTGAGAACGCCTCCGAGCGGCTCTACGGCAACCTCGGCCAGCTCGCGGGGCTGAAGAAGGAGCGCCCGGGCCTGCAGATCGCCGTCGGCGGCTGCCTGGCGCAGCAGGACAAGGCGGGCATCGTCGAGCGCGCGCCGTGGGTCGACGTCGTCTTCGGCACCCACAACATCGACGTGCTTCCCGCGCTGCTCGAGCGCGCCCGCCACAACGGCGAGGCGCAGGTCGAGCTCGAGGAGTCGCTCAAGGTCTTCCCGTCGACGCTGCCGACGCGGCGCGAGAGCGCGTACGCGGCGTGGGTGTCGATCTCGGTCGGCTGCAACAACACCTGCACCTTCTGCATCGTGCCGCACCTGCGCGGCAAGGAGCGCGACCGCCGCCCGGGCGAGGTGCTCGCCGAGGTGCAGGCCGTCGTCGCCGAGGGCGCGTGCGAGGTCACGCTGCTGGGGCAGAACGTCAACTCCTACGGGGTCTCGTTCGGCGACCGCGGCGCGTTCGCCAAGCTGCTCCGCGCGTGCGGGCGCATCGAGGGCCTGGAGCGGGTGCGGTTCACCTCGCCGCACCCGGCCGCGTTCACCGACGACGTCATCGACGCGATGGCGACCACCCCCAACGTGATGCCGAGCCTGCACATGCCGCTGCAGTCCGGGTCGGACCGGATCCTGCGCGCGATGCGGCGCTCCTACCGCAGCGAGCGGTTCCTCGGCATCCTCGAGCGGGTGCGCGCGCAGCTGCCGGACGCCGCGATCACCACCGACATCATCGTCGGCTTCCCCGGCGAGACCGAGGAGGACTTCCAGGCCACGCTCGACGTCGTCGAGGCGTCCCGCTTCGCCTCGGCCTTCACGTTCCAGTACTCGCCGCGGCCGGGCACGCCGGCCGCCGACCTGCCGGAGATCCCGCGCGAGGTGATGGCCGACCGCTACGCGCGGCTGGTCGCCCTCCAAGAGCGCATCAGCACCGAGGAGAACGCCAAGCAGGTCGGCAAGGTCGTGGAGGTGCTGCTCGGCGAGTCCGAGGGCCGCAAGGACGGCGCCACCCGCCGCGTCAGCGGCCGCGCCCCGGACAACCGGCTCGTGCACGTGGGCCTGCCGGCCGACTGGGACGGCCCGGCCCCGCGCCCGGGCGACATGGTGACGGCGCAGGTCACCCACGCGGCGCCGCACCACCTCATCGCCGACTCCGCGCTGCAGGGCGGCGTCTTCGAGCTCCGTCGCACCCGCTCTGGCGACGTGTACGAGCAGCGCCGTGCCGGGCGCGAGCGCGCCGAGCGGGAGGCCGCGGCCGCGGCGGCCGGGGCCCCGTCGGCCCCGTCGGCACCCGCGCGGGTCTCGCTCGGGCTGCCCGGCATCCGGGTGCGCTGAGCGGCGTCAGCTCGGGGGCACCGGGGCCCGACGGCCCAGCGGCTCAGCCGGCGTCCGGGCCGTCCGGCTCCGGCGGCGCGAGCCCGGTCTCGGTCAGCGCGGCGAAGCACTGCTGCGCGGTGCCGACGCCGATGCGCAGGTACTCGCCGAGCTGGGTGTCGGTGAGCCCCGCGCTCGCGTCGACCGCGACCCGCGTCTGCACGACGACCTCGGTCGGCCCGGCGTCGAGGACGACCGTCGGCCAGATCCGCTCGCGGTGCCAGTCGTTGACGAAGGTCTCGACGTCGCGGCGGCGGGACAGCGGGATCTCCGGGCCGATCCGCGTCGCGCTGCACAGCAGCACCACGCCCTCGGTCGTCAGCAGCGACGCCGCGACCGCGGCGGCGCCGACGCGCCGGCGCAGCGTGGCGGCCTCGACGTCGGGCTCCCAGCCCTCACCGAGCGTCGACGCCAGCCGCTCGAAGGTCAGCGGCGCCGGCACCGGCGGCATCCCGGGCAGGTCGGTCGGCGAGGTCATGACAGCGACTCCGGCGGCAGCGAGAGCGGGTCGGGGTAGCGGGCGTTGATCTCGGCGAAGAACCCGAGCGCGGCGGCGAGGCCGACCCGCACCGCGCGGTCGAGCTGCCGCTCGGACAGCCCGTGCCCGATGAACGTGCTGTGCTCGGCGACCACGCGCATCGAGCCGTCGTCGAGCACCACGAGCGAGCACTTGGGCCACGCGGTGCGCGCGTGCCGGGCGTTGACCAGCGCGATCAGCTCCTCGCGGCGGTCGATCGAGACGACGCGGTTGAGCTGGCCACGGACCTGCAGCACCCGGCCCTGGCCGGCGATGCCGAACGTGAACAGGCAGCCGCTCCAGATCCCGCCGATCTGGCCGTCGCCGCCGACGAAGTGGCGCTGCTTGTTGCTGCGCAGCCACGCGACCACCCGCTGCGCGTCGACGGGACGCACCTCGTGACCGTCGAGGACGTCCGCATCGTCCGGGTCCGGGGACGCCGGAGGGGTCTGAGCCATCACGGCCGAGTCTAGGTGTACTCGGTCAGCACGTTGGTGACAGTCGGCTGATCGGTGGCTTGCCTCCGCAGGCGGTGTGGGCTCGAGCGTAGTTGTAGTGCTTGAGCCATGGGGCCAGCGCGTCGGCTCGGGCGGTGTTCGAG
>NZ_WNXX01000044.1 GCF_009733795.1 Actinotalea caeni
CGCGGACGGCGCGGCTCGTCGTCGGGGCCCTCGTGGCGAGCGCGGCCGTCGCCGCTGCCGTGACCCTCACCCCGGACGGTCCGGGCCCTGCGCCGGGCGCGGTCGCACCCCGCGCGACCGACGCGCTCGACGTGCGTGTGGCCGCGCTCGTCGCCCAGCGCGACGAGGCGCTCGTCGCCGGCGACGCCGCCGCCCTCGCCGCGCTCACCGCACCCGGGTCGCCCGCGCGGGAGCAGGACGCCGCCCTGCTCGCCTCGCTCGCCGACGCCGGGACGACGCTGCAGGGCCTGCGCACCGAGGTCGCGGAGACCGAGGTGGTCGCGCTCGACCGCAGCACGGCGACGGTGCGCACCGTGCTGACCCAGCAGACGCACGAGCGGCTGGCCGGCGCCGTCGTCCAGACGGTGCCGAACCAGCCGCCGCGTTGTGTCGAGCTCGCCCTGACGCGGGTCGAGGGCTCGTGGGTGGTCGCGCAGGCGCGCGACTGCGACTGACCGCTCGGGTCAGAGACCCAGCGAGGCCTCGAACTCGCCCTCCTCGATGCGGTTCTTGACCGCGGTGAGGAAGCGCGACGCGTCGGCGCCGTCGATCAGGCGGTGGTCGTAGGAGAGCGACAGGTAGACCATCGAGCGGATCGCGATCACCTCGGCGCCGTCGGCGTCGGTGACGACCACGGGCCGCTTGACGATCGCGCCGACGCCCATCATCGCCACCTGCGGCTGCAGCAGGATCGGGGTGTCGAACAGCGCACCGCCGCTGCCGGTGTTGGTGATCGTGAAGGTGCCGCCGGTCAGCTCGTCCGGCGTCGCCTTGTTCTCACGGGTCCGGCTCGCCAGGTCGGCGATCTTGCGGGCGAGGCCACCGATGTTGAGGTCGCCGGCGTCCTTGATCACCGGGACCACGAGGCCGCGCGGGGTGTCGACCGCGATGCCGATGTTCTCGGTGCCGTGGTAGACGATCTCGTCGCCCTCGATGCTGGCGTTGATCTTCGGGTACGCCTTGAGCGCCTCGGCCGCCGCGAGCGTGAAGAACGGCAGGTACGTGAGCTTGGCGCCCTCGCGGGCCTGGAAGTCGTCCTTGGCGCGGGCGCGGAGCCGGGCCACCTTGGTGACGTCGACCTCGAGCACCGTCGTGAGCTGCGCGGACACGTGCAGCGAGTCGACCATCCGCTCCGCCACGATCTTGCGCAGCCGGCTCATCTTCTCGCGGGTGCCGCGCAGCGGCGAGACCGGCAGGCTCGACGCGGCCGGCTTGGCGGCGGGAGCCGCGGCAGGGGCCTCGGCGGGCTTGGCCGCAGCCTCCGCCTCGGCCTTCGCCCGTGCGGCGGCCTCGGCCGCCTCGAGCACGTCCTGCTTGCGGATGCGGCCGCCGACCCCGGAGCCGGTGATGCTCGCGAGGTCCACGCCCTTGTCCGCGGCCAGCTTGCGCACCAGCGGCGTCACGTAGGCACCGGCCTCGGCGCTCGCCGCAGCCGACTCCGGCTGCTGCGCAGGCGCCTCGGCCTTCGCGGGCTCCTCAGCCTTCGCGGGCTCGGGCTGCGGCTCGGGCTCGGGCTGCTTCTCGGGCTCCGGCTCGGGCTCGGGCTCGGGCTCCGGCTCGGGCTGCTTCTCGGCCTCCGGCTCGGGCTCGGGCTCCTTCTCCGGCTCCGGCTCGGAGCCACCCGGCTCACCGGAGCCGACGTAGGCGAGCTCGGCGCCGACCTCGACGGTCTCGTCCTCCTGGACGACGATCTCCAGCAGCGTGCCGGCCACGGGGGAGGGGATCTCGGTGTCGACCTTGTCGGTCGAGACCTCCAGCAGCGGCTCGTCGACGGCGACGTCGTCGCCGACCGACTTCAGCCACCGGGTGACGGTGCCCTCGGTGACGCTCTCGCCCAGCGCCGGCAGCGTCACCGCGGTGCGCTCACCGCCGCCGCTGCTCGGCTTCTCGGCGGGCGCCTCCTGCTGCTCGGCCGGGGCCTCCTCGGCGGGGGCGTCCTCGGCCGCGAGCTCCTCGGCCTGCTCGGCCGGGGTGTCGGCCACGCCGGTCTCGTTGGCGGGGGCCTCGCGCTCCTCGGCGCTCTCGTCGGTGCTCGGCGCCTCGGGAGACTCGGAGGTGTCGGAGCCGCCCTCGTCGCCACCGCCGCTGCCGTCGCCGATGATGGCGAGGTCGGTGCCGACCTCGACGGTCTCGTCCTCCTCGACCAGGATCTTCTCGAGCACGCCGGCGATCGGGGAGGGGATCTCGGTGTCGACCTTGTCGGTCGAGACCTCCAGCAGCGGCTCGTCGACCGCGACCTCCTCGCCGACCGACTTCAGCCAACGGGTCACGGTGCCCTCGGTCACGCTCTCGCCGAGAGCGGGCATCTTCACTGACTCTGACATGGAGATTCTCCTTCTGTGACCTCAGGCGTGGGAGTGCAACGGCTTGCCGGCGAGCGCGAGGGCGGCCTCGCCGAGAGCCTCGTTCTGGGTGGGGTGGGCGTGGACGAGGGATGCGACGTCGTCGGGGAAGGCCTCCCAGCTCACCATGAGCTGGGCCTCCCCGATCTGCTCGCCCATCCGGGCGCCGAGCATGTGGACGCCGACGATCGGTCCGTCCTTCGCCCGCACGAGCTTGACGAACCCGGTGGTCGCGAGGATCTGGCTCTTGCCGTTGCCGCCGAGGTTGTACTCGACGGTCTCGACCTCGCCGTAGGTCTCGCGGGCCTGCGCCTCGGTCAGGCCGACCGAGGCGACGTTGGGCTCGCAGTAGGTGACGCGCGGGATCGCGCTGTCGACGATCGGCGCCGGGTCGAGCCCGGCGATCCGCTCGGCGACGGCGATGCCGTGCGCGAAGCCGCGGTGTGCCAGCTGCAGACCGGGCGTGATGTCGCCGACGGCCCACACGTGCTCGAGGTTGGTGCGCAGCTGCTCGTCGACCACGACGAAGCCGCGGTCCATCGCGACGCCCTGCTCGGCGAACCCGACGTCGTCGGTCACCGGGCCGCGTCCGACGGCGACCAGCAGCACCTCGGCCTCGATGGTGGTGCCGCCCTCGAGCGACACGGTGACACCGCGCTCGTCCTGCTCGACGCCCTCGAAGCGGGTGCCGAGGTGGTAGCGGATGCCGCGCTTGCGGAAGGCGCGCTCGAGCCCCTTCGACAGCGCCTCGTCCTCGTTGGGCACCAGGTGCGGCAGCGCCTCGACCACCGTGACCTCGGCGCCGAGGCTGCGCCACGCGCTGGCGAGCTCGACGCCGATGACGCCGCCGCCGAGCACGACCGCGCTGGCGGGCACCCAGTCCATCGCGAGCGCCTGGTCGGAGGTGATGACGCGGCCACCGATGTCGAGGCCGGGGAGCGTGCGGGCGTAGGAGCCGGTCGCGAGCACGACGTCGCGCCCGCGCAGCCGCCGCTGGTCGACCTGGACGATGTCGGGCGCGACCAGCCGGCCCCAGCCGGGGACGACCTCGATGCCGCGCGAGGACACCAGCCCGGTGAGCCCGCGGTACAGCCGCGAGACCACGCCGTCCTTGTACGCGTGCACACCGGCGACGTCGACGCCGTCCAGCGTCGCGCGCAACCCGAACGTGTCGCTGTCGCGGATCGAGTCGGCGACCTCGGCGACGTGCAGCAGCGCCTTGGTCGGGATGCAGCCGCGGTGCAGGCAGGTGCCGCCCACCTTGTCGGCCTCGACGAGCGCGACCGACTTGCCGAGCTGGGAGGCTCGGAGCGCGGCCGCGTAGCCGCCGCTCCCGGCGCCCAGGACGACGACGTCGTAGTCCTGCTCGGTCACCTGCGCTCCTTCAGTCGGGCTGGCACCCATCTTGGCATCAGGCGTCGTCGGCACCTCACCGAAACCAGCTCCACGGTCCTGGATGTGGCGCGGCTCACGCCTGGGCGGCGGAGTCGAGCAGCGACAGCAGCGTGCGCACGCCCACGCCGGTCCCGCCCTTCGGGACGTAGTGGCGCGGCCCACCCTCGTTGAACGCGGGGCCCGCGATGTCGAGGTGCGCCCAGGGTCGCCCGTCGGTGAACTCGCGCAGGAACAGCCCGGCGACGAGCATGCCGCCGTAGCGCTCGCCGATGTTCGCCATGTCGGCGACCGGGCTCGTCAGCGACGGCCGCAGCTCCTCGGGCAGCGGCATCGGCCAGAACTGCTCACCGGCCCGGCCGGCGGCGGCGACGACGGCGCCGCGCACGTCGTCGGTGCCCATGACCGCGCTCACCTGGTTGCCGAGCGCGACCATCTGCGCGCCGGTGAGCGTGGCGATGTCGACGAGGACGTCGGGGTCCTCCTCGCCGGCCGCGACGAGCGCGTCGGCGAGCACGAGGCGACCCTCGGCGTCGGTGTTGAGCACCTCGACGGTGCGGCCGCCACGGATCGTGATGACGTCGGAGGGCCGCTGCGCGGTCGCCGACGGCATGTTCTCGGCGAGCGCGAGCCAGCCGGTGACGCGCACCGGCACGTTCAGGCGGGCGGCGGCGAGCACGGTGTGCAGCACGGCGGCGGCGCCCGCCATGTCGCTCTTCATCGTCTCCATCGACTTGGCGGGCTTGATCGACAGGCCGCCGGAGTCGAAGGTGATGCCCTTGCCGACGAGGGCGTAGTGGCCCGTGGCCTTGCGCGGCTTCCACTCCAGCCGCACCAGGCGCGGACCGCGCGTGGAGCCCTGCCCGACGCCGACGAGGCCGCCGTAGCCGCCGGCGCGCAGCGCGTCGTCGTCCAGGACGGTGACGTCGACCTTGGTGCCCTTCGCGAGCGTGCGCGCCCGCTCGGCGAACGACTCGGGGTAGAGCAGGTTCGGCGGGGTGTTGACGAGGTCGCGGACGCCGTTGACGGCGCTGCCGACCACCTGGGCGCGCTCGACGGCGGCCCGGCTCTCCTTGTCCTTGGCGTCGGCGACGAGCACCTCGACCGCGCCGACCGGCTCGGTGCTGCCCGGGTGACCGCTGAAGACGTAGCCGCCGAGCACGGCGCCCTCCGCGACGGCGCCGGCCTGCGCGGCGGTGGTCGCCGGCAGCGCCAGCGTCACCGACCCGGTGCCGGCGAGCTGTCGCACCGCGGAGCCGGCCGTGCGGCGCAGCGTCTCGTCGGTGAGCGCGTCGGCACCGTCGGCCCCGGTGCCGGCGAGCACGAGCAGCGAGGCCCCCAGCCCGCCCGGGGCGGGCACCTTGAGCAGCTCGTCGGCCGCACCGGTGGCGCCGACGACGCGCGCCGCGGACTCGACCGCGGCACGGGCCTGCTTGGGGAGGGCGTCGAGACCCAGCACGCGCGGGTCGTCGCCGGAGGTGGTGGCGAGGACGACGGCGTCGGTGCGGGTCTTGGCGAGCGGGGTGCTGGTGAGCGAGACGGTGGTCACCCGCACAACCCTAGTGACCGAAGCGGGTGCGACGTCCACTAGCCTGGGGCACCGTGACCTGCGAGATCTCCGACCTCTGACGCCGTGGACCTGGTCGTCGCCGGCGGGTACGCCGTCATGGTGGGGTGCGGAGCCCTCGGCCTGTGGGCCGGGATCCGGGCGCTGCGCGACCGCGCGGTCATCCTCAAGCAGCTGATCGCGGGCGGTGTCGTCGAGGCCCTGCTGCTCGTGCAGGCGGTCGCCGCGCTGGTCGCGGTGCTGAGCGGTCACGGCCTCGCCGAGCCCGAGGTGTTCTGGGGCTACCTGGTCGTCGCGGTGCTGATGCTGCCCGCCGGCGCGGTGGTCGCGATCGCCGAGCGGACCCGCTGGAGCTCGGTCGTGCTGCTGGTGCTCGCGCTCGCGCTGCTGGTGATGCAGTACCGCGTGCTCACGCTGTGGTGGGCGACGGCATGACCGAGCTGCCCACCACCACCGACACCCGCCGGCCCGCGTTCGGCGCCGGGCGGGTGCTCATCGTCGTCTACGGCATCTTCGCCGTCGCCGCGACCGCACGCGCCACCGTGCAGCTGATCCGGGACGCGGCCGAGGCCCCGCTGGCCTACGGGCTCTCGGCGTTCTCCGCCGTCGTCTACCTGGTCGCGACCGTCGCGCTCGCGCACAACGGCCGCCGCCTGCGGGTGGTCGGCTGGGTGACCGTCCTCTTCGAGCTCGTGGGGGTGCTCGTCGTCGGGGTGCTCTCGCTGACGCACCCCGAGCTGTTCCCGCGCGACACCGTGTGGTCCGAATTCGGCAGCGGGTACGGCTACGTGCCGCTGGTGCTGCCGTTCCTCGGGGTGGCGTGGCTGTGGTGGTCCAGCCCGCGGCGCCTCTCGCAGGCGAACGGGTGACGCCGATGCTCTACGACCTGCTGTTCCGCACCGTGCTGAGCCGCGTGGACCCCGAGAGGGCGCACCACGGCGCGGCGCGGCTGATCGCGCTGGCCGGGCGGGTGCCGCCGCTGCGGGGCGCGCTGGCCGCGACCCTGGGCCGCCCGGCACCGGGGGAGCGGCCGGTCGTCTTCGGGCGGCGGCTGCCCGGTCGGCTCGGGCTCGCGGCCGGGTTCGACAAGGACGCGACCATGGCGGCCGGGCTGGCCGCGCTCGGGTTCGCCTTCGTCGAGGTCGGCACCGTGACCGCGCACCCGCAGCCGGGCAACCCGCGGCCGCGCCTGCAGCGGGTCACCGCGCAGCGGGCGCTGGTCAACCGGATGGGCTTCAACAACCAGGGCGCCGCCGCGGCCGCCAGGCGGCTGGCCCGGCTGCGTCGCACCGCCGCCGGCCGCCGGCTGGTGATCGGCGCCAACATCGGCAAGTCCAAGGTGACCCCGCCCGCGGACGCGGTCGCCGACTACGTGACCTCGGCGCGCGCCGTCGCCCCGTACGCCGACTACCTGGTCGTCAACGTCTCCTCGCCCAACACGCCCGGCCTGCGCGACCTGCAGGCGACCGAGGCGCTGCGACCGATCCTGGCGGCCGTCGTCGAGCAGGCCGCCTACGCGGCCGGTCGCGACGTGCCGGTGCTGGTGAAGATCGCCCCCGACCTGGCCGACGACGACGTCGAGGCCGTCGCACGGCTCGCTCTCGAGCTCGACCTCGCGGGCGTGGTGGCCACCAACACGACGATCGCGCACGACCACGGCGCGGGCGGCCTGAGCGGGCCGCCGCTGCACGCCCGCGCGCTCGAGGTGGTGCGACGGGTGCGCACGGTGCTCGGTCCCGACCGCGTCGTCATCGGCGTCGGCGGGATCTCGGGCGTCGAGGACGCCCGCGCGATGATCGACGCCGGCGCCACGCTCGTGCAGGCCTACACGGCGTTCGTCTACGCCGGGGCGACCTGGCCGGGCCGCGTCAACCGCGCGCTGGGCTGACGCGGCCCCGAACCTCAGACGAGGCGCTCCTTGGGGGAGACCTCGTCGGTCTTGCGCGGGTCGCGCTCGACGACGTCGCCGAGCACCTCGTCGATGCGCGCGAGCACCTCGGGCTCCAGCGTGACGCCGGAGGCCTTGACGTTGTCCTCGATCTGCTCGGGACGCGAGGCACCCACGAGCGCCGCGGCGACGTTGTCGTTCTGCAGCACCCAGGCGACCGCCAGCTGGGCCATCGTCAGGCCCAGCTCGTCGGCGATCGGGCGCAGCCGCTGCACCCGCTCGAGCACGTCGTCGCGCATCCACGACCGGATCATCGACGCGCCGCCCGACTGGTCGGTCGCGCGCGAGCCCTCCGGCGGCGGCTGGCCGGGCAGGTACTTGCCGGTGAGCACGCCCTGCGCGATCGGCGACCACACGATCTGGGAGATGCCCAGCTCGCGCGAGGTCGGCACGACCTCCTCCTCGATGACGCGCCACAGCATCGAGTACTGCGGCTGCGAGGAGATCAGCTGGATGTTGAGCTCCTTCGCGAGCTCGGCGCCGGCACGCAGCTGCTCGGCGGTCCACTCGCTCACACCGATGTAGAGCGCCTTGCCGGACCGGACGACGTCGGCGAACGCCTGCATCGTCTCCTCCAGCGGCGTCGCGTAGTCGTAGCGGTGCGCCTGGTAGAGGTCGACGTAGTCGGTGCGCAGCCGGCGCAGCGAGCCGTTGATCGACTCCATGATGTGCTTGCGCGACAGCCCGGTGTCGTTCGGGCCCTTGGGGCCGGTCGGGAAGTAGACCTTGGTGAAGATCTCCAGGCTCTCCCGCCGCTCGCCGGCCAGCGCCTCGCCGAGGACCTCCTCGGCCTTGGTGTTGGCGTAGGTGTCGGCGGTGTCGAAGCTCGTGATGCCGTGGTCGAGCGCGGCCCGCACGCAGCGGTGCGCGGTCTCGGCCTCGACCTGCGAGCCGTGGGTGAGCCAGTTGCCGTAGGTGATCTCGGTGACCTTCAGGCCGGAGCGGCCCAGGTGGCGGTAGCGCATCGTTCTCCTGTCTGGTGTCTGGAGCGACTCAGCTGACGGTGTCGCCGCGCTTGACCTGCGGCTTCGGCAGACGCATCCGCCGCATCTGCATCGAGCGCATCGCGGTGTACAGGCGCAGCCCGCGGACCGCGCCCGACCCGAACTTCGCGAGGGCGCGCCTGCGCACGATCCCGGCGTAGATCACGGCCTCGACGACCGCGACCAGCACGATCACGTAGAGGCCGAGGATCGCGTAGACGACGACCTGCGGCGGCAGCTGGATGAGGCTGCCGAAGAACATGACGACGACCACGAGCAGCGCGATCGGGAGGAAGAACTCGCCGAGCGTCCAGCGGGCGTCGAGGTAGTCGCGGGCGAAGCGACGGGCCGGACCCTTGTGCTGGACGGGCAGGTAGCGCTCGTCGCCGGTCTGCATCGCCTGGTCCATCAGCTGGCGCTGCTTGGCGGCCTCGGCGCGGGCCCGGGCGCGGTCGGACTTCTTGTCGCCGGTCACCAGCGGCCGGCGCCGCGCCGCCTCGGCGTCGCGTCGCTTCGGGGTCGGCCTGCCCTTGCCTGCCCTGGGGGTCTCCTCGACCACGGGCTCCGCCGGGACGGTGGCATCCTCGGTCTTCCTGCGTCCGAACACGTCGTGAAGCCTAGGTCATCGGCGGGGTGGGGCTCGTCGGCCCGACGGCGCCCGCCCGCTGCCTCCAGCGGCCCCCTGCGCCCGGGGCATGCGGTGGGACCGGCACGCCTCGTGCTCTGCGACACTCGGGGCGTGCGCGTGCTCATGGTCCCCGACGCCGTCCGGGGCGACGACGTCACAATCGGTGCGGGCGACGTCGCCCGTCACCTCGCCGAGGGCTGGCGGTCCAGCCGCGACGGTGACGAGGTGCTGCTGCACCCCTCGAGCACCGGCGCGCACGGGTTCCTCGACGTGCTGCGGGCGGCGCTCGGCGGCGAGGTGCAGGCGACGGTGGCGCGCGACCCCTGGGGTGCCTCGGTGCCCGCGACGTGGCTGCGGGTGGGGCGTACCGCCTACGTCGAGACCGCGCCGCTGCTCGGCGACCCCCACGGCCCCGACGCCGCCCGGCTCGCCCAGGAGGGCAGCAGCGCCGGCGTCGGCGACCTCGTGCTCGCCGCCGCCCGCGCCGGCGCGAGCAGGGTCGTCGTCGGGGTGGGGGAGTCCGGCACCCACGACGCGGGCGTCGGCGCGCTGCGCGCGCTCGCCGGTGGAGACGCGGGGACGCCGCCGGGGGAGGCGGCACGCGGCGCGGCCCAGGTGCTGCGGCAGGTCGAGGTCGTGGTCGCCGCCGCGACCGACCGCCCGCTCA
>NZ_WNXX01000045.1 GCF_009733795.1 Actinotalea caeni
CCCGTCGAGCCGACGCAGCCGGTGCCGACGGCCGCGCTCGCCGCGGCCGACGCGGGTGCCAGCGGGGCCGCCGCGGACGACGCCCCGCCGGCGGAGGAGACGGCGTCGGAGCCCGCGCCGCGGGTCGCGGACGGCCACGTGCCGGACCCGACCGTGCCGCTGCCGCCGGGTGGGCGCAACGTGCCGGTCGCGATCGCCGTCGGCCTGGGTCTCGGGCTCGCGGTCGTGGCGTCGCTGTTCTTCTGGCGCAAGGAGGCCTTCCTCGGCATCGTGGTCCTCGCGTGCGGGATCGGGTTGTGGGAGCTGAGCCGCGCCGTAGGGGTGCGCGACATCCGGCTGCCGCTGCTGCCGCTGCTGGTGGGCACGGTCGGCATGGTGATCTCGGCCTACACCGCCGGTGTCGAGGCGCTGCTCGTGGCGTGCGTGCTCACCGCAGGCGGCGCGTTCGTGTGGCGCGTGCTCGACGGCGGCGGCATCCCCGCGCTGCGCGACGCGACCGCGGCGGTCTTCGCCACCGGCTACGTCCCCTTCCTGGCCGGCTTCGTCGCGCTCATGCTCGCGGCCGACGACGGCCCCTGGCGCGTGCTCGCGTTCATCGCGATCTGCGTCTCCAACGACGTCGGCGGCTACGCCGCGGGTGTGATGTTCGGACGCACCCGCATGGCGCCGATCGTCAGCCCCAAGAAGTCCTGGGAGGGCCTGATCGGCTCGTTCGTGCTCGCGAGCGCGGTCGGCGTCGGGCTCATGCTCGGACCCCTCGGCGGGCCCTGGTGGGCCGGGCTCGCGCTCGGCGCCGCCGGCGTGCTCGCCGCGACGCTCGGCGACCTCGCCGAGTCGTTGCTCAAGCGCGACCTGGGCGTCAAGGACATGGGCACGCTGCTGCCCGGCCACGGCGGCGTGCTCGACCGCGTCGACTCCGTGCTGTTCGCCGCGCCGGTCGCCTTCCTGCTTCTCCACCTCGTCCTCGGGAGCGGTCGATGACACGTCAGGTCAGGCCCGCGGACGACGCCGCGGCCCCCAGCACCCTGCCCACCCTCAGCTTCGCGGTGCCGCGCCGCGGCAAGCCGCCGCAGCACCTCGCCGACCTCGACGACGCCGGCCGCGCCGCCGTGCTCACCGAGATGGGGCACCCAGGCTTTCGCGCCAAGCAGGTGTCGATGCACTACTTCGGCCACCTCACGCGCGACCCGGCGGACATGACCGACCTGCCGGCCGCCGTCCGGCAGGAGCTGACCGACATCCTGCTCCCGGACCTGCTCACCGAGGTGAAGCGGCTGGAGGCCGACGGCGGCGCGACCGTCAAGACGCTGTGGTCGCTGTTCGACGGCGTCAAGGTCGAGTCGGTGCTCATGGGCTACTCCGACCGCGCCACGCTGTGCGTGTCGAGCCAGGCCGGCTGCGGCATGGCGTGCCCGTTCTGCGCGACCGGCCAGATGGGTCTCACCCGGAACCTGTCGACGGCGGAGATCGTCGAGCAGGTGCGTCGCGCCGCGCGGGCGTGCCGCGACGGCGAGCTGACCCGCGGCCCGAGCCGGCTGTCCAACGTCGTCTTCATGGGGATGGGCGAGCCGCTCGCCAACTACAAGGCGGTCATCGGCACCGTCCGTCGGCTCGTCGCGCCGCCGCCGTCCGGGTTCGGGATGAGCGCGCGCAACGTCACGGTCTCGACCGTCGGGCTCGTGCCCGCGATCGACAAGCTCTCGCGCGAGGGCATCCCGGTGACGCTCGCGCTGTCGCTGCACGCGCCCGACGACGAGCTGCGCACCGAGCTGGTGCCGATCAACACCCGCTGGACGGTGGGGGAGGCGCTGGACGCCGCACGCCGCTACTTCGACGCCACCGGTCGCAGGGTCAGCATCGAGTACGCGCTCATCAAGGACATGAACGACCACGGCTGGCGCGCCGACCTCCTCGGCGAGGAGCTCAACAAGCGCGGTCGCGGCTGGGTGCACGTCAACCCGATCCCGCTCAACCCGACCCCGGGCTCGATCTGGACCGCGAGCGACCCCGACGTGGAGGCGGAGTTCGTGACACGGCTGCGCGCTGCCGGGATCCCGACGACCGTGCGGGATACTCGGGGCAGCGACATCGACGGGGCCTGCGGCCAGCTGGCCGTCCAGGGCTGACGCGGCCCGGCGTCTGAGGAGAGAAGAGTATGGCGGACACGTTCCCTCGGACCGGACGCTGGTCCAGCGGGTACGACGTCGAGCAGGTCGACGAGTTCTTCGAGCAGGCGCGCGCGGCGTACGAGGACGACGGCGCCTCCGGCACGACCATGACCGCCGAGGACGTGCGCAACGCCGCCTTCGACCTGGTGCGCGGCGGCTACGACCCCGCGCACGTCGACGCCGCGCTCGACCGTCTCGAGGCCGCGTTCGTGCAGCGGGCGCGGGCGCGTCACATCGGTCAGGCCGGCCAGGACGCCTGGATGGAGGAGGTCGCGCGCCGCGCCACCACGCTGTACCCGCGGCTCGTGCGCCCGGCCGGGGAGCGGTTCGCGCCGCCCGAGCGGGGCCGCGGCTACGACCGAGAGTCGGTCGACGCGCTGCTCGACCGGCTGGTCGACTACTTCGACTCCGGCGCCGAGCTCAGCGCCGCCGAGGTCCGCTCCGCCACCTTCAAGTCCGCGCCGCGCGACCGCGCCTACGCCGAGGGCCCGGTCGACGCGTTCCTCGACCGCGCCGTCGACGTGCTCCTCGCGGTCGAGTGAGCCGGGCGAGCAGGTCCGTCGCGCTCCTCGGCAGCACGGGATCGATCGGCACCCAGGCGCTCGACGTCGTCGAGGCGGCCGGCGCCGTCGCGGGTGACGGCGAGCCACCGTTCGACGTCGTCGCGCTCGCCGCGGGGGGCGGCCAGCTCGACCTGCTCGCCGAGCAGGTGGTCCGGTTCCGGGTGCCGCTCGTCGGGGTCGCGCAGGGCAGCGCCGAACAGCTGCGGGCCGCGGTGGCCGCGGCGAGCGAGCGCACCGGGCTGCCTCCGGTCGAGGTCGAGGTGCTCGTCGGCCCCGACGCCGCCACCGAGGTCGCGGGGCGCGGCGCCGACGTCGTGCTCAACGGCGTCACCGGCTCGATCGGGCTCGCGCCGACGCTCGCCGCGCTCCGGAGCGGCTCGACGCTCGCGCTCGCCAACAAGGAGTCCCTCGTCGCCGGTGGCCCGCTGGTGCGGCAGGCGCAGCAGCGGCCCGACCAGGTGGTGCCCGTGGACTCCGAGCACTCCGCGATCGCCCAGGCGCTGCGGGCCGGTCGGCGCGAGGAGGTCGTGCGCATCGTGCTGACCGCCTCCGGCGGTCCGTTCCGTGGTCGCACGCGCGCCGAGCTCGCCGACGTGACGCCCGACGCCGCGCTGGCGCACCCCACCTGGGCGATGGGGCCCGTGGTGACGACCAACTCCGCGACGCTCGTCAACAAGGGCCTGGAGCTCATCGAGGCGCACCTGCTGTTCGAGGTGCCGGTCGAGGACATCACGGTCGTCGTCCACCCGCAGTCGGTCGTGCACTCGATGGTCGAGTTCGTCGACGGGTCGACGATCGCGCAGGCCTCGCCGCCGGACATGCGGCTGCCGATCGCGCTGGGTCTCGGCTGGCCCGACCGCGTGCCCGGGGCGGCGCGCGCGTGCTCGTGGACCGAGGCGACCGCATGGACGTTCGAGCCTCTCGACGACGCGACGTTCCCGGCGGTGGCGCTCGCTCGTGACGCCGTCCGCGCGTCGGCGACGCACCCGGCCGTCTACAACGCCGCGAACGAGCAGTGCGTGGCGGCGTTCCTCGCCGGCCGGGTCGCGTTCCTCGACATCGTCGACACGGTCGCGCGCGTGCTCGAGGAGCACGACGGCACCCCCGCGCCCTCGCTCACGCTCGAGGCGGTGCACGCGGCCGAGGAGTGGGCGCGCCGCCGCGCCGACGAGCTGCTGCGCTGACGCGGTCGCACCGCCTGCACCGCCCAGGGTGACGCGCCGACGCGGGCCACGGCTCACCACCAGACCTGCCGGCGGGGACGTCGCCTGACCCAGCGTGAGCACGGCTGCGTCGAGCCGGGCCGCACCCCCGCGCACGGCGGCAGCCGGTCGGTGCTTCCGACCGGCGCTGCCCCGCCCGGCGCGGCGCGCACCGGGGTCGCACGGAGGGGCCTGCCGCGCGGGCGGTGGTCGTGCTCATCGTCCTCCAGCTCCTCGCGCAGCCACCACCCGCGCAGGAAGATCTCGCAGTCGCAGGTGCCGCCCACCGCCGCCAGTCGCCGTTCCAGGGCGACCGCCCGCGGCGCCCGCAGGTCGCGGTAGCGGCGCGCCAGCCGCAGCTCGCCGTCGCAGCCGAACGCATCGAGCAGGCGGGCGACGAAGCAGTGCAGGCACTCGCCCTGCTCGGGCGTGGTGATCGCCTCGGCCGCCTCGCGGAGGAGCCGTTCGGCGATGGCGTCGGTGCGGGTGTCGGTCATACGGATGTTCTACCGATGGGTGCCGACACTCCTCGCCGACGCCGGCCGGTCCGTCGGGCGGCCGACCGGCCGTACCACCTTCGGCCGATGCGGGCCCGAGCGGTGCTCCGTCAGGGTGGAGACGCAGGATCACGTCGTGAGGGGAGGACGGTGCCGATGGCGACGGTCAGGACGGGAGACGACCGCCCGCTCGCGCCGATGCGCGGGTGGCAGGTGCTGCACCGCAGCGTGTTCGGTCTCGAGCACGCGGGGCACCGCTACGACGTCGAGGTGCTCTTCCTCGACGACGAGGCGCGCCTGTACACCGACGGCCGGCAGTCGGCCAGGTCGTCGCTGCCGGCGCGGTTCCCGGTGCCGGGCGGCCGCCTCGAGGTCGCGGCCACGACCTACGGCCTCAAGCGCATGCACCTCGTGCTCGACGACGGCACCACCGCAGCGCTGCGTCCCGCGCGCGGCACCGCGGAGCGCTGGCGGGCCGAGCTCGGGCACCGGCACCCCGCGCTCGACCGCTGGCTCGCGCGGGGTGCCGTGCTGGTGCTGCTCGTGGGGCTCGTGGTGGCGCTGCCCGCGCTCGCGGAGCTCGTGACCGGCATCGAGGTCGTGGCCGACCTGCTCGGGGGATCCTTCACGTCGCCGTTCGCGCTGCCGGCGCCGGTCTCGACGACGCTGACGGTCGCTGGGGTCGCGGCGGCGGTCGAGCGCGGGCTGACGCTGCGCAACCACTGGCTGATCGATCTCGACACCAGCTGGCTGGACTGAGGCCGGCCGGCCGGCTAGCTGTACTCGGTCAGCACGTTGGTGACAGTCGGCTGATCGGTGGCTTGCCTCCGCAGGCGGTGTGGGCTCGAGCGTAGTTGTAGTGCTTGAGCCATGGGGCCAGCGCGTCGGCTCGGGCGGTGTTCGAG
>NZ_WNXX01000046.1 GCF_009733795.1 Actinotalea caeni
CGCACTACTTCTCCCCCGACGTCCCCGCCGCCTCCGAGCCGCGGGAGATCGACGTCGTGCTGCGCGGCCGCAGGGTCACGGTGCGCACCGACCGGGGCGTCTTCTCGGGCGACCGGCTCGACCCCGGCACGGCGGTGCTGCTGGGGACGGTGCCCGACCCGCCGCCGACGGGCACGTTCCTCGACCTCGGCTGCGGCTGGGGGCCGGTCGCCCTCGCGCTCGCGCAGGCCGCCCCGCAGGCGCGGGTGCTCGCGGTCGACGTCAACCCGCGCGCGCTGGAGCTGACGCGCCGCAACGCCGCCGACCTCGGCTGCTCGGGCGTCGAGACCGTCGAGCCCGAGGCCCTGCTGGCGCGCGAGCCCGACCTCGCGCTCGACCTCGTGTGGTCGAACCCGCCGATCCGGGTCGGCAAGCCCGCGCTGCACGCGATGCTCGCGACGTGGCTGCCCCGCCTCGCGCCGGGCGGCTCGGCGTACCTCGTGGTCAGCAAGAACCTCGGCGCCGACTCGCTGCAGCGGTGGGTCGTCGACCAGCTCGGCCAGGCGACCGAGCGGGTCGCCAGCAGCAAGGGCTTCCGCGTGCTGCGCGTCGACGCGGCCACCGCCTAGTCGGCCGGGGCCGTCCCCTCCGGGCGACGCCGGCGCGGGCCGGCGCGCAGGTGGGCGCGCTCGCCCTCCTTGCCGAACAGGCTGAGGAACTCCACGCCGTCGTCGCCGGCCGGCCCGAGCCAGTGCGGCACCCGGGTGTCGAACTCGGCGGCCTCGCCGGGCCCCAGCACGAGGTCGTGCTCCCCCAGCAGCAGCCGCAGCCTGCCCTCCATGACGTAGACCCACTCGTACCCCGTGTGGGTGCGCAGCGTGCGGGAGTCGTCGTAGCCGTCGGCGTCGATGACGACCTTGAAGGCCTGGATCCCCTCGGCCCGCCGCGTCAGCGGCACCATCGTCATGCCGTTCTCGGTGACGGGCCGCAGGTGCACGCGGGGGTCGCCGGTGGGCGGCGCGTCGACGAGGTCGTCGAGCGTGACGCCGTGGCTGCGGGCCAGCGGCAGCAGCAGCTCGAGCGTCGGGCGCCGCCCGCCGGACTCCAACCGCGAGAGCGTGCTCACCGAGATCCCGGTCTGCTCCGACAGCTGCGCGAGCGTCAGGTCGCGCTGCACCCGCAGCGCGCGCAGGCGCGGTCCCACCCCGGTCAGCTCGTCGGTCATGCCCATGATCTTGCCACAACGGCAATCGCCCTTGCCATGCCGCGGAGGGCCGGCGCACCATCGACGCATGACCACCACCGCGATCCCCGCCCCTGCGTCCGACTCCTACGACGCCGTCGTCGTCGGCGGCGGCGCCGCCGGTCTGTCCGGCGCCGTCGTGCTGGCGCGCTCGCGCCGCTCGGTGCTCGTCGTCGACTCCGGGTCGCCGCGCAACGCACCCGCCGACGGCGTGCACGCCTTTCTCGGCCACGACGGGGTGCCGCCCGCCGAGCTGCTCGCCCGCGGGCGGGCCGAGCTCGCGCGGTACGGCGGGCACCTCGTCACCGGCGAGGTGAGCGCCGCGGGCACGACCGAGACCGGCTTCGTCGTCGAGGTCGAGGGCAGGCGCGTGCACGCGCGCCGGCTGCTGGTGGCGACCGGCGCCGTCGACGAGCTGCCGGACGTGCCGGGGCTGCGCGAGCGCTGGGGCCGCGACGTCGTCCACTGCCCCTACTGCCACGGCTGGGAGGTGCGCGACCAGCCGATCGGCGTCCTGGCGACGCAGCCGTCGTTCATGCACCAGGCGCTGCTGTTCCGGCAGCTCTCCGACGACGTCGTCGTGCTCGCCCACGGCGTCGAGCCGACGGCCGAGCAGCGCGAGCAGCTGCGGGCGCTCGCGATCGGGCTCGTCACCGACGGCGTCGCGGCGCTCGAGACCTCCGACGACCGGATCACCGGGGTGCGGCTGCGCACCGGCGCCGTCGTGCCGCGCTCGGTGCTCACCGTGCAGACCGTGCTGTCGCCGCGGCTGGGCGCGCTCGCCGATCTGGGCCTGGAGGTCGTCGACCACCCGTCCGGGGCGGTCCGCCACGTGCCGACCACCGACGCCGGCGGCCGCTCGCACGTGCCCGGCGTCTGGCTCGCGGGCAACGTCACCGACCCGATGGCGCAGGTCGTCGCGGCGGCCGCCGCCGGCACGATGGCGGGTGCGCAGATCAACGCCGACCTCGTCATGGCCGACGCCGCGGCCGCGCTCACCGAGCTCCGCGCCGCCTCCTGATCTCAGCCGAGCGGCGTGACCTCGGCGACGATCTCGGCCGGCCCGGCCAGCTCGACGGCGCCGCCCTCGAGCATCCGGACCCGCAGCCGGCCGCCCGGGACCAGCACCACCCACTCGTCGGGGGCGTCGTCGCCGAACCAGATGCGGGTCGCGATCGCGGCCGCGCACGCCCCGGTGCCGCACGAGAGGGTCTCGCCCACGCCACGCTCGTGCACCCGCATCCGCACGACCCCGATCCGCTCGGTGCCGACGACCGTGCCGTCGTCGTCGACGACGTCGACCTCGCGCTCGCCGAGCGGGACGACGACCTCGACGTTGCTGCCGTCGGCCGGCTCGGGCTCCAGGCGCGGTGCGACCGAGAGGTCGACGGCCTCGAGCTCCTCGAGGTCCGACAGCGCGATCACCGTGTGCGGGTTCGGGGTCGCGACCCGCAGCCCCGGGCGCGGCTCGTCGAGACCGGCGAGCCCGACCGTGACGTCGAAGCCGTCCGCGAGCGCCGGCTCGCCGCCCGGGACCGTCCACGTGCCCATCTCGACGGCGTACCCGTCGTCCTCCTTGTGCACGACGAGCGTGCCCGCGCGGGTGGCGATCGTCGTCGCCTCCCCCACCTGCAGGTCGAGCAGGCCGGTGTGCTCGAGGTAGGCGACGTAGGTGCGGATCCCGTTGCCGCACATCTCGGCGACCGAGCCGTCGGCGTTGCGGTAGTCCATGAACCACTCCGCCGCCGCCACCTGGTCGCTCGCCTCGTCGACGGCGGCGGTGCGCACGGCCCGGATGACGCCGTCGGCGCCGATGCCCAGGTGGCGGTCCGCGAGCGCGACCAGGTCCTCGGTCGCGAGCGGGTCGGTGCCGTCGACGTCGCTGTAGAGGAGGAAGTCGTTGCCGGTGCCGTGGGCCTTGACGAAGGTGCGAGCGCCGGTCATGCCACCAGCCTAGAGGCGCGCGCGGCCAGGTCCGGGCCGGGGGCCAACCAGTGGATGCGGTCGTCGCGACGGAACCAGGTCAGCTGCCGGCGCGCGAGCTGCCTCGTCGCGACGACCGTCGCCTCGAGCGCCTCGTCGAGGGTGCTCTCGCCGGCGAGCACGGCACGCGCCTGCACGTACCCGACGGCGCGCGAGGCGGTGCGGCCGCGGTCGAGCCCGGCCTCGACGAGCGCGGCGGTCTCCTCGAGCAGGCCGTCGTCGAACATCCGCCGCGCCCGGTCGGCGACGCGCACGGCGAGCTCCTCGCGCGGCACGTCGATCGCGACCTGCACCGCGGGCACGACCGGGGTCGCCCGCGTGGGCTGGGAGGCAGCGAACGGCCGACCGGTGAGGCGGACGACCTCGAGCGCGCGGACGACGCGCCGCCCGTTGCGGCGGTCGATGCGTGCGGCGGCCTCGGGGTCGAGCCGCGCGAGCTCGTCGTGCAGCAGCCCGGGGCCCTCCTCCGCGAGCCGCTGCTCCAGCTCGGCCCGCAGCGCCGGGTCGGTCTCGGGGAACGCGAGGTCGTCCAGGAGTGCGCGCACGTACAGGCCCGACCCGCCGACGACGACGGCCACGCGCCCGCGCTCACGGATCCGGGCGACGTCGGCCCGGGCGCGACGCTGGTAGACGGCGACCGACGCCTCCTCGGTGACGTCGAGGACGTCGAGCTGGTGGTGCGGGATGCCGCGCCGCTGCTCGGGCGGCGTCTTCGCGGTGCCGATGTCCATGCCGCGGTAGAGCTGCATGGCGTCGGCGTTGACGATCTCCCCGCCGAGCGCCTCGGCGAGGTCGAGCGCGAGGTCGGACTTGCCCGTCGCCGTCGCGCCGACGACGGCGATCACCCCGGTGGCGTGCTGCGTCACGCTGGCGAACCTACCGGTGCCGCGGCCGCCGCCTAGATGTACTCGGTCAGCACGTTGGTGACACGGATGTAGGGAGAAGGCCTCCATTCTGAGTGGTGTTCAACGTCACTCGAGGGAGGCCTTCTC
>NZ_WNXX01000047.1 GCF_009733795.1 Actinotalea caeni
CTGCTGCTGCGCCGCGCGCGGCCGGGCGGCGGCGCGGTGCCTCGGCAGGGGCGGTCGCCGCGGTCGCGGCCGTCGCGTCGGTGACCGCCGCGGTCGCGGCCGTCGCGTCGGTGACCGCCGCGTCGTCCCGCTTGGCGCGCTTCTTCCACTTCTTGCTCTTGGCCCTCGCCTTCTCGGCCTCGGCCTGGGACGAGCGCAGCTTGCGCTCCAGCTTCTTGATGCGTGCCTTCAGGTCCTTCTTGGACGTCGACCTGGCCATGGCGACCTTCTCTCCCTCGAGGGTGGCCAGGCCATCATGCCTGCGAGGAGCGGTCAGCGGCGGCGGTTCGCGCCAGGTCGGGTCAAGGCGTCCGTGACATGGCTCGGCAGCGTGCCGGCTGCGACGTCGGCGATCGTCGTCTGCTCGAGCACCTCCCGCAGCGCCACCCGGGTGGCGAGCCAGACGTCGCGCAGCGCCGTCGTGGGCTGCGGGTAGCTGACGTCCTCGGGCGGGCGCCCGTGCACGTCGGCCAGCGGCCCCTCGACGGCGCGGATGACGTCGGCCACCGAGATCGTGTCCGCCGCGCGCGCGAGCACGTACCCGCCCATCGCGCCACGGCGGCTCTGCGCCAGCTGCGCGGTGCGGAGGTCGGCGAGGATCTTCACGAGGAACGCCAGCGGGATGCCCTGGCTGCTGGCGATGCTCTCGGCCGCGACCGGGCGGTCGGTGTCACGCGCCGCGAGCGTCACCATCGCCCGGACCGCGTAGTCCACCTTGGCCGTGATCCGCACGTGCCGATTCTGCCGTACCCGCGCGGCCCGGCGTCTCAGCACCTGGGACCCACCGATGCCGATAATTCGGATCCCTGCAGTCCGAATACCGTTCCCTGGACGCCCACCCGACCCGGACCACGGGAGATCCACATGGAACGCCTCATCGTCTTCGCGCTCGTCGGCCTCGCGGCCCAGGTCGTCGACGGCTCGCTCGGCATGGCCTACGGCGTCACCTCGAGCACGCTGCTGCTCGCCGCCGGCATCGCACCCGCCGCCGCCTCGGCCTCGGTGCACCTCGCCGAGATCGGGACCACCGCGGTCTCCGGGTTCTCGCACTGGCGCTTCGGCAACGTCGACTGGGGCGTCGTCGCCCGCATCGCGGCGCCCGGGGCGGTCGGCGCCTTCCTGGGCGCCAACGTGCTCACCAGCCTCTCCACCGAGGCGGCGACGCCGTGGATGGCGCTCATCCTGCTCGTGCTCGGCGTCTACATCGTCACCCGGTTCGTGTTCCGGCGGCCGCCGCGCGTGGTGCCGGGCGTGCGGCCGCGGACGGCGCTGCTCGCCCCGCTCGGCCTGTTCGCCGGGTTCGTCGACGCCACGGGTGGTGGCGGCTGGGGCCCGGTGGCGACGCCGACGCTGCTGTCCAGCGGCAAGCTCGACCCGCGCCGGGTGATCGGTTCGGTCTCGGCCGCGGAGTTCGCCGTCACGGTCGCCGCGAGCATCGGGTTCATCACCGCGCTGGGCACGCAGGGCGTCGAGCCCTCGATCGTGCTGGCGCTGCTCGCGGGTGGTGTCGTCGCGGCGCCGTTCGCGGCCTACCTGGTGCGGCGGCTGTCACTGCCGATCCTCGGGGCTCTCGTCGGCGGCGTCATCCTCGTGACCAACACCCGCACGCTGGTGCGGACCTTCGACGTGGAGCGCGCCTGGGTCTACGTCGTGCTCGGCCTGGTGTGGGCGGCGCTCGTCGTGCTCGCGGTCCGCAAGAGCCGCGCGAACAAGGCAGCGGCCGCGGCGGAGGCCGCAGCCGCGGCCGACGAGCCCGAGGAGGACCCCGCGGTCACGCCCGCCTGAGCCCGTCGCGCCCGGCGTCCCGACCGCCGGGCGGGGCCG
>NZ_WNXX01000048.1 GCF_009733795.1 Actinotalea caeni
GCGGCGAGCGCGACGCCGGACAGCGTCGCGCCGTAGCGCAGCGTCGCGGGGAGCCCGCGGAGGTCGGCGGGGCGCCACTGCCCCGCGACGCCCACGGCGTCGGGGACGGCGTGCCAGGCCGGGGTGCGGGCGCTCATCGCCGCCACGCCCGCGCCGCCAGCCGGTCGATCGTGCCGGGGAGCGCCGCCGTTGCGACCGCGCCCGCGCGCGCCCACCAGGGCGAGACCACGCGCGCCCGGGTGACCGCGGCCCGGCACACCCAGGTGGCGGCACCGTCGGCGGTCAGGGCGGGCAGCCGGGACCGGCCGTAGGTGGGCGCGCTCATCGCGGTGCGGGTGAGCGGCAGGTGGACCGAGGTGACGGCCACGCCGTCGCCGCGCAGCTCGGGCGAGACCGACCGCAGCCAGGCGTCGAGACCCGCCTTGGTGGCCGTGTAGACCGACCAGCCCGGGCCGGGCAGCCCGACGCCGACCGTGCCGACCGAGACCAGGTGCCCGCCGCCCCGCGCGCGCATCGCCGCGAGCAGCGGGAGCGCCAGCGCGATCGGGCCCAGCAGGTTGACGCCGGCGAGCCGGGTGACGTCGTGGAACCGGTCGGTGTAGGCCGCCAGGTCGCGCCGGATGCTGTGCCCGGCGTTGGAGACCAGCAGCGCGGGCGGGCCGTGGTCGGCGAGCACGCGCTCGGCGGCGTCGCGCGCGGCGTCGGTGTCGCGCAGGTCGACGGCGATCGTGCTCGCGCGCCCGCCGGCCGCGGTCAGCCGGTCCGCCACCGAGGCCAGGGCGCCGCCGTCGCGGGCCAGCAGCACGACGTGCGCGCCG
>NZ_WNXX01000049.1 GCF_009733795.1 Actinotalea caeni
TGACCCGGGAGATCGTGACGCCGTGGTCGGCGAAGAACTCGGCGGCGGCGAGCAGGAACGCGGCGCAGGTCGTGCCCTTCTCGTCGGGCAGGATCTGCGCGAACGCGACGCGGGAGTGGTCATCGACCGCGACATGGACGTAGTCGAACCCGACCCGACGAGTGCGGCCGCCGTGGTGGTCGACCACCTGCGGGCCGTCGACGCGCCAGCCGCCGCCGTCGGGGATCCTGCCGAGTTTCTTGACATCGACATGGAGCAGATCGCCGGCGTTCGGGTGCTCGTATCGCAGCTCGGTTCGCCGGGAGGCGCGGATCCGCACCCCGGTGACCGGGTCGAGCTCGGACAGTCGCGGCAGCCCGGCCCTGGCGATCAACCGTGACACCGTCGATGGGCTGACCCCGGTGCGCTGGGCGATCTCATCGCGTCCCAGACGCTCCTCCTGCCGAAGCGACAGGACGGTATCGACGACTGCACCAGGCGTGGCACTAGGTGATCGTTTCGGGCGAGATGGCCGATCCAGCAACCCACCGGAGCCTTCCAAACGGAACCGTCGCACCCAACGGTGAGCGCACTGCCGCGAGACGCCGAGCTCCTTCGCGACATGCGACACCGGACGACCCGCAAGCACCCGCTGCACCAAGATCAAGCGACCGGCCGGAGCGAGCCGCGCATTACGGTGGACCAAGAGAAGGCCTCCCTCGAGTGACGTTGAACACCACTCAGAATGGAGGCCTTCTCCCTACATCCGTGTCACCAACGTGCTGACCGAGTACA
>NZ_WNXX01000004.1 GCF_009733795.1 Actinotalea caeni
CGACCGGCCGGAGCGAGCCGCGCATTACGGTGGACCAAGAGAAGGCCTCCCTCGAGTGACGTTGAACACCACTCAGAATGGAGGCCTTCTCCCTACATCCGTGTCACCAACGTGCTGACCGAGTACAACTAGTCGTTCGGGACCAGGCGGACGTCCATCGCGACGATCTCGACCGGGTCCGCGACGCTGGTGGTGGTGGCCATGCCGGCGATCGGGAGCCAGGAGCCGCTGCCGGCGATCTGCAGCTCGCCCTGCCACGACGTCGTGAGGGTGACGGTCACGGCGTCGGCGCTGCTGGTGTAGACGTGCGACACCGTGTGGTCGGGGTAGGGGCTGCCAGGGTCGGTGGTGGCGAGCGTGCCACCGTCGCCGAAGTCCCACGCGTAGTGCACCGGTGTCGCGCGGACCGCCACCGGGACGCCCAGGATCGTCGTCTCCAGCACCTGCACCTGCGCGTCGGTGAGGACGATGAAGTCCATGTTCACCAGCGCCCAGTCCGCATCCGGCTGGTGAGTGATCGACGGCGCCGCGATCGGCAACCGCTGGAACTCCTGCGCCACCAGCGCGACCACGTCGGCCGCCGTCGGGCCATCCTCGTCCTCGGGACAGAGGTCGGTCTCCTCGTTCCCGAGGGCGCCGTCCTCGTCCGCGTACTGGCGGAGGGCGCAGATGACGTCGTTCTCTTCGTAGGCAGGCACAAGAGCCTGTTGCGTATGTTGCGAGACGCCGTTGTCCGGCACAGCGTCAGGGATGGTCACGATGTGAGCACCGACGACCACGCTGTCGTCCGCCGTCTCACCGGTGATCGACCCTCCGCTCTTGTCATCGGCATAACCGGGAGCCGATGCACAGAGCAGCGCGACAGCGGCCGAACCGGCCGCCGCCAGTCTCAAGCCACGCCACATCACTCGAAGTTCACCCCGTTGACCACGAAACGACCTCCGCTGAACCTCATCGAGATGACGAACTCTGCCTCCACGCCGTCGACGGGTTCGGCGGTTCCATCGCCTCGATGAATGACCTGAGAGTCCTGCGTGAGGTCGAGCTGAACGACGTAGTTGGGCTGCTCGGCAGTGGGGTAGCTCGCGCCAGCAGCGTTGACGTCGAAATGCAGCTCGCCCCCTTCGACCCACCCCCCGGCTTCGTGAATCTCCGTTGCGTTCTCGATAGAGCTCGCGCAGAACTGGCACTCCGACGCACTCATCGCCTCGAACGACGCCGTGTCACCCGTCGCGCGCATGTACGTGTAGAGGTCGAGGAAGTACCGCGCCGCCCAGATCGCCCCGACGTGGTCGTCGGTCTGGGTCTCCGGTGCCGGTGTGGGCGACTCGACCTCGGGCGGCTCGGGGGCCTCGGAGGTCGGCTGCTCCGAGGTCGGCTCCTCGGTGGTGGGCTCCGCCGTCGTCGTCGGGTCGGCGGTCGGGCCCTCTCCGCCGCCGTCGCACCCCGACAACGCCAGGGCAGCGCACACCGCCACCGCCGCCAGTACCCGCCCCGACCGTCTCACGCCCCTGCTGCCCCCTCGTCGATGTGCCGAGACGTTACCCACGACTCCGCGAGCGCACAACAGGTGCTGTGGACAACTCCCCGGTCAGGACGCCCCTCGCCGTCCGACCCCATCACCGAGTTCGCACCCTGCCGCCGACTTCGCACCTCCCACGGTGCGAACTCGGCGCCCAGGTGCGAACTCGGCGCCCAGGTGCGAGCTCGGCGAGCCGGTCAGTACCAGTAGCTGAGGCTCGGCGCGGTGATCGGCAGGAACGCGAGGTCGAGCCAGCGGGCGGTCTCCTCGTCGGTGTCGACGCGGCCCGCGGCCCGCAGGGTCGACGCCGTCACGCCGCCGAGCAGCATCGCGCTCAGCTCGGCGACGCCGAGCCGGACCACCGAACCCGAGGCGGCGCCGGCGTCGACCTTCTGGACCGACGGCGCACCGGCGTCGTCGACCTCGAGCCGCCAGGTGCCCTCGGCGAAGCCGAACGGGTCGGTGACGACGAAGGTCGCCGACCCCGGGACCCGGAGCCGCCGGGCGCCCAGGCAGCGCTGGACGTCGAGGATGCGCAGCCAGTGGTGGTCGCGCTCGGTGACGGTGATGGCGCGCTCGTCGGCGACCATCCAGCGCAGCGGCTCGCCGCGCGAGCGCAGCCCGGTGATGACGGTGCCGACGAGGTCGTGCTGGAGCAGGTAGCGCCACAGCGCGGCGTAGGCGTCGGAGGTCTCGGCCGTGAGGGCGTTGACGTGGATCGTGGCCTTGGCAAAGTCCTCGGGGTTGGTCTCGACCGTGTAGGCGACGACGCCGCGCACCTCGCCCTCGGCGTCGGTGTAGCGGACGCCGCGGACCTTCGGGTCGGGCTTGCCGGGCTTGAGGCCGGCGAGCTCCTGCCACAGCAGCGGCCAGCCCGAGATGTCGCCGGGGCGGGAGCCGCGGGTGCGCTCGTTGAGGGTGGCGAGGTCCTGGGCGAGCTGCTCGCGCTCGATGTGGTCGAGGCGGCCGGGGTCCTCGCCCTCGGTGGGGCGCGGGCCGGCCCAGCCGGCGCGGCGGGTGTCGATCGTCCAGCTGACGGTGTGGGCGGCGGGGCCGAAGCCGAAGCGGCCGTAGATCGTCGCCTCGGAGACGGTGAGACCGGCGATCGGCAGCCCGGCGTCGGCGGCGGCGCGCAGCTCGCCGCCCAGCAGGGCGCGGGCGATGCCCCGACGGCGGTGCGTCGCCGCGACCGTGACCTCGCTGATCGACCACATCGGCAGGAAGCTGTCGGCGTCGACGGTCAGGTCCATCAGCCACGACATCACCGTGGCGACCGGGGTGCCGGTCTCCGGGCTGCGCGGGTCGTAGACGCCGACCGAGCGCTCGGTGCCGTCGAGGTTCTCGCGCCAGGCGCGCACCCGCTCCTCGGGCGCGCGCTCGCCGTTGAAGCCGCGGTCGACGGCGGTGACGAAGCCGTCGAAGGCGTCACCGGTGACGAGGCGGTACTCGAGGCCCGTGGCGGCGAGGATCTCGGTGGACTGGGGGTCGAGCGGGGCGTCCGCGGCGGAGATGGTCACGGGCGCTCACGCTAGTGCCCGGGAGCGGGCCCGGCGAAGGTGAATCTCGCACGTCTCAGGCGCGCCGTCGGGCGTGCCCGACGGCAGGGGCGAGGGACGCCGTCAGACCTCGGCGGGTGTGCTCTCCTCCTCGTGGGTGGTGACCCAGAACTTGCCGGCGACGACCAGGCCGAGGACGAGGAGGGTGGAGGTGAGGAGGAACGGCCAGGAGCGGTCCATGCCGGAGAGCCAGCCGCTGATCCACCCGAACGGCGCGGTGACGAGCATGACCACGGTGCGCTGGATCGCCATGACGCGCGAGCGCTCGTGGCGGTCGACGTGCAGCGCCACCAGCGACTCCGAGAGCATGAACAGGATGCCGGCGCCGAACGCGTCGAGGAGGAGGCAGACGGCGAGCATGAGGTAGGTGCTCGTGGTGGCGGCGTCGGCGGCGGGGATGGCGACGAGCAGCAGCTGTCCGGCGAGGTAGACGCCGAACCCGATGAGGGTGGGGGCCTTGAGGTGCCGGGCATGGGTGAGCGCCGGGATGATCGTGAAGAAGAACAGCACCGACAGCAGCGAGCGCACCATCGGGAAGAACGGCAGCAGGGCGTCGGGCACCCCGAGCCGGTGGTTGACGACGACCTGCCAGAAGGTCGCGTTGACCAGCGCCACCGCGCCCACGAGCGCGGCGATCACCAGGGAGAAGATCGTGCCCTTCGAGCGCACGATGAGCGGCAGCACGCTGCGGTACTGCCGCAACGAGGTGACGATGCTGACGCCGCGGGTCTGCTCCATGCGGATGCGCCCGACGGCGGTCTCGGTCGTGAAGCGGTAGAGCAGCCAGATCTTCGTCGAGATGATGACGAAGGCGTTGAGATAGAGGATCCGCACCGCCAGCTCGAGGCCGAGGTTGGAGACCAGCAGCGCCGCGATCGGGGCGAACAGCGCCGAGAACTCGGCGGCGACCTTGACGAGCGCGTAGACCTTGGGGATCTCGGAGCGGTCGACGTCCTCGACGAGCAGGCAGTCCCACGAGTTCTGGGTGACCTGCCAGGCGCCGTTGATGACCGAGGCGGCCAGGAACCACCAGAAGTTCTGCGCGAACGCCCACACCAGGCACGGGACCGCCCAGGCGATGACGTCGAAGATCGCAGTGGTGCGGCGGCGGCCGAGCTTGTCGGTGATGACGCCGCTCAGCAGCCCGAACACCACCTGCGACAGCATCGAGATCGTCGCGAGCAGACCGATCTGGGTGTCGTAGACCCCCAGCGCCAGCATGAACACCGACGCGTACGGCAGCACCAGCATCATCGACAGGCCCCACATCGGCTCGGTGTAGACCGAGGCGCGGCCGTTGCCCCGCAGGTTCAGCAGGGTGGTGATCATCGGGTTACGGGGGCGCTGCACTGGGGGAGTCAAGCGGGTACGGCGGCCTGTTGTCCAGGTCGTGATCAGGTTTGGTTCTGAGGGTTGGGACGGCGGTGGTGCGCTGGGGGATCGGGCGCCTGGCCGCGGCCCGCCGGCCCCACTCGTGTGGCTCGGCGCGGCGAAGCGCTCAGGGGGCGGTCGGTGCTAGCGGCTGGTCCGCCCGGTGCCGGGGAGCCGGTACGAGGACTGCTTCCACAGGCAGCTGAGCCAGGGCTCGCCGCGCCGCTGGCTCGAGGCGGTCGTCGGTAATGACGACATCGAGCTGAGCCAGCCCGGCGACGCGGTATGTCGCGGAGAGACCGAACTTCGAGCTGTCGGCGACCAGCGCCACGGCGTCTGCTACCTCGACCGCTGCGCGCTTCAGCTCCGCCTTGGCTTCCACCGCGCTAGTCACACCGTGCTCGATCGACCAGGTGCCCGCGCTCAGGAAGCACCAGTCCAGGCTGAGGTGTCGCAAGGCGCGCTCAGCCGCGGCCCCGGCGGTGGACCCGCTGATCGGATCGACCTCCCCACCGAGATGGATCAGCTCGATCCCGCGAGCGGGAAGGAGCTGTACAGCGGTCAGGAGGTCGTTGGTGACGACCGTCAGCCCTCGGCGGGTCGCGACCTGCTCAGCCATCAGTTGACAGGTCGTCCCCGCGTCCAGAAAAATGGTTGCGCCATCCGGGATGCGCGCCGCAGCCACGCGCGCGATCGCACGCTTCGCCTCGCGCTGCCACCCCACGCGCTCTGTGCGCTCGATCGGCGGCCTCGTCGCCACGAGTTTGACACCGCCCGTGACGCCGACGACCGAGCCCTGCTCCGCCAGCGCCGCGACGTCACGCCGAACCGTCATTACCGAGACGGCGAGTCGCCGCGCGAGCTCGTCGAGGCGCACCACACCCTCGGCCTCCAGGATCTCGACGAGAGCGCGGCGACGTTGCTCGGGGATCAGTTTGTCCGCCATGCGCACCACTCCCTCAGGTTCGTACGGGCACGCCATCGTCGCACGTGCGCTGCGCTCTTCCGTGACATTCAGTGATATTCTGTGAACATGTGGCGAAGACTCGGGGCGCTGCGCGCGATCGATGACACAGGCATTGTTCTGATCGTGCGCCTCGACGACGCAGCCCGCGCCGAGAAGGTTGCGGAGGCCGCCATCGCCGGTGGCATCCGAGCGCTGGAGATCACCTACTCCGTTCCCGGCGCGCTCGACGTCATCGAGCGACTGGCCCGCCGGCACGCGGCCGACGGCATCGTGATCGGCGCCGGTACCGTGCTCGACCCCGAAGCGGCCTTCGCCGCCATCCAGGCAGGTGCGCAGCTGCTCGTCAGCCCTAACCTCAATCCCGCGATGATCACCACGGCCAACCGCTATCAGGTAGTCACGATGAGTGGAGCCAGCACCCCGACGGAGATCGTCGACACTCTCGCCGCTGGCGCCGACATCGTCAAGCTGTTCCCGTCCGACGGCGGCCCGGACTACGTCCGGACCGTGCTGGCCCCTTTGGCGGGGGCGCCGATCGCCCCCGCCGGAGGGGTGACCGTGGACAACCTCGGGGACTGGTTCGACGCCGGGGTCAGCTGTGTCGGCGTCGGCAGCGCCATCACCAAGGCCGGCGATGCCGCTGCCGTGACCGCGGCCGCTCGTACGTTCGTCGACGCCGTCGCCGCTGCCCGTCGATGACAGGCCCCGGGCGGCCACCGGTCGCTGTCGTCGTGACCGGGCTGGCCGGCTCAGGAAAGTCGGCCCTCTCCAGGGAGCTGGCGCGCGCGCTCGGCGCAGCCGTGCTCGACAAGGACGCGATGGTCACGCCCCTGACGGAGCTGGTCTTGAGCGCCCACGGCGAGGATCCGCAGCAGCGGGAGAGCAGCACGTTCTATCTGGAGCGTGTCTTCCCGGCGGAGTACCGCGGGCTCATGGCGGTGGCCGCGGACTCCCTCCGTGTCGGCACACCGGTCGTCATCGATGCGCCGTTCTTTGCCTACCTGGCGGATCCGGACTACTTGTCCCGCGCCCAGCAGGAGGCCGGCTGGCCTACCACGGTCCACACGGTGGTGCTGTGGTTGTCCGCCCCGCCGGAGGTGCTGCGCTCGCGCATGCGCGAGCGCTCGCTCGCACGCGACCGCTGGAAGCTCGACAACTGGGACGCGTACTGGCGGGAGGCCGCCACGATGACCTGCACCTGGCGCGGCGCCACCGTCATCGAGGTCAACTCCGCAGCACAGCCTCCAGGGCGGGTTCCGCTGGCCGTCCTGGAGGCCGTGCGACGCGTCTGACGTCACCGGATGGCGTGGCTCGCCCACTCCCGTCCGGGCTGCTCCTCGACCGGAAGGCCGGCCGCCACGAGGATCCGGTCGAGCAGCTGCTGTGTGCGAGCCGCCTCGCGGCCCGACGTCAGCGGCTGCTGCCGGTCACGCACGCGGTCGAGGAAATGGTCGACGCACGCCTTGAAGCCGAAGGTGGCCGTGGCCGTGGCCCACCCGAAGGCTTCCTGACGCATCTCGCGGGTCTCGGTAGCCCCGCGGCGGGTGATCGCGATCCGGTCCGGAGCGTCGATGTGCACGGACGTCTCGCCCCCGTATGCGTCGAGGTTCTCCTCCCATCCGCCTGCGTTCCGCGCAGCCATCAGCACACCCGTGTGGCCGTTGTCGAAACGCACCATCGCCGCCAAGCCATCCTCCTGCCACGGGTCGTCACCGGCAGCCGAGGCAGTCACCTCGACCGGCTCGCCGCCGCAGTACCACCGCAGCAAATCGACCATGTGGATCGAGTTCTCGAAGGTGGCGCGGTACTCGGAGCCGCGACGGTTCTTCTGCGCCACGCAGAAGGTCGCCCCGGCGGCTCCGAAGGCCTCCCGCCCGGCGACATAGGTCGGCGCGTACCGTCGATTCAGACCCACCGCAAGGATGCGATCGCTCGACTCCGCGAGGTCCGCGAGCCTGCAGGCGTCTTCGGCGCGGGTGGCCAACGGCTTCTCGCAGAAGACGTCGACCCCGGCGGACAGGGCCGCCTCGACGCCCGCGACATGCTCCGACCGCGGGGTGAGGACGAAGACGGCATCAAGATCGATCTTCTCGAGCATCGCCTCAACGGTGGTGAACGCGCTTCTAAAGCCCCAGCGCGACACGATCGCGGTCGGATCCTCGCGCCGCGAGACCAGCGCGGTCATCTCGACGTCGTCCCGTGCAACGAGCGACGGCAGCTGGGCGATGGTCGCGATGTTGCCGGCGCCCACGACGCCGATCCTGAGCGTGGTGCTCACGTGTCCCTCCAGTCACTCGGACCCACGAACGGCGGGGGATCCACCACTCGCGAGCGATCGACGAGCTCGATGAGGAGCCCCCACGGGCTCCGCAGGTACGTCCAGCGGTTGCCCGCGACCACGGGGCTGTCCGCCGCCACCTCCTTGACCTCGCCGAGCACCTGGACGCCGGGGAAGGTTCGCAGGTGCTCGACAGCCAGGTCGACGTCGTCGACCACGAACGCCAGGTGGTGCCCGCCAGCGTCCCCGTGCCGCGGCATCTCGGTGGACAACCCGCTGCCGAACCACTGGAAGAGCTCGAGGTTGAGGTTGGGCGGCAGCCGCAGCATCGACAGCTCGAGCGCAGCATCCGCCGGCATCCCGAAGTTGGTCACCATGAAGTCCCCATCCGGCCCGCGGCGGGATCGGTAGAGCTCCTCGGCGCCGAACGCCTCGACGAAGAACCCCACCGCGGCGTCGAGATCGGGAACGGTGAAAGCGATGTGGTCGGCGTAGCGCAGGCCGGGAATATGCGATCTCACAGGACCGGCCGAGACACCTGCATCGCCTTCAGCTTCGGCAGCAGCTCGCGCCCCCACAGCTCGAGCTGCTCGGGGTCGTCGGTGTAGGGGTGGATGATCAGGTGCTCGACGCCGACGTCGACACGAGCCTGCACCTGCGCCACGACCTCGTCGAGGGTGCCGAACATGTAGGAGCGCTCGAGGTGCTGCTCGTCGCGGCCATCGCCCAGGACCTCGGCCGCCATCCGATGCTGGATCTTGCGTGCCGCTGAGGGTGAGTCCTCTTCGGTCAGGTGCAGCCACTGCCCGTGCGCGATGACCATCTCGTCCGGGTTGCGGCCGCTCTCCTCGAGCGCGGCAGCCACGAGGCGCCAGTCGTCGGCGACCTGCTGCGGTTGCGCGCTCGGGCGGGAGAACCAGCCGTCGGAGCCGACGATGCGCTCCTTCACCCGCGGGTGCAGCTCGGGCTTCTCGACCGACTGCTCACCGGCAACCTGGCTGCCGCCACCGACCCAGACCGGCAGCGGCGTCGGGGATGGCTCGATGCGGACGTGGTCCAGCGAGTAGAACCGGCCCTCGTAGGTGAGCTCCTCACCGGCCATGAGACGCCTCGTGATGTCGAGCACCTCATCGGTGCGGCGACCCCGCTCCTTGGGAAGCGTGCCCATGGCGAGCATCTCGGGGTGGTACCACCCCGTGCCGGCACCGAGGATGAACCGCTCGTTGGACATCTGCTGCAGACTGGCGAGGGTCTTCGCCAGCAGCACGGGGTGCCGCAGCGGGAGCAGCAGCACGCCGGTGCCGAGCGTGATCGTGCGTGTCACCGCCGCGGCGAACGCCAGCGTCGTCAGCGGCTCGATCCAGGTGTAGGCGTACATGTTGCGAGCGCGGAGCATGTGGTCGGTGACCCAGATCGAGTCGAAACCGAGCTCCTCGGCTCGCACGCACCAGCGTCGCAGCCGATCTGCGTGGTCGATCCCGTCCTGGGAGTAGCCAAAGCTCGGGAGGTAGATGCCGACCTTGAGGTTGGTCACTGCGTGGGCCTTTCAGAGTGGGGGTGGGGTCTGGCAAGGGGTGGGAGGAGCTGCGCTATCGCCCGTGAAGCGTGCGCCGCAACCCCTCCTCTCGGGACAGGTCCTGGACCCACGACGTCGCGGGCTCCGCGCCGGCGTCGCGATCATGCGTGGGGAGACCGGCCGCCGCGAGCACCCTGTCCGTGAGCTCCTGGGTGCGCAGCGCCTCGAGGCCGTCCGTCAGCGGGGTCTCACCCGTGCGGACACAGTGCAGGAAGTGCTCGATCGCGCCGCGGAAGCCAGCAGTCACGGTGAGGTCGGGCCACCCCGCCGCCGCCGTGCGCGCGTGCCACTCGCTGCTGGTTCCGTCGCGGACGACGGTCACGGTGTCTGGGGCGACGACGCGGATCGTCACACCGTCGCCGTAGATCTCGAGACGTTCGTCCCACTCCCCGGCGGCGCGCGACGCCAGGAAGAGCGCCGTGCTCCCGCTGTCGAAGCCGATCAAGGCGCCGACGCCGGTCTCCTGGTACGGGTCGTCCGCCACGGAGGCCGCGGACACCGAGACTGCCTCCCCGCAGAACCAGCGGAGCAGATCGATCATGTGGACGCCGTTCTCGAGCGTGGCCCGGTACTCCCGGCCCACCCGGTTCTTCTGCCCGACGACAAACGCTGGCGGCTGCTCGAGCGCCACGGCGTGCGCCCGCTGGTACACCTCGCAGAACCTGCGGTTTAGACCCACCATCAGCACGCCGGGCGAGCCCTCGGCGATCTCAACGAGGCGCCGCGACTCCTCCAGCACGGTGGTGAGCGGCTTCTCGCAGAACACGCTGACGCCTGCCCGCAACCCAGCCTCGACGAACGCGCCGTGCATGTGCTTGGGGGTCAGCACGAAGAGCGCGTCGATCGAGCTGTCGTCGAGCAGGTGCTCGACGTCGGCGTAGGCACGCTGGACGGGCCAGCGCCGCAGCACGCGCTCCGATTCCTCCGGCGAGGCCGTCACGACCCCGGCGAGCGTGACCGACTCCTCGCGTGCGAGGACGGGGAGCTGGGCCAGCTCGGCGACGGCACCGGCCCCCACGAGGCCGACGCGCAACGGCCTCGCATCAGTCATGCAGCACGCCGAGGTTCTTGAAGATCTCGTAGATCTGACTGGAGTACCCCGCGAACGCGGCCTCGTCGCCCAGCTGCACGGGACGTGGCCGAGGGAGGTCGATCACGATCTCCTCGACGATACGACCCGGGGAGGGCCCCATGACGATGACGCGGTCCGCCAGACCTACGGCCTCTTCGACACTGTGCGTGATGAAGAGGACGGACTTGGGGCTCTCCAGCCACAGCGCCTCGAGGTCCACGCGCATCTGCGTCCTCGTAAGCGCGTCCAGGGCCCCGAACGGCTCATCCATCAGCAGAATCGCCGGATCGTGGACGAGTGCCCGCGCGATCGAGACGCGCTGCCGCATGCCGCCAGAGAGCTGGTTCGGATACCGGTTCGCCGCGTGGTCGACCCCGAGCTGGCGCATGAGCTCGTCGGTGCGCTGCTCCTGCTGCCTGCGCGGCAGCCCGCGGATCTTGCCCTGGAGGAGGATGTTCTCCCGCGCCGTGCGGAAGTCCAGCAGAAGGTCATCCTGGAAGACGATGCCCACGTCCGTGAGCGGGTCGAACAGTGGCGCCCCGTCGACGAGAATCTCACCGCCACTGGGCTCCAGCAGCCCAGCGACCATGAGCATGAGGGTGCTCTTGCCGCAGCCGCTCGGCCCGACGACTGCGACGAACTCGCCGCGCTCGATCCTGAAGTCGGTCGGCGAGAGCGCGAGATTGGTCCCGTCCTTGGTGCGGAACGCCTTCGTGAGCTCGTGACCGACGATCTCGATCCCGGTCGCCGCCGGGGCGCCACTGTCCGCGGTCAGCATGCCGGCAGATCCTCCGGAAGGAAGTCCTCGGTGTAGTAGAAGTCGATCGGGTTGTCCGTGGGCAGGTCGAGATACTCGACGAGAAGGTCGTAGGTGGCCTGCCAGGTCTCGGCGGCGGGCTTTCCAAGGCCCGGCGAGCCCGCGGAGCACAGCAGCTCGATGTCCACGCCGAGCTGCCCGACAATCGAATCGGCGACGGCACCCTCGGGGAACTGCCCCGCGACGATCTCGGCCGCGCGCTCGGGGTCGTTGCGCACGTCGTCCCATCCACGCAGGGAGGCCGCAACGAAGCCGGCGACCAGCTCCGGGTTCTGCTCGGCGAACTCGTTGGTGACGATCATCGAGAGCCCGATCGTCGGGACGCCCGCGTCGCGGTACATGATCTCGTTGATGTCCGCGCCTTGCTCGCGCAGCTGGACACCCTGGCTGTCCGCACCAGCGGTGATGGCGTCCACACTGCCCTGGAGCAGCGAGCCCACGAGCGACGACGGGTCGATGTTGACGATCTCCACGGCACCGGGGTCAACGTCGTTGGCGGCGAGCACGGCGTCGAAGAGGCTCGCCTGCGCTGTCCCGGGCTGGAGCGCGACGCTCTTCCCCTCGAGGTCCTGGATGGTCTCGAGACCGTTTTCGGCCAGGGACATCACGGAGAACCCGTTGGTCTGCAGGATCGGAGCGACGATGACGAGGTCACCCTCCTGGGCCGCCACCGCCATGGCCGACGGCCCATCGGCGTATCCGAACTCCGAGTTGCCCTGGGCGACGAGCGACGCCGTGGAGCCGGAGCCCTGACCCTCCTGGATGGTGACGTCGAGCCCGACCTCCTCGTAGTAGCCGTTCTCGAGGGCCACCATGAAGCCCGCGTTGGGGCCGCCAGCGAGGAAGTTCAGCGTCAAGGTGACGGAGGTCATCTCGGCCGGGGCCTCGCCGGCCGTCGAGGTCGAGGGCTCGGCGTCGTCCTCGCCGCCGTTCGAGCCGCCGGCGTCTGAGCATGCGGTGAGCGTGAGGGCGAGCGCGCCCACGAGGGCGGTCGCCGCAGCGAACCTGCGCCGCTGCTTCGTTGCAGTGGTGGTGCGGAACATGGACATACCTTTCTCGGTGCGGCAGCGGCTAGTGCTTGCGCTGCCAGGGGGTGACGAGACGCTCGGCGAGCTCCACCGCATACGCGAAGAGCAGGCCGAGCAGACTGAGGACGACGAGGACAGAGAAGATCAGCGGGGTGTCGAGGTTCGCGGAGGCCCGTAGCAGCAGGTATCCGAGGCCGGCGTTGGAGCCGACGAACTCGGCCACGATCGCGCCGGTGACGGCGAGCACCACAGCCACCTTCAGACCGGAGAAGATGAAGGGCAGCGCCGCGGGCATCCGCACGTAGCCGAACGTCTGCAGGCGGGAGGCCCCCATCGACTTTGTGATGTAGAGCAGGCGCTGGTCGAGAGCCTTGAACCCGGTGAGGGTGTCGACAAGGATCGGGAAGAAGCACAGGAGAAAGGTCAGCAGGACCTTCGGCAGCATCCCGAACCCGAACCAGACGATGAACAACGGCGCGACGGCGATCTTCGGAATCGTCTGGAGCACCACGATGAGCGGGTAGAACGCGATCTCGATGACGCGAACCGAGGCGATCAGGTAGGCCAGCGGGATGCTGACCACCGCCGCCAGCGCGAAGCCCATCAGGACCTCGCTCGCAGTGACCAGTGCCGCGTCCCACAGGGACGGGATCACCTGGATGAAGCGCTCGTAGACCACGCTCGGAGCCGGCAGGATGTAGCGCTTGATGTCGAGCCCCCGGACCAGGACCTCCCACAGCGTGAGGGAGAGCGCAAAGGCGACGATCGGCAGGACTATGCGGACGAGCGCCCTAGGCTCGCCATGACGTGAGCGTCGGGCCCGTTGCTGCGGGGACGGGCCGGTGCCTGTCGGGGTCTCCTGGGTTGCCATGGCGTCTCCGTCCTAGACCGCTGCGAGCTCGTCGGCGTACTGGCGCAGCCGCTGCGCCCCGATCCGGAAGCCTTCCGCGGGATCCGGCAGGTCAGCGGGGTGCCAGCGATACTCGTACTCGAGCGAGAAAGCGCCCGAGTAACCGGCCTCCCACATCCGGGCGAGGATCTCCTTCCAGGCGAGCTCGCCGTCGCCGACGACGCGTGACCGCACGGCGCGATCCTCGCCCGAGACGGTGGCGACCTCCGCCGCACGGAACGGCCGGTCGCGGTCGATGAAGACCAGGTCCTTGACGTGCACGTGTTCCACCAGCCCTGCTTGCGCCGCGATGGCCTGGTCCGGGCTCTCGCTGTGCGTAAACGTGAGGTTCGCCTGGTCGTAGAGGATGCGGACCTGAGGGCTGTCGACCTCCTCGATCAGCGCCACGGTCTCCGCCGCCGTCATCGTCATCGTGTTGAAGTGGTTCTCCACCGCGATGACGACGTCGTGCGCGGCTGCGATCGGCGCGAGCTCGCGAAGGCTGCGCACAAGTTGGACCCACAGCTCGGGGTGCTCCGACTCGCGCGAGGGGGTGTAGTTGCCGGCGTAGGCCCTCACGATGCGGGCGCCGAGCCGGTCGGCGACCGCGAAACAAGCGGCGAACCTCTCGACGTCACGGACTCGCTGGCCCTCGTCGACGGAGTTGAGTTCCGTCATGTAGGGCGTCAGGCCGATGATGGGAAGCCCGGTCTCACGGCTGGCAGCTTCGATCTCGCGCAGCTCGGCCTCGCCGGCCGACTCCGGGATTCCAGATCGGTAGCCGTCCTGCCAGATCACCTCCGCCGCATCGAGCCCGGCGGCCGCGAAGAGCCGGATGGCCTCGGGCACCGAGTGGTCGGGGGTCCCCAGGGTGTGTCCAGCGACCGTGATGGCAGATCGAGGCCGGGAGCTAGAGGTCATCATCGACGTCCTAGTGCAATCGTTGTTAGCAATCGACTGCAGATTAGCGTGCAATCGACTGCACGGCAAGTCGGCTGACCCTAGCCGCTTGACGCCTTGCTCGTGGCTCCCACGCGGCGCTCGCGCAGTCAGCCGCCGAGGTGGATGGCTAGAGCAGCCGACGCGTGGAGCGCCGCACGAGAAGCGTGGGCACCAGCACCTCATGGACAATGCTGCCGTCGTCTGCGAACCGTTCGGCGACAGCGACCGCAAGGGCCCCCAGCTCGTCGAAGGGTTGCGCGACTGTCGTGATGCCCGGATTGAAGTTGTCTCCGATCGGTACGCCGTCGAAGCCCGTGACCGAGACGTCCTCGGGCACCCGCACCCCGTGCTCGGCGAGCCGTGAGATGAATCCGAAGGCGGCGAGGTCGTTAGATGCGATGACCGCCGTCGGACGCGGGTCGATGGCGAGGAACTCCGCTGCACCCCGCTCGGTCGCCGCCAGGGAGTATCCACCGCGGATCACGACCGGTTCGATGCCGTGGTCCGCGACGAGAGCCCGGTAAGCCTCGACCCTGACCTCCGCCGAGTAGGTGCCGACTGTGCCGGTGAGGTAGGCGATCCGCCGGTGCCCGAGCTCTAGGAGGTGGTCCAATGCGAGTTTGACGCCCAACCGGTTGTCGATGAATACGGTGGGCACCTGCAACCCCTGGGGGACGCGATCAATGATGACGGTGCGCCGCGCGAGCGCCGTGCGCTCCAACACGCCTGCGTCGATCCGCGTCGAGGGCGCCACGATCGCAAAGGGCGACAGGTGCGCACTCATCGCGTCCAGGAATCGGTACGTCTCGTCGGCGTCGCCCTCGGTCAGGCAGAGCACGACCTGGTAGCCGCGCAGGCCGGCCGCAGCAGCGACTGACTTCGCCAGCTCTCCGTAGAAGGGATTGGTGATGTCCGGCACGATGAGCGGGACCAGGTTGCTCGAGCCTCGCCGTAGAGCCTGCCCCAGAGAGTTGACGCGGTAGCCCATCTCGCCCGCGATCCGCAGGATGCGCTCCCTGGTCTCCGGCTTGACGGCCTCGGGACGGGAGAAGGCTCGCGACACGGTTGAGCTGTGTACGCCGGCAACCTTGGCGACGTCGTAGATGCTCACATCGCCCACGCCTGCTCCCCCGTTCCTCCTGCCGCGCGATAGGCGGCGTCGACCACCGCCATCGCCTCCACGAGTTCGTGCATGCCGGGCAGGCCCGGGAAACCCTGCCGCCACGAGCGCACCGCCCGCTCGACGAACGCGCCGAACAGCGGGTCGCTGTCGACCTCCAGCTGGCGCCGCGTGACCGACCCGTCGGTATGCGTCCGCCGGGCGACACCCTCAGGGCCGATACTGACCGCCCCGGCGGAGCCGGTGGCCACGATGCTCACATGGCGCTTGTCCGGCGCATCGGGGTAGAGGTAACCCAGATCGATGGTCGCCGTGAGGCCGCTCTCGGTGAGGATCACCATGACGGCGTGATCCTCGATCGCGAGACCGTGACGTGCGTGCGAGACGCGCGCGACGACGTCGACAGCTTGACCGCCAAGATGCAGCACGAGGTCGGCGAAATGCGCTCCGAGGTTGGCTAGGACGCCACCACCGGACGCCGGGTCCAGCATCCAGTCGCAGCCCGCTGCCGGATAGCGCTCGGGCGGCCCGACTAGGTAGCTGATCGTCAGATGCGTCAGCGGACCCGCCGCACCGATCTCCCGGGCAAACGGGGCGAGCCGGTGCACGAGCGGGACGGCGACGGCATGTCCCGCTAGCTGCACGTGGGCACGCGAGAGCTCGCTCATGGACAGCGCGCCCGGCTTCTCGAGAACCAGGGGGACCCCGAGCCGTGCGACAACGAGCGCGGCGTCCGCCATGTCGGCGTGGGCGCCGAGGATGATCGCCAGGTCGGGCTGGACGCGCTCGAGGAGTGCCTCAATATCGTCGCCGGACACGGCGCCGAGCCGGTCAGCAACCGCGGCGGCGAGAAGCGCGTTACGGTCGGTGACGGCGACGACGACGGCCCCTGCACGTTCCAACGCAGCCAGGTACAAGGGCGCGTGCCAGTGCGACACGCCGACGACGGCGACCCTCGTAACTGGCATTCCCACGGTGTTCCAATCGATTGCTGAATCGCGATTATGCCGTGCCCGCGCATTCTGGTCCCAGGATCGCGACGGCGTTCGCGGCCCCGGACGTTCCTCGGCCTGGACACGAGACGTCGCAGACGCCGCCTTGCCGAAGGCCGTCATGCCCCCGACACGCGCGGGCAGCGGGTCCGCAGTCGCCCTGTCGCACCGGCGAGTGCTCGGGCCGACGGAGACAGTCGCGAGGGTCCCTCACACCGCAGGGCTGTGAACCACTACGGGTGGGGTCGGCTCGGATGAGTCGTCGAGCACGTCGACGCTCCGCCACCGAATGGGCGGTCGCGCGCCTAGTAGTCCACGGCGTGGATCGCGCAGGCGCTAGCCTCGGTGTTCTCAAGACCAGGCGGCAGCGTGCGGCCGGACGCGACTCAACCTTCAGATCTCGACGTACTCCACGATCAAGGTAGGTGACCCGCCGCCCGCTGCAATCCGGTGCCACACCCGTCCGCCCGTCTCGGTGACACTCCAGTCGTCGACGGGCGTTTCCACTGCCACGACCGTTGCGTCATCCATCGGCGCGAGATGGGGGAGTAGGCGAATCACCACGGCCTCGGCCTCGCCGCGTGTCGCGTGGATGAGCGCATGAAGGGTCGCGCCGTCGTTGCCGGCCAGACCAAGCGGCTCGTTCCAGGCATTCCAGCCGTCGCCGCGAATGAGTAGCGGAGACGCCAACGCGCGGCTGCACTCCAGGAGGTTCTCGGGACGCACGCCGACGTGCACGAGGATCGGTTCGTTCATGATCTCCACCGTGGTGTGCGACCGATCTCGGGCAAGCTCACGCGTCGTACAGCTCGATGCGCAGCCGTTTGTCGCCACCAGCAGCTGCGATTCGTCGTTAGCTTGTGCTTGTGAGCGATAGGTACCGGCGCTTCCAGCGATCGCAACTGGAGCCCGAGGAAGCGGCCGAGGTCGAGCGTGTCGCTGCGATCGCCGCGGGGCTCGATGAGTACCTGACGTCGCGCTCCGAGGCGATCGACCATGCCCACCAGCTGCACGCCGGCTCGAAACTCATCCAGGACATCGTGGGCGACTACCTGGAGCCTCTGGGCTTCGTCGCTGAATACAAGGTGAGTGGGCCTGGTGACTACGCCGGCGCTGCCCGCGCAGACTTCTATTACCAGCCACCGGACGGCCACGGAATACTTGTCGAGGTCGAGCGCGGCGGGGTCCATACAAATAATCACGATCTCAAGGACCTCTGGAAGGCACACCTGTCACCACAGGTCCAGCACCTGTTCCTCATCGTCCCCATGGCGAATTGGCGGGCAGACGGTCGCGCTCGCGAGCGGCCGTTCCAGCGGATGCCTTCCCGCTTTGCGGCGTTTTTCCAGAGTCCGCGGCAGTGGATCGACATTCTCAGCCTCCATGTGTTCGGCTATGGCCCCCTGGAGCTGCATCTCGACGGCGAGGACCCTTCGCCAGGTTCAACTGCGGGCGTCGGCACCTCCTGAACCGCCGGCGTGGGCAGCGACGGAGCGCGCGGCGTTCAGGTTGACCCACCGTCTCCTGCACCCCTGTGCGCCGAGCTGTCGACGCCGCGATTCGTTGTGACGGTCACCATGACATGACCGCTCGCGCAACCGGGTGGGATATCCACAGGCCGCTCGTATGCGCTGGACCGGCAGCGCATCGCGGTCTCTGCCGTGCGAAGCGAGCGGCATACTCGAGCCATGGTCGGGGGCGCGCGGGACCGCGAGGCCAGCCCAGTGCAGTCTCAGCTCCCCGCCATGAGGACCCTCACCGCGCTTCTCACCCTCACGAGAGACACCGCCACGCTCTGGTGGCGCACGTACCCGCGCCTCCTCACGTGGTTTGCCCTCGGCTTCGGCGTGCACCACCTCGGCCAGCACGCGTCGGCGCTGGTGGGGAGCCGGTACCAGCTGGTCGCGACGATGCTGTTCGTGGTCGGCGTGCTGGGCTGGTTGGCCTGTCTGGTCATGATGATCCACGCGGTGAAGCCGGCGCTGTGGACGCCGCGGCACCTGCGACCGGGCGGGGTGAGCGACGTCGTCCCGCAGCCCCTGTTCGCCGACGAGCGCGGCATCGACGTCCTCACCCTCGCGCTCGGTCCGTTCCTCGCCGTCTACTCGGTGTGGGGACTCGTCGAGGAGGAGGTGTCGGCGCTGTTCTTCGCCAACCTCAGCCGCGAGGGCCTGGCCGAGCCCGACTCCTGGTCGATCAGCTTCGCCCTCGATCGGCTCGGCTACTACGTCACGCTCACCGCGGGCGCCTGGCTGCTCGGCAAGCTCGTCACCGTCCTGCGGGTGCGGCTGCGTGCCCGTGACGGCGTCGCGCTCGGCATGCGGGTGGTCTCCATCGCGGCCGACGGCACCGCCGTCTTCGGCCTGTTCGTCGCGCTCGGCATCGGCGCGGGCCAGCTCCGCGAGTGGTGGCAGGGCCGCATGATCTCCGTCTGGCTCGGGCAGACCTGGCGCGGCCTCGTCGACCGCCTGCCCAGCTGGCACCTGTGGTTCGACGCCACCCTGCCGGAGGTGGTGCGCGACGCCGTCACCTGGTTCTGGGCCACCCTGCTCCCCGCGATCTCCGACCGTCTGCTGCTGCCGCTCATGTGGCTCGCGCTCGCCGCCACCGTGTTCGGGTGGCGGGAGTTTCGGGGCCGCGACGTCGTCGCCGGCACCCGCCTGGAGACCGCCGGCGCCCGGCTCGACCACGTCACCGGCCGGGTCGGCGTCGACGCCGGCGCGGTACCGACCCTCGTCGCGCTGGCCACCGACGACCTCCGCACCAAGTACCTGCCGGTCGCCAACGCGCTCCGGCTCGTCTGGCGCGCCGGCCCGCGGTTCGTGGGCGTGTACCTGGTCGCGGCCACCGCGCTGTGGGCGGCCGAGCTCCTCGCCTCCGAGCTGCTGCTGCGCGTCATCGGCCCGCAGCCCGACGACGTCTTCTTCGCGATGGACCCGCTCCTCGAGCTGCTGCTCGGGGCGGTATTCGTCACCGGCTCGATCGCGCTCTACGCGACGGCGTTCGACCGCGCCGTCGCCGCGGTCACCGACACCCCGTGGCGGCCCGGGCGGACGTCGACGGCGTCGCCCGCTCAGCGCGTCAGCCGCACCAGGCCGGCCTTGTAGCCCAGCGACAGGTCGACGTAGAGGGTGTCGACGGCGTCCGCGGGCACCTGGAACACGTACCCGACGGTGAGCGGCTCGCCCGGGCGGATCGGGTCGTCGCTCGGCCCGTCGCAGGAGTACACCTCTGTGCCGGCGACGTCGATGAGCAGCTCGTTGTCCCACCGTCGGCCCGCGGCGTCGTAGGCGGTGGGGTCGCAGTAGCGGGGCTCGCGCGGGCCGTCGATCTCGGTGGTGAGGAGGATGCGCACGAGCATCGCGCCGTCGAGCGCCTCGACCCACTCCTCCTCGGCGTCCGCCACGGCGGGGAGGCGCGGGGCGACGTCGAACACGTCGAGGCGGTAGGAGGCGCCGTCGATCTCGACGCTCTCGCCCACGCCGAGCACGACGTCGGGCCGGGGGTTGCGAGCGCTCCAGTGCAGGCTGCCCTGCCAGGCCGCGACGCCGAGCGCGAAGGCGACGGCGGCGAGCAGGCCGACCAGCGAGCGGCGGGTCACGGCGTCACCGCCAGGCTCGGCTCGCCGAGCTCGATCGGCGTCGCGACGGGCGTGGTGTCCTCGGTGAGGTCGAGGTCGACGCGGACGGCGACGTCGTAGGTGATGAACGTGCCGGTGGGGGGCTCGAGCAGCAGGCGGGCGCCGTCGAGGCGGTCGGGCGGCACCTGGAACACGAAGGTGCCGGTGCCGGTGAAGCCGGGCGGCGTGAAGGGCGGGTGACCGAGGTTCGTCTCGGGGCGGGGTTCGTAGCGGTGCCCGGTGGTGGTCACGAGCCAGACGTCGCCGGAGAAGGACACCGCCTCGGTGAACGCGTCGGCGGCCACCTCGACGACGACGAACATCGCGTCCGTGACCAGCGGCTCGGAGTACTCGTCCTTCTGCACCTGGCGGCCCACCTGGACGTCGAGCACGCGCGCCGCGAACGTCGAGGAGGCGCCGGTCTCGCCGACGGCGACGTCGGCGTAACCCATCGGCACGCCCTCCTCCCGGTCGCCGACCCCGACGGCGATCGCGGCGACCACCGCGAGGCAGCCGGCGAGCGCCGACCAGTCCCGACGGCGGCTCACGGCTCCTCCCTGAGGTCGGTGAGCGGGAGGGTCACGACCGCTGCGACGTCGTCGAGGCGCCACTCCCGGAACAGTGGGCCTTGGGCGTCGACCTCGTCACGGACGACGACGGTCACGGTGTCGGGGACGGTCCCGATCGGCGGCTGCGCGTCGTCGTCGCCACGGGGCGGCCAGGTGCGGACGAGGAGGTAAGTGCGGGTGATGTCGGGGTCGAGCTGGGTGCTCCAGACCCCGTTGCTCCCGAACCCCGGCTCGGGCTCGGGACCGCCCGGGACGACGAGGGTGACGAGACCCTCGGGGAGCGCGTAGGTCGACTCGCGATCGGTGAGGGTGACCGTGAGGTGCAGGCGGATGCGGGTGTCACCGGGCCCGAACGCGTCGGAGTCGATGAGCTCCGCCTCATCCACCGTGATCCGCCAGCGGGCGAGCGTGATCTCCTCACCGGGGTCCACGGCGGGACCGGCGTACCCCTCGGCGTCGCGGAACCCGCCGGCGAGACCGACGGCGGCCACGAGGGACGCGACGGCTGCCAGGGGCACCAGCCACCGCCTCAGCAGCCCGGCCTGACGCACCCCCATGCCAGCACGGTACTCAGGCAGTCTCTGCCGCCGCTTGGGAGGCGGTGGTGGGGCGTCGATCCGCGCGAGGACGTCGTCGCAGAAAGGTGAGACCCTAGGGTGTGGCGGATCAGGCAAGGGACGAGCGATGGCTGGGCGTCAACGACGCCGCCAGCGCCTGGGCGAGCGCCGCACGGGAGGTGCTGACCGAGGTGGCCGGCAGCTACCTCGGGGTCATCACCTACTTCGATCTCGGCGACCAGATCCAGGCGCGCACGGGGCTGCGCTCGCGCGCGCTGTTCCACAACTGGATCGCCGGCGTCATCGGCAACGTGGTCGCCCAGTGTCGGGCTGAGGGGCTGCCGCCGCTGGGGTCGCTCGTCGTGCACCGGATCGACGAGAAGCCGGCCCCGGACGAGAGCACGGTGCTCGACCGTCTCGCGTGCTACCGCCGCTACGCCGACGACGTCCCGGCCGAGGTCATCGCGCTCGCCGACGACGCCGCCCGGGCCAAGGCGGCCGCGAGCGCGGCAGCGATCCGCGAGCGCGTCGCGAAGGCGAGCCGCACCACGCAGTCGCGGCGCCCGATCAAGCGCGAGGACCTGCCACCCAAGATCTGCCCGACCTGCTTCGTCGCGCTTCCGGCGTCGGGGGTGTGTGACGCCTGCGGGTAGGTGGGGAGGAACTTCGGTGCCCCCCAAGGCGCGCAGCGGTGGTTCCGGGCCGGGCCACCGGGGACGGATCCCGGCGGGCTGCTCCCGGTCAGTCGACGCCGTCAACCTCGCTCGTGCAGTCGTAGAGCCAGCAGAGCCTGAACAGGACGTGCATGCCCTCGGGGACGTCGCCACTGCCATCGGGGGTGCCGAGGTCGGAGGTACGGGAGCGGTCGGCGGCAAACCATTCGGTGTTGACGGTGTAGCCGAAGCGGTCGGTGACACGCACCTCGACCAGGACCGGGATGCCGTCTCCTGACCGGGCATCGGTGACCATCAGCGTCTCGTCGCGGGGGACGAAGTTGGCGTGGCAGACGACGTGGCTCTCATCGAGCCGCCACAGGGGTAGCGACCCGGCGACGCAGCCCCAGTCTCGCCAGTGCCCGGACATCGTGTTGACAGCGACGACCAGAACGTGGATCAGAGGGCGTAGTCCGGAGGACACCAGATCCCGGCCGTACCAACAGCCAAGCGGAACTCCTCCGTGACTCCTTTGTCCTCAACACGCCCTATGGTGCGATCGCGCCCTTCCGACGGCAGCCGTAGTGTTCGACTGTGCCGCACATCCACCGCCTCTCTGCTCGTAGCGTGGCTGCGGCCTGGCCCAGGCGCCCGAGCTGGCTACGCGACGGGGCTGCCCCCGCACGTGACGCCCTCGCCATTGGGCTTCGCTCCCGGAACCGTGGCGCTGTTACCGCAAGCGAACGGTGCGCCATCTCGCCAATGTCAGACTTCCCTTATAGCGTCGCGTGTATGAACGTCAGACCTGGGACGAACGCCAATGCAACGTGCGTGGTCCATGGCGCCATCCACGGCCTGACCGTCGTGTGGCGTCGCCCACAACTTGCTGGTCCACTCTCGTCAGGCTTTGCGGCATGCGACCAGTGGCCAAGGGCACAACGACGAGCGCACGGCAACGAGCGATCTGTTTCGCGCAGCGACTCGCTGTATGGAATCTCGCCACAGTTCCTGGCGACGGACCGGGGGTGGTAACGTAATGTCCCCCAAAAAGCGTTACGCGGCAATCTCTCTCTTCGCCGGATGCGGAGGCATGGACCTCGGGCTCGAGCATTCTGGCCGCGCCAGCGTCGTGTGGGCGATAGACAACGATCACTGGGCCGTTCAGACTTATCGGCGCAACCTTGGCAGCCATATAGTCGAAGGCGACATTACTCAGGAGCCCGTGCCCGACGTTACCTGCGATATCCTTGTCGCCGGCCCGCCTTGCCAGGACTACTCCACGCTGTGGAACCACGACGGTCTCCTCACCGCGCGCGGTAACCTGTTCCGTCAGGTCGCGAGATACCTCGACGCACTGCAGCCAGCGGCTTTCGTACTCGAGAATGTCCCAGGCCTCCTGTCGGCGAACGGAGGAGTGGCCTGGACGTTGGTACGGCACGCACTAAAATCGCCGAGCAGCTTCGTCGCCACACAACCAGCGCAAGGACGCCGGCGGGGTGTCCATTACGACATCAGCGCCCAGGTGGTCGATATGGCCGATCTGGGTGTACCCCAGCACCGAGAGCGACTCATAGTGCTCGGCGTGCGTCGCGACTTGGGAGTGCGGCCACCAATAATTCCCACTCCCTTCCAGGGTTCTCCTCGTACAGTGAGGGACGCGCTCGACACGGACCCTCTGCCCGAGGATGCTGCCAACCACGAGAGAGGGCTCGATAGTCCAGACGTAATCGAGCGGCTCAAGCTCATTCCGCCAGGTGCAAATTACGAGGCTATCCCGCCTGACCACCCTCTCGCAGTCAAGGGCCTAATCAGTCACGTATATAGACGACTAGACCCAAACAAGCCCTCATATACAATAATCGCTGGCGGAGGCGGCGGCACCCACGGCTACCATCACATCGAGCCGCGCCGGCTGTCAAACAGAGAGAAGGCTCGGCTCCAGGGCTTCCCGGACGACTTCATCTTCGAGTTCGGCGATAGCACTCGAGACCGCAGGTCGGCCTACCCCCGGGTCCGGCGGCAAATCGGCAATGCCGTGCCACCTCCCGCAGCCAAACTTATCGTGAGCGCGCTGGCCGACGTACTGTCCAAAGCCGGCGTACCTGCGCGCACTGCATCAGCGCTCCGGGCCGCCCGGCGTGGAGAGCACTCGCTCTCAATCGCCTCCATAACAGAAGATCCCATTACTCGTGAAAAGGTGGCCGTAGGCCAGTGAACGAGACTCCAACCCACGAACCAGACGAACTGCCTGCGGTCGCGGCGCTAAGGCTGCTCTCGGTCTTCAGCGCGCATCAGGGCGGCGCTTACCGCGAGCATTTCGGCGCGCTTAGCGACGCCCTCGGCGCCGACGTAGAGACGAAACTAGCGCGATTTGTCGTGAATTGGGCTGCTGAACGCACCGCTGGAATTGTGGTGTTGACCGGTAACGCTGGCACTGGTAAGACAGCGGTCGCCGAAGCTTACTGCAAAGCCACGGGCTCTGCGCTGCCCACGGAGGACACTCTTGTAGAAATCGCTCCCGGACAACGTGTCGTTAAGGACCTGTCCGGACTACCAGACGCGGAATCCCGGGCAGCGGTCGTCCGCACCGTCCTGGAGCTGGGCAGCGGCCAGACCCTGCTATGCGCCAACGAGGGTGTGTTGCGCGATGCTCTCACCGACACGGGCGCCACCGAAGTGGCGCACGTCCTGGACCAGGCTCTGCGCCACGGCGCCACCAGGGTCCGAAACCTTACCATCGTCAACGTCAACCGCCAGCGGCCAACGGGTGACCCGTTATGGGGTCAACTGATCGACTACGTCACTCGAGAAGAAATCTGGGGAGGCTGCGCTGATTGCCCGTTTGAGAGCGGGGGCTGCCCCATGCGGAGTAACGCGGAGCGCCTGCGCCGAGGTGACGTGCGCGAGCAGCTGCGCACCTTGGTGCGCGTGGGTAGTGGTGAGGCAGTACCGACCCTGAGGGAAGTACTGGCAATTCTGGCCTGGGCAATCGTGGGTCCGCACAGCTGCAGTGTCGTGAAGAAGGCTCATCGTGATCGTGGCGCCAGCGCCTTCACCGCTACCGACGGCTACTTCGGACGCATTCTGGGCCAGGGCCTTGCAGCCAGCGCTTCCGAACGATCCCCGTTGCTGACCGGGATGCGACGCTCGGGCCTGGGTGCCGTTAGCGACCTAGAAGTGGATGGCTGGTTGCGGGACGCGAGCGGCGCACCCGAGCGTGTCCGGCAGATTGCTGGCGACCCACACATCACGCGTCCCGACCACTGTGTGACAGGCCGCACCTCCGGACTCGCCGGCTCCACATCGCCACTTGACCGCGTCCGCACCGCGCAGGGCGAGCTAACCTTCTACGCACTGGGGGAAATGGTCAGCACTGACGAGGACCCGACACGGGTCGAGGACGGCCTCGACGCCTTGGTTCATGGCGACGGGGTGTCTAACGCACCGGCGGAGCGCCTCTGGCGGCAGCTGGTCTTCTTCGAGGCCTCGGAAGACTTGGGGGGCGAGAAGGCAGCCGCACGTCGCCTCTTGGACTATCGCCATGTGGTCGACCTGGTCGAGCTCGCCAGGAAGACAGCAGCAGGTGGCGACACCGTCATCGAACTAAACGAGATTGTTCGAGGTCTCAATTTCCTGGTCACCGGATTCTCGAGCCCAAACGAAGGCCTGATTGTCCCCGACCCTGCATGCCTATTCGCACGAGATCCCGGATCCTTCCGGCCGGCGCAGCCTTCCCTGGTTCACAGCCAAGTTCAGCTGGAAAGCCTAAGCCTGCGCGTTCCTGACAGTGGTCTCGTCGAAGAGTTGTTGGACGTCGATCACGTCGACGTTGAGCTGATCGTTCAGGACAATCCAGACCTCGCTCTGCGGATCAGTCCTCGCATGTACGAAGCGATCCGGGAAGCTGCTGCGTTCCAAGGACCGGTCGGCCAGGGTGTAGCAGAAATGAACGACTTGCGTGGCTTCTACGGTCGACTCGCCGCTCACTTGGCCACGGATCGGTCGCTGCGAGTCGCCGATCCAGACTCGAACCCGCCAGCTCTAGTGACAATTTCCCTGCCACACTTCGTTAAGCGAGCCACCTGATGTCCACTCAGCGGAGAAACACCTATCGCCTGAGCCCGGGTGCGATCGCGGAAGAACTCTTTGGGCTTGCTCCGGACCGCGATGAGCGCGCGCCGCAACTCTGCGCCGAGACACTGCTCACTCTTCGGCAGAACAACTATAGAAAGCCTGACTCGCTGGAGGGACTACGCTCGCCCAAGAGACAGCTCTTCGCGCTGCGCAGCCTCGCTCTGGCGGAGAACTTCCTCGGCGGCCGCTCGCAAGGACGGGTTGGCGATGCCGATACCACTCCTGAGGAGTACGGCGCCCTCTTGGCGCAGGGTGCCCAGGTTCGAGGGTCCGCTAATCTCCAGCTCGCTCAGCTCACACTCCAGGGACTAATCGATCCAGAAACCCAACGGGGTCAAGTGGGCGCGTGGCTGCTCCGCCCATTTCACGAGTCACTGCTTTGGTATGACTCACGGAAGCCGAGCCCACGGAGTAGTGAGTACACCGTGCGCAAGGTGTATATGCGAGGCAGCGGTATCACCATAGCGCGACTCCTAGTAGACCCTGTTGACCCATCTGATGCTGAACTCGGACGTGCAGCGGTAGAGAAGATTCGGGAGGCGCTCAACTCTCCCAGTCCTCTCGCTGAAATATCGGACACACTCGAGGCACCGCTGCCTCCGAACGAAGTCTGGACGAACAAGCAGATTGACGTCGAGGAGGACGAGCGGTTGGCGTGGAGTAGGGGAGCCGATCCACGCCTCCGCGCGCTCGCGAGCAGCCTTTGCCGACACTCCGAAGGCATCATGCTGCAAGGCCATGCCAGCGGGCCCGCTAAGCTTTGGCAACTGCGCAGCATTCTGGCACTCGACCTTGCCCTGCATGTCCTGCGCACCGCTTGGAACGTCACGCAGACACCGCCGCGAGAGCGCTTCCTATTGCTGAGCTTTAGTGATTCGCCGCGGGCAGAGGATCCCGTGAGGCAGCGATCCGAAGATTCTTTCCGTAGAGCGCGAATTCGGCTAGCCGAGGCGACCGTGAGAATCCTCGCTAAGCGGATGCGCGAGCTCAAAGAAGAGGAGAATGTGATCGCGTTCTCTGGTGAGTTCCGAGATCGAACCTTGGCTTCAAGTGGATCCGACAGCGTGAGCAGTCAATTGGGCCGACTGCCCGTCGGTGCCGGAGAGGAAGAGTATCTACGGCTCGCTCGTCTAGCAGTGGAAACGGCGAACTATAGCAGAGGCTCTGAGGACGGTTTTCGGGTACTCCTGGAGTCCGTTGGAATGCTGGTTGGTACCGGATCCTACCGCTATTTGACGGCGAGCCCCGACCTCCTCGCTGCCATGGTCGGAGCGCTCTCAAGCCAGATGCCGATGTCCAGCCGTGACTTTATTGCCGCAGTACGTGACGAGTGGGGCCTAGTGATCAATCAAGAGTCTGCCGCCAACACCGCCCTCGCCAGCCAACTGGATGGTGCGCGCCTCGCACAAAATGCGAGAGCGGCCGAACGAATGATGAGTGATGCGGGCCTAGCAGTCGGACTATCTGACCGCACTACGATGGTTGGCGAACGCGCGTCGAGGAGTAGCCAGTGAGCGCCCGAGTGGGTCGCGCCCTTGCGGAATATCTGCGCCGGCACCTGGCGAAGGGCGAGCGGAACTTCGTTCTCGTCGAAGGTGTCCCTCTGTCGGTTGCGGAGGGAATGAGCGCCAGTTGGGACACGGAGCTGCCGCAGCTTGCCGTCGTCTCGCCGGCGCCAGCTCGCTTCGGCTCTCACGCTATGCGTGACGTTTCCGGAACTCAATTGCGGAACCGAAGCGCCGGTGGTGTGGTGCTCGTCCTCTGCGACGGCGAGCAGGTGCCCGACCGACAATCGCTCAATCTGTTCGAGTCCATCTCTCCTAGTGTTCTCCTCGAGACTGCTGAAGGCATCGCAATCTTGGCTCAGCAGCCTCCGGCCCTGAATCTAGACGGCGTCACTCGCGCGGTGCGCGAAGCTATCAATCGGGCTCCTGTTTCCTCGCGGCCAAGCGCTGGAGCTGTCGCGACCTACCTAGACATCGTGGCGACGGGCGCGGATCCGCTTGAAGCGCTACCCACGCTCGGCGCCTTTACCGACAGGGTGCCGCCTGGCGCGCGGGTCGATTCGGAACGGATCGGAGATAACCTCTCTCTCGCAGCCCGCCGCACGGGTGACGACCTGCTCAAGCCCACCGCGTTCGCGGATCTTCGAAAGCGCACTGAGGCGGTTCTTAGCCGCAGACCTGATGTTGGCATGGCGGGAGCTGCTGTCGCTGCGGATCTTGTCATGACCCAGTTGCAGACTGGAAGCGACGATCTCTTGAGTACGCTGCGGTTCGACGAGGCACTAGAGATCTTCGAGCAGCGGCCTCGAGCCCTAGCCGACGTCGTACTGCAGGAGATGGTGCTCTTCCGCAGCAGGCTCGACTCCGGAAGCCAAGCGGCAGGGCTCCCCTGGCACACATACGAGCTCCGGGCCGAAGAGCTCCGACGGACGAGCAGCCAGCGCAGCGCCGCACAGGATCTGTGCGACCTTGATGACGCCCAGCAGAAGGAAGTCTTCACTCGCCCCACTCGGCGCAAACTGGAGCGTCTGCTACGCGACCGCGCGGTCAATGGCAGTAATCCCTCCTGCCCTGAGGCCGCAATGGTCCGGGCCACGCAACAGCTGGGAGGTCCGATCCAGCGAGTCCAGGTTCTCGGCCCTCAGCGTCCCATTAACCCCGACGCAGCCCATAACAGGACGGGTGCCGGCCGCATCATCACACTGGCATGTGCGCGACTGAGGCTCGGAGCGCTACTGCGGGGCTGGGAGGCGTCCGGCTGTGATGTCGATGGATTGCTCCTGCGCGCAGCGGACGACGGCGATCTCGGAGACATCCTCGCGACGTTCGCAGCCGCGGGGATCGTGTCAGGTGCCCAACTGCCAGCCCTGCAGCTAAGGCTTCACGCCGGCGACGGCAGCACGGTGCAGGTCGACTGGAAGCCTGACCTGGACGATGTCGCCACGCTTCGTGCAGCAGTGGCTTTTGCCGAGGCACCCGTACTAAGTCTGACGCTGCCAACAGAGCCGAGCCTTCACGCCTTCTGCGGACCGATGAATACCGGGACCGTGCAGGAGGTCCCGGCAGACTTGATGCCGGTGGCGCGTGCGCTCCAGCAGATCGCTAGAGGATCTCTGGATCGAGGTCTGGAGCCTTCGGCGCTGAGGTCGTGGGTCGATACCTGGCGGGCTGTGTGCGCAGAGCGCGAGGCTGCGCGCGATTCATCCTCCGCGGAAGCCTTGGCTCTTGCAGGTGCCGTGTGTGGGAATCGTGCAGTGGCCCTTACGGCGTTCGCTCCGATGAAGGCGGAGTGGTTGGCGCAGTACCTCGACGCCTTGTGGAGCCTCGCGACGCCCTCTAAGGGGCGTGAGACCACCTCCAACTCAAGCGACAATGTCGCCACATCGGAGGGCATTGCCCGGGCTACAGCCACTCATCATCCTGCTTACCTGCGGCTCTCCACACAGGATCGCGTTCTTCTCCCGACTAGCGAGGGGCGCATTTGGAGCCTGTACGGGGGCCGAACAGCCCGAGATGAGAGCGGCTACTCCGGCGAAGCGCTCAGCTCGGTCGTGGTCCAGCTACTTAGGCTCCAGCCAGAGGCCGCAGGACACCTGCGCTGCCTGGCGTGGGGGGCGGGCGCGGCAGATCTGTTAGTCGCAGAGGCCGTGAAATTGATCAACCGTCGTGTGGGACTCGCGCAGATCCGAAGAATAGAGATCTTCTGCATTGGAACCCGGGCCGAGGATAGGCCGCGACCGGAGACCCTCGCGAACGCCGACGACCAGCTGCGCAACGAAAGGGACGTCCTAGAGCTGCGCTACCTTGACGACCTCTCACGAGCCCGCGAGCTTCTACGGCCAACCCATGACTCTCCGGCGGTCCATCTTGCGCTGGTCACGGGTCTGACAGATGGCCCAAACGCTCTTCAGATCGAAACCCGAGAAGTCGCCCCTCCGGACGATCATCCGGAGGTTCTCTTCGCGCCCCGCGTGTGGCAGCGCCCGAGACAGGATCGTCGCATTCTGCTCATGCCGCCGACGGCGTCGGCGGCTGGTCAGGCGTGGCTTCGGGTTCAGAACGCCGTCTATGACGGGTGGCCCGACGAAGGCGATCCTCTGCAAGTTCCGGAGGTCAGGACAGGCGCCCTCGACATAGCTTCCAAGCTGCGAGAAGTTCACGACCTTTCTCTTTGGGTTGCTACCCTCGACCGATACGCTACTCGAGATAGCCTGGAACACGCCCTCGGGGTTGACAATGTCGCGATCCTTCATCAGGAGCGGCGACTCGGAGGAGACAGCCCTCTATCGCTAGTTCTAAGTCAGAAGTCCGGCGGCCCGGCCGATCGCGCCATCGGCCGCAGTTTGCGAGCAGCGGGCATTATCAGGGAGCCCGACGTTGCACTGTCGATTGGCACCCAGCTGCGGCGCGTTGCCAGCCAGGGCTACGGGATCCTAGCCCTTCAGGCTGCAACGAGTGGCGCGGGCATAAATGAGCTCGTCGGGCACGTGGTTGCCTTTAGCCTCCTCGCCACCACTACGACCCCGTGGCCGCTTCCCCCGGGATGCAGGGTCCTGCTGGTCAGTCTCGACGAGTATCGACACTGGTTTCCCAAGAAGCGGGCCGATCTGCTCGCGATCGCCTTGGATACACGAGATCGCGGAGTTCACATAGCGACGATCGAGGTGAAGGCACGCAGGAGCGATGAGCATGACGCCGCTGCCAGCGCGCTTGACCAACTAAATCAGAGCCTCGCCGCCACCAAGTGGGCGGCGTACCCAGAGGCGGGGAGCGTTCACAGTCGTCTCTGGCTTAACCGCATCGCCGAAGCGGCATATGCGGTCGCGCGAGAGTCGCGATTCCGACTCGACCGAGCCGAGCTCGATGCACTCGAGGCTTTCCGTCGTGGCACCGGAACGCTGGAGTGGGCTGGAGTAGGCCTCGTTTTTGGTCCGAGGGTTGAGCGCTTCCACCGCACCTACCGGACGGATGTCGCCAACGACATCGTCCCGGTGGTCCTACACAGCATTCCGCTCACCGAAGAGCTTCTTCAGACCGCAACGGCGACAAGTCTCACCGAGCTGCGCACCGTTGAGACAGCTCGGCCACCACTTCAGAGCACCAGAACTCGACGACGCCCCGAAGGCAGTGGCAATGGCAATGGCAATGGCCGACGTCAGCCTGATCTTGGCGAGGGGCCCACTTACGACGGTCTTGGCAACAATGTGGCACAGGTGACGGGACCTCCACCCGCAGCCCCTGAAGATCCCGGCCCCGAGAGGCCTACCGAGACTCAGGTGGCACAGTCAAGTGACAATTCCTCAGGTGCGGACCACTGTCTAACCTCTGACACGCCTTCGTCCGAGGCTGTTCCGAGCCGCCAGTTCGTCGCGCCCCTGATCGGCTGGGACGCTGTCACTGGTGACGAGATCCGCTGGCATGCAGCGGGCACGGGCCAGACGGCCCTGCAGAACGGTCACACGGAGATATGGGGATCGTCGGGCATGGGCAAGACGCAGTTTGCGATGAGTCTTCTCGGTCAACTCGCAAAGTTCAGCGGCAGTCGTTTCGGCATTGCAGACTTCAAGAATGACTACAGCGATGACACTGGATTCCCGGCGTTCGCGGACGCCCGGTTCATCGATCTGTGGAACGAGGGCGCTCCATTCAACCCCTTGGCGCTCGACGATGACGGCGAGCGCTCAATACAGAGCGCAATCATCGAGTTGCGGGATACCGTTGATGAAGCTCTTCGATCCGTTAACGCTCGGCTGGGGGTCCGGCAGAGGGCGAAGTTGGAGAAGGCGCTGAAGGACGCTTACAGCGTCCGAAGCACCGAACGCCGCTGGCCCACCCTTCGCACACTGGACGACCAGCTCGACGCCGACCTGGCAGGCGTGATCGGCGACCTGACAAAGCACGACCTGTTCAAGTCTGGCGAACCACTTGGTAACGTCATCGACTCGAATATGGTCTTTGGCCTATCCAGGATACCTGGCAACGGGCAGACCACGGTACTTGCGGCCGGCTTCATACTATCGTCACTCCTTCTCCGTATTCAGAATCTTCCTCCAGTGCCAAACAGCATTCGCTATGTTATGGTCGTAGACGAAGCTCACAGGGTCGCACCTTTCCGCGCGATTCAGACCATGATCCGCGAAGGTCGGTCAAAGGGCCTCGCAGTCATACTCGCTACACAGGGACCCCTGGACCTCCCAGAGGTCGTCGCTGCGAATGCGCAAACGAAGATTTGTTTCGGGCTTCCTGACGCCACGGTCGCCACGATGGCTGCGCGGAAGCTTCAACCTGACAATCCCCGCTTGGCGGAGCAGATCCGCACATTGGGGACGGGCGAAGCTTTTGTGAGCTTCGCTGGTGAGGCGCCACGTTTGGTTCGTGTGACCCAGGCCTACCGTGACCACACCGTCCTCCAGCTGCCCGAGCTGCGGCCATTATCTGGGGAGCAATGAGTCGTCCGGGGTCTATCGCGGCCCAGGCGGCCCCTCCCACTGCTCCTCTTACTTCAGCAGTTCGCGAGTGATAGTTTCTGGATGCTCTGGGGTCCAAAAAATGACATAGGCGTCGCGACGTTTGGTTGGCCGCTGTCGCCGCGCTCATTGGGCCCACAGTTGGCCACGGAAGGCAGGGCTGGCGGTCTGCGAGCCAGGGCGTCCCGACTTCGGGGCGGCAGACCAAGGTCGCGTCGCCTCGGCCGGCAGGCCGGGTGCCTACCGCGCCCGCAGCCCGTCGAGCACGATCTCCGCGAACCGGCGCGCAGCAGCCTTGGTGGGACGCACCGAGAACAGCCCGCGACCGGCCTGCAGCACCAGCAGCAGGTCATCCATGGTGAAGTCGGGGCGCAACGCCCCGGCCTTCTGCGCGCGGCGCACGAGGTCGGCGAGGCGCGGCAGCAGCTCCTGGCGCTGGCGGGTGATCGTGCTGCGCACCTCGCCGTCGGGGTCCTGCGCGGTGAAGGCGGCGACGAAGCCGCGGTTCTGCGAGTTCAGCACCGTCAGGTGGTGGACGACCGAGCTGAACCCCCGCCACGGGTCGGGGTCGTCGCACCCCTCGACGACGATCCGCCGGCACTGCTGCAGCTCCTCGGCGAACGCCACGTCGATGAGGTCCTGCTTGGTGGGGAACCGTCGGTACAGCGTGGCCGGGCCGACGTCGGCGCGGCGGGCGATCTCCCGCATCCCCACCGCCAGCCCCTCCTCGGCGAACAGCGCACGCGCCGCGTCCACGATCCGCGCACGGTTCTCCTGGGCGTCGACGCGCAGCTGAGTCACGAGACCGCCTCCCCGCTCTCACTTCGAATATCCGGACGCCCCCGTCCGTTACGGTCGCCAGCCTAACCGCACCACGAAGGAGAGCAGATGCGAGCAGTCAGGCTCGAGCAGTACGGCGACCCCAGCGGCCTCGTCCCCGCCGACGTCCCCGCTCCAACCCCCACGGCCGGCCAGATCCTCATCCGCACCGCCGCGATCGGCGTCGGCGGCGTCGACGCCGTCATGCGCCGCGGCACCCTCGTACGCGTCGCGCCCGAGGGCATCGTGCCCGGCAGCGAGGTCGCGGGCGTCGTCGAGCAGGTGGGCGACGGCGTCGACCCCGGTTGGGTCGGCAGGCGCGTCTGGGCCACGCCGGGCCTGCTGGGCGGGTACGCCGAGCAGGTGACCGCGCACCTCGACGACGTCACCGAGCTCCCCGACGACCTCTCGTTCGTCGACGCCGCCGCCCTCGGCAGCGCGGCGACCGTCGCCCACTTCGCCCTCGAGCACGCCCGGTTCGCCCCCGGCGAGCGCGTCCTCGTCCGCGGCGCGGCCGGCAGCATCGGCATCTCGGCCGTCGAGCTGGCGGCCCGGCGCGGCGCCGCGGCGGTCGCCGTCACGACGTCCTCGGCGCAGCGCGGCGAGCGCCTCCGCGCGCTCGGCGCCACCCACGTGCTCGACCGCAACGGCGCCGGTGACGACGACGCGAGCTACGACGTCGTCGTCGACATCGTCGGCGGCCCCGACCAGGCGAGGTTCATCGACCGCCTCGCCCCCAACGGGCGGCTGGTGCTGGTGGGCGGGGTCGCGGGCTTCCCGCCGGACGACTTCGGCGCCGCCCTGATCCGCTCCTTCCAGCAGTCCCGGTCGTTCGCGACGTTCAGCCTCAACACGATCGCCGTCGACCGCCGCAACGCCGCCCGCGCCGACCTGCTGCGCGCGGCCGCGCGCGGCGATCTGACCCCGGTCGTCCACGACGTCCTCCCGCTGGACCGTGCCGCCGACGCCCACCGCCAGATGGACGACGGCGCCGTGCTCGGTCGGATCGTCCTGGTCCCGGAGGGGTAGGGGCGCCGCGGGGACGAGCGGTCGCCGTCGGGCGGGCACCTGCCCGACGGTGGCCGCTCCGCGCTAGCCGGCCGCCACGCTGGTTCCGAAGGCACGCAGCCGCGCGCTTCCGAGGAAGCAGTGGATGCCCACGATGCGCCCGCCGCGGATCCTCAGGACGTCGACCGAGATCAGCCGGGCGGTCTCCTCACCCGGCGCGCGCACGTGGTTCACGATGGCAGGCGCCCCGTTGGCCCGGGTCGGCACGAGCTCCCACGCCCCGGGGCCGTCACGACCGAAGATCTGGGAGAAGAACGCCTCCGCTCTCGGCGGCGCTCAGGTCGAGCAGGTCGCGGGCGACAGCGGCGGCCCGTTGCCGGGGCGGCAGGTGCAGCAGCGCGGCCATCAGGTAGAGGTCGGTGGTGTCGGCCTGCGCGACCAGCGAGGCCGGGTCGTCGCGGTCCGGGAAGGGGTCGAGATCGGCGTCGCGCTCGAGGGTGTCGAGGACGGACTCGGTGGGTTGCGCGCGTCGTTCGTGGCTCTGGAGGAAGTCCAGGCAGAGGTTGGTCGCGATCCGGTAGAGCCATGTCCGCGGCGAGGCGTCGCCACGGAACCTGTCGCGTGCGCGCCACGCCCGCAGGAAGGACTCCTGGGTGAGCTCCTCGGCGTCTGCCAGGGACGCCGTCATCCGGTAGCAGTGCGTGAGCAGCTCGTGACGATGGGACTCGAACAGGGCGGCGATGTCCTCGCGCCCGGGCGCGCCGCCGTCGGGCAGGTTCGTGGGGGGTGCGGGCACCACAGGGGCCACCTTCCTCACGGCACCAGCCCGGTGGCGGCGGCGCCGCTCGCGGCGTCGACCGGGAACGACACGTGCTGGTGGATCATCGTCCACGCGCCGTCCACGCGACGGAAGACGCGCGTCCCTCGCGACCACATGACGCTCTCGCTGCCGTCCCGGTGCCGGCCGGCCATCCGGTTCAGCCCCCACGTGACGATGTCGCCGCGCACGATCACCTCCAGATCGGGGACCGTCCACTCGAAGCCGTCCGGCTGCCGCTCGAACCCGCGCCGGCACTCCTCGCGCACCCCGTCGACATCGGTGCGCTGCAGCGGCGCAGAGTGCTCGTAGGACACGATGTCGGGCGAGATCGGCGCCATCGACGCGTCCAGGTCCTTCGCCCGGCTCGCCGCGAACCAGGCCTGGTACAGCTCGCGGATCTCCTGCTCGGCGGTGCGGTTCTCGGTGTCCATGTCGCTCCTGCTCCGGTGTCCGACGTCGTCACAGGTACAGACGAACGAGCCGGGTGAGCTCATCGGTCGCGTGGCTGCGGAGGTAGGGCCCCCTCAGTGCGCGCCGCTGAAGAACCGCAGCAGCAGCGGGACGAGGATGTGCGGGTCGACGACGCGATCCGGCCCGTCGAGCGTCCTCCGTCGAGCGTGGGGCAGCAGGTCGGCGAGCACGTCGGCTGCGCGGTCGAAGTAGTCCGAGGGCAGGCCTGCCCGGCTGGTGTCAGCACCGGCCGGCGAACGGTGCCGCGAGAGGCCGCGGGTCGCGAGGTGTCGCACCCGTGCTTCACTGAGCAAGCGATGAGCGACACGATCGACGGCGGCTGGGCGCCACCACCCGGACTGCGGCTGCACATCATCCGTCACGGCGACCCGGACTACGCGAACGACTGGCTCACCCCGCGCGGCCACGCCGAGGCTGCAGCGTTGGCCGACCGTGCCGACGAGCTCGCCCTCGACCGGCTGTTCGTCTCGCCGATGGGCAGGGCGCGGGCGACGGCGGCGCCGCTCGCGCGGGCCTGTGGTCTCGACGCCGTCGTGGCGGACTGGGCGGGTGAGCTCCGCTCACCGACGGTGCCCGACGGCGACGGCGGCACCGCCGTCTTCTGGAACGTCTCCGGCCGCTACGTCCGCGCGGCCGGCGCGGAGCCATGGCAGTCGTGGTCGGTCTTCGACGGCCACGCACCCGCGATCGAGGCCGAGATCGAGCGACTGGTGCAGGGGTCCAGGCAGTTCCTGGAGTCGCTCGGCTACCGACGCTGCGACGCCGGCTTCGAGCGGGTCTCGGAGGAGGTCGAGGACCTGTCGGTCGCGATCGTGTGCCACGGCGGCCTCGGCGTGACCTGGCTGGCGGACCTGCTCCACATCCCCCTCCAGATCGCCTGGACGTCGCTGTTCCTGCCCGTGACGTCGGTGAGCACCGTGGTCTTCGAGGCACGCCAGGGTGGGCGCGTCCACGTGCCGAGGGCGGTGCGGATCGGGGACACGTCGCACCTGTTCGCCGCCGGGCTCGGACTCAACCACGCGGGTCTGCCGGGGGCTCGACAGCTGGGTTGAGGACGGTCGCGGTCGGCGCGGTGCCTGTTCACCGACGACGCGGGCCGCGCCGTCGACCGATCAGCCCGCGAGCACCTCCCGCAGCTTCTGCGCGAACGCAGCCGGGTCGTTGCCCGGCGCCCACTCGCTGACCGTGAAGCCGCCGTGGTCCCCGGGGAACATCACCGGCTCCACGCCCAGCAGCTCCGCGAGCGCCTCGCCGCCGCGGCGGGGCATGCCGCCCTCGCTGTCGGCGCCGACCGCCGGGACGATCCGCACGCCGGTCGCCGTGAGGGCCTCGGCGTCGGGGAGGTAGGGCGCCATCCTCATGTTGTGGCCGAGCAGCGGGTCGTCGCGGGAGCCGTCGTCCTCGGTGGGCAGGCCGTACTGGGCGGGGTCGGGGTCGGGCTGGTCCAGGTACTCCTGCGTGAACTCGCCGGTGTGCATGACCAGCCGCATGAACTTCGCCAGCGCCGGGCCGAAGCCGCGCTGCTGGTAGGTCTCGACGATGTCGGCGTTGACCTTCATCAGCACGTCGGCGTCGGGCAGCAGCAGGGTCAGCGGCGGCTCGTGCGCGACCAGCGTCCGCACGTCCTGCGGGTGCGCCAGCACCCACGGCAGCGCGGCCTGCGCGCCGCCGCTGCTGCCGAAGGCGTCCACCGGCCCCAGCCCAGCGGCCTCCACCACCCGGTGCAGGTCCTCGCCGTGGATCTCCACGCTCACCTCGCCGCCCTCGGTCAGCCGGCTGCGCTCCGCCATCCGCGGGTCATAGGTGAGGACCACCCGGTCGTCGAGCTGCTCGACCAGCTGCGCGAACCCCGACGCCCCCATCGGCGACCCGAACACGAACAGCGGCGGGTGGTCGCTCGGACTCTCCGGCTGGTGCACGTCGTACGTCAGCACCGCCCCCGGCACCTCGAGCGTGTAGGTCGTCGTCGGCATGGTCGGCCTCCGTCCAGGGCGCGCGCCGCAAGGCGCGGCACGCCGTCGTCCGATCCTCCTCACCGATCACGGCCCAGGCAAGGGCCCGACGGCGTCGCCGGCCCCACCTGCCACGATGATCGGGTGGCAGATGCGGACGACGGCGACCCCGAGCGCACGCCGTCCGGGCACCACATCGTCGTCAACGGACGCCGGTGGCGAGCCACCGACCCGTCGATCCCGGAGCCGCTGCGCGCCGAGCTCGTCTCCGCGCTCATGGCCGCGCGGCGGGCGGTCCGCACCGACGGCGGCGCACGCCCCGCCGTCCACGACGCGAAGGTCGCGCTCGGCGAGCGCGGCGAGCCCTGGTGGGAGCCGACCACGCCCGAGGGGCGCGTCGACCGCCTGCAGCGCGCGGCGCGCGCGCTGCTGCGGCACCGCGGTGACGACGGCATCGTGACCGTCGAGGAGCTCGCCACCCTCTCGCCCGGTTCGGGGGTCGAGGTCGCCGATGCGCGGCGCGCCGTCGAGGAGCTCACCGGGGCGGTCGGCGCGAACGCCGTCCGGTGTGCTGACATCCGCACCGAGTACCGTTGATCGCTGCTCTGCAGAGCTCCGCACCAAGCTGGCCGATTGGCCGAGCCCTTGTCGCACCGCCTCGTGCGACCACTCAGGGGCCCTGGCGGCTCACGCCTTCGCCGGCCTGAAGCGCCCGCGCTACTTGATCCCCGTGGTGGCGATCCCCTTGACGAGGAACCGCTGCCCGAACAGGAAAATTGCAAAGAGTGGAACGAGCGAGATCAGCGACATCGCGAACATGGGACCCCAGTGATTCTGACCCGTGGCGTCCAGAAAGGTTCGCAGGGCGACCGGCACCGTGTACATGTCCGGATGCGTGAGGAAGATCAGCTGGCTGAAGAAGTCGTTCCACGTCCAGATGAACGTGAATATCGCCGTCGTGGCCAATGCAGGTACCGATAGCGGCAGCATGATCCTGAAGAAGATCCGCGGATGACCCGCGCCGTCGATCCGCGCGGCCTCGTCGAGCTCACGCGGGATACCCCGGAAGAACTGCACCATGAGGAAAACGAAGAACGCGTCGGTCGCAAGCACCTTTGGCGCGATCAGCGGGAGAAAGGTGTTGATCCATCCTATGTTCGAGAACAAGATGTACTGCGGCACGATGATCACGTGGATCGGCAGCATGATCGACATCAGCATGATAGCGAACCACAGATTCTTGAACTTGAAGTTCAGCCGAGCGAACCCGTAGGCCGCGAGCGAGCACGACACCAGGTTCCCGATGACGGCACCTGCCACCACGATGAGCGAGTTCGTGATGTACCAACTGAAGGGACGTCGCAGGAAGTCCCAGCCGAAAGCGTAGTTCTCGGTGGTGAACTCGCTGGCCAGCAGCCCAGGCTCGCGGAAGATCAGGGCCTCGGGTTTGAACGAGCTCGCCACCATCCACAGCAGCGGGTAGAGCATCAGCAGGCCGCCGAGAACTAGCAACGCATGCTTGCCCGCCCGCCGCCACGAGGCGTGGCGGCGGGCGGCGGCGCGAGATGCATTCATCAGCACGAGCTCGGCGCGTGCGGCGTCAGTCATTGTAGAAGACCCAATACTTCGACAAGAAGAAGTTCAGTGCGGTCATCACCGCCACGATCAGCAGCAGCACCCACGCCATTGCCGAGGCGTACCCCATGTTGAGGTTCGTGAACGCCTGGATGTACAGGTACAGCGTGTAGAACAAGGTCGAGTCGACCGGACCGCCGGTCCCGCCGGATACGATGTAGGACTGCGTAAAGGTCTGGAACGCGTTGATTACCTGCAGCACCAGGTTGAAGAAGATGATGGGAGTGAGCAGAGGCAACGTGATACCCAGCAGCTGTCGCCACCGGGATGCGCCATCGATAGAGGCCGCCTCGTAGTACATCTCCGGGATCTGCCGCAGTCCAGCGAGGAAGATCACCATCGGCGAGCCGAAGGTCCATACATTGAGGATCATCAGGGTGCCGAGTGCGGTGTCCGGGTTCGACACCCAACCCTGGGTCTGGATGTGGACGAACGGTTGGAGGTCGTTGAACCACCACAGCACCTGGTTGACGAGGCCCTCCGTACCGAAGATCTGGCGCCACAGGATCGCGATCGCCACCGAGCCACCCAGCAGCGAGGGCAGGTAGTACACCGAGCGGTACACAGCCAGTCCGCGCAGCCCCCTGTCCAGGAGCAGTGCCAGTCCCAGTGCCGCCGCCAGCTGCAGCGGCACCGACACAAACACATAGGTGAAGGTGACCTGCAACGCCTTCCGGAGTTGCGAGTCGGTGAGCAGGGCCTGGTAGTTCGCCAAACCCTCGAAGACCGGTGGCGAGAGCAGGTCGTAGTCCGTGAGCGACAGGTAGAACGAGGCAGCCAAGGGACCTGCGACGATCACCGCGAGCCCGATGAACCACGGGCCCAGGAAGAACAGCGCCGCCTTCCCGTCGTTGCGCTCGGCGGGACTCTTCGAGGCCGGTGTACCCCGACGCCTGAGCCGGCTGAGCTCGCTGAGGGCACTCATGTGTCGCCGTCACCACCGCCGGCCCCCCAGGCGCGCGCGACCTGGAGGGCGATCTCGTCCCGCCGCTCAGTGCTCAGCGTCTCGTCCTTGCTGTTGAAGCCCATCGACGCGGGGCCGATCCGGTCAGCTGGAATGTCGGAGCGCCGCGGGGCCAGGCTGAAGTGCACGTGCGAGACCCCCTCGGCGAACTGCATGACGTAGGTCTTCAGTGCACCGAAGTGCTCGACGTGCAGAGCGCTTGCCCGCTGGATCAGGGGCCCGAGATCCGCAGCCTCTTCTGCCGTCATCTCGTGCAGCGACTCGATGTGCCGTCGCGGCATCAGCAAGAACCACCCTGGCAGCGCCGAACGATGCACCACCAGCCGCCACCTATCGGTGCGGACTGCGCGCTCGCGCGGCGGAGCGTCGTCGACGTCCGCCGCGCAGAACGCACACTCGCCCGCCATCACGCGCCACCCATCGCGGCCTTGCTCTCCGCAACGATGGCCGCCGCAGCATCAGCCACCGACATCTGGCCGTACGCCACCGCTGTCGAGTTGCGACCGATCGAGGCGTTGACCTCCTCCGAGCCCTGCGGCCGCACCGGGAACGGTCGGCGTGGGTACTCCTGCTCGCGGGAGATCTGTTCCACGAAGGCCCGCTGGCCGTCGTCCAGCAGCGGCAGGATCGCGTCGCGCACCGCCGCCGACGACGGGGCACCCTGGTTCAGCAGCGTGTGCTTCCCCGCCTCGATGTCGTTCACGAGGAAGTTGATCAGGCCCGCGGCGATCTCGGGGTGCTGGGTATTGGCGCCGGCGCAGATGAGAATCGGCGGGAAGAACCACCAGTCGTCGGTGCCGTCGGGCAGCACGGGCAGGCTTGCGAGCGCGAGCTCGTTCTGGGTGACCGGCAGCACCTGCACGTAGTGGTTGGTGCTCATCAGTGCGAGCGCGCACCGGTTGGTAGCGATCATGCTGCCCGCCACGCCCGCTGCGTCGTTCTCGAGCGACACATCCGGCGGCGTGAGCACCCCGTCGGAGCGCAGCTGGTGCCAGAACTCCAGCCACGATCCGATCGTGTCCTCGGAGAACCCGATGCCGCCGTCCGGCGTGAACACCTCCTCACCCGCCTGGCGGATGTAGGCCTCGAGGAATCGCTGGGTGCTGTTGTCCATCGTGGGGTCGTCGAGCCCCACGACGCCCTCGCGGATCCCGTGCGCGGCACGCGCGGCCTCGGCCAGGTCGTCCCAGGTGGTGATGGCCGTTCCGTCGATGCCGGCCTCTTGCAGCATCTCGACGTCGTAGAAGAGCGCCTGGCCTACGTAGTGGGTGGGGAGCGCGTAGACGCCATCGCCGACGGTGCCGTCGCCGATCGCCGCCTCTGCGATCTGGTCGGTCTGAATGATGTTGCCCAGGTACGGCGTCAGGTCCAGCAGCGACCCGCTCTGCCCGTACCAGCCAAGGTGCGTGTCCCGCATGAAGAACACGTCGGGCAGGTCGTTCGCCGCCGCGGTGGTGGCGAGCCGCTCAAGGTAGGGGCCGAGCTCGGCGAAGGACATGTCGAAGGTGACGTCCTCCTCGAGGGTGTCGGCATACATCGCAGTGGCCTCTTCGTACAGCTGGGCTCGATCGGCGTTGCCCCACAGCGCCGTGCGCATGGTGATCGGGCCGCCGCCACTGCCGTCGTCGCCCGCGCCTGCGCCACCGCCCCCGCCGCTGTTCTGTGCGGCGTCCCCGCGGCCGCATGCAGCGAGGATCGCGGCCATCGCGCCGGCGCCGACACCGGCCGTGAGGAACGTACGCCGGCTTGGGGTGATCGGGTGTGTCGTCATCGTTGACTGTCCCTTCGGTGAATGGTGCTCAGTGGTGATGTGCTGGTTGTCCCCCGACGTCCTCCGCCCCGCACTCAGTAGCCGTGGACCTTGTCGACGACGTTCTGCAGCGGCTGCCCCGTGACGAAGCGACGGAGGTTGTCGACGAAGATCTCCACACCTCGTTGCGCCGTCCCCGGCGTGGTAGCGCCGTTGTGCGGGGTGATGATGGTGTTGGGCGCGGTCCAGAACGGGCTATCGCTGGGGAGCGGCTCGACGCCGTGAGCATCGATGCCGGCTCCAGCGATCCACCCCTCCTGCAACGCCCGCAGCAGGGCGTCGTCATCTGCGATGCCGCCACGGGAGATGCAGATCCAGTACGCGGTGGGCTTCATCGCACGGAAGACATCGGCGGAGAACGCTCCGGCGGTGCCTGCGGTGTATGGCGCGGTCACCACCACGAAGTCACACTCGGCCACGAAGTCGATGAGCCTGTCTGGGCTGTACATCTCGTCGATTCCGGGTACCAACGTCTCGTGGTTCCGCCGACACCCGAGCACCCGCATGTGGAAGGCCTTGGCCTTGAGCGCCAGATCGCTCCCAGAGTGGCCCACGCCGTAGATGCCGAGCGTCTTGCCGTTCAGCTCGCCGTGCGTGAAGCGGTCCCAGGTCCGAGCGCGCTGGCTCGCCATCCACCGTGGCACGTCCCGGTTGAGCATCATCATCAGCAACATCGAGTGCTCTGCCAACGGGATCGCACCGTTGCCCACCGACGACGTCAGCACCACGTCGCTCGCCACCATCTCGGGCGTCAGGTCGTTGTTCGCACCCGCCGCCCAGCTGTGCACCCACCTCAGCTTCGGCGCCGCCGCCAGGTGCGCGGCCGAGACCGTGCCGGCGATGGCGACGGCGTCCCCGAGCAGTTCCCCAGCCTCATTCATGCTCGTGACGAAACGCACCGGTGCCGCATCCGCCGCTTCGGTGATCCGCCGACGGTTCGCCTCGTCCTGCTGCCCGGTGACGAGGATCAGTCCAGGAGTCTCTTCGTTCGGCATTGCCTCTCCCTGTGTGGGGTGTGGGTGGGTCGGACGGCATCAGTCATGCTCGGCGGCCGGACCGGCCCGGGATGGTCGCGAACCCGATACCGCCGCGACCTCGTCGCCGCCTAGGTCGTCCAGCGCGCGCCGGGTGGCCTGCCGCACCCAGTGCGCCGCAGCCGGCCCGACCGCCTGTCGCGGTTTCGGCGCTGAGTCCTCGGCCGACGCCCAGGACCGGACTCCGATGCGCCGCAGCTCCTCATCCGCCATCTGGATGCGCCCGGCGACCAGCACCACCGGCACCTGAGCCGCGCCCGCGTGATCGATGACCCCCAGCGGCGCCTTGCCGCGCAGCGACTGCCGGTCGAACGACCCTTCTCCGGTGATGACCAGATCCGCCCACGCCAGGTGCTCGGCCAGCCCGGTCAGGTCTGCGATGAAGTCGATGCCGCTCACGTACTCGGCTCCCAGCAGCCCGTACAAGCCCCCCGCCGTACCACCGGCGGCGCCGGCCCAGTCGAGGGCTGCGATATCGCGGCCAGTGGCACGACCGATAACGGCAGCGAGCGTGCTCAGCCCCCGCTCGAGGACTTGCTGAGTCTCGGCGCCGGCGCCCTTCTGCGCGCTGAACATGGCGATCGCACCGTCCGGGCCCAGTAGCGGCGCCGCGACGTCGCACACGACGGTGAGCGTCACGTCGCGAAGACGGGGATCTAGACCGCTGAGGTCGATAGCAGCCAGGCGGACGAGATCGGCGCCACCGAGCTCGACGCGCTGTCCCTCAGCGTCGAGGAAGCGGGCCCCAAGAGCGGCCAGCAGCCCCGTTCCCCCATCTGTGCTGGCCGACCCGCCGACCCCGATCACTATGCGGGTCAGGCCATGATCGAGCGCGGCGCGCACGAGCTCGCCTGTCCCGAAGGTGTGCGCCCGGCCGGCGGTGTCGTCCGACGGCTCCAAGAGCTGAAGGCCGCTGGCCGCCGACAGCTCGATGACCGCCATCGTGCCGAGCACTGCCCAGGTTGCCGTCACGGGGTCGCCCAGCGGACCCCGTACGGTGGTTGTAGTCGCCGTCCCACCCGCGGCGAGGGCTGCCTCGACCGTGCCCTCTCCGCCGTCCGCGACGACAACGGTCCGTACCTGCGCAGTGGGTGCCCATTCGATCACGCCGGCGCTGATCGCCTCGGCCGCCTGCTGGCCGGTGAGTGTCCCCTTGAACTTGTCGGGAGCCACCAGCACCCGCGGCCCGACGTCCGTCATCGATCGTGCTGCTGCCATCACTGCCCGACCAGGACCTCGAAATCGCTGATCTCAGGGAGGATGAAGAAGCCGGCGTCGTCCCGCTCGAGCTCGACCCCCGCTCGCAGCGCACGGAGCGTCTGCACGTCGCTGAGAACCCGCAGCCTCCTCCCGGCCGGGATCGTGATCGGATCGCTGTAGCCCTGGTGCCGGCGCCCGCTCACGTTGTTGAGGTGAAGCACGAGACCGGCGCGGGAACGGCCCATGATGACCTCGACCTGGGCGGGAAGGTCGGTCTCGACATCACGCTCACCGCCGAGCAAGCTGCGGACCTGCCTGGTCATCTCCTCGCCGATGGCGCTGAGCCCGAGGTGCCGGTGCGCGCGTCCAGGTGTCCAGAACATCGCCGCGCCCTGCCCGGCCCCGTGCTGGACGACGGCACCCGCCGGAGTCTGCAGCGGCAGATGCCCATAGCACTTCTCAGGCGGTCCATACGGCGCACGAGACAGGACTGCCCCGAACCGCTGCGCGCCCTCACGAAGCGTGGTGACATGCAGTGCCCCGAGGATCGGGAGCGCCGTGCTGCGGTCGTCGGGATCGGTGAGCACGACGGAGGACCAGGTGGTCTCAGGGGTGTCGAGCACGGCGAGCCTTGAAGCAGCGGGACTCGAGGCGAGCTGGCTGGTACCGGAGGCAAAGCCGCTGCTGCCGGTGCCCAACAGCCGTCCTCCGCGCTCCACCCACTGGTCCAGCGCCGATGCCACATCCTCATCGAGTGGTCCGAGGTCGGGAAGGATGAGCAGGCGGTAGCGCTCAAGCCCACCGGACTGTGCGATTTCGCCGAGTCGGCGAAGGTCGAGCGCATCGAACGGGACATGGTCGGCGCTCAGAGCCTGCCACCAGCCGCGGAACTCGTCCGTGGCGTCCTGCGAACCGGAAAGCGATTCGCCGTGCCGCCCGCTGGGAGGGCACACCAAACCGGTGCGGGCAGACGGAACGAGGTCGTGGTAGACCTCCTCGTGGTCGCGGTGGAACCGGGTGACCTCGGCGCCAGCCCTGAGCGAGGCGTAGTCGAACTCGTCAGGGACGCCCATGATGTAGGTCGACGGGATGGCCCCGGTGGCCATGGCCTGCAGCAGGTACTGAGCGAAGTGGCGGGGGTCCTCTGACACCAGCCGGTAGGGCATGTCGACGAATGCCACCGAGTTCACCAGCACCGGCACATGAGGCCGGTAGGAGCGTGCAAGGCTCACGCGTTCCTGGGTGAGGGCTGGCCACAGCTCACGACCGATCGCGTTGTTGGCCTCGTGGAAGACCATGTCCGCCGTGACGCCCATGATCAGGGGAGCCTGCGGGCGCCGCTCGGCGATGAAGGCGCGAACCCTGGCAAGCAGGTCGTCGATCACGGCGCTGGTGTAGTCACGCCACTGCGCGTAGCCGGGGCTCTCCGGGCCGACGGGCAGCTCGGCGCCATCGAACTCCTCGGCATAACCGGTGCGGCACGAGACGCAGTGACACACGCCGCGGTATGCCTTGTCGTAGTCGATCTCGTTGAAGCTCATCCAGTTGAAGAAGAACCCGTCGATCTCGTAGCGCGAGAGCACCTCGTCGAGAACCTCGAAGACCTTCTCCTGGTAGTACCCGCCGCTCGGGCAGACACTGGTGAGGCCCTGATAGACCTGGTGACGTCCGTCCGGGCCCACGAACAGCCACTCGGGGTGCTCCATCGCGATCCGGCGGGCGACCTTGGAGAAATCCATCCGGGCGAGCACCCGGACGCCCCGCCGGCGCGCCGCGGCTGTGGCGTCACCGATGAGGTCGCCACTGGGCCGGTCCGCCAGCCAGGGGTTCGGACTCTGATGGGAGAGCTTCGTGGGGTAGTTCGAGACGATCCCGCCCACGCTGAGCAACCACGTGTTGGCGCCGTAGTCGATGATCCTGTCGAGCACCCGCTCGACGTCGAGCCCGGCGTCGATCTCACGGATGTTCGTCTGGAACATCCGGAACGGCTTCTGCCACCACATCTGGTCCTCGGGGTCGGCGCCCGAACCAGTAGTCGTCATCGCTCGGCCACCCCTGCGTGCTCGCCGTTCAGGTCGAGCAACAGCTGCAGCAACGCAGAGTGGTCGAGATCCCCGTACCCCCGTCGTCGCGCGGACCGCATGAGGGCCGTCACGGCTGCCGTCAACGGGAGCGCGAGCCCCTGCTCCTTGCTGGCGCCGTCCACGATGCCCAGATCCTTGTCGTGCAGGGCGATCCGGAAGCCGGGCGCGAACTCGCGATTGACCATCGCCGCGCGCTTGCGGGTGAGCACGGTGCTACCGGCGAGCCCGCCGCCCAGCACGTCGAGTGCCGTCTCGGGCTCGACGCCATGGGCGCCGAGGAACACCAGCGCCTCGGCAAGCATCTGGATGTGGCCGGCCACCATGAGCTGGTTGGCCGCCTTCACCACCTGTCCGGAACCCGCTGGTCCGACGAGCTCGATGGTGGATCCCACGACCTCGAAGAGGGGCTTGGCGGCTTCGAACGCCTCCCGGTCGCCGCCGACCATGATCGAGAGAACACCCTCAACAGCACCGGCCTCGCCGCCACTGACAGGGGCGTCCAGGCATCGCACCCCGGCGGCCGCGGCTGCCTCGTGAACCGCCAACGCTTCGGCGGGACTGATCGTGGAGTGGTCGACGAGCAGCGCGCCGGGGTCGAGATGACTGATTGCCCCGTCCTCGCCGAGCAGGACCTCGTGGACGACCGGGCCGTCCGGCAGCATCGTGATGAGCACCTCGCAGCCTCTGGCGGCGTCTGCTACGGAGTCGACCACCTGGCCACCCGTCTCAGCCGCTCGTGCACGGGCTCGCTCGCTGGCTCCGTACACCCGCACCTCGTGTCCTGCTGTGACCAGGTTGCGCACCATCGGGGCGCCCATGATGCCGGGACCGATGAATCCGATCGCAGTCATAAAGCTTCGGGCTCCTTCGCCTCGTCCGTGTGCAGGACGGTAGGGCACGAACCTATGAGCGTCAAGAGTCCTTGTATAACATTGAGACAACGCTTAGCATCCTCGCATGGCAGACCATGAGCTCCGCACTCGTTCCGTGGTGGACGCAGTCGAGGAGGAGCTGCGCAACCAGCTGCTACGCGGTGAGGTCGACGCCGGTGCCGGCATCACCGAAGTAGGCGTCGCTGCCCAGTTCGGCATCGGCCGGCCGACGGCCAAGGCCGCCCTCGATCGCCTGGTGAACGACGGCATCCTCGTCCGGAACGGTCGCCGCGGCCTCATCGTGCGGGTGCTCTCCGCTCGCGACATCGGCGAGCTGTACGAGTCACGGATCGTGCTCGAAAGCCACGTCGCCGCCTCGCTCGCCACTCGTCGGGACCTGCCGGAAGCGGCGACGCTGCAGAACGACCTCTTGCGTCTCGCGGCCGCACGCAACGACGCGAGCGTCGTGGTCGCCTCGGACGTTCAGCTGCACCAGGCTCTGGTGCACGCGCACAGCAACGAACGCATGACCAGGATGCACGCGACGCTCATGGCGGAGGCACATCTGTGCATGGCCCGCGTCCAGGCGCGGCAGCTCTTGCGCGCCGAGCAGATCGCCGACGAGCACGCAACGATCCTCGATGCGATCGCCAGCGGCGACGCGGACGCCGCCCGTACGCTCACTCGCGAGCATCTCGAGCGCGCTCGGGACAAGCTTCTGACGACGATGTTCAGCGAGCAAGGACCCTGAGCCCTTCTCAGGTCACCCAGGCGTCGCCCGCGCGTACCGCTCGGCCAGCACCCGCACGTGCTCGACCAGCTCGGGCGGGTCGGTGACGTGGAAGTCGATGCCGAGCATCCCGATCCAGACCGCGACGATCTCCACGCTGTCACCGCCGGTCACGAGCACGCTGCGCCCGTCGGGCAGCGGTTCGACGGTGCCGACGGCCGGGTTGGTCCGCGCCAGCACCTCCTCCGCGGGCGCGTCGACCGTGATCCGAGCGTGCACCGGCCAGCCCGTGCGCGCGACCTCGCGCACCACGAACTCGGTGTAGTCGCCCGGGAACGGCGACGGCGTGAAGCGCCGCCCGCCCGGGGTGCGCAGCTGCAGCCAGTCCACCCGGTAGGGCGCCCACGCGCCGTCGGCCGGGGTGCGCGCCACCAGGAACCACCGCCGCTGCCACGCCACCAGCCGGTACGGCTCCAGCTCCACGGGCTCCTCCCGGTAGAACGCCCGCAGCCCCTGCCGGTCGCGGATCGCGTCGGCGATCGCGGCCAGGGTCGCGTGGTCGGTCGGCGGGTCCTCGACGTTCGACGACGTGTTCTCCGGCCCGCTCGAGCTCGCGTCCCGGATCGCGGCCAGACGGCGGCGCAGCCGGTCCGGCATCACCTGCTCCAGCTTGGTCAGCGCGGACTGGGCGGACTCCTCGAAGCCCGCGGTCGCCGTCGTCTGCCGCAGCCCGACGGCGACCGCCACCGCCTCCGCGTCATCCAGCAGCAGCGGGGGCACCCGGGCGCCGACGCCGAGCCGGTACCGGCCGCCCGGGCCGCGGACGGCGTCGACCGGGTAACCGAGCTCGCGCAACCTCGCGATGTCGTTGCGGACCGTGCGGTCGGTGACGGCGAGCCGCTCGGCGAGCTCGGCGCCGGACCAGTCGGGACGCGACTGCAGCAGGCCGAGCAGAGCGAGCAGACGGGCGGAGGTGGAGGCCATGGGAACACCTTTCGCGATGGCCCGAAGTCTGCTCACAGTAACGGAAAGAACCGTTCCTGAACCCTGCATAGCGTGAGGTCAACGAGCTGGAGCGAACCGGCTCACGACCCCCACGGAGCACCAGATGACCACGACCCCCGCCGCCGCGCTGGAGATCCGCCCGTTCGCCGTCGAGATCCCGCAGGCCGACATCGACGACCTCCACGAGCGCCTCGAGCGCACCCGGTTCGCGCCGGCCGCACCGGAGGACTCCTGGGAGTGGGGCACCCCGGTGTCGTACCTGCGCGACATGGTCGAGCGATGGAAGACCTTCGACTGGCGCGCGGTCGAGGCCCGCCTCAACGCCTACCCGAGCTTCGTCACCGAGATCGACGGGCAGCCGCTGCACTTCCTCCACATGCGCTCGAGCCACGAGGGCGCGACCCCGCTGCTGCTCGCCCACACCTACCCCGGCTCGGTGCTCGACTTCCTCGACATGATCGACGCCCTCGTCGATCCCGAGGCGCACGGCGGCACCGCCGCGGACGCGTTCCACCTCGTCATCCCGTCGATGCCGGGCTTCGGCTTCTCGACCCCGATGGTCGGGGAGTGGACGATCGCGCGGGTCGCCCGCACCTACGACACCCTCATGCGCGGCCTCGGCTACGACACCTACGGGATCCACGGCTCCGACGCCGGCGCCCTCATCGGCCGCGAGCTCGCCGTCACCGAGCCCGAGGGCTTCCTCGGCGCGCACGTGCTGCACCTGTTCTCGTTCCCCTCCGGCGCGGAGGGGGAGATGGACGGCTTCGGGGAGAAGGAGTACGCCGCCCTCGGCCACATGCAGTGGTTCCAGTCGGTGGGTGCGTACAACGTCATGAACGCGTCACGCCCGCAGACGATCGCGGCCGCGCTGGCCGACTCCCCGGTGGCCACGCTCGCCTACCACGAGCTGTTCGAGAGCTTCGGCAACGGCACCTCGCTCGTCACCCCCGAGCAGGTCCTCGCCCAGGCCACCCTCTACTGGCTGACCAACACCTACGGCACCGCCCTGCGCTACCACTACGCCGAGCAGCGCACCGGCGCCGAGCCGGTCGTCAGCCAGGGCCGCATCGGCGTCGCCGTGTTCAAGGACGACTTCCAGACCATCCGCAGCCTCGCCGAGCGCGACAACGCCCGCATCGAGCACTGGTCGGAGTTCCCCCGCGGCGGCCACTTCGCCGCCCTCGAGGTCCCCGACGACGTCGTGCGCGACCTGCGGGTCTTCTTCGGCTGACCACGGCAGGCGCCCGGTCGTGCGGGGGACGGGGGACGCGGGGCGCGGGAAGCCCACGCCCCTCCACCCGCGAACTCGTACTGCCGTGCCGAACTCGTACGGTGCACGCTACGAGCTCGGCACCCACGTACGAGTTCGCGTGCCGGGCGGTGGCCACGCGCCGATCGGGTCGGGACGCGCAGAACGGTGGCCCGCCGACCCCGCCCGTCTCGCGGCCGGCAAGCCACAGCGAGCCGAACTCGTACACCCGCACCCACCTCGTACGGTGCACGCTACGAGTTCGGCACCGGGGTACGAGTTGGCGTCGCCGATGCGGACGCGGGGGCCCTGAGGGCGTCGGCGGGCGGGACCGCGCCCGGCCGCCTCCTGACGCGCCGGCCTGGTGGTCGCCCGCGGCGGGCAGGTGCGGCAGGCGGCTGCGGCGGGCGGCGGGCGGAGTCCGCCCGGGTGCACGGCATCGCCACAGCCGGCCGGCCGTCCATCAGTCCGCCAACTCGTACACCCGAACCCACCTCGTACGGTGCACGCTACGAGTTCGGCACCGGAGTACGAGTTCGCGCATTCGTCGGCGGGCGCAGGCGGCGGATGGCACACCCTCCACTGCCGGTCGGCCGTCGTCCAGCCCGCCAACTCGTACTTCCCAACCCAGCTCGTACCGTGCACGCTACGAGTTCGGCACCGGGGTACGAGTTCGCGGCCAGAACGGGGCGGCCGGGTGCACGCCACGCCCACAGCGGCCCCGCCCGGCCACCGGCGACCCGGGGCCAGCCGCGCCCTCAGCCGCTGTACCGCAGCCCGTCGACGAGCAGCCGGGTCATGCGGTCGACGTAGCCCTCGTCGAGCATGGGCGCCGCCATGCTGATCTGGGCGACGGCGTGGAGGAGCTCGTCGGGGCGGACGTCCTTGCGGATCTGGCCGGCCTCGGCGGCGGCGTCGAGCAGCGCGCTCAGCGCGGGGACGAACCGGCCCCGGAAGTGGGCCGGCAGGTTCTCGTACGCCGGGTCGCCGGAGTGCAGCGCGCTGGCGAGGCCGCGCTTGGTGGCGAAGAAGCCCTGGAGCCGCTCGAGCCAGCGCACCAGCGCCTCGACCGGCTCGTACTCCTCGGCGAACCGGGCGGCCGCGTCGGCGCACGCGTCGACCTCGTGGCGGTACACCGCGGCGACCAGGTCCGAGCGCTGCGGGTAGTGGCGGTACAGCGTGCCGGTGCCGACACCCGCCTTCTTCGTGATGTCGCGGACCGGGGCGTCGACGCCGCACTCGGCGAACACCTCCGCGGCAGCGGTGAGCAGCGCGTCGATGTTGCGCTGGGCGTCGGCGCGCACACGGCGGTCCGCGGCGCCGTCGACGGCGGTCGCCGTGCCCGGCTCTGCGGACGGTGCGGACGAGTTCACGATCACCCCTTGCGTAAGCGGAACAGTGTTCCGTATAGTTCTAGGCGGAACGTTGTTCCGGTACCAACTATAGCGCCTCAGGCGCAGCGCAGCCTAGGAAGGACGTGCGCTCATGCCACTCACCGAGCACAGCCAGCACCTGCGACAGCTCCAGGAACCCGTGGGCACGGGTTTCACCGCGTACTCCACGGCCCAGGAGGTCATGCAGGGCATCGACCTCACCGACGTCAACGCCATCGTCACCGGGGGCCACTCCGGCCTCGGGCTCGCCGTCACCCGCGCGCTCAGCGCGGCCGGCGCCTGGGTGACCGTCGCCGCCCGCGACCCGCGCCGCGCCAAGCGGGCCCTCGTCGGGGTGCGGCGCGTCGAGATCGAGCAGCTCGACCTGCTCGTCCCCGAGTCGGTCGAGGCGTTCGCCGCCCGCTACCGCCGCGAGGGTCGGCCCGTCGACCTACTCGTCAACCACGCGGGCATCCCGGCCACCGGCGGCCTCGACCACGACCGCCGCGGTTACGAGACCCGGTTCGCGGCCAACCACCTCGGTCACTTCCAGCTCACGCTCGGGCTGCTGCCGGTGCTGCTGGCCTCCGGCCGCGCCCGCGTGGTCACCACCACCTCCGGTGCGCACCGGCACTCGGGCATCCTCTGGGACGACCCGCACTTCCGCACCGACCGTCACGACCCGGCGCTCGCCTACGCGCAGTCGAAGACGGCGAACGTCCTCTTCACACGGGAGCTCGACCGGCTCTGGGGTGACGCGGGCGTCCGCGCCTTCGCCCCGCACCCGGGCATCGTCGCCGACACCCGGTTCAACCGGTCCGCCGGCGACGACGTCCGCCGCGCTCTCGGCATCGTCGACGGCACCGGTGCGGCGATCATCGACCCGCCCTCGGGCCGCAAGACCATCGACCAGGGTGCCGCCACCATCCTCGTCGCCGCCACCAGCCCGCTGCTGGAGCACCGCGGCGGCGTCTACCTCGCCGACGGCGACGTCGCCGCGCTCGACCCGGGCACCGGCACCACCCACCCGCAGGCCGGGGTCGCCCCGCACGCCGTCGACCCCGAGGCCGCCCGCCGGCTCTGGGAGCTCAGCGCACGCCTCATCACCCGATCGCCGCGGGACCTCTTCTCGCTCGCGGTCTGACCCACCACCGAAGGGAACCACCATGACCACCACCACCCTCGACGCCAGCGCCGCCGGCACCTGGCAGCTGGGCGACCGCACCGTCAACCGCATCGGCCTCGGCGCGATGCGGCTGACCGGGATGCCCTGGGACCCCGCACCCCGCCGCCGCGAGGACGCGATCGCCGTCCTGCGCCGCGCCGTCGAGGTCGGCGTGGACCACATCGACACCGCCGCGTTCTACTTCGTGGCCACCCGCTCGGCGAACGAGCTGATCGCGACCGCGCTGCAGCCCTATCCCGAGCACCTGACGATCGCGACGAAGATCGGCCCGAGCCGGACCCGGTCCTCCGACTTCGGGTTCGAGCCCTACGCCCGGCCCGAGCAGCTGCGCGACCAGCTCGAGGAGAACATCCGCCAGCTGGGCCGGGACCACATGGACCTCGTCTACCTGCGGTGGGGCACGGGGCTCGGACCGGCCGAGGGGTCGGTCGCCGAGCACGTCGCCGCGCTCGTCGAGCTGCGCGAGGAGGGGCTGCTGCGCCACATCGGGCTCTCCAACGTCTCCGCGGCGCAGCTGCGGGAGGCACTGACGATCACCCCGGTCGCCGCCGTCCAGAACCGCTACGGGCTCACCGAGCGGGCCGACGACGACGTCCTCGCCCTCACCCGCGACCGCGGCATCGCGTTCGTGCCCTTCTTCTCGATGGGCGCCGCGGTGCCGAACGCCGTCCCCGGCGCCGCGCCCGACACCACCGGCGAGGCCGAGGTCGCCCAGGTCGCGGCGCGCCACGGCGCCACACCCGCCCAGGTGCGGCTCGCATGGACGCTGCACCGGGGCCCGCACGTGCTCGCCATCCCCGGCACCGGCAACGTCGCGCACCTGGAGGAGAACGTCGCCGCCGGTGCGCTGCAGCTCGGCGAGGACGACCTCGCCCTGCTCGACGGCGTCGCCCGCGCCTGATCGCCGGCCGGTCGGGGTGCGTTCGCAGCACCCCGGCCGGGATGCGACGCTAGAGGCATGACGGAGCAGGCGGCCGGAGAGCGGTGGGTCGGGATCAGTCAGGGCACCAGCGCCTGGGCGCAGGCGGCGGGAGAGATCCTCACCGAGGTCGCCGGCCACTACCTCGACGTCATCACCTACGCCGACCTGGCCGAGCAGGTGCAGGCCCGCACCGGGTTGCGCACCCGCTCGCCGTACCGGAGCTGGATCGGCCCCGTGCTCGCGCGGGTCGTCGCCCAGTGCCGCGCGGCCGGGCTGCCGCCGTTGACCTCGCTGGTCTCGCACCGTGCCGACGGCGGCACCGACCTCGACGAGGGCACCGTCGCCGCCCGCCTGGCCTGCTACCGCCGCTACGCCGAGGACGTCCCCCTCGAGGTCATCGAGCAGGCCGACCACGAGGCACGCATCAAGGCCTTCGTCGCCGAGAAGGAGGCGCAGGAGCGCACCCGCACCCGGGCGCCCCGCGCCGCAGCCGCCCCCCGGCAGCGCAAGCAGCGCGCACCCGAGGAGGCCCCGAAGATCTGCCCCACCTGCTTCATGCAGCTCCCCGCCTCCGGCATCTGCGACAACTGCGGCTGAGCGCGCCCGGGCCCCCCGGGGCGAGGCGACACCCGCCACCACCGAAGCGCCGCGTCAGCTCCGCCGTCACCCCCCCGCCGAGATCGAGGTTTCAGGGCGACATCGAGGATTCATCCCCTCGATCTCGACACAGAAGCTCGATCTCGCCGGGCTGGTCGGGCCAGTGCCGCCTCAGTGCCGCGGGAGCTCGGTGGGCACGTAGTAGAGCCCCTTCTCGCCGTCGACGACGCGGACGGTGAGCTCGTCGTCGACGTGGAGGTAGTCGGCGACGTCGATGAACTCCCGCACCCCGGCGAGGCGGCGCACGGCGGAGGCCTGGATGAGGCCCTGGCGGCCGTGCTCGTCGACCGCGAGCGCGAACCGCGGCCCGGTGGTGCGCACCCGCACCCGCACGGTGCCCGCGGGCACCTCCGGCACCAGCACCGGTTCCTCGATCGTGCTCGCGAGCTCCTCGGCGAGGTTGTCGGCGAGCCGGTCGACCTCCGCGAGCAGGTTCGCCATCGTCAGCGCCACCGACTCGTGGAACGGCGTCACCTTGATCGGCGCGCCCGGCTTGTAGAGGTCCTCGTGGGTGAGCTCGCTCCACGCGTCCTGCAGCCGGGTCTTGATCTGCACCTCGACGGCGACGTCGTCGTGCCCGGGCACCTGCACGAGGTACTCGAGGTGGATCGCCCGGTAGCCCGACGGCTTGGGCTTGCTCACGTAGTCCTTCGGCGGCTGGCTCAGCCGCATCCCGGCCGGCTGGTCGCGGACGAGCCGGTCGGCCAGCATGCGCTGGTCGCGCGTCGACTTGCACAGCACCTTGAGGCCGACGACGTCGCGCACGTGCTGCTCGACGTCGCGCGGGGTGAGCGTCTCGGCGTCGAGCACGCCCTCCTCGATGCGGCGGCGCAGCTTGTCGCACGTGCGCTTGCGCTTCTTGATCCGACCCTGGGCGACGTCGATGCGCGTCGAGTCCTGCCCCTCGAGCAGGTCGCGCGCCTGGTCGCGCAGCCAGTCGCGCAGCAGACGTCGCGCACGGCCCCACGCCTCCTTGCGCTCGGCGTAGGCCTGCGCGACGACGTCGGTCACCTCAGGCACAGCACCCCTCCTGTCGTGCCCTATCCGACCGGTACCGGCGACGCGTGTCAACGAGGCGGCGAGCGGGCGCGTCGTCGTCGCAGGCGGCGACGGGTCGAGATGCCCATCGGTCCGGGCTGACGCGAGGCGGTCGACCCGGGATGATCGGCCCATGCGTCCGGTCGGCGCCGTGCAGCGGCTGCTCGTCTCGCTCGGTGTCGTGCTGGGCGCGGCGCTCGGCCTGACGGCGCCGGCCGCACCCGCGCACGCCGACGACCCGCCCTGGTCGCCCGCGGGGTTCACGCTCGTGGAGACGGCGGGCTGGACGATCGACGGCGACGACCGCTGCGACCCCGGTGAACGCTGGCGCTGGGCGGGCGACGCCGCCGAGGTCGCCGTCATCCTCGTGCCGTGCACCAACCAGCCGGCCGCGCAGGCCGCGGCGGCGGCGCAGGTGATCTTCACGACCGACCTGCCCGACGAACGGACCCTCGACGTCGAGCACGTCTCGTGGTCGGAGACCGAGGGCGTCGCGCTGCGGGTGTGGGTGCAGGAGGCCCGGATCGTCGTGCTCGCCGTGCAGGCCGCGGACCGGGCGAACGCGCTCGCGCTCGGCGCCCAGCTCGCACCCGACCTCGCGGCCTCGCTCCCGGGCGAGCCGGTGCCGCCGCAGAGCGACGGCTACCAGGTCCAGGGGATCCTGGTCACGCTGCCGCTGCTGGTGTGGCTGGTGCTCGTGCTGCCGGCGCGCGCGGTGGTGGCGCTGCGGCGGCCCCGCTACGAGGCGCGCAGCGACACCCCCGGGTGGCTCGACGTCACGCCCGCGGCCGCGCAGGTCGCCACGCGCCGCCGCTGGCGCCGCGCCGGCTGGTGGGTGGCCGGGCTGAGCGCGACACTGCTCGCCTTCGGCCTCGGCAACCTCACGATCGGGGCGGTGCTCGACGGCGTCGGCCGGGTGGTGGTGGGTGCGCTCGGCCTGGTGGGTGGCGTGGTGATGGTGCGCCGGCACCGGCCGCTGCCGGTGGAGCGGGCGGGGCGGCTGCCGAGCACGCACGGCGGCGCCCGGGCGTGGCTGGGCCGAGGGCTCAGCGCGGTCGCGCACGGGCTCGCGCTGGCGGTCGTCGTCGGGGTGGGGGTCGCCGGCGTCGCGAGCGCGATCCTGCCGCCCGCCCAGCGCATCCCGACACCGGCGGAGATCCTCGCTGCGGGTACCGACGCCCCGGTGGTGGCGCTGGTCGCCGTCGCCCTGCTGATCCGGGAGTCGATGCTGCTCGTGCTGCTCGGCGTGCTGGTGGTGCTGGTCGCGGTGGCGGGTCTGGACGCGCTGGGCCGGCGGCTGCGCGCGGCGTCGCTGCGGGAGGTGCTCGAGGCCGACCCGCGCCCGCCCGTGCTCTACCTGCGCAGCTTCGACGAGGATCGGCTCGCGCTGCCCGCGACGCTGCACAGGCGCGGGTTGATGGACACCCTCAACGTCGTGCGCCGCCGCCGGTTCGAGGAGGCGGTCGTCGTGCAGCTGCAGCGGATCGGGCCGGTGGTGGCGATCGCGCCGCCCGGCTCGCGGCTGCCGCGGATCGGCGCCGCCCGCGCCTCCTACGGGCACGACGAGTGGCAGGAGAAGGTGACCGAGCTGGCCGGGCGCGCGGCCGTCGTCGTGCTCTCCGCGACACCGGACTCGGTGCGGGAAGGCTTCGGCTGGGAGATCGACCTGGTCGCGCACCGGCTGCCGCACGGGCGCGTGATGGTCGTGGTCGGGCCGTGGCGCGGCGAGCTGCGGCGGCGCTGGGAGGCGTTCCGGCAGCACGTCGCGGCGCTGCCGTTCTTCGCCGGGCTGGCGCGGCCGGACCTGCCGGACGGGCTGCTGGTCGCCGCGCACACCGGCGGCTGGGGCTGGTGCGCGTGGGGGGCGACCCGCCGCACCGACGTCACCTACGCCGTCGCGATCGACCACGCCCTGCACGCGCTCGCGCCCGACATGGCCGGGATCGACGACGACCCCGACGCCGTCGACCCGCTGCTCGCCACGGCCGGCTGACCACGGCGCCCTCCGACGCCGAGGTCGCACCGAAGCGCCCAGATCGCACCGCGCATCGTGCGACCTCGGCGGCACGGTGGGAACTCGGAGGGCGAGGCCCCGCGGTGGATCGGGAGCGCGGGGCCTCGCGTGCCGGGCCCGCCGCCGTGCAGGGGGGTCACGGCGGCGGGCGGCTGGGTCCCGCGTCGGGTGCGCGGCGCACGCCCACGCACCCGACACGGGGGTCTGCGGGGCTAGCGGTCCAGCCGGACCAGCACCTTGCCCGGGATGTCGGCGCCGGCGGCGAGCCGCGCGAACGCGTCGGGGCCCTCGGCGAGCGGGACCTCCTCGCTGATCAGCGCCGAGAAGTCGGTGCTGCCGTCGGCCACCCACGCGGCGGCCGCCCGGAACACCTCGTCGGAGTAGCAGAAGCTGCCGGTGATCGTGCGCTCGAGCGTGCTCACCTCGTACGTCTGCAGCTCGGTGACCGGCGCGCCCATGCCCACCAGGCCCACGCGGCCGCCCGCGACGGTCGCGCGCAGCGCGTCCTGGATCGTCGCGGTGATGCCGACGGCGTCGATCGCCACCGTCACGGGGCCGCCGTTGAGCGCCCGCACCTGCTCCTCGACGGGCTCGCCCGGCTGCAGCGGCACCGCCCCGAGCTGCTCGCACAGGGCGCGCCGCGAGGCGGACGGCTCGCTGACGTACACCGACGTCGCACCGGCGTGCTGCGCGGCCAGCACGCAGGACTGCCCGATCGGGCCGCCGCCGATGACGAGCACGGTGTCCTCGGCGGTCACCGCGACCCGGCGCACGACGTTGACGGCGACCGCGAGCGGCTCCACGAGCGCGCCCCACGTGATCGGCACCGAGTCCGGCAGCGGCACGACGTTCTCCGCCGGCACGACCACCTGCTCGGCGAACGCGGCGCGCACCGACGGGTTGACGCCGATGACCGACCGGCCGGGGGCGTGCTGCTCGCGGCCGCGGTACAGCGGCCGCTCGGCGGCGGGCACCACCAGCGGGTTGAACGTCACGGTCGCGCCGACCTCGATGCCCTCGACGCCGTCGCCGAGCGCACGGATGCGGCCCACCGACTCGTGCCCCATCACCTGACCGGGCTTGCGGCGGCCGTTCTCACCGGTGTAGCCGTGCAGGTCGGAGCCGCAGATGCCGGTCGCGACGACGTCGATCACCACGTGCCCCGCGGTGACCTTCGGGTCCGCGACCTCGGCGACCGCCATGCGGCCGAAGTCCTCCATCACCAGGCATCTCATCGGTGGGCGTGCTCCTATCGGGTTCTCAGGTCGGGTCAGGTCAGGTCGGGCCGGCTCGGGGTCGAGCCGGCGAGGGGTGGGCCGCGTGCTACTCCGACGCGCCGCCGGCGAAGCCGTCCCAGGTCTCCACCTGGTGGCCGCCGGAGACCACGTGCGCGAGCCGCAGCGACGCGAACGCCATGCAGGCGTGGTTCGGCACGATCTCCAGCCGGGTGCCGACGGGCAGCGGGGTGGGCTCGCCGTCGCCGTGCCAGCGCAGCCAGCCGTGCTCCTCGGACAGCTTGTCGATCACCCAGCCGGGGCGGCCGACGATCAGCCCGTGCCCGGGGTAGTCGTCGCGGTGCGCGGCGGCCGGCACCAGGTCGGTGCCGAGCGCCTTCGAGCCGGCGTCGATGCACGCGCGCCCGGCGTCGGGGTGGCTGACGACGGTGGCGACCACGCGCTGCGCCGTGGTCTCGAGCGTCGCGTTGCCGAGCGCGATCTGGCCGACGTCGTTGAACGCGTAGATGCCGGGCCGGATCTGGGTGACACCCTCGACCGCGGCCACGTGCCGCGCCGACGCAGACGACCCCATCGAGACGTGGGGGAGCGCGAGCCCGCGCTCCCGGATGCGCCGCGCGGTGGAGACCATCAGCTCGGCGACCGCGCGCGAGCGCTGGGCGAGCTCGTCGTCGTCGGCCGCGCCGTAGGTGCTGCCCTCGTGCGTGTAGACGCCGACGAGGTCGACGCCGTCGAGCGCCGCGATCTCCTCGGCGACCTCGGGCGCCGACTCGGGCGTGACGCCCTCGCGGCCGAGCCCGCTGTCGACGGCGAGCATCAGCCGGACCTGCTCGCCGGCCTCGGCGAACGTCGACGCGAGCGAGCGGGCACCCTCGACCGAGTCGGTGCCGAGCACCAGGTCGACCCGGCGGTGCAGCGCCAGCGCGCGCTCCGCCTTGTCGCGTCCCACGACCGGGTAGGCGACGAACAGCCTGGTGATGCCGGCGTCGGCGAACCGCTCGGCCTCGCCGATCTTGGCGACGCACAGCCCGTCGGCGCCGTGCTCGACCTGGAGCAGGCCGGCGCCGACCATGCGGTGCGTCTTGGCGTGCGGCAGCAGCTCGACGCCGTGCTCACGGGCGATCGCGGCCATCTCGCGCAGGTTGGCGACGAGCACGTCGCGGTCGACGACGAGCGCCGGGGTCGCGACCGAGCCCAGCAGCCAGGGGTCGGTGGGTGTCATCGGGTGCTCTCCTCGTCGAGGCGGGGGACGTCGGGACCGAGCGCGTCGCGGATGCCGTCGGCGTGCCGCACGAGCACCTCGCGCACGGTGGCGGTGTCGAGCTCGCCGGTCTCGATGCGCGACGTCGGGACGGCGCAGCTCATCGCCGCGACCGTGCGGCCGGCGGCGTCGCGGATCGGGACGGCGGTGCAGAAGACGCCGGTCGTGTACTCGCCGTCGTCCTCGGCGTAGCCCTGCTCGCGGACGGCGCGCAGCACCTCCAGCAGCCGGTCGCCGGAGGTGATGGTGCGGCTGGTGTAGCCCTCGAGCTCGACGCCGGCGAAGCGCTCCTGCAGCTCGTCGTCGGGCAGCGCGGCGAGCAGCGCCTTGCCGATGCCGGTCACGTACGCGGGCAGCCGGATCCCGACCTCGGAGACCAGGCGGAGCGGGTGGGTGCCCTCGACCTTGTCGATGTAGACGACGTCGAGGTCGTCGAGGATCGCCATCTGGATCGTCTCGCCGAGCTCGTCGTTGGCGGCCCGCAGGTAGCGACGGGCCCGCACCACGAGCTCGCGGCTCGGCAGGAACGCCTGGCCCACCTCCCACGGCCGCACGCCGACGAGGTAGCGCCGCTGCGCCGGGTCGAGCAGCAGCCAGCGCATGTCGACGAGCGTGGCGAGCAGGCCGTGCAGGCTGCTGTTGGGCAGCCCGAGGTCGCGCGCGATCTCCACGAAGGTGGCGCCGTCGCGGCGGCGCGCGACGTACTCGATCACCTGCAGCGCCCGGCGTGCGGACTTCACGCCGCCCTGTGCCCGCGCCGTCATGCGCGGCGCCCGATCACGCGGCCGGCGCGCTCGCCGGTGACCGCGCCGTCGCGCAGCGCGAAGCGGCCGTTGACGAGCACGTGGTGGATGCCGTCGGCGGGCTGCCGCGGGTCGGCGTAGGTGGCGCGCTCGCGCACCCGGTCCGGGTCGAGCACGACGAGGTCGGCCTTGGCCCCGACGGCGACCCGACCGCGGTCGGTCAGGCCCAGCCGGGCGGCCGGCGCGCTGGTCATGTGACGGATGGCCTCGGGCAAGGTGAGCACCCCTTCCTCGCGGACGTAGGTGTCCAGGATGCGGGGGAAGGTGCCCCACGAGCGAGGGTGCGGGCGGTCGCCCACGAGGATGCCGTCGCTGCCGACGGTGTGGGCCGGGTGCGCCATCAATGTGCGGACGTGCTCCTCGATGCCGACGTGCATGACGCACGGGGCGCCGAACCGGGTGGCGGCCAGCACGTCCAGGCACAGCTCGGCGGGAGCCAGCCCGCGCGCGGCCGCGGCGTCGCTCAGCGGCACCCCGACGACGTCGGCGTAGGAGGGTGCGCCGGGCACGCCCACCACCTGCACCGCGCGCCAGTCGACCGTGAGGCCCTGGTGGCCGTCGGAGCCGGTGACGTCGAGCGCCTCCACGATGCGGGCCCGGGTCGCCGGGTCCCGGAGCCGGTCGAGCTGCTCCTCGACCGACCCGGCCTGCGCCCAGCTCGGCAGCTGAGAACCGAGCGTCGTCATCGCCGCCAGGTAGGGGTAGGCGTCGAAGGAGAGGTCGACGCCGTCGGCCACCGCGTCGTCGAGCAGCGCGAGCAGCTCGGGCAGCTTGCCGCGGTTGATCTCGAAGCTGAGGTGGGCGTGCGCGAGGTGCAGCGCCACGCCGGAGCGGCGCGCGATCTCCACGCACTCGCGGTAGCCCTCGAGCGCGGCGGAGCCGTAGTTGCGGTGGTGCGGGCTGAAGTAGCCGCCGTGCTCGGCGACGACGCGGCACAGCGACACCAGCTCGTCGGTGTCGGCGAACATGCCGGGCACGTAGGTGAGACCGGCCGAGAGCCCGACGGCGCCGGCCGCCATGCTCTCGGCGACCACCGCGCGCATGCGGTGCAGCTCGGCAGGCGTGGCGCGGCGGGCGTCGTCGCCCATGACGAGCATGCGCACGGTGCCGTGCGGCACCAGGTAGGCGGTGTTGACGGCGGTGCCCTGGTCCAGCCGGTCGAGGTACTCCGCGACCGTGCGCCAGGACCAGTCGAAGCCCTCGGGGTCGTCGTTCCAGCCCGCGATGCGCGCGCGCAGCGCCTCCAGCGTGCGGTCGTCGACGGGCGCGTAGCTCAGCCCGTCCTGGCCCAGCACCTCGAGCGTGACGCCCTGGCTGAGCTTCGCGGTGTGGTCGGGCTCGACGAGGATCTGCAGGTCGGAGTGCGAGTGCATGTCGATGAACCCCGGCGCGAGCACCGCGCCGTCGAGGTCGACGACCTCGGTGGCGGCGCGGTCGCGCAGGTCGCCGATCGCGGCGATCTCGTCCCCGGCCACGAGCACGTCCCCGACGACCGGCTCGCCGCCGAGCCCGTCGTGGATCGTCGCGTGCCGCAGCAGCAGCGTGCGCTCGCTCATCCGACCGCTCCCACCTGCACCGGGCCGCCGACCTCGGCGCTGCGGTAGAGCGCGTCGGTGGTCTCGACGACGTGCAGCCCGAGCTCGCTGGCCATGCCCTCCGGCGCGGGCGCGCCGAACGCGCACTCGATCAGCGCCTTGGTGGGGGCGCCGGCGTCGTAGACGCCCGAGGACTGCTCGGGCGGGAGGTCGACGACGGTGCCGTCGGCGCGCACCAGTCGCACCTCGTCGCGCACCGAGTCCACCCAGAGCTGCCCGGCCGAGCCGTACATCGCGAGGTGCCACTGCGGGCGGGCCAGGTAGGGGTGGGTGGAGGCGCAGCTGAGCGCCGCGGAACCGGCGCAGCTGCTGAACGAGGCGGCCGCCACCACGTGCAGCTCGATGTCGGCGCGCTGCGGGTACAGCATCGCGGTGACGTCGTCGAACCGCTCCCCGGTGATCCAGCTGACCAGGCCGAGCTGGTGCGACATCGACACCGCGGCGGCGCCGCCGCCGGAGACACGGCGGTCGGTGTAGGTCGACGGCGTCGAGGCCGCGGTGCCGCCCCAGCCGCCGTCGGTCGCGCCGCCCAGCAGGGCGCGGGTGTTGACGGCGAGGTGGTTCATCAGGTGCTCGAGCTCACCGATCTCGCCCTCCTCGACCAGCCGGCGCGCCGTCACGAACGCAGGCGCCGCCGACCAGCCGAAGCCGATGAGCAGCGCGCGGTCGGCGCTCACCGCGGCCTCGTGCATCCGGCGCGCCGCACCGGACTCCAGCGCGAACGGCTTCTCCACGAGGACGTGGGCGCCGGCCTCCAGCGCGGCGACCACCTGCTCCTCGTGCGCCACCGGGGGCGAGGACACCACCACGATCTCGGGCTCGGTCTCGGCGAGCGCCGTGCGCCAGTCGGTCTCCGCGCGCGGCACCCCGAACTCGGCAGCGATCTCGCCGACCTGCTCGGCCGCCGGTGACGACACCGCGACCAGGTCGACCCGCGGGTCGGCCACCAGCGCGGGCAGGTGGCTGCTGCGCGACCACGCACCCGCGCTGAGGACCGCCGCGCGCACCCGCCCGCTCACTTGTCGTACCCCGCGGCGAGCGCGCTCACCACGTGGCGCTGGAACGCGAGCACCAGCAGCACCGGCGGGATCATCGCCAGCACGGTCGCGGCGGCGAGCGAGTTCCAGTTGAACTGCTGCACCGACTGGAAGCCCACCAGCAGCGGCGGCACCGTCAGCTGGTTGGTCAGCACCAGCGAGTAGAAGAACTCGCTCCACGCCTCGAGGAAGATCAGCACCCCGGACGCGACGATGCCGGGCTTGGCGATCGGAAGCACGACGACCGCGAGCGCGCGCAGCCGACCGGCGCCGTCGATGCTCGCCGCTTCCTCGATCTCGTGGGGAAGCTGGTCGAAGTAGTTCTTCAGCACCATGATCGCCAGCGGCAGCGTGAACACGTTGTAGCTGATGATGAGCGCCCAGGGCGTGTCGAGGAGCTCGAGCACGCGGAACGCCACGAAGAACGGCCCGACGATCGCGATCGCCGGCACCACGCGCGAGGCGATGATCGTCAGCTCGAACGTGCGCGAGCCGCGGAACGGGTAGCGCGACAGGGCGTAGCCCGCGATGCCGGCCAGCAGCAGGTTGAGCACCACGAGCACCGTGCTGACGAGGAAGCTCTGCCCGATCGCCGGCACCAGGCGGGCGCCGACGTCGGTCGAGCCGAACGCGTCGCCGCCCGTGGAGCCGGTCAGCAGCGAGACGTAGTTGTCCAGCGTGATGCTGCTCGGCACCATCGGGAACGGGCGCACGCCCAGCTGCGCCGGTGTGATGAGGCTCGACACCAGGAGGTACCAGACCGGCAGCAGCACCCACAGCGCGAACACCACCGCGCCGAGGTAGATGACGACGGTGACGAGCGGACGACGCCGTCGACCACCGCGGCTGTTGCGGACGGGGCGCGGCCGCGAGGCCGGCGCCGCCGGAGAGGACACGGTCATCGCCTACCTGCTCTCGGAGGAGTACAGCAGCTTGACGGTGACGAGGCCGCCGACGAGCGCGAGCCCGCCGAGCACCACCGCGAGGGCGGACCCCAGACCGATGTTCGTCACCACGAACAGCTGCCGGTAGATGAGGATGCTGAGCACCTGGGTGGCGTCACCCGGACCGCCCTGCGTCATCGCGAAGATCACGTCGAACTGCAGGAAGGCGTAGATGACGTTGAGCACGGTCACGGTGATGAGGACCGGTCGCAGCCACGCCAGGGTGATGTGGAGGAACCTGCCCCAGATGCCCGCGCCGTCGAGCTCGGCGGCCTCGTTGAGCTCGGCCGGGAGCGTCTGGAGCCCGGAGAGGAACAGGATCCCCGCGAAGCTGGCCTGCCGCCACACCGCTGCGACGATCGTCAGCAGCAGCGCGGAGGTGGGATCGGCCAGGAACTCCTGGTAGTCATCGATGACGCCCAGGGTGAGCAGCAGCGAGTTGAGCCCGCCGACGCTGCCGTCGGCGTACCAGCGCCACAGGATGCCGAGCACCAGCCACGGCATCGCCCACGGCACGATCAGCAGCGCCCGCGCGAACGACCGCCCCACGAACTCCTGGTTGAGCAGCACCGCCGTCGCGAGCCCGATCACCGTCGAGAGCACCACGAACCCCGCCGAGAAGATCAGCGTGGTCCGCATCGAGCTCCAGAACACCGGGCTGGAGAGCACCACCGCGAAGTTGTCGAACCCCACGAACTCGCCCAGGCTGGCGCCGTTCGACGGCACCTTGTGGACGCTGTAGGCCACCGTCAGCAGGCTCGGGATCGCCAGCAGCACCACCAGCAGCAGCGCCGAGGGTGCCACCATCCTGACCCCGAAGCGCCGGGCGGCCCGCGCGAGCGGGCCGACCCGGACGGCCGGGGTGTCTGCGCGCCGGGAGGCGCGGACCGTCGTCGTGCTCATCGACGACTTACAGCCCGCCGCTGCCCTGGGCGCTGGTCGCGGCGTCCGCGAGCTGGGCGACCGTGTCCTTCGGGGTGATCTCGCCCAGCAGCAGCGCGTGCACGACGTCGCCCACCTTGGCCTGGAAGTCCGGGTACCACGCCGAGGTGCGGGCCGGGACGACCTTGCTGCCGGTGTCGAAGATCTGCGACAGCTGCGACAGGTCGTAGTAGTCGGGGAACGCCTCGACCACGTCAGGGTCGGTGAAGAAGCCCGGGTACGGCGCGGCGAGACCGGCGGCCTTCGCCCACTCGGTGAAGACCGAGTAGCGGCCCTCGCCGTCCTTCCAGCCGTAGTACTTCATCAGCTCCCAGATCGCGGCGCGCGCCTCCTCGTTGTCGTTGGCGCCCATCTGCAGCACCTCACCGATCTGCAGGGTGTGGTTCTGCGCGGTGACGGGAGCGAGCAGCACGTTCTCCGACTCGGGGCCGGCGAGGTCGCGGATCGAGGTGAGGAAGTAGTGGTGCAGCACGAAGAACGCCGCGTTGCCCTGCGCCATCTCGTTGGAGAGCTTGCCGGGGTCGTCGTTGAGCACCGACGCGGGCGCGAGGCCCTCGCGGTACATCGTCTGCCACCACTCGAAGACGCCCTCGGTCTTCGGGTCGTCGGCGAACACCGGGTTGCCGTCGTCGTCGAAGGCCGTGATGCCCTCGGCGAGCAGGTAGGTGTGCAGGTACTCCTCGCAGAACTCCTTGACCCAGTACGCGACGTACGGGGAGGAGACGAGGCCGGCGTCGGCGATCGCCTTCGACTGCTCGTAGGTCTCCTGCAGCGTGGTCGGCGGCGCCGAGAGGCCCGCCTCCTGCAGCATCCGCTCGTTGTAGTGGAGCGTGTGGACGGCGGAGAAGTAGGGGACGCTGATGATGTCGCCCTCGGGCGTCACGTGGCGCTCGCGGCTGCTCTCGAAGAGGTCGGCGACGAGGTCGTCGATGCCGGGCAGGTCGTTGAGCGTGGACGCCCAGCCCTCCTCGACGAACTTCCGCGAGTTGTAGGCGAAGTTGTAGAAGAGGTCGATCTTGTCGCCGCCGCGCAGACGGGTCTGGATCGCGGCGGAGTAGCCCACGTTCGGCAGGATCGCGACGTCGACCTCGTGGCCGCTCTCGGCGGACCAGTCGGCGACGAGCTGCTTGATCATGTCGGGCTGGAAGTCCCAGCCGAGCATGCTGATGGGGCCTTCCCAGGCCTCCTGGGAGCCGCCGCCGGAGCCGCAGGCCGAGAGGAGGGCGGGACCAGCAGCCGCCAGCAGGAGCCCGCCACCCGAGGCCTTGAGGAAGGCGCGTCGGCCGAGCGCGGGGAGCCGCTGGGAACGCTGCGTCGCGTTGCTTCGCATATGTGAACTCCATTTCAGGTCTGTGAGCGGAACACTAGCCGGAAGGGTGTTTCGGCCGTGTGAACGCCGCGTGACGGCGTGTGCGTCGTCGCACGAGGTCAGCGGCGGGCGTCTCCGGACGGGAGCGGGAGACGGGGCGAGCACGCCCCGGGACGCGACCCTCCGCCGTCGGACGGGTCGGTCCCGAGGACCGGCGGCTTGTGGCGCCTAGCTCGGGAGGGCGACGATCGCGTCGATCTCGACGTCGAAGCCACGCAGCTCGACGGGGATGGTGGTGCGGGCCGGGAACGGCTGCGGCAGGAACTCCTTGGCGACCTCGTTGAGCTCCTCGAAGTCGTCCAGGCTGCGCAGGTACACGCCGTAACGGACCGTGTGCTCGAGGCTGGTGCCGGCGGCCTCGGCGACGGCCTGCAGGTTGCGGAAGGTCTGGCGGACCTGGTCGGCGAACGTCTCGCCGACGCGCTGCCCGTCGGCGTCGAACGGGCCCTGGCCGGCGAGGTAGACGACGCCGCCGTGGACGACGCCCTGGGAGTAGGTGCCGGCCGGCGACGGGGCTGCGGAGGTCGAGATGGGGGTGGGCACGGGTGGGGTTCCTCTCGGGTGGGGCTGTGGACGGGTCAGGAGACGGTCGGGACGAGGCCCTCGCGGACCATCCCGGCCAGGACGTCGCCGGCGGCGCCGAGGGTGGCGTCGATGTCGGCGTCGGTGTGGGCCGCGGTGATGTGGTTGCGCTTGAGCGCCATCGGGTACATGAGGTGGCCGGCGTCGATCATGCGCCGGTGGAAGGTCGCGTACGCGGTGTCGTCGTTGCGCAGCAGGTCACGGTAGCCGCGCACCGGGCCGTCCATGAAGTAGGTGACGAACACCGAGCCGATGCCGGTGACGACGGCCCGGATGCCGAGGTCGTCGACGATCTCGCGCAGCCCGGCGCGCATGCGGTCGCCCAGCCGGTACACGTGGTCGTGGAAGCCGACCTCGGGGTCGCTGATCGCCGTCATGGTGGCGACGGCGGCGGCCATCGACTGCGGGTTGCCGTTGAAGGTGCCGGCGAGCAGCACGTCGCCGCCGGCGGAGCTGAACCGCGACATCAGGTCGGCGCGCCCGCCCATGCCGGCGACCGAGTGGCCGTTGCCCATCGCCTTGCCGTAGGTGGTGAGGTCGGGGACGACGCCGCACAGCTCCTGGTAGCCGCCGGGCGCGTGCCGGAAGCCGGTGATGACCTCGTCGAAGATCAGCAGGCTGCCCTCGCGCGTGGTCAGCTCGCGCAGACCCTCGAGGAACGCCTGCTCCGGCAGCAGCGCGCCGACGTTGTGCGGCACCGGCTCCAGGATGACGGCGGCGATCTGGTCGGGGTGGCGGCGGAACAGCTCGGCGACGCTGTCGAGGTCGTTGAACTCGGCGATCAGGGTGGCGTCGACGGCCTCGTCGAGGATGCCGGCGGAGAGCGGGTCGCGGTCGTAGGCCCGCTCGGGCGGGGAGATGACGTTGCGGGCGACGGCGTCGTGCCAGCCGTGGAAGCAGCCCTGGAACTTCACGAGGTAGGGCCGGCCGGTGACGGCGCGGGCCAGGCGCACCGCCTGGAACGTCGACTCCGAGCCGCTCATGGTCGTGATCGACATCTCGACCGACGGGATGAGGTCGGCCACCAGCCGGGCGCACTCGATCTCGAGCTCGGTCACGCCGAGCCCGACGACGTCGATCACGCCGAAGGTGTCCGCCACCGCGCGGTCGACACGCGGGTCGCCGTGGCCGAGGAGGGTGGCACCGAAGGCGCAGTGGTAGTCGACGTAGCTGCGGCCCTCGAGGTCGACGAGGGTCGCGCCCTGCGCGGCGCGGAAGCCCTCGGGCCTGCCGATGGCGCGGGTGGCCGAGTTGACACCGCCGGGGATGAGACGGCGGGCGTCGGCCAGCAGCTGCGCGGAGTCGGTGGTTGACACGGTGGGGAAGCTCCTCGGGGGACGGTGGACGCGGGGTCTCGGGGGCGGCGGGGTCAGGTGCGGGGTGCGGGGCGCTCGAGGCCGAGGGCCGCGAGGGCGTCGCGGTGGATGATCGACTCGACGGTCTCCTCGAGCACGTGCGGCAGCGACCCGGCCCGCAGCCGGGCGAGGCCGCGCAGCTGCTCGATGGCGGCCGCGGGCTCCCAGAGCGGGTAGTCGCTGCCGAACAGCAGCTTGTCGACGACGCCCCACTCCTGGGCGTTGACCAGCGCGAGGAAGCCGTCCATCGGGCGCGACCAGCTGGCGGAGACGTCGGCGTAGACGTTCGCGTGCTTGCGCAGCACGATGTTGGCGTCGCGCTGCCAGGGGTGGCCCATGTGCGCCATCACCTGCGTCATGTCGGGGTGGCGGCGGGCGACCTCCTCGACGACGAGCGGCTGGCTGACGGCGAGCCGGCCCTGCGGGCTGGGGGTGGCACCCATGTGCCAGAGCAGCACCATGCCGCGCTGGGTGACGAGGCGGTAGAAGTCGTCGAAGTCGGGGCTCATCGGGTCGAAGAGCGAGAGGACAGGGTAGAGCTTGACGCCGCGGAACCCGAGCTCGTGGGCCTCGTCGAGCTGGTCGCGCCAGTCGTCGTCGAGCGGGTCGATGGCGGTGAACGCGATCGTCGGGGTGCGCAGCTGGGCGCAGAAGTCGGCGACGAACCGGTTCGGTGTGCGCACGCCGGCGCGGGAGGCGGCGAGGCCGAAGACGATGGCGACGTCGACGCCGGCCTCGGTCATCACGCGGTCGTACTCGGCCGGGGTGATCGTGGGCCAGGGGTGGCCGTAGGCGGGCTCCCAGTGGGTGCGGTGCTCATCGCCCCAGTGCTCGGGCTGCAGGTTGTGCGTGTGGACGTCGACGATCATGCGTGGTCTCCCGTGAGGTAGGCGCCGCGGACGGCGCGCAGCGCTGTGAGGAAGCGACGGTTCGCGCCGAGCTCGGCGGCGGCCTCGCGCAGCAGCGGCAGCGCCCGGGCGCGGCCCTCGTCGTCGACCTCGCCGCTCGGGCCGGCGACGCTGATCGCGACGTGGGCCCCGGCGTCGTTGGGCACGGCCACGGCGACGCACGCGACGCCGCGGTCGCGCTCCTCGTCGTCGACGCTGTGGCCGCGCTCGCCGATGCGGTCGAGCTCGGCGTCGAGCGCGGCACGGGTGGTGAGCGTCGCGGGCGTGAAGGCGGGGAAGGGCTCCTCGGGCAGGTGCTGGTCGCGCTGCTCGGCGGTGAGCCCGGCGAGGAGCATCTTGCCGAGGCCGGTGCACCAGGTGTGGTCGAGGGAGCCGCTGCTGGAGCGGAACCGCAGCGGCCGGTCGGGCTCCTCGACGCGCAGGTGGAGCACCGAGGTGCCGGCGAGCACGCCGAGGTTGGCGGTGAGGCCGGTGCGGTCGGCGAGGAGCCGCAGCACGGGTGCGGCCAGCTCGGCGGCGTCGGCGCTGCGCACCGAGCTGTCCGCGAGCTCGAGGACGGCGTCGCCCACGCGGTAGCGGGGCGGCTCCCCGGTGCGGGCGACGAAGTCCTCCTCCTCGAGGACCACCAGCAGCCGCAGGACGGTCGACTTCGGGATGTCGAGGGCGGCCGAGAGGTCGCTCAGGGTGGCGCCGTCGTCGAGCCCGCCGAGGTGGCGCAGCAGCCGCAGGGCGCGCACCAGTCCCTGCGACCGGTACGACGTGGCACGCTGTTCCATGTCGCGCACCGTAGGGCATAACATCCAGATCTGTCACGCACCGTCGCGAGACGGACGGCACGCCCGGCCCCCGGCTGCGGCGGCCGACCGGTCGTCGACACGAGTCCTGAGGAGAGCCGCATGACGTCGTCGCCCGCTCAGTCCGCTGAGTCCGCCGTGTCCTCTGAGTCCGTTGAGACCACGCTGTTCGTCGCCTCGCGCGGCGCGTCGCCGGAGCACGGCCTCGTGCGTGCCGACCTCCGCGACGGCGCCTGGCGGCTGCGCACGCTGGCGACGGCCGACCAGCTGAGCGCGCTCGCGTGGCACCCGACGCTGCCGGTGGTCTACGGGACCGCGGGGGTGAACCGGACGGGCCAGCTGCTCGCGTGGCGGGTGGGCGACGGCGCCGAGCTGCTCGCCGACGAGGTCGCCGGACCGGAGGAGCTCGAGCCGTGCCACGTGGCGGTCGACCCGACGGGCGGCACCGTCGTGGTCACGAACTACACGTCCGGGCAGCTGGCGCTGTGGCGGCTGGCCGAGGACGGCACGCCGCTGCCCGACCCGCTGCGGATCCAGCTCGAGGGCTCCGGGCCGGAGACGGCACGGCAGGACGCCGCCCACCCGCACCAGGCGGTGTTCGACCCAGCGACCGGACAGATGTACGTCATCGACCTCGGTGCCGACCTCGTCCGCAGCTTCGAGGTGGACCTCTCCGACCCCGCCACGGTCAGCGCTCGGGAGGTCGCCACGGGTGCGGTGCCACCGGGCACCGGGCCGCGCCACGCCGTCGTGCTCCCCGATGGTCGGCTGGCGGTGAGCGGCGAGCTGGGGTCGACGCTCGTGGTGGGGCGGCCGGGCTCCGACGAGTGGGCGGTCGCCGCCAGCACCACCCGGACCGGGCCGGCGCGCACCCGCCACGAGCGCAACTACCCGGGCGACCTGCAGCTCTCGGCCGACGGGCGGTACGTCTACTTCGCGAACCGCGGCTACGACACGATCTCGGTGCTCGACGTCTCGGGCGCCGAGCCGGTGCTGGTGGTGGAGCGCGACGCCGTGGTCCGGTGGCCCCAGCACATCCACGTGCGCGAGGACGACATCCTCGTCGCCGGCTGGGACAGCTCGCAGATCGTGCGACTGCCGTTGGTCGACGGCGTCGCCGGCGAGGCCGAGGAGCTCCTGGTCGTCGACTCGCCCGGGTGGATCCTTCCCACGCACCCCGCGCTGGGGTGAGGGGGTAGCAGGCCGCTCAGGCCATGGACGCGGGCTCCCTCTGCCCCGGCAGCCTCCGCCACGCGATCTCGACGAATCCCGGGTCCCTGCCGCGCCTGTGCCGCTCAGCCACGATGCGCGTGGTTAGGCCGGCCGGTCCGGCCAGGCCTTGTCGCACTCGTGGTCACAAGGCGCGGCGCCGTTGTCGAGCAGGGTGGGAGCACGCGCTCGGCGAACCAGTCGAGATCGGTCTGGCCATGCCATGCCGATGACGCCCCCCAGCAGGGGCGACGAAGCTCCTACACGCTCTCCCAACCGAGCCAGCGGCGGTACACCCAGTCCACGCCCTGCGGATCGTTGCCCGGCTCCCACACCTGGATGTTCGTGCTGATCTGCAGCTGGTCGCCGGTGAGGTCGTTGAACTCGTCAACGATCTGCGCGATCTCCGGGTAGTCCTCGCTCAGCGGAGGGTCGACCAAGAAGTGGAGCGCGACCTTCTCGCCTTCTTCCTCGACCCCGGCGAGGACGATCCTCGGCGAGAGCATTCCGAGGGACGCATGCGTGAGCTGGCCGCAGAGGTAGTTTCGCCAGACCGGGAGGTGCTCGAGGTTGTCGGGTGTCGCGAATCGCATCGCCTGTCCGTTTCGGCTCGGGATCAAGGGATCCAGTTCGGGTTAGTAGGTACGACGCTCGGGCGAACCTTTCCCTTGATGAAGAAGACGTTAGTCGCCTGGTCCACGAAGCCGTGTCGAGGGTTCATGTTGTAGCCGGTGACGCTCTCCAGACGCACGACCAGGTCACCGTTGGGCTTCACGCCGAGTACTTCGGCCGTGCCCTCGTGGAAGGCGTCCAGCACGGCTTGAGCGTCATCTGCAGACAAGAAATAGCTCTTGTACGCCGTGTACTCCCGCGCGCCGAGTACGTGCCGTCCCTGCCTCTGTGCGGAGACGGTCTCCGCATAGCCGGTCGGGTCGACGTCGATGACGGCGAGCGGTTCCGGCGCACTGTCAGGAGCGCCCGGATCGTCGCCATGGACATCTCTCGGGTGGCCCTCCGCCGGGGCGTCTCCGACGACCTCGTCGAGCCTTTCGCCACCGAACACCGCATCGCTCACCGGCCGCTCGGCAACGACGGCGGGCGTGTCCGCGGCGTCCACCATCTCGGCGGCCGTGCCGACCGGGTTCGGCCTGACCACCGGGACGTCGTCGACCCTCGCCAGCGCCGTCCGGAGCCCCGACACCACGCGGATCCCGCCGTACGTGAGCGCGCTGGCGCCCGGCACCACGACATCGACGGCGCCGGTCGCGACGCGCAGCAGGCGGGCACCCAGCGCGCCGGTGCGCAAGGCGCCGCTGGCCGCGCCACCGCTGGGCACGAACATCGAGGCGATGTTGAGCACCGACTCGGTGCCGGTGGCGACACCGTCCTCGCGCCAGCGCCACAGCGCGTCCTCGCCGGCGAGGTGGGCCTGCACGTCCACCCCGACCAGCTCCCCGGCCGCGGTGGCGGTCGTCTCGTGCCGCTCCGCCACCCACGGCCGCGCGCCGCTCGGGAGCCTGCCCAGCAGCCAGGCCGCCAGGCTGGGGTTCGTCATCGCGAGCGTGGTCGTGCCCGCGGTGACGCCGCCCGACAGCAGCACGTTCCCGATGCCGGTGAGGATCTCGCCGCGGAACCCCGGCCGCTGTTCCTGCATCCGCAGGTCGTACCCGCTGACCAGCCCGACGGCCGCCGTCGCGACGGTGAACCCGAACATGTACGCGCCGTGACCGACCGACTCGCCCCAGCTGCGGTCCTCCGCGACCGGTGTGCCCCACGGGTACTCCTGGCGGCGGTCCATCAACGCCTCGGCCTCGACGGCGGCCACGTCGTGCTCGTCGCCCGCCCACGCCACGAGGTCCATCAGCGCGTTGTGACAGTCGGCCGACACCGCGGTGATGTCCTCGACGAGCTTGGCGTGCTCCAGCAGCAGGTCCTCGTTGCGCGCCACCGTGTCGGTGTCCTGGTTCCACGGGATGACCGTCCACCCGCCGCCCCAGGTGATGTGGAAGTCCGCACCCTCCGAGGCGGGCGCCCGGACGCCGTCGACCACCTCGGCGCGAAACGCCGCCGCGCGCCGCTCCAGGTCGGCCAGCCGGGCCCGCAGCAGCCCGAGCTCGCCCGCGAGCTCGTCCAGCCGGCGCGCCGCCCGCGCCAGGTCACGCTGCACGCGCCCCGCCGTCGCGGGCAGCGGCGTCATGAGATCCCACACCCGCTCCTGCGACGGCCCCTCGTACGCGGGCCGCAGCCCCGCCCACGAGTCCCTCAGGTCCTCGGCGCCGCGCAGCACCCCCGCACCCATCTGCCGCAGCACGCCGGCAGCGCGCTCCGGCGCCACCACGTCCATCTGCTCGGACCGGAACGGGAACTGCGCGGGGTCGATGAGACCGTCGTACGCCATCGGATCAGACCGCGCCCTCGGGCACCTCGGACCCGTACCACCACGAGAAGTCGCCCGACCCCGCCGTCGCCAGCATCTGCGTCTGGCACGCGGCGAGCATGTCCTCGTTCGCGACCTCGAAGCATGCGAGCGCCGACTCCACGCCGACCAGCCCCGCGCTCACCCGGTTGCCCATCGACGTCAGCCGCTCGGCCTGCGCGTCGAGGACGGCGGCCAGCGCGCTCGCGACGTCCGCGCCCGCCGGCCCGACGGCGTCCATCTCCGACATCACCGTGCTCAGGCGGCTCGCCGACCACGCGGCGTTCATCGTCTCGAGGTCGCCCTCGACCGCCGCGAGCACGCCCCTGATCGCTGCCGGCTCCAGCCGCCACCTGCCCATGTCGCCCCCAGTCCTGCTGTCCTCGGCGACCCACGGTGCCCAGGCGAGCGACGCCGTCGCCACCGCCGACGGGCGATCTGTGGACAACCGCGACCAGCGCGCGCCCGGCTGTGGATCGGGACCGCCCCGAGACGGCGGGACGTGCTATCGGGGCCGCGCGACGCCGTCGCCCCCTTGGCTACATCGAGCGGGTCCATCTGACGGCTTGCTCGGGGACGCCGTCCGGCCCTTGCTCCGCCGAGCCGGGCATCGGGCTGGTGCCGTGCTCGCCGCTCGGTCGCGGGCCAACCTCGCGCTGGTCGCGCGCGTCCGCGAGATCGCCGAGAGGCTGGGCTGCGCGCCCGGACAGCTCGGGCTCGCGCGCTCGGGGGTCGACGGCGTGACCGTCGTCCCGATCCCCGGTACCAGCGCGTGCGGTACCTGGAGGAGAACGTCGCCGCGACCGGCGTCGAGATCACCGCTGAGGGGCTCGCCGAGCTCGAGGAGGCCGTGCCGCGGGACGCCGTCGGCGGCGACCGGTACGGCGACATGTCGCCCATCGAGAGCTGAACCGGGTCCTGCGGGCGCGGCGCGCGCGGCCAGTTGGCAGACTCGACCCATGCCCAGCGCCGTGCAGCTCATCCGCTCGTCGTCCCTGTCCGACGTCGCCGAGTACGCCTACGCCGCCACCGCACCGGCTCAGGCGCGGCTGGTCTTCCTCGCCGGGTCCTGCCCGCTGGACGAGGAGGGGCGGACGGTCGCCGTGGGCGACTACGCCGGCCAGGCCGCCGCCTGCGTGGCCACGATGACTGCGGCGCTGGAGGCCGCGGGCGCCTCGATCACCGACGTCATCAGCACCCGGGTGCTCGTGGCGTCCCACGCCCAGGACGACCTGGTGACGGCGTGGGAGGTCGTGCGCGACGCCTTCGGTGACCACGACGTGCCGAGCACGCTCATGGGCGTCACGGTGCTCGGCTACGACGACCAGCTCGTCGAGCTCGAGGCGGTCGCCGCCGTCGTCGACGGGTAGGGAGTGACCAGCCGCGGCAAGGAGTGCGGTGAAACCTCGGACTGTTGCACAGTGCGGTGAAACCTCGGACTGTTGCAAAGTGCGGTGAAACCGAGGCTTGTCCGACGTGCGGTGAGACCGGTGAGTGCGGCCGGGCCGTAGCCTGACGGGATGCCGATCGACCTCGACCGCCTCCGCGTCGAGGCGCTGCCGACCGAGCGGACCGACCCCGCGCACGACCTGCTCCACGACCTCGGCGGCGGGATGAGCCTGCGGCTGGTGACCGCCACCGAGGCGGGCCCGACGGCGCTGCCGAGCGACGCCGTCGACCTGGCGGTCGGGCCGCTGGTGAGGATCGCGCTGGCCGCGACCGTGCGCACCGAGCTCGAGGGCGTCGAGGTCCGGCCACGACCGGTGGGGGAGCACCGGTACGTGACCGCGGCGCTCGACGGCTCGGCCTACGTCTCGGCGCTGCTGGCCGACCCCGGTCCCACGCTGGGGCTCGACGGCGTGACCGACGTCCTCGTCGCGGCGCCGCGCCGCTCGCTCGTCGTCTGCCGGCCGATGGAGCGCGCCTACCTCGGCCCGGTGGTGCACCTGGACCGGCTCAGCCGCACCCTCCACGACGACGCCCCCGACCCCTGCACGCCGCACGTCTACTGGTGGCGCGAGGGTGCGCTGCACCGGATCGTCGTCGACTACCAGCGCCGCGACGTCGCGTTCCCGCCCGAGGTGGCCGGCCTCGTCGGCGCGCTGCCCACCCAGGTCTGAGACGCGCGCCTGCGGTCAGGAGGCGGTGCCGCCGCCGGCACCCTCCTGCGCCAGACCGCGGTCGGCCCTGCGCATGTCGCCGGTCTGCGGGACGTCGGCGGCGAGGCCGTACCGCAGCAGCACCGCACCCGTCGACGAGGTCGCCGGCGGCTCCAGCAGCTCCAGGTTGGCGGGCACGGTCCCGCCGTCGAAGATCTTCTTGCCCGTGCCGAGCGTGAGCGGGAAGACCCAGAGGTTGAGGCGGTCGTAGAGGCGCTCACGCAGCAGGGTCTGGACGAGCGCAAGACTGCCGATGACGTGCAGGCTCGCGTGCTCCTCGCGCAGGCGACGCAGATCGGCCGCCAGGTCCTCGCCCAGCTGGCGGCTGCCGGCCCAGCTCAGGTCCGGGGTCCCCCGCGACGCCACGTACTTCGGGATGCTGTTGAACAGGGTCGCGATGCCGCCGTCGACGCCGTCCTCCTGGTGGGGCCAGTGCGCGGCGAAGATCTCGTACGTGCGCCGCCCCAGCACGAGGGCGTCCATGCCCTCCATGCCCGCCACCACCAGCTCGCCGATCGTCGCGTCGAACAGCGGCGCCTGCCAGCCGCCGAACGCGAAGCCCTCGGGGTCCTCGTCGGGGTCGCCCGGGCTCTGCCCCACCATGTCCAGCGTCGCGAACAGGTCGATGTGGATGAGTCCCATGGTGCTGTGCTCCGTTCCTCGCGTGCCTCGCGCCGCCGCCGGAGAATCAGCGCACGACGCCGTCCATGTCGCCGCCGGGGTCGCGATCACGGGCGCCGGGAGGAGGAGCGGACCTGCTGGCGCGGCCTATAGTTGGCGAGACCAACGGAGCGTACGCCGTTGGTGTCACCAACACAAGGATCCCGCGTGCCCCTTCCGCCCCCACAACGGCTGCTGGCGACCCCCAGCTGGTTGCTGACGCAGGTCGCGGCCGCAGCCGGACGGCGCAGCCGGGAGAGGTGCGAGGCGGTCGGCGCGGCCCGCTACCACTACGCGATCCTGTGCGCCGTGGAGGAGTTCGGGCCGTGCAGCCAGGCGGAGATCGGTGCCCGGTGCCACATGGACCGCAAGGACGTCGCCGAACGCGTGGGGGAGCTGGAGCGGCAGCATTGCGTCGTCCGCTGCCAGGACCCCGCGGACCCGCGGCGCAAGCTGGTGACGCTCACCGACGCGGGACGGGCACGGCTGGAGGAGATCGCCGCCGAGATCGCCGTCGCGCAGGCCGACCTCATGGAGCCGCTCGACGACGGTGAGCGCGACGCGCTGGTCGCGGCGCTCCAGAAGCTCCTGGGCCGGTGACGGCCCGCCGGCCCTCCCGCACGCCGGCCCGCTCCACTAGCGTCGAGCGCGTGAGCATCGCCCTCCCGGAGACCGACGGACCGTTCGTACGACCCGCCGCGACCCACCCGGCCGAGCCCCGCTGGGGGCACGCCGAGGGTCTGCAGGTCGGGCTCAGCCCGCTGCCGGGGCCGCGCGGCCTGCTGCGGGTCTACACGCCCTACCTCGACCAGCCGCGCGAGCGGATGATCAACTTCGTCGCCGTCGAGCCCGTCCCGGCCGGGGAGACCACCCGCGGCTTCTCCGAGCTGGAGCACTCCGCGCTCGACGACGCCCCCGGCAAGCGGTTCTGGTCGGCCGACGACCCCGGCGACGCCACGCCCCGCCCGGAGACCGAGCCCGCCCGCGGCACCGTCGAGACGATCGACGGTGTGCAGCACCTGCGTGTCTTCGTGCTCGTCGAGCCGTTCGCGAACGGCGCCGACGTCCACCTGCGGCTGACCTTCCGCGCCGATCGCCCGCACGAGGTCGCGATCGCCACCTACGCGCGGGAGACCTCGGTGCCGCTCGCGCACGCGATCGTGACCGCGACGATGGGCAACTACGCGCGGCTGCGCGAGCTGCACCTGGCCGACCGGGTGGTCACACCGGCCGAGCTGTGGCCGGGCTTCTCCGGGCACGGCTTCGCACCCCACGCCCGGTTCGGGCTCGACGAGCTGGTCCGCGACGACGCGGGCGCCGTCGTGCTCGCCGCGACGCCCGACGAGGCCGACCCGGTGAACGTCACCTACGCCGACGACGTCGTCCCCGGCTGGCACTTCCAGGGGCTGCGGGCCACGCAGTACTGGCGCGCCGCCGACCCGCACCCCGACATCCAGGCGCTCGTCAACGCGCGCGCCTCCTACTGGGCGAGCGAGTCCCCGATCCCGGGAGGCGCGGCGTTCGAGAACATCGAGCTCCTCGAGCCGTTCACGCAGGGTCGCGAGCTCGTCCTCGGGGTGGACCCGCTGACCTGAGCCGCCCGCGGCCGCCGCGGGGCCTGGGCAGGGCTGCCCCTCGTGAGGCAGGGGCGGTGACGCGATACTCGGCACCGTGGCACGCAACGAGGGACGCGACCAGCTGCTGCTGCGCGTGCTGCCACCGCTGGGCGCCGCGCTCCTGGTCGGCGCGGCGGTCTACCTCGCGGTCACCGGAGGTGTGCCCGGTCTGGTCGCCGGCCTCGGCGGGCTCGCGGCGGCCGCCGTGCTGTACGTGGGGAACCGGCACCCCCGCCAGGACGCCGGGGCCGTCCGGCTCCGAGGCGACGCCGTCGAGCTCCCGCGCCGCGCGGCGTACGGCTACCTCACCGGCCTCGGGATGGTGCTGGGCGGCGTCGCGATCACGGCCGTCGGCGCGATCGGCATCGAGATCGGCGCGGGGCGGGGCTGGGCGCAGCCGGAGCTGATGATCCTGCTCGGCCCGCCGCTCGCCGTCGCGGGCATGCTCGTCCTCGTCGGCGCCGCGCTCGGCCGCGGGGTCGTGCGCCTCACCGAGACCGAGCTGCGCTACGTGCGCGTGCTCGGGCGCACGCGACGGGCGGCCTGGGACGCCATCACCGGGCTCGACGGGGACGACACCGGCATCGTCGTCCTGCACGGCGGGCGGCGCGCGGTGATCCCGACGGCGTCCCAGCAGCTCACGCGCGCGACGATCACCGGGATGATCGAGAGCATGCGGGCGGCCTCGCCAGGGGAACGCCGCGCGATCATCGCCTCGGGCGGTCCCGTCGCGCCGCCTGCCGACTCCTGACCCGTCTCACCCACCTCGGAGGTCCCGTGACCAGCACCCCTGCCCAGCCCCGCACGCTCGACGGACGACGCGTCCTCGTCACGGGCGGCGGAGTCGGCATCGGCCTGGGGATCGTGCGCCGCTTCGCGGCGGCGGGCGCCCAGGTCGCTCTCACCACCCACAGCCGCCCCGTCGAGCCGGTGCTCGAGACGCTCGCGGCCGAGGGCGTGACCGCGATCGGCGCGCGGCTGGACGCGACCGACAGCGCCGCCGTCGACCGCGTCGTCGACGACCTCGCCGGCCGGCTCGGCGGGCTCGACGTGCTGGTCAACAACGCGGGTGGCCTGGTGCAGCGGGTGCCGCTGGCGACGATGACCGACGAGCACTGGGACACCGTGTGGCGGCTCAACGTGTCGTCGGTGTTCTACGCCAGTCGCGCCGCGCTGCGGCACCTTGGGGAGGGCGGCCGGGTCGTCAACATCTCCTCGCTCGCGGGGTCCAACGGCGGCGGCAACGGCTCGGGCGCCTACGCGACCGCGAAGGCCGCCGTCGACGGCTTCACGCGCGCCCTCGCCAAGGAGGTCGCGCCGCGCGGCATCACCGTGAACTCGATCGCCCCCGGCCTCATCCTCGACACCCCGTTCCACGCGCAGTTCACGCCGCCGGAGGACCAGCAGCGCACGATCGCCTCGATCCCGGTCGGCCGCCCCGGCTACCCCGACGACGTCGCCGCCGCCGCCGAGTACCTCGCCCGCACCGACGCCGGTTTCGTCACCGGCACCGTCCTCGACCTCAACGGCGGGGTGCACGTCCGCTGAGGCGGGCCTCGGCAGGCGGCGAACCAGCGACGGCCCGGCCGGGCCGACCTGACCCGACGACCTCCGCCGTCGAGCACGAGCCGTACCGGCGAGCACGAGCGGCGCACCGCTCGTCCTCGCCCGGGCACGCTCGGGCTCGCCTGCGGGGAGCCTGGGTGTCGGTGGTCGCTGTGATGGTCCTGCGCTCACCACGGCCCTGCCCACATGGTTACCGTGGAGCGATGGGCCGCACGACGGCGGATCGGACGGTCGCGATGCTCGCCGCGGCGGCGCTCGCGCTCGGCCTGGCCGCCTGCAGCGACGCCGGGCCGGAGGAGCCGAGCACCCAGCCCACCCTCACGACGGCGACACCGACCGACGAGCCCTCGCAGGCGATCGAGCCCCGCGACCCGCTCTCGCTCACCGCGACCGACGCCTTCGAGGAGCGCTACCGCTGCTTCACCGAGCTGGCGGACGCCCGGTGGCTGGCCGGGCAGTCCGAAGGCCTCGACGTCGGCGCTGCGCTCGTCGGGTCCGGCGACCGGCTCGTCGTCGTCAGCCACCAGGCCGACAAGGACGCGTGCTCGGTGATGTTCCTGGCGCGCCGCCTGGTCGATGACGGCTACCTGGTCGCCGTCCCCGTGCACCGGGGCGGCGACCCCGTCGCACTCATCCTCGGAGTCGTCGCCCACGCGCGGGCCGACGGCGTCGAGCACGTCGTGCTCGGCGGCGGCTCGATGGGCGGGGTCTTCGCGATCGCTGCCGCAGCCGAGCTGCAGCCTGCGCCCGACGGCGTCTTCGCCCTCGCGCCTCCGGACGACTTCGACCCACCGGGTCCGCCACCCCGCGTCGAGGCGGTGCCGGCGGCCGCGGCGCTGACCTCGCCGCTGCTGCTCATGGTCGCCGAGCACGACACCGCGCTCGTCCAGCCCGCCCACGACATCGCCGCCGCCGCAGGCACCGAGCCGGTCGTCACCCCCGGTGGCGGCCACGCGTTCGATGTCCTCGCCGTCGACGGCGTCCTGCCGCAGCTGCTCGACTTCATCGCCGAGCCGCGCTGAGACCCCTCAGGTCGTCTCCTCGTCGAGCCACCGCAGGTACGGCTCGCTGCCGGTCGCCGGGAGCACCAGCAGCTCGGGCACGTCGTAGCCGTGGTGCTCCTGCACCCACGCCGTCACCTGCTCGACGAGCGCCGCGCGGGTCTTCACCCACAGCTGCCACTCCTGCTCGTCCTGGACCGCGCCGTCCCACCGGTACACGCTGCGGACCGGGCCCGACACCTGCACGCAGGCGGCCAGCCGCGCCTCGACCAGCCCGCGCGCCAGCGCCACGGCGGCGGCCTCGCTGTCGGTGGTGGTCGTGACGACGGCGTGCTCGGTCATGCCACCGCCTGCCGGTGCGACGCGAGCCAGACGGCGAAGCGGTCGTGGTCGGCGACCGGCCACTCGCTGGGGACCGGCAGCCCGAGCTGGCCCTGCACCCACGCACGGAACTCCGCGACGCCGGCGACGGCGTCGGGCGAGGCGGGCGGCCTGCCCAGCGTCGTGGGGGCGAGGTCCGGGTAGCCGACGGCCGCGAGGCGCAGCAGGTCAGCGGGCTCGGTGGCCAGCAGGAACGCCTCGCCGCGCGGGCCGAGCGCGACCACCCGGGTGGCGCCGTCGTCGTCGAGCCACAGCGCGAGACGGGTGTCGTCGGGGGAGGCCGCGACCGGCAGCAGCCGCGCCGCAGCGACGGGCGGGACGCGGTCGTCGAGGCCGAGGCCCGCGCTGAACACGATCCCGGGGCGCGCCTCGGGCGGCCCGGGCGCCAGCAGCACGTGACCCTCGGGGGCGGTCGCCGCCCAGCGGTGGCTCTCCATGAACGCCCAGGCCCGCTCGAGCTCGGCGGGGATCGCGAGCCCGGCCGGTAGCCGCGGTGCCAGCTGCTCGCTCATCAGGGTGGGCTCGGCAGGGGCGTCGCCCTCGGCGTCGAGCCACACCACCAGCTCCTTCATCCCGGAGGTGACCCGCTCGACGCGCAGGCGCAGCAGCCACGGGTTCGCGAGGTGCCCGTAGGCGTAGACGAGCTCGGCCTCGCTGGTGGCCAGCACGGCGCCGAGCGGTGCCGAGCCGGCGTCGGTGACGGCGGCGTCGACGTCGTCGCGCAGGTCGCCGAGCAGCCACCGCGGCGCGAACCGTCGGGTGCCGTCCGGGTCGGCGAACAGGTGCGCGCGGGCGTCGCGCCACCCCAGGCTCTGCTGCAGCATCCCGTGCACGGCCTCGAGGGACTGCGACGCGAGCACGCGCAGCCGGCGCCGCACGTGCGGCTGCTGCTCGAGGGTGACGAGCAGGTCGACGGCTGCGTCGGCGGCCAGCCGGCTGCGCAGGTCGACCGGCTGCCAGGCGGGAGCGACGTCGTCGGTACCGACGCAGCCCGTGCGGTCGGCGACCGCCTGCGCGACCGTGCGGCGCAGGGGCTCCGGTACCCCGAGGGCCTCGCCGCCCGGGAGCGTGACCTGGTCGAGCACGCCGAAGCGGACCAGCTCGCCCAGCGCCTCGCCGAGCGAGGCACCCGGCAGCACCGCGCCGGTCTCGGTGCACGCCTCGACGAGGGTGCCGATCACGCCCGCGTCGACGTCGATCGCCGCGTGCACGAGCCCGCCGATCACGCGTTCGACCAGCGAGGTCGACGGCGGCGGGCAGCCGCCCGCGTGCGTCACCTCCGGCTGCGGCAGCACCCCGTCGGCGTCGAGCAGGACGAGCCCGGCGCGATCGAGCGCATCGGTCCAGACGTGCTCCGCCGTCGATCCGCTGGGCACCTGGAGGGTGGCGGCCACCTGCGAGCGCGAGAGACGGCGCTGCGCGGCGAGCGCCGCCAGCGTGGTGCGCAGCGGCCCGACGTAGGCGCGGGTCGTGGCGCCGGCGAGCATGCCCGGCGACGGAGGACCGGCGAGCAGACCACCGACGACGGCATCGGCGTCCTCGCCCAGGCTCGACAGCCCGAGCGGGCGGTGGCGCGCCCAGGTGAGCACGTCCCAGCAGGCGCGGACCGCGTGCTCGCTGCGCCGCCACAGCCGGTGCGCGCGGAGGAACTGGAGGTAGCGCGGCAGCGTGAGGACCGCGGCGTCGTAGGCCTCGTCGGTGACGTCGGGGTCGCGGGCGAGGTCGCGCGTCAGCCAGCGGAGCAGCTCCGCCGAGGGGTCGTGCAGGTCGGCGCCCACGCGGCCGGCGCGCCGGAACAGGTCGGCGAGCGCGCCGGCGGCAGCGGCGGCAGGCAGCGGGTTCCCCTCGTCGAGGGTGTGCCACCACGCCTCGACCTCGGCCACCGTGCCCTCGACCCGGGCGTCGTCGTCCGTCACGGCTCTCCTCCGGTCGGTCCCCACCGCACGGTAGGCAAGACCACCACATCCTGCGGGTGCCTGAGCCCGATCCGCATGGGCACCGCTACCCATCGACTCGCGCGGAGGCCCGTCAGCGCTGCTGGGTGAAGATCTGCGTCCAGTACAGGTAGCCGGCTGAGGACGTGGCGTCGCCGACGCCCATGTGGGTGAAGCTCGGTCTCAGGATGTTCTGCCGGTGGGAGGGGGAGCTCATCCACGCCTGGACGACGGCGGACGGGGTGCGGTAGCCGTAGGCGACGTTCTCACCGATGAGCCGCCAGCCCGCGGGCATCCCGACGGTGAGGTCGGGCCGGTGGAAGCACTGGTTGCGGTCGACCTTCGCCTGGTAGCGGCTCCACCGCAGCGCCTCCTTGTTGAGGGTGGAGCTGAGCGCGAGCGGCTTGAGGCCGCGGGCCTTGCGCTCCTTGTTCACCAGCCGCAGCACCTCCTGGGCGACCTGGCTCGTCGTCGGCCTCGGGTCGACGTTGAGCCCGATGACCATCCGGTAGGCGGACCAGGTCCCCGACCGGATGGTGCGCGGCGCACCCGTGGTGCGGACGTCGGTGATCTTGTACCTGCGGCTCGAGGAGTTGTAGAAGACGACCTCGTCCTGGGCGTCGGTGTCGACGTTCGCGGGCACGAGGCGCGTCCACCGACCCCAGTTCTCGTCGGCGGTGCGCGTGCCGAGCGCGCCCTTGGACGTCAGCGTGTGGATCCGCGCCTTGCCGGTGCTGGACTGGTGGAGCACGAGCCGGTCCCGCGTGTCTCCGGCGTTGATGCGCATCCCGAACACGCTGGTCCAGCGGGCGCCGATCGTCGTCTGGACCAGCGGCTTGCCGAACACGCCCTTGGCGCTGATGTTGTAGGTCCGGTAGGCGCCGGTCGTCGCGTTGTAGAGGATCAGCTCGTCGTTGGCGTCGGGGTGGAAGTCGACGCCGACGAGCGTGGTCCAGCCCTTGCCGAGGGTGCCCTGGCGGATCGCCGCCCCGGACACCTGTCCCTTGCTGGTGACCTTGCGGATGCTGAACTTGCCGGTGCGTGCGTTGTAGAAGAGCAGCTCGTCGCGTCCGTCGCCGTTGATGTCGATCGGCGCGATCGTCGTCCAGCTGCTCGACCACGTGCCGGTGGCGGTCCTGCTCCCGAGCTTGCTCGTCGTGTAGGTGACGCGGTAGCTGGTGAAGCCGCCGTTGCTCCGGACGAACACGAGCTCGTCGGCCGCCCAGTTGTCGAAGACGACCGCCTCGGCGGCCGGCACGGTCGGCGCGGCGATCGCGAACCCGGTGAACCCGATGACGGCGACCGCCGCCGCGGCGACGAGTCGCGTGAGCATCCTCATGGTGGGCCTCGTGGTCGGGGGCGGGAGGCTGGGTCGTCCGCACCGCTGGCCGAGGGCTGCCCGTCGTCCGCGGTCGGTCAGGGACAACCTAGCGGCTACGTCTAGACATAGGGGGACGACGTACGGGGTCCGTGGCAGATGCACCCCTCCTCACCTGTGCCTGTCCACCTGGTGGACGGGGGCCTCGATCGCGGATCGCACTGTCGTTGGACACCGCGTCTAGACGAGGCTGTCGGCAGCTCCACCGTCGCCGGCATCGGCGTCGGCCGGGCCGGAGCACACCCGCGGTGGCGACCCTCGACGCCGGGGTGCTCCACGCCGTCTGACTCGTGACCAGGACTACTCGCAGACGATGCCGTCGGCGTCGCCGTCGCGGTACCAGTCGTACTCGGGGTCGACGCCGCGCACGTAGGGCCCGTACCCCTCGGCCTTGGCGTCCTTGCAGGAGCCGAACCGCGGATCGGTGTCGCCGTCGGCAGCCGGGTCGGGGGCGGTCGGCTCCTGCGTCGGAGTCGTCGTCGGTGTCGAAGACTGCTCCGGGTCGCCCTCGGGGCCACCGAGCGGGGCGGTCACGCGCTCGACGACCGCCTGGTCGGGGCAGTCGGCGAGCACCCGGGCCATCGCGTCGTGCTCGGCCTGGGTGACCCAGAGCCCGTAGGTGTGCTTGACGGTGATCTGACGCGCGACGTACTCGCAGCGGAACCGCTTGTTCGGCGGCAGCCAGGTGGCGGCGTCGCCGTCGCCCTTCTGGCCGTTGAGCCGGCCGTCGACGGCGAGCAGGTTCAGCGGGTCGTTGCCGAACTCGCGCATCGTCTGCGCGTCCCAGCCCTGCGCGCCCTTCTGCCAGGCGTCGGACAGCGCGACGACGTGGTCGATCTGGACGTCATCGGCGGCCTGGCGATCGAAGGCGAGCACCTGGCCGGAGTACGGGTCGTGCAGCATCCCCGTGAGCACCACGCAGCCCTGCGTACCGGGCTTGATGAGGACATCGGTGAGGTCGCGGCGCAGGATGTCGTTGCGGACGTCGCAACCGTTGCGGTCGGAGTCGTAGGAGCGGTACTCGAACAGGTCACGGTCGTAGCCCGTGCGCGGCGCACGCCCGGCGACCCGCAGCTCGGCGAGCAGGGCGAGCGCCGTCCCCGGCTCGGCGGTCTCGGTCGGCTCGTCGGTGGGCGCGACGGCGGTGGGGTCCTCGTCGACCGTCGGCTCCGCGGTGTCGGCGGGGTCGAGCGCACGGGTGGCGACGGGCGTCGGGGCGACCCCGAGGCCAGGCTCCTCGCCGACGTCGCTGAGCGCGGCACCGCAGCTGATGAGCAGCAGCAGCCCGACCACGGCGCCGACGAACCCCGGGCGGCCGCGCGTGCTGCGGGCGCGGCGCCCGCCGCGACGTCGGGTCCTGGTCACCGTCCTCCTGTCCTGCCGGCATCCTCACCCGCGAGGCGCGCCGCTGCGGCGCCGGCTCAGACGGACACGCCGACGGCGCCCCCGGGTCCGCGCTCCGGTCGCCTGCAGGGCCCGGCCCGAGGGCCGGCCCGGCCACGTCGCCACCCAGGACCGACGCGGCCCGTGCACGAGAAAGGACCGGCGGCACCCCGACCTCTCGGTCGGCGTCCCACCGGTCCTGCTGTGCGCAAGGGGGGAGTTGAACCCCCACGCCCTTTCGGGCACACGGACCTGAACCGTGCGCGTCTGCCTATTCCGCCACTTGCGCGTGGTGCCCACCCGGCCGGTCTCCCGGCACCGTTGGAGCAGGGAAGAGGGTAACACGCGGGGAGCGGCGCGCTGCGACGGCCTCGGCGCAGGAGACCCCTGTCACATCAGTCCTCCACCAGCACCGGGTCGCGCCCGCCGAGCTCCTCCAGCGGCACCGCCCACACGTCGATCGTCATCGGGGACCACTCGCACACGGTGCCCTCGTCCTCGTGCGGCACGTAGACGACGAACCGCACCTCGCCGGTGTCGCCGTCCACCTCGACCCGGCTGTGCTCCATGCACCGCGGGTAGCCACCGATCACCAGCAGCTCCTCGGCCAGGTCCACGTGCTCCACCCGCGCGACCTCGTCGGGCTCGACGGCGTCCGGCAGCCCGTCGATCCAGGCGTCGCGCTCGGCGTCGGTCGTCACGAGCACCGTGCTGCCGGTACCGGTCGCCACCTCGGCCACCCAGTCCTCGGTCGCCTCCGACCACGACGCCACCAGCCGCGACCGCGTCTCCACCACCGGCGCGCCGGTGCAGCCACCCAGCAGTGCGAGCACGGCCACCAGCGCCCAGCCGGCCAGGACCGCCCGCGAGCGCGGCCGGTCCCGCTCGGTCTCCGTCACGACGTCCATGGCTCGACTGTGTCGCGCCGAGGCCGATCCCGTCGGACCTCCGGCGGGCAGTCCTGCCCACCGACCGGGCGAACCTAGGCTGGCGGGGTGCGTCTGTGGTCGCTCCACCCCCGATACCTCGACCGCGCCGGCCTGACCGCGGGCTGGCGCGAGGGACTGCTCGCGCAGGCGGTGCTCGCCGGCCGCACCCGCGGCTACACCCGCCACCCCCAGCTCGAGCGGTTCCGCGCGTGCGAGCAGCCGCTGCACAGCGTCGGCCGCTACCTCGAGGGCGTCGCGGACGAGGCCGAGCGGCGCGGCTACCGGTTCGACCGCACCCGCATCGTCAGCCCCGGCCACGACGTGCCCCTCGTCCCGGTGACCACGGGGCAGCTCGCGCTCGAGCGCGCCCACCTGCTCGCCAAGCTCGCCGTGCGCAGCCCCGCTCTCGTGCCGGCGCTGCAGCAGGCCGAGGAACCCGACCCGCACCCGTTCTTCGTCGTCGTCCCCGGGCCGGTCGCCACGTGGGAGCGGGCGCTCAGTCCTGCTGCTCCGTCGCCGTCAGGGCCTCCAGGAACCTGATCGCGGCGTCGCGCTCCTCGCGCGACATCGACGCCGCCACCCGGAACCGGTGCGCGTGCTGGCGTCCGACGGTCTGCCGGGCGTCCGCACGCGTCTCGTCGGTGACCGCGACCGTCAGGGCTCGCCGGTCCGTCGGGTGCGGGGCGCGCGTCACGTGCCCGCCGCGCTCCAGCCGGTCGAGCAGCTTCGTCGTCGACGCCGTCGAGATCTGCAGGTGCGCCGACAGCATCCCGGGCGTCACCAGGCGCTGCTGGTTGTGCGCCGCGATGAGGTAGCGCAGCGCCTTCATGTCGGTCTCGTTGAGCCGCATGTAGCGCTGCGACGCCTTGCTCATCCGCTCGGCGGCCTCGTGCCAGCCACGCAGCGCGTTCATCAGCCGCACGACCTGGTCGACGTCCTCCTCCGCCAACCCCGTCCGGTCCACGAGCTCGGCCCGGGGGTCGGTCAGCCGGGGGTCGTGCATCGAGGCGATGACCTCGTCCGGCTGCGTCATGCGCACATGCTAGCCCGGCTAGATACTTCCGTGCTACGTTCCTCTCATCCCAAGCAAGTATCTAGCCAGGAGAGAGATATGGGCACGGTCCACCCAGCCGCGGTACGCGAGCGGGTCGTCCTGCTCGACGACGCAGGAGCCCCCATCGGCACCGCGGACAAGAGCGAGGTGCATCACGCCGACACCCCGTTGCACCTCGCCTTCTCCTGCCACGTCGTCGACGGCGCCGGTCGCGTGCTCGTCACGCGCCGCGCCCTGACCAAGCGCGCCTGGCCCGGCGTGTGGACCAACGCCTTCTGCGGCCACCCCGCCCCCGACGAGCAGCTGCCCGACGCCGTCGCCCGGCGGGCCCAGGACGAGCTCGGCATCAGCGTCGCCGGGGTCACGGTCGCGCTGCCCGACTTCCGCTACCACGCGGTCGACGACTCCGGCGTCGTCGAGAACGAGGTCTGCCCGGTCTTCGTCGCCACCACCGCCGACGAACCGGCGCCCAACCCCGACGAGGTGATGGCCCACCGGTGGGTCGACGTCGAGGATCTCGCGACCGCGCTCGCGAGCACCCCGTGGGCGTTCAGCCCGTGGCTGGTGCTGCAGGCCCAGCAGCTGCCGCTGCTCGTCGAGGCGACGCCCGCACAGGTCGCGCGGTGAGCGCCCCCACCCAGCCGGTCGGCGTCGCCGACGCCGACACCGACGCCGTCGACGCCTGTCTCGAGGACTTCTTCGCGCGCCGGATCTCCCGCTCGCACCCCTACGGCGAGCCGTACCGCAGGCTGTGGCGCTCGATCCGCGACGCCGCCCGCGGCGGCAAGCGGCTGCGCCCCGCGCTGCTGCTGCTCGCCTACCGCCACGCCGCCCAGGTCGAGGAGGGCGAGCTGCCGCGCGACGCCGTCGCGGCCGCCGCCGCGCTCGAGCTGCTGCACACCGCGTTCGTCGTGCACGACGACGTCATCGACCACGACCTCGTGCGCCGCGGTCGTCCCAACGTCGCCGGGCAGGCCGTCGTCGACGCGATCGACGCCGGGGCTCGCTCCAGCGCGGCCCGCGACTACGGCACGGCGGCCGCGATCCTCGCGGGCGACCTGCTGCTCAGCGCCGCCCACACGCTCGTGGCGGGGCTGGACGTGCCTGCCGACCGCCGTCGGGCGCTGCTCGAGCTGCTCGACGAGTGCGTCATGCGCACCGCGGCCGGCGAGCTCGTCGACGTCTGGTCCGCCGTCGCCACCGTGCCGGACGAGGCGGACGTGCTCGCGGTCGTCACCAACAAGACGGCGGCCTACACCTTCGGCGCCCCGCTGCAAGCCGGTGCGATCCTCGCCGGGGCCGACCACGCCACGCTCACCGGGCTCCGCACCGCCGGCATCCACCTCGGCGTCGCCTACCAGCTGCGCGACGACGTGCTCGGCGTCTTCGGCGACGAGAGCACCACCGGCAAGAGCACGATCGGCGACCTGCGCGAGGGCAAGGAGACGCTGCTGATCGCCCACGCCCGCACCGACACCCGCTGGCGCGACGTCGAGCACCTGTTCGGCCGGCCCGACCTCGAGGAGTCCGAGGCCCGGCTGCTGCGCTCGGTGATCGCGCACTCGGGCGCGCTCGCGCGCGTCGAGCAGCGGATCGCCGCGGAGCTCGCCCGCGCGCACGAGATGCTGCGTACGCTCGGGATGCCGCACCCGCTGCTCGACACCGTCCTCACCATCACCGACCCGGCAGGGGGACGCCGACGATGACCTCGCTCGACCTCTACGACACCGCGGCGCACCGCAGCGCCGCCCGGGTCATCAGCACGTACTCGACCTCCTTCGGTCTCGCCAGCCGGCTGCTCGGCGCGCAGGTGCGTCGGCACGTGGTCGACATCTACGCCCTCGTGCGCATCGCCGACGAGATCGTCGACGGCCCGGCCCAGCAGGCCGGTCTCGACGTCGCCGCGCGCCGGGAGGCGCTCGACGCGCTGGAGCGCGACGTCGAGCACGCGCTCGAGGGTGGCTTCAGCACCAACCTGGTCGTGCACGCGTTCGCCACCACGGCCCGACGCACCGGCTTCGGCGCCACCCTCACCCGACCGTTCTTCGCCTCGATGCGGCGCGACCTCGAGCCGGTGACCGACCTCCGCCAGAGCGAGTTCGAGGCCTACGTCTACGGCTCGGCCGAGGTCGTCGGCCTCATGTGCCTGCACGCCTTCACCGCCGGCGAGCGCGCCCCGCACCAGCTGCGCGCCCGCCTGGCCCCGGGCGCCAGGCACCTCGGCGCGGCCTTCCAGAAGATCAACTTCCTGCGCGACCTGGGCGAGGACTACGCCGAGCGCGGACGCAGCTACTTCCCGGGCATCGACCCGGCCCGGCTCACCGAGACCGACAAGGCCCGCCTGCTCGACGACATCGAGACCGACCTGCGGATCGCCGCCGAGGCGATCCCGCACCTGCCGCGGTCCAGCCGCCGCGCCGTCGCCGCCGCGCACGCGCTGTTCACCGAGCTCGCGCGCGTCGTGCGCGCCACACCCGCGCACCGGCTCGTCAAGACCCGGGTCCGGGTGCCCGACACCCGCAAGGTCGTGATCCTCGCCGGCAGCGCGCTGGGCACCAAGGTCCGCGCATGAGGGTCGCGATCGTCGGCGGGGGCATCACCGGCCTGGCCACCGCGGCGCTGCTGGCGGGCGACGGCCACGCCGTCGAGCTCTTCGAGTCGCGCGACGACCTCGGCGGCCGTGCCGGGTCCTGGGCGGCCGACGGCTTCCGTTTCGACACCGGGCCGTCGTGGTTCCTCATGCCGGAGGTGTTCGAGCACTTCTACCGCCTGCTGGGGACCTCCACCAGGTCCCAGCTCGACCTCGTCCGGCTCGACCCGGGCTACCGCGTGTTCTTCGAGTCCGGCGCCGACCCGATCGACCTCGGCGGCGACCGCGAGCTGTCGCTGGAGATGTTCGAGGCGATCGAGCCCGGCAGCCGCGACCGGATGGAGCGCTACCTGGCGTCGGCGCGCGAGACCTACCGGCTCGCGATCGACCACTTCCTCTACGACGACTTCAGCAGCCTCTCCGGCCTGCTGCGCAGCCCCGTGCTGCGCCGCGCGCACCGGCTCGTGCGGCTGCTCGGCCAGCCGCTGGCCTCCTACGCCGCCGGCACCGTCCGCGACCCGCGCCTGCAGCAGGTCCTCGGCTACCCGGCGGTGTTCCTCGGCACCTCGCCCTACCGCGCGCCGAGCATGTACCACCTCATGAGCCATCTCGACCTCGAGGACGGCGTCTACTACCCGATGGGCGGCTTCGCGGCGGTGGTCGACGGCGTCGCGCGCCTCGCCCAGGAGCGGGGGGCGGTGCTGCGCACCGGCACGCCGGTGTCCAGGATCACGGTCAGCGGCGGTGTCGCCACCGGTGTCGAGGTAGCCGACGGCGTGGGCGGCACCCGGCACGTGCCCGCCGACGTCGTCGTCTCGACCGCGGACCTGCACCACACCGAGCAGCGGCTGCTGGCGCCCGAGCACCGCACCCGCAGCGAGGCCGCCTGGCAGCGGGTCGACCCGGGCCCGTCGGCGGTGCTCGCGATGCTCGGCGTGCGCGGGACGCTGCCGAACCTGCCGCACCACACGCTCGCCTTCACCACCGACTGGCGTGCCAACTTCGGCGCGATCGAGGCCGGTCGCGTGCCCGAGCCCGCCTCGGTGTACGTCTGCCGCCCGAGCGCGACCGACCCCGACGTCGCACCCGAGGGTCACGAGAACCTGTTCGTGCTCGTGCCGGTGCCCGCCGACACCGGCATCGGGCACGGCGGGATCGGCGGAGCCGGCGACCCGGAGGTCGAGCGCATCGCCGACGCCGCGATCGCCGACGTCGCCGCCTGGACCGGCGAGACCGACCTCGCGGAGCGGGTGGTGCTGCGCCGCACCGTCGGGCCGGCGGACTTCGCCGAGGACCTCGGCTCCTGGCGCGGCTCGGCGCTCGGCCCGGCGCACACGCTGCGGCAGAGCGCGTTCCTGCGGGGGCGCGTCGACAACCCGAAGGTGCGCGGCCTGCTGCACGCGGGCGCCACCACGATCCCGGGCATCGGCATCCCGATGTGCCTCATCAGCGCCGAGCTGGTGCTCAAGCGGATGCGCGGCTACCGCGCGCCCGGGCGGCTGCCCGAGCCCGCCTCCGTCGGCCTCCCGACACCGGTCGCCGCCGGAGGTGCCACGGCGTGAGCCTGACGTACCTGCTGATGCTGTGCGCGCTGCTGGGGTGCATGGCGCTGCTCGACCACCGGTTCCGGCTGCTGTTCTGGCACGACGCCCGGCGCGCCGCGCTCACCATGGCGGCCGGGCTGGTGTTCTTCCTCCTGTGGGACTTCGCGGGCATCGGGCTGGGCATCTTCTTCCGCGCCGAGAACGAGCTGATGACCGGGGTGCTGCTGGCGCCGGAGCTGCCGCTGGAGGAGCTGTTCTTCCTGGCCTTCCTCTGCTACCAGACCCTCGTGCTCTACACGCTGGTGCGGCGGCTGCTCGCCGGGTCGGGCCGGACGTGGCGGTGGGAGCAGCAGGCATGACCTACCTGGCGCTGTGCGCGGGCTTCGTCGCCCTCGCCGCCGCAGTCGCGGTCGCGGGCCGACGGCGCGGCGGTCACGGGCACACGAGCGCGCTGCTGGCCACGGCGGTCGTGCTCGTGGTGCTCACCGCCGTCTTCGACAACCTCATGATCGCGGCGGGGCTGTTCGACTACGCCGACGCCCAGATCTCCGGTGCGCGCATCGGCCGCGCGCCGGTCGAGGACTTCGCCTACCCGCTGGCGGGCGTGCTGCTGCTCACCGCCGTGTGGAACCTGCTCGACCGACCGCGGGAGCGTCCGTGACCACGACCCGCACCGGCACCCTCGGACGGCTCGTGCTGGCGTCGCGCCCGCTCAGCTGGATCAACACCGCGTATCCGTTCGCCGCCGCCTACGTGCTCACCACGCGCGAGGTCGACCTCGCGCTCGTCGTCGGCACGCTGTTCTTCCTGATCCCGTACAACCTCGCGATGTACGGCATCAACGACGTCTTCGACTACGCCTCCGACGCCGCCAACCCCCGCAAGGGCGGCGCCGAGGGCGCGCTGCTCGACCCGGGCGTGCACCGCACGACGCTCGTCGCGGCCGTGCTCTCGTGCGTGCCGTTCGTCGCCGTGCTCGTCTGGCTCGGCGGGCCGCTGTCGTGGGCGGTGCTCGCCGTCAGCCTGTTCGCCGTCGCCGCGTACTCGGTGCCCGGGCTGCGGTTCAAGGAGCGCCCGTTCCTCGACTCGGTCACCTCCTCGACGCACTTCGTGAGCCCGGCCGTGTACGGCTTCGCGCTGGCCGGTGCGGCCTTCACGACGACTCAGGTCACCGTGCTCGCCGCGTTCTTCGCCTGGGGCGTCGCCGCGCACGCGTTCGGCGCGGTGCAGGACGTCGTGCCCGACAGGGCCGGCGGCATCGGCTCGATCGCGACCGTGCTCGGCGCCGCCCGGACCGTGCGATTCGCGCTCGCGATGTGGGCGCTGGCGGCCGTGCTCATGCTGACGACGCCGTGGCCCGGCCCGCTCGTGGCCCTGCTCGTCACGCCGTACGTGCTCGCCGCCGCACCCTTCGCCCGCGTCACCGACGCCGACTCCCACCGGGCCAACGCCGGCTGGCGGAAGTTCCTCGCCATCAACTACGTCGTCGGGTTCCTCGTGACGATGGTGCTCATCTGGGTGGCGACCCGGCCCTGACCCGGGCCCCGCGCCGGCGTCGGTCCGTGAGGTGGGCCACGACAACCGCGTGAGCCCGCGCACATCACCGCCCCGAGCGACGACCGCGACGCGTAACGTCGACACATGAAGGTCGCCGAACAGCTCATCGCCCAGCTCCAGGCCGCCGGCGTGCGCCGCATCTACGGCATCGTCGGTGACAGCCTCAACCCGGTCGTCGACGCCGTCCGCCGCACCGGCGGCTCCGCCAACGGCGGCATCGACTGGATCCACACCCGCCACGAGGAGGCGGCCGCGCTGGCCGCCGGCGCCGAGGCCCAGCTCACCGGGCAGCTCGCCGTCTGCGCGGGCTCCTGCGGCCCGGGCAACCTGCACCTCATCAACGGTCTCTACGACGCCAACCGCAGCGGCGCGCCGGTGCTCGCGATCGCCAGCCACATCCCGAGCGTGCAGATCGGTCAGGGCTACTTCCAGGAGACCCACCCCGACCGTCTCTTCACCGAGTGCTCGGTGTACTCCGAGATGGTCAGCACCACCGACCAGGCGCCGCGGGTCGTGCACGCCGCGATCTCGCACGCCCTCGCGCGCGGCGGCGTCTCCGTCGTCACGTTGCCCGGCGACATCGCCGACGAGCGCGCGACGGCGGACACCCCACCGTTCTGCCGGGTCACCAAGGGCACGATCGTGCCGGACCCGAGCTCGGTGCAGGCGCTCGCCGATGCGATCGACGACGCCAAGAAGGTCGCGCTGTTCGTCGGTCACGGCATCGGGGACGCCCACGACGCCGTCGTCCAGCTCGCCGAGAAGATCAAGGCGCCGATCGGGCACAGCCTGCGCGGCAAGGACCTCATCCAGTACGACAACCCCTACGACGTCGGCATGACCGGCCTGCTCGGGTACGGCGCCGCCGCGGCCGGTCTCGAGGACGCCGACCTGGTCGTGCTGCTCGGGACCGACTTCCCCTACGACCAGTTCCTGCCGGACGTGCGCACCGCGCAGGTCGACGTCGACGACGCGGTCATCGGGCGCCGCACCGCTGTCGACGTCGCGGTGCACGGCGACGTCGGCGCGACGCTGGCCGCGCTGCTGCCGCTGGTCAAGGAGAAGAAGAACCGCCGCTTCCTCGACAAGATGCTCGACAAGCACGACCGGCTCATGAACCACGCGGTCGGCGCCTACACCAAGGACGTCGAGCACCTGCGGCCGATCCACCCCGAGTACGCGGCGTCGGTGCTCGACCAGGTCGCGGCCGACGACGCGATCGTCACGGCCGACACCGGCATGGGGAACGTGTGGACCGCGCGCTACCTCAACCCCAACGGTCGGCGCCGGCTGATCGGGTCGTTCAAGCACGGCACGATGGCCAACGCGATGCCGCAGGCGATCGGCGCCCAGCTCGCCTACCCCGACCGGCAGGTGGTCGCGGTCTCCGGCGACGGCGGCCTGTCGATGCTGCTGGGCGACCTGCTCACCGCGCAGATGTACGACCTGCCGCTCACGGTGGTCGTCTTCAACAACTCGACGCTGGCGATGGTCAAGCTCGAGATGCTCGTCGACAAGCTGCCCGACTTCGGGGTCGACGTGCCCGCGGTCGACTACGCGGCGATCGCCGCTGCGATGGGGTTCCAGGCCCGCCGCGTCGAGGACCCCACCGAGCTGCGGGACGCGTTCACCGAGGCGTTCGCGCACCGCGGGCCCTCGCTCGTCGACGTCGTCACCGACCCCAACGCGCTCTCGATCCCGCCGAAGATCACCAAGGAGCAGGTGTTCGGGTTCGCGACGGCGCTGAGCAAGATCGTGCTCAACGGCGGCGCCGGCGAGGCGGTCTCGATGGCGCGCTCGAACCTCCGCAACATCCCGCGGGGCTAGCCGCTGGGTGGTCGCGGTCACGTGCGCATGACCGCGACCATCACCAGCACCCCCGCGCGGCTTCACGATCCCTGCACGCTCGCCGCTTACGATGAACGAGCGCACGCGTGTGCCCAGGGCGGGCAGGTGCGCGGACTCGAGGAGGGAGGGGCGCCGGATGGGAGTTCTCGACAGGTTCGAGAAAGGGGTCGAGCGTGCCCTCAGCAACACGTTCTCCAAGGCGTTCAAGCCCGACCTGAAGCCGGTCGACATCGCCGCCGCGATCCGTCGCGACATGGACGAGCGGACCGCCGCGCTGTCGCGTGGGCGGACCGTCGTGCCCAACACCTTCACCGTCGAGCTCGGCCCGAACGAGTTCGACCAGATCCAGAGCTGGGGCGCCGACGCGCTCGCCGAGGAGATGGTGGCCGCCGCCGAGGACCACGCGCGCGAGCAGGGCTACGTCTTCGTCGGCCCGGTCGAGGTCACGTTCGTCGAGGCGGAGGAGCCACCCACCGGCAAGCTGCGGGTGCGCTCGTCCTCGCGCCGCGGAGCCGTCGCGCCCGCGACCACCTCGACGCCGAGCCGGCGCCACCCGATCCTCGACATCGACGGCCAGCGCTACCTGCTCACCGGCCCCGTCACGGTCATCGGCCGTGGCAGCGAGGCCGACATCATCGTCGACGACTCCGGGGTATCGCGGCGTCACCTGGAGATCCGGGTGACCCCTGACGGCGTCATCGCCACCGACATGGGCTCGACCAACGGCACCTTCGTCGAGGGGCACCGGGTGCCGGCCGCGACGCTCGTCGACGGCAACACGCTCACGATCGGTCGCACACGGATCCTGTTCTGGTCCGGCAACGACGAGACCGGATGAGCGGCGCACCGGGGGCGATCACGTGAGCGAGCTCGTCGTCACGCTGATCCGGCTGGGGTACCTCGTGCTCCTCTGGCTGCTCGTGCTCTCCGCGATCGGCGTGCTCCGACGCGACATCTCGGGCACGCGCGTGCTCGCGCGCGGCTCGCTGACCGGCCGGGCGTCGCGTCGCACGTCGACCGACGCACCCGGCCGCGGCCGCGGCCGCAAGCGCGGTCAGCCGACCCGGCTGGTCGTCACCGGCGGCCCGTTGACCGGGACCACCATCCGGCTGGGCGAGAGCTCGATCCTGCTGGGCCGGGCGCCGTCGTCGACCCTCGTGCTCGACGACGACTACTCGTCCAACCGGCACGCCCGCATCTTTCCGGCCGACGGCGGCTGGTACGTCGAGGACCTCGGCTCCACCAACGGCACCTGGCTGGGCAGCACCCAGGTGCTCGAGCCGACCCCGGTCCCCGAGGGGACCCCGATCCGGGTGGGGCAGACCGTCATCGAGCTGCGCCGGTAGCCGCCATGCCGATCTCCGTCCACTACGCGGCCCGCACCGACGTGGGGCTCACACGCGACAACAACCAGGACTCCGGCTACGCCGGCCCGCACCTGCTCGTCGTCGCCGACGGCATGGGTGGTGCCGCCGCCGGTGACGTGGCGTCCTCGGTCGCCGTCGCGCACCTCGCCCCGCTCGACGGCGACGAGCACTCCGGCGACGAGCTGCTCGACCTGCTGCGCGGCGCCGTCGAGGCCGCGCACGCCGACCTGCTCGCCTACGCGCGCAAGAGTCCGAAGAACGCCGGGCTCGGCACCACCGTGATCGCGCTGCTGCGCGCCGGGGCCACCGCGGCGATGGTCCACATCGGCGACTCGCGCGCCTACCTGCTGCGCGACGGCGTCATGCACCAGGTGACGCACGACCACACGTTCGTGCAGCACCTCGTCGACTCCGGTCAGCTGACCGAGGAGGAGGCGGAGAACCACCCGCAGCGGTCGGTGCTGCTGCGTGTGCTCGGCGACTCCGGCGCCGAGACCGCGCTCGACGAGTCGGTGCGGGAGCTGCGGCACGGCGACCGCTGGCTGCTGTGCTCCGACGGCCTGTCCTCCTACGTCTCCGCCGACACGATCGCCTCGGTGCTGGCCGAGACCGGTGACCCGGGTGCGTGCGCCGACGAGCTCGTGCAGCTCGCGCTGCGCGCGGGCGGGCAGGACAACATCACGGTCGTCGTCGCCGACGTCACGAAGTCCGACACCAACCCCGGCGGTCTGCCGGACACGGTGCCGCAGATCGTCGGTGCCGCCGCCGTCGACCGGAAGGCGCCGACGCGCGGCGGCGACTCGCCCGCGGCGCGAGCGGCGGCGCTCACGGCAGCCGCACGCCAGCAGAAGCGCCAGGTCATCCGTGACGACGACGCCGACGACGAGGTCGAGCTCGACCTCGACGCACCACCGCGCCGCCGGCCGCTGTACACGGTGCTCGCGATCCTCGTGGCGCTCGCCATGCTCGTCGGCGCGGGCACGCTCGGCTACCGATGGACCCAGACCCAGTACTACGTCGCACCCGACGAGACCGGCATGGTCGCGATCTACCGCGGCGTGCCGCAGTCGGTCGGACCGATCTCGCTGTCGACGCTCGAGGAGGTCTCCGACGTCGCGGTCGCGGACCTGCCGCCGTTCGTGCAGGACCGGGTGACCGCGGGCATCACCACCGGCAGCCTCGACAGCGCCCGCGCGACCGTCGCCTCGCTCGCCGCCGAGGCCGACCCCGACCCGACGGCGGAACCCACCGACGAGGCGAGCGACCCCTCGACCGAGCCGTCGACCGAGGGCACACCCGCCGACGACCCGACGTCGACGGCCGACGAGACCGAGGCCCCCTGATGGCCACGGTCGCACCCACCCGCCCCCGTGCCGGACGCAACGCCGAGATCGGGCTGCTGCTGCTCGCGCTCGTCGTCGGCGTCTCGGCGTACGCGATCGTCGGGCTCAACCTCTCCGGCGAGCTGCCGCCCGACCTCTGGCGCCACCTCGCGCTGCTCGCCGGCATGGCCGTGGTGCTGCACCTCGCGCTGCGCTGGCGCGCGCCCGACGCCGACCCGGTGATGCTGCCGCTGGTCATCGGTCTCAACGGGCTGGGGCTGGCGATGATCGCCCGCATCGACGTCTCGCTCGAGAGCCGCGGCCTGACCGCCGGGTTCGCCGGCCGCCAGCTGACGTGGACGATCATCGGGGTCGCGCTGGCGGTCGCGACGATCGTGCTGCTGCGCGACCACCGCATGCTGCGTCGCTTCACGTTCTCGGCGATGGTCGCCGGTCTCGTGCTGCTGTGCCTGCCGATGGTGCCGGTCATCGGGCGCGAGATCAACGGCGCCCGGCTGTGGATCGGCGTCGGCGGGATGTCCTTCCAGCCGGCCGAGCTCGCGAAGATCCTGCTCGCGGTGTTCTTCGCGGGCTACTTCGTGACGCGGCGCGACGCCCTCACGCTCGCCGGCACCACGATGCTCGGGCTGCGGTTCCCGCGGCTGTCCGACCTGTTCCCGATCGTGCTGATCTGGGCGATCAGCGTCGGCGTGCTCGTGGTCGAGCGCGACCTGGGCACCTCGCTGCTGTTCTTCGGGCTGTTCGTCTCGATGCTCTACGTCGCCACCGAGAAGGTGTCGTGGATCGTCATCGGGCTGCTGCTCGTCGCGGTCGGCGTGGTGTTCGCGTACCTGACGTTCCCGTACGTGGCGGCCCGCTTCGACGTCTGGCTGCACGCGCTGGACCCGGAGATCTTCAACCGCGACCCGGGTGGCTCCGGGCAGCTCGTGCGCGGCCTGTTCGGGCTGGCGGCCGGCGGGCTGATGGGCACCGGCCTGGGGCAGGGGCACCCGGACCTCGTGCCCTACGCGAACTCGGACTTCATCGTCGCGAGCCTCGGCGAGGAGCTGGGCCTCACCGGGCTGCTGGCGATCCTCATCATGTACCTGGTCGTCGCGCAGCGCGGTCTGCGCGCCGCGATCGGGGTGCGCGACGGCTTCGGCAAGCTTCTGGCCGCGGGCTTCGCGTTCGTCATCGCCTTCCAGGTGTTCGTCGTCGTCGGCGGCGTGACCCGGCTGATCCCGCTCACCGGCCTGACGATGCCGTTCATGGCCGCGGGCGGCTCGTCGCTGGTCGCGAACTGGATCATCGTGGCGATCATGCTGCGCGTCTCCGACGCCGCCCGCCGCCCCGCGCCGTCGGGCGCCGGCTCGGTGGTCGGCAACGAGACCGCGGCGATCGCCCTCGCCGACCTCGACCGCCACGCCGCCCGCACCTCCAGCCCCCGCTCCCTCTTCGGCTGGGACCACGTCACCGACGCCGAGACCTCCTCCTCGTCCGCCGTCGCCCACGAGGACGACACCTTCGCCTCGGCCCCCACCGAGCACATCGGCACCCGCAGCGACCTGGCCGCCATCGCCGACGACCGACTCACCTCCCCGGCCCACGACACAGGTGAGACAGAAGCCGGCGCGGGGACGTCTCGCGCGAGGCTGGATGGGCCTGGCGGGAGCGAGCGAGGGACGAGCGAGCGAGTGGTCGGCCTCGCGCGAGACGTCCCCGGGACGGCGGACCGCGACCCCGATCCTGGAGCGACGGGCGTCATCGACCCGGACGAGGAGAGGGAGACGAGCCGATGAACTCGCCGCTGCGCCGTCTGAGCGTCGTCGTCCTCGCGATGTTCGTCCTCCTCATGGGCAACGCCACCTGGGTCCAGTACGGCCCCCCTGCGGGTGCGCTGAACGACGACCCGCGCAACGTCCGCACGATCTATCGCGAGTTCGGCCGCGACCGCGGCCCGATCGTGGTCGCGGGCGACCAGGTCGCGTACTCGGAACCGGTCGACGACCCGTTCGGCTTCCAGCGCATCTACACCGACGGCCCGCTGTACGCGCCGGTCACCGGGCACTTCTCGATCGTGTTCCAGAGCACCGGGGTGGAGCGGTACGCCAACGACGTGCTCAACGGCACCGACGCGTCGCTGCTGCTGCAGCGCATCCAGCAGCTGTTCACGGGCGGCAGCCAGCAGGGCGGCAGCGTCGAGCTGACGATCGACCCCGCGGCGCAGCAGGCGGCCTGGGACCTGCTGGGCGACCAGCGGGGTGCGGTCGTCGCGCTCGACCCGCGCACGGGCGCGATCCTCGCGATGGTCAGCAAGCCCAGCTACGACCCGAGCGTGCTGGCGGGGCACTCGACGAGCGCGGTCAACGAGGCGTGGCAGGAGCTGCTCGAGGACCCGGACGACCCGATGGTCAACCGCACGATCGCGGGCGACCTGTACCCGCCGGGGTCCACCTTCAAGCTGGTCGACCTCGCGATGATCCTGGAGTCCGGCGAGTACACCCCGGACTCCGAGGTGCCCGCGCCCACCGAGTACACGCCTCCGGGCACGTCGACGCCGATCCGCAACCCCGGTGGCGCGGTGTGCGGCAACGGCACGACGGCGACGCTCACCGAGGCGCTGCGCGTCTCGTGCAACACGCCGTTCTCCTCGCTCGCGGTGCAGATGGGCGCCGACGCGTTGCAGGAGCAGGCGGAGGCCTTCGGCTTCAACCAGGACCTCGAGGTCCCGATGCGGGTGACGCCGAGCGTGTTCCCGTCCGACCTCAACGACCCGCAGCTCGCGCAGAGCGCGATCGGCCAGTTCGACGTGCGCGCCACACCGATGCAGATGGCGATGGTCTCGGCCGCGATCGCCAACGATGGTGTCCTGATGACGCCCTACCTCGTGGCGACGGAGCGAGGCCCCAACCTCGACGTGACCGGCACGGCCGAGCCGACGGTCTTCTCGCGCCCGATCTCGGCCGCGACGGCGTCGATGATGACCGAGATGATGGTCAACGTCGTCGACAACGGCACCGGCTACCCGGCCCAGATCGCCGGCGTCGAGGTCGCGGGCAAGACGGGGACGGCGCAGTCCGGCATCGAGGGCGTCGCGCCCTCGGCGTGGTTCACCGCGTTCGCGCCGGCCGACGACCCCCAGGTCGCGGTGGCGGTCGTCGTCGAGGAGGGCGGCGACCTCGGCAACGAGGCCACCGGCTCCCGCGTGGCGGCGCCGATCGCGGCGGGCGTCATCCAGGCGGTGCTCGGGTCATGACGCCACGGGCAGGGCTGACGCTCGGCGGCCGCTACGAGCTGCGCGAGCGCATCGCCGTCGGCGGCATGGGCGAGGTGTGGCGCGCCGTCGACCTGCACCTGAGCAGGCGGGTCGCGGCCAAGGTGCTGCGCGCCGAGTTCGCGGGCGACCAGTCGTTCCTCAACCGGATGCGCGCCGAGGCGCGCAACGGCGCCGGGCTGTCGCACATCAACGTCACCGCGATGTACGACTACGGCGAGCAGGAGGGCTCCGGCTACCTGATCATGGAGCTGGTCGAGGGCGAGCCGCTCTCGGACCTGCTGGCCCGCGAGCACACGCTGCCGCCCGGCCAGCTGCTGCCGATCCTCGCCCAGACGGCGCGCGGCCTGCACGCCGCGCACGTCGCCGGGGTGGTGCACCGCGACATCAAGCCGTCGAACCTGCTGATCATGCGGGACGGCACGGTCAAGATCACCGACTTCGGGATCGCGCTCGGCGCCAACCAGGCGCCGATGACGGCGGCCGGCATGGTGATGGGCACGGCGCAGTACCTGCCGCCCGAGCAGGCGATGGGCAAGGCCGCGACCGGCGTCGGCGACATCTACGCGCTCGGGATCATCGCCTACGAGGCGCTGGTGGGCCGGCGACCCTTCACCGGCACCACGCAGGTCGACATCGCGTTCGCGCACGTCAACCAGCCGGTGCCGCCGCTGCCGGAGACGATCGACCGCCGGGTGCGCGACATCGTGATGTCGATGCTCGACAAGGACCCCGAGCGCCGGCCCCGCAGCGGCGCGTCGCTGGCCCGCACCCTCGACGGCCTGCTGCGCGAGCTGCAGCAGGAGGCGCACGAGAACGGGCAGCCGTTGCCGGTGTCGCACGGCGAGCAGGTCGCCGCGCTGCCGACGCAGGCGATGCCGGTGACGGCGGAGCCCGCCCGCCCGGAGGTGTCGCGCCCGGCCGGTCGCCGGCAGGCGCGCCAGCGGGTGGAGGACGTCACGGCGCACCGCCCCGCGGCGGCCGTGGAGCCGGCCCGGCCGCGGCCGGTCCTGGCACCCGTGGCCGGGTCCTCGGCGCTGCAGTTCGAGCCCGAGGCCCTGCCGACCCCCGCGCCGACGGTGACCCAGCGCGCCCCCGAACCCGCCCACGAGCCCGTCCGGGCGGCACGGGCGGAGGCACCGGCCGCGCCGGTCCGCACCGGGCAGCCCCTCCGCACCGAGCAGCCCGCTTCCGGTTCGCCCACCGCGGGCGGCCGGACCACGGAGGCGCCGCGCACCCGCCGCGAGGCCGCCGCACGCGGCCGGACCGAGGTGCCGACACGCCGTCGCGACACCCGGGCAGCGGTCGCGAAGGCCGCCGGGGTGCGGCGCCCGGCGATGCCGACGCCACGCCGTCGGGAGGTCGCCGAGCTGGACGACGAGCTCGATCTCACCGTCCGCTGGGAACCGCTGCGCAGCGGCCCGCGACCGGCACCGGCGGCCGCGGCGGCCGCCGTGCCGGCCACCCGCCCGCGCCGCCGGCGCCACGACCGCGCGCCCCAGCCGTGGGCGTGGCGCACGGTCGTCAAGGTCCTGCTGGTCGCGGCCATGCTGGTCGTCCTCGCGCTGTGGCTGGGTACGCTTACCGAGGCACATGCGCTGACCCCGGCGGTCGGCGCGGTCGGCGCGCTCGCGGGCCGACCGACGGCCGACGGACCGAGATCAGGCAGGAGGAGACCCACACGTGGCTGACGGAACCTCCCGCATGCTCGCAGGTCGGTACGAGGTCGGCGAGCTGATCGGTCGGGGCGGCATGGCCGAGGTGCACATCGGCCGGGACACCCGGCTGGGGCGCACCGTGGCGATCAAGGTGCTGCGCAGCGACCTCGCGCGCGACCCCACGTTCCAGGCCCGGTTCCGTCGCGAGGCGCAGTCGGCCGCCTCGCTCAACCACCCCGCGATCGTGTCGGTGTACGACACCGGCGAGGACACCGGCGTCGACGCGACCGGCAACGAGACGCACGTGCCGTTCATCGTCATGGAGTACGTCGAGGGCCACACGGTCCGCGACCTGCTCCGCGACGGCGCCGCGCTGCCGATCGACGAGGCGATCGAGATCACCGCCGGCGTGCTGTCGGCGCTGGAGTACAGCCACCGCGCCGGCATCGTCCACCGCGACATCAAGCCCGCCAACGTCATGCTCACCCCGACGGGCGACGTCAAGGTGATGGACTTCGGCATCGCCCGCGCGCTCACGGACGCCTCGGGCGGCATGACGCAGACGCAGGCCGTCGTCGGCACCGCGCAGTACCTCTCGCCCGAGCAGGCGCGCGGCGAGGTCGTCGACACCCGCTCCGACCTCTACTCCACCGGCTGCCTCCTGTACGAGCTGCTCACCGGGCGGCCGCCGTTCGTCGGCGACTCCGCGGTCAGCGTCGCCTACCAGCACGTGAGCGAGGAGGCGACGCCGCCGTCGGCGCTCGCGCCGGACGTGCCCGAGGCGCTGGACCGCATCGTCATGAAGGCGCTCGCGAAGGACAAGGAGCAGCGCTACGGCTCGGCGGACGAGTTCCGCGCCGACCTCGAGGCCGCCGCCGGCGAGGGCGTCGTGCACGCGCCGCCGCTGGGCGCCAAGACCACCGTCCTGGGTGCCGCGGGCGCCGCCGGTGCCACCCAGGTGTTCAACGGCCCGCCGCCGGAGGCCTCGCCCGCCACCCGCGCGGAGGCCCTCGCCGCCGCCGAGGAGGACGAGGAGCCCAAGCGCAACACGGCGCTCATCTGGATCCTCGTCACCGTCGGTGTCATCGCGCTCGCCGGGATCATCTGGCTGCTCCTCACGCGCGACGACGGCGCGGAGGAGCCGACGCCGACCGAGACCGTCACCGAGGAGCTCGTCCAGATCCCCGACATGACCGGCATGACCGAGGACGAGATCGTCGAGGCGCTGGCCGCCGTCCAGCTCGAGGCGTCGTTCAACGACCCCGAGCCGAGCGACACCGTCGAGGCCGGGCTGTTCCTGCGGTCGGAGCCCGAGGCCGGCCAGACGGTCGACGTCTCGGTGGAGACCAACCGCGTCGTGCAGGTGTGGCTGTCGGCCGGGCCGGACTCGATCCGGGTGCCCGACGTCAGCGGCATGACCCAGGACGAGGCCCGCCAGGAGCTGGTCGCCGCCGGGTTCGACGCGGCGAACTTCACGGTCACGCCCGAGAACATCCCGAGCCGCGCCGAGGGGATCGTCGACCGTACCGAGCCCGCGGCCCGCACGGACGCCGCACCGGACGCACGCATCGAGATCTTCATCGGCACCGGCCGCGTCGAGCTGCCGGACCTGCGCGGTCTCCCGGTCGGCGAGGCGCAGGACATCCTGCGCGAGCTGGACCTCGACTACCAGTTCCGCGACCCGGTCCACTCCAACGACTGGGACCAGGACACGATCGCCGTCACCGAGCCCGGAGCGGGACTCGTCGCCTACGACGAGCTCGTCTACCTCACGGTCTCGCTCGGGCCCGCACCCGAGACGCCGACGACCGAGCCGACCACGGACGAGGAGACCGAGACGCCACCGGGCGACGAACCCGAGCCCCCGGACGACCCGACCGAGGAGGAGTAGCGGGCCCGGGCCCCGTGCCCGCCGCCGCCCCGCCGGCACCCACCGTCGCCGAGATCGAGGTTCTACGTCGAGATCGAGGAGAGATTTCCGCGATCTCGACATGAAAGCTCGATCTCGCCGAGGCGGGCTGCGCCGGGTGTGGCGGCGCCGGGTGTGGCTGCGTGAGGCGAGCGGAGCTGCCGTGGGGTGGGCGTCAGCGCGTGACGAGCGGGGCGAGGCCCTCGCTCGCGGCGACCGCGTCGGCGTCGCCGCAGATCTGCAGCCAGTTGGCCAGCAGCCGGTGGCCGCCCTCGGTGAGCACCGACTCCGGGTGGAACTGCACGCCGTGCAACGGCAGCTCGCGGTGCTGCAGCCCCATGACGATGCCGCCGCCGGTGGTCGCGGTGACCTCGAGCTCGGCGGGCACCGTGTCCGCGAGCACCGCGAGCGAGTGGTAACGGGTGGCGGTGAACGGCGTCGGCAGGCCCTCGAGCACGCCGGCACCGTCGTGCTCGACCAGCGAGGTCTTGCCGTGCATGAGCTCGGGCGAGTGCCCGACCGTCCCGCCGTACAGCTCGCCGAGCGCCTGGTGGCCGAGGCACACGCCGAGCATCGGGGTCGCGGTGCGCGCGCACGCCTCGATGACGGGGATGCTCGCACCCGCCTCGGCGGGCGTGCCGGGGCCGGGGGAGACGAGCACGCCGTCGACCTCCGCCAGCCGGTCGGGGTCGGCGACGACCTGGGTCAGCAGCGGGTCGTCGTTGCGCACCACCTCGGTGTCAGCGCCGAGCTGGTTGAGGTAGCCCACGATCGTGTAGACGAAGCTGTCGTAGTTGTCGACGACGAGGATCCGGGTCATCGGGTTCACTCCAGGGTGTTCTGGTCGAGCGGCAGCAGCGGGGCCAGGGCGGGGAACACGACCTCGAAGAGGAGCGCGACCACCGCCACCGCCGCCACCAGCAGTATCAGCGCCCGCACGACCGCCGGCCCCGGCAGGTGCCGCCACAGCCACCCGTACATCAGCCCTCCTCCATCGCGATGATCTCGGCGGGACGTCCCTCGTCGCGGGCGACCCAGTGGCTCAGCACGCCGTGGATCACCCACCGCTCGCGCGTGGACCACAACGGGTGGCAGGTCGTGAGCGTGATCATGCGCTCGGTCGCCTCCGCCGTCGGGTACCCCGGGGTGGGTGCGAGCACCTCGACCTGCGAGGGCAGCACGACGTGGGACCGGGTGACCTCGTAGACGTACCAGGCCTGCGCCGTCTGCACGATGATCGTGTCGCCGATCTCGAGCTGGTCGACGCCGTAGAACGGCTTCGCGTGGGACTGCCGGTGGCCCGCGAGCGCGAAGTTGCCGATCTCGCCGGGCATCTGGGTCTCCGGGTAGTGCCCGACGTAGCCGGCGTCGAGGACGTCGAGGCGCCCGACCCCCTCGGCGATCGGGAACTCCCAGTCGGCGCCCCAGCGCGGCACGAACATCGTCGCGAAGGTCTCGCCCGCGGCCGGCACGGGCTCCGCGGGCGGCTCGTCGGACTGCGGCGTGCCGGGCTGCTCAGGGGACTCGGGCAGCGTCTCCTCGAAGGCCTGCACGTGCGCACCCGCGGCGCGGGCGCCGGTGACGTCGGTCCAGAACACCTGCCACACGACGAACAGCGCGATGATCACGCCGGCGGTGATGAGCAGCTCGCCGAGGACCCCGAGGGCACCCAGCCCACGCGAGCCGCCGCGCCGGGCGTGCCCCGGCCGGGCGGGTGCCTCAGCCCGGGACATGGGCGTGCTCCAGCACGAGGTTGGAGTCGTCGGCGGGCATGGTCAGCGTCTCGACGTCGTCGACGTCCCACCCGAGGTGCAGCGCCTCGACGTACTGCAGGTAGACCTGGATCGGGTAGGTGCCGAGCAGCGTCTCCCGCAGCCGCTCCGGGTCACCGATCGCCGCGATCTCGTACGGCGGGGAGTACACCGCACCGTCGATGAGCAGCACGTTGCCGACGCAGCGCACCGACGTCGTCGCGGTCACCCGGTGCCCCTGCACGGTCATCGCCTCGGCGCCGCCGGCCCACAGCCCGTTCATGACGGCCTCGAGGTCCTGCTGGTGAACGACGAGGTCGTCGGCGGTCGCGCCGTCGGGCAGCTGGACGGGCGTCGGCGCGTCCCACAGGCGCACCACCAGCCCCGGCCCGGTCACCGCCGTCGCACCGGCGGCGAACGCGAGCCGCTCGTCGACCGGCGTCTCGCCGGTCCGCTGCTCGAGCAGCTCCGCGACCTCCTCGCGCAGCGCCACGACCTCGGCGTTGGTCTCCGCGAGCCGCTCCGACTCCAGCCGCACGAGGTCGCGCAGGTTCTCCGGACGACGTTCGGGCGAGTCCGCCGCGAGCGAGGCGCTCGTCGAGAACAGCAGGCCGGCCAGCAGGCCGACGAGCCCGAGACCCACCGAGGCACGCAACGTGTACCGGCCGAACCGCGGCGTCGGCTCGGAGCCGGCTGCGCGGTGGCGGTGCGTCGACATGCCCGCAGTCTAGGTGCGCCCGCCCGGGCTACCATGGGCGCGGCCCGCCTGGCCGACGTCGTGCTCGGGCCGCACCACCGCGAAGGAGTCCAGCCCGATGCCCGAGTCCGCGTCCCGGCGCCGCAAGAAGCCCGCGTACACGCCGCCGCCCGCCTCGTCGCAGCCGGCGCTGAGCAAGCCCTGGTACGCGCCGGTCTGCGTCGCGCTGCTCATCATCGGTCTGATCTGGGTGGTCGTCACCTACATCAGCGACTGGAGCTACCCGATCCCGAACATCCGCGCCTGGAACCTCGCGATCGGGTTCTCGGTGATGATGGTCGGCTTCGTCATGCTGATGCGCTGGCGCTGAGCCGCTGACCTGCGGACCCCGGCGGCGGCGCGTCAGGCCCGCAGCCCGGCGAGCGCCCGCGCCGCGGCGGCCTCGAGCCGCTCCGCGCCACCCGCCGCGAACGGACCCGGCATCGCGTAGTAGCGGTGCGCGTCGACGACCTCGTAGCCGCCGTGCGGGTACTCCTCGGCCGGCGGCACGTAGCCGGGGCAGCCGTTGGCGTACCCGAGCACGAGCACCGGGCGCTGGTGACCCGCCGCGCGCTCGATGCGATCCGCCGTCGCCAGGAACGGCTCACCGGGCAGCGCGACCAGCGCGACCGGCCCCAGCCCGACGGCGGTGACCGAGCCGCGCCAGACGTCCGGCAGCTCATCGTGCTCGGTCGCGAGCAGCTGCTCGGCCCACGCGGCCCAGGTCTCGAGCAGCGCGGCGCGCTCGCGCGAGACGCCGCGCGCGAGCTCGGCCCGCCACCCGGCGAGCTCGCGGCGCGCCTGATCAGGACCCGTCCGGTCGATCGGGAGCTCGACCGGCTCGACGGCGACGCTCACCGATGCCGCGGCCACCTCCCGCGTGGGTGCCGCGAGCACCGCCTGGGCGATCACGGACCCGACGCGCCGTGCCTCCGCGACCGTGCGCAGCCCGGTGGTGTCCGCCTCGAACGACGCCTCGGCGCCGTGCCGACCGGGGTTCATGTCGCCTCCCGCGCCGGTGGCGGCGAGGCAGAGCGCGCCCGGCGTCGCGGCCTCCAGGTGCTGTCGCACATGCGCGGGGAAGTCGCCCGAGACGAGCCGGTTGCCCGCGTCGAGCACCACCGGGTGGCACGGGAACGCGACGAGCCACGCGTGGGTGCGCCCGCCGTCGTCGAACCGGAGGAAGGAGGCGGGCGGGTCGTCCGCGCGGGTCGGGTGACGCCGGTTGCTCGCGACACCCAGCGGTGGCGTGACGCCGTGGTGCACGGTGCACGCGCGGCGGTCCGCCGCAGCCCGGTGCACGACGTCGACCACGGTCTCGACGAGGCGCTCGTGCACGCCCTCGTCGTGGCTGCCCAGGCGCTCGAACGTCACGCACGGGCCGGCGTGGGTGTGGGTCGCGGCGAGGACCGGGGTCTCCACACCGTCGGGCAACCGGGCGGCGACGAGCTCGACCGTGCGCTCGTGCAGCCCGCACACGTCCACGGTGACGAGCGCGGCCCGGTCGAGGACGAGCGCACGGACGGTCACCGGGTCGGCGACGCCGGTGCTCGGCCCGGTGCGGGCGGCGTACCCGGACATCGGGGTGCCGACGGGCACCTCGAGCACCGCCTGCGCGGTCCCCACCAGCACGCTCATCGCCCACCCTCCCGCCCGGCACGACCCGGCGCCGGCTCACTCTGGCACGCGCACGGCTGTCCCCAGGTGTGCACACACCTGTGGAGAACTACACGGGTGTAATTCCACATGTGTGAACAGGCCTGTGGACGGCCGAGGGCGGCCTCGCCGGGCCCGTCAGAGCAGCGTGTAGCGCGTGACGGTGGCCAGCGCGAGCAGCGCCACCAGGCCGCCGATCGCGGCGACGGCGCCCCACGTCTGCGCCCTCTTCGGCAGGTAGGCGTAGACGGCGGCGATCAGCGCGCCGGTGACCAGACCGCCCAGGTGCCCCTGCCACGAGATGTTGGGGATCACGAACGTCAGCACCAGGTTGATGCCGATGACGCCGAAGATCTGGGTGTTGCGCATCTTCAGACGGGCGAGCACGACCGCCACCGCGCCGAAGAGACCGAACACCGCGCCGGAGGCGCCGACGACGCCGCGCGTGAACTCCTCCAGCGGCGTCAGCCACAGCACCGCCACCGAGGCGCCGAACGCGCTCACGAGGTACAGCGCGACGAACCGCACCCGGCCGAGCGCCTGCTCGAGGAACGGGCCGGTGAACCACAGCGCGATCATGTTCATCGCGAGGTGCAGCATGCCGGCGTGCAGGAACGCCGCCGTCAGCATCCGGTACGGCTCGACACGCCCCGCGGCGGGGCTGTAGGCGAAGGTCGTGTAGATCGGCAGGCCGCCGAACGCCTCGAGGGCGAACATCAGCACGCACAGCGCGATCAGGGTGATCGTGACGACCGGGCGGGCACCGGGACGCGTCTTCGCGCCGAACACCGTGACGCGCGGTCGGGTCGAGCGCTGCGCCTCGCGCACGCAGTCGACGCAGTGCACCCCTACCGACGCCGGGCGCTGGCACTCGGGGCACGCCGGCCGACCGCAGCGCTGGCAGGTGACGTAGCTGACCCGGTCGGGGTGGCGCGGGCACACCGGTGCTCCGCCACCGACGGGCCCACCCTGCCGCGGCGCGGGCGGTCCCTGCCAGGCTCCGGCCCAGCCCTGGCCGCCGGGCGGCGTCGGCTGGGACCCGTCGTAGGGCGAGGACCCGCCGGGCTGACCCGGCGGCGGCGCAGCAGGGTAGGACGTCATCGGTGCACGGCTCTCAGTCGACGATCTCGATCGACTCGATGACGACGTCCTCCAGCGGGCGGTCGTTGCGACCGGTCGGCACGGAGCCGATCGCGTCGACGACGGCGGTGCTCGCCGGGTCCTTCACCTTGCCGAAGATCGTGTGCTTGCCCTGCAGCCAGGTGGTCGGCGCCGTCGTGATGAAGAACTGCGACCCGTTGGTGCCGCGACCCATGACCTTGCCGGCGTTCGCCATCGCGAGCACGTAGGGCTCGCGGAAGTGCAGCTCGGGGTGGATCTCGTCGTCGAACTGGTAGCCGGGGCCGCCGGTGCCGGTGCCGAGCGGGTCGCCGCCCTGGATCATGAAGTTCGGGATCACGCGGTGGAAGATCGTGCCGTTGTACAGCGGGGCCTCGGTGGTCTCGCCGGTGGCGGGGTGCGTCCACGTGCGCGCGCCGGTCGCGAGCTCGGTGAAGTTCTTGACCGTCTTGGGGGCGTGGTTGGGCAGCAGCTCGACGACGATGTCGCCGGCGCTCGTGTGGAAGATCGCGTCCATGCCGACATCCTCGCACTGCGCGCCCCCGCGCCCGCACGCCCGCGGACGCTGTTCGCGCAGGGCGTCGGCCGACGTCGTCGCAGGTCACCGCCCGACGGCGACCTTTTCCCGCCGGAGGGGACCCTCGCCGTGTGCGTCGGCCAGCACGACGACATAGGCTGGGCCAAAGACCTACAACCCGCGGAGCCCCGCGGGTTCAGAGCGTGGGGAGAGACATGGCTCGCAAGGACAAGATCTCCGCGGACCAGCTCCGCGAGACCGCCCAGGACGCCGCGCACGAGGCGGGCAAGATCGCGAAGTCGCTCGCTGACCAGGGCAAGGACTGGGCGACACCGCGGGTCGAGGCCGCCATCGAGTGGGCCGCCCCCCGTGTCGAGACCGCCTGGAAGAAGAGCGTCGAGGCCGCCGCACCGCGCGTCGTGGAGGCCGCCGGCAAGAGCCGTGACGCCGTCGACGTCGCGCACGAGAAGATCGTCGAGGACGTCATCCCGCGGGTCATCGCCGCGATGGAGGAGGCCGCCAAGGCCGCCAAGGGCGGCGCCGACGGCCTGCACACCAAGGCCTCCGCCGCGCTCGTCGCCGCCGAGAAGGCGGCCAAGAAGCAGGAGGCGGCCGCCAAGGGCGGCAGCAAGCTCGGCAAGACCCTCGGCTGGGTGCTGGTCGGCAGCGCCGTCGCCGGTGCGGGCGTGCTGATCTGGCGCCGCACGCAGCCGGTCGACGACCCGTGGGCCGAGGAGTACTGGGACGACGCCGTCGTCACCAGCGGCACCACCAACGAGTCCGTCGTCGACAAGGCCAAGCAGGCCGCGAGCGACGCCGCCGCCTCGGTCGCGGCCGCCGCCGACTCCGCCAAGGAGAAGGCCGGCGAGGCCGCCGAGAAGGCGAAGGACGCCGTCGAGAACGCTGCCGAGGCCGTCAAGGACAAGGCCGACGACGCCCAGGACGAGGCGGAGGGCGACAGCTCCTCCCGCTGACCGCACGCTCACCGAGGGCCCCCGCACGCACCGCGTCCGGGGGCCCTCGCGCGTGCGGGGCCGGCCCCGACGGGTCAGGGCCACGGCAGCGGCCGGGCGGACCCACCCGTGCATGGTGGGACAATGCTCGACGTGTCTGCGCCCGTCACCTCCCTCGCCGAGCAGCTCGGTACCGCGCTCGGTCACGCGATCGCCACGGCCTACCCCGACGCGGGCGCGGCCGACCCGCTGATCCGCCCCAGCGACCACGCCGACCTGCAGGCCAACGGCGCGCTGGCGCTCGCCAAGCGCGTGGGCGCGCCGCCGCGCGAGGTGGCCGCCGCGCTCGTCCGCGCGCTCGAGACGAGCGGCGAGAGCGCGGACCTCGTCGCCGGCACCGAGATCTCGGGCCCCGGCTTCGTCAACCTCACGCTCGCCGACGGCGCGCTGTGGCGGCAGGTCGAGGCCCGGCTGGCCGACGACCGGCTCGGCGTGCCCGCCTCCGAGCAGGGCGTGCGCACGGTCATCGACTACTCCGCACCGAACATCGCCAAGGAGATGCACGTCGGCCACCTGCGCTCGACGATCATCGGCGACGCGCTGGTGCGGGTGCTGGAGTTCCTCGGCGGCGACGTCGTGCGGCAGAACCACCTCGGCGACTGGGGCACCCAGTTCGGGATGCTCATCACCTACATCGACGAGCACCCCGACGAGCCGTGGCGTCACGCCGACCTCGAGGGCGCCCAGGACGACGGTGCACCGTCGGCGGTCTCCGCGCTCGACGACCTCTACCGCAAGGCCCGCAAGGAGTTCGACAACGACCCGGCCTTCGCCGACCGGGCCCGCCGGCGCGTCGTCGCGCTGCAGTCCGGCGACGAGGACACGCTGCGGGTCTGGAAGGACATCGTCACCGAGTCGGAGTACGCGTTCGACGCCGTCTACCGTCGGCTGGGCGTGAAGATCTCCTCGGCGGACTCGGCGGGCGAGTCGACCTACAACGCCGTGCTCGGCTCGGTCGCGGACGAGCTCGAGCGCAGCGGCGTCGCGGTGCTCAGCGACGGCGCGCTCGTGGTGCTGTCGGAGGAGATCACAGGCCGTGACGGCGAGCCTGCCGCCCTCATCATCCGCAAGTCGGACGGCGGCTACGGCTACGGCACCACCGACATGGCGACGATCCGCCACCGGGTGCGCGACCTGCACGCGGACCGCATCCTCTACGTCGTTGGCGCGCCCCAGGCGATGCACTTCCGGCAGGTCTTCGAGGCCGCGCGCCGGGCGGGATGGCTGACCGACGACGTGCAGGCCGTGCACGTGCCGTTCGGCTCGGTGCTGGGCCCCGACGGCAAGCCGTTCAAGACCCGCGCGGGCGACACGGTGCGGCTCGCCGAGCTGCTGGACGACGCCGTCGAGGCGGCCGCCGCGGTCGTCCGCGAGGGCGCCGAGGCGCGCGGCGAGACGATCGACGAGGCCGAGCTGGAGCGGATCGCCGAGCAGGCCGGCATCGGGGCGGTCAAGTACGCCGACCTCTCCGGCAACCGGGTCAAGGACTACGTGTTCGACCCCGAGCGGATGGTCGCGTTCACCGGCAACACCGGCGTCTACCTGCAGTACGCGCACACCCGGATGGTGTCGATCCTGCGGAAGGCGACCGACCGCGGGCTCGAGGTGCCGACGCAGGTGCCCGACGCGCTGGCCGAGCCGCTGACGCCGCAGGAGCGGGCGCTCGTGCTCACCCTCGACGCGTTCGGCGAGGTGCTCGCCGACGTGCTGGCGACCTACGAGCCGCACAAGCTCGCGACCTATCTCTACGACACCGCGCGCACGTTCACCGACTTCTACGAGGCGTGCCCCGTGCTCGCCGCCGAGGGCGCGGTGCGGCAGCGCCGGCTCGCGCTGGTCGACCTGACGCGCCGAACGGTCGCGCAGGCGCTCGACCTCCTCGGCATCGCCGCCCCCGACCGGATGTGAGGCCCGGGGCGGGTCGGTCCCCTCACCGACCCGCCCCGAGCAGCCATTCCCGGGCGGCCCACCGGCCACCGGTGCAGGTGTGGCGGGCCCGACCCCGCCACACCCGCTCCCCGGCGAGCCCGTCCGCCGCGCCCTGCAGCGACCGCTCGACGTGTCGAGCGCTCACGTGCTCCCCTGGTGGCGGCGTGACGGTGGAGAGACGCTCCCGAGGCGGGGTCATGACGCGAGACCGGATGTGATCTGCGTCACTTTCTTGCTGACGTACCATTCCGGGGGGACAGGCGGCGACACGCCACGAGGGGACTGGGAGTACAGAGGATGGCCGTTCCGGTCGGAACGCCGGACCACGCGTTGCTGACGCGCGCGCGCGACGGCGACGGCGAGGCGTTCGAGGCGCTCTACCGCAGGCATCACCGTGCGGCGACGCGCGCCGCGCACAGCTACTCCTCGCGCAGCCAGCTCGCCGAGGACGCGGTGCAGGAGGCGTTCCTGCGGATCCTGCACGCGACCCAGCAGGGCGGTGGCCCGCAGACCGAGTTCCGCGCCTACCTCGCCACCACGGTGCGACACGTCATCGCCGGGTGGACGCGTGCCGACCCCACGATCGCGGTCGAGGACCTGGAGACCGTCTCCGGCGAGGACACCCGCGACAGCGCGCAGCCGGAGTCGCGGTTGCGCTGGCACCTGCTGACCAAGGCGTTCAAGTCGTTGCCGACGCGGTGGCAGGAAGCCCTGTGGCTGGGCGAGGTCGAGGGCGTCGAGCCTGCCGAGCTGGCCGAGCGCTGGAACATGAGCCCCAACGCCGCGGCCGCGCTCAGCTACCGCGCCCGCGAGGGTCTGCGCACGGCGTGGCTGGACGCCCACGTCAACGAGGGCCTGGTGCCGCAGGAGTGTCGGCCGTTCGTGTCCGACCTCGGCCGCTACGCGCAGGAGAAGCTGAGCGAACGCCGCACCGCGCAGGTGCGCGAGCACCTCGACGGGTGCGACCACTGCCCGTTGCTGCTGGCCGAGGTCGGCTCGGCGGCGCTCGAGCTGCGGGTGCTGCTGCTCCCGGTCGTGCTCTGGTCGGGGGTCGCGGTCGGGGGTGGGGCGGCGCTCGGCGGCGGCGCGCTCGGCCTCACGAGGTGGGTGGGCCGGCTCGGTCCCCGAGGCCTCAGCGCCGGCGCAGCAGCGACGGTGGTCGCGGTCGCTGTCGTGGTGGCGGTCGCCAACCCGTGGGCGCCGCCGCCCGACGCCGACGCGGGCACGCAGTCGGCGCAGACCATCGGCACGAGCACCGGGTCGGGTGCGACGTCGGACCCCGACGACTCCGACGACTCCGCCGACAGCGACGACACGGCCGACGAGACCGTCGGCGACGACACGGCCGAGGACTCCGCCGAGCCCGCCTCTGTGCCGCCGCTGGCCCCGACGCCGCCGACGGCGCCGGCTCCCCCGAGCGCACCGGGCGCCGCGCCCGGGACGGACGACACGAGCGATCCCACCGACGACGCGAGCACCGACCCGGACGATCCGACGACCGATCCCGCCGACCCGACCGACCCGACCGACCCGACCGACCCGGGCGACGACCCCGACGACGTGGCCGCGCCGTCGCTCACGATGGGCGAGCAGGACGACGACGGCAACGTCCTGCTGAGCGGGGACGGTGCGGTGCCGGGGGCGGCGGTGACGGTCCGGACGGCCGGCCCGGGCGGGCCCGGTGCCGGTGAGCGGCTGGTGCCCCCGCGCGACGCGACGCTCCCGGGCCAGGTCCTCGGGACCGCGGTCGCCGACGACACCGGCGCGTGGCAGATCGTGCTCGCGCTGCGGCCCTGGAGCGGCCAGGCGATCGAGGTCGTGCAGACCGTCGGCGGCGTCACCTCGGCGGCGACCACCGCCACCCTCCCGGGCTACCGGCTCGCACCGCCGACGCTGCAGGTGGAGGTGCGTCCTGTGGAGGTGCCCGCGGGCGAGGTCCCGCGGAGCGAGGTCTGGGTGTCCGGCACCGGCGAGCCGGGGGCGACGGTCACCGTCACCACGGGCGCAGGCGGGACCGTCGTCGCGACGGCGGAGGTCGGCCCTCCGGAGGGCGACGCGGAGCAGGGGTACTGGGAGGCGCTCGTCGACGGGATCGAGCTCGCCGGGCAGCCGGTCGTCGCCGTGCAGACGGCCGCCGACGGAATCGTGTCAGGGCCGAGCGAGGGACAGGCGCTGCCGACGGCGCCAGCCGCACCCGGGGTCGCGTGGGCCCAGATCACGAACGAGGGAGCGGTCACGGCCCAGGGCTCCTGCCAATGGGGAGCCACCGTCGTCGTCCGTACCCCCGACGGCGCCTTCGAGATCAGTGACGTGATCGACGGCGAGGGCTGGGTCTTCGAGAGCAACGACCCGATCTTCGACGTCGGTACCCAGATCGAGGTCTACCAGGTGGTGGACGGCATCCGGTCGCCGTCGACGGTCGTCGCGCTCGAGCTGGTCGAGGACCAGCTGCAGTAGCGCCACCAGCGGGCGGCGGGAGTCCGTCGCTCGGCGGGCGACAGCCGGTTGCGCACCCCGGCGCCGATCGAGCGACGGGTGTCCGCCGCGGCTCGGGCCGCGGACGTCAGGAGGCGGCGGCGCGGGCGGCGTTCTCTCCGAACCGCTTGGCGTTGCGGGCGCGGGCCTTGGCGCGCTCGACCTCGCGGTCCTTCGGCGGCGCCGTCGTCACGAGGTCGGCGAGCAGGTGCTCGGTCGCGTGCGCGATCTCGGCGACCGCGCGCTCGAAGACGGCGGCGTTCGCCTGCGAGGGCTTGGTCATGCCGCTGATCTTGCGCACGTACTGCAGCGCGGCGTCGTGCACCTCCTCCCGCGTGGCGTGCGGCTCGAAGTTGTGGAGCGGTCGGATGTTGCGGCACATATGGGCAGAGTTCCACCCCCTCGCGGACACCGCAAGAGGTCACCGGCTGCCACTATGGGGGCCGGACGGAAGGCGTGCGCCCGCCTGTCGGGGGCATCGAGGGGGACGACACCATGACAGAACCGGCCGAGCAGCCGTACGCGCTCGCGACGATCCGCGGCGACGGCAGCGCCGAGATCACGATCCAGGGACGGACGCAGGAGCTCGGGGCACCGACGGTCGAGCAGGCGCGCGCGAGCGTCGTCAGCTACCTCGCCCACCGGGCCCGCCCGCTGGGCGTCCCGATCCACGTGGTCGTCGACGACCCGGAGGGCCAGTTCGTCCTCGTCGTCAACCCCGACGGCAGTCTCGGAGAGACGTTCACGAGCGAGCCCGACCACGACACGATCCCGCCGGGCGGGCACCGGGGCGAGCCCGTCGACGGCGAGCCCGACGCCCCCAGCACTCCCGCCGTCGAGCCGAGCACCACAGGTCCCGGCACGCCGACCCCGAGCGCGCCGGGGCCCGGCACGCCGGACCCGACGCGGGTCGCCGATCCGGCCAGCGCGTGGGGACCACCCGGCCAGCGCGAGGCACCTGCCGCAGCAGGTCCCGCGCCGGTCGCCGAGACCGTCCCGGCGACCGCGGCGGCGCCGGTGCAGGCCCCGCCGGCCACGGTCCCGCAGCCGGCAGCCGACCCCGCCCCGGTTCCGGCCCACCCCGTCTCCGGCGGGTGGTCGAGCAGCCCGCCCGCGGGCCACGACCCCCGACCCGGATGGGGCGCTGGTCGGCAGGCGCGGCAGCTGCAGCAGCCCGGCGGCTGGCCGCAGCAGCCCCCGGGCGCCCCCGCGCCCGCCGGCCCCGCGCAGCCCGCCGAGGGCTGGCCGGCCGACCCGAGCGCCACCATGACGCGTCGCCAGATGCGCGAGTCCTTCCTCAAGGCCGAGCAGACCGAGGCTCCCGCGTCGACCGGGCTCCGCGGCATGCTCGCCCGCGTGGGCGTGCGGGTGCAGCCGTCGGAGGCCGAGCGCGCCGAGCGCGCCGACGTCCACGCCGTCTCCCAGCACTGGCCCGGCGTGCGCACGATCGCCGTCGTCAACGGCAAGGGCGGTGCGGGCAAGACCCCGACGACGGCGCTGCTGTCGGCGACGTTCGCCCGCTACTCCGGCGCCGCGACGATCGCGTGGGACAACAACGAGACCCGCGGCACGCTGGGGTGGCGCACCGAGCAGGGCAAGCACGACGCCACCGTGCTCGACCTCATCCCGCGCACGGCCGAGCTGCTCGACCCGGGCGCGCGGGCCGGCGACATCAGCCACTTCGTGCACCACCAGGCCGCGGACAAGTACGACGTGCTGCGGTCCAACCCGAACCTGCTGTCCTCGGAGCAGCGCATCAGCGGCGAGGACGTCGACGCCATCCACGACGTGCTGGGCCGCTACTACCGGCTGATCTTCGTCGACTCCGGCAACGACGAGTCCGCCTCGCACTGGCTGCGGATGATCGACAAGGCCGACCAGCTGGTGGTGCCGACGATCGCCAAGCCCGAGCACGCCGAGGCCGGGGCGCTGCTGCTGGAGGCGCTGACGCGGCGCGGCGGTCGGTCCGCGGACCTCGCCCAGCGGGCCGTCGTCGTCGTGTCGCAGGCGCGCGAGAAGGACGTCAACCCGTCGGCGGCGGAGATCGCGCGCGGCTTCGAGGGCTGGGTCTCGGAGGTCGTCACGATCCCCTACGACCGGGCGATGGTCGAGAACGTGCTGCGCTACGACGCACTCGCCCCCGCGACCCGGCGCGCGTGGCTGCGGGCGGCCGCGGCGGTGGCGCGCCGGCTCTGAGCCGCCGTCGTCAGGTGCCGTCGGGACGGTAGGCGCGCAGGAACGCCGCCGTCCCCGCCGCGACGATCTCGGCCGCCTCCGCCTCGTCCGGCAGCTCGCCCGCGAGCAGCATCGACCGGTTGCCCGGGATCCACAGCAGCAGCCCCGAGAGGTGGTGGGCCGCCACCCGGGGGTCCTCGACGGCGAGCAGACGACGCCGGCCCAGCACCTCCAGGCACCGGGTGATCGAGCCGAGCAGCCGCTGGAAGCCGTTCTCCCAGAACATCCGGCCGAGCTGCGGGAAGCGCACCGCCTCGGCGATGACGAGGCGACGCAGCTGCTGCACGTAGGGCGTCATGATCGAGCGGAGCATCTGCGCCGCGAGCAGCTCGACGCCCTGCTCCGCCGTCTCGACGGTCTCCATCCGCTCGACGAGCGGGACGAACGGGTCGTCCACGCGGTCGCAGGCGTAGGCGATGAGCGCGGTGAACACGCCCTCCTTGTCGCCGAACTCCTTGTAGAACGTCTGCTTCGACGCCGACGCGGCGGCAGCGAGCTGGTCGGTCGTCGTGCCGACGTAGCCGTTCTCCACGAACACCTCGAGCACCTGCTCCAGGATGATCCTCGCGTGGCTCAAGGACGAGTACCAGCTGGGCCGGGGTCACGGCATGGCGATGGTCCAGTCATCAACAAGGGGCCGGGCATCGGGACCAAGCACGTCGGCTCGACGGGCAGCCACCGCGACGACTCCGACACGCTCTGGCTCGACGGCAGGGCGACACGACCCGCCTGAGGCCGGCACGACCCGAGGCGGCCGGCTCGGCCGGCCGGTCGCGGTCACACTCGTGGCACCTGCGTCGTCTCCTCCATGACCCATCACGTGGCGAACCCTGAGGAGACACATGCTCACCACCCACGAGACGTTCGACGGCGTCCGGGGCGCCGTCATCACACCCGACTCGCCCGACTACCCCGAGGCCGCCCGCACCCCGCTCGGCGACTCCCGCCCCGCCGTCGTGCTCCGGCCGCGGGACGTCGACGACGTCCGGCGCGCGGTCCGTGCCGCCGCCGCCGACGGACGCCCGGTCGCCGTGCGCGGCGGCGGCCACTCCTTCGCCCGGCTCGGCACCGTCGACGACGGTCTCGTCATCGACCTCGCCGCGCTCGACGGCGTCCGTCTCGTCGGCAGCGACCGTGTCGTCGTCGGTGGCGGCGCCACCTGGGGCGCGGTCGCGCAGGCGCTCGCACCGCACGGTCTGGCGATCTCCTCGGGCGACACCGCCTCGGTCGGCGTCGGCGGGCTGCTGCTCTCGGGCGGCATCGGCTGGATGGTGCGCGCGCACGGGCTGGCGCTCGACCGGCTGGTGTCGGCGCAGGTCGTCACCGCGGCGGGTGACCTCGTCACCGCGTCGGCCGAGGAGCGCCCCGACCTGTTCTGGGCGCTGCGTGGCGGCGGGGGCGGCACCGCCGTCGTCACCGAGGTCGAGCTGGCGGCGGCACCGGTGACCACGCTCACCTTCGGCACGCTGACCTTCCGGGCGGCTGAGGCGGCCGAGGTCCTCGCCGGCTGGGCGACGCACATGCGCCACGCGCCTCGTGCCCTGAGCTCCACGGTCCGGCTCGCCAACCCGTTCGCGGGCGGTGTCGACGCACCTGTCGAGATCACGGTGGCCGCGCTCGGCGCCGAGGGCGCCACGGCGGTCGAGCCGCTGCGTCGGCTCGGCACGCTGCTGTCCGACGGCGTCGCCGAGCGCCCGTACGTCGACATCCTCGAGCCCGGCGCCGCACTGCCGCCCGGTCTGCGGCTGACGGTCCGCAGCGGTTTCGTCGCGCCGCACCGCGCCGACGACGCCGTGGCGGAGGTCGCGGCGCTCGCCGCCTCGCCGCAGCCCGCGGCGATCGTGCTGCACGCGCTCGGTGGTGCGGTCGCGGACGTCCCCGCCGACGCGACCGCCTACTCCCACCGCGACGCCGAGCTGATGGTGACGACGTTCGCGGGCGGCCCGGCGGCCGCCTTCGACGGCGTCCTGGCGGGGGTCGACGGGGTGTGGAGCCGGCTGGCTCCGCACGTGCAGGGGAGCTACCGGAACTTCCTCGACGACACCTCGCCCGAGGCGATGGCTGCGACCCACTCCGCCGCCACGCAGCGACGGCTCGCCGAGATCCGCGCGAGCTACGACCCGGACGGCGTCCTGGGGAGGGTCGGTCGTGCTCGCTAGGGTCGGGGCACGATGAGCGAGCGGACCGCGGACGCGCTGGCCGCGGCCTTCGACGAGCACCGCCGCTACCTGACCGCGGTCGCCTACCGGATGCTCGGCTCGCACGCCGACGCCGAGGATGCGGTGCAGGAGGCGTGGCTGCGGCTCGACCGGGCGGCGGCGGACGTGTCCGACCTGCGCGCGTGGCTGACGCGCGTCGTCAGCCGGATCTGTCTCGACCAGCTGCGGACGCGCGCTCGCCGTCGGGAGGACCCGCTCGCCGACCAGGTCGACGTCGAGGCGACGACACCGGGTCCCGCCGCCCACGCGGAGGCGGCGGACCGGGTCGGGTACGCGCTCATGCTGGTCATCGACCAGCTGCCTCCCGACGAGCGCCTCGCCTACGTGCTGCACGACGTCTTCGGCATGCCGTTCCCCGAGATCGCCGAGGTCCTCGACCGGTCACCCGTGGCAGCCCGAAAGCTCGCGAGCCGCGCGCGCGAGCGGCTGCGCGGCGGCGACCCGGACGCCCCTTCGGCGCACACCCTGCGCCGGCGGCGCGCCGTCGTCGAGGCCTTCCTCGCGGCGGCGCGCGGCGGCGACTTCGAGGCGCTCCTCGGCGTGCTGCACCCCGACGTCGAGCTGCGCATCGACCAGGGTCCCGCCGGCATCCGCGTCGTCCGGGGTGCGGAGCAGGTCGCGTCCGGGGCGTCGCGGTACCACGCGGGCGCCGGCCACCACACGTTCGAGGTGGTCGCGCTCGACGGCCGGTTCGGCATCCTCAGCTCGGTCGGCGGCGTGCCCACCTCGCTCCTGCTCGTCACCAGCGAGGACGACACGATCGTCGCGATGGAGGCGCTCGAGCTCGACTGACCGGTCCGTCCGGACCGTGACCTGCGCGCGCTCACCGCGGGAACGGCCACGGGGATCGGGCATCCTGGGTGCCATGCACGTCGTCGTCGCTGAACGACCCGGTGGGCCCGAGGTGCTGCGGTACGAGGCGCGGCCCGACCCCGAGCCGGGTGCCGGTCAGGTCCGCGTGGTCACCGAGGTCGCAGCGATCACCTTCGTCGACACACTGATCCGCGCCGGCAGCGCGGTGGCGCCGCCGGCGACGTTCCCGGTCGTGCTCGGCAACGGCGTCGCCGGCACGGTCGACGCCGTCGGTGACGGCGTCGCGGCCGACCTGGTGGGGCACCGGGTCGTCACGACCACGGGCGGCTCGGGCGGCTACGCCACCCACGCGGTCGCGCGCGTCGAGGACCTCCACGAGGTGCCCACGGGCCTCGCCTCCGACACCGCGGTCGCGCTGCTCGCCGACGGCCGCACCGCGATCGCGCTGCACCGCGCCGCGGCGGTCCGGGCGGGGGAGACCGTCGTCGTCACCGCGGCGGCGGGCGGTGTCGGCGGCCTGCTCGTGCAGCTGCTCGTCGCCACCGGTGCGCGTGTCATCGGGCTCGCGGGTGACGCCCGCAAGCGTGAGCACGCCCGCTCGCTCGGTGCCGACGTCGTCGTCGACTACCGCGCGCCCGGCTGGGTCGAGCAGGTGCGGCGCGCGGCGCCGGAGGGGGTCGACGTCGTCTTCGACGGCGTCAGCGGTGACCTCCCGGACCTCCTGCTGCCGGCCGTGCGCAGCGGCGGCCGCTACGTGCAGCACGGCGCCGCGGCCGGTCGCTGGACCACGATCGAGGCGGACCGGGCGGCCGCGGCGGGGGTGACCGTCGTCCCGCTGGCGGCGATCGGGACGCCCGAGGAGCTGCACCGCGCCACCGACGAGGCGCTGCGACTCGCCGCCGAGGGCCGCCTGCGGGTCACGGTCGGGCAGGTCTTCCCCCTCGCCGAGGCTGCGGCCGCGCACGCGGCGATCGGGTCCCGCGAGGCGCTCGGCAAGACGCTGCTGCGCCCCTGAGGCCCGGCGACCACGTCACCGGACGTCACCGGGAGGCGCTCGCGTCGGCGAGCAGCGCAGGGCAGCCGGTGTGCGCGGCGTCGGCGACCAGCTCGTAGTGCCATGGCTCGTTGGCGTAGACCTGGCACAACCCGTAGCGGGGGCCGTGCTGCTGCATCCAGCTCATCGCGTCGTAGGGGCCGATGTCGACGGCGTCGCCCGACACGTGCGACGAGGTCTGCGGGGTCGCGACCCACCGCTGCGCCTCGGTCGTCGACCCGTGCTCGGCGACCGCCTCGGCGAGCAGCGCCGCCTGGTACGCAGGGGATCGCCAGCCGCTCGTCACCTGGATCACGACGCCCCCGGCTGCAGCATCGGCAGCGGCCTCCCGCAGCGCCGCCAGCAGCGCGGGGTCGAGGTTCGCGACACCGGGCAGGTGGTCGTCATCGACGCTCGTCCCGTCGGGCAGGACGCCGTCGGCATGGCGAGAGTCCGCGTCGGTGGGCCGGCCGTCGGTCCCCTCCGCGACCGGTACGTCGTCGCGCGACTGGGTGTCCACCGGCGCGACGGCGCCGGAGTCCGCGGGCTGCCACGGCGGCTCGGCCCCGTCGCTCGCGGGCCATCCGGGAAGGAGGGTGAGCGAGAGCGCCACGCCGGCCGTGCCGAGCACGGCCAGCAGCAACACGGTGATCCGGCGGTCGCGCGTGCGGGTGCGTGTGGTCATGCCGGGCAGTCAACCGACGGCCCTGTTGCAGGGGCGTATGCGCAGATGCATACGCTCGCGATATGCCTGGCTCGTAGCATCGACGGCGTGCGGGTGCTGATCGTGGAGGACGAGCCCTACCTGGCGCAGGCGATCCGGGACGGGCTGCGTCTGCAGGCGATCGCGGCCGACGTCGCCGAGGACGGGGACACCGCCCTGGAGCTGCTCGACGTGCACGCCTACGACGTCGCCGTCCTCGACCGCGACATCCCGGGGCCGTCGGGGGACGACGTCGCGCGGTCGATCGTCGCCTCGGGCAGCGGGGTGCCGATCCTCATGCTGACGGCGGCCGACCGCCTGGACGACAAGGTGACCGGGTTCGAGATCGGCGCCGACGACTACCTGACGAAACCCTTCGAGCTGCGCGAGCTCGCGGTGCGGCTGCGCGCCCTGGCCCGCCGGCGCGGCGTCAGCCGACCGCCCGTCCGCGAGCTCGCCGGGGTGCGGCTCGACCCGTTCCGGCGGGAGGTGTACCGGGACGGTCGCTACGTCGCGCTGACGCGCAAGCAGTTCGCGGTGCTGGAGGTGCTGCTCGCGGCCGAGGGCGGCGTCGTCAGCTCCGAGGAGCTGCTCGAGCGGGCGTGGGACATGAACGCCGACCCGTTCACCAACGCCGTGCGCATCACGGTCTCTGCGCTGCGCAAGCGGCTCGGTGAGCCGTGGGTGATCGCCACCGTGCCCGGCGTCGGCTACCGCATCGACGCGGGCGGCGACGGCGATGGGTAGGAGGCCCGGGCTGAGCGTCCGCGCCAAGCTGGCGCTCAGCTACGCGGCGGTCGCGGTGCTGGTGGGCGGCCTGCTGCTGGCGGTCGTGTGGGTGTTCCTGCTGCGCTACGTGCCGGACGGCCCGCTCACGACCCCGCGAGGGTTCATCCCGAACCGCGGCGACCTCGAGCGCGCGTTCGTCCCGCGCGCCCGGCTCGCGATGATCTTCCTGCTGGTCGGGTCGCTGGTCGGCGGCTGGTGGCTGGCCGGGCGGATGCTGGCGCCGCTGGACCGGATCACGCGGGCGACGCGGCTGGCGGCACGGGGCGCGCTGGACCACAGGATCGCGCTGCCCGGCCGGCAGGACGAGCTGCGCGAGCTGGCGGACTCCTTCGACACGATGCTCGCGCGGCTGGAGGCGCACGTCGCCGAGCAGCGCCGTTTCGCCGCCAATGCCTCGCACGAGCTGCGCACCCCGCTCGCGACCATGCAGGCGATGATCGAGGTCGCGCGCACCGACCCCGACCGCGACGTCGACGCGCTGCTGACGCGGCTGCACGAGATCAACGCCAGGGCGATCGAGCTGACGGAGTCGCTGCTGCTGCTCAGCCGTGCCGAGCAGGCGGCGTTCGTGCCGGAGCCGGTCGACCTGTCGCTGCTCGCCGAGGAGGCGCTCGAGGAGCTGCTGCCGCTCGCGGAGCGGCGCGGTCTGCAGGTCGCCGCGGGCGGGGACCCGGCGCCGACGCTCGGCTCCCCGGCGCTGCTCGTGCAGCTGGCCTCCAACCTCGTGCTGAACGCGATCGTCCACAACGTCCCCGGCGGGACGGTACAGGTGAGCACGCGGCGGGCCGGCGAGGTCGTGGAGCTGGTCGTGGAGAACACCGGTCCGGTGGTCGCCGACGACCTGGTCGCGCGACTGGTCGAACCGTTCCAGCGCGGCAGCGAGCGCGTGCGTGCGGAGCAGCGCGGCGATCACGCCGGCGTCGGCCTGGGGCTGGCGATCGTCCGCACGATCACGCGCGCGCACCGGGGCCGCCTTCGCATCCGGGCACGCGACGGCGGTGGTCTCGTCGTGCGGGTGGAGCTCCCGACCGCCGATGTGGCCGCCGCGCGCGCCCTCCCCGCACGAGTGGACTGACGAGGGCTGTCGGCTCGCCGCCTCTCGTCTACTGTCTGTGCATGTGCACACAACTAGTCGAACGACGGCGAGCGTGAGCACCAGCGACGCCTGGGCACGGGTCGCGACGTTGGCCGCTGCCGTCGACGGCGCCCTGGACCGCTGGCTGGCCGAGCACCACCGCGTCGGTCTCAGCGAGTACCGGGCACTCGGGCTGCTGGTCGCGGCACCGGCCAAGGAGCTGCGGATCGCGGAGCTGGCCCACGCCGTCGGGCTGACCTCGACCTCGACGACGCGGCTGGTGTCGCGGTTGGAGAGCAAGGGGCTCGCCCGGCGTGACCTCTGCGAGGACGACGGCCGCGGCGTGTACGCGGTCGTCACCGACGCGGGCGAGACGCTCGTCCGCGAGGTGCGCGCACCGTACGAGGAGCGGCTGCGCGCGATCCTGACCGACCCCGCCACCGTGGTCCCGCACCTCGACGTCGACACGCTCGGCGCCTCCCTGCAGGAGGTCGCCGCGCTCGTCGCGCCGCCGCGCTGACCGGGTGCCACCTCGCGGACCGACGCCACATGCTCGACATATAGGTGCATGTACACGTACTGATCCGCCATCCATCGGCGACCCGGCGTCGCCATCACGAGAGGAACACCCCCGAATGAGCTGGCTCTACCTCGGTGTCGCCGTCGTCTTCGAGATCGCGGTCGGCATCGCCGCGGGCAAAGCGCGCGGCTTCACCCACCTGGGATGGACGCTTGCCACCCTGGCGAGCGGCGCCGTCGCGACCGTCTTCCTCAGCCGAGCGCTGCTGACCTTCGACGTCGGCGTCGGCTACGCCCTGTGGACCTCGCTCGCCGGCGTCGGCATCGTCGTCATCGGCGCGCTCTTCCTGTCCCAGCGCCTCACCTGGCGCAAGCTCCTCGGCGTCGCCGTCGTCATCACCGGCGTCGTGGGGCTCAACCTGGCCGGCGCGGCCTGACCCGGCACGATCGAGAGGATCCCCTGATGACCACGACCACCACCCCCCGTCCGGCCCGGGCCGAGACCACCCGGCGCGCCTGGCTGATGCTGCTCCTCGCGGGCGGCTTCGAGGTCGGCTACGCCCTGAGCGTCAACGGCTCGAACGGCTTCACCCAGCCGCTCTGGTCGGGCGTCGCCGTCGTCTTCTTCCTCGGCACCCTCTACTTCCTCAGCGTCGCGCTCAAGGCGATCGACGTCGGCATCGGCTACGCCGTCTGGGCCGGTATCGGCGCCATAGGCGCCGCGGTGCTGGGGCCGGTGCTCTTCGACGAGCACCTCACCCTCGCGAAGGCGGCGTGGCTCGCGGTGATCATCGCCGGCGTCGTCTGGCTGAAGCTCGCCGACCGCCCGGCATCGCGGGCCGCGGCCGAGGCCGCGGGCTAGTCCGTCCCGGCGGCGGACGGACTCGCTCGCCGCGACGGACGATCAGCGCGCGCGGGCATGCGCACGAGCAGGCTGCCATCCCGAGCGGGGCACCGGCGGCGGGAGCATCAGGTCGAGCAGGGGTCGTGCCGGTCCGCACGTCACGACCGTGGTGGAGCCAACGGGACTCGAACCCGTAACCCCCTGCTTGCAAAGCAGGTGCGCTACCAATTGCGCCATGGCCCCGTGTGGAGTTGTCAGACCGGGTCGGTGACCTCGGTCCAGAGGTCGCGCTGCTCGCGCTGATCGGCGAGCGCCCGGTAGACGGTGACGACCCCTGCGACGACGAGGCCCAGGAGAACGACCTTCTTCATCGCACGCCTCCCGATCCGGCGGCCTCGCCCGGACCGCTCGGTGGGCCTAGCTGGACTCGAACCAGCGACCTCTTCCTTATCAGGGAAGCGCTCTAACCGACTGAGCTATAGGCCCCTACACGTGTGTGCGCCCGAACCTGGGCGCCGACCGAGGATACCCCAGCCGACCCGCGCGCCCAAACTCGGGTGGCCTGTATCACGCGGCCCTCCCCGTGCTCCTGGTGCGCGGGAAGGGAGTGAGGCATGAGGCGACGTGGAGCCGCCGCGGCGGTCGCCGCCGTGTGCCTGCTCGCGACATCCGCCTGCACGTCCGCCGCCCCGGCCGCCGTCGACGCGACCGCGGCCACCCCGGCCCTCCACGACGCCGCGGTCCGGCTCGTCGTCGACGACGCCGCGCAGACCTGGCAGGCACCGGGCCTGTGCACCCGGGAGGGCGGCACCCTGTCGTTCGCGGCCGCCGACGAGCGCACCTCGGTCCGCGGCGAGCTCAGCCACGCCGACGGCCCACGGGTGCGCGACGTCGTCTGGACCGACCTCGCCCGCACCTACCTCGCCGACGGCGCGGCGACCGTCACCGGCGAGGGCGACGACTGGACGATCGTGGCGAGCGTCGCCCGCCCGGACGGCCGCGACCGCCACGTGGTGACGATCGCGCTGACGTGCTCGGCCTGAGACCGGCCGCTCAGTCGTCGGTCAGCGTGAGGTGCAGGCCGCCGACCATGGCGGCGACCAGGTTGTAGACGAACGCGCCGAGCGTGGCGAGCGCCGTGATGAGGACGATGTCGACGACGGCGATCACCGTCGCCACCGACAGCACGCGGGAGAACTCGAGGTACTCCAGGATCGTGCCGAACTGGTTCATCGCCTCGGCCTGCTCGATGATGCTGCGGATCTCGGCGAAGACCTCCATCTGGTTGAGCACCGACCAGACGGTCGCGGTGGCGACCACCAGACCGATGCCCATCGCGATCGCCAGCAGGAACGCGAGCTTCATGACCGACCAGGGGTCGACCCGCGAGACCGCCAGCCGCACGCGGCGCGGGCCCGGCGGCTTCGCCTTCGGGGCGGCCTTCTCGGCCGGCCGGGCGGTGTCGCGCTTGACCGTCCGCTCGGCCGTCGCCTCCGCGCCGCGCTCCACGGCAGGCTGCCGACCAGTGGCCGACACCCGGGTGGGGGGCGCGCCGGCGCCGCCCTGACGCGGGGGCACCGAGGGCGGCAGCGTCGAGCTGCCGGGGCTCACGGTCTTCTCGCTCATGCGTGGTCCTTGTGACGTCGATCGACGGTGGCGGGCCGGCGAGCGGTGACCAGTCGGGTGCTAGCCATCGGCGTCCGTCGACTCCGTGTCGTCAGACGACGGTACGCCATCACCCGCGCCCTCGTCGCCCTCTGCCGTCGAGTCGGCGGCTGCGTCGGCCCCCTCCGTCGCAGCGGAGCCGGCCGCGTCGGTCGCCTCCGCACCGGCCTCGGCGCCGTCCTCACCGGCGGAATCACCGTTGACGGCGGACTCGACGTTGCGAGCGACGGCGATGATGCGGTCACCCTCGTCGGGCTTGGCGAACGTCACACCCTGGGTGCTGCGTCCGGTCAGGTTCACCTCGTTGACCGCCGAGCGCACGATCTTGCCGCGCTCCATGATGACGAGCACCTCGTCGGTCTCCTGGGTGATGAGCGCACCGACGAGGTCGCCGCGCGCCTCGACCAGCTGCGCGACCTTGATGCCGAGACCACCGCGGCCCTGCACCCGGTACTCGCTCACCTTCGTGCGCTTCGCGAAGCCACCCTCGGTCACGACGAACAGGTCCGCGCCGTCGGTGACGACGTCCATGCTCAGCAGCGAGTCGTCGTCGCGGAACTTCATGCCCGTGACGCCGGAGGTCGCCCGACCCATCGGGCGCAGCGCCTCGTCCGTCGCGGTGAAGCGCAGCGACATGCCCTTGCGGGAGACCAGCAGCAGGTCGTCGTCGGCGTTGACCAGCCGCGCCGCGACCAGCTCGTCCGGCACGCCGTCGTCGTCCTCGCGCAGGTTGATCGCGATGAGGCCGCCGCTGCGCGGGGAGTCGTACTCGCCGAGCCGCGTCTTCTTCACCAGACCGCGCGAGGTCGCCAGCGCCAGGTACTCGGCCTGCCCGTAGTCGCGGATCGCGAGCACCTGGGCGATCCGCTCGTCCGGCTGGAACGCGAGCAGGTTCGCGACGTGCTGGCCCTTGGCGTCACGGCCGCCCTCGGGCAGCTCGTAGCCCTTGGCCCGGTAGACGCGGCCGAGGTTGGTGAAGAACAGCAGCCAGTGGTGGGTCGTCGTCGTGAGGAAGTGGTCGACGACGTCGTCGCCGCGCAGCTGTGCACCGCGCACGCCCTTGCCGCCCCGCCGCTGGGCGCGGTAGGCGTCGACGCGGGTGCGCTTGGCGTACCCGCCGCGCGTGATCGTGACGACCACGTCCTCCTCGGGGATGAGGTCCTCGACGCTCATGTCGCCGTCGTAGGGGAGGATCGTGGTGCGCCGCTCGTCGCCGAACTTGTCGACGATCGCGGCCAGCTCGGTCTTGATGACCTCGCGCTGCCGGGTGGGCGAGGCGAGGATCTCCTCGTACTCGGCGATCTCTCGCTCGAGCTGCGCGTGGTTGTCGAGGATCCGCTGCCGCTCCAGGGCCGCGAGACGGCGCAGCTGCATCTCGAGGATGGCGTTCGCCTGGTCCTCGTCGATCTCGAGCAGCTCCATCAGCCCGGTGCGTGCGTCGTCGGCGCTGGCCGAGGCACGGATGAGCGCGATCACCTCGTCGAGCGCGTCGAGCGCCTTGATGAGGGCGTTGAGGATGTGGATCCGCTTCTCGGCCTCCCGCTTGAGGAAGCGGGTGCGGCGCACGACGACGTCGATCTGGTGCTCCACCCAGTGCCGGATGAAGGCGTCCAGGCTCAGCGTCCGCGGGACGTTGTCGACCAGCGCGAGCATGTTCGCGCTGAAGTTGTCCTGCAGCTGGGTGTGCTTGTAGAGGTTGTTGAGCACGACCTTCGCGACGGCGTCGCGGCGCAGCACGATCACGAGGCGCTGGCCGGCGCGGCCGGAGGTCTCGTCACGGATGTCGGAGATGCCCGCGATCCGGCCGTCACGCACCAGCTCGCCGATCTTGGCGGCCAGGTTGTCGGGGTTGACCTGGTAGGGCAGCTCACCCACGACCAGGCACTGCCGGCCCTGGATCTCCTCGACCTCGACGACCGCGCGCATCGTGATCGAGCCGCGGCCGGTGCGGTAGGCGTCCTCGATGCCGCGGGTGCCGAGGATCAGCGCGCCCGTCGGGAAGTCGGGGCCCTTGATCCGCATCATGGCGTTCGCCAGCAGCTCCTCGGGGCCGGCGTCGGGGTGGTCGAGGTACCAGGTGACGGCGTCGGCCACCTCACGCATGTTGTGCGGCGGGATGTTCGTCGCCATGCCGACGGCGATGCCGGCGGAGCCGTTGACCAGGAGGTTCGGGAACCGCGCCGGCAGCACGGCGGGCTCCTGCGTGTGCCCGTCGTAGTTGTCGCCGAAGTCGACGGTGTCCTTCTCGATGTCCCGCACCATCTCCATGGCGAGCGGGGCCATCTTGGTCTCGGTGTACCGCGGCGCCGCGGCCGGGTCGTTGCCGGGGGAGCCGAAGTTGCCCTGGCCGAGCGCCAGCGGGTACCGCATCGACCACGGCTGCACGAGCCGGACGAGGGCGTCGTAGATCGCGCTGTCGCCGTGCGGGTGGTAGTGCCCCATGACGTCGCCAACGACGCGCGCGCACTTGGAGAACGCCGAGTCGGGGCGGTAGCCGCCGTCGTACATCGCGTACAGGATCCGGCGGTGCACCGGCTTGAGGCCGTCGCGGATGTCGGGCAGCGCCCGCCCCACGATCACGCTCATCGCGTAGTCGAGGTAGCTGCGCTGCATCTCCAGCCGCAGGTCGACCTGCTCGACCCGGTCACCCTCGGGCGTGGGCACGTCAGTGGTGGTGTCGTCGGTCACGCGTGGTCCTCGGTCCCTCAGATGTCCAGGAAGCGCACGTCGCGTGCGTTGCGCTGGATGAACGTGCGGCGCTGCTCGACGTCCTCACCCATGAGGATCGAGAACATCTCGTCGGCCGCCTCGGCGTCGTCGATCGTCACCTGCTTGAGCGTGCGGGTGTCGGGGTTCATCGTGGTCTCCCACAGCTCGTGGTAGTCCATCTCGCCGAGACCCTTGTAGCGCTGGATGCCGCCACCGTCCTTCTGCAGCCGCCAGCCGCGCGCCCGGCCCTCCGCGACCAGCGCGTCGCGCTCCCGGTCGGAGTAGACGTACTGGTGCGGGGCGTTGGCCCACTTGAGCCGGTACAGGGGCGGCATCGCGAGGTACACGTGGCCGAACTTGATGAGGTCGGTCATGTACCGGAACAGCACGGTGAGCAGCAGCGTGCAGATGTGCTGGCCGTCGACGTCGGCATCGGCCATCAGGACGATCTTGTGGTACCGCAGCTTGCTGATGTCGAAGTCCTCGCCGATCCCGGTCCCGAAGGCCGTGATGAGCGCCTGCACCTCGTTGTTGGCGAGCGCCTTGTCCAGCCGCACCCGCTCGACGTTGAGGATCTTGCCGCGGATCGGCAGGATCGCCTGCGTCTCGGGGTTGCGGCCCTGGACGGCGGAGCCGCCGGCCGAGTCGCCCTCGACGATGAAGATCTCGCTGATCGAGGCGTCGCGGCTCGAGCAGTCGCGGAGCTTGCCGGGCATGCCGCCGCTCTCGAGGACGCCCTTGCGGCGGGTCGCCTCGCGGGCCTTGCGCGCCGCGAGCCGGGCGGCCGCCGCCTGCACCGACTTGCGGACGATGTCGCGCGCCTCCGACGGGTGGGACTCCAGCCAGGCGCCGAGCTCGTCGTAGACGATCTTCTGCGTGAAGGTCCGGGCCTCGGTGTTGCCGAGCTTGGTCTTGGTCTGGCCCTCGAACTGCGGCTCGCCGAGCTTGATCGAGATGACGGCGGTGAGACCCTCGCGGATGTCGTCGCCCGTGAGGTTGTCGTCCTTCTCCTTGAGGAGGTTCTTCTCGCGGGCGTACCGGTTGATCAGCGTGGTGAGCGCCGAGCGGAAGCCCTCCTCGTGGGTGCCGCCCTCGGTCGTGGAGATCGTGTTGGCGTAGGTGTGCACCGACTCCGAGTACGCCGAGGTCCACTGCATCGCGATCTCGAGCGAGATCTTGCGCTCGGTGTCCTCCGCCTCGAACTCGATCACCTCGGGGTGGATCGGCTCGATCTTCTTGGCGCTGTTGAGGTGCTTGACGTAGTCGACCAGGCCGCCGTCGTAGCGGTAGGTGACGGTGCGCGAGGTCTCGACGCCGTCGCTGCCCGGGCCTGCGACGAGGTCGTCGTCGCTGACGCGCTGGTCGTCGAGGGTGATCGTCAGACCCTTGTTGAGGAACGCGTACTGCTGGAACCGGGCGCGCAGCGTCTCGAAGTCGTAGGTGGTGGTCTCGAAGATCTCCGGGTCGGCCCAGAACGTCTGCACCGTGCCGGTCTCGTCGGTGGGCTCGCCACGCACCAGCTCGGTCTGCGGGGTGCCGCCGTCGGCGAACGTCATCGACCAGTGGTAGCCGTCGCGCCGGACCTCGGAGACCATCTTGGTCGACAGCGCGTTGACGACCGACATGCCGACGCCGTGCAGGCCGCCCGAGACGGCGTACCCGCCGCCGCCGAACTTGCCGCCCGCGTGCAGCACGGTCATCACGACCTCGAGCGTGGGCCGCCCCTCGGTCGGGTGGATCGCCACCGGGATGCCGCGGCCGTTGTCGCTGACCCGGACACCGCCGTCGGGCAGCAGCTCGACGACGATCGTGTCGCAGTACCCGGCGAGCGCCTCGTCGACGGAGTTGTCGACGATCTCGTACACCAGGTGGTGCAGGCCGCGCTCACCGGTGGACCCGATGTACATGCCTGGCCGCTTGCGTACGGCCTCGAGCCCCTCGAGGACGGTGATGTTGCCGGCGTCGTACTCGCCGTTCGTCCTCTGCGGAGGGGTGCCGCCGGTCTGGTCCACCGCGGTCTGGTCTGGCACTGGCAGGGCTCCTCGTCCTCGTCCGCACGGGGCCGAACACCCACGTGGACACGCCGCGTCCCGACTGCTGGGCGTGCGCCACCTGCCGCGGTCCATCGTCCCGGTCGCGGGTCGTCGGACAGTCTCCTGACAGGCCTTGCAATTCTATCGTGACTGGGCCGATCCTCCTAACTATCCACAGGGTTTTCCACACCCGTGTGTCGAGCCGGTGGGAGCGCTGCCACGCCGCCGCCGGGAACCGGACGACCTCGGCCGGTCCGAGCACCGGCGCCGGTGCCCGCGCAGCGACCGCGAGGTGCCCGAAGGGCTCTGGGTCAGCGAGTACGCGTGGAGCCGCGCGTCGCCGATGCCGTAGCGGGGCTCGTCACCCGTAGGTGTCGCGCGGTCCGCGGCCGCCGCGCACCGACCGCGGCCCCTTGCGCCACGTCGGGCCTCCCGGCCCGAGAACCTGGATCGAGGTGACGGCGCCCTCGCCGACCTCCTCGGCGATGCGGCGCTCGAGCTGCGGCAGCAGCAGCCGGATCTGCGTCGCCCAGGCGGTGGAGTCCGCGCGCACGACGAGCGCGCCGTCCTCGAAGGTCTCCGGCACGCAGTGGTCGGCGATGCGGTCGCCGACGACCTCGCGCCACCGGCCGACGACGCCGCCCACCTGCAGCGGTCGGCTCCAGCCGAGCTGCGCGCTCAGCAGGTCGACGGTGTCGCCGAGCGCCTGCGGGTCGCGGCCGGCACCGTGCACGACGTCGGGAGCGTGGTTGCCGGGGGAGCGCCGCCGACGTCGACCCGGGCTGCCGGGGCGCAGCCCCTTCTCGCGGGCGGCGTCCCGGGCGCGCGCCAGCGCGAGCCGTGCCGCGTCGGCGGTCGGCTCCTCCGGCGCCTCCGCCGGGTCCGGGGTCTGCGGCCCGAGCCGGCTCGCCGGCATCTCGGTCGTGTCGGGGGCGGCGTCGTCCGCCCCCGCTGCACGACCGCGAGATCGCTCAGGCGCCACGGCCGACCGTTCCGTTCACGACGTCCAGTCTCGCGCCCGTCAGCGCCGCCGGCACGTCCTCGGCGACCGCGGCGGTGATCAGCACCTGCTGCGCGGGGGCGACCAGCGCCGCGAGCCGCTCCCGACGGCGCGCGTCGAGCTCGGCGAACACGTCGTCGAGGATCAGCACCGGCTCGCCGTCGACGTCGAGGTCGTGCTCGGTGCGCAGCACCTCGTAGGAGGCGAGCCGCAGCGCCAGCGCGAACGACCACGACTCGCCGTGGCTCGCGTACCCCTTCGCGGGCAGCCCACCGAGCGTGAGGTCGACGTCGTCGCGGTGCGGACCGACGAGGCTGACGCCCCGCTCGATCTCGCGCGACCGCAGCCGGCGCATCGCCTCCAGCAGCCGGGTCTCGACGGCGGCCGCGTCGACCAGCTCGTCCTCCTCGACCTCCTCGGCGTCGCCCGACCCGACCCGCACCCGGTACGCCACCTCGGCGGTGCCCTGCCCGCCGCTCACCTGCTCGTAGGCGGTCTGCACGTGCGGGCGGAGCATCCGCAGCAGCCGCACCCGCGCCGCGACGAGCTCGGCACCGATCGCGGCCGCCTTGGCGTCCCACACGTCGAGGGTGCGGATGTCGCCGTCGGACCCGGCCCGACGCGCGGACGCGGCCGTCTTCAGCAGCGCGTTGCGCTGCTTGACCACCCGCTCGTAGTCGCTGCGCACACCCGCCATCCGCGGGCCGAGCAGCGTGAGCAGGTCGTCGAGGAACCGGCGTCGGCCGTCCGGGTCACCCTTGACCAGCGCCAGGTCCTCGGGGGCGAACAGCACCGTGCGCAGGTGCCCGAGCAGGTCCCGGGTGCGCGTGAGCGGGCTGCGGTTCAGCCGCGCCCGGTTCGCGCGGCCCGCCACGATCTCCAGCTCCAGCAGCACCGGCCGGTCCCCGCGCACCACCTTCGCCTGCACGAACGCGCGCTCGGCACCGGCGCGCACGAGCGCCGCGTCACCAGCCACCCGGTGCGAGGAGAACGTGGCGAGGTAGGCGATCGCCTCGACGAGGTTGGTCTTGCCCTGCCCGTTCTGCCCCACGAACGCGGTGATGCCCGGCTCGAGCGAGAGCACCACGTGCTGGTAGGAGCGGAAGTCGGTGAGCGCGAGGTCGGAGACGTACACGCCTAGGCACGCCCCGCCGTCGAGGTGCCGAGGACGCGCCGACCCAGGGTGCCGGTGCCCGTCATCCGTCGGCGGTGCGCTTCACGGCGTGGCCGCCGAACTGCTCGCGCAGCGCCGCCACGGCCTTCATCGCGGGCGACTCCTCCTGGCGGCTGTCGAACCGCGCGAACAGCGACGCACTGATCACCGGGGCCGGCACCGCGAGGTCGATCGCCTCCTGCACGGTCCAGCGGCCCTCGCCCGAGTCGGCGACGTAGCCCTGGATCTCCGACAGGTCGTCGTCGAAGTTCAGCGCCTTCACCAGCAGCTCCAGCAGCCAGGACCGCACCACCGTGCCGCGCTGCCACGCCTGGAACACCTTCGACACGTCCGGCAGCAGGTCGCTGCGCGCCGCAAGGATCTCGTAGCCCTCGGCGTAGGCCTGCATGATCCCGTACTCGATGCCGTTGTGGACCATCTTCGCGTAGTGGCCGGCACCGACAGGGCCGGCGTGCACGAAGCCCTCCTCACGAGGACCGTCGGGACGGAGCGCGTCGAAGACCGGCATCAGCATGTCGACGACCGAGGCGTCGCCGCCGACCATGAGGCCGTAGCCGTTCTCCTTGCCCCAGATCCCGCCCGAGACACCCGCGTCGACGTAGTGGATGTCGCGCTCGGCGAGCGCGGCCGCGCGACGCAGGTCGTCCTTGTAGTTGGAGTTGCCGCCGTCGATGATCACGTCGCCGGCGCCGAGCCGGCTCGCGACGTCGGCCACCACGGACTCGGTGATCTCGCCCGCGGGCACCATCACCCACACGACGCGAGGGCCGCCGTCACCGATCGCGTCGACGAGCTGCGCGATCGAGGCGACGTCGCTGAGGTCGGGGTTCTGGTCGTAGCCGGTCACCGCGACGCCCGCGGCACGCAGCCGGTCGCGCATGTTGCCGCCCATGCGGCCGAGCCCGACGAGTCCGATGTGCATGTGCGCTCCTCACGTGACGGCGTGACGCCGCCGGACCGCGATCAGCTCGCGAACCGGATCGGCTGCAGCAGGTAGCGGAAGGTGTCGGCCGAGTCGGGGCTGTCCCCGCCGCCGTCCTCCTGGCCGGTCATGACCGCCGGCTTGGTCGGGTGGGTGAACGACAGCCGGGTGTACGGGGTGCCCAGCGCGCCGAGACCGTCGAGCAGGTACTGCGGGTTGAACGCGGTCGTGATCTCCTCGCCGACCAGCGTCGACTCGAGCACCTCCGACGCCTGCGCGTCGTCGCCCTGACCCGCCTCGAGCACCACCTGGCCGTCGCTGAACGTCAGCCGGATCGGGGTGTTGCGCTCGGCGACCAGCGCGACGCGCTTGGCGGCCTCGATCAGCGCGGCCGACTCGGTGACCGTGTGCGTCGAGGTCTGCTCGGGGAACAGCCGCCGGACCGGCGGATACTCGCCGTCGACCAGCAGCGACGTCGTGTGCCGGCCGCCGGCCTCGAAACCGATGATGTCGGCGTTCTCGGCGAGCGAGATCTCGACCGCACCGGCGGAGGTCAGCGAGCGGGCGACGTCGGAGAGCGTGCGTGCGCGCACCAGCGCCTGCCGCTCGATCGTCGGCGACGACGGCCGCCACACCATCTCGCGCATCGCGAGGCGGTACCGGTCGGTCGCCAGCAGCGTGAGCTTCTCACCGCTGATCTCGAGCTTGACGCCGGTGAGCAGCGGCAGCGTCTCGTCGCGGCCCGCGGCGATCGTGACCTGGCTGATCGCCTCCGCGAAGGCGTCGGCGTCGACCGAGCCGGCGTGCGCGGGCATCTCCGGCAGCGCCGGGTAGTCCTCGACGGGCATCGTCAGGAGAGTGAACCGCGAGGAGCCGCAGGTGACGTTGACGCGGGTGCCGTCGAGCACGACGTCGACCGGCTTGCCCGGCAGCGCGCGGGAGATCTCGGCGAGCAGCCGGCCGGAGACGAGCACCGTGCCGGGCTCGTCGACCTCGGCCGCCACCTCGGAGCGGGCCGAGACCTCGTAGTCGAACGTGGACAGCGTCAGCGTGCCGTCGGCGGCCGCCTCCAGCCGCACCCCGGCGAGCACCGGCGCCGGCGGGCGGGTCGGCAGGGTTCGCGCGGTCCACGTGACGGCCTCGGCAAGGACATCGCGCTCGACCCTGAACTTCACTGTGCCGACCTCTCGTTCGCGGACATGGGGCACGAGCTCAGCGCCCGTGCCTCGGGACCCCGAGCATAGTGGCCACTCGGTGCCCGGACGCCGTCGTCCTTGGAGCCGAGAGGTGGAGAGTCGGATCGAGAGGTCCGGGTCGGGCCGGCCGGGCTCAGTTGGTTGTTCACACCCGGTCTTACAAGAAGATGTCATTGTCGTCATCGGTGGTGTGGATCCTGTGGGCAACCGACGTCGTCGCAGGTCGCGCCGCACGCCGAGGTGTGGACCGAGCTGCGCGCGGGTGTGTGTCGGGGTCGTGTAACTCGTGGACGAGCCAGTTCTGCACCGACGGCGTCCACCGGTTCGTCGGCCGTCGTCCACGGCGAACGACACGTTCTCCACCGTCATCCACAGCTGTATTCACATCTGTGTGTTTCGCCGCGACACGTGGGGTTGCTGTGGTAATCGAGGACGACGGGAGCGTCCGGTGGGCGACAGCCGTGAGCGGCCCGCAGGGTGGGTCGGAGCCGGCGGGGGCAGGTGGCGGCGTCCGGCTCTTCGGGCGCCTCAGGCGCGCTGCTGCTGCTTGATCCGGTTGGTCAGCTCGGTGACCTGGTTGAAGGTCGTGCGGCGCTCGGCCATCTGCTGACGGATCTTGCGGTTGGCGTGCATGACCGTCGTGTGGTCGCGGCCGCCGAACAGCTGGCCGATCTTCGGCAGCGACAGCTCGGTGAGCTCGCGGCACAGGTACATCGCGATCTGGCGCGCGTTGACGAGAACGCGTGAGCGGTCGGCGCTGCACAGCGCGTCGATCGTCACCCCGAAGTAGTTCGCGGTCTGGCCCATGATCACCGACGGCGTGATCTCGGCACCCTCGTCGTCGGTGATGAGGTCCTTGAGCACCATCTCCGCCAGCGCCAGGTCCACCGACTGCTGGTTGAGGTTGGCGAACGCCGTCACCCGGATGAGCGCGCCCTCGAGCTCGCGGATGTTCGAGGAGATCTTCGAGGCGATGTACTCGAGCACCTCCGGCGGCGTCTGCAGCGACTCGGCGCCCTCCTTCTTGCGGAGGATCGCGATGCGGGTCTCGAGGTCCGGCGGCTTGACGTCGGTGAGCAGCCCCCACTCGAAGCGCGAACGCATCCGGTCGTGGAACCCGTCGAGCGCCTTCGGCGGCTGGTCGGAGGTGATGACGACCTGCTTGCGGTCGTTGTGCAGGGTGTTGAACGTGTGGAAGAACTCCTCCATCGTCTGGTCCTTGCCCTGCAAGAACTGGATGTCGTCGATGAGGAGCACGTCGACCTCGCGGTAGCGGCGCTGGAACGCCTCCGCCTTGTCGTCGCGGATCGAGTTGATGAAGTCGTTGGTGAACTCCTCCGAGTTCACGTACCGCACCCGCACCCCGGGGTAGAGGTTGCGCGCGTAGTGCCCGATCGCGTGCAGCAGGTGGGTCTTGCCCAGCCCGGACTGCCCGTAGATGAACAGCGGGTTGTACGCCTTCGCCGGCGCCTCGGCCACGGCGGTCGCGGCCGCGTGGGCGAACCGGTTGCTCGAGCCGATGACGAAGGTGTCGAACGTGTAGTTGGGGTTGAGGCGCGCGTTCGGGTCCACGCCGACGCCGTCGATGCGGGCGTCCTGCCGGCGCTCGTGCCGCTGCTCCGGGCGCGGCTCGACGCGAACCGGCGGCGCCGGTTGCGGTGCGGGCTCGGGCGGCGGTGCGGCCGCGTCCAGGGACGGGTCGACCGTGACCGCGACCTTGACGTCGCGAATCAGGGCGTCCGAGAGCGCCGCGGTGATCGACTCGCGCGCCCGGGTCTCGATGAACTCCTTGGCGAACTCGCTCGGCACCGCCAGCAGGATCGTGTCGTCGATGACGCCGAGCGGCTTCGTCAGCCGGATGAAGCCGAGCTGCGCGCCCGTCACCTCACCGCGGTCCTGGAGGATGTCGACGGCGCGTGCCCAGCCCTGGGCCAACGCCTCGGTCTCGACTGGCTCCTGACTCAACCGGCACATCCTCGCTCACGGTTGTGAACACGCGGTCCACAACTCCATCCACAGACTGTGGGAAGGTCCCCTCAGCACCGACAGCTCCGCCGACGTCCCCCGGCGCGTGCTGAGCGGCCATGCTAACGCCGCCGTGTTGTCCACAGGTGCGAGTCGAGCCAGGCGTCCGGATCGTCCACGCGTGTCGGAGATCGAGCACGAGGCTCGCGCCGGCGTCGGCGGGTGCGGCGCGAGGACGGGCAGCCGGACGAGCGTCGCCGGACCGCCGCGACACGGGCGCGAGCTGTGGCGCAGATCTCCGTGATCTCGCGGGTCGTCGAGGCTGCGGGGTTTGACCGCGGTCGCGACGTGCACCTATCCTTGTGCGGTTGTGTGCCGGGGTCCCGGTGCCTGCGGAGACCCGAGCCGAACCGGCAGGGCGATCCGCGCGCGGGCCGTCGCACACTCAGACCTCGTCGGTCGGGACCCTTCACCCTGCCGGCAACATTCCGAGCATGACGGAGTCGTGAAGTGAGCAAGCGGACGTTCCAGCCGAACAACCGGCGCCGGGCCAAGGTGCACGGCTTCCGGCTGCGCATGCGGACCCGTGCGGGCCGCGCCATCCTCGCCGCGCGCCGCCGCAAGGGTCGCGCCCAGATCTCGGCCTGAGCCGTACCGGTGCTGCCCGCGCGGCACCGGATGCGGCACGGCGACGAGTTCGCCCGTGCCATCCGATCGGGGAGCCGAGGCAGCAGCCGCCACGTCGTGGTGCACCTGCTGCCGGCCTCCCCACCCCACGATCCCACCCCTGCCGACCCGGCACGGGTGGGTTTCGTCGTCTCCAAGGCCGTCGGCGGCGCAGTGCAGCGCAACAGGGTGCGACGGCGGTTGCGGGAGATCGTGCGCGCCCGGCTGAGCGAGCTGCCCGACGGCGCGCTCGTCGTCGTCCGGGCGCTGCCGAGCAGCGCGGCGGCCGATTTCGCGGAACTGAGCGACGCCGTCGGACGTTCCCTGGGCATGGCGATCGGGAAGGCGGCACGCACCGGGCCCGCCCGACGCGACGGCGGGAGCCGAGGGTGAGCGGCGCCGACGGGCGCACCGAGCCGACCCCTCGCGAGGCGCCCGGGCACGTGCACGACGCGGACGACCTCGCGGGCGCCGAGACGCCCCGACCCGGGCCGGTGGCCTGGCTGCTCACCGGGCTGGTGCGTGGCTACCAGCTGATCGTGTCGCCCTGGTTCGCCCCCACCTGCCGTTACTACCCGAGCTGCTCGGCGTACGCGATCGGTGCGCTGCGCACGCACGGCGCGCTCAAGGGCACCGCGCTCGCCGTCTGGCGGGTGCTGCGCTGCAACCCCTGGTCGGCGGGCGGCGTCGACCACGTACCACCACGACGTCCGCGGCCCGGTCGGGGACCGTCGACGACCCACCCCGGGTCGGAGGGTGAGGCGGAAGGCCGTACCCTCGGAAGCCGGACCTCGCGCCAGGCCCGTGCCTGAGCGCGCTCGCGGAAGAGACGAAAGACTTCATGGACTGGTTTGACGGGCTCCTGTGGCCGCTCAAGGTCGCCGTGGCATGGATCATGGTGCGCGCGCACGACGTGCTCACCTGGCTGGGCATGCCGGCCGAGGGCGGCTGGACGTGGCTGCTGTCGATCGTGGCGCTGGTGGTGGTCATCCGTGTGCTGCTGATCCCGCTGTTCGTGCGCCAGATCAAGGCGTCGCGCGGCATGCAGCTCGTGCAGCCCGAGATCCAGAAGCTGCAGAAGAAGTACAAGGGCAAGACCGACCCGGCGTCGCGTCAGGCCATGCAGCAGGAGATGATGCAGATCTACAAGGAGGCCGGCACCTCGCCGTTCGCCTCCTGCCTCCCGCTGCTGGCGCAGATGCCGATCTTCTTCGCGCTGTTCCGGGTGCTGTACTCGCTCGGCCCGCTCGCGAACGGCACCTACGACGACGGCAACCGCACGAGCATCGGCCCGTTGACGGCGGAGCTCGCGCTGCAGGCCGAGTCCTCGACGATCTTCGGCGCCCGGCTGTCCGACACCTTCCTGCTGTCGGACACGCTCAACGTCAAGATCATCTGCGCGGCGCTCGTCGTCATCATGTCGGCGACCACCCTCTTCACGCAGCGCCAGCTGACGATGAAGAACATGCCGCAGTCGGCGCTCGACAACCCGATGGCGCGCCAGCAGCGGATCCTCATGTACATCCTGCCGCTGGTGTTCGCGTTCTCCGGCGTGAACTTCCCGATCGGTGTGCTCGTCTACTGGACGACCTCCAACATCTGGTCGATGGGCCAGCAGTGGTGGGTCATCCACAACAACCCCACGCCCGGGTCCGAGGCGGAGCGGCTCTACCTCGAGCGCAAGGCACGCCGGGCTGCGCGTCGCGGCGGAGCGCCGCTGGAGGACGAGACCGCCGCCACCTCGACCGCGCTCGAGGACGCGCCGCGGCCGCAGAGCGGGCAGCGGCAGCAGCCGAAGAAGAGCACGCCGCGCAGCAAGCGCGCCCAGCGCCCCGGGGGCCAGCAGGCGGCGAGCGCCCCGTCGGCCGCGTCGCCCGCCGACGCCGTGCAGGACGCGCCGATCGAGGACGCCGTCGACCCCGCCAGCAGCGAGGCCGCGCAGGCCCGCACGAGCGGCGGACCCAGCACCAAGCCCAAGAAGAAGCGCAAGAAGTGAGCCCCCGATGACCGACACCGATATCCCGAGCGTCCCCGCCGAGGACGCGCCCGCCGCCGACTCCGACACCAGCAAGCTCGAGCGCGAGGGCGACATCGCGGCCGACTACCTCGAGGAGCTGCTCGACATCGCCGACATCGACGGCGACATCGACATCGACGTCGACCACGGCCGTGCCGCGGTCGAGATCGTCTCGGACGAGGACGGCGGCCGTGGGCTGCGCCGGCTCGTGGGCGACGCGGGCGAGGTCCTCGACGCGCTCCAGGAGCTGACCCGGCTGGCGGTGCAGACGCAGACCGGTGAGCGCTCCCGACTCATGCTCGACATCGCAGGTCACCGCCGCGCGCGCCGCAACACGCTGACCGAGATCGCGAACGAGGCGATCGCGCAGGTCCGCACGAGCGGTCAGGACGTCAGCCTCGAGGCGATGAACCCGTTCGAGCGCAAGGTCGTCCACGACGCCGTCGCCGCGGCGGGGCTGGTGAGCGACTCCGAGGGTGTGGAGCCCAACCGGCGCGTCGTCATCCGCGCGCCGCGCTGACCCGGGGCGCGAGGTGTCGGAACCGGCGGCGGACGTCGTCGAGCACGACGACCGCAGCGTCGAGATCCTCGGCGCGGGGTTCGACGGCGCGGCCACGTTCGCGCGGATGCTCGCCGCCGAGGGCGAGCTGCGCGGCCTGATCGGTCCGCGCGAGCTCCCTCGGCTGTGGCGTCGGCACGTGGTGAACAGCGCCGCGGTCGTGCCGTTCCTGCCGGCCGAGGGTGCCCTGGTCGACGTGGGCTCGGGTGCCGGGCTGCCCGGCGTGGTGGTGGCACTCGTGCGCCCGGACCTCGAGGTGCACCTCGTCGAGCCGATGCAGCGCAGGGTCGCGTGGCTCACCGAGGTGGTCGACCGTCTCGAGCTGACCAACGTGACGATCCACGGCGCTCGCGCAGAGGAGCTCCACGGGACGCTCGTCGCGGAGGCCGTCACCGCACGTGCGGTCGCCGCTCTCGACAAGCTCGCGCGGTGGACCCTTCCGATGGTGCGCATGGGCGGTGCGCTGCTCGCGATGAAGGGCGCCCGCGCCGCTGAGGAGGTCGCCAAGGCTCGCACGGTGATGCGGACCTTCGGCGTGACGGACGTGCAGGTGCACGACGTCGACCTCTACGACGACGGCGACGTCACCCGCGTGGTCGAGGTCCGCAGGTAGCGACACCGGCGCCGCGTCAGCGCTGGACGAAGCGCTGGCAGACGCCTCGGAGGTGCGCCTGCAGCGCTTCTTGGGCGCCGTCGTGGTCATGCTCGGCGACCCGGAGGGCGATGCTGCCGTGCTCGGCGATCGTCTCGTCGAGGTCGAGGTGCCCACGGCCACGGTCCCAGCTGTGCCGCATGCGGTGCGCGTGCACGCCGAGCGAGCTGTGCATGGCGGTCAGGAACTCGTTGGCGGCGAAGGTGAAGAAGGTGCGGTGGAACTCCAGGTCCGCGTCGAAGTACTCCCGCACGAGCGCGTAGTCCATCGTCTCGCTTCTCCGGAGCCGCTCGGCTGCCTCGACGTGCGCGTGGTGGACCGCGTCGAGCCGGGTGGCGAGGTCCTCCCAGCTGGAACGGAACGCCCTGGTGAGTGCGGCCCGCTCGACGACGAGCCGCGCGTCGATGAGCTCCTCGATCTGCTGCTCGTCCAAGGGTGGCGCGGCGACGTAGCCGCGCTGCGCGCGGTACTGGATGAGACCCGAGCGCTCGAGCGAGACGAGCGCCTCGCGGACGGGCGTCGGCGAGACGCCGAGCTCGCGAGCGAGCGCCTCGATGCTCACCCGCTCACCCGGTGCCCATGCTCCGGTCGTCAAGCGGTCGAAGACGACCTGGTGGATGTCCGCGCGCATGGCGCGACGTGACTCCGGCGTGTCCCGACCCGTCATCGGCTCATGGCCGCACGCGGGTCCCCGAGTCGCTGCGGTCGCGTGCCCCTGGTCCGCTGCACAGGCATCGAGTGTAGGCCGCGACGTCGGACGAGGCCGTGGGCCTGCGTCCGATGACCGCGCGCAGCCCCGTTGGTGCGCGGCGGACGGGGGCGTGTGGAGCACTGTGAGGAGCCGTAGATCCTATCGATTTGGGTGCTCAATGGCGTGGGCCAGGTGCGGTCATGCCCGTCGTTGCGGGAATCCTCCGAGTTGACATCGGCGCCAACCTATAGGATTCTGCAGTCTCCGACAAGGAGACGATGCGTGATGGATGACGGTGTCCACCGGCTGTGTCGGGCGCGACGGACGCGCCCGCAGTTCGTGATGCCTCGGCCCCGTGCGCGGCGAGCGAGTCCTCGTCGTGGGTCGCCTACAGGCCTCGGCCTCCGCGTCGGAGGGTGAGCCGTGCACGACGCCACCATCGGTGAGGTCGCGCGATCGATCCGCTCCGGAGCGGTCACCCCGACCGAGCTGCTCGAGCAGGTCCTCGAGCGGATCGACCGTCTCGACCCCGTTCTGCAGAGCTACGCGGCCGTGATGTCCGACGCGGCGCACCAGGACGCGGCTCGCGCGACCGCGGAGGTGCGCGCCGGCCGCGTCCGAGGGCCGCTGCACGGCGTCCCGGTCGCGGTGAAGGACCTCTACGGGACCGCCGGCACACCGACGTCGTTCGGGTCGGCGCACCTCTCCCTCGACCTGGACGACGCCGAGGTGGTCACGAGGCTGCGAACGGCCGGGGCCGTCGTCGTCGGCAAGCTGCGGATGTCGGAGGCGGCGCTCACCGACCACGGGGTCGGCCTGCCGGTGCCGCTCAACCCGTGGGACCACGACACCTGGGTGGGCACCTCCTCGAGCGGCTGCGGTGCCGCGACGGCGGCAGGTCTGTGCTTCGCCTCCATCGGGTCGGACACCGGCGGGTCCGTGCGCGGACCGGCCACGGCGGCCGGGCTCACCGGGCTGAAGCCGACGCGCGGGCGTGTCCCGGCCGACGGTGGGCTGCCGTTGTCGCGCTCGCTGGACACGGTGGGCCCCTTCGCGCGCTCGGCGCAGGACTGCCGGATCGTGCTCGAGGCCATCGCCGATCCTCGCCCGCTCACCGACGAGCTCCCGCAACGACCGCTGCGGATCGGCGTCGACCACCGCCTGCTCGACTCGGTCGCGGCGGCGACGCGCGCCATGATCCTCGAGACGGCGGAGGTCTTCAGGACGCTGGACGTCCAGGTCGTCGAGGTGACCGTCCCCGACGGCCGTGGTCTCGCCGACGACTGGGTGACCTACGTCGGAGCCGAGGCCGTCGAGGACATCGGTCACCTCTACCCGGACGACAGGCGCGAGAGCTTCGGACCCGAGGTGCGTCACGTCCTCGAGCAGGGCGCGCACGCCACCGAGGACGAGCTCGCGCGCATCCGTGCGGACGCGCGCTCCTACCAGCAGTCGCTCGACGCCGTGCTCGACGTCGTCGACGCCGTCCTGCTGCCGACCGTGAGCAGACCCTCACCGACGCTGGCCGACATCGCAGAGATGCGCCGCGACTACGCCGTCTGGAACAGCGAGCTGATGCGACTGACCTGCCCCATGAACTTCTCCGGCCATCCCGCCCTCACGATGCCGACCGGCTTCGGTGACCGCGGCACACCTCTCGGCGCCCAGCTCGTCGGCCGTCACAACGAGGAGAACCTGCTGCTGCATCTCGGCGAGCTCTTCCAGAGCGTCACCGACCACCACAGCCGCCGACCAGCGGGCTGTCCCTGACACCTCACCGCTGAGCGCCGCGCGCTACCGGCCGGACCCACCGCCGTCCGCCCCCGCAGGCGCCCCACGCGGAGCGCACCGCTGACCGCGGTGCGTCGTCCGCGCGCACGGATCAACGGTGCCATCTCCGCCACACCAGCGGCGGGGCCGGTACCGCAACGCGCGCCGACCCACGGGTCCGACGCACGTACACCTCGTCGGCACCGACGTCGTCGCGGTTGAACCCACGCCTCTCCGGCGGCTGCGTCACGCACCGTCCGGCAACGAGGCACACCCAGATTGGAGACACGCATGCGCAACAACAGATCACGACTGGCCATGGCGGGCGGCCTGCTGTCGCTCGCCCTGGTCGCCACCGCCTGCTCCGGCGGCTTCGGCGGCAACGCCGGCAACGGCGGCGGCGGGGGCGGCGGCGACAGCGGCAGCGGCTCGACGAACGACGGCGGCGGCACGAGCGGCGTCACCATCGACGTCATCGCCGTCAACCTCCCCGCGCAGGAGGACCTGGTGGCCATGACCGCCGAGCACTTCACGCCCGCGACCGGTATCACCGTGAACTTCACGCTGCTGCCGGAGAACGACGTCCGCGCGAAGATCACGCAGGAGTTCTCCTCGCAGGCCGGTGTCTACGACGTGGCGACGCTGTCCAACTACGAGATCCCGTTCTACGCGGACAACGGCTGGGTCGTCCCGATCGACGACTACCTCGCCCAGGACTCCGACTTCGAGCCGGAGGACATGCTGCCGTCGATGATGGCGTCGATGACAGGGTCCGACGGCAAGACCTACGGGATGCCCTTCGAGGGGCAGTCCTCCTTCACGATGTACCGCAAGAGCGTGTTCGACGAGCTCGGCCTGACGATGCCGTCGAACCCGACGTGGGACGAGGTCGCGGAGCTCGCGGCGACCATCGACGAGCAGACCGACATGGACGGCATCTGTCTGCGCGGTCTGCCGGGATGGGGCCAGCAGCTCGCCCCGCTCAACACGGTCATCAATACCTTCGGCGGGACGTGGTTCGATGAGAACTGGGACGCGCAGCTCACCTCGCCCGAGACGGTCGAGGCCGTCGAGTTCTACGTGAACCTCATCCAGGAGCACGGCGAGCCGGGCGCTGCGCAGGCGGGCTTCGTCGAGTGCCTCAACCGCTTCATGCAGGGCGACGCCGCGATCTGGGTGGACGCGACGAACGCGGGTGGACCCGTGGAGGCGGCGGACTCGCCGATCGCCGGCGACATCGGCTACGCCCAGTCCCCCGTCAAGCTCACGGACGCCTCGGGCTGGCTCTGGACCTGGGCCTGGGGCATCCAGGCAGCGTCCACCGAGCAGGACGCGGCCTGGCAGTTCGTGTCCTGGGCGAGCTCTCGCGAGTACGAGGAGCTCATCGCTGAGAAGTACGACTGGTCGCGCGTGCCCTACGGCAAGCGCCAGTCCACGTTCGACAACCCCGCCTTCCAGGAGGGTGCCCCGTTCTACGAGGCCGCCATGGAGGCGATCACCAGCGTCGACGCCGAAAACCCGGGTGTGCAGCCACGCCCGTACCCCGGTGTGCAGTTCGTCGGCATCCCTGAGTTCATCTCGCTCGGGACCACCGTGTCCGAGTACATCGCCTCTGCCATCGCCGGCAGCACCTCCGTGCAGGAGGCCCTCGAGGCGGCGCAGGTCGCCGCGCAAGAGGTCGGCGACAAGTACAAGAACAAGTAGGTCCGCCTCGGTGCCCGGTGGCCCGCGCGCGTGCGCGGGCCACCGGGTCCGGCGACCTCAGCGAGCGAAGGACCATCCGTGACCACGACTCAGCACGCGTACCGGCCGGGCCCGGTACGGGATCGCCACCGGGCCAGCGTCGCCGCGCGCGACCAGCGGCCTGGCGCGCTGCGCAGGTGGAGCGTCCGCGCACCACTGCTGCCGGCGCTCGTCTTCACCATCCTCTTCACCCAGCTCCCGTTCGTCGGGACGCTCGTCGTCTCGTTCATGGAGTGGAACAGCCTGTTCCCGAACGAGCGCGGGTTCACCGGCCTGTCCAACTACGCCAAGGTGCTCGCCGACACCGAGCTGCGCCACACGATCGTGTTCACGGTGCAGCTGACGGCGACGGTCGTCGTCGCCAGCATGGTTCTCGGCCTCGGCCTGGCGCTGCTCGTCAACGAGCGGTTCGTCGGACGCGGCGTCGTCCGCAGCCTTCTCGTGCTCCCGTTCCTCGTCGTCCCCGTGGCGGGCGCACTCTTCTGGAAGCACGCGATCCTCAACCCCACCTACGGTCTGATGAACGGGACGATCACCGCGATCTGGCGCGTGCTCGGCCTCGACTCGCCGCCGCAGCCGGACCTGCTGTCGACGGCGCCGCTGCTCGGCATCGCGCTGTCGCTCATCTGGCGGTGGACACCGTTCATGATGCTGATCCTCCTCGCTGGCCTGCAGTCGCGGCCGCCCGAGGTGATGGAGGCGGCAGCCGTCGACGGCGCGGGCGCCTGGACGTCGTTCAGGTACATGACGTTGCCGCACATGCGGCGGTACCTGGAGCTGGGAGGGCTGTTCGGAAGCATCTACCTGGTCCAGGAGTTCGACGCGATCTTCATGCTGACCGCGGGCGGGCTGGGGACCACGAACCTGCCCTACGCGGTCTACAAGACCTTCTACCTGGCGAACGACTACGGCCTGGCGTCGGCGCTCGGTGTCGTCGTCGTCGCCGGGACGTTCGTGATCGCGATGTTCACGCTGCGCGTGCTGCTGTCGCTGTTCAAGGACAGCGCCCGTTAGTCGATTGGAGTCCTGACATGTCTGCCTTCACCATGACGACGGGCCGCGGGTCGCCGCGTCGCAGCCCTCGAGGAGCCGCCCGCCGCAGCGTGGTCACGGGCGTCGCGGCGTGGGTCGCGGCGCTGGTGTTCGTGGCGCCGATCCTGTGGATGGTGCTGACGGCGCTCCACTCGGAGACCGACGCCGCCTCCAACCCGCCGGCGATCTTCGCGCCGCTCACGCTCGACGGCTTCCGAGCCTTCTTCGGTGGTTCCGGGATCAGCCCCTGGCCACCGCTGCTCAACTCGTTGACGGCGTCGGTCCTGTCCGTCCTGCTCGTCCTCGTGCTGGCCTTCCCAGCCGCGTTCGCGCTCTCGATCCGACCTGTCGAGAAGTGGCGGGACGTGATGTTCTTCTTCCTCACCACGAAGATGCTGCCGATCGTCGCGGCGCTGCTACCGCTGTACCTCTTCGCGAAGACGGTCGGTGCGCTCGACAACATCTTCATGCTCGCCGTCTTCTACACGGTGATGAACATCCCGATCGCCGTGTGGATGCTGCAGTCCTTCCTCACGGAGGTCCCGCGGGAGCTGATGGAGGCGGCACAGCTGGACGGTGCGCGGGTGCTGACGATCCTGCGGCGGGTCATCCTGCCTGTCGCCTCGCCGGGGATCGCGGCCACCGCGCTGATCTGCTTCATCTTCAGCTGGAACGATCTCCTGTTCGCGCGGGTGCTGACGGGAACGATCGCGAACACCGCTCCGGTGTTCCTCACCGGTTTCGTGTCGAGCCAGGGCCTGTTCCTGGCCACCGTGTCCGCGGGTGCGCTCGCGGTGTCGCTGCCCGTGATCGCCGTCGGCGTGGCCGCGCAGGATCGGCTGGTTCAGGGACTGACGTTCGGCGCGGTCAAGTAGCGGGAGCGGGCGCCCGAGTCGCGTCCAGGTCGGGCTGCGCCGAGATCGGTCGGACGGGCGAGAGGTTCGAGGTGGCCGGCACCGCCTGGCGCGGGTCATCGGGCCCGGCAACCACCAAGTCGTACGGATGTTCGAGCAGGAGTTCGTCGTCCCCGCACCCAGCCGGGTGGTCGAACCGCTGCACGGCTGCCCCCGCGCGTGCCAAGGGGGTGCGCCGTCCGGCAGGGCGACGGCGGGCGGCGACGGTCGCGCAGCAGCGACAAGGTGGCTGGACGAGGCCACGGTGTCAGGGCGTCCTGCCCTGCGGTTCCGGGCTCTGGGCGGGCACGGGTGCGCCGGTAGCCCGACGGGCGAGGGAGCGTGGAGCGTGTGTCGTGGTGACGCCGACAGTGCAGAGAGCACGAGCGCGCGGCGCGGCGCGGCGGGCACGCCCCGGTGTCGTCGGCTGGTTCTCGCGCGGCCTGCTCGCCACGTCGGCGGTCGGGCGGCGACCGGGGCTCACCGCCCGACCCCATGGAGCGATGTCCGCCCGTGTGGGATGTCACCGCACGATCGCGCTCGGACCGCGGCACGGGTGCAGCACGGCGCGAGGCGCTCTCCGAACGCTGAGGTGGTGCCAGCTGGCTATGTCGCAGGCGTGGATCGTCCTGGAAGCGAGGGCTGGTTGCGGAGCGCCGCGCGTACGAAGGTCCGTGCTGCTCCGTTGCTCTCCACGGATGCGTGGGGGTGTTTCACGTGGAACGGCGCTTCGCGCACGCGCTGCCCGCGCACCCGATCGGCGCGCGGTCCTCGCCCCGCCGGCGCTTCGCGTCTCCGGTGGTCTACGCCGGTGGCGGTGTGTCGGAGCGATCGGTACCCGGCAGGCGGCCGGGCGTACCTCCGTGGGCACGCGATCGTGTGCGGTGGTGGGGCGACAGCCTGGCTCGGCGAGGACCGCGCTCGGCGTTCGGTGCGAAGGCACGACGTCGTGCCGTCCGCTGTCGGCGGCCTCGTCGGGTGACGGAAGAGCCGAGCTCGGTGCGGGGTCGGATAGCCAACGGCGGGTGCCCGAAGACTGTGGCCGCCGTCCGCTCGGCGTCAGCCTGCGCGTCGCGGACGACGGTGTTGGGCATGCGGCCACGGATCGTCAGCAGGGTCGGCAGACGCACGGTGACAGCGGCATCGGCGCGGCGCGATGCCGTCCTCGCCGCGACTGCGGTGAACGGCTGCGCACCGCGACGCGGCGGGCTAGGACTCTCTCGGCCCGCGAGGCGTGTGGGGCGCCGACCTCGCATCGCTCCGCTCGGTCGGGGTAGCCGCGGTGACCTGGAGATGGCGGGTCGCGTTTCACGTGAAACGGCACCTCGGCATGCTCCTCTCGACAGGACAGGCGCGCGGACGGTGCCTACCTGCTGGTGCTGGTGCTGGTGCTGGTGCATGCCGTGGCGGCAGCGGGGGATCGCGCCCGTCCGCGTGCTCGCGAGGGGTTCGGTCATCCGTCATGTGTTGTCCGGGGGCGGGCATGGTGGTTCACCGACATGCCGGTCTTGCAGTCCTTCGAGCCGGCTACGAGTCGTTGCGGAGGCTGTGCCCGTGGGACGCCACCACCCAAGCGGCGGACGCGGAGTCGCGCTCGCAGGTCGAGACCCCTGACGGATCGCTCCGGTCCCGTGTGCCTCGGGGGGACACGGGCGGACGGTGCCGTGGGAGCTCACGACGGTGCTGCGGCAGCTCACGGAGCGCGGCGGTGAAGGAGCCGACACCGACCTGGCCGGGCTCGCACGCCCGTGTCTCCGTTTCACGTGAAACGCGCCGAGACGAGTGCGCCGGTCGTCGGTTCAGCCGCTGGACCTCATTCACGGTCGCGGGGGACCGCCGCGAGGTGCACGCGGGTGGATGGATGCCGGCGGTCATCAGCCTGCACGGCTGCACACGTTGTCAGCGATCGACGGATCCCAGGCTCCGCGTGGCGCCCGAGGGCTCAGGTGAGCCACCTGTGGTCACGAGTGATACGCGTCCCGGGCCGGGGGAGCGGGTGGCCGCTCCCGCGGGTGCCGCGACGCCAAGGTCGGTGGGGCCGAGGACGGACCGGGCAGCCCTTGCGATCGACGCGGTGGGCTCTGGCCAGCGCCGGGGGCTGGGGCGTGGACGCCCGGGGTACGGCGGCACGTTCCGACCCCGGGAAGGGTGCGTCCGGGTGGCGTGCTCCCGAGTGCGAGCACGTGGGCGTGCCGGGGCGCCGAGGACGCGTCGCGACGTCGACGCCGGCATGCTGGTGGCGTGGGCCCAGGCGGGTTGTCCGGGCGGCCGCGGTCGTGCTGCAGAGTCTGCGCCGCGACGTGGCAGGTACCGGTGCCTCGAGGATGCCGCTGCCTGCGGCGTGCCCTCGAGCTGCGCGGCGCAGCGTCGAGCGGGTCGCCCGCGCGCCGATGCCGGAGTTGTCCACAGCTCCCAGGAGTCCTGTGGACAGCTTTCGCCCTCTAGCTAGAACCCCGCGAGAGGAGTCGAGCTCGGCGTCGCGCGCGTGGGTCGTGCCGCGGCAGCTCAGTGCTGGCGCGGGAAACTGGCACTCGGTGGGCTGCGCGGCAGGTTGGTCGAGCAGGGTAAGCCGTGGCGGACCGAGCGTCCCCGGTCCACTGGTCAGGCGAGACTGTGGACAAGACGAGGTTATGCACAGGGGGTGCACAAGCCAGGATGCAGGGACCGCGGACGTGTGTCGAGCCGGGAACCGTCGACGTGAGCTCGCTGTGCCGGCGGGCTGCTCGCGGCGGACGGAGCGGGGCGGTGTGGCTGTCATGTCCGTTTCACGTGAAACGCCCCGCGCGCGGCTGCACTGGCCGACCCGACCGATCAGGTGAGCCCGGGGCCCGGGTGGGCGGGACCATCAACCGGTGCCGGGTGGTGGCTCCGGACGGGGGTGTGCCGGGTGGTGGTTCCGGACGGGGTGTGCCGGGTGGCGGGCTCCGGACGGGGTGTGCCAGGTGGCGGGTTCCGGGCGGGCCGCGCCGATGGCGGCTCCGGGGGTGCCGTCTCGTGCGATCGGGGGTTCTGCTGTGACACCGCTTGCGGCGAGCCTCGCGATTCATGGTTTCACGTGAAACGCCCGCGTGTCCGGCCTGGCCATCAGACGGTGCTGACGACCTCGCGGTCGCGGAAGCCGTCGAGCGCCTTTGTCGATTGGTGGTGCGGCTGGGACGGTGACGCCGCTCGCGACAAATGCGCCGTTTCACGTGAAACTCAACCACGGGGATGATGAAGACCCGTTCCCATCTGCGGGGCCATTCACGGCGACGGCCGCACACCGGCCGTCGGCGGGAGACGGCGCACTGTGCTGCGGTGCCGGTCGGCACGACACGATGCGAGACGCGGGTTCCTGTCCCCGGATCGTGCATGGCTCGACGCGAAGCTACGACGCAGGCGGTCGGCAAGACTGCTGACCGCCGGCGTGATCGCGGGCTGCTGTGGTGCCGAGATCTCGATCCAGCCCGGCAGCACGGGCATCGCACGCTGCCACCTCGGTCGGGAGCCCGCACCGGTCGACGGATTCGTGAGACCTCGTGCGCCTGGGCACCGAGCGGTCGGTGTCGGAGTGAGGCACGGACGTACGGCGGCGACGCGACGCCGCGCCAGAGCGCGATCTGTCGATCTGGGACGTGACGGCGTCGCCCTGCCTGCGGGTCGGTCGGCGACGTCGCGCGATGGGGGCTCGTAGAGCGCAGTCGACGTCGCCCTCGAGCACCTGTCCGGCCAATACCCCTCGCCGCTGGTCCTGGCCGAGGGTCTGCGGCACTGCGCAGGGGCGTGGCGCGGCGGACGTGGCCGAGTCCGTCGGCACCACCAGCAGGAGTGGCCCGGCAGCTCCCGCGCCGCGATCGTGTGGCGGCGGCCCGGCCTGGCCGGGTCGATGGACGGCGCCCATGACCTCGTGCGTGACCTGGGCGCCGGGCCCCTCCTGCGCGCCGGCCGCGAGATCGTACGGACCGGCGGCGAGAACGCGCGACCCCGCCAGCAGCCCGCACTCGCCTCGCAGGCATCCGTGCGTCGTCCATCGCGTCCGGCAGCCGGCGAACCGGTCGCGGTGCGTCGGAGGCGTGGGGGAGGAGCCGGTGCTCGATCGTCGCCTGCGCCACTCAGGGGGCCCGTCTTGTCACCCTGCCCGCCCGGATGTCGCCCTCGCGACCGCCGGCTCTGTCCCGGCAAGGCGATTCGTCCTGGACCTCCCATCGTTGCCGTGGGCACGGCCGTCTGCACGCCGACGCGCGCCGACGCGCGCCGGCGTCGCGCCGCACGGCACGGTGACTTCAACACGCCACCGCGAGAGTGCACTACATCTGTCGTGCCGCGGTCGGCGCGCGCACACCCTTCCCACCCCGGCACACGGCCATCCGCCTCCCGGTCACACCCCGCACGCGCTGCCGCGGCTGGAGTAGCGTCGATCACGCCAATGAGGAGGTACGTGCCGAAGGCGGTACGCCCACCTCGGTCGTAGGCTGTGGTGACTCCACGACCGACTAGGAACCGATGCATCCCGAGACCCCGCTCGACGCCAACCGTCAGGCCCGTCTGGAAGTGATTCCGCAGGTCGACGACTCGACGCCGTTGCTGGCCGAGCTCGCTGACGAAGCACGCCGACGGGTCGCGCTGCACGGCCACACCTTCGTCCGTCCCGAGCAGACCCGGGTGTTCACCGTCGCCAACCAGAAGGGTGGCGTCGGGAAGACGACGACGGCGGTCAACCTCGCCGCCGCGCTCGCCTCCGCCGGTCTGCAGGTCCTCGTCATCGACAACGACCCGCAGGGCAACGCGTCCACCGCGCTGGGCGTCGAGCACCGGGTGGGGACGCCGTCGACCTACGACGTCCTCATCAACGAGGTGCCGATGGCCGACGTCGCGGTGCCCTCGAGCGCGTTCCCCAACCTCGTGGTCGTGCCTGCCACGATCGACCTGTCGGGCGCCGAGATCGAGCTGGTCTCGATGGTCGCCCGCGAGAACCGGCTGCGCAACGCGCTCGCGGAGTACCTGCGCCACCGGGTCCGCGAGGGGCAGCCGCGCGTCGACTACGTCTTCATCGACTGCCCGCCGAGCCTGGGGCTGCTCACCGTCAACGCGTTCGTCGCCGCGCGCGAGGTGCTGATCCCCATCCAGACCGAGTACTACGCGCTCGAGGGCCTCGGTCAGCTCCTCAACAGCATCGAGCTGATCCGCGCCCACCTCAACCCCGCGCTGCACGTCTCGACGATCCTGCTGACGATGTTCGACGCCCGTACCAACCTCGCACGTGAGGTCGCGGACGAGGTGCGCACCCACTTCCCGGACCAGACGCTGCGCACCACCGTGCCGCGCTCGGTCCGCATCTCCGAGGCGCCGGGCCACGGGCAGACCGTGCTGACCTACGATCCGGGGTCGAGCGGTGCGCTCACCTACCGCGAGGCCGCGCGCGAGCTCAACGAGCGGTCGCCGCGGGCGCAGGAGAGCAGCACCGGTCAGGGCCAGGCGGCCACCGAGCAGGCAGGCGCCGCCGAGGCGACCGGCGATGGAGGAACAGACGCATGAACGAGCGGCGGCACGCGCTGGGCCGGGGCCTGGGTGCGCTCATCCCGACCGGCCCGAAGGGCGGCGGGACCGAGCGTCCCGTCGACGTCTTCTTCCCCGACCACCGCAACCCGTACGCGGACTCCGAGACCGACGGCGTCCCGTCCGAGCCCACCAACGGCGCACCGTCTCCGTCGACCCCCCACGGCGACGACGGACCCGAGCTGGTTCCGGTGCCCGGCGCGACCTTCGCCGAGGTGCCGATCGACGCGATCGTCCCCAACGCCGTCCAGCCCCGGACGGTGTTCGACGAGGACGCCCTCGCCGAGCTGGCCGACTCGATCCGCACCGTCGGCGTGCTGCAGCCGGTCGTCGTGCGCTCGACGGGCCGTGCCGAGGACGGCAGCCCGACCTACGAGCTCATCATGGGCGAGCGCCGCTGGCGCGCCTCCCGGCTCGCAGGCCGCACCACGATCCCCGCGATCGTGCGCGAGACCGAGCAGGTCGACATGCTCCGGGACGCGCTGCTGGAGAACCTGCACCGCAGCCAGCTGAACCCGCTGGAGGAGGCCGCCGCCTACACGCAGCTGCTCGAGGACTTCGGCTGCACCCAGGAGGAGCTGGCCACCAAGATCGCGCGCTCGCGGCCGCAGATCTCCAACACGCTGCGCCTGCTCAAGCTGCCGCCGCTGGTGCAGCGCCGCGTCGCCGCCGGCGTGCTCTCCGCCGGCCACGCGCGCGCCCTCCTCGGGCTCTCGGACGCCGCCGCCATGGAGCGGCTGGCGCAGCGGATCGTCGCCGAGGGGCTCAGCGTGCGGGCCACCGAGGAGATCGTCGCGCTCGGCGAGGTCGACGGCGAGGAGAAGCCCGCCCGTCGCACCAAGCCGCGCGCCGGCATGCACCGCGCCGCGCTCGACGACCTGTCGGCCCGGCTGTCGGACCGCCTCGACACGAAGGTCAAGGTCAACCTCGGGCAGCGCAAGGGCACGATCAGCATCGACTTCGCCAACGTGGCCGACCTCAACCGCATCCTCGCCAGCCTCGCGCCCGACGACCCCGGCGTGCTGCGCAGCAACGACGACGGCGCAGAGGACTGACCGCCGGCGTCAGCGTCCCGCGGCGCGGCGCACGATCGCGGCGTAGAGCTCCTCGACGCCGTACGGGCTCGCCTCGGCGGCCAGCGGGAACAGCGAGGTCTCGGTCATGCCCGGCGCGACGTTGATGTCGAGCAACCAGGCGACGCCGTCGCCGTCGACGATCATGTCGGTGCGGGACAGGTGCCGCAGCCCGAGCGTGCGGTGCGCCAGCACCGCGAGGTCGGCGGCGGCGCGCTCCTGCGCCTCGTCGAGCCGGCCGGGCACGAAGTACTCCGAGCGCCCGGGGTTGTAGCGGGCGTCGTAGTCGTAGGCGCCGTCGGTCGCGATCTCGACGCTCGGCAGCGCGCGCGGCCCGTCCCCGAGGTCGACGACGGAGACCGCCACCTCGACGCCGTCGACGTACTGCTCGATCAGCGCCTCCTCGCCGTAGGCGAAGCACGCGACCATCGCCTGCGGCAGCGCGGCCGCGTCCCGCACCACGGTGACGCCGAGCGCCGACCCGCCCGAGGCGGGCTTGACGACGAGCGGCAGCCCGAGCACGTCGAGCACCCGCTCCAGCACGCCACGGGTGCCGAGCTCGCGGAACAGCGTCTGCGGCAGCGTCGTGAACCGGGGCGTGCTGGCACCGGCACGCGCCAGCAGCGTCTTCGCGACCGGCTTGCTCCACGACAGCCGCGACCCCGCCGCATCGGTGCCGACGTAGGGCACCCCCACGAGGTCGAGCACGTCGCGGACCGAGCCGTCCTCACCGGTGGAGCCGTGCAGGATCGGCCAGACGACGTCCGGCCGGGCCTGGCGCAGCGAGGCGAGCAGGTCGCCGTCGACGTCGTGGACGTGCGCGGTCATCCCGGCCGAGCGCAGGGCGTCGGCGACACGGCGGCCGGAACGGATCGAGACGTCGCGCTCGTGCGAGAGCCCCCCGGCGAGGACGAGCACGTCGAGATCGGTGTGGGTGGTGGTCATGCCTGGTTGGGTCCCGGGTTGAGGGTGCCGGCGAGGCGGGTACCGGCGCCGCCGGTACCGAACATCCTCACCAGGTCGAGCTCGGCGTTGACGACGTTCGCCAGCCGGCGCACGCCCTCGTGGATGCGCTCCGGCGTCGGGTAGCAGTAGGACAGCCGCATGTAACGGTGACCGGTGCCGTCGGCGTAGAAGGCCGTGCCCGGGACGTACGCGACGAGCTCGGTGACGGCGCGGGGCAGCATCGCCTGGGCGTCCAGACCCTCGGGCAACGTCACCCACGTGTAGAAGCCGCCGGCCGGGCGGGTCCAGGTGGCGTGCGGCATGTGCTCGGCGAGCGCGTGCAGGGTGGCGTCGCGGCGCTCGCGGTAGACCTCGCGGTAGGACTTGACCTGGCCGCGCCAGTCGCACGTGGACAGGTACGTCGCGATCGACATCTGGCTCATGTTCGACGGGCACAGGATCGCCGACTCGCTCGCGAGCACCAGCCGCTCCCGGACCGCGTGCGGCGCGAGCGCCCACCCGACCCGGTAGCCGGGCGCGAACGTCTTCGAGAACGACCCGAGGTAGACGACGCCCTGCGGGTTGTAGCTGTGCAGCGCCGGCATCACCGGGTTCTCGGTGAGGTCGTCGAAACCGAGCAGCCCGTAGGGGTTGTCCTCCAGCACCAGCACGCCGTGCCGGCGCGCGATCTCGACGACCTGCGGCCGCCGCTCGAGCGACAGCGTCGTGCCGCCCGGGTTGTGGAAGTTCGGGACGGTGTAGAGCAGCTTGACGCGCCGGCCCTCGGCCGCGAGCCGGGTCAGCGTGGCCTCGAGCGCCTCGGGCACGAGGCCGTCGTCGTCCATCTCGACGTGCACGACGTCGGCCTGGTAGGCGCGGAACACGCCGAGGGCCCCGACATAGCTGGGTGCCTCCGCGACGACGACGTCGCCCGGGTCGACGAAGATCCGCGTCACCAGGTCGAGGGCCTGCTGGGAGCCGGTGGTGACGACGACGTCGTCGGGGTGGGAGGTGATGCCCTCCTCCGCCATGACGGTCGTGATCTGCTCGCGCAGCGCGACGTCGCCCTGCCCGGAGCCGTACTGCAGCGCGACGGCACCCCGCTCGCGCAGCAGCCGGTCGGTGACCTCGGCGACGATCTCCATCGGGAGGCCGGCCAGGTACGGCATGCCGCCCGCGAGCGACACCACCTCGGGCCGGTTGGCGACCGAGAACAGGGCGCGGATCTCCGACGCCTTCATGCCGTGCGTGCGCTCGGCGTAGCTGGCGTACCAGGGGTCCAGGCGGGTGCCCCGGCCGGGTGTGAGCGGCTCCTGCGGAGCCGGCGGGCTGGCAGTCACGGTCTCCAGTGTCCCTCACCGCGCGGGGTGAGGGCGTCGCGCGGGGGTGTCGTGTCGCGCACGGGCACCGCCGGCACGGCGACGGCCGCCCACCAGGGGCGGCCGTCACGGGGCTCGTCAGGCCAGGAACTCGGCGATGTCCTCGAGGAACCGCTTCTTCGGACGCGCGCCGACCAGCGACTTCGCGACCTCGCCGTTGACGTAGACGTTGATCGTCGGGATCGAGATGACGCCGTAGCGCTGCATCGTCTCGGGGTTCTCGTCGGTGTTGAGCTTGACGACTCGGATCTTGTCCGCGTGGTCGGCCGCGACCTCCTCGAGGATCGGGGCGAACTGCAGGCACGGTCCGCACCAGGGCGCCCAGAAGTCGACGACGACAGGCCCCTCGGCCTTGAGGACGTCGTTCTCGAAGGTCTCGTCGGTGGTCTCGTGGAGTGTGCTCATCGTGCTCTCAGCCTCGCGGTGGTCAGGAGGGGACGCCGACGGCGACGTCCAGGGGCTCGCCGGCGTCCAGCGCGGCCAGGAAGCGCTCGGCGTCCAGCGCCGCGGCGCACCCGGTGCCCGCGGCGGTGATCGCCTGGCGGTAGTGGTGGTCGACGACGTCGCCGCACGCGAAGACGCCGGGCAGGTTGGTGCGCGTGGTCGGGTGGTCGACCTTGATGTACCCCTCGGGGTCCAGGTCGACCTGGCCGATGACCAGCTCCGTCCGCGGCACGTGGCCGATGGCGACGAACAGGCCCTCGGCGGGGTGCTCGCGGGTCTCGCCGGTGACGGTGTCGCGCAGCGTGACCGACTCGACCTTGGTCTCGCCGGTGATGCCGACGACCTCGGAGTTCCACGCGAACGAGACCTTCGGGTCGTTGAGGGCGCGGTCGGCCATGATCTTGGACGCGCGCAGCTGGTCGCGCCGGTGCGCGACGGTCACGGTCTTGCCGAAGCGCGTGAGGAACAGCGCCTCCTCCATCGCGGAGTCGCCCCCGCCGACGACGACGATGTCCTTGTCCTTGAAGAAGAACCCGTCGCACGTGGCGCACCAGGACACGCCACGGCCCGAGAGGCGCTTCTCGTCCGGCAGCCCGAGCTCCTTGTAGGCGGAGCCGGTCGCGAGGATGACGGCGCGGGCGCGGTAGGTCTCGTCGTCGGCGACGACGGTCTTGATGTCGCTGGTGAGCTCGACGGACTCGACGTCCTCGTAGCGCACGTCGGCGCCGAACCGCTCCGCCTGCTCCTGCAGCTTGGCCATGAGGTCAGGGCCGAGCACGCCGTCGGGGAAGCCCGGAAAGTTCTCGACGTCGGTCGTGTTCATCAGCGCACCGCCCGCGGTGACGGAGCCCGCGAAGACGATGGGCTCCAAACCCGCCCGGGCCGCGTAGATCGCGGCCGTGTATCCGGCTGGGCCGGAACCGATGATGATGAGGTCGTGCACGGTGTCGGTGCCGCTCAAGTTGTGCCTCCAGAAGTCTGCGCTGGTGCAACGCTACGACGTGTGCGGCTGTTCCCCGGCACGCTCGTGCGAGGCGCGCGTGTTCTCCGGGCATCGCGAGGCGAGGGCGAGCCCTGTGTCGAGGACGAGTGGTGCACCCCTCGTGGTCGACGCCCGGATCCGTACTCGTCGCTGAGACTCGTCATCGCCGCCCAGGCGTGTGGAGGGCAGCCGCCGACCGGGGTCAGCGCAGCGAGATCTCGGCGAGCTCGATGCGGTTGCGGCCGTCGCTGTCGGCGACCGGCAGCTCGGGGAACCACAGCGCGATCGTCTCCGCCTCGACGGGCTCGGAGAACGTGTAGGTGACGTCGGGGCCCATCGCGCCGGAGGCCAGCACCGGGCCCTGGTCCGGCGCGTCCGGGTCCGCGGCACGGATCTCGACCAGGCCGCCCTCGCCGCGCACGTCCAGCGTCACGCTGCTGACGAGCGCCGTCTCCTCGAGCACGACCGTGTACCCGATGCCGGGCTTCATGCCGTAGGTCGGGCTGTTGTAGCGCAGCGAGTTCCACGTCGTGTCGGGGTTGCCGTCGTAGGCGAGGTAGGCGTTGTCCTGGTTCTCGCCGCCGCTGACGCTCGGGTCGAACGTGACGCCCTCGGCGATCGGCACGTTCGCCGCGGCCGGCGGGCCGTCCTCGTTCTCGGGCTCCGCCGACGGCGGCGGCGGCGTCGTCGGCTCGACGACGACGGTCGTCGGCTCCTCCGCGGCCGGCGGGACCTCGCCCGGGTTCGGGCCGGGCGTGAAGGCGGTCGCCGCGTCGCGCAGCGTCAGCACCGACATCACCATCCCGAACACGACGAGCGCGATCATCACCGAGAGCACGATCGGTGCCGGGTTGAAGCGCGGCCGGCCGTCGTCGTCCTCCTCGACCGGACGGAACTCCTCGCGGACCTCGTTGACGTAGGCGCCCGCGCGGCCGGTCAGCGAGCCGAGGCGCTCCCCGGCACCGTGCAGCAGCTGCCGGGTCGAGCCCGTCACGCGCTCGCCGACCTCGTTGATCCGCCGGTTGGTGCCGCCCAGCCCGGTCGCGAACCGCGTCGCCGCTGCTCCCAGGCCCACCGCCGCCGCGGTGCCGGTGGCGCCGGCCGTGGGCAGCTCGGCCTCCTCGGCAGCAGCGATGTCCGCGGCCTCGGCGCGCTCGGTCCCGGTGCGCATCGCGGGCGAGGCGATCTCGTCGCGCTCCGGCGCCTCCGGCAGCCGCTCGGGGCCCGCGCCGCCGGGCACGTCCCAGCCGCTCGGGGACCGCGTGAGCAGCGGGAGCCCGGCCAGGATCTGGGCGGGCGAGAGCTCGGTCCGCGGCGCGGCGTCCGCGTCGGCGACCTCGGCGTCGGGCACGGCCGCCCCCGACAGGTCCGCCTCGGGACCGATCTGCGTCCCGGCCTCGACGGCGTCGGGCGCCTCGGGCTCGGCCGTCTCCGCGACCTCGGGCTCGACGACGACCGCCTCCGCGACCGCGGGCGCAGCCGTCTCCGGCTCGACGACCTCGGGCTCCACGCTCTCCGGCTCGGCGACCGCAGGCTCGGCGACCTCGGCCGCGGCGACCTCGGGCTCGCCGTCCTCGGCGACGGATCGTCCGTCCGCCGCTCCGGCGACCGCGCCCGCAGCGGCGACGGCAGCACCTGCGGCGGCAGCGGCGCCGGCCTCGGCCGGCGGGGTGGCTGCGGGCAGCGGCACGGTCACACCAGGGCGAGGCGCCCGGAGCGGGCTCGCGTGGTGCGGGCGGGTGCGGACCGCCGGGATGGTCCCGGTGTCGGTGACCAGGTCGGCGAACGGCGTCGGCTCGGCGAGCGTGGGCAGCGGGTGCGGCGCCCAGCCGGAGGTGTCGATCGAGTGGACCGCGGTCTGCTCGAGGTCGTCGTCGGGCTCCGCGGTGTCGACGACCCCGCCGGCCGCCGGCGCCAGGGGCACGACGGCGTCGAGGCTCGGCGGCAGCACGGGCGGAAGCGGCCCCGCGGGCGCGTCGACCTCGATCGCGCCCCACGGCGCGAGGTCGGCGACGAGCTCGCCGGGCGTGAACGGCCCGTCGTCGTGCTCGCCGAGCGTGACGGCGCAGAGCGTGTCCAGGTCGTTGGGGACGTTGGCGACGAGGTCGCCGACCGGCACCGCCGTGGTGCCGTGCGTCGGGGCGACCGGCAGGCCGTCGGCGAGGTCGTCGGGCCCGGGCCACGCGCCGGTGAGCGCAGCGTAGAGCAGTCGCACGAGACCGACGGCGTCTTCACGGGCGGCGGCGCGCGCGTCACCGCGCTCGATGCCTCGCACCGCGGCCTCGGTGCCGAGCCCGAGCACGCGCACCGACCCGTCGTCGGTGCGCAGCAGGGCCGCGGGGCGCAGCGCGAGGTGGTGCACACCGCGGCGCCGCGCCGTCTCGAGCGCGGCGGCGGCCTCGCCCACCAGGGCGCGCGCCTGCGAGGGCGGCAGCGGGCCGGAGCGCACCAGCTCGGCGAGCGTGACGCCCGGCGTCTCCTCGGTGACGACGTAGCCCTGGTCGCCCTCCACCCCGGCACGGAGCACCCTGGGCAGCCGCGGGTCGCCGATGAGGGCCGCGCGGCGGGTGGCGTCGACGGCGTGGTCGCGCTGGGGGCCGTCGAGCAGGACCACGCGCACGGGCTCGGTGAGCGTCGTGTCGGTGGCCGCCCACGCCGTCGCGTGCGGGACCCGCGCGCTCACGGGGTGCTCGAGGCGGTACCGGCCGGCGACGAGGTCACCGGCATGCAGCGACGTCGCGGAGCCCGTCGTCGTCACGCGACGTTCACCACCCCTCACAGATCCGCCCCCGGACTCGGCCATGGTACGCGGCAGGCGTGCTCGCACAGGGGCAGGAAGGCGCGACGTCAGGAGCGACAGCGGGCGCAGCAGCCGGCCCAGCAGCTCGTCGAGCTCGGCGACCCGCAGCGCCCGGATGAGCAGCAGGTAGGAGACGAGCATCGCGCCGCCGAGCACCACCACCCGCAGCAGCGCGCCGACGAAGGAGGTCTCGACACCCCACAGGTGCAGCAGCGCCCAGCCGCCCAGCGCCGTCGGGATCGTCGCGAGCAGCACACGCAGGTGGGTGCGCAGCACGCGAGGGCCGTCGAGGCTCGGCAGGTACTTGCGGGTCGCGAGGTAGCCGACGGTCGCACCGACCGTGTTGGACAGCGTGGTCGCGGCACCGGTCCCGACCACCCACCACTGCGGCTCGAGCAGCCACCACGACAACGCCGAGCCGGCGGCGAGGATCGCAGCCATCGGCACCTGGATCCGGAACAGCGTGCGGGTGTCCTCGTAGGCGTAGAAGACCCGCTGGACCATCGTCCAGACGCCGATGGAGACCAGCCCGAGGGACATCGCGACCAGGACCGCGCCGACCGCGCGGTAGGACACGAAGTCGGCGCGGTCGAGCAGCACCACCTGCACCAGCGGGATCGCCAGCACCGCGAACGCCGCGGTGGCGAACACCGTGAACACCGCCAGCGTGCGCAGCCCGCGGGAGAGGTCCTCGCGCACCTTGGCGCCGTCGCGCGCGGCGGCACTGGTCGACAGCCGCGTGAACAGCGCCGTCACCAGCGACACCGTCACCAGCGACTGCGGCAGCATGAAGATCAGGAAGGCGTTGTCGTAGGCGAAGTTGCCCGCGTAGTCGCGCGCGCTCGCAGCGGCCGCGACGTTGGAGACCGCCAGGAACCCGAGCTGCCCGACGGCGAGCGCCGCGAACGCCCACAGCGCCACCGAGCTGGCCTTGCCGAGGCCGTGCCCGCGCAGGCCCCACACCGGGCGGAACCGGAACCCGCTGCGGTACAGCGGCACGACGAGCACGAGCGCCTGCGCGACCACACCGAGCGTCGCGGTGCCCGCGAGCAGCGTGATCCGGTCCGCCGTCCACGCCCCGGCCGGCAGACCGCCGTCGGGCAGGCCGCCGAACATGACGAGGAAGGCGACGAGACCGGCGATCGCGACGACGTTGTTGACGGCGGGCGCCCACATGTACGGGCCGAAGATGCTGCGCGCGTTGAGCACCTGCCCGAGCAGCGTGTAGAGCCCGTAGAAGAACAGCTGCGGGATGCACCAGTAGGCGAGCGCGACCGCGACCGCCTTCCACTCGGCCGGGAAGGCGCCCGCGTACAGGCTGATGAGCAGGGCCGCCGCGGCGGTGAGCACGACCGTGATGCCGAGCAGCACCGCGATCGCGACCGTCAGCAGCCGGTTGACGTGCTCCTCGCCGCCGTCGGGGCGGCGCATCGCGCGCACGACCTGCGGCACGAGGACCGCGTTGAGGATGCCGCCCGCCAGCAGCATCGAGATGATGTTCGGGAGCTTGTTGGCCACCGACCAGGAGTCGGCCATGCTGCCGCCCGCGTCGCCGAGCGCGACGACGCCGACGACCGCGACGAGCAGCGCGTTGCGCAGCAGCCCGAGCACGCGCGAGACGAGGGTGCCGCTGGCCATCACCGCCGCGGAGCTGGCGAGCGTGCGTCGGGGTGCCGACGGCGTCGCCGCAGCGTCCCCCGTCGGGGCGCTGTGCTCCAGCCGCGCGGTCATGCCCTGCTGCCCCCTCCCGGCGTGGGTGGCCCGGTGCGGCCGTCCCCACGTCCCTGATGTGTGCTCAGGTCGTTCGTCGCCCTCATTCTGCGGCAGCCCTGCGCCCGCCGCGACGAATCGTGCGGATCAGACCGATGACGAAGGCCACGACGAGCAGCCCGGCGACCACGCCGGTGCCGATGTTCTCCCACTCGGCGCGCACGTTGATGACGAAGCTCGCGGGCGGTGCCAGGTCGGGGCCGCCGGCGCCTGGCAGCACGCGCACGTCGACGGTGACGTTGCCGTTGGCGACGGCGGTGACCGGGATGCGCACCGTCGTCGACCCCTGCGGCGCGAGCACCACCTCGGGCACCTCCCGCACCTGCAGCACGGTGCCGGCGGGCGCGAGCTCGACGAGCACGGTCGCCTCGACCGGCAGGTCGTTGGTGATCGTCACCGGGACGTTGCCGGCGTCGTTGATGAGGAGGACGTCGCTGCCCGCCTCGACGCGGATGCCGTCGCCCAGGGCCGCCACGGCGGTGCCGGTCGTCGCGAGCAGCTCCCCGCGCAGCCCTGGGGTGAGGGCCGCGGAGAGCGGGGTGAGCAGCAGCGGCGTGTAGACGTCGGTGACCCGGTAGCCAGCGGCGTCGGCGTAGGCGGCGACGACCTCGCGGTCCTCGAGCAGCCCGGTCACCTCGGCCGGGGAGATCGCGGTCGGGTTCTCGACGGCGTCGGGGACCTCGAGGCTCAGGCCGGACGGCGTCGTGCGCGCCAGGAGGCCGGCGACGTCGGTCGGCTGCAGCCACGGTGCGTCGAGGAGGGCGGCGACGCGGTCGGCGAGCCCGGCGAGGTCACCGGTCCCGATGTCGCGCGGCAGCGCTGCGAGCAGGCCGCCGGAGCCCTGCGGGATCGCGCGCGCGAGCACCGCGGACAGTGCGAGCGCCTCCTGGCGGTCGGTGTCGCCGGTGCCGGCGGTCGCCACCAGCATCGTGCCGAGCTGGGCGTCGGCGAGCAGCACGTCGAGCGGGCCACGGGCGGTCGAGACGCTCGCCCGCGCACCGGTGGTGACGGCCGAGGTGACGTCGGCGGCGTCGAGCACGACGGCGTCGGCGCCCTCGCCGACCAGCGTGCCGAGCGCGTCGGTCGTGACGCGCCCGGGCGGCCAGACGACGTCGGTCACCGTGAGGCCGGCGTCCTGGAGCAGGTCGGCGCCGTGCTCGACGCCGTCGCGCCAGAGATCGTCGCCGCTCGTCGCGGTGAGCGCGGTGACGTCGGCGTCGGCGTAGCCGAGAGCGACGACGCCCGTGCGGCCCGCGGCAGCCACGATCGCGTCGACCAGCGCCGCCCGGGTGGGTGCCGGCGGCGCCTCCTCGCCGTCGTCCGAGTCCGCGGTCTCGCCGGTGGGGTCGGTCGCGGCCTCGGTACCGGTCACGTCGGTCGAGGGCGGCTCGTCGGCGGACGTCGCGAGGTCGGGCGCGCGGCCGGGAGCGGCGGTCTCCAGCAGTGCGGGGTCGACGGCAAGGGTCACCTGCGGCCCAACGGCGTCGAGCACCTCGAGCAGCCGCGGCGCCGCCACCTCGCCGACCGGGACCTGCTGGGCGACGGCGTCCGCCCACTCACCGGCGGTCGGGGTGAGCGGGAGCAGCACCGTGAGACCGGTGGGCTCCTCCAGGGGCGGGTCGGTCGGGTACCACAGCAGCGCGGTGCGCGCCTCGTCGGCGAGGCCGCCGCTGCTGACCTGGATCGCGACGCCGCGCGGCCCCCAGGCGGAGAACTGGTCGAACGTGCCGTCGGTGGGGATCGTGACCGTGAACGGCACCGAGGCGCCCGCGGCCACCGGGTCCTCCAGGGTGGTCAGCGACAGCGTGGTGACGTTGAGGGTCGAGGTGCCGTCGAGCCACTGCGCGAGCGCGTCGGTCGACGCCGGCACGTGCCGCTGCATGACCAGCCGCACCGCGGGCGCGGGGATCTCGTCGTCGCTCGTGTTCTCGATGCGACCGCTGATCGTCAGCTCGTCACCCGTGCGCAGCACCGCGGGGGCGACGGTGGCGATCTCGACGACGAGGTCGCCGTCGTCGGCGTGCGCAGGCGGGTCGACGCCCGCCAGGCCGATCACGCCGACCAGCGCGACGAGGGTCGCGAGCAGCGCCCGCGCCCGTCGGCGGGCGCGGCCGTGCCGGACCGCGAGGGGTCGCGCGGTCGCGGTGCCCCCCGTTCGCGTGCGCACTCAGGTCCTCCCGATGAGGACGTCGCGCGCCGTGGCGACGACGCGCCGCTCGTTCGGGTACGCCAGTCGGCTCGCGACCTCGTCGAGCGGCACCCACGCGACGTCCTCGGCCTCCTGGTCGGGGTCGTTCTCGATGGTGAGCTCGCCGCCGGTGGCGCGCAGCAGGTAGTGGTGCACCACCTTGTGCACACGTCGGTCGGTGCCCGCGAACCAGTAGTCGATCGTGGCGAGGTGGCGCAGCACCACCCCGTGGATCCCGGTCTCCTCGGCGATCTCGCGGACCGCGGCCTCCTCGGCGGTCTCGTCGCCCTCGAGGTGGCCCTTGGGCAGGCACCACTCGAGCCGGCCCGCGCGGTTGCGTCGCGCGATCACCGCCGTGATCGCCCGGCCGTCGACGACGTCGACGACGAGACCGCCCGCCGAGGTCTCGTCCACCACGGGCAGCGGCTGCGGGTGCAGCCTGCGCGGTGGCGGCGTCGGCACCGGCCTCGAGGGCGGTGTCGGGACGGCGGACATGCTGACACCTTAGGAGGTTCCGCGCAGCACGCCGCCGCGACGCACGCGGTCGGCCGTCCCCCGGCCGGGGCCCTCGCGGCGGCCCGGGCGCGGGCTCAGCGCAGCGACCGGGCGAGCTCGCGGTACCAGGTGTAGGAGGTCCGGGGCGTGCGTCGCTGGGTGCGCTCGTCGACGTGCACGAGCCCGAACCGCGGGCCGAACCCCTCGGCCCACTCCCAGTTGTCGAGCAGCGACCAGGTCCAGTAGCCCCGCACGTCCACGCCCTCGGCGACCGCGTCGACGACGGCGCGGAGGTGGCTCTGGAGGTAGTCGACACGGAAGGTGTCGTCGAGCGCGGCGTGGGCGCAGCCGTTCTCGGTGACGTGGACCGGCGGCAGGTCGTAGGTGCGCGCAAGGCCGACGAGCACCTCGCGCAGCCCGTCCGGCACCACCGGCCAGCCCATGTCGGTGCGCGGGTAGCCCTCGACGTCGTGGATCGAGAGGGGCACCTGCGACGCGGCGTCGTCGTCGAAGCCCTCGGCGCGGCCGCTGGCGGAGACGTGCCCGGGCCGGCCCACGCGCGTGGGGTTGTAGTAGTTGACGCCGTAGAAGTCGAGAGGCGCCGCGATCGTCTCCAGGTCGCCCGGCTGCACCGGGACGAGCTCGGCGACGAGGTCGGGGTAGCGGCCCGCGAGCACCGGCGCGGCGACCGAGCCGTTGTGGATCGCGTCGTAGAGCGCGGCGGCCGCGAGATCCTCCTCGGTCTCGGCGACGGGCCACACCGGCGCGTGGTTGTTGGCGGTGCCGACCGCGGCGGCCCCGGCGCCGCGCAGCACCTCGACGGCGCGGCCGTGACCGAGCAGGAGGTGGTGCACGACGGCGAGCGCCCCGAACAGCAGCCGCTCGCCGGGCGCGTGGACGCCGAGCGCGTGCCCGGACAGCGCGTGCACGTTCGGCTCGTTGACCGGGCACCAGTAGGCGACGCGGTCGGCGAGCCGCGCCGTGACCGCCTCGGTGTAGGCGGCGAACGCGTCCACGGTCTCGCGGGCGAGCCAGCCGCCACGGTCCTGCAGCGGCTGCGGGAGGTCCCAGTGGTAGAGCGTCGCCATCGGTGCGATCTCGGCGGCCAGCAGCCGGTCGACCAGCCGGTCGTAGAAGTCCAGACCGGCGGCGTTGACGGCGTCGGGCGACGTGCCGCCGTCGGGCACCACGCGCGGCCACGCGATCGAGAACCGGTAGCCGCCCAGGCCGAGGTCGGCCATGAGTGCGACGTCCTCCTCGACGCGGTGGTAGTGGTCGCACGCGACGTCGGCGGTGCTGCCGTCGGCGATGCGGCCGGGCTGCGCGGCGAAGGTGTCCCAGATGCTCGGGCCGCGGCCGTCGGCGCGCACCGCGCCCTCGATCTGCTGCGCGGACGTGCTCGCGCCGAGCACGAAGCCCTCGGGCAGCGCGATGGACATGGCGGCCTCCCGTCCGTCGACCGGGTCGGGGTCGACGCGTCACAGAACCGTATTCGGTTTTCACCGTCCGGTCCGGGAGTGCCGCGCCCGCAGCGGGCGGCAGCGCAACCGGTCCGCGCCGGCGGTCGCTCATGACCTTGCGCACACCGCAGGCAGCCGCGCCGTCCGGTCGGGCCGTCCATGGCACCCTATGAGGCTGTGCCCGCCGTCCTTGGAAACCCCGACCCCGCCCTGCTGAGGCGCGCGCTCGGCGTGCTCTCGCAGTACGCCCCCGAGGCGATCGCGCTGGGGCAGCGGTTCGCCGACGCCGGGCACGAGCTGGCGCTGGTCGGCGGCCCGGTGCGCGACGCGTTCCTGGGCAAGGCCGGCGTCGACCTCGACTTCGCGACGTCGGCCCGACCCGAGGAGACCGAGCGGATCCTCGCCGCCTGGGGGCAGGCGACGTGGGACATGGGCCGGGAGTTCGGGACGATCGGTGCCCGCAAGGGCGACGTCGTCGCGGAGGTGACGACCTACCGCTCCGACACCTACGACCCGACGTCCCGCAAGCCCGAGGTCGCCTACGGCGACTCTCTCGACGGCGACCTGTCGCGCCGCGACTTCACCGTCAACGCGATGGCCGTGCGGCTGCCGGACCTGACGTTCGTCGACCCGTTCGGGGGGCTGGCCGACCTCGCCGCGAAGGTGCTGCGCACGCCGGTGGATCCCGAGCAGTCGTTCGCCGACGACCCGCTGCGGATGATGCGGGCCGCGCGGTTCACCGCCCAGCTCGGGTTCGAGGTCGAGGAGCGCACGCTCGCCGCGATGTCGGTGATGGCTCAGCGGCTCGAGATCGTCTCGGCCGAGCGGGTGCAGGGCGAGCTCGTGCGGCTGCTGCTCGCGCCCCGACCCCGCGCCGGGCTGGAGCTGATGACCTGGACCGGGCTGGCCGACGTCGTGCTGCCCGAGCTGCCCGGGCTGCAGCTGACGATCGACGAGCACCACCGCCACAAGGACGTCTACGAGCACACCCTCACCGTGCTCGACCAGGCGATCGCGCTCGAGACCGGCCCCGACGGGCCGGTGCCCGGCCCGGACCTCGTGCTGCGGCTCGCGGCGCTGCTGCACGACATCGGCAAGCCCGCGACGCGGCGGCTGGAGCCGGGCGGCGGCGTCAGCTTCCACCACCACGAGGTGGTCGGCGCGAAGATGGCGCGCAAGCGGTTGCGCGAGCTCCGCTTCGACAAGGCGACGATCGAGGCGGTCTCCAAGCTGGTGTTCCTGCACCTGCGGTTCCACGGCTACGGCGAGGCGGCCTGGACCGACTCCGCGGTGCGGCGCTACGTCACCGACGCCGGTGACCAGCTCGAGCGACTGCACCGCCTCACCCGCGCGGACTGCACCACCCGCAACCAGCGCAAGGCCGCGCGGCTGTCGCACGCCTACGACGACCTGGAGCGCCGCATCGCCGAGCTCGCCGAGCAGGAGGAGCTCAAGGCGATCCGCCCGGACCTCGACGGCACCCAGATCATGGAGATCCTGGGCATCCCGCCCGGGCGCGACGTCGGCGCGGCCTACAAGCACCTGCTCGCCCTCCGGATGGAGCACGGCCCGCTCGGCGAGGACCGCGCTCGCGAGGAGCTCCTCGCCTGGTGGGCCGCCCGCCAGACCTGAGGGCAGAGGGCTGCGGTCCCGGTCGGCTCAGCCCAGCCAGCCGGTCAGTGCGAGGACCTCCTCGACGGACTCGGCGAGCGAGGGGGGTGGGTGGCGACCTGGATGCCGCGGATGCGCTCGTGGTCGTCGCGCGAGTGGTAGGCGTCGACCCAGGCGTGCAGCGCCGCGGCCCACTCGGGTGTGGGCTCCCGCGCGGTGAGCCGCTCCTTGAGGACCTCGACGGGCGCCGTCGTCTCGCAGATCGTCACGCGCGCGCCGGGCACGGCGGCGCGGACGAGGTCGACCTCCTCGACGTCGTTGACGACCATCGGGACGATCAGCCTGCTGTCGGGTGCCGCGGCGAGGTAGTTCGGCCAGACGGCGCGCAGGTTCTCGCGCGCGAATGACGGACCGGGGTGGGGGTGCACGAGGCTCCGCTCGTCCATGTCGACGACGCCGTGCGGCACGTCGGCCGCCCGCAGCGCCTCGGCGAGGGCACGTGTGAGCGTGCTCTTGCCGCACCCGGGCGACCCGTGCAGCACCAGCACCTCTGCCATGGCAGCCATTGTGGGCCCGGGGTCCAGCGAGTTCTCGCGGCGCCGGCATCGCGCGCGACCGCGCGACGAGGCGGTCAGGCGGTGTCGGGCGTCGCGTCGGGCACCGACACGTCGCGGGGGGTGTCGGCGACCCGGCGGGCCGCGGTGCGGTAGCCGAGGGCCACCAGCAGGTACACCGCAGCCAGCGCGAGGAACACCAGCGCGGACCAGCCCTCGTTCGGCAGCACGGCGGCGGCGAGGGCGGCGGCACCGGCGAACGCGGCGTTGTAGAGCATGTCGTAGAGCGAGAACGCGCGGCCGCGGTAGGCGTCGTGGGTGTCGCGCTGCACGATCGTGTCGACGGCGATCTTGGCGCCCTGCACGCTCAGCCCCAGCAGGAACGCCGACACCGCGATCACGGCCCACGCCGGCGTGACCGCGAGCAGCGCCTGGCTCGCGGCGCCCACCACCAGGCACACGATGATCCACTGCGACGGCCGCAGCCGCTCGTGCGCGAACGGCGTCAGCAGGATGCCGGCGCCGTTGCCCGCGAACGAGATCCCGGCCAGCAGGCCGAACGTCGCGAGACCCGCACCGGCGTTCGCCGGGTCGTTGAGCAGGTTGCGCGAGATGAGGATGAGCGCGATGAAGTTGACGCCGTAGAGGAACCGGTGGATCGCCATCACGCCCAGGCCTAGGCCGGGGGTGCGCCGCGCGAGGAGGTAACGGGCGCCGTCGACCATGTCCGCGGCGGAGGCGCGCAGGTCGCGCCCGACCTCGGCCCAGCTGCGGCCACGGCCGGTGGCGGCGCTCTCCGGCCCGAGCCGGTCCTTCGTGAGCCGCAGCGCGAGCGCCGACGCGCACCCGAACAGCGCCGCGGCCAGGGTCAGCGTCAGCCCGTCCTTCATCACACCCGCCGGCGACACCAGGCCGACGAGGAACCCCAGGCCCGCACCCGCGACGGCGCTCACCGCGCCCAGCGTCGGCGTCAGCGCGTTCGCGATGAGCAGCTGCTCGCGCGGCACCACCCGCGGCAGGCCCGCCGAGAGCGCGGCCAGCAGGAACCGGTTGACGCCCAGCGTGACCAGCGCGAGCACGTAGATCGCCACGGTCACGCCCTGGGTCACCATGATCGCGGCGATCGCCAGCGTCAGCAGCACCCGCACCGCGTTGCCGAGCAGCAGCACCTGGCGGCGCCGCCAGCGGTCCAGCAGCGGCCCCGCGAACGGCGCCACGACCGTGAACGGCAGCAGCAGCACCGCGAACGCGCCCGCGACCGCACCCGCCGTCGCCATGTTCTCGGGGCTGAAGAAGAACAGCGTGGCCAGCCCGGCCTGGAACATGCCGTCGCCGCACTGCGACACCAGCCGCACGGCGAAGAGCTTGCGGAAGTCGCGGTGGACCGCGACGGTGCGCAGGTCGGACAGGACGGACATCGGAAGCAGGCTACGGGAGCGCGGGGACGCGGCTCCTCCTGCATCCGCACCGCGCGGGTCGCGGCGTCGTCAGGGCATCGGGGGCGTGACTGCGAGGAGGATGACGGCGTCGACGTCGCCGTCGTTGCGGAACAGGTGCGGCAGCCGGGAGTCGAACGTGACCGCCTCGCCCGCGGCGACGGCGTGGTCGACGCCCCCGATCTCCGCGACGATCGCGCCCTCGACGACGTAGACGCACTCGGAGGAGGCGTGGCCGCGGGCCTCGGCGGCGCTCGCGTCACCGGGTCGCAGCACGCCGCGCAACATCTCGAAGTTGCCGCGCCCCGAGGTCAGCCGCTCGTAGGTGAGCAGACCCGCCGGCGCCTGCATGAGCAGCCGCTCGCCGGGGCGCGACAGGTGCACCTCGGGCGCGTCCGGCTCTCGGAAGAGGTCGGCGAGGTCGGAGTCGAACACCTTCGCCAGCCGCCGCAGCGTCTCGATGCTCGGGTCGGTCCGCCCGTTCTCCAGCTGCGACAGCAGCCCGGCGGAGAGGCCGGTCTCGTCAGCGAGCTGGCGCAGCGTCAGCCCCCGCGCGGCACGCAGGTCGCGCAGTCGGTCCCCCAGCACGGCGCACCCCCTCGTGTTTGGTGTTCGTCAACTTGTTCAGCAAGGCTATACATTGCTGCCATCCAACGGTCCCACCCTCGCCTTCGAGGCTCGTGGAAGGAGACCCCATGAGGGGTTCGGCATCGCGGCGCGTGCGCGTCGCTGGAGCGCTCGCCGTCGCGGCGGCGCTGACGATCGCGGGCTGCACGGCCGGCGGCGGCGGGGGAGGCGGTGGCGGCGCCACCGGCGGCGGTGACGAGACCGGCGGCCAGGGCGGCACGCTCACGGTCAGCACGTCCTTCGTCGTCAACCACCTCGACCCCGCGCAGGTGTACGAGGCGACCGGCAACCTCGTCGTGCACGCGATGTACGACACGCTCACCACCTTCGAGGGCGACGACGTCACGACCCCGGTCGGCCTCCTCGCCGAGTCGTGGGAGTCGAACGACGACGCCACCGAGTTCACCTTCCAGCTGCGCGACGACGCCACCTTCGCCGACGGCAGCCCGGTGACCGCCGAGGACGTGGTCTTCAGCCTCAACCGGCTGGTCAACCTCAAGGGCAGCCCGTCGGTGATCGTCGAGGGCTTCGCGGCGAGCACGCCGTCCGAGGGCGTCGTCGTCGTCACCACCGAGGCGCCGAACCCGAGCGTCCCGACCATCCTCGCGATGCCGTCGACCGGCATCATCGACGCCGAGGCCGCCCAGGCCGAGGGCGCGACCGACGCCGAGGACGCGGCCGCTGCCGACGGCGCCACGGCGTTCCTCGACGGCACCTCGCTCGGATCCGGGCCGTACGTGCTGGAGTCCTTCGACCCGGCGTCGGAGATCGTGCTGACCGCGAACCAGGACTACTGGGGCGGGCAGCCGGGCTACCAGCGCATCGTCGTCACCAACACCGAGACCGAGACCCAGAAGCTGACGATGCAGCGGGCCGAGGCCGCGCAGCTCGCGCTCGACCTGTCCGGCCGGCTCCTTGAGGGGCTGCCGGAGACGCTGCAGGTCACGGGCAACCAGGACACGTTCTACTTCGTCTCCTTCCACCAGGACCCGGAGATCTCCGAGGTCACCTCGAACCTCGACTTCGTGCGTGCGGTGCGCGCCTCGATGGACTACGAGGGCATCGCGGCGCTGTTCGGCTCCGAGGCGCTGCCGGCCGGCGGCATGGTGCCGACCGCGTTCGCCGGTGCGCTGCCCGCGGAGGAGGCGCAGACGCAGGACCTCGACGCCGCGGCCGACTACCTGGCCGCCTCCGGCATCGAGGACCCGACCGTCAGCCTCATGTACCCGGCGATCACCTACCAGGGCGTCGACCTCGGCACGATCGCGACCAAGATCCAGAACGACGCCGCGCAGGCCGGCATCACGATCGAGCTCGACCCGCAGCCGATCGCGTCGTTCCTCGAGGCGCAGACCGAGGGCCGGGTGCCGTTCCGGTTCAGCCCGCAGTCGCTCAACTACCCGGTGGCGTCGTCGCTCGTGAACAACTTCGCCCCGGGCCAGCCCTCGGCGATGCGCGTCGACTGGAGCGAGGAGCGCGCCACCCCGGAGATGATCGCGGCGGGCGAGGCGGTCATGGCCGCCACCGACGCGGACGAGCAGGCGGCGGCGATGCAGGAGTGGCAGCGGCTGCTCAACGAGCAGAGCCCCTACATCGCGCTCGCGTTCAACTCCGGCACCGTCGTCGCGACGCCCGACGTCGCGGGCGCCGTCTACTCCCCGGCCGGCTGGCTCGTCGACCTGCGGGCGGTCGCGCCGCAGTGACGTCGCAGTGACCGGCACGAGCACGCTCGCCGCCCCCTCGCCCACGGACCGCGGTCCGGGGCGGCGGGGGCGGCGGGCGCGTGCCCTGCTCGGGTCGGTGCTGCTCGGGTTCCTCCTCCGGCGGGCGGTCGTGACGGTCGTGCTGCTGGTCGGCGTCACGCTCGTCTCGTTCCTGCTCATCCAGGCGGTCCCGGGCGACACGATGACGGCGACCCTGTCCGAGCAGGCGCTCCAGGACCCCGAGGTGGTCGCGGCCTACCGCGCCCGCTGGGGCCTCGACGAGCCGCTGCACGTGCAGTACCTCGTCTACATGCGCAACCTGCTGCAGGGCGACCTCGGGGTCTCGCAGCAGACCGGCCGGCCCGTGCTCGACGACCTGCTCACCTACGTGCCGGCCACGCTGGAGATCGCGCTGCCGGCGATGCTGCTGTCGCTGGTGCTCGGGCTCGCGATCGGCCTCTACGCCGCCGTCCGGCACGACCGGTTCGGCGACCACGCGGTGCGCGCCGGCACCCTCGTGGGGCTCTCGACGCCGCCGTTCTGGCTCGCGCTCGTGGTCCTCTACGTCTTCTTCTACCTGCTCGGGCTGTCGCCGTCCGGCGGGCGGCTGTCCACGTGGATCGTGCCGCCCGAGAAGGTGACCGGCTCGGTCGTCGTCGACGCCGCCCTCGAGGGACGCTGGGACGTGGTCTGGGACGCGGTGCAGCACACCGCGCTGCCGGTGCTCGTGCTCACCGTGCTCACGGTCGCGATGCTCGTGCGGTTCGTGCGCTCGGCGATGCTCGAGGTGCTCGACGCCGACTACGTGCGCGCCGCCCGCGCCAAGGGCCTGCCCACCTCGCGGGTGCTGACGGCGCACGTGCTGCGCGCCGGGCTCGTCCCGGTCATCACCGTCTCGGGCCTCGCCTTCGCCGGGCTGCTGTCCGGCACCGTGCTCGTCGAGCAGATCTTCAGCTGGCCCGGCGTCGGCCAGTACGCCTTCCGCTCGGCGAGCGCGCTCGACCTGCCCGCGGTGCTCGGCGTCTCCCTGTTCGTCGCGATCGTCTACACCGCCGTCAACCTGCTCGTCGACCTCGCCTACGGGCTCATCGACCCCCGGATCCGGCTGTCATGAGCGACACCGCCCGCGAGACCGTGCCCGACGACGTCACGCCCGCCGAGCCCGCGACGCCCGGCTCTCCGGTGGCCGACCCGGCCGCCGACCGGCTGCTCGCGCGCCGCCGCTGGCCGCAGCGGCTGCGGCTCGCGCGCGTCCACTCGATCTGGCGGCAGCCCGCGGTCGTCGTCGCCGTCGGCATCCTCGCGGTCTGGGTCGTGCTCGCGCTGCTCGCACCGGTGCTCACCGCCGACCCGATCGCGCAGTCGCCCGACCTGTACCGGCCGCCGTCGGCCGCGCACTGGTTCGGCACCGACGAGCTCGGGCGCGACGTGTTCGCCCGCGTCGTGCACGGCGCGCGGCTCTCGCTGCCGCTCGCGGTCGTCATCGTCGGCTGCTCGCTCGCGATCGGCGGCCTGGTCGGGCTGCTGGCCGGCTACCTCGGCCGCGCGGCCGACGAGATCCTCATGCGGCTCACCGACCTGGTGTTCGCGTTCCCGCAGATCATCCTCGCGATGGCGGTCGCGGCGGTGTTCGGGCCCAGCACCCGCAACGCCGTCCTCGCGCTCGTCGTCGTGTCGTGGCCGATCTACGCCCGCGTCATCCGCAGCGCGGTGCTCAGCATCCGCAGCTCCGACTTCCTCGCGTCCTCCCGGCTGCTCGGCGTCGGGCCCTGGCAGGCGCTGCGCCGCGACGTCGTGCCGAACAGCGTCGGGCCGGCGGTCGTGCTCGCGACGCTGGAGCTGGGCAACGCCGTGCTCATGCTCGCCGCGCTGTCCTTCCTCGGGCTCGGTCCCCGCCCGCCCGCGCCGGAGTGGGGCGCGATGATCGCGGCCGGCTCGCGCGACCTGTCGATCTGGTGGGTGAGCGTGTTCCCCGGGCTGGCGATCCTCACCGTCGTGCTGGCGTTCAACATCGTCGGCGACGCGCTGCGCGACCGGCTCGACCCGCGCTACGCGAGGGGGCTGCGATGAGTGCGCTGCTCAGCCTCGATCGGCTCTCGGTCACGCTGCACGGCGGCCAGCGGGTCGTCGAGGACATCTCGCTCGAGGTGCCCGAGGGCGAGATCGTCGGCGTCGCGGGCGAGTCGGGGTCCGGCAAGTCGATGACGGCGTCCGCGCTGCTCGGGCTGCTGCCCGACCGCTCGAGCACCGGTGGCCACGCGTGGTGGCGCGGCGGCGGCGACGAGATCGACCTGCTCACGCTCGACCAGCGTGCGTGGAACCGGGTCCGCGGCACCCAGGTCGCGATGGTGTTCCAGGACGCCACGGCCTCGCTGCACCCGATGCTCACGGTCGGCACCCAGGTCACCGAGCACATGCGCGTGCACCTGCGGATGTCGCGCCGGCAGGCGAGGGACCGCGCCGTCGAGCTGCTCGACCGGGTGCGCATCCCCGACCCCGAGCACGCGCTGCGCAGCTACCCGCACCAGTTCTCCGGCGGCATGCGGCAGCGCGTCGCGATCGCCGCCGCGCTCGCATGCCAGCCGCGGCTGCTGGTCGCCGACGAGCCGACGACGGCGCTCGACGTCACCGTGCAGGCCGGCATCCTGCGGCTGCTGGAGGAGCTGCGGGCCGAGACCGGGCTGTCGGTGCTGTTCATCACCCACGACCTCGCGGTGCTGGCGGCGCTGACCACGCGCGCCTACGTCTTCCGCGAGGGCCGCGTCGTCGAGAGCGGCGCCACCGAGCAGCTGCTGTTCCACCCCGAGCACGAGTACACGCGGACGCTCGTGGCGGCCCGGCCGCAGGCCGACGACTGGGACGAGTGGGAGGGCCCGGCATGAGCGCCGCGCTGCAGGTGCAGGACGCCCACGTCGTCTACCGCTCCCGCGGGCGTGGCGAGGTGCACGCCGTCGACGGCGTCTCGCTCGCGCTCGACCGCGGCGAGATCGTCGGGCTCGTCGGGGAGTCCGGCAGCGGGAAGTCCTCGCTCGCCCGCGCCGTCGTCGGGCTGGAGCGGCTGCACGCCGGGTCGATCACGCTCGACGGCGTGCCGGTGCAGCCGGTCGGCTGGCGCACCCGCACCGACACCCGCTCCCAGATGGTGTTCCAGAGCCCGTACGCCTCCCTCAACCCGCGCCGCACCGTCGGCTCCCAGCTGCGCGACGGCCTGCCCGCCGACGTCGCCGACCCGGCCGCCGAGGTGGCCGCGCTGCTCGAGCGGGTCGGGCTGCCCGCCGAGGCGGCGGCGCGCTACCCGCACCAGTTCTCGGGCGGCCAGCGGCAGCGGATCGCGATCGCGCGTGCGATCGCGCCCCGGCCCGAGGTGCTGGTCGCCGACGAGCCGGTCACCGCGCTCGACGCCTCCGCGCAGGCGCAGGTGGTCGCGCTGCTCGGCTCGCTCGTGCGCGACCTCGGCGTCGGCATGCTCTTCATCTCCCACGACCTGGCGCTCGTGCGCCACATCGCCGACCGGGTCGGCGTCATGTACCAGGGCCGGCTCGTCGAGCAGGGCCCCACCGAGCAGGTCTGGCGCGAGCGCCGGCACCCCTACACACGCGAGCTGATCGACGCCGTCCCGCGGCTCGGCGCGGCCCGCCGCACGAAGGAGTCCGCATGAGCATCCCCGCCCCGACGACCGGCTACGTGCTCGCCGGCTGCCGGCTGTGGGACGGCACCGCCGCCACCACCACCGACGACCAGGCGGTCTGGGTCGCACCCGACGGGCGCGTGCGCGCGGTCGGCGACGCCCAGCACGTGCTCGACGACGCGCGCGCCGACCGGGTGCCGGTGCACGACCTGGGCGGCGCCGTCGTCGTCCCCGGCCTCGTCAACATGCACGTCCACCTCAGCCTCGCGCTGCCCGGCCCGATGGAGGCGGCGATCCAGGGTGCGAACCTCGCCGAGCTGGTGCTGCACATGGCGGGCAACGGTCGCGGCGCGCTGCACGCGGGTGTGACGTCGGCACGGCTGGTCGGGGAGTCCCGGTTCGCCGACATGGCGCTGCGCAAGGCGATCCGCAACGGGTTCGTCGACGGACCGCGCATCTGGACCGCCGGGCACGCGCTGTGCTGCACCGGCGGTCACGGCCACGGCGCGGACGCGCAGGAGGCCGACGGGGCGGACGGCTTCCGCCGCGCCACCCGCGAGCAGCTGCGCGCGGGCGCCGACCTCATCAAGGTCTGCATCTCCGGCGGCATCGCGGGCGAGCACGAGGCGATCGACACCCCACAGCTGACCGACGAGGAGATGACCGCGGTCATCGAGACCGCGCACGACTGGGGCCGCAAGGTCACCGCGCACGCCGGCCCGGCGCCCGTCGTCGAGCGGGCGGTGGCGCTCGGGCTCGACTGCGTCGAGCACGGCTACGAGCTCACCGCCGAGCTGAGTGCGACGATGGCCGCCCGGGGCGTCAGCTACGTCCCGACGATCACCGTGAGCCGCTGCGAGGACTTCTTCCGCGCCAACGGCATCCCCGAGTGGATGATCGAGCGCGCGCTGGGCGCCGGCCCACGGCACTGGGAGAGCCTGCAGCACGCGATCGCCGCCGGCGTCGAGATCCTCATGGGCTCCGACATGCCGCCGCACGCCGACTACGACGAGACCAGCGCGACGGTCCGGGAGATGGAGTTCATGGCCGACGCCGGGATGTCGCCCCGCGACGTCCTGGTCTCCGCGACCTCCGCCGCCGCCCGCTGGCTGGGCGCCGCCGACGAGATCGGCGCGCTCGCGCCGGGCGCGTTCGCCGACCTGCTCGTGCTCGACGCCGACCCGCTCGCCGACGTCGCGGCGCTGCGGACGCTGCACACGGTCGTGCAGGGCGGCCGGGTGGTCCGCGACGACCGCACCCTGCTGGCCGGGGCGCGACCGTGACCCGCGAGACCCGGCTGCACGACCTGCGGGTCGTCGTCGACCGCATCGAGGGGCGGTCGGTGTGCGGCATGGAGGTCGGCGACTCCTTCGACGTCACGTGCTCGAGCCGGCTGACGCTGCCGGAGGGCAAGCACGTGTGCATCTACGCGCTCGCGGCGGTGCTGCCGCTGCTGCCCGCGATGCAGCGCGCGCTCGACGACGGCGACTGGCTCGCCCACGAGAACGAGGTCGCCTGCCCGGACCCGCACGAGCGGCTGATCATGCGCATCGAGCGCACCGGGGTCTCCTCGATGCCGATGGAGGACCTCACGTGAGCACCCCCCGCACGGCACGGCCCGAGGTCACGGTCGCGCTGCAGTCGACCTGGAGCACCGAGTCCTACGGTGCGCTCGGCCGGCTCGTCGAGGACCTCGGGTTCGACGGTCTCTCGGTCTACGGCGACCTGGGGTTCCAGCCGCCGGTGCCCGCCCTGCTGGCGGCGGCGCGAGCGACCAGCCGGATCCGGCTGGGCCCGGCCTGCCTCAACCCCTACCTGAGCCACCCGGTCGAGATCGCCGGCCAGGTCGCCGCCCTCGACGAGGCCTCTGGCGGCCGCGCCTACCTCGGGCTCGCGCGCGGGTCGTGGCTGCAGCAGCTCGGGATCGAGCAGCGCCGCCCGCTGGCGCACCTGGAGGACACGGTCGCGATCGTGCGGCGGCTGCTCGCGGGCGACACCAGCGGCTACCAGGGGCGGGCGTTCACGCTCGCGCCCGGCATGCGATGGCACTTCGAGCCGCTGCGGCGCGAGGTCGACGTGCTGCTGGGGGTGTGGGGCCCGCGCGGCGCCGAGCTCGCCGGCCGGGTCGCGCAGGAGGTCAAGCTCGGCGGCAGCGCCAACCCGGACATGGTGCGGCTGATGCGCTCGCGGCTCGACGCCTCCTCGGTCGCGGCCGGGCGGGGCGAGCACGCGGTGCGGGTGGCGGCGGGCGCCGTCACCGTCGTCGACCTCGACGGCGACCGGGCCCGCCGGCTGGCGCGCCGCGAGGTCGCGATGTACGTCGACGTCGTCGGGCAGCTCGACGAGACGGTCGCCGTCGACCCCGAGCTCCAGGCGCGGCTCGGCGCGCTCCTGCGCGAGGACCGCATCGACGAGGCGGGCGCGCTGCTCCCGGACGACCTGCTGCGGCGGTTCTGCCTGGCGGGCACGCCCGAGGAGGTCGCCGAGCAGACGATCGAGCTGTTCGGCTCCGGCGCCGACCGCGTCGAGTACGGCACGCCGCACGGCGTCGACTCCGGCGCGGCCGGCATCCGGCTGCTCGGCGAGCGGGTGCTGCCCGTGGTGCGGCACGCCATCGGGCAGGAGCTGGTCGGATGAGGGCCTGCCACGAGATGGACGCGCGCGAGGTCGCCGACATCTACCTGCGGGCGCGCGCCGCCGTCGACCCCGACGCTGCCGAGGCGCTCGGCGACGCACCCGACCTGCGGTTCCCCGACTACTCGCCCGAGGCCTTCGAGCGCCGGCACTCGATCGACCGGGCCGCGCTGCGCGCGCTCGGCGACCAGCCGGGGCTGCTGGCCGCCGTCATGCGCGAGCGGCTGACCTCCGAGGTCGAGCTCGACGCGGTGGGCTTCACCCGCCGGCTGCTCGCGCCGCTGGCGACCCCGGTGCACCTGGTGCGGCAGGTCTTCGACGACCTGCCGAGCGGGACGGCGGCCGAGCGCCGCCGGATCCGCATGCACCTGGCCGCTGTGCCCGACACGCTGGCCGAGCTGCAGCGCACGCTGCTGGCCGAGGCCGAGCAGGGCAACGTCGTCGCGGCGCGACAGGTGCGCGTGGTCGCCGACCAGGTCGACCGCTGGCTCGCGGGCCGGTTCTTCGACGGCGTGCTCGACGGCGCGGCACCGCGCGAGGCCGCCGCCGCGACCGCCGCGTTCGCGGACCTCTCGGCGACGCTGCGCACGCGGCTGCTGCCGCTCGCCCCCACCGCCGACGGCGTGGGCCGGGACGTCTACTCGGTCACCGCGGGGGCGTTCCTCGGCGAGCACGTGGACCTCGACGAGCTCTACGTCTTCGGGTGGGACCTCATCGCCCGGCTGCAGGAGCGCGGCCGCGCGCTCGCGACGCAGATCGTCGGGGAGCCCGACATGGCTGCGGCTGCGGCGCACCTCGACGCCGACCCCGAGGGCCGGGTGGCGGTCGGCGGGCCGCTGGTGGCGTGGCTGCAGCAGCGCATCGACCTCGCGGCCGGCGTGGCGCACGACCGGATCGCCGCGATGCCCGAGCGCACCCGCGCCGTCGAGGCGAGGCTGACGACGGCGGCATCCGGCGTCATGTACTACACGCCCGCCGACGCGGCCTCGACCCGACCGGGCCGGGTGTGGTGGACGGTGCCGGACGGCACCGCCGACGTCGCGACGTGGCGCGAGGTGAGCACCGTGCACCACGAGGGCGTGCCCGGGCACCACCTGCAGCACGCGATCACGCACGACCTCGCCCACCTGCACCCGTGGCAGCGGTACCTGTGCCACGTGCACGGCTACGCCGAGGGGTGGGCGCACTACGCCGAGGAGCTGGCCGAGGAGGTGGGGCTGCTGCCCACGCCGGGGGAGCAGCTCGGGCTCGTGCTGGCCCGGCTCTGGCGCGCGTGCCGGATCGTCGTCGACATCGGTCTGCACCTCGACCTGCCGATCCCGGCCGGGGCGCCCGGGCCGTGCGCCGATGCGACGCGCTGGACGCCCGAGCTGGGCGCGACGGTGCTGCACGAGATCGCCGGCGTCGAGCCGAAGACGGCGCGGTTCGAGGTGGACCGCTACCTGGGCTGGCCGGGGCAGGCGCTGGCGTTCGCGGTCGGGGCCCGGCTGTGGCGGCAGGCGCGCGAGACCGCCGAGCGGCGCGCCGGCCCGGCGTTCGACCTGCGGACCTTCCACACCGAGGCGCTCGCGCTCGGCCCGATGGGACTGGGCCCTCTGCGCGAGGCGCTGCGGGACGCCGTCGACCCCGAGGAGCGGGCATGACCACCCATGACGACGACGCCGGCGCGGGCGGTGCGGGCGCGGTGCTGAGCGACCCGTACCTCGACGAGGTGGCGGCCGCGATCCGTTCGCTCTACCGGGCGCTCGGCGACCGCCCCGCGTTCGACGCCCACCTGCACCCCGACATCACGATCTGGGAGAGCGACGCCCTCGGCCTGCTCGGGCTGCCCGAGCTGGACGCGCTGCGCGACGAGCGGGCCGCGCGCGGCGCGTCCGGTCCCGCGCCGGCGTGGGTGCGCCCGGAGCAGCTGCGCGTGGACCGGTGGCAGGACACCGCGGTCGCCCGGTTCGTGCTGCGGGCGCACGTCCCCGGCGGCGACGACGAGACCTTCCGGGTCACCGACGTGCTGCGGCGCGACGCCGACGGCTGGCGGATCGTGCACCACCACGCCGAGCGGTGGCCCGCGCGCTAGGGAAGCGTGCGGGGCGGCTGGCAGCGAGACGGGGACGGGTCAGCCGATGCCGCTGGCGTGCGGCCCCGCCTCCCCTGGCGAGGGTGCCCTAGGCGGTCACGTCGCGGTGCATCCACACCGTCGGGTCGCGGTCCTGCGCGGCGCTCTCGGTCGTGCACCACGCGGCGAGTCGGGAGACGAGGCCGGGCCGAGGTGCGTCGTCGGGCGGGGTGGCCGCGGCGGCGGGTTCTGCGACCGGCTTGACGATCTCCATGTCCCAGTATGACCACGGGATGACTGTTGTGTCCTGGGTATCCGGTGCGGGGGCAGCGGTCGATCCCGGTCGCCTCCGTGCGCGAGCGGCGGCAATGCGTCGGTCGGGCCGGGCGACGCGGCTGTGGATGGCGGCGTCGGCGCATTTTCGCGGGGGCATCCGGCGCCTCCTGGGCACTCCTGCACGCGCCCACCCGCCGAGTTCGTGCGCTCGTGCCGAGTTCGGAACGGGCACGGCACGAACTCGGGAGGGCGGCACGAACTCGGCGTACGCGGCGGCGCGTCCGCGGGAGGGTGCCGGGCGCGGGAAGATCGGGGGATGGACGACTCCCGTGAGGCCGCGCTCGCCCTCGACGCGGCGGACCCGCTCGCCGGCTGCCGCGATCTCGTCACCTACGCCGACGACGTCATCTACCTGGACGGGAACTCCCTCGGGCGGCGTCCGGTGTCGACGCCGGGTGCGCTCGAGGACCTCGTCGAGCGGCAGTGGGCGCGCGACCTGATCCGGTCCTGGCCGGCCTGGCTCGCCGACGCGACCGCAACCGCCGACCTGCTCGGCGAGGCCGTGCTCGGCGTCGCGCCCGGCCAGGTCGCGATCAGCGACTCGACCACCGTCAACCTCTACAAGCTCGCCGTCGCGGCGGTGCGGGCACGTCAGGGGCGCAGCCGCGTCGTCATCGAGGCCGATGCGTTCCCGACCGACCTCTACGTGATCGACGGCGTCGCGCGGGACCACGGCCTGGAGGTCACCCGCGTCGAGGCGGACATCGACGACGGCGTCCGCGCGACCGACCTCGCGGCCGTGCTCGACGACGACGTCGCGCTGGTCTGCCTGTCGCACGTCGGCTACCGGTCCGGGGCGCTGCTCGACATGGTCGAGCTGACGCATCTCGCCCACGACGCCGGTGCGCTCGTGCTGTGGGACCTGTGCCACTCGGCCGGGTCGGCGCCGACGCCGCTGGCCGAGTCCGGTGCCGACCTCGCGGTGGGGTGCACGTACAAGTACCTCAACGCGGGGCCCGGTGCGCCCGCCTTCCTCTACGTGCGCGCCGACCTGCAGGCCGAGCTGCGCTCGCCGATCCAGGGCTGGTTCGGGCAGCGCGACCAGTTCGAGATGGCGCCCGAGTACGACCCGGTGCCCGGGATCGAGCGGTTCCTCGCCGGCACCCCCAACGTGCCGGGCATCGTCGCGGTGCGCGAGGGCGTGCGCACGATCGCCGCCGCCGGGCTGCCCGCGCTGCGCGACAAGGGCGTCGCGCTGACCTCCTACCTCGTCGACCTCGCCGACGTCTGGCTGCAGCCGCTCGGGTTCCGGCTGGCCAGCCCGCGCGACCCCGCCCGCCGCGGCTCCCACGTCACGCTCGAGCACCCGCAGGCGTGGCAGGCGTGCCAGGCATGGATCGCGGCCGGCGTCGTCCCGGACTTCCGCACCCCCGACCGGCTCCGCATCGGCCCGGCCCCGCTGACCACCTCGTTCGAGGAGGTCTGGATCGCCATGGACCGGCTGCGCGACATCGTCGCCACCGGCCGCCACCTGGAGTTCCCCACCGAGCGCGCCCGCGTCACCTGACCACTTTCACCGCAGTGTGCAACACGGCCCGGTTTCACCGCAGTGTGCAACACGGCCCTGGCCTCACAGCACGGTGAACAGGGCTGGGAGCTGCTGCGCAGAGCGGCAGGACCGCACCTGTTGCACGGCGGGGTGAAACCCGACCCATGCTCCAAAGTGCGGTGAAAACGACGTGTGTTGCAAAGTGCGGTGAAACCAGGGCATGTTGCAAAGTGCGGTGAAACCGGGGCGGGGGCGGCGGGGTGGCGAGGCGCCGTCACGGCGGCTATCCCCCCTCGCGCTCGCGGCGCGCCCTGCGGCCGCGGGTGATCTCGGTGCCGAGGGCGTCGAGGCGCTGCGACCAGGCGGCGCGCAGGGTGTCCAGGAACGCGTCGACCTCCGACAGCCCGGCCGGGTCGAGGCGGTAGAGGCGGCGGGTCCCGACCGGTTGCGCGACGGCGAACCCGCTCTCGCGCAGCACCTTCAGGTGCTGGCTGACCGCCGGTTGGCTGATGCCGAACTCGGCGCCGATCGTCTCGGCGACCTCGCCCGCCGACATCTCGCCCCCGGCGAGCAGCTCGAGGATGCGACGGCGGACGGGGTCGCCGAGGACGTCGAACGCGTGCATCAGGCGGGGCCGCCCTGCGCCTGGCCGCCGGCGGGCGCCTCCTCGGGGAGGACGGTGAAGAACGTGACGCAGGCGTCGACGCGCGAGCGGGCCTCGCCGTCCGACGCGCCGGCCGTGACGTCGGCGCGGTACCAGGCCTCGCCGCACTCGCCGACCCACGCCGTGCCCTCGGGCCCCAGCGTCCAGGTCTCCTCGGTGCCGGGGTCGAGCGAGGCGCCCGTGGACAGGTGCAGGTCGAGCCCGCGGGTCGCGAGGTCCCACCCGATGCCGACGGCGGCCGGGCCGAACTGCCGCCAGTGGTCGTTGTCGACGCCGCAGGTGTGGCGCAGCCGCACCGAGGTTCGGTCGTCGCCGTCCGGCGTGACCTCGACGTCGACCCAGCTGGTGGCGCCTGCGAACTCCCAGGTGAGCGCGAACGAGCGGGGCGGGTCGCACGCGAGGACGGTCCCTCCCGCGTTGCCCTCGACCTGGTAGCGCCCGCCGAGCCGCAGCTCGCCGGAGACCGGCGCGAACCAGCGGGGCAGGCGTTCGGGGTCGGTCAGCGCACCCCAGACGTCCTCGGCGGTGCCCGGGTAGCTGCGACGCAGCTCGACGACGGCGACGTCCTCCCCGTCGCGGGTGGTGTAGGTGACCGTGTGCTCGGGGATCTGCGTGGCCATGCACGCATCCTTCACCCAACGCTTATATAAGTCAATATCGAAGTAACACCTGGCATACGAACGAGGCCCCGGACGGCGTACCGTCCGGGGCCTCGCTGCGTCGGCCGCCCTGGGGCGGCCCGTGTCACTCCTTGTCACTCCTCGCCGCGGATGAAGGCCTCGACCTTCGCGCGGGCGGTCTCGTCGTCGTACTGCTCCGGCGGCGACTTCATGAAGTAGCTCGACGCCGACAGGATCGGGCCGCCGATGCCGCGGTCCTTGGCGATCTTCGCGGCGCGCAGGGCGTCGATGATGATGCCGGCCGAGTTGGGGGAGTCCCACACCTCGAGCTTGTACTCCAGGTTGAGCGGCACCTCGCCGAACGCGCGGCCCTCGAGGCGCACGTAGGCCCACTTGCGGTCGTCGAGCCAGGCGACGTAGTCGCTCGGCCCGATGTGGACGTTGCGGTCCTCCTTCTTGCCGGCCAGCGGGCCGTCGTGGAGGTTGGAGGTGACCGCCTGGGTCTTGGAGACCTTCTTCGACTCGAGCCGGTCGCGCTCGAGCATGTTCTTGAAGTCCATGTTGCCGCCGACGTTGAGCTGGTAGGTGCGGTCCAGCACGACGCCGCGGTCCTCGAACAGCTTGGCGAGCACGCGGTGCGTGATCGTCGCGCCGACCTGCGACTTGATGTCGTCGCCGACGATCGGCACGCCCGCGGCGCGGAACTTCTCGGCCCACTCGGGGGTGCCGGCGATGAAGACGGGCAGCGCGTTGACGAACGCGACGCCGGCGTCGATCGCAGCCTGGGCGTAGAACTTCGCCGCCTCCTCCGACCCGACCGGCAGGTAGCAGATCAGCACGTCGGCCTTGGCGTCGCGCAGGGCCTGGGCGACGTCGACCGGCTCGGCGTCGGACTCCTCGATGGTCTCCCGGTAGTACTTGCCGAGGCCGTCGAGGGTGACGCCGCGCTGCACCGGGACGCCCAGCGGCGGCACGTCGGTGATCTTGATCGTGTTGTTCTCGCTGGCGGTGATCGCCTCGGACAGGTCGAACCCGACCTTCTTGGCGTCGACGTCGAAGGCCGCCACGAACTCGATGTCGCGCACGTGGTACGGGCCGAACTCGACGTGCATGAGGCCCGGCACCTTGCTGCGCGGGTCGGCGTCTGCGTAGAAGTGGACGCCCTGCACGAGCGACGCGGCGCAGTTGCCGACGCCCGCGATGGCGACTCGGATCGATCCCATTCAGTGCTCCTTCGGTGTCCGACGGCGGTCCTGCGCCCCCGGGGTGGATGTGGGGTGTGACGAGGTGTTGCGCTCGTGGGTGATGAGGTCCTCGAGCCACCCGACCTCGCGGTCGATCTGCTCCAGGCCGTGCCGCTGCAGCTCGAGCGTCCAGGCGTCGCGGCGCTCGCGGTTGCGCTGCATCTGCTCGCGCATCGCCTCCCGGCGCTCGAGCATCCGCATCCGCCGCCCCTCGAGGATGCGCAGCCGCACCTGCGGGTCGACCTCGGCGAACAGCGAGAACCGCACGCCGAAGCTGTCGTCCTCCCAGGAGTCGGGGTCGGCGGTGCCCAGCGTCTGGGCGAGCCGCTCCTTCCCCTCGGCGGTGAGCTGGTAGACGATCCGGGTCCGCTTGCCCGCGAGGGCGTGCGGCAGGTCCGCGGTGTCGACCGCCTCGATGAGCCCGGCCGCCGTCAACGACTTCAGCGCGGGGTACAGCGATCCGTACGACAGCGCGCGCACGGTCCCCAGCGTGGCGTTGAGCCGCTTGCGCAGCTCGTAGCCGTGCAGGGGTGCGTCTTGCAGCTGGCCCAGGATGGCCAGCTCGAGGACGTCCGATCGTGCGCGCATCGTCACCAGGTCGTTGGGCATGCCCGACGAGATGTCGAGCGGATATATCGAATTGATACATCGCCGACCTAACAAAGTCAACATATGTCAGGTCGGACGGATCGTGCCAGGGTCTGACGAGATCTCGATCGACCGGTTGCGCGCGGGCATGCGAGCGCTCCGCCACGGGGGTCCGTGCGCGTGCCCAGGACGGCAGGAGCGCGATGACCGCTCGGGCCAGCCGCCCCACGTCGAGGTTGCGCCGTGAGGCAGATGTGGGTCTGACCCTCAGGCGGGCCCGGACCGCCGCACACGCACCTCGAGCCACGGGTCGGCCAGCAGCGCCTCGTCGAACCGGAGGTCCGGCACGAGCGCGGGGTCGGGGAGGAAGCGCACCGCGGTCCCGGTGCGTCCCGTGGGCGGCACCTCGGTCAGCTCGTCCACCGGGAGACCGTGCCGGTACTCCTGGGTCCAGGACCCCTCGGCGCGGTGGTTGCTGTGGCGCAGCCAGGTGCTCAGCGCCGCGACCACCGACATCCCCTGCCGGGGCCGGCCGTCGGCGAGCCGGACGGCGTCGGTCCCGAAGAACCGCACGTCGCGCGTGGCCATGACCGGCTTGCGGACGACGCGGCCGGCGTCGTCGCGGCGGGTCTCGGTGCCCCGGCCGTCGTCGGAGACGGCGACCGAGCCGTCGTCGTGCACGACGACGGCGCACCGGCCCACCCGGCCGAGCGCCTCGGCCTCCTCGGCCGCGTAGGCGACCACCTCGAGCACCAGGTGGGTGAGGTCGCCGCCGAGGCGGGCGGCGTCGTCGCGGACGGCCCGCAGGTGCTCGGCATCGACCGGGTGCGCCCAGACGTGCGTCCGGGTGGGCCAGGACGCCGGTCCGGTCACGCCCGCAGCGGCGCGAGCGCCGCGGTGGTGCGCTCCAGCAGGTCGAGCAGGTTGCGCAGCTCCTGCGGGCGGCGGTCCAGCGGGGCGAAGGCGCCGTCGTCGTCCCAGTCGAGGAACTCGTACAGCGCGACCTGGTGCCGCACCACGGTGCCCATGACGTTGGCGAGGATGCCGCGCCACTGCTCGGTGGCGCGGGTGCCGCCGTCGGCGCCGTAGGAGACGATGCCGAACCCCTTGAAGCCCCACTCCGGGTAGAGCACGTCGAGGGCGTTCTTCATGGCGGCCGGCACCCCGTGGTTGTACTCCGGGCTCACCCAGACGAAGCCGTCGTAGCGGTCGATCGTCTCGCTCCACGCACGGGTCTGGGGCACCTCGTAGCGCCGGTTCGCCGAGCCGGGCACGGTCGGCTCGCTCAGCAGCGGCAGGTCGAAGGCGGCGACGTCGACGAGGTCGTAGTCGGCGGCGTCGCGCCCCTGGGCCAGCTCGTGCACCCACCGGCCGACCGCCTCCCCTTTGCGGCCCGGCCGGGTGCTCCCGATGACGACGGCGATGCGCAGCTTGGTCATGCCTCCTACAGAACCACACCGTGCTCGGGCACCGCCGCCGCCACCGCCCGTCTCAGCGCAGCATCGCGAAGAAGGCCCGCACGTCGTCCACCAGCAGCTCTGGGACCTCCATCGCTGGGAAGTGCCCGCCGGCGTCGTACTCGGTCCATCGCACGACGTTGCCCGAGTCGACGAGAGCGCGGATCGAGGTGTCCGCGGCGAACACCGCGACGCCGACCGGGACCGACGGGGCGTCCTGCCAGCCCGACGAGGCGTCGTCGTCGCCCGGCGCCGTCCACGGGATGTCGGAGTGCATGCTCTCGTAGACGAAGTGCGCGGAGCCGGCGCCGCCGCCGCTGAACCAGGTCGCGGTCACGGTGGTCAGCAGCTGGTCGCGGTCGACGGCGTCCTCCGGCAGCGCCTTGCCGGGGTCCGTCCAGGCCTGGTACTTCTCCACCATCCAGGCCAGCTGCGCGACCGGGGAGTCGTGCAGAGCGACACCGATCGTGGACGGCTGGTTGGACTGCAGGGCCAGGTAGCCGGAGCCGGTCGCCTCGAACTCGGCCGAGAGCCGGGCTCGCTCCCTGTCGCGCTCGCTCAGCTCGAGACCCTCGGGCAGGGCGCCGTAGCCGGTGGGCCCGTTCATGTGAACGCCGATCACGGTGTCCGGGCTGACCCCGGCCAGCATGCCGGCCACGCCTGCACCGATGTCGCCGCCCTGGGTGCCGTACCTCGTGTACCCGAGCCGTCGCATCAGCTCGGCGTAGGCGGCCACCGTCGTCGGCAACCCCCAGCCCGTGGTGGTCACCGGCGGGGAGAGCCCGAATCCGGGCAGCGTCGGCATCACCAGGTGGAAGGCGTCTGCCGGGTCACCGCCATGGGCACGCGGGTCCGTGAGCGGTCCGACGATCCTCTGGAACTCGACCGGCGTGCTGGGCCATCCGTGGCTGACGAGCAGCGGCAGCGCATCCGGCTCGGGCGAGCGCACGTGGAAGAAGTGGAGCTCTTGGCCGTCGATCGTCGTGGTGAACTGCGGCAGCTCGTTGAGGCGCCTCTCTTGCGCGCGCCAGTCGAACTCGTCGCGCCAGTACGCGGCCAGGTCCTGCAGGTAGCGCACCGGGGTGCCGCGCTCCCACCCCACACCGGGAAGCGCGGGCGCCCAACGGGTGCGTGACAGGCGTGCGTGGAGGTCGTCGAGATCCGCCTGCGTGACCGCGAGGGTGAAGGGCCTGATCGATGTGTGCATGACCCGACGCTAGGAACCAATGCGGCACACATCGTTCCTCATAGGCGTGCGAAGATCGGGAGCGTGCTGGCCACCTCGGCTCGACTCCTTCAGCTCCTGACGCTGCTGCAGACGCGACGTGCCTGGCGCGGCACCGACCTCGCCGAGCGCCTGGGCGTCGGGACGCGCACGGTGCGCAACGACGTCGCTCGGCTCCGCGAGCTTGGTTACCCGGTGGAATCGGCAGTGGGGCGCGCAGGGGGCTACCGCCTCGGCGCCGGCGCGACCCTGCCGCCGCTGCTGCTTGACGACGACGAGGCGTGCGCGGTCGCCGTGGGTCTGCGCGCAGGCGTGGTCGGTGGTGTGCTGGGGATGGCGGAGGCGTCGGTCCAGGCGCTGACGAAGCTGGACCAGATGCTGCCCTCCCGGGTGCGGCACCGCGTCGCGCGGCTCGCCGCCGCGATCGAGGGGGTGCCGGCCGAGGGGCCGCCGGTCGCCGTCGAGGTGCTCACGGCGATCGCGGGCGCGACACAGGACCGTCAGCAGCTGCGGTTCGACTACACGACGCACGACGGAGCCGTGACGCGGCGTGCCGCCGAGCCGCACCGGCTGGTGCACGTGCACCGTCACTGGTACCTGCTCGCGTGGGACGTCGACCGCGCGGACTGGCGGACCTTCCGGGTCGACAGGATCGCACTACGCACCCCGAACGGTCCGCGGTTCGTGCCGCGTGACCCTCCCGACCCGGACGTGGGCGGCTACGTCGAGCGGAGCGTGCGGGAGGCGATCTGGCAGCATCGCGCTCGGATCCTGCTCCACGCCCCGCTGCGGGAGGCGGCGGAGCGCGTCACCCCCGCGATCGGCACCCTCGAAGCCGTGGACGAGTCGACCTGCGAGCTCCGGACGGGAGCCGACACGCTGCCGGTGCTTGCGGTCTATCTCGGGTTCCTCGGGTTCGACTTCGAGGTGCTGGACCCACCCGAGCTGCTCGAGCACGTGCGCGTGCTCGCCGATCGTTACGGCCGTGCCGCAGGTGTCCACGCGACGTCCGGGTGTGCCGCTCCCGCCACGTCCTGAGCGACGACGCGCGCCCGCGATGGTGTGGCTCGCACCCCACCGTGCGCGCGGATCGTGTGAAGGTTGGAGGGACGTCCCGTGGCCCTGGGACGTCGCGACGCATACTGAACGACGGCCCCGCCCGGGGCCACAGCCATGCCCGACGACCCCTCAGGAGTCCGTGTGCCGTCCGAGCGCAAGCCGACCGGTCCTTCCCGGCGCAGCGTCAAGACGCCGCCGACCGTCCCGCCCCGCCGCGGTACGTCTGCCACCACGAAGGTGAGCGGTGCGCGCACGGGTGCTGCGTCGTCGACCGCGAAGAAGGGGAGCACCCGACCGAGCGGCAAGAAGAAGCGGTCGTTCTGGAACTACCCGCGCCGCGGCAAGGGCCCGATCCGCCGCTGGCTGCCGAGCTGGCGGTTCCTGCTCGCGTCCGGGCTCGCCCTGTTCGCGCTCGGCGCCGGGGTGTTCTTCTACCTCTACGCGACCACCGACGTGCCGGAGCCGGAGGACGTCGCGCTCGCGCAGTCGAGCACCGTCTACTTCGCCGACGGCACCACCGAGATGGGCTCCTTCGCCGAGGTCGACCGCACGATCATCGACGCCACCACGCTGCCGCCGCACGTGGGGCAGGCGGTCGTGGCATCGGAGGACCGGCGCTTCTACTCCAACTCCGGCATCGACCCCATCGGGCTGCTGCGCGCGATCTGGAACAACGTGCGCGGCAACCCGACGCAGGGCGGTTCTACGCTGACGCAGCAGTACGTCGAGCGCTACTACACCGGGCAGACCTCGGGCTACAGCGACAAGGTCCGCGAGGTCATCCTCGCGCTCAAGATCGACCGGGAGCAGTCGAAGGAGGAGATCCTCGGCAACTACCTGAACACGATCTACTTCGGCCGTGGCGCCTACGGCATCGAGCGCGCCGCGCAGTCCTACTTCGACAAGCCGGCGGCCGAGCTGACCGTGAGCGAGTCGGCGATGCTCGCCGGGATCATCCCCTCGCCGTCGCGGTGGGACCCCGCCGTCGACCCGGAGCAGGCCGAGGCCCGCTGGAACCGCACCCTGGACTTCATGGTCGACGGCGGCTACCTCACCGAGGCCGAGCGCGCCGAGCAGGTCTTCCCCGAGGTCGTCGAGCCCCAGCAGAACAACCGGCTCGGCGGGCCCAACGGCTACCTGCTCGACATGGTGCGCTCGGAGCTGCTCGACCGCGGCGAGCTCAGCCAGGACATGATCGACGGCGGTGGTCTCGACATCATCACGACGATCGACCCGACGCTGCAGGACCTCATGGTCGAGACGGCGCAGAGCCTGCCCGACGACGCCCCGGAGAACCTCAAGGTCGCGATGGTCTCGATGGACCCGCGCACCGGTGCGATCGTCGCGCTCTACGGCGGCCCGGACTTCGTGGAGGAGCCGCGTAACCGTGTGACGCAGGACGTCGCGCAGGGCGGGTCGACCTTCAAGCCGTTCACGCTCATCGCGGCGCTGGAGGACGGGATCCCGCTCGAGCAGCGCTACCCGTCCTACACGCCGATGGAGTTCGACGGCTACACGGTGCGCAACTTCGACTCCTACAACCGCGGCAACATCGACCTGGTCGCTGCCACGCTGGACTCGGTGAACACCGTGTACGTGCAGCTCAACAACGAGGTCGGTCCCGAGCGCACCGTCGAGGTCGCCACCCGGCTCGGGCTGCCCGAGGACACCCTCGGGCTGGAGCCGTACCCGGTGAACGTGCTGGGCGCCGCGTCGCCGCACCCGCTGGACATGGTCACCGCGTACTCGACGATCGCGGCGGGCGGCGAGCGCCACGAGAGCTTCATCGTCGCCGAGGCGGTCGACTCCGAGGGCACCGTGGTCTACAGCGGCCAGCGCCCGGGCGTGCAGGAGTTCGACCCGCAGGTGATCGCTGACGCCACCTACGCGATGACGCAGGTGGTCGAGCGCGGCACCGGCCGCACCGCGAGCCAGATCGGGCGCCCCGCCGCGGGCAAGACCGGCTCGTCGCAGGACTACCGCTCGGCCTGGTTCGTCGGGTTCGTGCCGCAGCTGACGACGGCGGTCGCGCTCTACCAGCCGGGCGAGGACGGCACCGAGGAGGTGCTGACCCCGTTCGGTGGCGCCAACCCGGTCGCGGGCGGCACCTGGCCGACGACGCTGTGGACGCAGTTCATGACCGAGGCGGTCGCCGACCTGCCGGTCGAGGACTTCCCGGAGCGCAGCCAGCCGGTGCAGCCGACGCGCCAGCCGACGCAGGAGCCCACCGAGGAGGAGACGACCGAGGAGCCGACGACCGAGGAGCCGACGACGGAGGAGCCCACGACGGAGGAGCCGACGACGACGGAGCCGCCCACCACGACCCCGCCGCCGACCACGCCCCCGACGACGGAGCCTCCCGAGGACCCGACCGACGACCCCACGGACGAACCGACGGACGAACCGACCGACGACGAGGGCGGCGCCGGGGCCGACCCGCCGCCGTCCAGGCCCGGCGGTGGCTCGAACGGCAGCGGCTGACCGACGGTCGACGCCGGCGCTGCGGCCCGGCATCTCGGCTCGCCGGCGGTGCTCACCGGGTGGGGTGGCCCACACCGGTACCGGCGACGCCCACCGGTCCGCTAGAATCCTGTGGTTTGTGTCCGTCCGCGTACCGAGCGCGGCCGGCACAGCACATCGCATGACCCTCCTGTCACGGAGACACCGTGACCGCCTAGACCGAAGGAGGTGGGTACACACATGCGTCAGTACGAGCTGATGATCATCCTCGACCCCGAGGTGGACGAGCGCACCGTCGCACCCTCCCTGGAGAAGTTCCTCTCCGTCATCACCACCGGTGGTGGCTCCGTGGAGAACGTGGACATCTGGGGCCGGCGCCGTCTCGCCTACGAGATCGCCAAGCGCTCCGAGGGCATCTACGCCGTCGTCAACATGACGGCCACGCCCGAGCTCGCCAAGGAGCTCGACCGCCAGCTGGGGCTGAACGAGTCGGTGCTGCGCACCAAGCTCATCCGTCCCGACGCCCACTGACCACAACGCGCCGAAGGAGTCTCGTATGGCAGGCGACACCGTCATCACCGTCGTGGGGAACCTGACCGCCGACCCCGAGCTGCGGTTCACGCCGTCGGGTGCCGCGGTCGCGAACTTCACCGTGGCCTCCACGCCGCGGCAGTTCGACCGTCAGAGCAACGAGTGGAAGGACGGCGACACGCTGTTCATGCGTTGCTCCATCTGGCGTGAGGCCGCCGAGAACGTGGCCGAGTCGCTGACCAAGGGCACCCGCGTCATCGTGCAGGGTCGCCTCGTGCAGCGCTCCTACGAGACCCGTGAGGGCGAGAAGCGCACCGTCGTGGAGATGCAGGTCGACGAGATCGGCCCGTCGCTGCGCTACGCCACGGCCAAGGTCACCCGCAGCCAGCGTTCCGGCGGCGGCGGTGGCTTCGGTGGGGGCGGCGGTGGCGGCTCCTACGGCGGCGGCGGTGGCGGCGGCTACGGCGGCGGCCAGGGTTCGGGCAGCAACGCCGAGGACCCGTGGGCCAGCAGCGGTTCGTCGTTCTCCGACGAGCCCCCCTTCTAAACATCCCCGCGTCTGGCTGACGCGAAGCATTCGAGGAGACATCAACCATGGCGAGGAACACTCGCAAGCCGGTCATCAAGAAGGTGAAGCCGGTCAAGCGTCCCGTTCTGGAGAACGGGATCGACTACAAGGACGTCGCGACCCTGCGGAAGTTCATCTCCGACCGCGGCAAGATCCGTGCGCGTCGCGTCACCGGCGTGACCGTCCAGGAGCAGCGCAAGATCGCCCGCGCCGTCAAGAACGCGCGCGAGATGGCGCTGCTGCCGTACTCCGGCTCGGGCCGCTGAGGGAGGGGCTGACATGACGACGAAGCTCATCCTCACGCACGAGGTGACGGGGCTCGGCGCGCCGGGCGACGTCATCGAGGTCAAGGACGGGTACGCCCGCAACTACCTCCTCCCGCGTGGCCTCGCCACCGGGTGGACCAAGGGCGCCCAGAAGCAGATCGACGCCATCCAGGGCGCGCGCCGCAAGCGCGAGATCGCCACGATCGAGGAGGCCCGCGCCGCGCGTGACGCGCTGCAGGCCAAGCCGGTGGTCGTGAAGGTCCGCGCGGGCGAGGCGGGTCGCCTGTTCGGCGCCGTCACCACCGCCGACATCGCCGAGGCCGTCGCCGCGGCGGGCGGGCCGGCGATCGACCGTCGCAAGGTCGAGATCCGCAACCCGATCAAGTCGCTCGGCTCGCACCAGGTCACGGTGCGCCTGCACGACGACGTCTCCGCGACCATCGAGGTCCAGGTGGTCCCGGGCGCGTAACCCGGTCAGCATCGCTCGAGAGGGCCCGGCTCCGTCACGGAGCCGGGCCCTCTCGCGTTCGTGGTCGACGGCGGGGCGCGCCGGCGCGCGGTCCCGACCGACGGCGTGGGACCGTGACGTTCACCACGAATGGTTGAACTGTCACCGAACTGTTACCGATTTCAACTAGTTTGCGTGCTGCGGCTGGATAGGTTCAGCCCGGCCACCCAGCAGGGCGGCCCGTCTAGGGGACTTCCACGGGGTCGGGGACTGGGTGACAGGGACACCGCGTGCTGCATCGGCGCTCATCGACGAGGGTCGCTGGGGCTACCGCCGCGGTGCTGGCGCTGTCGCTGGTCGCGTCGCAGTCGGCGGCGCGTCCGACGGACGACTCCGAGGCGTTCGCGCGACTGATCTCGACCGACGCCCTGACGCTGGACCTGCTCGACGTGCTGGGGCAGTCGTCGGGCAACCGCACCGGCGCGGGCGCGAACTACGGCAAGATCGACCTCGCGCTCCTACAGGGGCTGCTCGGGCTCGACCTGGATCTCGGCGACGGGCTGGTCCTGCCCCTGCTCGGGGAGGCGGGCACCAGCGTGCTGGACCTCGGGCCTCTCGCCGGCGCCGGGGTGCTCGGCGCGTACGCTACGAGGTCGACGAGGCCGCGGGTGGCGGCGACGGTGACGTCGACGCTGGCGAGGCCGATGCTGACGCCACCGACGGTGGTGGGCCCACGGGTGACGACGTCGATGGCGGCTACCCGGCTGGTGGTGGTTCTGACGGTGGCGACCCGGCTGGTGATGACTCCGACGGTAGCGACCCGACGGCTGGTGACACCGACGGCGACGACCCGACCGGTGGTGACACCGACGGCGAACCTGGTGATCTTGAGCCGGTCGTGGCGGCCGATCCGGCCGTCGTCGGCCTCGGCGACGAGCTGACCGTCACCGGCACGGGCTTCCCGCCGAGCAGCGAGGTCACCGTCACCTACGTCGACGCCAACGGCGTCACCGTGGCGACCCAGCTGACCATCACGAGCGAGACGGGCGAGCTCACCGACGCGCTGGTCGTGCCCGCGGGCACAGCCCTGGGCGAGCTGGTGGTCACGGCGACCGCCGGTGCGACGTCCGCCACGACCTCGGTCGAGGTGGTCGACACGGACGACGGGGACGTCGAGGGCGGCGACACCGGCGGCGGGGGCGACGATGCTGGTGACACCGATGGGGGCGCTGCCGACGGGGCCGATGCCGACAGCGGGGGTGTCGACGGTGCGGACGTGACCGGTGACGCCGACGGCGGTGACACCGACCCGGACCGGGGGTGACACGTCGGGGGCGGCACCGATGGCTCGGAGCGACCCGGCGACGACCGGCTCCGGCTTCCCGCCGAGCAGCGAGGTGACGATCGCCTACGTCGACAGCTCCGGGGAGGACGATCGCGACGTCGACCGTCACGACCGACGAGACCGGGGCCTTCACCGACACGATCGCCGTCCCGGCGGGCACGCCTGCGGGCACGCTCACGATCACCGCCACCGCGGGGGAGCGCACCGCCGCGGCCGTGGCGCGCGCCATCCGACTGGGCATCAGCCTCGAGCACCCCGCGCGGCAGCGCGGCGAGGTGCAGGTGGGCCGCGGCACCGGGTACGCACCGGGCACGGTCGTGCACGGGTTCATGAGCTCCGCCCCGGTCGTGGACCTCGGTACCCGGGTGGCCGACGCCGACGGCGAGGTCACCTTCACGTGGACGGTGCCGGCCTCGGCCGGTCTCGGCACCCACACGTTCTCGCTGACGGCGGAGGGCTACCCGGACCAGGCGGCCACCTTCGAGGTGGTCGGCGCACCGACCGCGCCCAGCGCACCAGGTTCCCCAACCGCACCCGCGGCGCCGGCGGACACCGCGCAGCCGAGCGGGCCGGGCGATCTTGCCGGCACCGGGTTCGACGCGACGCTCGCCGGTGCAGCGGCTCTGCTCCTGCTCGCCGGCGCCCTCGTCCTGCTCGTGGCACGGGCTCGTCGGAGGCTTGCACGGTCCTGAGTTTCGCGACCCGTCGTCGGCATGCGACGGATAGTTGCGACGCACGTCTAAACACAGCGTCTCGTCGACCTGTGACAGCTCGGCCGTTACGTTGCGCCGCAGCCGGTGAGGACCGGACAACGCACGCATCGATGGTCGGGGAGAAGCAGCGAATGCGCAGGTCAGAGCGGACTCTTGCGTCGACCCCGCTCGGATTGGGCGCGATGTTCACCAGGCGAGACGTGATACGTGAAATGTCATCAAATAGTTATCAACCGGACAGGTCGCGTAAACGTCTAGACGCTATGGTCGGGCTTCAACCGCCCGTCCGGGCGGCTTCTGGGAACCACAAGTCGGGGGGCTTTGCGTGACAGCACGAACACCCCGGGCGAGAACGATTCGCCCGTCAAGAAGGCTCGCGGGCGCTGCCGCAGCGGTGCTGGCGATGTCGCTGGTCGGCAGCCAGGCTGCCGCGGCGCCAGATGATCGCTCGGAAGCGCTGGCACAGCTGATCAACGTCGACGCGCTGGAGCTGGACGTTCTCGAGACGCTGAGCAGGGCGTCCGGCAACCCCAGCGACCCTAGCCCGGGTTTTCGGCACCATCGACGCCGCACTCCTGAACGGTCTCGTCGACGTGGAGCTCGACCTCGGCGACGGGGTTCCTCTGCCTCTGATCGACAACGGCGAGAACGGCGGTCTGCTCGACCTCGGCGAGCTCGCCGGCCTCGGCGTGCTCGGCAGCTACGCGGCATCGGAGACGGAGACCACCTCAGTCGCGGCCACCGGCACCGTCACCGACGACGGCGTGATCGATCTCGAAGAGATCGAGGATCCGGGAAATCCGGACCTCGCGCGAGTCGACCTGACCGGACCGCTCGACCAGCTCCAGATCGACGGGCTGACGGACCAGATCATCGACGAGATCTCCGTCGGCCTGGGTGCGCTCGCGGCACGCGCCGAGGCCACGGATGTCGGTACCTACGACTCCGACTACGTCGTCGTGGGCGCCGAGCTCCGGATCAGCAGCCCCGCGGTGGGCGCGCTGAGCGGCGAGCTCACGACGACGTTCGAGGGTCTCGACGCACTGCTGGAAGCGCTCATCAACGAGTCGCTCGGTGAGGAAGGGACGCTCGGCGAGCTGGTGGGGCTGCTCGAGGCGATCAATCTCGACCTGGACGTGCTCGGTTTTGGGCTCGTCAGCGTCGGCATCGACGAAGCCACCGTCGGCGTGACGGCGGCACTGCCCAACATCGAGGACATCCTGCTCGAAGAGGTCGTGAGCGAGGACGGACTCGTCGCGATCGACCTGACGACCGGTGTCATCACTGTCGACTTGGCACAACTGGTCGACAACGGTGATGAGGCGGGTCTCAACGGTCTGCCGGCAAACACCCCCGTGCTCACCGACGAGACGATCGAGCAGATCGTCGCCAGTGTGGGGAGCACTCTCGGCCAGCTCGTCGACTCCCTCACGAACGAGATCAGCGAGACGCTCGAGCAGTCGACGGTCCAAATCTCCCTCGAGGGCGGCGTCGCGCTCGCTGGCCTCGGTATCGGTTCGGTCGACGTTGAGATCGCCGGCACGCTCGCGCAGCTCACTGGCGCAGACCCGACGGACCCGACGATCGACATCGATGCCGACGTCGTGACCATCCCGGTGGGTGTCTTGGTCGGTGCCCTCACGACGCCGCTGCTCAACGAGGTGCTCGGTATCACGGGCACGCTGCTCGACGCGCTTCTCATCGACATGGCCGACGAGGCCGAGACAGCGCTGCAGGGCACGGTCGACGTGCTCCTGGAGCCGTTCGAGCCGATCCTCGACGAGGTGCTGACGCAGCTCCTCACGATCACCATCAACGAGCAGCCGACGGAAGCCCCGATCAACGGCGAGGGCGACCTCGGCGAGGACTCCTTCACGGTCCGAGCTCTGGCGATCGACCTGCTCCCGCTGCTCGGCGACCTGGCGGTCGGCGTGGACCTCGCGTCGGCGACCGTGCGGGCCACGCCGCTCGCGGCGACGCTCACGGTCGATCCCGACCCGGTGGAGATCGGTGCGGAGCTGACCACGGTGGGTGAGGGCTTCCTGCCCAACTCCGAGGTGACGATCGAGTACGTCGACGCAGGTGGTAACACCGTGGCGACCTCGACGGTGCCGGTCGACGAGAACGGCGGCTTCACGGACACCATCGAGGTGCCCGAGGAGACCCAGCTCGGCTTGATGACGGTGACGGCCCGGGACACGGTGAACAACACCGCCGAGGACACCACCGAGGTCATCGACGGCACCGGTACGGACCCGGAGGGCACAGACCCCGAGGGCACCGACCCTGACGGTACGGACCCCGAGGGCACAGACCCCGAGGGCACGGACCCGGAGGGCACCGACCCCGAGGGCACCGACCCCGACGGTACGGACCCTGACGGTACGGACCCCGAGGGCACCGACCCGGAGGGCACCGACCCTGACGGTACGGACCCGGAGGGCACCGACCCCGAGGGCACCGACCCTGACGGTACGGACCCGGAGGGCACCGACCCCGAGGGCACGGACCCGGAGGGCACCGACCCTGACGGTACGGACCCGGAGGGCACCGACCCCGAGGGCACGGACCCCGAGGGCACCGACCCCGAGGGCACCGACCCTGACGGTACGGACCCCGAGGGCACGGACCCTGACGGTACGGACCCCGAGGGCACCGACCCCGAGGGCACCGACCCCGAGGGCACGGACCCCGAGGGCACCGACCCCGAGGGCACCGACCCTGACGGTACGGACCCCGAGGGCACCGACCCTGACGGTACGAACCCGGAGGGCGCCGACCCTGACGGTACGGACCCGGAGGGCACCGACCCTGACGGTACGGACCCGGAGGGCACCGACCCGGAGGGCACGGACCCCGACGGTACGGACCCGGAGGGCACCGACCCCGACGGTACGGACCCTGACGGCACCGACCCCGAGGGCACGGACCCGGAGGGCACCGACCCGGAGGGCGCCGACCCGGAGGGCACCGACCCCGAGGGCACGGACCCCGACGGCACGGACCCCGACGGTGACGACCAGGGGCAGCTGTCGATCGACGTCGAGTACGACACCCGCTACCGCGGGCAGGTCCAGATCGGGTACGGCTCCGGCTACGCCCCCGGGACCGTCGTGCAGGGCTTCATGAACTCGACGCCCACGATCGACCTCGGCACCCAGGTGGCTGACGCCAACGGTGAGGTGACGTTCAGGTGGACCATCCCGGCCTCGGCCGCGATCGACACCCACACGTTCTCGCTGGAGGCCGACGGCTACGACACCCAGTCGGTCAGCTTCCGAGTCCTCGCCGACGTGTCGGCGGGTGGGAGCGGTGGCTCCGGCAGCGGTAGCGGTAGCGGTAGCGGCAGCGGTCGCCTGCCCAGCACCGGTGCCGACACCACGCTCCTCGGCGCGGCCGCGCTCCTCCTGCTCGCCGGAGGTGCGGTGGCGCTCGGATCGGCTCGGATCCGTCGTCGGAGCTCGTCGGAGGTATGACGACGACAACCACGGGAAAGGCTGGTCGGGCCACGCGGCCCGACCAGCCTCAGCCCCCGGAGCGGCGTGACGCCGCTCCGGGGGCTTCCCCCATGTCCGGGACCGGCCGCAACCGGCGGCCACGCTGGGCCGGCCTCGTCGTGTGGCTCGGTGTGACCGCCGTGCTCCTGCACACCTTCGTGATCGCCACATGGGTCGGGCCGAGCACACCCGTGCGCGAGGCGATCGGCACCGACACCCTGCGCTCCTACGTGCACCCCGTGTTCGACCAGTCGTGGCGGATCTTCGCCCCGACACCGCGACGCGTCGCGGTGAACTTCCAGGTGCGGGCCGAGTACGTCGACCCCGCGACCGGTGAACGGGTGCGCACCGAGTGGTTCGACCTCGTCGACGGCGAGGACAGCCTCATCCAGGGCAACCTGTTCCCGCCGCGGATGTCGCTGGCGTCCCGCCGCATCGCCAACCGCCTCCACTCGGCGATGGACGACCTCAACGACCGCCAGCTGGAGCTCGTCGCGGCGAACTTCTTGACGACACCGATCGCCGAGCTCGGCGACCTGATGATGGATGCCACGGACAGCAGCGTCCCGCGTGGCACCGTGGGCAACTACATGACCTACGACGCCGTCGCCACCCATCTCGCGACGCTCTTCCACCGGGCCGCGCTCGGTGACGTCGAGATCACCCACGTGCAGTACCGGACCGGGCGGCGCTACGTGCCGACCTGGGAGCCCGGGTCGACACGCACCGTCGACGACGCGAGCATCACCTGGTTCGACTACGGCTGGCGCCAGCCGGCCGAGGTCACCGACGACGAGCTCGCCCTCTTCGCGCCCTACCTTCGGATGAGCGGAGCCATCTCGTGATCGCCGCGGCGCTCCGCCCCCTCCGCGACGTCCAGGAGCGGCTCGAGGGGTGGTTCCTCGACGCCAAGCGCGGCACCTACGGCGCGTCGTTCAGCAGGATCGTCGCCGGCCTCGCGGTGCTCGGCATCCTCGTCACCAACCTCGGCACCCGCTACGCGCTCTGGGGCCCCGGGTCCGCCTGGGCGGCCCCGATCCGCGAGCGCTCGGTGTGGGGTGGGCTGCACGAGCTGTGGTCGACGTCGAGCCCGCTGCTGTTCACGCTCCAGTACCTCGTGCTCATGGCACTCGCCGTGTGCGTGATCATCGGGTGGCGCACGCGCGCGGCGATCGTGCTGCTGGTCATCGGCATGACGGCGCTCGTCGAGCGGAACCCGATGGTCGGTGACCAGGGCGACAACATCGCCCGCATCGGCCTGATCTGGCTCGCGGTGGCCACCGCCTCCGAGCACTGGTCGCTCGACGCCCGCCGTCGACGCCGGGCGCTCGCTCGGGGCGGGACGCTCACACGGGCGCAGCGCTGGTGGGCCGGGCTCCCGGTGCTGCCCGCCTGGGCCGGTGCTGCGGTGCACAACCTGGCCCTGATGGCGCTCGCGCTGCAGGTGTTCGTCCTCTACCTCGCCTCGGCCCTGTACAAGATCCAGGGCGACCTGTGGCAGAACGGCACCGCGCTCTACTACCCGCTCTCGCTGCACGAGTACGCGGTGCTGCCGTGGGCCAACGACCTGCTCACCAGCAACGGCCTGATCCTCACCGCCGCGACCTACTTCGCGGTGTTCGTGCAGCTGTTCTTCGCACCGTCGCTGCTGCACCCGTACACGCGGCGGATCGCCGTGCCGGCGGTCATCGCGATGCACGTCGGGATCGCCGTGCTCATGGGGCTGCCGTGGTTCTCGCTGTCGATGATCGCCTTCGACGGCATCTTCGTCTCGACCCTGACCTACCGGCGCCTGGAGGCATGGGCCGGCCCGCGGCTGCGGCGGCTGGGCGACCGCGTCGCCGCACAGCTCCCGCGGTCGCGCCCGGAACCTGTCACCACCTCGTAGCGGCGTGCCGAGCTCGTAGCGTGCACCGTACGAGCTCGGCACGTGGCTACGAGCTCGGCGCACTGCGGAACTGGGCGGGTGGACTCACCAGGCCAGCCGCACCACGTCGGTGCCGTCGATGACCACGATCCCGTCCGACAGCAGCGCGAGGGTGAAGGCCGACACCTCCTCGCCGTAGGTCCACAGCACCTCGCCGGTGCGGACGTCGAGGCCGTGCAGCTGCTGCGGCTCGCCGACCAGGTCCCACAGAACCAGGGTCGACCCGCCGCCCACGACCGCGAGCGAGGGGAGGTCCCACGCCTCCCACAGCGTGCGCCCGGTGGCCTGGTCGACCCCGGTGAGGCGTGTGCCGGAGGGCATCCAGTGCGCGACGACCACGACGTCCGCGAGTCGGCCGACGAGGTGGTCGGACGGGAGCCGCCAGAGCTCCTCACCGTGACGGGCGGCCACCGCGACGTCGAGGTCCTGGCGCACCTGGACGGCGCTCCCGGGGTCGTCGTCGGGCGCCAGCGTCAGGGACTCGACGAGGGTCGCACCGTCGGCGTCCACGAGGGTGACCGCCGTTTCGTCGTCCGACCAGGAGAGCTCGTACCCGTACGGCGCGCGGTGCACCCACCGCAGGCCCGACTCCTCGACCGTGCCGTCGTCGACGTCGAAGGACACCGCCGGGGCACCGGTGACCAGGTGCACGTGGCCGCCGACGACCGTCAGGACCGCCGTCCACCACGCGAGGTCGTCCTTGGCCAGCGCCTCCGCGGGCACCGGCGTCGCCCAGCGCACCGTGCCGTCGCGCGCGACGCGCCGGACCTCGCGGGCGTCGTCGTCGGCGACGGCCACCACGACGTCGGCACCGACGTCGGTCGCCCTCACCGCACCCGGCACCGGGACGGTCGCCGCCCTGCCGTCGTCCTCGACGCGCAGCACCGCGGCGTCGGGGGTGCCGGGCGCGTCGACGCAGGTGACGGCGCGGCCCACCTCGCAGGAGGCCGCGTCGACGGCGGCCTGCCAGACCGTCGCTCCCGTCACGGGGTCCAGGCCGTGGACGCCGTCGGCGGCCATCGCGACCACCGTGTCGCCGACGAACCACACCGTCTCGGACCGCGCGCCGTCGACGGCGATCTCCGCGACCCACCGCACGTCCGGCGCAGCCGTGAGGTCCACGCCCAGCACCGCGACCGTGTCACGCGGGACCGAGCCCAGCAGCGCACCGCGTGTCGGGGCCGCCAGCACACCGGCCACCACGAGCACCAGCGCCGCCACCCAGGTGACGGCGCGGCCGGCCGGGCCGCGACGCCGGGAGCGCAGCCGCGGCACCGCCGGCTGCACCGCGAGGTCGAACTCCTCGACGGCGGCCATGTCGCCATCATGCCCGCGAGCGACCCTGCCGTCACCACATCCGTCGTGCCGACCACGTCCGGCGACCGGGCCTGCCGCGTCGCACCACCACGTGCCGGGACCGGGACCGATAACGTTGTCGTCGCCCCCGGACCGGGGGCGACCGAGGTGTCGACAGCCCTCCCACAGGAGCGCTCGGGCGACACCCGCGCGGGGAGCGCGCGTCGTCGTCGACCCTCCCGCGCAGCACCGGCCGCGGGGCCCCGAGGCGCTCGCCGGTCGAGAACCCCACCCACCTCGTCACCGCACCACCGCCGTCCGAGAGGAACACCCGACCCATGTCGGTCATCCACGTCGCCACCACCGGTTCCGACACCGCGAGCGGGTCCGCCGACGACCCGCTGCGCACGATCCAGCGGGCCGCCGAGCTCGCGACCCCCGGCACCACCGTCGTCGTCCACGGCGGCGTCTACCGGGAGTGGGTGCGGCCCCCGCGCGGCGGCCGCGGCGAGGACCGCCGGATCGTGTTCCAGGCCGCCAAGGGCGAGCACGTGCGGATCACCGGCTCCGAGCGGGTCACCGGCTGGGAGCGCGAGGACGGCGACGTCTGGCGCGTCACCCTCCCCAACGGCCTGTTCGGCGAGCGCAACCCGTTCGCCATCGAGGTGGCGGGCGACTGGCTCATCCGCGAGCCCGGTGAGCCGGCCGTGCACCTCGGCGAGGTCTACCTCGAGGGCCGCAGCGGCTACGAGGTGAGCAGCCGCGAGGCGGTCGCCGACCCCGACGCCGTCCCGCTCACCACCGTCGACCGCTGGACCGGCCGCCCCGGCCACGAGCGCGACCCCGAGCAGGTGCAGCAGCGCTGGTACGCCGAGGTCGGCGAGGACGCGACCACCGTGTGGGCCCACTTCCCCGGCGTCGACCCGAACGCCGCGCTCGTCGAGGTCAACGTGCGCCCGGCGGTGTTCTTCCCGACCGAGCACCACGTCGACTACATCACCGTGCGCGGCTTCGAGCTCTGCCAGGCCGCCACCCCGTGGGCGCCGCCGACGGCGGACCAGCCCGGGCTCGTCGGCCCGAACTGGGCCAAGGGCTGGGTGATCGAGGACAACGACATCCACGACGCCACGTGCTCGGCCGTCTCGCTCGGCAAGGAGCGCTCCACCGGCCACAACCTCGCCACCGAGCGCGGCGACAAGCCCGGCTACCAGTACCAGCTCGAGAGCGTCTTCGCCGCCCGCCAGATCGGCTGGGACCGCGAGCACATCGGCTCCCACGTGGTGCGGCGCAACACGATCCACCACTGCGGGCAGAACGGCGTCGTCGGGCATCTCGGCTGCGTGTTCTCCCGCATCGAGGACAACCACATCCACGCGATCGCCACCAAGCGGGAGTTCTTCGGCCACGAGATCGGCGGCATCAAGCTGCACGCCCCGATCGACGTCGTCATCAGCGGCAACCGCATCCACGACTGCACGCTCGGCACCTGGCTGGACTGGCAGACCCAGGGCACCCGGATCACCCGCAACCTCTACTACGGCAACACCCGCGACCTGTTCATCGAGGTCAGCCACGGCCCGTTCGTCGTCGACCACAACGTGCTCGCGTCCCCGGTCTCGCTCGACAACTTCGCGCAGGGCGGCGCCTACGTCGGCAACCTCGTCGCCGGCGCGATCCGGCTGGAGCCGGTGCGCGACCGGGCCACGCCCTACCACCGGCCGCACTCGACCCAGGTGGCGGGGTACGCCGTCGTGGAGGGCGGCGACGACCGCTGGATCGGCAACCTCTTCCTCGGTGGCGACCTCGACGCCGCGTACGAGCCCGGCTCGCTCGGCCACGACCTGTCCGGCTACGGCACCCTCGGCTACGCCGACCACCCGGGCTCCCCGGCGGAGTACCTGGAGCGGGTCGAGGCCCGCCGCCCCGGCGACCACAAGCCGTTCCTCGACCTCGTGCAGCACGTCGACGTCCGCGGCAACGCCTACGTGGAGCCCGCCGCACCGCGCCCGGGCGAGGAGGGCGCCGCCGCCGTGGCCGACGGCGTCACGGTCGAGGTGGTCGACGACGGCGACCAGGTCCACCTCGAGCTGACCCTGCCGGGCGAGCTCGCCGCGCCGCGCGTCGGGCTGGTCACCGGCGCCGACCTCGGGGTCGCACGGTTTCCGGACGCGGCGTTCGAGGACCCCAGCGGCGCCCCGGTCGTGCTCGACACCGACCTCGTGGGCGGGCGCAAGGACGCCGAGGGGCGCTACCCGGCGGGTCCGCTCGCGCAGCTGAGCGAGGGGTCGCAGCGGGTGCGGGTCTGGTAGCCGTCAGGCGGGAGGGGCCAGCTGGTCCTCGAGCTCGCGCGGACGCCCCACGTAGGCCATGAGCAGCGCCAGCGGGACGACCAGCACGAGCATCGCGACCAGCGGCACCCGCCACGACCCGGTGGCCTCGTGCAACCACCCGAACCCGAACGGCCCCAGGCCGGCGAGCAGGTAGCCGCCGGCCTGGCTGAAGGAGGACAGCGCCGCCGTGCCCTCCGGGGTGCGGGTGCGCAGCCCGATCATCACCAGCGCCAGCGGGAACACGCAGCAGCCGGCACCGATGAACAGGGCCGCGGGCACCGCGAGCGTGGCGGGTGAGGCCAGCAGCATCGCGAACCCGACCGGGTAGCAGGCGATCAGCGTGAACCCGACCCGGCGCTGGTCGCGGCGCGACGCCGCCAACGAGGGCACCGTCAGCGACAGCGGGATCGACACCGCGGCGAGCAGCGCGACCAGGGCCCCGGCCGCCGCGGGCGAGTAGCCGGCGTCGCGCCACACCTGTGCGTACCAGCCGAACGCCACGTACGCCTGCAGCGACTGCAGCCCGAAGAACCCCGCCATGGCGAGGCCCAGCCGGGTGCGTGCGACCTGCCCGACCGAGATCGCCCGCCGCCGCGCGTGGCCGGGGGAGTCGTCGCGCCGCGCCAGCAGCACCCAGGGGAGCGCCGCGAGCAGCCCGAGCACCGCCCACACCCCGAGGCCCCAGCGCCACGACCCGAGCGCGTCGGCGACCGGCACGGTGAGCAGCAGCGCCCCGGTCAGCCCGATCGCCATCGCGGTCGTGTAGACGGCGGTGACCCTCCCGATCCGCTCCGGGTAGTGCAGCTTGACCAGCGACGGCAGCAGCACGTTCGCGGCCGCCATCCCCGCGAGCGCCAGCGCCGACAGCAGCAGGAACGGCAGCGGGTCCGACACGAGCGCACGGCCCCCGAGACCCGTGGTCACCGCGACGACCGCGAGCAGTGTCGCGCGGTGGATCCCGAGCCGGGCGGCCAGCCGCGGCGTGAGCGCCCCGAACCCGGAGAACGCGAGAACCGGCAGCGAGGTCAGCAGCCCCGCGCCCTCGGTCGAGAGCCCGACGGCGTCGCGCACCTCGGCGAGCAGCGGCCCGACCGAGACGGCGGCCGGCCGCAGGTTGAACGACAGCGCGACGATCCCTGCCAGCGCGAGCCAGCCGGCGGCGCGGCGCGCGGTCATCGCCGCACGTCGCGGCGCAGGAAGGTCATCCTCGAGAGGTATCACGAACCGCCCGCCCCCGGCCGCGCGGTCCGTCTCGCGACCGCGCCCTGGCCCGATCGGTCGCGATGAGGTGACGACGTCGTCGTGCTCGTGGCACCGTTCGTCCATGAGCGAGAAGGTGGATCGCGACGGGGCAGCGGTGGGGCGCCGGTTCGCCGGTGCGGTGGCGGTCGTGACCGGCGCGGGTCACGGGATCGGAGCGGCGTGCGCGCGCCGTCTCGCGGAGGAGGGCGCGCGCGTGATGGTGCTCGACCTCGACGGCGACGCCGCGGCCGCGGTGGCCCGGTCCCTGCCACGGGCCGACGGCGGCGAGCACCACGCGGTCGCGGTCGACGTGACCGACGCGAGCGCGGTGACCGAGGCGCTGGCCGCCGTCGAGCAGCGCACGGAGCGCGTGGACGCGCTCGTCAACGTCGCCGGCGGGGGGATGCCGGAGCCGGCCTTCGAGGACGGCGACGACGAGCCGTTCGAGCGGATGTGGCAGCTCAACTTCCTCAGCGTGGTGCGCGTGACGCGTGCCGCGATCCCGATGCTGCAGCGCAGCGACCGGGCGGCGGTGGTGACCGTGAGCTCGGTCAACGGCCTGATCGCGCTGGGCGGCGAGGCGTACTCGGCGGCGAAGGCCGCGCTGACCTCGCTGACGACGAACCTCGCGGTCCGGTACGCCCCGGGGATCCGGGTCAACGCCGTCGCGCCCGGCACGACCCGCACGCGCGTGTGGGACCACCAGGGCGGCCCGGACCGGCTGGCGCGGCTGTACCCGCTGGCCCGGGTGGGCGAGCCGGAGGACGTCGCGGCCGCTGTCGCGTTCCTCGCCTCGGCCGACAGCGCCTGGATCACCGGCCACACGCTCCCGGTCGACGGCGGGCTGTCGATCCGTGGGGTCCCCGAGTTCGGACGCTGACGACAGCGCTGCCGCCGAGGCCGGCCGTCGGGCCGTCGCGATCGGACCCTTGCGCACAAGTCGAACACCGGCGTACGGTTTAGCGGTCCGGTCCGTCGTCCGACCTGGAGGCTCCGATGACCGCTCTCGCCGCCGACGCCGGCGTCCGCACCCGACCACGCAGCGCGTGGAGCCGGGTGTGGCCCGCCGGCCTGGGGCTGCTGGTCGCCGCCGCCACCGTGCTCGGGCTCGCGGACGGCCGCGAGGTCGCGCCCGTCGTCGTGGCGTCCGGGCTCGTCTACCTCGCGGCGGCGGTCGTGGGACGCCGCTGGGCGGCGTGGCCCGCGTTCGGGGTGACGGTCGTCGTGATGACGGCGGCCAGGCTGGCCGACCTCGACGCGTCGGTCGTGCTGCTCGCGTGCGCCGGCCTGCTGCTGGTCGTCGGCCTCGCGCTCCAGCGCTGGCTGCCGGTGTGGGCCTACCCGGTGCAGGCGGCGGCGATGCTCGTGCTCGCCGCGCTCGCGCTCGTCGCGATCCAGACCTCGCCGACGGCCGGCGGTCTCGTGGTCGCGGCGGCGCTCCTCGCGCACGCCGCGTGGGACGTCCACCACCACCGCACGGGCCGCGTGGTCAGCCGTTCGCTCGCGGAGTTCTGCTGCGTGCTCGACACCGTGGTCGCGGTCGCCGTCGCCGTGATCGCGCTGACCTCGTGAGCGCGGCACCCGCGGCGCGCCAGGCCGGGATCCGCGGCATCCTGCTGCGCCGGCCGACGCCCGAGGACGCGCCGGGGATCTTCGCCGTCCACTCCGACCCCCGCGTGTACGAGCACGACCCGGCCGAGACCCACCCGGACCTCGAGCACACCGAACAGTTCATGCAGCCGATGCTGCGGCACTGGGCGAACGAGGGTTTCGGCTACTGGACGGTGCTGGTGCCGTTCACCGCGTGGCCCGAGGGCGTGCCCGGGCCGGAGACGACCGACGGCGCGCGCGTCGTCGCCGGCCTGGGCGGCATCCAGCACACGCGTGTCGCCGGCGAGTCCGTCCTCAACGTCTACTACCGGTTCGCCGTCGCGACGCAGGGGCGTGGGCTGGCCGGCACCGTCGTCCGTGAGGCGCTCGCGCTCGCGCCACTCGTCGCGCCCGGGCTCGACGTCGTCGTCCGCACGCGCCCGGCCAACACCGCGGCTCGCCGCGTGGCCGAGCGCGCGGGCTTCGTCGACGAGGGCCTGGTGCCGGGCACCACGGACATGCAGCTGCTGCGCTACTCCGCGCAGCGTCTCTGACGGCGGCACCCGGCCGTCGCCTCGACACGGAGGAGATCGGATGCAACCGCTCACGGTGGACTTCATCCAGTCGCTCGACGGCTTCGGCGCGGCCGAGGGCTGGCCGGGCTTCTGGGGGATGGAGGGGCCCGAGTACCTCGGCTGGATGGCCGACTCGCCCGAGAACGAGCACCCGATCCTCATGGGTGCCAACACCTACCGGCTCATGCACGGCATGGCGCAGGGGGGCGAACCCGGCACCGACGTGCTCGGACCGATCCCCAAGTACGTGTTCTCGCGATCGATGACCCAGGTCGACTGGGGGCGCGCTGCAGCTGCTGGAGTACGTGCCGACCGTGCTCGACGCACCGCCGCTCGCGGGGGAGGACTGAGGGGTGGCCGCCATGGCTGCGACCGTCCTGTACATGTCGGTCTCGGTCGACGGGTTCGTCGCGGGACCGAACGCGGGCCCGAGCACGTGGAGCTGGAGCCCGTGAGCGCGGCCCAGGGCGCCGAGGCGCTGCACGTGCGCTACCGGGTTCGGCACGCCGCCTAGGCGGGCCGTTCGGCGCCCGGGCTCAGGTGCCGGCGCCGGGTCCGACCGGGTGTGCGCCGGTCAGACCCGGCGCAGCGCCGCGAGGGCGGTCTCGCGCACCAGGCCGGGCGCCTGCTCCGCGGTGATCTCGCCGCGGTGGACGGCGGTCGCGGCCCCGTGCAGCACCGACTGCACCGCGGAGAGCTGCCAGGCGACCGGCTGGTCGTCGCGGAAGACGCCGTCGGCCCGGCCCCGGTGCAGCAGCCGCGCGACCCGGGCGGCGGGGGCGTCGTGGATGCTGTGCATGTCCTCGACCGGCAGCACCTGCTCGGCGGCGACGACCAGTGCGCCGTAGCGGTAGCTGAGCCGCCAGGTCGCCTCGAGCAGCCGCCCGAGCGCGGCGTCGGCCTCGCCGTCGAGGTCGACCTCGGCCAGCGCGGCCTCGGTGTGCTCGACGGCGCGCCGGGTCACCTCCGCGATCAGCGCGGCGCGCGAGTCGAAGTGGCCGTACAGGGTGACCCTGCCGACGCCGGCCGCCTTGGCGATGTCGTTGATCGAGGCGTCCGGGTCGACGGCGAGCAGCCGGGTCGCGGCGTCGACGATCGCCTCGATGTTGCGGCGGGCGTCGGCGCGCTTGGGTGCGGCGGTGGTCATCGTCGCCTCCGTCCCGCGAGCCGGTTCCCGGACACTGCCGTCCACCTTAGTGGGCCGGGACGCGCGCGGTCAGTCGCCCAGCACGATCCAGCGGGTGCCGCGCGCACGGAGCCCGGTCGTGATCGCTCGGGCCAGCATGAACCCGCCCGCGAACGCCACCCACAGCCACGCGAGCCCGGCGGCTCCGGCAGGTGCCCAGGTCGCGACGGCGAGCGCGAGGGGGACGTAGACGACGAGCGTCACGACCCCGGCCCACGCCAGGTAGCGGCCGTCACCGGCGCCGATGAGGACGCCGTCGAGCACGAACACCCAGCCCGCCACCGGCATGAGGACGCCGATGACGACGAGGCCGACGAGCGCGGCCTCCCGGACGGCGGGGTCGGTCGTGAACACCTGGACGACGAACCATCCCGAGATCGCCACGAGCAGCCCGATCCCGACGCCCGCGAGCGTGCCCCACCACAGGGTGCGGCGGGTGATCGCGCGGACGCCCTCGACGTCGCGGGCGCCGAGCCCGTGGCCGACGAGCGCCTGCGCGGCGATCGCGAGGGCGTCGAGCACGAACGCGGTGAGGTTCCAGATCGACGCGACGACCTGGTGCGCGGCGAGCACCTCGTCGCCGAGCCGGGTCGCGACGAGCACGGTGAGCAGGACTGCGGCCCGCAGCGTCAGGGTCCGCACCAGCAGCGGCATCCCGGCGCGCGCGTTGGCGAGGATGCCGCCGGGGTGCGGCCGCAGCGGCACGCCGCGGGCGCGGGCGCCGCGGACCAGCACGACGAGCAGCGTGACACCCATGCCGATCTGGGCGATCGCCGTCGACAGGCCGGAGCCAGCGATGCCGAGGCCGAACCCGTAGACGAACGTCACGCACAGCACCGCGTTGGTGACGGCGCCGGTGACCGCGACGACGAACGGCGTGCGGGTGTCCTGCAGGCCGCGCAGCGCGCCGGTGGCGGCGAGCACGACGAGCATGCCGGGGATGCCGGGCGCCGACCAGCGCAGGTAGGCGATCGCGTGCGGCGTCACCTCGGGCGAGGCGCCCAGCGTGGTGACGACCTGGGGGGCCAGTGTCAGCCCGAGGACCGTGAGCACCGCCCCCAGGGCCAGGGCCAGCCAGACGCCGTCGACCCCGACGGCGAGCGCACCCTTCTCGTCGCCGGCGCCCAGCTTGCGGGCGACCGCGGCCGTGGTGGCGTAGGCGAGGAAGACGAAGACGGCGACCAGCGTCAGCAGCACCGTGCTGGCGAGCGTCAGACCTGCGAGCTGGGGCGTCCCGAGGCGGCCGACGACGGCGGAGTCGACCAGCACGAACAGCGGCTCGGCGACGAGCGCCCCGAGGGCCGGCCAGGCGAGGGCGAAGATGCGTCGGTCGAGCGAGCGGCGCTCCGCGCGGGCGGTGCTCGGGTCGGGTCGGCGCTCGCTCACGCAGGCCATCGTGGCGCACCGCGAGCAGTCCGGCGTGTCGCGCAGGCGTGTCGCCGGTGTTGTCCACCTCACCACCGGAGGGCGGCGTCCACAGGCACGACGGCGCGCTCGTCACGGTCCGCGCGCCGCTGTCCACAGGTGGTCCGTGGATATGTGGACAACCGGTGGGGACGCTCCACAGGGTGCCCGTGAGTTCTCCCCAGGGGCCGTGGACGGAGCCGGTCGACGGTCGCCGTCGAGGCCGCTAACGTGCCCGAGGTGCCGTCGTCGTGGAGGGCCGCAGGGGAGCCCCGTCGCGTCGGCGGGGACAGGCAGATGTCGGTGGTGGATGCGAGTGTCGGACTCGTGCAGGAGGCAGCAGCGTTGAGCGTCAGGGGGCGGTTCTGGTGAGTGTGGCAGAGCTGGCTCCGCAGGGGTTCGAGCGGACCCCGCCGCAGGACGTCGCGGCCGAGCAGAGCGTCCTCGGCGGCATGATGTTGAGCAAGGACGCGATCGCCGACGTCGTCGAGGTGCTGCGCGGCACCGACTTCTACCGGCCCGCCCACGAGGCGATCTACGACGCGATCATCGACCTGTACGGGCGCGGCGAGCCGGCCGACGCCGTCACGGTCGCCGCCGAGCTGACCAAGCGCGGCGAGATCGGCCGCATCGGGGGCGCGCCCTACCTGCACACGCTGATCAGCTCGGTGCCGACCGCCGCGAACGCGGGCTTCTACGCCCGGATCGTGCGGGAGCGTGCGGTGCTGCGCAAGCTGGTCGATGCCGGCACCCGGATCGCGCAGCTGGGCTACGCGACCGACGGCGGCGACGTCGACGACCTGGTGAACACCGCGCAGGCCGAGGTGTACGCGGTCACCGAGCGGCGCACCAGCGAGGACTACCTGCCGCTCAAGGACATCCTCAACGGCACCATGGAGGAGATCGACGCCGCCTCCCACCGTGGTGAGGGGATGGTCGGGGTGCCGACGGGGTTCAAGGACCTCGATGCGCTGACCAACGGCCTGCACCCGGGGCAGATGATCGTCGTCGCGGCACGTCCGGCGGTCGGCAAGTCGACGCTCGGCCTGGACATCGCGCGCGCGGCCTCGATCAAGCACGGCCTGACGTCGGTCATCTTCTCGCTGGAGATGAGCCGCAACGAGATCGCGATGCGCATGCTGAGCGCGGAGTCGCAGGTGCCGCTGACGCACCTGCGCAAGGGCTCGATGCGCGACGACGACTGGACCCGGCTGGCGCGCACGATGGGCAAGCTGAGCGACGCGCCGCTGTTCATCGACGACAGCCCGAACATGTCGCTGATGGAGATCCGCGCGAAGTGCCGCCGGCTCAAGCAGCGCCACGACCTGCGCCTCGTCGTCGTCGACTACCTGCAGCTGATGAGCTCGGGCAAGCGGGTGGAGTCGCGCCAGCAGGAGGTCGCGGAGTTCTCGCGTGCGCTGAAGCTGCTCGCCAAGGAGCTCGAGCTGCCGGTGATCGCGATCTCGCAGCTGAACCGTGGCTCGGAGCAGCGCACCGACAAGAAGCCGCAGATGAGCGACCTGCGCGAGTCCGGCTCGATCGAGCAGGACGCCGACGTCGTCATCCTGCTGCACCGCGAGGACATGTACGAGAAGGAGTCCCCGCGCGCGGGCGAGGCCGACATCATCGTCGCCAAGCACCGCAACGGCCCCACCGACACCATCGTCGTCGCGTTCCAGGGCCACTACGCGCGGTTCTTCGACATGGCGCAGTAGGCAGCTCGCGCCGCCGCCCGCGAGTACGAGCCCGCGCGGCGAGGACGAGCCGTGCGCCACTCGTTCTCGACGGCACGGCTCGTGCTCGACGGGTGCCGCCCCGCCTCCTCGCGCGCTCATCCGCGCGGCCCGGTGGTGCCGTCGAGCGGTGGCTACCCCGACGCCTCGCCGTGGCCCTGCTGGGTGAGCCACTCCTCGAGCTGGAGCACATGGATGCCCGCCCGCAGTCGCGCGCGCTCGGGATCACGGTCCTGGAGCGCCTCGAGGATCTGCTCGTGCTCGACCAGCGCGTTGCTGGCGGTGGTCTCGAGCGCACTGAGCCGCAGGGCCCGCGCGGAGACGGTCTGCCCGCCCAGCATGTCCGCGAGAGCCGCGAGGGCCGGGTTGCCGCACGCGCTGGCGATACGGCTGTGGAACTTGCGGTCCAGCTCGATCAGCTTGTCTGTGTCGATCGGCTGATGCCGCGCCACCACGCACAGACGCTCATGGATCTCCCGCAGCTCCGCCAGCTCGTCGTCGGTGATCCGGACGCTCGCCCGGGCGGCAGCCTCGGCATCGAGGATGCGCCGCACCCCGACGAAGTGCACCGCCGTCTGAGGGTCGTGGAAGTTCACGATGAAGCTCACCGCGTCGAGCACCAGCCCGGGAGCCAGGCTGGTCACGAAGGTGCCGGCGCCCTGCCTCGTCTCCAGCACCCGCAAGGCCGTCAGAGCTCGCACCGCCTCGCGCAACGAGTTGCGCGACAGACCGAGGCGGTCCGCCAGCGACTTCTCGACGGGCAGCCGATCTCCAGGGCGTAGCTCCCCCGAGACGATCATCCCTTTGATCTTCTCGATCGCCTCGTCGGTCAGCGACATGGCAAACCCCTCATCCGGACACGATGAGCACAGCATAGGTGACCCGATGACTTTCGGTGAGGGCTTCGGCACGCTGCATTCGACAACCGCTATATCTCGCCGTTATTGGAGGATTGACAGCGCGCGCCGTGACCACCTACGCTCCACCGCCATACCGAAGTCATCGGGTGATTCGCTCACCTGAGGGTTCTCTCGTTCCACATCAGGAGTCAATGGTGACCGTCGAAGCCAAGCCCTACGCCCCCACGCGCTACCAGCAGCACGCCCGCAGACTCCTGCGCGACATGCACATCCCCGACTGGGATCCCGGGTTCCTCGCCGACTACGACCCGGACCGTCTCGCGCAGCAGTGCGCCGACGCGGGACTCGACGCCGTCATGCTCTACGCCAAGTCGCACGTAGGCCTGTGCACCTACCCGACCGTCGTCGGCAAGCAGCACGGCAACCTCGGTGGGCGGGACGTGTTCAAGGAGCTCAACGACGCCTGCCGGGCTCGGGGCCTGTCCACGATGGCCTACCAGAGCATCACCTTCGACAACTGGGCCGCCACCGCGCATCCGGAGTGGTCGCAGATCGACGTCAGCACCGGGCGCCCCCTGCACGACCGCACCCGCTACGGCGTCTGCTGCCCCAACAACGCCGACTACCGCGCCTACGAGCTCGCCATCACCGAGGAGATCCTCACCGGCTACGAGGTCGACGGTCTCTGGCTCGACATGATCTTCTTCCTGGCGATCTGCGCCTGTGACGCCTGCCGTGACCGGCTGCGTCGCGAGGACGGCATCGAGGTCCCCGACGTCGTCGACTGGACCGACCCCGCCTGGGCCACCTTCCAGGCGGCACGCCGTCGGTGGCTCAACGAGTGGACCCGCATCCTCATCGATCGGGCTCTGGAGCTGCGCCCCGGTATCGCCGTCACCCACAACCTCGCCAACGCGCTCTCCGGGTGGCGTTGCGGACAGACCCTGGCCAGCGGAAAGCTCGACACCTACACGTCCCTCGATCTGTACGGCGACCGATTCGAGCACCTCGTCGTCAACAAGCTCGCTCAGCACCTCAGCCGCACCCAGCCCGCCGAGCTCATGGTCAGCGTCGGGATCGACCTGATCGATCACGTCACGCTCAAGTCGACGGCGGAGCTCACCTCCGAGGGCCTGGCGGCCACCGCCACGGGGTCGGCGTTCATCGTCATCGACGGCATCGACCCCGACGGCCGCGAGCGGCCCGGCAACTTCCAGGTGATCCGCGACGCCTTCGCCGCCATGGCGCCGTACGCCGATCTCGGCACCGGCCAGCCGCTGGAGGACATCGCGATCTACCTCTCGGACAACTCCTTCATGGACTTCGCGGACAACGGCACGCCGGCAGGGCCCCCGCCGCGGTTGGGCGGCACGCCCTTCCCGCACGTGCAGGCTGCCCGCGGCGTCGCCCGTGCGCTCGCCGAGGCGCACATCCCCTTCGGGGTGCTGAGCGAGTCCGACCTCGATCTCCTGCCGAGGTTCCGAGCGGTCGCGCTCCCGGACGTCTCCCGTCTCACAGCTCAGGAGGTCGAGGCCTTCCGCGCCTATGTCGCCGCCGGCGGACGCCTCTATGCCAGCGGCTACACCTCACTGGTGGAGGCGAATGGGACCCGCCACGAGGACTTCATGCTGGCCGACGTCTTCGGCGTCTCGTTCGCCGGCGAGGAGGACCGCCGCGTCGCTTTCATGACACCGCAGAGCGACGAGATCCGGGGGGCGATCCACCCGCAGGAGGAGATCAGCGAGCCCTACAACGCGCAGTGGGGGGTTCCCTACGAGCCGAAGCCGCTGCGCTCCTCGCCTCGCGCGAACGCGACGACGGCCACCACCCTCGCCACACTCACGCTGCCCTACGGCGGCCCGGCCTGGGGGTCGGTCGAGGACACCTCGTGGGCATCGATCCACTCCGCGCCGCCGTGGGAGCGAACCGGGCACAGCACTCTGACGCGCAACGAGTTCGGCAGTGGCGTGGCGGTCTACAGCACGTTCGTGCTCGAACGCTCCACCGTCACGGCCAATCGGGCGCTGCTGACCGCGATCCTGCGCGATCTCGTCGGCCCGACGCCGACGTTCGCCGCGGAAGCCCGCAGCAACGTATGGCTCAACGCCTATGACCAGGCCGATGCCGACCGGATCCTGCTGACGATCCAGAACTATGGCGTCGAGCAGCCCGCACCGCCGGAGCCGGTGCGCGTCATCCTCCGGTCGCCCTCGGACCGAGCCCTCGGCACGGCCACCGCCGGCCCGGGTCTGCGGATCGTCTCCGCCGAGACCGACGACGACGGTGCGGCCGTGCTCCAGATCGAGCTCGTCGACGAGCTCGGTGTGGCGTACGTCGAGTACGTCTGAGGCGAGGCCCATGCGCGCAGCAGTCTTCACGGGCATCGGCCAGCCGCTCGAGGTGCTCGACCTCGAGCCGCTGGCACCCGGGCCCTCCGACGTCGTCGTCGCGGTCGGCGCTTCAGGCGTCTGCCACAGCGACCTGTCGGTGCACACCGGCGGTCGGCCGCTGCCGCCCCCGGCGGTGCTCGGCCACGAGGCTGCCGGCACCGTGGTGGCAGTCGGCGCCGATGTGCGCCTGGTGCAGCCCGGCGACCGCGTGGTCACCACCTTCATCCCCGCCTGCGGGGCGTGCTTCTGGTGCATCCGTGGCGAGTCCCACCTGTGCGCAGTCGCCTTCGACGTGGCCGGTACGCCACGCGCGACCCTGCCGGACGGCCGGCAGGCGATCAGCTACCTCGGACTGGGCACCTTCGCCGAGCAGACCACGGTGCACGAGGCCTCGGTGGTCAAGGTCAGCACCGACCTGCCGGACGAGCAGCTCGCCCTGCTGGGCTGCGGCGTCACGACCGGCATCGGCGCCGTGCTCCGCACCGCTGAGGTCCGCCCCGGTGACGCCGTCGCGGTGCTCGGCTGCGGGGGCGTCGGGCAGGCGATTGTCCAGGCTGCCGCGCTCGCCGGCGCCGGCCGGATCATCGCGATCGACCCGATCGAGTGGAAGCGGGCGGCGGCGCTGACCGCGGGCGCGACCGATCAGCTCGACCCGACCGCTGAGGGCACCCGCGAGGCGGTTCTCGCGCTCACCGAGGGGCGCGGTGTCGACCATGCCTTCGAGGTCACCGGCCTGGCCTCGGTCGTGAGCGACGCCCTTGCGCTGACACGACGAGGGGGCGGCGTGGTCGTGGTCGGCATGCCGCGGCACGACGCGCAGATCGCCTTCCCCGCCATGCCGTTCTTCGCCGAGGGCAAGCGGGTGCTGGTCGCCAAGTACGGCGGTGCCCAGGTGCGCCGTGACATCCCCACAGCCGTCGCACTGGCCGAGGCTGGACGCCTCGATCTGGCGTCCCTGGTCTCAGCACGGCTACCCATCGACAGCGTCAACACGGCCCTCGGGGCCATCGCAGATGGAGAGGTGATCCGCAGTGTCCTCGTCCCGTGACCGCTCACGTTTCGGGCTCGGCACGACCTCGATCGGTGGCATGTTCGCCCCGATGTCGGCCGCCGACGCCCAGGCCTTGATGCGCGCGGCCTACGAACGCGGCATCCGCTGGTTCGACACCGCGCCCATGTACGGAGCGTCCACCGCCGAACGGCGGCTGGGCCACTTCCTCGACGACCTGGGCAGCACGGAAGGGCTCACGGTCAGCACCAAGGCCGGCCGTCAGCTCGTGCCGAAGCGGCGGGCCGGTGCGTCGGCTCCATTCAACGACTTCGGGTGGCACAACGCCGGGCCGTTCGTCGAGGTGTTCGACTACAGCTACGACGGGATCATGCGCAGCGCCGAGGACAGTCTCGCCCGACTCGGCGTCGAGGCGTTCGACGTGCTGTTCCTCCACGACATCGGGCGCTGGACCCATGGCGCGGAGAACGACCGTCACGTGGCCGCGCTGCGCGCCGGTGGCTATCGCGCGCTCGCCGAGCTCAAGGCGACGGGTGTCACGCGCGAGCTCGGTGTCGGCGTGAACGAGACGGACGCTCTGCTCTGCACGATGGCCGAGCTCGATCTCGACCGTGCTCTGCTCGCCAACCAGTTCACGCTGCTGACCCGGCCCGACGACCCGGCCGTCTTCGAGACCTGTGCGCGGTCCGGCGTCAAGCTCGTGGCGGGTGGCGTCTACAACTCGGGCGTCCTCGCCGGCGGAAGCCACTTCAGCTACGAGGGCGTCCCCGACGAGATCGCGCGCACCGTCGCTGCGCTGTCCGAGACCTGTGAGCGCCACGATGTGCCGCTCATGGCCGCGGCGCTGCAGTTCGTGCTGCGCAGCGGGTACTTCGAGCGCGTGCTCCTCGGTGTGCGCAGCATCGCCGAGCTCGACGCGTCGTTCTCGGCGGCCGAGGTCGACATCCCGGATGCGCTGTGGGACGACCTCGTCGAGTCGGGTCTGCTCGAACCTCAGTGGATCGCCGGCACGGAGGTCACGGCATGATCGACGCCCACGTCCACGTCTGGGACCTCGCCCGCCGCGACTACGACTGGCTCGCCGGCGAGGACCGCGCGCTGCACCGGGACTTCACGTTCGCCGACTGGGCGGCTGCCGCGACGCCGCTCGGAATCGACCGTGCGGTGCTGGTGCAGGCAGCGCCGACCGCCGCCGAGACCGAGTACCTGCTCAGCGTGGCCCACGCGAACACCGAGCAGGTGCTCGGCGTCGTCGGATGGGTCGAGCTCACCGACTCGGACGCGCGCACCCAGCTCGAGCGGTTCGCTGCGGACCCGCTCGGCGTCGGCGTGCGGCCCTGGCTCCAGGCCATCGAGGATCCGGACTGGATCCTGCGGTCCGACGTCGGCGAGGGGCTGGACGCGATCGAGGATCTCGGCCTGCTCTACGAGGCGCTCGCCCTCCCGGCGCACCTCGAACCGCTGATCCGCGTGGTGGAGGCGCGTCCAGGTCTGCGGGTGGTTCTCGACCACATGGCCAAGCCGGACATCGCGCACGGCGGCCTCGAGGGTTGGTCCGCCGACCTCCGGCGGCTGGCCGAGGCAGGCGATGTCGTCTGCAAGCTCTCGGGTCTGGTCTCCGAGGCCGGAGAACGCACCAGCGCAGCGGATCTACGTCCCTACGTCGATGTCGCGCTGGATGCCTTCGGACCCGAGCGCGTGATGTGGGGCAGCGACTGGCCGGTCGTCTCCGCCGTCGTGACGTACGCGCAGTGGCACGACCTCGCACGCACGCTCACACCTGCCGCCCACCACGAGCAGATCTTCGAGAGGACGGCCGAGCGGGTCTACGGTCGGGACCGGCACGCTCAGCGGGGGAACGCATGAGCCAGGCCTCCCGTCCCCCGGTGCCGGTGTCGCTGGCACGGTCACGACGGACGGTGATCCGCCTCCACCCGGACGACGACGTCGTCGTGGCGGCGTTCCGGCTGGGTCCGGGCGACCCCTTGGACAGCGAGAAGGTTGTCGTCCGGGACCCGATCCCGCCGGGCCACAAGGTCGCCGTCCGGCGTATCGCCCGCGGTACGCGCGTGCTGCGCTACGGGCAGGTGATCGGTGTTGCGGCGACCGGCATCGAGCCCGGTCAGCACGTCCACACCCACAACCTGAGGATGCTCGAGTTCGAGCGCGAGGTCACGCCGTCGAGCGCCGCTCGCCCGACCCAGTACGTGCCCGAACCCGCCACCTTCGACGGGATCCGGCGTGCCGACGGTCGGGTCGCGACGCGCAACTTCATCGGCATCATCAGCAGCGTCAACTGCTCGGCCACGGTCGTGCAGGCGGTCGCCGACGCGTTCCGACGCGACCTGCGCCCCGAAGCACTCGAGGGGTTCGACCGGGTCGACGGCGTCGTGCCGCTCACCCACGGGTTCGGCTGCGCCGTCGACCCCGAGGGCGAGGGCCTGGCGGTCCTGCAGCGGACCCTGCGGGGCTATGCACAGCACCCCAACTTCGGCGCCGTGATCGCGATCGGTCTGGGGTGCGAGACCAACCAGCTCTCCGACCTGCTCGAGGTCGACCTGTCCGGTATCGACCGCCCGGTCGCGTCCTTCAACATGCAGGACGCCGGAGGTACCCGCAAGAGCATCGAGCGTGCCGTCGCCATGGTGCGGGAGCTGCTGCCCGACGTCGATGCCGTGCACCGCGAACCCGTGCCGGCGTCCGAGCTCACGGTCGGGCTTCAGTGCGGCGGCTCCGACGGGTACTCAGGGATCACGGCTAATCCGGCCCTCGGCGCTGCGGTCGACCGGCTCGTCGCTCACGGTGGCACCGCCATCCTGTCGGAGACGCCAGAGATCTACGGAGCCGAGCACCTGCTCGCCGAGCGGGCCCACACTCCCGAGGTCGCTGAACGGCTGTACGCGCGCTTCACCTGGTGGCAGGAGTACGCGAAGCGGATGAACGCCGCCCTCGACAACAACCCCTCGGCGGGCAACAAGGCGGGCGGCCTGACGACCGTCCTGGAGAAGGCGCTCGGCGGTGTCGCCAAGGGCGGCACGACCGACCTGATGGAGGTGTACGAGTACGCCGAGCCGGTCCGCGAGCGCGGACTGGTCTTCATGGACACACCCGGGTTCGACCCGACGTCGGCGACCGGGCAGGTCGCCGGCGGTGCGAACTTGATCTGCTTCACCACGGGCCGTGGTTCGGCGTACGGGTGTCAGCCGACGCCCTCGCTGAAGCTGTCCACGAACAACGAGCTGTGGCTGCGCCAGCAGGAGGACATCGACATCAACTGCGGCGGCATCGTCGACGGGTTCACCACCGTCGACGAGATGGGCCAGCAGATCTTCGAGCGCATGCTCTCGTGCGCGTCCGGCCAGAAGTCGGTCAGCGAGCTGCACGGGTACGGACAGAACGAGTTCGTCCCCTGGCAGCTCTCAGCGGTGATGTAGCACGCCGCGGAACTGGTGCGGGGCACACGGCCCCACACCTCAGACGAAGGAGTCTCATGAGCAGCACCCGAAAGAGAACATCTCGATCGCTGATGGCGCTCGGCGCCGCGGTCAGCCTCGCAGCTGTCGCCGCATGCGGCACGAGCGGTCCCGGTGGCGGGGGCTCTGACGACGGGGATGGCGGCGGTGACGGAGGCGGCGCCCAGACGCTCAACCTCTGGCACCTGTCCAGCATGTCGACCGTGCCGGACGCCGTCCAGCGTTTCGAGGACGCGAACCCGGGCTGGACCGTCAACCTGACCGAGGCCCCCAACGACCAGTACAAGACCAAGCTGCGCGTCGCCCTGGGGACCGACACCGGCCCCGACGTGTTTCACAACTGGGGTGGCTCCGACCTCGTCGAGTACGAGGCCTCCGGTCTGATCCTTCCGCTCGACGACCTGCTGGAGTCGGGCGACCTGGCGGGCGCCTTCACCGACGCCGTGCTCGAGCAGGGGCAGGTCGACGGGACCCAGTACGGCCTGGCGACCGCGGTCGAGGCGTCGATGGTCTGGTACAACACCGAGATCTTCGACGAGCTCGGGCTGGTGCCGCCGACGACCTGGGACGAGTTCCTCGAGGTCATCGAGGCGACGAAGGCTGCTGGCCTGATCCCGATCGCGATGGCCAACTCCACGCAGTGGCCCGGCAGCCAGTGGTGGTCCGAGCTCGTCGCGCTGTCCTGCGGTCCGGACTTCTGGGCGACGCTGGGCAGCGACTCGCCGGCGATCCCGCTGGACGACCCCTGTGTCGTGACGGCCAACGAGAAGATCGTCGAGCTGGTCGAGGCGGGCGCGTTCAACCAGGGCTTCAACGGTCTGGACTACGACACCGGTGAGTCACGCCAGCTGTTCTGGTCCGGCCAGGCTGCCATGAACCACATGGGCAACTGGACGCTGCCCTCGGCTCAGGACGAGGCCCCCGAGATGCTCGACAAGCTCGACTTCTTCCTCGTGCCCGCGTGGGAGGGTGCGGTCGGTACCGGCGACATGATGACGGGCGGTCTCTCACCCGTGTACTCGGTCGCGGCGACGACGGCTGCGCCCGACATGGCCAAGGAGCTGGTGCGCTACCTGGTGGACGCTCAGGCGGCCGCCGACATCGCGACCGTGGGCCGCATCCCGGTCTACCAGGGCACGGAGATCAGTGACCCGCTCGGAGCCAAGGTGTCGGAGGCGATCAACGCTGCGCCGGCGCTGGCACCGTGGCCCGACCACGTGCTGGCTCCCGAGTGGACCACCGCCATGCTCCAGGCCACGCAGGGCCTGTTCGGGCTCACCCTGAGCCCTGAGGACGCAGCGACTCAGCTGCAGGCGGCCTACGAGCAGGTCCAGCAGTAGGAATCCGAATCTCGGAGGAGCCCTCGCATGATTCGTACCGATCGACTCAAGTGGATCGCCTTCTTGGCACCGGCACTCATCGTCTACGGGGTGTTCCTGGTGTATCCGGTCGTGCAGTCGGCGATGCTCAGCTTCTCCTCATGGGCAGGGCCGGGCCGACCGGCCCTGCCCGTCGGGTTCGGGAACTTCGCCGAGCTGTTCCAGGACCCGGTGTTCTGGCTCTCGATGCGGAACACGGCGGCGCTGCTCTTCGTCAGTGTGTTTCTCCAGCTCCCGCTCGGGCTGGGCCTCGCGCTCATCGTGACCAGTGCGCGCCGCGGCCGTCGCATCTGGCGCGGGATCTACTTCCTGCCCACCCTGATGTCGACGGTCGCGGTGGCGATCCTCTGGCGGTTCATCTACAGCCCGTCCTACGGGATCCTCAACGGCTTCCTACGAGCGATCGGGCTCGAGTCCCTGACACAGGGCTGGCTCGGGCAGCCCAGCACCGCGCTGTGGGCGGTCATCGGGGCCAACGTCTGGCAGTGGGCCCCCTTCTACATGATCATCTACATCGCAGCGATCCTGGGGCTGGACCAGGAGCTGTACGAGGCCGCCTCGATCGACGGCGCCACGCGCGGTCAGCAGTTCAGGTTCGTCACGCTGCCGCTGCTGGTGCCCGTCCTGGTCACGACGTCGATCCTCTCGCTGGCGGGAGCGATCAAGGCCTTCGACCTGGTCTACATCATGACCGGCGGCGGGCCGACGCACTCGACCGAGCTGCTCGCGACCTACATGTTCCTCCAGGGCTTCACCAACTACCGGCTCGGGTATGCGAGCGCGATCGCCATGGTGATCTTCACGATCACCCTGGTGCTCACGGTGATCGTGCTGCTCCGATCGAACCGACGACCCCGCGCGAAGGTGCGTTGACATGGCAACGGTGCGCACGCGTTCAGCCGTTCGGCCGGGGCCGGCCGTGGCGACGGTCCGGCTCCTCCTCGCGGTCTTCGCCGCGGTGATGTGTCTGTTCCCTGTGGTCTTCATGGTCCTGGGCTCGTTGAAGACGCGGGGTGGGTTCCTGGAGAACCCGTTCGGGCTACCGAGGGACCTGACGTTCGAGAACTTCACGAACCTGGTGTCGACGGGCTTTGCGAAGTACTTCGGCAACAGCATCACGGTCACACTCGTCTCGGTCGCCGGCACCGTCGCGTTGGCCATCCTGGCGGCGTACCCGCTGTCGAGGTTCCAGACCCGGCTCAACACCCCGATGACCCTGGTGTTCCTCGGCGGCATCATGATTCCGGTGCACGTCACGCTGATCCCGATCTACGTGCTGACGCAGGAGATGCGGATGTACGACTCGATCGGCGCCTTGTTCGGCCCGTACATCGCCTTCAACCTCCCGGTCGCCGTGTTCGTCCTGACGAGCTTCTTCAAGCAGCTGCCGGAGTCGATCTTCGACGCTGCACGCATCGACGGCGCAGGGCACCTCCGGATCTTGCGGAGCGTGGTGGTGCCGATGGCTGGTCCGGCGATCTCGACGGTCGCGGTGATCACCTTCATCTTCGTGTGGAACGAGTTCGTGTTCGGGCTGGTGCTGCTCTCGTCGGACACCAACTACACGCTCCCGCTCGGGCTCAACGCGTTCTACGGGAACTTCAGCGTGAACATCCCGGGCATGATGGCCGCGTTGACAGTGGCGACGCTGCCGTCGCTCCTCTTCTATCTGGCGGCGCAGGAGCGCGTCGTCGCAGGACTGGCTGCGGGCGCGCTCCGCGGAGAGTAGGACAAGGACCATGCTGCTCAACATCGATCCGTTGCTGACCGGCGAGCTCCTCAAGGGGCTCGACGAGATGGGGCACTCCGACCTCGTCCTGATCGCCGACGCGAACTTTCCGGCTCACCGCGTCAATCGTGATGCGATCGAGCTCCCGGGGACCACGGTGCCGCAGGTCGTGCGTGCGATCTGCTCCGTCCTGCCACTCGACGGCGACGTCGCGCCGGTACTCATGGATGCTGGCGTGGTACCACCCCCCGCGGTGCAGGCCGAGATCGAGGCCGCTGCTGCACACCCGCTGGCGGCCAGGCTGATCGACCGCTGGGAGTACTACGACCTGGCCGCGCAGGCCAGCGTGGTCGTGGCCACGGGTGAGATGCGACTCTGGGGGAATGTGCTGCTGGCGAAGGGGCTGGTCCAGATCTGACCCGCTGGCCGGGCCCGCGTCGTGCAGCGGCTCACCGACGGGGCGCGGCACGTCGTGCCACGAGAAGCCTCGCACCGGGCGCACCGACAGGGCACCAGGCTGACACGCACACGGCCTGCTCGTACCAGGCACTGATCGGGCGGCTAGGGTCGCCGGAGGAGGAGTCACCCGTGCACACCACGACCAAGGACGAGCTGGAGAGCGTGATGCGGCGCGCGCATGCCGCCTACCTGGAGGCGCGAGCCGTGTCACCTGGCGTGCGAGCCTCGTGGCTGGGCGCCGTTGCCGACGCGCTGGACTCGCGAGCAGAGGAGCTGGTGCCACTCGCTCATGAGGAGTCCCGACTTCCGGACGGCCGCTTGCGCGGCGAGCTCGGTCGCACGACGTTCCAGCTGCGGCTCCTGGCTCAGGAGGTCATCCGCGGTGAGCTCCTCGACGCGACGCTCGACCATGCGGATGACGCGTGGGGGATGGGGCCGCGTCCGGACATCCGTCGTGTCAACGTGCCGCTGGGCGTGGTGGGCGTCTTCGGAGCGTCGAACTTCCCGTTCGCCTTCAGCGTCATGGGAGGGGACTCGGCCGCCGGTCTCGCCGCGGGCTGCGCGGTCGTCCACAAGGTCCACGAGGCGCACCCGGCTCTGGGACTGCGCACAGCCGAGATCGTCGTGGACGCGCTGCGCGCCGCGGGAGCGCCGGACGGCCTGTTCGCGGCGGTCACCGGCCGCGAGATCGGCAACGACCTCGTCGACCACCCGCTGACCGCCGCCATCGGTTTCACCGGCTCCACCCGTGTCGGGCGGATGCTGATGGAGCGCGCACAGGCGCGACCGGTACCGATCCCGTTCTACGGGGAGCTCGGCAGCATCAACCCGGTGTTCGTCACGCCGGCTGCGTGGGATGCTCGCCGCGACCAGATCGCCCGCGAGTACGTCGGCTCCTTCACGCTCGGCAGCGGCCAGTTCTGCACGAAGCCTGGTCTGCTGCTCGTCCCCTCCCTCGAGGAGGAGGCTGCCGCGACACTGCGCGACGCCGTCGCCGAGGTCGCGGCGGCGCCGATGCTGTCCGAGCGGCTGGCGTCGGGCTTCGTGGACGCGCGCGACGAGATGGCCTCGCGCGAGGGAGTCGCGACCGTTGCGCCAGGAGGGCGCGGGGAGGCGCCGGCCCCCGCGTTGCTGTCGGCGCCGGTCGAGGCCGTGCTGTCCGATCCTGCGATCCTCCGAGAGGAGATGTTCGGACCGGCCAGCATCGTCGTCACCTACGAGGACGTCGCGCAGCTCGAGAAGGTGGTGGACCTGCTCGAGGGGCAGCTGACCGCCTCGGTCCACGCCGAGGAGGGCGAGGACGTCTCCGACCTCCTGGCCGCGCTCGAGCGCGTCTCCGGGCGACTCATCTGGAACGCGTGGCCCACAGGTGTCACGGTCACCTATGCCCAGCACCACGGTGGCCCGTTCCCCGCGACCACCAGCCCGGGCAGCACCTCGGTCGGAACGGCTGCGCCCCGCCGGTTCACCCGTCCCGTGGCCTACCAGGGCGTGCCCGACTCCCACCTGCCCCCGGCTCTGCAGGAAGCAAACCCATGGCGGATCACGCGTCGTGTCGACGGCGTCTGGCAGGTGCCGTGATCAGGGTGGCCGACCGGAGGGTCCTGCCGCTGGACGCGGAGCGTGCCCTGCTCGTCGGACGGGTGTGGGACCCCAAGAGCGGCGGCCCTCGCCCCGTTCTTGTCCGCGGCGAGGCCGTGCACGACATCTTCGACCTCAGCTCGACGATCAGTGCGCTGCTGGAGCGGGACGACGCCGTCGACGCCCTCCGCGCGGTGAGCTCCCCGCCGAGGTGGCAGCTGCCCGACCTCGTGGCCGCGTCCGTGGAGCGCCGCTACGAGGCGCACCTGTTGGCTCCGGTGGACCTCCAGGTGATCAAGGCCTGCGGGGTGACGTTCGTCGACAGCATGATCGAGCGCGTCATCGAGGAACGCTGCGGTGGCGACCCGGTTCGCGCGGCTGAGGTGCGCGCCATGCTGGCCGCCCAGGTCACGGAGGACCTCGGTGCGGTCGTACCAGGCTCGAAGGACGCCGCCAGACTGAGGGAGGCGCTCCTGGCCAAGGGCTGGTGGTCGCAGTACCTCGAGGTGGGCTTGGGGCCCGACCCCGAGGTGTTCACCAAGGCGCCGGTCCTGGCATCCGTCGGTTGGGGAGCGCGGATCGGGATCCCGCGGTTCTCGGGGTGGAACAACCCCGAGCCCGAGCTCGTGCTGGTCGCGGACAGTCTCGGTCGTGCCCGAGGCTGCACGCTGGGCAACGACGTCAACCTGCGTGACGTCGAAGGGCGAAGCGCCCTGCTGCTGGGGATGGCGAAGGACAACAACGCCCAGTCCGCCCTCGGTCCGTTCATCCGGCTGTTCGACGGCGAGTTCACCCTCGACACCGTCCGCTCCGAGACGATCGAGCTCGAGGTCGTCGGCGTGGACGGGTACCGGATGGACGGGGTGAACAGCGTCAGCCGGCTCAGCCGCTCATTCGAGGAGCTGCTCGCCGCCGTCCACGGCGAGCACCACCAGTACCCCGACGGCTTCGCGCTGTACACCGGCACGTTGTTCGCGCCGACCCAGGATCGCGACGCTGCCGGAGCGGGCTTCACGCACCACACCGGCGACATCGTGACGATCTCCAGCCCGCACCTCGGCACGTTGGTCAACGAGGTGGCGCCGACGGAGACGATCGAGCCGTGGGACTTCGGGGTCAGCGCTCTGTGCGCCTATCTGCTCGGGCAGCAGCGTCACGCCCGCGACACCGAGTTGTAACGGGTGGTGTCCGGGCACTCCGACCCGTCCCCGGCTCGGCCGCTCTCTCGCTCAGATCTCGAGCCAGCAACCGTGGCCGGGGGCTCACGCCACCGCCGGCGAGTACGAGCCCGCGTGGCGAGGACGAGCGGTGCGCCACTCGTTCTCGACGGCCAGGCTCGTGCTCGCGGCGCCGTGCTTCGCGCGCCGGCGCCGCGACCTCAGCGCCGTTCGAGGAGGCCGTGCATCCGCATCCAGCTGACGAACGAGCCGAACCAGTCGGTGCTGGTGGTCTCCTTCGGGTACATGCCGAACCCGTGGCCGCCGCGCTCGTAGAAGTGGAGCTCCACGGGGCGCCCGGCGGAGCGCCAGCTCTCGACGATCGGGAACCCGTTGGGCTCGAAGAGACCGTCGTCGGCGGCGAGGGCGATGAACAGCGGCGGCGCGTCGTCGGGCACCTCGAACGCCGAGAGCGGGCCGTAGATGTCGCCGATGAAGGCGGGCTTCGCGTCTCCGCCGACCAGGGCGGTCGCGACGGTGAGCATGGCGCCGGCCGAGAACCCGACCATGCCGATGCGCTCGGGGTCGACGCCCCACTCGGCCGCTCGGCTGCGCACGAGCGCGAACGCCGCGCGGGCGTCGGCGATCTGCGGGTCCAGGCTGCCCAGCGCGGCGGCCGGGTCGTGCCGGTGCGACGGCAGCGGCCCGGCCAGCATCTCCCGGATCGCCGCGGCGAAGTCGTCGAGGCTCTCCGGCGTCGGCCGGAGCCGGTACTTCAGCACGAAGGCCGCGACACCACGGTCGGCGAGCGCACGAGCGACGTCCCAGCCCTCGTTCTCCATCGACAGCGACATGAAGCCGCCGCCCGGAGCCACGACCACCGCGGTGCCGGTCGCCGCCGCCGGGTCCGGCAGGAACGGCGTGAGCGTGGCGACGCCGACGTTGCGGGCGAACATGCTGCCGTACTCGCTGTGCCACGACTCCGGTGCCGAGGCCTCCGGCAGCGGCCCGGTCCCGAGCTCGATCGCGTCGGGCTGCGCGGGGATCTCGATCGGTGTCATCCCGTGCTGCACGGGAGCTGCGGGTGCGTCGCTGCTGGTCATGAGCCTCCGTTCGGACGATGCGCCAGGGCGCGGGCGCCCGCGCCACCACGCCGAGCGTAGTGGCCGGCGCAAGGGCAGCAACGTCGTCCCGGACGACCACCCGCGAGCGGGTGCGGTCGGTGTCAGCGCCGGGCGAGCAGCCCCTTGACGTACTCGGCCTGACCGAGGTGCTTGGCGGCGTCCTCGAGGACGGAGTAGATGCGGACGGCGGCCGTGACCGGCGGGTCCCAGCGCTCGTCGACGACGCGGTCGAGGGCGTCGGCGTCGAGCTGGTCGACGAGGCGCCGGGTGAGGCCGTGCACCGCACCGGCGTACCCGCTCAGCAGCGCAGGGTCGCCGACCGAGAAGGCCGCGACCTGCTCCGGGCGCTGCCCGTAGCCGGAGTCCTCCGGGTCGTAGGGCAGCGCGAACCGTTCCCGCCAGCCCTCCGCCGTCCAGGCCTCCTCGACCCCGAGGATCTCGGCGAGCTGGGCGTCCTGCTGCCGGCTCAGGTGCCACAGCAGCCACCCGATGGGGTTGGCGCCAGGCGCCGTCTGCCATCGGAGGTCATCGACCGACAGGCCGTCGAGGACCGCCGTCACGCCTTCCTCGACACGGCCGAACCCGTCCAGGAGGATCGCTCGCACGTGGCTGATGTCGGAACCCATGCACCGATCCTGCCAGCGGCCGGGCTCGGGTCTGGTGAGATCAGCGGATGAGCACAGACGCAGGCGGCATGGCGCGCCGGGCACGCAGCAGCGACACCTTCGAGCGGGTCGCGAGGATCGGCTTCGCCGCGAGCGGCGTGGTCCACCTGCTCATCGCGTTGATCGCCGCCCAGGTCGCGCTCGGCTCCTCCGGCGAGGCCGACGAGCAGGGCGCCCTGGAGCAGCTCGGCTCGGCGACCGGAGGCAGCGTGCTGCTGTGGGTCTGCGCGGTCGGGTTCGCGGCGCTCGCGCTCCGGCACGTCGTCACGGCGGTGCTGCCGCGAGGCCAGTCCGGCCGCGACCGGCTCGTCGAGCGCGCCAAGGCCGGCGGCAAGGCCGTGGTCTACGGCGCGCTCGCGGTCACCGCCTTCCGCGTGGTCAGCGGCAGCGGTGGGGGCGACGGCGCCTCCGGAGTGACCGGCACGCTGCTGTCCGCCCCCGCGGGGCGGGTGCTCGTCGGGCTCGTCGGGCTGGGGGTGATCGGCGTCGGCGGCTACCACGTCGTCAAGGGCGTCACGCAGACGTTCCTCGAGGACCTGCGAGGCGCGGGTGGCGGCCAGGTCGGCCGCGCCGTACGGGTCCTCGGGACCGTCGGCTACGCCGCCAAGGGCATCGCGCTGGCCGTCGTGGGTGTGCTGTTCGTCGTCGCGGCCGTCCAGGCGAACCCTGACCAGCCGACCGGCCTCGACGCCGCGCTCAAGACGCTGCGCGACCAGCCGCTGGGCAGCGTGCTGCTGCTGCTCGTCGCGCTCGGGCTCGCTGCCTACGGCCTCTACTCCTTCGCCCGCGCCCGCTACGCGAAGATGTGACGCCTCGAGCCCGGGTATCACCGTGACCCCGGTGGTGAGACTGGCACGATGCAGACGACGAGCGGACGCGCCCTCGTGCTCGGCGGGGGCGGGTCCACCGGGAACGCCTGGCTCGTGGGCGTGGCCGCGGGCCTGGCCGAGGCCGGCACCGACGTCACCACCGCCGACCTCACCATCGGCACCTCCGCCGGGTCGACGGCGGCCGCGCACCTCGTCGGGGGCGCTCCGGCCGAGCGGTACGCGTCGATCCTCGGCGAGCAGCCGCCACCGCAACGGCCTCAGGGTGGGTTGACCTCCGATCACCTCGACCGGCTGCGTGCCGTGATCGAGGCATCGGTCGACCTGCCGGACTACCGCCGGCGATCGGGTGCGGCGGCGCTGGAGATGCTGGTGGCGTCGGACGGCTCGTGGCAGGACCGGTGGCGCGGCATCGTCGCCGCCCGGCTGCAGGGGCTGGACTGGCCTGACCGCCGGGTCCTGATCACCGCGGTCGACGCGGCCACCGGGGAGCCGGTGGAGCTCGACCGCGACAGCGGGGTGAGCCTGGTCGACGCCGTCGCGGCGAGCTGCGCCGGAGGGCTGCCCTTCCGCATCGGCGACCGCTGGTACGTCGACGGCGGCTACCGCTGCAACGCCGACAACGCCGACCTGGCTCGCGGCTGCGAACGGGTCCTGGTGCTGTCGCCGCTCGGCGGCCGTGCGCTCACGCCGGCCGCCTGGGGCACGCACCTCACGGCGCAGGTGGCCGAGCTCCGCGCCGCCGGCAGCCGCGTGGTCACGATCCTCCCGCCGGACGACTCCGCGCACCTGCTCGGCGCCAACGCGATGGACGTCTCGCTGCGACCCGCCGCGGCGCGGGCCGGCTACGAGCTGGGGAGGTCCCGGGCCGACGCCGTCGCCGCGCGCTGGGCCTGAGGGCCGCGGCCCGCGCGAGATGGGGCCGGCGTGCTCAGGACTCCTCGGCCCACTCCTGGATCATGACGGGCGAGGCGTGGATGCAGACGATCCGCAAGACGCCGTCGCCGGAGTTGCTGAAGCGGTGCCAGGTGTTCGCGGGCGCGACGGCGGTGTCGCCGGCTCGCGCGACGATCGTCGTCGCCGACGACGATCGTCACCTCGCCCTCGAGGACGGTGAAGGTCTCGGCATGCCCGACTTCCTCACGTCGACGCCGTCGGGTGACATGACGCCGGAGGACGAGCTGGCACGGCTGCACGAGGTGCCCGACGAGCAGCTGCGGCTCGACCTGCAGAAGCGGGTGGTGCGCTCCACCGGCGCACATCAGCGGGAGCTCCGTGACCTCCTCGCGCACCCCCGTCGGGCCCGGGCCGCGATCGCCGACGCCTGGTGGCGGACCTGGGAGGAGCTGCTCGCGCCGGTGTGGCCGCAGCTGCTGCGCCTGCTGCGCGCGGACATCGCCGTGCGGGCGCGCCGCAGCAGCGACGCGGGTCTGGCGCACATGGCCGCCGGTCTGCACAGCACCGTGACCTGGGGCGACGAGGTGGTACGCGTGCAGATGCGACGGCACGAGGAGGTCGTCGACTGCGGCGGCACGGGTCTCGTGCTGGTGCCGTCGGTGATGATGCCGACCCGCGGCTGCGCGGTGCTCACCGAGCCACCCGCGCAGCCGACGATCTTCTACCCCGCCCACGGCGTCTCCGAGACCTGGTACCGCGACGGCGCGGACGCGCTCGAGGCGCTCGGTGCGCTGCTCGGCCACGTCCGTGCCCGGCTGGTGCTGGAGCTGCAGCAGCCGCTGACGACCTCGGAGTGCGCGCGCCTCGCCGACGTCGCGGTGTCGACCGCCTCCCACCACCTCACGGTGCTGCGCGACGCCGGGCTGGTCGACAGCCGCCGCGAGGGCGTGCGCGTGCTCCACACGCGCACCCCGCTGGGCGAGGCGCTCGCGGGCGTGCGCTGACATCGCCGACCGTGGGCCGGGCCGCGCGGACACCACGCCGTATGTCGCCCAGGAGCGACACCGACTGACGCCTGACGGCGGATGCCGGCGACCGGCGTCGTCCGTACCATCGCGGCGTGCCACCGACCACCAGCTCCTCGACCGTCACGCTCTCGCGGCGCGCGCTGCTCGGCGCGGGCGTCGCCACCGGGGGAGGGGCGGCGCTCGCGGGCGCCGCCGCCGCGGTCGCCGTCACCGGCCCGGACCGGTCCACCGCCAGGGCGGACGACGACGTCGTCCCCTGGCACGGGACGCACCAGGCGGGGATCGACACCCCGCTGCAGCGGTACGCGACGTTCGCGACGTTCGACCTCTCCATCCTGACGGCGAGCACGCTGCGCGACCTGCTCGTCGACCTCACCGCGACGATCCGCGCTCTCACCGGCGGTGGCCCGCCGCCGGAGATGCCCGACCGTCCCGAAGGGCTGTCCACCAGCACCGACGTCGCCACCGGTCTCTCGCCCGCCCGCCTCACCATGACCGTCGGCCTCGGCCCCGGGGTGCTCGAGCGGTACGACCTGGCCGACCGGGTGCCCCGCCGGCTGCGCCCGCTCCCGGCGTTCGACGGCGACCTGCTCGACCCGCGCTGCAGCGGCGGCGACCTGCTCGTGCAGATCTGCGCCGACGACCCCCAGGTCGTCAGCCACGCGTTCCGCATCCTCCGCGGCCGGGTGCCGGGCCTGGCGACGCTGCGCTGGACCCAGCACGGCTTCGTCGGCCTGCCGAGCGGCGGTGGCACGCCCCGAAACCTGTTCGGGCACCCCGACGGCACCACCAACCCGACCCCGGGCACCGACCGGTTCGACACCACCGTGTGGGCGCTGCCCGACGAGCCCGCCTGGTTCGCCGGCGGCACCTACCTGGTGTTCCGCAAGATCCGGATGAAGACCGCGACCTGGGACCTCACCCCGCTCGCCGAGCAGGACGCCGTCATCGGCCGGCGGCGCGCCGACGGTGCACCCCTCACCGGGAAGGCCGAGCACGACGCCCCCGACCTCGACGCCACCGACGGCTCCGGCGAGCCCGTCATCGCGGCCGACGCGCACGTGCGCCGCGCCGCCGGGTTCCCGATGCTGCGACGCGGCTACAGCTACGACTACGGCTTCACGCTCGCCACGGCCGGCGGGCAGCCCGACCCGACCGGCGGCGTCGACGACCACGACCACGGGCCGGACGAGGAGCCGCACACCCACGGCGGGCACGCCGGTCTCGACACCGGGCTGCTGTTCTGCGCCTACGGCAACGACCCCGACCACCAGTTCGTCGCGGCCCAGCGTCGGCTGGCCGAGCAGGACGCCCTCAACCGGTTCATCCAGCACACTGGGAGCGCGATCTTCGCGATCCTGCCCGGGTGCGGGCCGGATGGGTACCTCGGCGACACGCTCGTCTGACGCCGTCGGCCGAACGGGTCAGTCCAGGCGCGTCCACGGGTGGGAGGGCGCGACCCGAGCGATCGTGTCCCGCAGCCACGCCCGGCGCCGCGCGTCGAGGAGCGGCAGCGCGGTCGCGGCGTCCTGCACGTCCTGCGACCTCGTCTGCGCGGCCTTCATGAAGAGCACGATCTCGGGGTTGAGGTAGCGCAGGCCGTCGTCGGCGACCCAGGTGGCCTCGTCCAGCGGCATCGACTGCCCCGGCGCCTTCTTGTTCGTCCACAGCCCGTCGACGAACGGCGTGAGCGGGACGTCGAGCACCCACGGCGACTGCGCGTCGGCGCGTACCCAGATGTTGCTGCTCGGGCGGACGTCGCGGAACCGGTGGTCGAAGGGGCGCAGCCAGCCGCTGTCGACGTTCCACGTCGTCCACCCGCGCTCCGCGAGGAACACGCGCAGCGCCTCGGCGTCCGCGGCGTCGATCGAGATGTCCATGTCCTCGTGCCGCCGCCGCACACCGGTGAACCGCTCGAGCGCCCAGCCGCCCACGACCCACCACGGCCGGTCGAAGCCGTCGAGGAAACCCGCGATCGTCGTCGGGTCCAGCGGTGCCCAGCCGCCGTACCAGCGGCGGAACTCCTCAGGCGGCAGCGGAGGTGCGCCGGGCGGCGCCGGGCTCGGAGGTGTCGACGTCACGCACCGACCCTAGGACGTCCCGCGCGCCCGCCGCCGACGGCGTCCCGCACCTCGGAGGTCGCGTGCCGACGGTGTCGCGCATCGTGCCATCATCACGCCCATGCCGCCGACCCGGATCGAGATCCAGCCCTACGACCCGACGTGGCCGGAGCAGTTCGACGGGATCGCCGCGTCGTTGGGCAGCGCGCTCGACGGCGTCGCGACCCGCGTCGACCACATCGGTTCCACGGCCGTGCCCGGGCTCGCGGCGAAGGACGTCATCGACGTGCAGGTCACCGTGGCCGACCTCGACGACCCGCGCATCGCCTCGGCGTTCGCGGCCCTCGGTGCGACGCCGACCGACATCACCGCCGACCACGTGCGGCCCGGCGGCGACCCCGACCCGGCGCGCTGGCGCAAGCGCTACTTCCGGCCGCCGTCGTCGTGGCGGCCGACGCACCTGCACGTGCGCCAGGCAGGCCTGCCCAACCAGCGGTACGCGCTGCTGTTCCGCGACTACCTGCGCGCCACGCCGTCGGCTGCCGAGGCCTATGCCCAGATCAAGGTGGCCCTCGCCCGCCTGCACCCCGACGACGTCGAGGCCTACTACGACGTCAAGGACCCGGTGTGCGACCTCGTCATGGACGCCGCCGAGCTCTGGGCGACGGCGACCGGCTGGACCCCCGAGCGCGCCTGACCGCCCCCGTGGGCGCGAGAGCCCGCGCCCGCCACCCCGCCAACTCGTAGCTCCGTGCCGATCTCGTACGGTGCACGCTACGAGATCGGCACGGAGCTACGAGTTCGCGGCCAGGGGCAGGGAAGCGCCACCGACCCCGCCAGCTCCACCCACGCTCCGACCTCACCAACTCGTACGCTCGAACCCAGCTCGTAGCGTGCACCGTACGAGCTCGGCACGGAGGTACGAGCTCGCGGCCAGCGGCCGGGGCCACGGAGGCGGGACCTCGCACCCCGGCGGGGGCCTCAGCGGACCTGCTGGACCTCGAACTGCATGCGCGGGTGGGCGTAGTACTCCTGCGACTCGACGAGCTGGAGCTCGCGCTCGCCGGAGGAGTACGTCGTCGTCAGCAGGTCGAAGACGCTGGACGCCGTGGCGGCCAGCGCCTGGGCGGCCGAGCCGGTGGTCCGGTAGTGCGCGGTGAACAGCGCGCTGGTGACGTCGCCGGAGCCGTTGGCCTTGAAGGGCAGGTACGGCGTCTGCACTAGCCAGGCGCCTTCGTCGTCGACGGCGAGCATCTCGATCGTGCCCTCCGGTCGGTCCGGCCGCTCGACGCTGGTGACGAGCACGGTACGCGGGCCCATGTCGCGGGCGAGGTCGACCGAGGCGAGCGTGGACTCCAGGGTGTCCGGCTCCGTGCGGGTGAGGAAGCCCAGCTCGAACTGGTTGGGCGAGATGATGTCGGCGTGCGGGATCACCCGCTCGCGGATGAGCGGCGGGATCGCGTCCGGCACGAAGCAGCCGGACCGGGCGTTGCCCATCACCGGGTCGCACGTGTAGGTCGCCGCCGGGTTGGCGGCCTTGACCCGCTGCACCGCGTCGACGACGACGTCGACGATCCCCTCACCACCGAGGTACCCGGACAGCACGGCGTCGACCTTGCCGAGCGCGCCGCGCTCCTCGATGCCCGTCACGATGTCGCGGACGTCGTCCGGCGGCAGCAGCGGGCCCCGCCAGGAGCCGTACCCGGTGTGGTTGGAGAACACGACCGTGAACACCGGCCACACCTCGTGGCCCAGCCGCTGCAGCGGGAACACCGCCGCCGAGTTGCCGACGTGCCCGTAGGCGACCGAGGACTGGATCGAGAGGAACTTCACCCGCACATAGTGCCAGCAGCAGCGGCGCGACGACGCGTCGCACGGCTCGGGTCCACCGTCCGCCGCGAGCACGCCGAGCGAGCCTCAGAGGTCGCGGTAGCCGGGCGGCTCCTGCGCGTCCTCGATCTCGCCGTCCTTGCCCGTGTGGTGGCGCAGGTTGATGATCGCGGCCACCAGGCCGCCCCAGATGATCAGCATCGCGATGACCATCATGACGATCGCTGCCGTGCTCATGCCGCCTCCTCCGGGACACGCTCCGGGTCGTAGCCGTCGACCTCGGTGCCCGCCCGCCACCGGGTGCGGCCCGCGATCAGCCCGAACACCAGCGCCACGATCGCGACGCCCCAGCCGAACACGGCCAGCATCCACGTCGGGTAGCCCTCGTACGGCTCACGCAGGTCGAGCAGCAGCTGCTGCACCAGCACGTACGTGAGCGCCACCGGGATCACGATGCCCACGAGCACGTGCCACCAGCGCCCCAGGCGCAGCGAGCCGTGCTTGTTGAGGTGGGCCGACAGCGTCGGCAGCGCCCGCGCCCCCCACGCGACGGCGAGCGTGCTCACGACCGCCACGAGCAGGATCCCGTACTGGTTGACGAAGTGGTCGACGATGTCGAGCACGCTCAGCCCGCTCGAGGTCGAGAAGAACGCCAGGCTGACGACGGCGGCCGGCACCGTCACCAGCAGCGTCGCGCGGACCCGGGTGAGCTCGAACTTGTCGCGGACGGCGGAGATCACCACCTCGAGGATGCTCACCAGCGACGTGATGCCGGCCAGCACCAGCGAGCCGAAGAACAGCACACCGAGCAGAGAGCCGGCAGGCGCCTCGCTGATGATGGTCGGGAACACCACGAACGCCAACCCGATGCCGCTGGCGACCACCTCGGTGACCGCGACGTCGTTGGCCTGCGCGAGGAAGCCGAGGGCCGCGAACACGCCGATGCCGGCGAGCAGCTCGAAACCGGAGTTCGAGAGGCCGACGACGAGCCCGGAGCCTGTCATGTCGTTCTTGCGGCCGACGTAGGAGCTGTAGGTGATCATGATGCCGAAGCCGACCGACAGCGAGAAGAAGATCTGGCCGAGCGCCGACCCCCACACGGCCGGCTCGGTCAGCGCGGCCCAGTTCGGCGTGAACAGCGCGTCGAGGCCGGTGGCGGCACCGGGCAGCAGCAGCGCCTGCACGACCAGCGCGGTGAAGGCCAGCAGCAGCACCGGGATGAAGATCGCGGCGGTGCGCCCGACGCCGCGCTGCACCCCGAGCGCCATGATCGCGATCGTCACCAGCCACACGAGCGCCAGTGGCACCAGCACGCCCGGCACGATGTCGAAGGACACCCCGGGCGAGCGCTGCAGGAAGTCCTCCATGAGGAACGTCTCGGGGTCGTCCCCCCACGCCTTGCTCAGCGAGAACCCCGTGTAGCGGACCGACCACGCGATGACGGCGGCGTAGTAGACCGCGATCGCGACGCAGATCGCGACCTGCCACCAGCCGATGCCCTCCGCCCAGCGCCGCAGCCGCGCGAACGCCAGCGGAGCCGAGCCGCGGAAGCGGTGCCCGAGCGCGTAGTCCATCAGCAGGAACGGCAGGCCCGCCACGAGCAGCGCGACGATGTAGGGGATGACGAACGCGCCGCCACCGCCCTCGTAGGCGACGTACGGGAAGCGCCAGATGTTGCCGAGCCCGACGGCGGAGCCGATCGCGGCCATGATGAACACGGCCCGCGAGGAGAACGCTCCTCGTCGCTTCTCGGTTGCGGTGTCGCTCATCGCCCTCCGTCCGATCGGTGGCGACCACGCTAGCGCCCACCACCGGGACGCGGCCACCGATCGGCACGGGACCGCGTCTGCTCGGGTGCGTACCCGCGCACGGGGCTCGGGCACCGACGCGCACGGCTAGCGTCCGCAGCCACCGCGTGTCAACCCCGTGGATGAACCGTCACGTCCTGCCTACCGTCGCTGCCGTCGACCGAGACGAGGGGGTGCCGGTGCCACCGAAGGACGGATCACACAGAGCGCAGCCGCTGCTCGACCGCCGCACGATGCTGCGGTTCGTGGGCGGCGCCGCGATCGCGCTGCCGCTCGGCGCGTGCGCTGCCGGGGGCGGTGACGACAAGCGGCTGCGGATCGCCTACCAGCAGTTCGGCTCGGGCACGGTCATGGAGACCTACCTGACCTCGGTGATCCAGCAGTTCTCGCAGAGCCGGCCGGACGTCGTCGTCGAGCTGGTCCCGATCGTCGCCGCCGAGCACGACTACTTCACGAAGAACGAGCTGATGATGTCGTCGGAGCGCACCGCGCCCGACATCGTCTACGAGGACACCTTCATCCTGCAGGCCGATGTCGAGGCCGGGTACCTGCGCCCCATCACCGACCTGGTCGAGGGCTGGGAGACCTGGGAGCAGATCTTCGAGCCCGGCCGCGAGGCCGTCACGGCCGACGACGGCGAGATCTACGCCGTCCCGACCCACACCGACACCCGGGCGCTCTGGTACCACGCAGGCCTGTTCGAGGAGGCCGGGATCGAGCTGCCGTGGCAGCCGCGCACCTGGGAGGAGCTGCTCGAGACGCTGCGCGAGCTGAGGTCGGCGCTCGGCGAGGACGTCATCCCGTTCAACATCTTCTCGGGCAAGCCGCAGGGCGAGAAGGCGTCGATGCAGGGGTTCGAGATGTTGCTCTACGGCACCGAGGACGGGCTCTACGACGAGGAGTCCGGGCGCTGGCAGATCGGGTCGAAGGGCTTCAGGGACTCCCTCGAGCTCCTCCGGACCGTGTTCGAGGAGGGGCTCGCACCGCGGATCAGCGACGCGCTCGACCCCAACCTGTCGGAGACCGTCTACAGCACCTGGCTGCCGGAGGGTCGGCTCGCCGTCAACCTCGACGGCAGCTGGATCAGCCAGAACTGGATCGAGGGGGCGCCGGCCGAGTGGCCGGAGTGGCCCGACGTCATGCAGCTCGCGACCATGCCCACGCAGGAGGGCCAGGACCCCGGTTTCGTCACGCTCGCCGGCGGCTGGTCCTGGGCGCTGCCGCGGCTGTCCCGTCGCACCGACCTCGCCTGGGAGCTCGTCCAGCAGATGCTCGACGTCGAGAACATGGTCGCGATCGCGCTCGCGGACAACCAGATCGCCATCCGCGAGGACGTCGCGACCCACGAGGACTACGTCGACTACTCGCCCTCGGTCGGGTTCTTTACCGACCTCGTGCCGCACGCCACGTACCGCCCCGCCTACGCCCCCTACCCGCAGGTCTCCGCCGCCATCCAGGCCGCGATGGAGACGGTGATGACCGGGCAGGGCACCGTGGAGGAGGCGCAGGCCACCTACGACGAGGACGTCGTCGCCATCGTGGGCGAGGACGCCGTGGAGGACGCCGGATGACCGCCGCAGCCGCCGCCACCCCGACCCGACCCGACGCCGCCACCGGCACCGACGACGGGCCGCGTCGCGCGCCGACCGCGCGCACCGTGCGCCGCGGCGTGCCCCTGGTCCCCGCCGTCGTGCTGCTGCTGGCGTTCATGGCGGGCCCGATCGTCTACAGCCTCTACCTCGCCTTCACCAACCGTGCGCTGCGCGGCGAGGGCGCGAGCGAGACGGCGTTCGTCGGCGTCGACAACTTCGCGCAGGCGTTCGGCTCCGACGACTTCTGGAACGCCGTCGGGCTGACCCTGCTGTTCACGGTGCTCTCGGCGGTCATCGGGCAGAACGTCCTCGGCATGCTGCTGGCGCTCCTCATGCGTCGTGCCACCAAGGTCGTCAGCACGCTCACCGGGGCGGTCGTCATCGGCGCGTGGATCCTGCCCGAGGTGGTCGCCGCCTACCTCTGGTACACGTTCCTCGGCGACGAGGGATCGCTCAACCAGGTGCTCACCTCGATCGGGCTCCCCGCGCAGGACTGGCTGTTCTCGGTGCCGATCCTCGCCGTGTCGTTCGCCAACGTGTGGCGCGGCGCCGCGTTCTCGATGCTCATCTACACTGCGGCGCTCTCGCAGGTCTCGCCAGAGATCGAGGAGGCCGCGCTCATGGACGGCGCCGGCCGGGTGCGGAAGTTCGTCTCGGTGACGCTGCCGATCATCCGCCGCTCGGTCGCGACCAACCTCATGCTGATCACGCTGCAGACGCTGTCGGTGTTCGGCCTGATCTTCATCATGACGGCGGGTGGGCCGGGCACGTCGAGCCAGACGCTGCCGCTGTACATGTACGAGCAGGCCTTCAGCTACGGCCAGCTCGGCTACGGCACCGCCGTCGCGCTGCTGCTGCTCGTCATCGGCGGGCTCGCCTCGCTCGCTTACCTGAAGATGCTGCCCGAGGAGGAGAAGTCGTGACCGCGGCCGCCACCACCCAGCCGGTCACCACCCGGCACACCCCGGTCTCCGAGCTCCACCCGGACCGCGGGCCCGGTGCCGCGCAGCGGCTCGGGAAGGTGCTCTCGAACGTCGCGCTGCTGCTCGTCAGCGCGCTGTTCGCGATCCCGCTGCTGTGGGTGGTGCTCGCCTCCCTCGACCCGGAGGCGTCGCTCGCCGTCAAGGTGCCCTCGCCGCCGTCGCTGCAGAACTTCTCCGAGATCGCGACGGTGCAGACCACCTTCCGGCCGCTGCTCAACTCGCTCGTCCTGTGCGGCGGGGCACCGTCGTCACGATGGTGTGCTCGGCGCTCGCGGCCTATCCGCTGTCGCGCTACCGGTCTCGCTTCAAGCGGCCGTTCCTGCTGACGATCATCTTCGCGACCGGGCTCCCGATCACCGCCGTGATGATCCCGGTGTACGCGCTGTTCGTGCAGGTCAACCTCATCGACTCGATGCCCGGGGCGATCCTGTTCCTCGCCGCGTCGTCGCTGCCGCACGCGATGTTCCTCACCAAGACCTTCATGGACGGAGTGCCGATCGAGCTCGAGGAGAGCGCCTGGACCGAGGGCGCCACCATGCTGCGGACCCTGTGGTCGATCGTGCTGCCGCTGATGCGACCGGGCATCGCGGTCGTCACGATCTTCACGTTCGTGACGATGTGGGGGAACTTCTTCGTCCCGTTCATGCTGCTGCTGTCGCCGGAGAAGCTGCCCGCCGCGGTCAGCCTCTACACCTTCTCCAGCCAGTACGGGCAGATCGCCTACGGCCAGCTCGCGGCGTTCTCGATCGTCTACTCGCTGCCGGTGGTCGCGCTCTACCTGGCGCTCGGCCGCCGCCTCGGCTCGGGCTTCGCGATCACGGGCGGCATCAAGGGCTGACCGGTGTCAACCCACGTCCGCCCCCAACCAGGTTTCAACCCACTTCTGCCCCCCATGAGCTTTGAGCCCGCGTCCGCCCTGAGCGACGCGGAGCGCAGGGCAGAAGTGGGTTGAGAGTGCTTGAGGGGGCAGAAGTGGGTTGAAAGTGCTTCAGGGGGCAGAAGTGGGTTGAAAGTGCTTGAGGGGGCAGAAGTGGGTCGACGTCAGGCGGTGAGGGCGAGCACGCGCCGCTGCCCGTCGACCACGTGGAACGGGCCGCGCCCCCACGACGCCGGCACCGCGACCCGGTCGCCGTCGAGCACGCGCCGGCGCCCGTCGGCGTCGCACAGCACGGCACCGTCGGCGCCGATCGCGAGCAGCTCGCCGTCGTCGGCGCGCGAGCCGTCGGGCCGCAGCAGCACCGGGCTCGTGAGCGGGTCGACCACAGGTCCGTCCGGGCCCCGGTAGGCACCGACGGAGATCGCGGTGCGGCCGGCGCGGACGGCGTCGAGCACCGCATCGGGCGCCGTGCTCTCGGCGCACACCCACGTCGTCGGCATCCCGAGCGTGTAGCCGCCGTCGGGCCGGTGGAAGTCGCTGCCGCCGATCGGGGTCACCGCTGCGGCCGCGTTCGCGTCGCGCTCCCACATGCCGAGCACCGCCCACGGGATCGTGTCGGTGAGGTCGCGGTACCAGGAGATGTGCCACAGCTCCAGCGCCGCGGGCAGCCGCTCCAGCGGGAACTGCCACGCGCAGTCGCGCTCGACCGGGTGGTTGACCGACATCACGCCGCCGCGCGAGGCGACGTCGTCGACCCACGCCTGCCCGGGACGGCGGAAGTCGATCCACCCGATGTCGCCGAACGCGTTCGCGTGCCCGTACGCGGTCGTGACCTCCTGGCCGGGCAGCAGGCTCACCGCGTGCCGGGCGCCGACGCCGGGCAGGTGGGCGTGGTGGCTGGTGGTGTTGTGGTCGGTGACGGCGAGGAAGTCCAGCCCGCTGGCCACCGCCCGCGCGGCGAGCTGGTCGATGCTCTCGGCGCCGTCGGAGTGCAGCGTGTGCGCGTGGAAGTCGCCCGCGAACCACGTGAGCCCGCCCGGTGCCGGTAGGGCCCGCGTGGAGCCGCGCCTCGTCTCCCGCACGGGAGCGAGCGGCTCGGTCTCGACCGGCCCGGCCGCCGGCACGTCGATCTCGACGACCAGGTCCACGCCCTCGGCCGGCACCTGGTGCAGCCCGAGCACGACGTGCCAGGTGCCGGGTTCCGTGGCGCCGGGCAGGTAGCCGGGGGTCGCGGCGTCGGGGGTGATCGCGAACCGCGTCCGCGCGCCGCCGGACCAGCCGCGCCACCCCTGCGGCGCCTCGCAGCCGAGGTCGACGACGGCGGCCCCGGCGTCGTAGTCGATCCGCACCTCGAGCGACGTCTGCCCGGGCAGCACGTCGAACGGCACCCGCAGGTACCGCTGCTCCGCCTGGTCGGACAGCGTGAGCCGCCGGCGGAGGACCCGGGTCACGCCCCGGCCTCGACCGGGCGGCCCTCGCCCGCGACGGTTCCGCCGTCGTCCTCGGCGGACTCGGGCGCGATGCGCCGTCCGGACGCCGCGTCGAAGAGCAGCGTGCGGTGGGCCCGCGCCGTCACCCAGCCACGCGCCCCGGGCGCCGGCTCGTCGTCCTCGTCGAGCACCAGCTGCAGCCGGTGCTCGCCCGCGTGCGTGGTGACCAGCACCGAGGCGCCCAGGTTCTCCACGACCGTCACCTCGGCCTCGATGCCCTCGGCGCCCGGCTCGGTGCTCCAGCCCAGGTACTCGGGGCGGGCGCCCCACACGACCTCGGCGCCGTCGGCCACGATGCCCTCGGCGTCGCGCGGCACCGGCACGCTGGCCTCGCCCAGCCGCACCCGGCCGCCCTCGACCCGGGCCGGCAGCAGGTTCATCGGGGTGGACCCGATGAACCCCGCGACGAACGTCGTCGCCGGTGTCGCGAACACCTCGCGCGGCGTGCCCACCTGCTGCAGCTTTCCCTCGCGCATGACGGCGATGCGGTCGGCGAGCGCGAGCGCCTCGGCCTGGTCGTGGGTGACGAAGACGGTCGTGACGCCGAGCTCGCGCTGCAGCTCCTTGAGGAACGTGCGCGCCTCCAGCCGCAGCCGGGCGTCGAGGTTGGACAGCGGCTCGTCGAGCAGCAGCACCTCGGGCCGGGTGGCGACCGCGCGGGCGAGCGCGACGCGCTGCTGCTGGCCGCCCGAGAGCTGGCCCGGCCGGCGCTCCAGCAGCCCGGTGAGCGACAGCCCGTCACCCACCTCCTTGGCGACCGCGCGCCGCGCCCCGCGGGGCTCGCGCCGGATCTTCAGCGGGTAGGCGATGTTGTCGGCGACGTCCATGTGCGGGAACAGCGCGTAGTCCTGGAACACCATCGCCACGCCGCGCTGGCCGGGCTCGAGCCGGGTGACGTCGCGGTCGCCGATGATCAGCGTGCCCTCGGTGATCGTCTCCAGGCCGGCGATCGAGCGCAGCAGGGTGGTCTTGCCGCAGCCGGAGGGGCCGAGCAGCGCGAAGAACTCGCCGTCGGCGATCGTGACGTCGACGCCGTCGACACCCCGGACGCCGCCGGGGTACTCCTTCACGAGCGCCTGCGTGGTGATGGCGGCCATCAGCTCTTGATCCCTCCGTGGAACCGGAACCCGTACCGGCGGTTGACGAGGAAGTACATGACGATGATCGGGACGGAGAAGATCAGCGCGAACGCCGACAGCAGCCGCAGGTCCGCCTGCCCGGCCTCGGTGTAGAAGGTGTACATCAGCACCGCGGCGGGCTGCTGCTGGGTGCGGCGGATCAGCAGGTACGGCACGAGGAAGTTGCCCCACACCTGCACGAGCGTCCACACCGCGACGAACGCCAGCCCCGGCCGAGCGATCGGCACGACGACGTCGCGCAGGATCTGCCACGGCTTCGCCCCGTAGAGGCGGGCGGACTCCTCGTAGGACCGCGGGATCGAGTCCATGAAGTCCTTGAGGATGAAGATCACGGTGGGCAGGGTGCCGCCGGAGATGACGAGCACGACCGCCAGGTGGGTGTCGATGAGGCCCAGCAGCGTGATCAGCTGGAACGTCGGCACCATCGCCGCGGTGCCGGTGACGATCGAGGACAGCAGCAGCAGCGCGTAGAGCAGCCCGTCCCGGCCGGGGATCCGCACGCGTGACAGCGCGTAGGAGGCGAACGCGCCGAGCACGAGCACGACGGCGCAGGTCCCGAACCCGATGATCGCCGAGTTCACGAACGAGCCGACGGCGTACCGGTTCTCGCCGATCCGCGCGAAGTTGTCGAGGGTCCAGTCGGGCCAGCCGACGGCGAGCGTGGGGGCGGAGGTGAAGGGCGCCGTCGCCAGCCACGCCAGCGGCAGCCCGAAGAACACCAGCAGCAGCGCGAGCCCCAGCACGGTGAGCACGCGGGAGACGAAGTGCCGCGCGCGGGGGGCGCGCGCGACCCGCGCCGGCAGCGGCGCGGGCCTGTCGGCTCGGGTGGCGGCCTCGGGGGTGCCGGACGTCGTCATGCCGTCTCACCCCCGCCCGCCGTCTCGACGGCAGTCGCCTCGGCCGGCCGTGCCGCGCGGGCGCGGCCCACCCGCAGGTACCCGAGCGCGATGACGAGGTTGATGAGCAGCATGATGAGCGAGATCGCGGCGCCGACCCCGAGCTGACCGCCCGGGATCGCGGTGTTGTAGATGTAGACCGCGAGGATCTCCGAGGCGCCGTTCGGCCCGCCCGCCGTGACGAGGTAGGGCGTGAACGTGTTGAACGTCCACAGCGTGATGAGCAGCGTGTTCGTGAGGATGTGGCCGCGGATGTTCGGGATGACGACGTCGCGCAGCTGTGCCCAGCCGCCCGCGCCGGCCATCCGCGCGCTCTCCAGCTGCGAGGGCGGCACCGCGGCGAGCGCGGAGGAGAACAGCAGCATCGAGAACGCGGTCCCCACCCAGATGTTGAAGATGATGATCGAGGGCATCGGGTGCTCGATCAGCCACGCCGTCCCCTCGGTGCCGAGCAGCGCGTTGAGCGTGCCGCCGCGCCGGTCGAGCAGCGCGATCCACAGGAACGACGAGACCGACGCCGGGATCACCCACGCCGCGAGCACGAGCGTCTCGACGATCCCCTTGAGCCAGCCCGAGAGCCGCCGCAGCGCCCACGCGATCGCGAAGCCGAGCAGCGACTGCCCGACGATGCCCGAGAGCAGCACGAACACCAGCGTGAGCCGCAGCGAGCGCCAGAACGAGGGGTCGCCGAGGATCCGCTCGTAGTTGTCGAGACCGACGAAGGTGGGGTCGACCGCCTGCAGCCCGGTGAGGCGGTAGTCGGTCATGCCGAGGTAGATCGTCCACAGCGCCGGGAACACGAGGAACAGGCCGATGAGCGCGAGCGCCGGCGCCACGAACGCGCCGGCGCCGAGGAAGCCCAGCCCGGCGACGTCCTCGGCGGCGCCGCGCCGAGCGCGCCGCGGGCGGCGGCCCGGACCGCCGCCCGCGAGGACCTGCTCGGCGGGCTCAGCCGTCACCGGTGGCCACGTTCTCCTCGCCGACGATCCCGATCAGCGCCTGCTCGAACGCGGCCGCGGCGTCGGCCGGCGGAGTGCCGTCGACGACGGCGGCGGTCGCCTCCTGCAGTGCGACCGAGACCTGCGGGTACGCGGCCAGACCCGGCCGGTAGCTGTTGATCGGGAGCACGTTCTCGCTGACGAAGGTCAGCATCGGGTCGCTCGCGAGCACCTCGGCGTTGACGTCGTCACGGGGCGTGATCGACACGGTGCCCGCCACCCGCTCGGTGTAGGCCTCGGCCGAGTTCATGAACGCCAGCAGCTCCCACGCGAGCTCGGGGTTGTCCGAGCCGGGGTTGAGCACGCGACCGGTGCCGCCGCCCATCGACACGAAGTCGCGGCCCTGGACACCGCTGCCGGGGGTCTGCGCCGGGATGAGCGCGTAGCCGACGACCTCGTCACGGTTCGCCATCGGCGCGGTGCCGACGTTCTCGTCGGGGTTGATGACCGACCGCCAGAAGTAGTCGCCCTCCAGCAGGATGCCGATCTCGCCGGCGGCGAACTGGGCGAAGGAGTTGTCGCGCCCGGCGGCCTCCTGCTGCAGCACCGGGTCGCCGAGGCCCTCGCCGTAGATCGTGGCGTAGAGCTCGAGCACGTCCCGCAGGCCCTGGGTGTCGCCGTTCCAGGCGCCGTCGGACCAGACCTCGGTGCCGGTGCCCACGAGCAGCGGCAGCACACCCTGCATCGTCGTCGCCTCGCCCATCGCGGTGCCGGCGTTGATCTGGAGCGGGATGACGCCGTCGAGCGAGGACAGCGTGCGCGCGGTCTCGAGGATCTCGTCCCAGCTGGTCGGCTGCCAGTCCTCGGGCAGCCCCGCCTGGGCGAACAGCTCCTTGTTGTAGTAGAGCACCCGGCCGTCGGCGCCCTGCGGGACGCCGTAGCGCTCGCCCTCGAACGACATCGCGGACTGCACCGCCTCCGGCATCTGCTCCCAGCCGTCCCAGGCGTCGACGGCGTCGCCGGCGACCTCCGACAGCGGGGCGATGTACCCGGCCTCCGCGAACTCCCCGACCCAGATGCCGTCGATGCCGATGATGTCGGCGCCCTCGCCGGCCTGCAGGTCGAGGACGATCTTGGTCTTGTAGTCCTCGTCGTCGACGCCCTCCTCGAGGAACTCGACGGTGACGTCGCGGCCGGCCTCGGCCTGGGCGGCCTCGAACCGCGGGATCACCCAGTCGCGGATCCAGTCCGCCTCGGCGGCGTTCTTGCCGCCGGAGATCGCGTTGGCGGTGATCGTCAGGGTGACGGCGTCGCCGTCGCCCCCGCCCCCGCCGTCGTCTCCTCCGGAGCCGCACGCGGCGACCAGGCCGAGCGCGGTGAGCGAGGCGATCCCGGCTGCGAGCCGGCGCGAACGTGCGTGCATGGCAATCCCCCAACGGGTCCGTGACGACGCTGGGGACGCGGTCGGGCAGCGTCCCTGCGGGCCGTCCTTTGTCACGACATCCTTACCGTACGGTGGCGAGGCGTCCACAAGGGAGCGGTTTGACGAACTTCCTGCGACCGGTGGCCGCCCCGTCCCCGCCGACGACGAGAGGTCGTGACGATGACGAGACCCGCCGTGCGCGCTCGCGCGGTCGCTGCGCTCGTGCTGGGCCTGATGCTAGCGGGCTGCGCAGCACCGGCGGCGGACCCGCCGAGCCCGACGACCACCGGGGCCACGAGCGCACCGGCGAGCGCCGCGCCGTCGGCCGGGACGACGTCCGACGCGCCGCCGGCGATCGACGTCTCGGCCGAGCTCGGCGCTCTCGAGGAGGAGCTCGACGCCCGGGTGGGCGTGAGCGCGCTGGACACCGGGACCGGGGCCGTCGTCGAGCACCGCGCGCAGGAGCGCTTCGGGTTCGCCTCCACGATCAAGGTCTTCGCCGTCGCCGAGCTGCTGCGCCGGGTGCCGCCCGCCGAGCGGGAGGAGCACGTGACCTGGACCGATGCCGACGTGGCGGCTGCCGGCTACGCGCCGGTGACGAGCGCGCACCCCGGCGGGCTCACGCTGGCGCAGCTGGCGGAGGCCGCGGTGCGCGAGAGCGACAACCTCGCGACCAACCTGGTCCTCGAGCGGATCGGTGGGCCCGCCGGGCTGACGGAGGCGCTCGCCGCCCTGGGCGACCGCAGCACCCGGCTGGTCGACGTCGAGCCGGCGCTCAACGACGTCGTGCCGGGCGAGGAGGCCAACACCACCACGCCCGCGGCGTTCACGGCCGACCTCCTCGCGGTGCTCGAGCCCGGGTACCTCACCGAGGCCGACCGCGACCTCCTGCTCACGTGGATGAGCGGCAACGCGACCGGTGACGCGCTCGTGCGCGCCGGCGCCCCGGAGGGCTGGGAGGTCCAGGACAAGTCCGGCGGAGCCGGCCCGATGCGCAACGACGTCGCCGTCGTCACGCCGCCCGACGGTGCGCCGATCGTGCTGACGATCCTCACCACGAGGAACGACCCGGACGCCCCGTGGGCGGACGAGCTGGTGGCGCGGACGGCGGCGGTGGTGCTGGAGGCGCTCGGCTGAGTCAGCCGCCCGTGGTCACCGTGATCGTGTGCTCGCCGAGGCGCACGACCTGGCCGGGCCGCACCTGCGCGCCGCGGCGGGTCTCGACCTCGCCGTCGACGGTCACGCCGCCGTCGGCGATCACCGCGCGGGCGACGCCGCCGTCGTCGACGACGCCGGCCAGCTTGAGCAGCTGGCCGAGCCGGATCGACTCGTCGCGGATCGGGACCTCGGTGTCGGGCACGGCTCCACTGTAGGCCGGACGCGGCCCCGGCAGGCCGTCAGCCGAAGCGACGCGGGTCGAGGAAGCCGTCGTCGACGAACCGCGGGTCGCCGAGCACGTGCTGCGCGACCAGCTCGCCGAGCGCGCTCGCGTGCTTGAACGAGTGGCCCGAGCAGCCGCCGCCGACGACCACGCGCGGGTGGTGCGTCGGCCCGACCGTGAACTGCTGGTCGGGCGTGTGCGTCATGAGGCAGGTCGTCACCGCGGTCACGGTCGGGGCGAGCGCGGGGAAGGTGGCGGCGACCAGGTCCTCGACGAGGGCGGTCTCGCCGGGGTGGATCGTGCGGTCGACGGCGTCGGGGTCGACCCGTTCGACCGGACCGTCGAACTCGGGTCCGACCTTGACGTCGAAGACGCCCGGCATCGCGCCGTGGCCCCACACCCAGGTGTCGCGCCCGGGTACCCGCCGCACGAACACCGGGAGCACGTCGAGGTCGGCTCGCTCACCGGGGCGGGCACGGAACCACGTGAGCAGCTGCCGGTGCGGCACGAGCGGCAGCGGCACGAACCGGTCGATCCACGGCCCGGCCGTGACGACGACCTGCGCGACGCGCGTGACGCCGTCGGCGGTGCGGACCGTGACGCCGTCGTCGTCGGGCTCGATCGCGACCACGCGGGTGCCGGTGACGACCCGCGCGCCGGCGACCCGTGCGGCGTCGACCGCCGCCCGGATCGCGGCCTCGGGCCGCAGCACCCCGGCCTCGGGGTCCCAGACGCCGACCTGGCCGTCGTCGACCCGTGCGTGGGCGGGGAAACGGCGCGCGATCTCGGCGCGGTCGATCTCCTCGACGGGTACGCCGTGGGTGCGCGCGGCGAGCAGCGTGCCGGCGACGATCCGGGAGCCCGGCTCGCCGATCATCAGCCCGCCGGTGGCATGCAGCAGGTCCTGCCCGCTCGCCTCCTCCAGCTCGCGCCACAGCGTGCGCGCGCGACGCGCGATCGGCACGAGCGTCGGGTGCTCGAGACAGGCGACGCGGAACAGCCGCGTGACGCCGTGCGACCCGCCCCGGTCGTGCCCGGGCTCGTGCTGCTCGAACGCGACGACGTCGGCGCCCCGCGCGGCGAGCTGCCACGCCGCGCTCGACCCGATCGCACCGAGACCCACCACCGCGACCTGCGCGTCCAGACCCATGCGCCCATCGTGGCAGCGCCGCGCGCCGTCCAGGCTCCGAGGCCACCTCGGCCGAGGTCGTGCGCTCGTGTCGAGGTCGTGCCGGGCCCGGCACGACCTCGACAGGGAGGCACGATCTCGCCAGGCGCCGATCGGCCACCGGCCGGAACGCGCCTCAGGTGAGGTGGTCGAAGTCGCCGCGCACCCAGGCGGCGTGGCGGGCGGCGGAGCGCCGCACGACGTCGCGGGCGTCGGCGGGGACGATGCCCTCGAAGTTGTTGTAGAGCCGGTCGAAGTCGAACCGCGAGACGTGCTCGGCGATGCGCTCGACCACCGCGCCGGACAGCGGGATCCGGTTGGGGTAGCTGCGCATGAAGCTCACCGAGGTCCGGTCCGGGTTCGCGAAGATCGTGTCGCCCGACAGCAGCACGCCGCGACCGTCGGCGCCGGCTGCCCAGTGCACGACGGCGCTGCCGGGGAAGTGCCCGCCGGGCTGCGTCAGCGTGACGCCGGGCAGGACCTCGCGCTCGCCGGACCACGGCTCGATCACCGGGTCCGGGCGCGCCACCCACTCGAGGTCCGCCTCCGACACCAGCACCGGCACGCCGCCCAGCGCGCGGCTCCACTCGACCTGCACGCCGAACATGTGCGGGTGCGAGGCCGCGATGAACGCGACCTCACCGAGCGCGCGCACGCGGGCGACGGCGTCGTCGTCGACGAACCCGACCGGGTCCCACAGCAGGTTCCCGGCCGGCGTCCGGAGCAGCTTGCTCTGCTGACCGATGCCGACCGACTCCTGGGTGGTCAGCCCGTACAGGTCCGGCTCGAGCTCGGTGATCTCGACACGGGTGCCGTTCGCCGCCAGCCCGGCGAGCGTCGTCCAGCGCTGGCCGTCGGCGGGCACCCACTGCCGCTCGTCGTCGCAGATCGCGCACACCGGCACCTGCTCGGCGTGCTCGACGGCGCAGGTCGCGCAGATCCAGAAGGTCACGCGCGGCAGTCTGCACGAGACCCGCGCCGCGTACCCGTGCTCTCGGTCGTGGACCCCCGGGTCGCCGGTGCGGCCGGCGTCGTCGTCGGGCACAGTGGTGCCACCGACACGAGGAGCAGCGCGACGATGCGAGCCGAGCAGTTCAGCGACGTGGTGACCGGTCACGGCGAGGGGCCGGTGTGGTGGCCCGGCGCCGGGCTGCGGGTGTGCGACGGGTTCGCCGGGCGGATCCGCTCGCTCGACGACGACGGTCGGGTGACGGGCGACGTGCGCGTCGGCAGCTTCGTCGGTGCGTTCCGCCCGCGCACCGGGGGCGGGCTGGTGGCCGCCGCCGAGCGGTCGTTCGTGCTCGTCGACGCCGACGGCTCGGTCGAGGACCTCGGCGAGGTGTGGAGCTCCGACCGGCTGCGGATGAACGACGGCGGCTGCGACCCGCAGGGCCGCTTCTGCTGCGGCTCGATGACCTACGCGGGCGACTCGCCCGAGGGGGTCCTGTACCGGCTCTCGCCCGGCGGCAGGGTCGACGCGGTCATGGGCGGCCTGCGGACGCCGAACGGCATGGTCTACGCGGCCGACGGCCGCACCGCCTACGTCATCGACACCCCGACACACCAGGTGCGCGGCTACGACGTCGACGACGACGGCGAGTGGCGCGACCACCGCGTCGTCGCCGACCTCGGCGACGCCTGGCCGGACGGCATGACCATCGACGTCGAGGGCAACCTCTGGGTGGCGCTGTGGGGCGACGGCGCCGTCGTCTGCGTCGACCCCGGCAGCGGGCGCGAGCTCGAGCGGGTCGAGGTCGAGGGCGCGACGCAGACCAGCGCCTGCACCTTCGGCGGCCCCGACCTCGACCGGCTCTACGTCACGACGTCCGACCAGGGCGGCTCGGGAGGCCCGCACGCCGGCGCGGTGTTCGTCGCGACGCCGGGCGTGCGGGGTGTGCTCCCGACGCCGTTCGCGGGCTAGCGGCGCGCGGTGCGGTCGGCGATCTCGGCGAGCAGGCGCGCGGCCGGCTGCGGGCGCACCAGCCACAGCAGGTGGCTGGAGTGCAGCGTGTGCACCTCGTAGGGGTTGTCGGGCGTGAGCGCGTCGGCCTCGCGGATCAGCCGGTCCTGCAGGGCGAGCGGCATGCTGGCGTCGGCGTCGAGGCGCACGTAGGTGCGTGGGACGGTGCCCCAGGTCTCGGCGCGGGCGCGGTGCTCCTCGCCGCCGGCGTCGAGGTTCTCGTCGGGCTGGAAGGTGGCCAGGACGGCGAGCAGCTCCTCGTCGGTGCCGTCGGCGAGGAACACGGCCTTGAAGCCCGCGAGGACCTGCGGGTCGGCGGTGCGGAAGTTGCTGCGCAGCAGCCCGAGCGCGGCGGGGTCGCCGACCATCGCGGCGCCGATGGCGGCCATGTCCACCGACGCCATCTCGGGCTCGGCGTAGTAGCCGCCGACCGGCAGCTCGACCGGCGCCCAGGCCGAGACGTACACCAGCCGGTCGACGAGGTCGGGGCGGGTGTTCGCGACCTCGGTGATCGTCAGGCCGCCGCGGCTGTGCCCGACGAGCACGACCGGACCGTGCTCGCGGACGCGCTCGAGCACCTCGATCACGCGCGCGACGTTGTCGGCGAGGGTCACGCCGGCGATCGAGCCCGGTGCGGTCGCGAGCCGCTCGAGGTCTTGCGGCGCCTGGTAGGCGGTCGGGAACGTCGCCTCGAACCCGTGCCCGGGCAGGTCGACGGCGAGCGAGCGGTGCCCGAGCGCGGCGAGCTCCGCCTGCAGCGGCGCGAAGGAGAACGAGCTGGCGAAGGCCCCGTGGACCAGAACGATCGTCGGACTCACGTGACCCGACCGTACTGGACCGTGTCGCCCCCCAGGTCTAGCGTCGTCACGGACGGGAGGAGTCGACGATGACCACGTTCACCAGCGCCGACGACCTGGCGGGCGCGAAGTTCCTCGGGGTCGACCTGCGGGGTGCCCGGTTCCGCGCCGTGACGCTCACGGGCGTCGTGATGCGCGCGATGGAGGTCGACGACGTCGAGATCGACGCCCCGTGGCTCATCGAGAGCGGCGCGTCCTTCGTGGTCAACGGGGTCGACGTGACCCCGCTGGTCGACGCCGAGCTCGACCGGCGGTTCCCCGGGCGCGAGCTGCGGGGCGCGAGCGACCCGGCCGGCCTGCGCGAGGCGTGGCGCGCGGTCGAGCGGACCTGGGAGGCGACCTGCGCGCGGGTGGCCGCGATGCCTGCCGGGACCGTCGACGTCTCGGTCGCGGGCGAGTGGTCGTTCGCGGAGACGCTGCGGCACCTGGTGATGGCCACGGACACGTGGCTGAGGAAGGCGATCCTGCAGGAGCCGCAGCCGTACCACCCGATCGGGCGGCCGGACAGCTCGTTCGGCGGCGGCGACGAGGACCCGTCGGTCTTCAGCACCACCGACCCGACCTACGAGGAGGTGCTCGCGGTGCGGGCGGAGCGGGTCGCGATGGTGCGGGACCTCCTCGCCACCGTCACGCCGGAGCTGCTCGCCGAGGAGCGGCGCAACCCGCACGACGACCGCTACCCGGAGACCGTGCTCTCCTGCCTGCGCACGATCCTCGAGGAGGAGTGGGAGCACCACCGGTACGCGGTGCGCGACCTCGACGCGATCGAGGCGGGCGCGGCCTAGTTGTACTCGGTCAGCACGTTGGTGACAGTCGGCTGATCGGTGGCTTGCCTCCGCAGGCGGTGTGGGCTCGAGCGTAGTTGTAGTGCTTGAGCCATGGGGCCAGCGCGTCGGCTCGGGCGGTGTTCGAG
>NZ_WNXX01000005.1 GCF_009733795.1 Actinotalea caeni
CTCGAACACCGCCCGAGCCGACGCGCTGGCCCCATGGCTCAAGCACTACAACTACGCTCGAGCCCACACCGCCTGCGGAGGCAAGCCACCGATCAGCCGACTGTCACCAACGTGCTGACCGAGTACACCTAGGCCGACCCAGGCCAGCCGACCAGTCGACCGACGCCGCCCGGGTCCGCCCGGGCGGCGTCGTCGTGTCAGCGGTCCTGCCGGGGCGCGGCGAGGGAGCGCGCGAACTCGCGGTTGCGGGCGACCGCCGCGGTAGCCGCGTCGCCCGGCGCGTGCGCGACCTCCCACGCGTACCCGGCCGGGTCGACGACGTACCCGCTGTAGCCGCCCCAGTCCCGCCGCTGCGCCTCGCGAACCTCGCGCGCACCCGCCGCCCGGGCACGCTCCAGCACCGCGTCGACCTCCGCGTCGGAGGCGACGTTGTGCGCGAGCGTGATCGGCGGCAGGCCGGTGCCGGGCTCCCCCACCTCCTCGCGGAAGGAGGCGACGTCCCACAGCGACAGCAGCACCCCGGGCGCGACCGGGAGCATGATGACGTCCTGCTCGTCGACGACCGCGTGCCAGCCGAGACCGTGCACGTAGAAGTCGCGCGCCTCCTCCAACGACGGCACCGCCAGGGTCACGAGGCTCACGTACTGCTCCATGAGCCCATCGTCGCGCCCCGGTCCCACACGCGGGGTCGATCGGCGCGGTGCTTGTGGGAACTCCACAACCCAGGCCCTATCGTGGCGGCATGACGTCGGAGACCCGACCCCGGGCCGGTGCCCGCGGCAGCGACGACATGGTGCGTCGGCTGCGGCACGGCACCAACCAGCTCACCTCGGCCGCGCTGGCGCGGCTGGACGCCGAGCTGGCGTGGTACCGGGCGCTGCCGGCCGAGGACCGGTCCTGGATCGGCCTCGTCGCGCAGGCCGGCATCGCGAGCTTCATCGCCTGGTACGAGAACCCGACCCGGGGCACCTCCAACGCGGCCGAGATCTTCCGCGCCGCTCCCCCGGAGCTCACGCGCTCGATCTCGCTGCAGCACACGCTGCAGCTCGTGCGGATCGTCGTCGAGATCGTCGAGGCGCACACCGACACGCTGGCCGCGCCCGAGCACCGCGGCGCGCTGCGCGAGGCCGTGCTGCTGTACTCGCGCGAGGTCGCCTTCTCGGCGGCCGAGGTCTACGCGCGCGCCGCCGAGTCGCGCGGCGCGTGGGATGCGCGCCTGGAGGCGCTCGTCGTCGACTCGCTGCTGCGCGACGAGCCCGACGACGGGCTGCGCTCGCGCGTCGCGGCGCTGGGATGGGCGGGCCGCGGCAACACGATCGTCATGGTCGGCTCGGTCGACGAGCACCTCGACGACGTCTCCGCCGCGGACCTGCGGCGCGCCGCCCGCCGTGCCGCCTCGGACGCGCTCGTCGGCATCCAGGGCGACCGGCTCGTCGTCGTCCTCGGCGGCGAGGGGAACCTGCGCGAGCAGGCGGCGACGCTGCTCGACCGGTTCGGCCCCGGGCCGGTCGTCATCGGGCCGCAGGTCCGCGGGCTCGCCGACGCCGGCCGCTCGGCCCGGGCGGCGCTGTCCGGCCTGGTCGCGGCGCGCGCCTGGCCCTCGGCACCGCGTCCGGTGCTCGCCGACGAGCTGCTCCCCGAGCGGGTGCTCATCGGCGACGAGGATGCACGGCGCACGCTGCTGGCGGAGGTCTACACGCCGCTGCTGGGCGTGGGCGGCCACCTGCTGGAGACGCTCGGCGCCTACCTCGACGCCGGCCGCTCGCTCGAGGCGACCGCTCGGCAGCTCTACGTGCACCCGAACACCGTGCGCTACCGGCTGCGCCGCATCAGCGCCGTCACGGGGTGGGACCCGACCGACGCGCGCGAGGGCTTCGTGCTGCAGATCGCGCTCGCCGCGGGCCGGCTCAGCGCCGACGAGCCGTCCTAGCAGCCGCCGACGTGCGCGGGCGTTTGTAGGGTGTCCACAATGTCGCTGCGGCACGTTGGTCCGTTCCGGCGTGCTCGACGGCGTCCCTCGGACGGGAGAGTAGACAGCGTGATCGCCATCCTGTGCCCGGGTCAGGGCTCCCAGACACCGGGCATGCTCGAGGCCTGGCTGGAGATCGACGGCACCCGCGAGCGGCTCGACCGCTACGCGGCCGCCGCCGGTGTGGATCTCCTCGGCCTCGGCACCACCGCCGACGCGGAGACGATCCGCGACACCGCGGTGGCGCAGCCGCTGATCGTCGCGGCCTCGCTCGTCAGCCTCGCCGCGCTGACCGAGCGCACGGGACCGCACACCGCCTGGGCGGGCGCGGCGGCCGGCCACTCGGTCGGCGAGTACGCCGCCGGCGCCGTCGCCGGCGTGCTCGACGACGAGGACGCGCTCGCGCTCGTCGCGACCCGCGGCCGGGCGATGGCCGAGGCGGCCGCCACGACGCCGACCGGGATGTCCGCCGTCGTCGGCGGCGACCCCGACGAGGTGATCCGGACCATCCGGGCCCACGGCCTCGTGCCGGCCAACGTCAACGGCGGCGGCCAGGTGGTCGCGGCCGGCACGCTCGCGGACCTGGCTCGGCTCAAGGAGGCCGCGCCGGCGAAGGCGCGCGTCATCCCGCTCCCGGTCGCCGGGGCGTTCCACACCGACCACATGCGACCCGCGGTCGAGGCCGTCGCCGCAGCGGCCGCGGCGCTCACGCCGTCCGACCCGGCGCTCACGCTGCTCACCAACGCCGACGGCGGCGTCGTGCCTTCGGGCACCGCCGCCCTCGAGAGCATGGTCGCCCAGATCGCGCGCCCGGTCCGTTGGGACGCCTGCCAGGCGACGCTCGCCGACCTGGGCGTCACCGCGGCCGTCGAGCTCGCGCCCGGCGGCGTGCTCGCCGGGCTCGCCCGCCGCAGCCTGCCCGGCGTCGAGGTCGTGGCCGTCAAGAGCCCCGCCGACCTCGACGCCGCCGCCGACCTCGTCGCCCGTCACCGCACCGACACCTCCGAGGAGTCCCGATGACCGCCCTCCGTCTCGCGCCGCCGGTCGCCGGCTCGCGCATCGTCGCCATCGGCGGCTCCCGCGGCGAGAACCTCGTGCCCAACGACGACATCGTCGGGCCGATCAACTCCTCGGACGAGTGGATCGTCCAGCGCACCGGCATCCGTACCCGGGTCCGTGCCGACGAGGGCACCAGCGTCCTCGATCTCGCGGCCGCGGCCGCCGAGGACGCCCTGGGCAAGGCCGGCATCGAGCCGGCCGACCTCGACGCCGTCGTCGTCGCGACCGTCACGCACTTCGAGCAGACCCCCGCGCTGGCCACCCTGCTGACCGAGCGGCTCGGCGCCACCCCGGCGGCCGCCTACGACATCTCCGCCGCATGCGCCGGCTACTGCTACGGCATCGCGCAGGCGGACGCGCTCGTGCGCTCCGGCACCGCGCGCCACGTGCTCGTCGTCGGCGTGGAGCGGATGAGCGACTTCATCGACCCCACCGACCGCACGATCTCGTTCCTGCTGGGCGACGGCGCAGGCGCCGCGGTCGTCGGCCCCTCCGACGAGCCGCGCATCGGCCCGACCGTCTGGGGCAGCGACGGCAGCCTGGCGAGCGCGATCTACCAGACCCGCTCCTGGCTCGACTACCGCCGCGAGGAGCTCGGCGAGCCCGTGCCGGCCCGGCCCGAGCTCGCCGAGGAGGTGTCCCAGATGGTGACGCCGACGCTGCGCCAGCAGGGCCCGACCGTCTTCAAGTGGGTCATCACGAACATCCCCAAGCTGGCGCTGCGCACGATCGAGGCGGCCGGTCTCACGCCCGCCGACATCGACGTGTTCGTCCCGCACCAGGCGAACATGCGGATCACCGACCAGCTGCTCAAGACCCTCAAGCTGCGCGACGACGTCGTCGTCGGCCGTGACATCGCCGACACCGGCAACACCTCCGCGGCCTCGATCCCGCTCGCCACCGAGCGGCTGCTGCGCGAGGGAGACGCCAGGTCCGGTGACGTCGCCCTGCAGATCGGCTTCGGCGCCGGAATGGCGTTCGCCGGCCAGGTGGTGATCCTGCCGTGATCCCCGCCGACCACAGCGCGTTGCCGTCACCAGCGGCGCCGCGTCCGCAACACTGAGTCCCGCCAACGGTCACCCACGACCGCGAACACCTACCGTCTCCAGAAAGGGAGCACCCAGCATGGCGCACAGCGAAGACGAGATCCTCGCCGGCCTGGCCGAGATCGTCAACGAGGAGACGGGTCTGCCGACCGACGCCGTCACCACCGACAAGTCCTTCACCGAGGACCTCGACATCGACTCGCTCACGATGATGACCGTCGTGTCGGTCGCCGAGGAGAAGTTCGGCGTGACCATCCCCGACGAAGAGGTCAAGAACCTCGCCACCGTGGGCGACGCCGTCCGCTACATCGCGCAGGCGCAGTCCTGACCGCGGGACGGGTGCCGCTGCCGATCGGCGCGGCACCCGTCCGCCCACCCGTACCACTGAGGAGGAGCGACCAGCCGTGACCAACCACGTCGTGATCACCGGACTCGGCGTCACCAGCCCGCTGGGCGGTGACGTGGCCAGCACGTGGGAGGCCGCGCTCGCAGGTCGCTCCGGGGTGAACAGCCTCGAGCACGACTGGGTCGAGCAGTACGACGCCCCGGTCCGGTTCGCCGGCGAGCTCGCCGTGCCGGCCGCCGAGGTGCTCAGCGTCCCCGAGACGCGCCGCATGGACCCGAGCGCGCAGTACGCCGTCGTCGCGGCGCGCGAGGCCTGGGCCGACGCCGGCAGCCCCGAGCTCGACCCCACCCGGCTGGCGACCGTCGTCGCCTCCGGGATCGGCGGCGTCTGGACGCTGCTGTCGCAGTGGGACAACTACAAGGAGAAGGGCCCCCGCCGGGTCTCCCCGCTCACGGTGCCGATGCTCATGCCGAACGCACCCTCGGCGCAGGTGTCGATGCTCGTCGGCGCCCGCGCCGGCGCGCACACGCCGGTGTCGGCGTGCGCGTCCGGTGCCGAGGCGATCGGCTACGCGGCCCAGATCATCCTCTCGGGGCGTGCCGACGTCGTCCTCGCCGGCGGCACCGAGGCCCCGATCCACCCGCTGCCCCTCGCAGCCTTCGCGCGCATGCAGGCGCTGTCGACCCGCAACGACGACCCGCAGGGGGCGTCACGCCCCTACGACGTCACGCGCGACGGCTTCGTCATGGGCGAGGGTGCCGGCATCGTCGTGCTCGAGCGCGAGTCTCACGCGCGTGCGCGCGGCGCCCACATCTACGCCCGCATCGCCGGCTTCGGCATCACCTCCGACGCCGCGGACATCGCGGCGCCGTCGCCCGAGGGCCAGGAGCGCGCCATGCGCGCCGCGCTCGCCGAGTCCGAGCTCAGCGCCTCCGACATCGTCCACGTCAACGCGCACGCGACGTCGACCCCGGTCGGCGACATGGGCGAGGCCGGTGTGATCGCCAAGGTGCTGGGCGACCGTGCGGCCGTGTCCGCGACGAAGTCGATGACCGGTCACCTCCTCGGTGGTGCCGGTGCGCTGGAGACGATCTTCACCGTGCTCGCCCTGCGCGACCGCAAGGCGCCCCCGACGATCAACGTCACCCAGCCCGAGCCCGACCTGCCGATCGACCTCGTGCGGGACGTGCCGCGCGACCTGCCCGCCGGCGACGTCGCGGCGTTCAACAACGGCTTCGGCTTCGGCGGCCACAACGCCAGCCTCATCATCGCCAGCGTCTGAGCAGCCGCTCCCCCACGCCGTCGCGCGCAGCCGGACGCCGCCGCGCGCGATCTCGTAGCCGGCTGCCGATCTCGTACGGTGCACGCCACGAGATCGGCAGCGAGGTACGAGCTCGCTGGCAGCGCCGGGCTGCGACGGTCAGCCGACGCGGTGCAGCCAGCGCACCGGCACACCCGCGCCGGCGTAGCGGAAGGGCTCGAGCTCGTCGTCCCAGGCCTGCCCGAGCGCGAGGTCGAGCTCCTGGCGCAGCCGCACCGGGTCGGCGACGTGCTCCATCGCGGCACGGATCCGGTCCTCGGGCACGACGACGTTGCCGTGCACGTCGGTCTGCGCGTAGAAGATGCCCAGGTCGGGCGTGTGGCTCCAGCGACCGCCGTCGGTGCCCCGTGAGGCCTCCTCGGTGACCTCGTAGCGCAGGTGGGTCCACCCGCGCAGCGCGGACGCCAGCCGCGCGCCGGTGCCCACCGGGCCGGTCCAGGACAGCTCGGTCCGGAACAGGCCGGGTGCAGCAGGCTGCGCCGCCCACTCCATGGACACGCGCGTGCCCAGCACGGACCCGATCGCCCACTCCACGTGCGGGCACAGCGCCCGGGGTGCAGAGTGCACGAAGACGACACCGCGGGTGCTCACACCTGACGCCACAGCTGGCATCGCCGCTCCTTCCGACTCGGTCGAGATTCGTCTTCCCCTACGCATCTCGCCCGGCGCCGTCCAGAGACGACCACGGCTCGTTGCCGCCATTGTGCCCTATCGGGCGGGTTCCGGCCACTCTCCGGAGTGCGACGCGCCCGGACCGGCACCTGGCCGGCCCGGGCACGCGGTGCCGTCACTGGTCGGCGAGCACCCAGCGGTAGGACTGGCTCTCGCCGGAGAAGTCGAAGATGTTGGCGTACGTCACGGCGGTGACGCTCGTCGGCACGTCGAGCAGCACCCAGCCCTCGTACTCCTTGTCGGGCTGCATCTCGCTCGGCGCGCTCTGGCTCTCGTCGAGGCAGAAGATGCCGGCACCGAACCCATTGGCCTCGAGCTTCGCGCCATCGACCTCGGCCCCGATCTCCCAGCCGATCAGGGTGTAGGTCGGCGGGTCCTCCTGCGCGAGCGCCGGCAGCGTCGTGATGTCGAACCGCAGCGCGAGGTACTGGCCGTTCTCCGCCTCGCTGCAGAACATGCTGTCGGCGCCGGGCTGCCAGTCGGCCACGACCTCCGCGAGCCGCAGCTCGGCGATCGGGTCGCCGTCGACGCCGACCGCCACGGCCGGCTGGTCGCCGGTGAGCTCGACGACGCCGTCGCCGCCGGCTGGCGGGTCGGTGGCGTCGTCGGTCGGCTCGTCGGTGGGCTCGTCCGTCGGCTCGTCGGTGGTCGGGTCGTCCGTGGGCTCGTCGGTCGGCTCGGCCGTGGTGGGCGCGACCGTCGGGTCGGGCTCGTCACCGCCGCCGCCGAGCAGCGACGAGATCCCCCACGCGCCCAGCGCGAGCACGAGCGCCGCGATCACGCAGACGACGACGATCGCGGCCGTGTTGCGCTGCTTGGGCTGCGGACCGCCCGGGTACCCCGGCTGACCGCCGGGGCCAGGCATCCCGGGCCCTCCCGGACCACCCGGTCCGGCCTGGCCGGGCCCGCCGTAGGGCGAGGCGCCCGGCTGCTCCAGACCAGCGCTCGGCGCGTAGCTGTACAGACCCGGACCGGAGCCGGCTCCCGGAGCGCCCTGCGGAGCGGGCGGGCCCGCGTTCGGCATCACCTGGGTGGGCTGGCTGCCCATCGTCTGGGTCGCGAACGGGTCGGCGGCAGGCGGCTGCTGCGCCGAAGCCGCGGGTGCGGCGTCGTCGACCCAGAACTGCCAGCCCTCGGGCGCCGGCGGCCACGAGGGGTCGGGTGCCCACCCGGGCGGTGGCGTCCAGCCCTCGGGGGGCTTGGGCCAGCCGGGTGGTGAGTTGAACGTCGCGGCCATGTCGTGCAGACCCCCTGGTCGATCCAGCCGGCCGGCGAGCGCCTGCTCGGCTGTCACATCCTAGGAGGCCGCGCGCCGCGGGCGGTGCCCGCGGCGCGGGCAGGTCTACCCCTCCGGCGTGAGCGCGAGCTCGACGGTCGCGAACGAGTGCGGCGGCAGCGTGACCGGCAGCTTCCCGTCCGTCACGGCGCCGACCTCGAACGCGGCGGGGGCGACGGCGTCGGGACGCCCGGAGGTGTTGTGGGCGGCGACCTCGGGCGCGGTGAGCAGCCGGCCGCTGACCTCGGCGACCACCCGACCGCGCAGGTCGAGCGTGACCTCGACGGGCTCGGTCAGGTGGAGGTTGGACAGCGACACCAGCGCCCGGCCGTCCTTGACCGACGCCGACGCCGAGACCCGGTTCAGCGAGCGGTCGCCGACCTCGATCGCGTTGTCGTCGCCCAGCAGGTGCACGGCGAGCGACGCGGCGTCCTGGTGCCCCTTGTTCATCTCGAACACGTGGTACGTGGGCGTGACCACCAGCTCCTGCGTGTCGGGGTCGGTGAGGATCATCGCCTGCAGCACGTTGACGGTCTGCGCGATGTTGGCCATCACGAGCCGGTCGGCGTGCCGATGGAAAGCGTCGAAGTGCACCGAGGCGACCAGTGCGTCGCGCATGGTGTTCTGCTGGTACAGGAACCCCGGGTTGGTGCCGGGCTCGACGTCGTACCAGGTGCCCCACTCGTCGAGGATCAGGCCGACCCGCTTGTGCGGGTCGTAGCAGTCCATGACGGCGGAGTGGCCGGCGATCAGCTCCTCCACACGGGCGGCCTTGGCGAGGGTCGTGTAGTACTCGTCGTCGCCGAACTCGGTCGCGCTGCCCTTGTGCTCCCAGGGGCCAGGCACCGTGTAGTAGTGGAAGGTGAGGCCCTGGAAGATGTTGCGGGGCTCGCGGGTGCAGCCGAGGCAGCTGATCGCCTTCATCAGCGTCTCGGTCCAGCGGTAGTCGTCGTCGGCGGCGCCTGCCGCGATCCGGTAGAGCTTGTTGTCGCCGTGGTCGCGGCAGAAGGTCGCGTAGCGGCGCAGCTCCTCGGCGTAGTGCTCGGCGCTCATGTTGCCGCCGCAGCCCCACGCCTCGTTGCCGATGCCCCAGAACGGCACCCGCCAGGCCTTCTCGCGCCCGTTGGCCTTGCGCAGCCGCACCATCGGGGAGTCGCCGTCACGGGTCAGGTACTCGACCCAGTCGCTCATCTCCTTGACGGTGCCCGAGCCGACGTTGCCGTTGACGTAGGGGTCGGCACCGAGCATCTCGCACAGCGCCATGAACTCGTGCGTGCCGAAGTGGTTGTTCTCCTCGACGTCGCCCCAGTGCGTGTTGATCATCCGGGGCCGGTCCTCCTTGGGACCGATGCCGTCCATCCAGTGGTACTCGTCGGCGAAGCAGCCGCCCGGCCACCGCAGGTTCGGGATCCGGAGCGCGCGGAGGGCCTCGACGACGTCGAGCCGGATCCCGCCCTCGTTCGGGATGTCGGAGTCCTCGCCCACGTAGAAGCCGCCGTAGATGCAGCGGCCGAGGTGCTCGGCGAAGTGGCCGTAGAGGTGCTTGTTGATCCGCGGTCCCTCGACGTCGAGGTCGATCACCGCACGCAGCGCAGTCATGGATGTGAACGCTAACAGGCCGGGTGGCACGCGTTCCAGCGTCATCTCACGCGTGGCGGTCGGCGCGCCGGTGCAGCACCCACAGCCCGAGACCGAGCAGGGTCAGCAGCAGCGCCGTCGTCGCCACCTCCAGGAGGCTGCCGGCGACGAGCGGCACGATCGCGCCGGCGAGCACGGCGTTGAAGGCGAGCGAGGCGAACGTGCCCAGCGAGGCGGCCGCGCCGCGGTGGTGCGGGAAGCCGTCGAGGATCTCGAGCTGGATCGCGGGGAACGCCACGGCGATCGCGAGCGCGAGCAGCGCCGGCCCGATCATCGCGAACGGCAGCCGGGGCGCTCCGGCCACGATCGCGACGTTGAGCACCGCCGCCAGCAGCCCGACCGCCAGCGCCAGGTCGACGAGGCGGGTGCGTGGGACCCGCTCGGCCAGCCGCCCCGACAGCCACGCACCGACCATCAGGCCACCGATGATCGGGACGAACAGCACCCAGAAGTCGCGCTCGCCGAGCCCGAACAGGTCGACGACGATGATCGGGGCGCCCATGATGTAGACGAACTGCCCCGCCATCACGAACGCCGTGACGAGCGCGAGCCGCACCATCCGTGGGTGCCGCCCCACGAGCACCAGCGAGCGCACCACCGCACCGACCCGCAGCGGTGAGCGCTCCTGCGGCGGGTGGGTCTCGGGCAGCACGACCAGCACGGCCAGCGCCGCCAGCGCGCCGTAGCCGGCGACGGCCCAGAAGATGGTGCGCCAGTCCCCCACCTGCAGCAGCCAGCCACCGGCCACGGGCGCGATCGCCGGTGCGACGCTGAAGATCATCATGATCCGGCTCATCAGCCGGTGCGCCGCCGGTCCGGCGAACATGTCGCGCACGACGACGCGCGACACGATCGTCGCGGCCCCCGCGCAGGTGCCCTGCAGGGTGCGCATGACGAGCAGCACCGCGAGGTTCGGCGCGAGCGCGCAGCCGACCGAGGCCACGACGTACCCGACGAGGCCAGCGACCATCACCGGCTTGCGCCCGAGGGCGTCCGAGATCGGGCCGTGGAAGACGCTCATGACGGCGAACGCCAGCATGTAGACGCTCGTCACCTGCTGCATCGCGGTCGCGTCGGCGCCGAGCTCGGCACCCATGCGCGCGAACGCGGGGAAGACCGTGTCGATCGTGAACGGGCCGAGCATGCTCAGCGCCGCGAGCACGACGGTCACGACGGCGCCCGCGCCGCGGTCAGGGACGGCCGGGTCCCCTGGAGTCTCGACCGCCCCGCTCACCCGGGTCACTCTAGGAGGCGCCACGAGGATGCCACGGCGTGCCCCCACCGTGCGCCCCTCTCGCGTGCCCTCCCGCCGAGATCGAGGTGTTGGGTCGAGATCGAGGAGTTGTTTCCTCGATCTCGACGCAGAACCTCGATCTCGACGGCGTCGGTCGGGCGGCGTCGGCTCAGGCGACCTTGGCGCCGGCGGCCAACCGGGCCGGCGTCTCGTCGGTGAACTCCGCGAAGAACCCGCCGACGCGCTCGGTGAGCTCCGACATCCCGTCGCAGGCGAAGAGCACCGGCTGGTAGTGCGTGATGTCGTAGTCGAAGGTGCCCATCTCGTGGAAGTCCAGCGGGCGGATCTCGGCGCCGCGGAACTCCTCGATCTCGCCGTAGGAGGACAGCAGGCCGGCGCCGTAGCAGCGCAGCTCGCCGTGCTCGTGCATGACGCCGAACTCGATCGTGAACCAGAAGACGTCGGCGACGAACTGCAGCCCCGCCTCGGTCTCGCACCGGCGGGCGGCCTCGCCCGCGAGGCGCTTGACCTCGGCGACCTCGGGCGAGGCGAGCAGGTTCCCGTGGCCCACGATCTCGTGGAGGATGTCCGGCTCCGGCGTGTACAGCGGTGTGGAGCCGTGCCGCAGGTACTGCGTGGAGTGGAACACGCGGTCGGCGAGCGAGCCGTAGAAGACGTCGAGCGGCACCAGCCCGGCGGCCGGGTGCAGCCGGAACCCGGTGAGCGACGAGAGCCGGTCGCTGACCTCCTGCAGCTGCGGGACGTGGTCCTCGGGCAGCGCGAGGGCCTCCTTGCCCTCGAGGAACGCGCGGATCGCGTACGTCTCGTGCTTGGCGCGCAGCTCGCGGCTGACGGTCGCCCAGATCGCGTGCTCCTCGTCGGTGTAGTCGACGGTCGGCAGCGGCTGCCCCGGCTCCCAGGACAGCGCCGCCTGCGCGATCTCGTTGCGGCGGCGGCGGTAGTCGGGGTCGTTCGCGCCGGGGTGGTCGTCGGCGAGGTGGACCTGCGCGCCGTCGGGGCCGTCGGTGACAGGGGCGTAGAGCTGCGCTTCCTCGAACATGCGGCATCTCTACGCGTGATCCAGGTCACATGCAATGATCATGTCGATAACCTCGACGTCGATGGCAACGAAGCCCACACTCGACGACCTCGATCGCAAGATCCTTGCGATCCTCCGCCGCGACGGCCGCCGGTCGTTCGCCGATGTCGCACGCGACCTGGACATCTCGATCGCCACCGTCAAGCGTCGCGTCGACCGGCTCGAGGACTCGGGCGTCGTGCAGGGCTACGCCGCCGTCATCGACACCACGCGGCTCGGCGCCGGGTTCGAGGCGATCGTCGAGGTCTACTGCGCCGAGAAGACGACACCACGCGACGTGCTGTCCACGATCAGCGGCCTCGAGGAGGTCGTGAGCGCGGTGACGGTCAGCGGCGAGCCGGACGCGGTGCTGCGCGTGCAGGTCCTCGACGTGCCGCACCTGGAGCGACTGATCGAGAGCCTGCGCCGCCGGCCGAGCATCGTCCGGACCCGCACGATGCTCGTCCTGTCGGTGCTCGCCGACCGGCCCTCGGGGCTGATCGGGACGAGCGGCGGCTCGGCTGCCTCCGTCTGAGCGTCCGGTCGACGACTAGGCCGGCCGCACCAGGTAGCCGTCGTCGTTCTTCTCGAGCGTGATCACGCCTGCCGTCTCCGCGGCCCGGCTGAACTGCAGGAACGAGCGGTAGCCGAACGTCTTCTCGGTGAAGTCGGGGTTGTCGCGGCGGATGTGGTCCTTCAGGCCGCTGAGCGGCACCGGCTGGCCCTTCCCCACCTCCTCGACGGCGGCACGCAGCAGCCCGAAGGCCTCCTCACGGCTGCCGCGCTCGCTCAGCCGCACCACGGGGTCGCCCTGGGCCGGACCGTCGCTGACGTCGAGCACGCCACGGTCGGCGAGGTGTCGGACGAGCTCGCCGAACGCGCGGAAGCCGTAGTCGGCCTCGTTGAAGGTCGAGTCCTTGCGCAGCAGCGTGCGCTTGAGCAGCGAGGCGGTGACGCCGGAGCCCGACGACTGCTCGAGCCCCGCCACCGTCTGGGCCACGAGCACGGCGATGTCGCCACGGGAGGTCGGTGCGCCGTCGTCGGTCTCGGGATCGGCGACCGGCTCGGCGGGCGACGGCGCGGACGGTGCGGCGGGCGCCGACGCCGCGGCGCCGCCGTCGGGAGCGGGCGACGAGGCGGCCTTGCCGCCCCGGCCACGCCGTCGCGGCGGCTCCTGGGACTCCAGCCCGGCGAGGTCGTCGTAGTAGAGGAACTCGTCGCACGCGGGCGGCAGCATCGCCGAGGTCGAGTGCCGCACCCCGACACCGATGACGCGCTTGTTGAGCTCGCGCAGCTTGTGCACGAGCGGGGTGAAGTCGCTGTCGCCGGTGCAGATCGCGAACGTCGAGACGTAGTCGCGCGAGAACGCCAGCTCGATCGCGTCGACGGCCATCTTGATGTCGGCGGCGTTCTTGCGCGAGGCGCCCATCCGCTGCGGCATCTCGATCAGCTCCACGTGGGCGCGGGTGAGCATGCGGCGGTCCTCGTCGAAGTAGGACCAGTCGGCGTAGGCGCGCCGCGCGACGACCCGACCGCGCTCGGCGAGCGCGTCGGCGATCGGCCGGAGGTCGAAGCTGGCCCCGAGATGGTCCCGCGCACCGAGCGCGAGGTTCTCGTAGTCGAGGAACAGGGCGATCCGGTCTTCGTCATCCACGCCGCGAGCCTACGCGGGTCGAGCGGTCCGGGACGCCGCCGCGGCGTATCACCCCCGCGCGCCGTCGGCTCCTGACACCTGACGGTGCACGAGCGGGAGGTTCGAGATGACGACACCGGCAGGCGACCTCGCCGACACGCAGGCGGCGACGAGCGAGGTCAGGTGGGACGACGTCGTGACCGAGGTGGTCGCGACGCCGTTCGAGGAGATCCCGGGATCACCGCCGGTAATCCCGGCGGACGACACCTTCGAGGAGCTGGGCACATGAGCATCGCGAGCGTCGAGCAGCGCATCGGGTTCGCGTCGGGCAAGGTCGGCGCCGGCCGGGAGTTCACCGGGCGCTGCGAGGCGTTCGTGCGGTCGTGCTTCGGCTTCCCGGCCAGGTACGCCTCCGCGCGGCTGGCGTTCGAGGCGACGACCCGGCGCCACCCCGAGATGGCGGCACCCGCCGGCGTGCCGGTGTTCTGGGACATCCTGGCCGGGCCCAACGTCAACGCCGACCACATCGCGCTGAGCGTGGGCGGCGGGTTCTGCATCAGCACCTCCGCCGGGCGGAACCGCACGGTGGCGAAGGTGTCCATCGACGACCTCACGCGGCGCTGGGGGATGCGCTACCGGGGCTGGTCGGAGGACTACCACGGGGTGGTGGTGCACGCCGGGTCGCATGGCATGGCGAGCGCGGAGGAGCAGGTCGTCACGATGTCGCCGGACGCGCGGCCGATGCGCGACCTGCCGGTCGCAGGCAACCACACGCCGTCCTCGCTGCGCGCGTGGCGCACGCTGATGGCGAGCATCGGGTTCACCGACGACGACCTCGACCTCGCGATGCAGCGCTGGTTGCGCAGGCGGGGCTTCTACGCCGAGCACCTCCTGCTCGACGGCGACTTCGCGGTCGAGTCGGTGAAGGCGCTGCAGCAGTTCCTGGCCGGCAAGGGGCTGTACCCGTTCGGGATCGACGGCGACCGCGGCCCCGACACCGTGCAGGGCGAGATCCGCTACCTCAACCAGCAGCGTCGCTTCCTGGTGTGAACCGTGGGTGGTGCCCCAGGTGGGGCTTGAACCCACGACCGACGGATTATGAGTCCGCTGCTCTGACCGGCTGAGCTACTGGGGCCGACGGCCTCCCACCCTAGTGCGGCTGCCGTCGCCCCTGAGCGGCCCGCGCCGGGCAGGTGCCGGCGTCGCGATGTGATGCACTGGAGCCGTGGAGAAGCGCAGCAAGCCGCCGGCCTGGGTGGGCCGGTCCGTCCCCGGCAAGGTCATGGTCGCGGAGGCGCTCGACGACGGCCGCTGGCTCGTGCTGACGCGCGACGAGGTCGCGCTCGTGGCCGAGTCCGGGCTCCAGTGGCGCCGGCCATGGTTCGAGGTGGAGCGCGGCGAGTGGGACGGCGAGAGCCACACTCTCACCGTGCACTGGGTCGGCGACGCGACCCCGGTGCCGCTGACGACGCGGAGTGAGTCGCCGAAGACCCTCCCGCTGGCGTTCCGGGAACGGGTCGACGCCAGCGTCGTGCACGTCGAGACCGAGCGCGCGCGTGGCGGCGGCAGCCTGCGCGGCGCGGTGCGCCGTCGGCCCGACGGGAGCCTGCTGGTGCAGGTGCTGGGTGTCGGCCGCCTCCGCCCCGGCCCCGAGCTGGAGACGCAGGTCGACGCGCTCGAGGCGCGGCTGCGCGACGCCGTCGGCCTGTGAGCCGCCGGCGGGTGTGACGAGCGCCGCAAGCGCGTGTGTCGGGGCACCCCCGCGAGACCGCTATGATCGTCCGGGCGATCCCCCGTAGCTCAATTGGCAGAGCGTCCGACTGTTAATCGGCAGGTTACTGGTTCGAGTCCAGTCGGGGGAGCTTCACCAGCGGGACGACGACGGCGTCACTCCCCCGCAGCCCCATCGCCCGCCCGCCGCTCACCGGCGCGTGATCGCGCCCGCCCACACCCACGCCACGCCCTCGCGGCCGTGCTCGTCGCGGTAGCGGACGTGACCGGCCGTCGGGGTGTAGGCGGTGGCGACGGCCTCCAGCCGCGCCCAGCCGAACCGCGCCCGCGGCACCCACACCAGCACGGGGACCGGCGGGTCGAGCGGCCGCACCGGCTGGCCGACCGCCGCCGGCGGCAACGACAAGGCACCCTCGTGCAGCGGCACCCGGTCCGGGTGGCGTCCCTCTCCTGTCACACGACCATTCGAACAGGTGTGCGAGTGATGTGTGCGGGATCGGCACGCCGTGGGCGCACGCTGTTGCACGGGCTCTGCGGTCCCGCGGGTCTCGGCCACCACCACACGACCCCGAGGTCGCCGCGCTCCCGGCGCTACTCCCCCTGCAGCGCCCTGCGGCGCTGCTCGAGCGCGATCAGCTCGGCGAACGTGGTCTGGTAGCTCGGGTCGTCGGGCTCGGTGCGCTGCAGGCGGGCCTTCATCTCGCCGATCTGGCGGTTGAGCCCCAGCCGCACGAGCGCGAGCAGCACGCCGCGCGCCCACGGCCCGATCGCCTCCGGGCGATCCTCCGGCAGCGGCGCCACCGCGAGCTCGGTCACCATCCCCGCGACCGGCCCGGCCGACTCGCGCACCGACTCCGCCCACTGCGCCACCGCCTGGGCGGGCGCTGACGTCCCGGCTCCGCGCGCCGTCAGCTCCTCGACGAGCGCGCCGTAGGCGGCGACCCCGCCCGCGGCGCGGATGGCGTCGTGGACGGCGCGGTGGGCGGGCACGGCGAAGGTGTCGGCACCGAGGTCGTCGAAGCCGGCGGCCAGCGCGTGCTGCGGCAGCTGCAGCACCGCGACCAGCACCTCGCGCTCCAGGCGCACGACCGGGTCGTCCGACCGCGGGCGCTGCTGCTGCGGCGGGGGCGCCGGTTCACCGCGGTCCTCCGGACCGGTGCGTCGCTCCTGGGGCCGGCCGTCCTCGCGCCCGGCGCGCTGCACCGCCTGCCGCACCGACACCTCGTCCATGCCGAGCCAGCCGGCGAGCTCGCGCGCGTACTCGCCGCGCAGCGCGTGGTCGCGGATCCGGGCCACCACCGGCGCGGCCGTGCGCAGGCCCGCCACGCGCCCCTCGGCGGTGCCGAGATCCACCTGCCGCAGCACCGAGCGGATCGCGAACTCGAACAGCGGCTCGCGCGCCGCGACGAGCTCGCGCACCGCGGCGTCGCCGCGCTGCTGCCGCAGGTCGCAGGGGTCCATCCCGCTCGGCTCCACCGCCACGAACGTCTGCGAGGCGAACCGCTGGTCCTCGTTGAAGGCCCGCAGCGCGGCCTTCTGGCCCGCCTCGTCGCCGTCGAACGTGAAGATCACCTCGCCGCCGACCGCCGCGCCGCTGGAGAGCATGACGCCCGAGGCGCCGCCGACGCCGTCGCCCAGCAGCCGCCGCACCACCCGCACGTGCTCCGCACCGAACGCGGTGCCGCACGTCGCGATCGCCGTCGGCACACCGGCGAGGTGCATCGCCATGACGTCGGTGTAGCCCTCGACGACGACGACCTGCTTGCGGCGTGCGATCTCGCGCTTCGCGAGGTCGATGCCGTAGAGCACCTGCGCCTTGCGGTAGAGCGGGGTCTCCGGGGTGTTGAGGTACTTCGGCCCCTGGTCCTCCTCGTACAGGCGGCGGGCCCCGAAGCCGACGACGTCGCCCGTGGTGTCCCGGATCGGCCACACGAGCCGGCCGCGGAACCGGTCGTAGGCGCCGCGGTTGCCCTTCGACGCCAGGCCCGACGTGACCAGCTCGGCCTCGGTGAACCCGCGGCCGCGCAGGTGCCGGCTCAGCGACTCCCAGCCCTTGGGCGCGTACCCGACGCCGAACGGCTCGGTCGCGGCGCGGTCGAAGCCGCGCTCCGCGAGGAACTCGCGCGCCACGCTCGCCTCGGGCGACTCCAGCTGCTCGACGTAGAACTCGGCCGCCACCCGGTGCGCCTCGAGCAGCCGCTGCCGCCGCCCGGGCTCCATGCCGGGCCGCGCGCTGCCGCCGTCCTCGTAGCGCAGCTGCACGCCCACCCGGCCGGCGAGGTGCTCGACCGCCTCGGTGAAGGAGAGGTGGTCGATCTTCTGGACGAAGGAGATGACGTCGCCGCCCTCGCCGCAGCCGAAGCAGTGCCACAGCCCCACCTGCGGCCGCACGTGGAAGCTCGGGGTGCGCTCGTCGTGGAAGGGGCACAGGCCCTTCATCGAGCCGACGCCCGCCGCCTTGAGGGTGACGTGGGCGCCGACGATCTCCTCGATCCGCGCCCGTTCCCGGACCGCCGCGATGTCGTCGCTGCGGATCCGGCCTGCCATGGCGCGAGTCTATTGCTCCCGCACGGCCGGACTCGCTCCGTCCACGTTCCCCGCCGCGGTGCCGGCTGCCGGGCCCGGCACGCCGTCGGCCACCTGCTCGTCGAGGTGCTGACCGGCGTCGGGCAGGTCGTCGGCGACGCCGGTCTCGGCTGCCGCGGCGGCCTCGGCCGCGCGGATCTCGGCGGTGCTCACGCGGCGCAGCGCGTAGCCGAGCACGAGGAAGTGGCCCACGCCGGCGAGCAGGAAGACGCCGCGCAGCGCCCACTCGCGCGGCACCACACCCTCCCCCAGCGTCACAAGCGCGCCACCGAGCACGGTGCCGATCGAGATCGTGCCCCAGCCGAAGAACCGATAGACCGAGTTCACCCGGCCGAGCAGCCGGTCCAGGATCAGCCGCTGCCGCAACGAGACCGTGATGACGTTCCACACGACGATGAAGACGCCGCCGACCAGACCGCACAGCCAGAACGCGACCGCCCACGGCAGCAGGCCCATGAGCGTCGTCGCGGCCCCCATGCCGACGATCGAGACCACCAGCGCGGTGCCCGGCGAGAGCCGCGCCGTGACGCGCTCGGCGAGCAGGGAGCCGAGCACGGCACCCGCGGCGAACCCGGTCGTCACCAGCCCGAACTGCCAGCCCTCGTAGAGACCGAGCACCTCCTGCACGAACAGCACGCTGACGACGAACGCGATGTTGCTCAGCAGGTTGAGGATCCCCAGCAGGATCGCGAGCGTGCGGATCAGCCGGTGGCTCCACAGCCAGCGCAACCCCTCCCCGATCTCGCCCTTCCAGTCGATGCGGCGGCTGCGCTCGACGTCCTCGCCGCGCGGGCGGAACGTCCCGACGAGCGCGAACACCAGCGCCGCGCTGACCGCGAGCAGGCCGGCGTTGACGAGGAACGGCACCGCGAGCGCGACCGCGAGCAGGATGCCCGCGAGCGGCGGGCCGACGAAGCTGTTCATCGTGGTCTCGGCCGCCCACATGCGCCCGTTCGCCTTCTCGAGCTGGTCGGACCGCACCACCGAGGGCATCAGCGTCTGGGCGGTGTTGTCGCGCAGCACCTCGGCGCAGCCGAGCAGCAGCGACGCCGCGCACAGGGCCGCCACCAGCAGGGGCCCGCTGGCCGGCTCGGGTGCACCGGCCGCCAGCTGCTCCGGCGTCGGCAGGTCCTGCTGGTAGCGGAGCACGACCGCACCGAGCGCCGCGACCACCACGACGCGCACGACGTCCATCCAGGCGACGAGCCGCCGTCGGTCGACACGGTCGGTGATGACGCCCGCGGGCAGGCTGAACAGCAACCACGGGATGCGGCTGGCCACGCCCACGAGGGCGATCGCGAGCGCGTCGCGCGTGACGGCCGAGGCCAGCCACACCATCGCGACGCTCATGAGGCCGTCGCCGAGGTTCGCCGCCGTGGCGGAGGCGAACAGCTTGCGGTAGTTGGCGCCCAGCGGCGCGCGGGTCGCGGTGGTGCTCATGCGTCCTCCTGGTGGCGCAGGGGCGGCCGCTCGGTCGCGTAGACGCCGAACACCAGCGCGTAGGTGACGTCGCCCTCCGCGGGCTGGGAGGCGAACTCCATGACGAGGTCGTTGAGGCGATGCGCCCACTCCCGCGCCCGCTCCGGCGAGATGCGTGCGTAACGCATGTTCGCGGTCAGCTCGCCGCCCGGCGCGTGCGAGATCTCGGCGGCGGCCTGGGCGAGCACGCGCTCCTCCTCCCCCACGGCCTCGTGCTCGCGCTGGTAGAGGAACACCCGCGCGGTACGGCCGTAGTATTTGGCCTCCAGCGCACGGACCCGCTCGGTGCGCACGACCCGCACCAGGCCGGCGTCGGCGAGCACCTTGAGGTGGTGGCCGACCGTGCCCTTCGGCTTGCCGAGCACCTCCGCGAGCTCCGACGTCGTGGCCGCGCGCTCCAGCAGCAACGACACGATCTCCTTGCGGGTGTCCTCGAACAGCGCCCGGTACTGCGCCGGGTCGTCGAGCTCGAGCATCTCGTCGAGCTCGTAGTCGGGTGTCGACGGCGGCGCCCCGCCGGGCTTGTTGTCGGCCATTCCCGTATGGTCGGCCATTCCCGACCATACTGTCAAGGCCGACCATTCGCCGTCGTCCCGGGGGCGGGTCGGGAGGCGGGCTACGCGCCCCCGACGGGCCGGACCGCGGCGGACTGTCGCCACGGGAGACGCGCGACGCCCCGCGTGGCCAAGCCCCGCACGCGCACGGGCCCATCAGCGCGCAGAACCCGCCCACGCGGTCGATTCCGCACACACGACACCCACCTCCACGCGCAGAACCCGCCCACGCGGTCGATTCCGCACGCACGACGCCCACCTCGAGGACCCGCGGTCGGACCCGCACGCCGGCGTGCCGCGCGCGCACGGATCACACGGGCCGACGCCGCAGACGCGGCTCGAGCCGGCGGAGCCGTCTCTCGTGCGCCCTCAGGCGGGATCGCGCGGCCCGCAGAGACGGGCGTGCCAGGCGTAGGCCGACAGGTCGGTGAGCGAGGCGACCTGGTCGATGACAACGCGCAGCCGGGCGGCGTCGTCGGCGGCCTCGCGCCAGTCGGCCAGGAACATCGGCTCCAGCGCCGCCTCGGCCCTTTCGGCGAGGACCTCGACGAGCTCGGCGAGGACGACCCGTTGCCGGTGGTAGACCGGCTCGTCCTCGCGCGGCGCCATCACGTAGGCGGCCGCGATCCCCTTGAGGACCGCGATCTCGGCGAGGATCTCGGTCGGCACGACGATCGAGGCGTCGTAGCGGACCAGCCGGCCCTCGCCGTAGCGGGCGCGGGTGGCGGCGGCAGCGGCGTCGCAGAACCGGCCGATCAGCTGGCTGGTCATGTCCTTGAGCGCGGCGAGCGCGCGGCGGCTGCCGTCGTGGGCCGTCACCCAGTACGGCAGCGCGACCAGCCGGTCGAGCGCGTCGCCGAGCTCGTCGTCGGAGATGTCCGGGTCGTACCAGTCCCGCACCTGCGTGACGACCTTCTCGTGCGCGGCGGCTGTCGTGAGCATGCCGGGGTCGACGCGGCCCAGCACGATCGCGTCCTCGACGTCGTGCACCGAGTAGGAGATGTCGTCGGCGAGGTCCATCACCTGCGCCTCGAGGCACCGCACCCCCGCCGGGGCGCCCTCGCGCAGCCAGCGGAACACCTCCGCGTCCTCGTGGTAGACCCCGAACTTCGCGGTCACCAGACCGTCGGAGCCGACCGGCCCCTCGCCGCTGAACCACGGGTACTTGGTGGCGGCGTCCAGGGAGGCGCGGGTGAGGTTGAGACCGCACGGGACGCCGTCGGGCGTGAAGGTCTTGGGCTCCAGCCGGGTGAGGATCCGCAACGTCTGGGCGTTGCCCTCGAAGCCGCCGATCGACATCGCCACGAGGTCGAGCGCGTTCTCGCCGTTGTGCCCGAACGGCGGGTGGCCGAGGTCGTGCGACAGGCAGGCGGTGTCGACGACGTCGGGGTCGCACCCCAGGGACTTGCCCAGCTCGCGCCCCACCTGCGCGACCTCGAGGGAGTGCGTGAGCCGGGTACGGACGAAGTCGTCGGAACCCGGCCCGAGCACCTGCGTCTTCGCACCGAGGCGCCGCAGCGCCGAGGAGTGCACCACACGTGCGCGGTCACGCTCGAACGGGGTGCGGCTGGCGCGCTTCGCGGGCTCGGGGAACCACCGCTGCACGTCGCTCCCGGCGTAGCCGGCCCCCGGCTGCTCGGCGCCCGAACGCATGCTGGAGGTCACCCCGAGGAGCCTAGTTGCTGCGGTCGCGCGACCGGACCGCGCCGTCGGTGACGGCGCATGACCTCCGAGGTCATCGACGTCGAGCGACGCCTCCGGCACCGTGGCGTGGGTACCCCACCCGACGCACGAGGAGGAGCCACCGTGACCGCGTACGTGATCGGCCACCTGCGGCCGACCTACCCGCACACCGACATCGCCGACTACATGGACCGCGTCGTCGCGACCTTCGAGCCCTACGGCGGGGAGTTCCTCGTGCACGGCACGCGCCACGAGGTCCTCGAGGGCACCTGGGAGGGTGGCGTCGTCGTCGTCGGGTTCCCCGACCTCGAGGCCGCCCACGCGTGGTGGGACTCCTCCGGCTACCGGGCGATCGCGCCCCTGCGCTCGCGCCACATCGACGGCGACATCGTCGTCGTCGACGGCGTCGCCCCGGGGTACCGACCCGCGGCGGCCGCGGCAGAGATGCGGGAGGCGGCGGCAGCCGACGGCTCGCGCGCGGTCAGCCCAGCAGCCGTCGACGCGTGAGGTCGTCGGCGGGCAGGAAGGTCTCCAGGTGCAGGCCGGCGAGCGCGGCGTCACCGGCGTCCTCGACCTGGGTCGCCACGCTCACCAGCCGCAGCAGCTGCCCACCGCTCTCGACCTCCAGCAGCGAGACCGGGCCGAGCGGCGGCGCGCCCGGGTCCGGCTCGGCACCGGGGTAGCCGCGCACCTCCTCGCGCAGCGCGACCAGAGCTGCCGGCGCCGCAGCGCGCGCGATCCGGCGGTCGAGCTGGTGCAGCAGCCGCGCCCGCCAGGCGGCCAGGTTGCGGATCCGGGGGGCGAGGCCGTCCGGGTGCAGGCAGAGCCGGACGACGTTGAGCGGCGGCTCGAGCAGCCGCGGGTGGCTACCGGCGACGAGCGCGTCGACGGCGGCGTTCGTGTCGACGACGTCCCACCGGTCGTCCAGGAGCAGCGCCGGGTAGGGCTCGTGCGCGTCGAGCAGCCGGCGCAGACCCGCCATCACCGCGGCGACCGCGTCCGCCTCGAGGCCCCGGGCGGGTCCGCGCGGCGCGAAGCCGCCCGCGACGAGGAGCCGGTCCCGCTCCGCCTCGGGCACGTCCAGGACCGCGGCGAGCCGCAGGATGAGGTCCGCCGACGGCGTCGACCGGCCGTTCTCGACGTAGCTGAGGTGCCGTGTGCTCACCTGTGCCGCGGTCGCGAGCGCGAGCTGGCTCAGCGACCGTCGCTGCCGCCAGCGGCGCAGCTCGGCGCCCACCGGCGAGACCTTCACGGGGCTGACCACCGTCCGAGGGTAGGCATCGGCACGTCGGGCGCCGGCCGACCCCCGCTCGGCGTTTTGCGTCGCCGAGAGGCCGCGGGAACAATGAGGTGGTGACGACGACCTCCCCCGCGCTCGACCCCGAGGCCCTCACGACCACGACGCTCGTGCACCCCGCGACGGCCGAGGCGCAGTGGTGGCGCAGCGCGGTGATCTACCAGGTCTACCCGCGCAGCTTCGCTGACTCCGACGGCGACGGCCTGGGCGACCTGCCGGGCATCACGGCGCGCCTGGGTCACCTGACCCGGCTCGGAGTCGACGCGCTGTGGCTGTCGCCCTTCTACACCTCGCCGCAGCGCGACGCCGGCTACGACGTCGCGGACTACCGGTCGGTGGACCCGCGCTTCGGCACGCTCGCCGACGCCGACGCGCTCATCGAGAAGGCGCACCGGCTGGGGCTGCGGGTCATCGTCGACCTGGTGCCCAACCACACCAGCAGCGAGCACGCGTGGTTCCAGGCCGCGCTCGCCGCGGCGCCCGGCTCGCCCGAGCGTGCCCGGTACGTGTTCCGTGACGGCAAGGGGCCCGGCGGCGAGCAGCCGCCCACCAACTGGCGCAGCGTCTTCGGCGGCCCCGCCTGGAGCCGCGTCACCGAGGCCGACGGCCGCCCGGGCCAGTGGTACCTGCACCTCTTCGACGCCACCCAGCCCGACCTCAACTGGGAGAACGACGAGGTCCGGGCCGAGCTGGAGTCGGTGCTGAGGTTCTGGCTGGACCGTGGCGTGGACGGCTTCCGCGTCGACGTCGCGCACGGGCTCGTCAAGGACCAGTCCTTCCCGGACTGGGGCCACCGCACCGACATGGTCAGCGGCGACGACGAGGACGACGCCGGGCACGACCCGGGCCCCTCGCCCTACTGGGACCAGCCGGGCGTGCACGACATCTACCGCCGCTGGCACCAGGTGCTCGCCGGCTACGACGGCGACCGCTGCCTCGTCGCCGAGGCGTGGGCGGACACCCCGGAGAAGATCGCCGCCTACACGCGCCCCGACGAGATGCAGCAGGCGTTCAACTTCGACTACCTCACCACGCCGTGGGACGCCACCCGGCTGCGGGAGGCGATCACCGACGGGCTGACCGCGAGCGACGCCGTCGGGGCGCCCTGCACCTGGGTGATGTCCAACCACGACGTCGTGCGCGCGAGCTCGCGGCTCGGGCTGCCGGAGACCGGCAAGGGCCCCAACGGCATCGGGGCCGACGACCCGCAGCCCGACGCCGAGCTCGGGCTGCGCCGCGCGCGCGCCGCCGCCCTGCTGATGCTGGCGCTGCCGGGCTCCGCCTACCTCTACCAGGGCGAGGAGCTCGGGCTGCCCGAGCACACGACGCTGCCCGACGAGGTCCGCGAGGACCCCGCCTTCTTCCGCACCGGCGCGGCGGAGAAGGGTCGCGACGGCTGCCGCGTGCCGCTGCCGTGGGAGGCCGACGCACCCGCGTTCGGCTTCTCCCCCACCGGCGCCACCTGGCTGCCGCAGCCCGCGGACTGGGGCGGCTTCGCCGTCGACGCGCAGAAGGGCGTGCCGGGCTCGACCTACGAGACCTACCGCACCGCGCTGCGGCTGCGCCGCGACTTCCGGCTCGGCACCGGCTCGCTCGCGTGGGTCGACGGGCTGCCCGACTGCACCGCCGAGCGCGTGCTCGCCTTCACCAACCGCGAGCTGCTCGTGCTGGCCAACCTCGGCGCGGAGGCCGTCGCGCTGCGCGACGTCGAGGTGCTGCACGCCAGCGGCCCGCTGGGCGGCGGGCTCGACGGCGAGGTGCTCGTGCCGCACGACACGACCGTGTGGGCCCGGCTGCGTCGCGACGACGCCGAGCGGGACTGACCCGCCCGACGGCCGCGACGCCGTCGACCCGCGAGGCGCGGGACGCCGTCAGCCCTTGACGGCGCCGGCGACCAGCCCACCCACGATGTAGCGCTGCAGGAACTGGAACAGCACGACGATCGGGATCGAGGCGATCACCGCACCGGCGGCGAAGATCCCCCAGCGCGCGTCGAACTGCCCGGACACGAACTGGTAGAGCCCGACGGCGACCGTCAGCTGGTCCTGCTGCGTCAGCACCACGCGGGCGATGATGAAGTCGCTGAAGGAGCCGACGAACGCGAGCAGCGCCACGACCGCCAGCACCGGCGCGACCAGCCGCAGGATGATCGTGAAGTAGATACGGCTGTGCGAGGCGCCGTCGATGCGCGCCGCCTCGTCGAGCTCCCGCGGCACCGAGTTGAAGAACCCGTACATGAGGAACGTGTTCGCGCCCAGCGCGCCGCCGAAGTAGACCGCGATCAGCGCGGCCTTGCTGTTGAGACCCAGCAGCGGCACCGCGTGCCCGAGGGCGAGCAGCAACAGCAGGATCGCGACGAACGCCAGCAGCTGCGGGAACATCTGCAGCAGCAGCAGGAACGTGAGCGTGCCGCGGCGGCCACGGAAACGGAAGCGGGAGAACGCGTATGCGGCCGCCGACGCCATCAGCACGGTGCCGACCGAGGACACCCCGCCGATGATCAGCGAGTTCGCCATCCACGTCCAGAACAGGGTGTCGAACAGCGCGTCGTACTGGACTGTGGTGACCGAGGTGAACAGCCCCGAGGTGCCGCTCAGCGTGCCGCGCGAGGACAGCGACGCCGAGAGCACGAACACGATCGGGAAGATCGCGTAGAGGATCGCCGCCACGGCGATCAGGTAGCGCCACGACAGCTCGCGCCACCACCGCACCCGCTGGGCCTGCTGCCGGGAACCGGTCGCGTCGACGACGGCCATCTCAGAGCACCTCCTCGAGCTTGCGGGTCTGTCGGAAGCCGAGCCAGGACACCAGGCCGACGATCAGGAAGATGACGATCGACATCGCGGCGGCCAGCCCGTACTGCTTCGTGCCCGCCACCACGGCCACCTTGTAGACGACCGAGATGAGGATGTCGGTCTCCCCCAGCGCCAACGGGTGGCCGGGGATGTTCGGCCCGCCCTCGGTCACGAAGTAGATGAGGTTGAAGTTGTTGAAGTTGAAGGCGAACGAGGCGATCAGCAGCGGCGCCACCGAGATCATGAGGAGCGGCAGCGTGATCGAGCGGAACTGCCGGAAGGCGCTGGCGCCGTCGAGCCGGGCCGCCTCGTAGACGTCGCCCGGCACGGCCTGCAGCGCGCCGGTGGCGATGAGGAACATGTACGGGAACCCCAGCCACAGGTTGACCGCGATGATCGAGAACCGCGCCAGCCACTCCTCGGTCAGCCACGGGATGTCGGCGCCGCCGAGGATCGTGGAGTTGATGAAGCCGTACGGGTTGTTGAGCATGCCGCGCCACACCAGCGCTGCCAGGAAGCCCGGGAACGCGTAGGGCAGGATCAGCAGCGACCGGATCACCTTGCGGCCGCGCACCCCCGGGTGGTTGAACGTCATCGCGAGGAACAGCCCGAGGAAGAACGTCGTCGCGACCGACAGGAACGCGAACGCGAACGTCCACGCACCGGCCTGCAGCAGCGCGCTGCTGATGCGGCTGTCGGTCAGCATCCGCTGGAAGTTCTCGAACCCGACCGTCACCGGCCAGCCGGGCGTGAGCCGGGAGCCGTCCGGAGCGGCGAAGAAGCCGCGGTCGTTCGGCGTGTAGACGACCTCGGTGGTGAGGTCGGTGAAGGTGTCGGTCGCCTCGTCGTAGCTGTAGCGCGGCGACGACTGGAAGCCGACCGAGCCGGTCTGGGTCCGCACCCAGCCGTCGGCGGGGTCGTCCGAGAACGGCACCCGCAGCGCCGTCACCTCGCTCTGCACCTCGAGGATCTGGCCGAGGTTCAGCACCGTCCAGCCGGGCACCTCTTCGGGCGCACCGTTGCCGCCGACGGTCGCGCCGCCGACCGGCTCGAGCGGCTCCTCGGCCGTCCCTGCCTGGACGACGCCGTCGACGACGACGGCGAACCCCAGGTCGCCGGCCTCGTCACGGACGACGGCGAGCGGCAGGTCGGCCGCGCCCTCCACGCGCACGTCGCCCGTGCGCAGGATCTGCTCGATCGCCTGGTCCTTGCGGATCGTGTTCTCGGAGCCGTAGTTGGTGAACGCGATGTAGGCCGTGTAGCCCATCGTGAACACCTGGTAGACCAGCAGGAAGACGATGCCGGGCAGCAGGTACTTCGCGGGCACCATGCGCCGGCTGACGTAGACCCAGTTGACGACGACCAGCAGCACGGCGGTGAAGCCGAGGATCGCCCACTCCTGGACCATGAGGGCCGAGTACGCGGCGTACAGCAGGCCGGCGTTCAGCAGCGCCATCACGGCGAGCTTGACGACCCACCAGCGGTTCAGCTCGCGGGCGTGGGAGGTGGTGGCCCGTGGCGGGGTCTCCGACGGGGCGACGGTGCTCATCGAGTCTCCTGGGTCAGGCGCGACGTCGCGCGAGACGGGCGGCCGGCTCCGCCCGGTGCAGGTGGACCGTGCCCCCGAGGCGCGGTGCGGCGTCCCGGGGGCACGGTCGGAGCATGCAGGGCATGCCCGAGGGCGTCAGCCGATCGCGCCCTGGATGTTGTCGACCATGGTCTGCCAGGCGGCCTCCGGGTCGCTGGCGTCACCGGAGATGATGTCGGCCTGGGTGGTGCCCCAGAAGTCCCACACGGCGCCCATCTGCCGCAGGGAAGGCATCGGGACGCCGACCTCGCCGGCGGCGGCGAAGCCCTCGACGATCGGGTCGTCGGCCGCGATCGCGTCGGCGGCCTCGGTCAGCGCCGGGATGCGGCCACCGGACTCGTAGAGCGCGGTGTGCACCTCGAGGGTGGAGACGTAGTCGAGCAGGAAGGTGTTCGCCAGCAGCGCGTTCTCCGACTGCGCGTTCACGAAGAAGCCCTGCACGCCCACGAACGGGGCGGCGGTCTCACCACCGGCCGACGGCACCGGCAGCACCGAGACCTCGAGCCCGGCGTCGGTGAACGCCGAGATGTTCCACGGGCCCGTCACGATGAACGGGGCCTCGCCGTTGGCGAACTTCTCCTTGGCGATGTCCGCGGTGATCGCGGTGTCGAGGATGCCCGAACCGTTCGAGCCGTTCTCGGCGAGCCAGTTCGCGAAGGCCGCACCGGCCTCGCCGCCGAGCGCGAGCTCGGGCAGGTAGGAGCCGGACTCGTCGGTCGCGAAGACCGGCGCCCCGAAGGAGGTCTGGAACGGGTACATGTGGTACGCGTCGCCCGCGTCGCCCTGCTGGAGCAGGAAGACGTGCTCGCCGCCGGCGGCCTCGCCGGCCTCGACCATCTCGTCCCATGTGGTGGGGCTGGCGTCGGTCATGCCGTCGTTGCGGACGAGCGCGATGTTCTCGATGCCGTACGGGACGCCGTAGTTGGCGCCCTCGTAGCTGAAGGCGTTGACGGCGACCTCGGCGAAGCCGTCCGCGGTGGCGCCCAGGTCGATCGGCGCGACGACGCCGCTCGAGACGAGCTCACCGGTCCAGTCGTGCGCGCCGACGATGATGTCCGGGCCCTCACCCGTGGGGGCCTGCGCCAGGAACTCGGGACGGATGTCGTCGAAGTTCTTCTGGACGATCTCGATCGTGATGCCGTTGTCGGCCTCGAACTGGGCGGCGACGTCGGCGAGCGGGCCTGCCCGCAGCTCGTCGGCCCAGATGGTCAGCGTGCCGCCGGCGGCGGGGGCGCTGGTCTCCTCGCCGGTGGCGTCGTCGGTCGTGGGGTCCTCCCCGCCGCCGCCACCGGAGCATGCGGCGAGAGCCAGGGTCAGGCCCGAAGCCGCAGCGATCATGATGCCTCGACGCATCTGTCACTCCTGTTGTTCGTGAGCTCGGCCGCGAACGCGTCCTTGGCGTGCGGCCCTTGGCGGGAACCGTACGCCGGAGTCTTTCGGGATGCAAGATCTTGCTGTAACTTTCAGAACGCCGTTGCAGGACGAGGAGGTCGGGTGTGAGCACCCCCAGCACGAGCAGCCGGACACGGTTGACGGACCTGGCCGAGCTGGCGAACGTCAGCACGGCCACCGTCTCGCGCGTCCTCAACGGCAAGCCCGGCGTCGCCGCCGAGACCCGCCAGGCGGTGCTGCAGGCGCTCGACCTGCTCGGCTACGAGCGCCCCGAGCGGTTGCGAGGCCGCTCCAAGGGCCTGGTGGGCCTGGTCGTGCCCGAGCTCACCAACCCCGTGTTCCCGCTGTTCGCGCAGCGGATCGCGTCGAACCTGGCGACAGCCGGCTACACGCCGCTGCTGTGCACGCAGGTGCCGGGCGGCACCACCGAGGACGAGTTCACCGAGATGCTCCGCAACCACGGCGTCGAGGGGATCGTGTACGTCTCCGGTCTCCACGCCGACCGGCAGGCCGGCCACGAGCGCTACCAGCGGCTGCGCGCGGACAACCTCCCGATCGTGCTCGTCAACGGCTACCTCGACGACCTCGACGCCTCCTTCATCTCCGCCGACGACGGCGAGGCGATGCGTCTCGCGGTGCGCCACCTGACCTCGCTCGGGCACCGCCGCATCGGTCTCGCGGTCGGCCCGCACCGCTTCACCCCGGTCGTGCGCAAGATCGAGGGGTTCGCGCAGGCGCTGCGCGCCGCGCTCGACGTCGACGACCCCGAGGAGTGGGTCGCGACGTCGCTGTTCACGCTCGAGGGCGGCCAGGCGGCCGCCTCGGACCTGCTCGACCGCGGCTGCACCGGCATCGTCTGCGCCTCGGACGTGATGGCGCTCGGCGCGGTGCGCGCCGCCCGCAGCCGCGGCCTCCACGTCCCCGACGACGTGTCGGTCATCGGCTACGACGACTCGCCCCTCATCGCGTTCACCGATCCCCCGCTCACGACGATCCGGCAGCGCGTCGAGGAGATGTCGGCCGCCGTCGTCCACGCCCTGCTCACCGAGATCGACGGCGCCACGGCGCCGCGCACCGAGCTCGTCTACGCCCCCGAGCTCATCGTGCGCGGGTCCACCGCCCCCGCCCCCTCCTGATTTCACCGCACTTTGCAACACACCCCGGTTTCACCGCGCTTTGCAACTGGCCCCGGTTTCACCGCACTTTGCAACAAGGTCGGGTCGCCCGTGCTGCGTAGCGCGCGATGCGGTCGCGCGCCTATCCACAGGTAGCCCGCGCTGCACCGCCGTCCACAGCAGGGGTCGGACGCCTGAGAACCTCACGGCGGGGTGGCGTAGTCATCCTTCGATGAGCGACGCCGTCCTTCACCACCTCGGCCGTGAGACCTCAGGAGTCTTCACGCCCGCCATGGCCGCTGCCGCCGGAATCCCTCGCGTCGGCCTGACGAGGATGCGACGCGCCGGCCTCGTCTCCCGCGTCTGCGGACTCGGCCACGTCGCGGGCAGCGGACGTCCGACGATCGAGCAACGCGCAGTGGCCGCGTGCCTGACCTGGCCCGACGCCGTCGTGTGCGAGCGCACCGCCGCCATCCTCCACGGGCTGCTCGGGGCCGAGCATGACGACGGGCTGACGCACGTCCTCGTCCCGAACGGTCGGCGACCCTTTCGTGGGCTCGCCACCCACTACTGGAGCGTCCGACCGACCGAGGTCGAGAGGCGCGGCGCGATCGCTCTGACGGATGGGCTGACAACGCTCGCCGACTGCCTCGGTCGCTTCGACGACGTCGACGCCTGGGGTCTGCTCGCCTGGCTCGCCACCCGAGACCGGATCACGGCTGACGACGTCGAGGCCCAGATCGCCGAGCGATACCACCTGTACGGCGTCCCACGGCTGCGCTCGATGGCCGCCGCGCTGCGTCGAGGTGCCGTCAGCGCAGCAGAGGTGGAGCTGCACGAGTTCCTCGATCGGTGCGGCTTCACCGGCTGGGCGGGCAACCAGAAGATCTGGCACGCGGGCACGATCGTGGCGAACGCCGACGTGCTCTTCGCAGAGGAACGCCTCGTCCTGGAGTTCGACGGTCGGCTTGCGCACCCGCGCGAGCGAGGTCGCACGACGCCCCGCCAGCGGCGCGACGACCAGCGCGACCGCCTGCTGCGTGCCCTCGGTTATCGGGTGATTCGCATCAGGTGGGAGCAGCTCGTGTTCCGGCCTGACCTCTTGCGACGCCTCATCGAGTACGCGCTCTCGGCCGCACGCGAAGCTGTCGGATAGCACCGGGCGGATGTCTCCCAGGCGTCAACACGACGGCGGACGTTTGTCTGAAAGTACGGTCACACACTTGGGATGTTCCAAAGTGCGGTGACACCGCGGAGTGTTCCAAAGTGCGGTGAAACCGGGGTGTGTTTCAAAGTGCGGTGAAAGTGGGGCGGGGCGTGAGGGGCGGGCGTCAGGGGCGGGCGAGCGCGAGGGCGTGGATCGCGAGGGCGGAGACGGGGGCGACGGTGGCGGTGACCGTCCCGTCGTCGGCGACCTCGACCGTCTCCCCCGCGCACGCGCCGTCGACCATCGGGCCGGCGGCGACGTCGCAGTAGGTGCCCGGGGCGAGCGACGTCGACCAGGTGCCCTCGTACGGCTCCTCGGCCTTGTTGACCACGACGAAGCCGGCGTCGCCGCGGCCGAAGGCGATCTGGCGGGTGTCGTCCCACCAGTCGGTGACCGGCTCGCCGTGGGTGGCGTCGTGGAAGCCGACCATGCCCGCCACCGCCGGCCAGGCGTGCGTGCACACCCACTCCCCCTCGGACCGCCCGACGGCGGGACCCACCTCGGCCGGGCACGTCGCGTCGATCACGGCGCCGTCGGCGTCCTGGGGCGGGCCGGCGTCGCGGTCGGAGAAGGCGTAGCCGGAGTAGACGACCGGGGTGCCGTAGTCCGTCGCGAGCAGCAGCACGTTCGCGAGCGCGTACGTGGCGCCGTCCTCGGCGGTCAGCGTGCGTCCGTTGCGCTCGGTGTCGTGGTTGTCGACGAAGGTGACCGCGTGCTCGCCGTCGAGCATGGCGACCGTGCCGAGGTCGGCGAAGACCCGCAGCGACCCGCCCTGCAGCATCCCGACGAGGTTCTCGCCCCATGCGAACTCGTAGACGAGGCCGGCGTCGACGTAGTGCTCGGGGGCGATCGGCTCGCCCGCGCCGCGGATGACCTCCTGCAGGATCGCGACGTCGTCGGGCAGGTCGGCGACGATCGCGGCGACGTCCTCGGGCGGCATGTGCTTGGCGGCGTCGATGCGCAGGCCGGTGACTCCCAGCGAGACGAGGTCGGCGAGGTAGGCCCTCAGCCGTTCCCGCACGCGCGGCTCCTCGGTGCGCAGGTCGGCCAGGTTGACCAGCTCGCACTCGCGCACCTGGAGGCTGTTGCGGTAGTCGGCGATGTCGCCGTCGGGTGTGAGCCCGCAGCGGTGGAAGTCGTCCTCGGTCCAGATCCCGGGGTACTCGTAGTGGCGGTAGCTCGACCCCGCCCAGCCGGTGGCGACCTGCTCGTCGTCGCCGATCCCGGTCATGTGGTTGACGACGGCGTCGGCGTAGACGGCCACCCCCGCCTCCTCGCACCGCTGCACCATCGTGGCGAACTGCTCGCGCGTGCCGAGCCGCGACTCGACGAGGTAGGAGACCGGCTGGTACGCCGTCCACCACTCCTCCCCCAGCACGTGCTCCTGCGGCGGCGACGTCATCACCCAGCCGTACCCGGCCGGGCCAAGGGTGCGCTCGCACTCCTCGGCGATCGCGTCCCACGTCCACTGGAACATCTGCACGCCGACGACGTGCGGCCCGTCCTCGCGCTCCGGCGCGTCGCTCGTGCAGGACGCGACGCCCAGCAGCGCGGCGAGCGCGACGGCGGCCACGGCCACGCGACGTCGTGCAGGCACGGGCTCCTCCGTCCGGTCGGTGCCGCTCACCCTATACGCGCCCGGCCGGCCCCGCCTCAGTCCTCGAACACCTCGCGGCCCGGGTAGTGCGGCTTGATCTCGCGGTTGACGAAGGACCCGATCGAGGGCGCCGCCAGCAGCGCCCGGTGGACCGACGGCGGCACGAGCGAGTACCGGTAGACGTCGCCATGGGCGTACTCGATCTCGAGCTCGTTGGTGGCGGGGTCGTAGCCGACGGCGCTCACCGCCGACGACTGCACCGGTTCACGCCGCACGGGTTCAGCGTGCGCCACCCGGGCGCCGACGGGCAAGAGGTGGCAGGATCGCGCCGAGCCCGCGCCGGAGCAGGAGGTTCGTCCATGGCCGACCCGATCGAGCAGTCGACCGCCGCCGAGGGGGCGCCGCGCCCCGCCGGCGCACCGGTGCGCCGGACCCCGCCGTGGCGCTACGCGCTGGGCATGTTCGGCACGTCGATCCCGATCAACATGATCAAGGGGTCGATGATCCTGTTCTACGTCGACATCCTCGGCCTGGACGTGCGGGCCTACGGGGTCGTCATGGTGATCTACGCCGTCATCGACGCGATCGACAACCCGCTGCTCGGCCACCTCTCGGACGGCACGCGCACGCGCTTCGGGCGACGGCGGCCGTGGCTCGTGATCGGTGCGCCGCTGCTGGCCGCGTCGATGATCGCGTTCTTCTCCGCGCCCACGTCGTTGGAGGGGATGTCGCTCGTGCTGTGGTTCGCGGTGTTCGCGATCCTGTGCGAGGCGTTCGACTCGATGCTCAACGCGAACTACGGCGCGCTGCTGCCCGAGCTGTTCCCGCAGGAGAAGGACCGCGCGGTCGCCAACGGCCTGCGCCAGGGCTTCCAGCTGGTGGCGCTGATCGTCTCGCTCGCCGTCACGCCGCTGCTCACCACGCGGGTCTTCGGCACCGAGACGACCACCGAGGGCTTCCGCACCACCGCGATCATCTACGGCGCGGTCGCGGTCGTCGTCATCGTCGTCATGGCGCTGGGCGCGCGTGAGAACCCGCGCTACGCCGCGACGGAGCGCCCGCCGTTCCTGCCGAGCGCGCTGGCGATCCTGCGCAACCCGCTGTTCTGGAAGGTCGGCCTCATCGGCGCGTGCTACGCGATCCCGATGGCGCTGGTGCTCTCGGGCGTGCAGCTGTTCGTCCGCTACTCCCTCGACCTGCCGGTCGCGAACGCGCTGTACCTGCAGGGCATGGTCATCGTGGTCTCGGCGATCGGCCTGGCCGTCTGGACCCGGGTGGTGGCCCGCAAGGGTGCGCTGTGGACCTGGCGGCTCGCGTTCCCGCTGCTGTGCCTGAGCTTCGTGGCGCTGTTCTTCGCACGCGACCTCGTCACCGGCGTGCTCGCGGGCGCCGTCGTCGGGGTCGGCTGGTCGGGGATGCTGGCGACCAACGACCTCATCGTGGCCCGTGTGCTCGACGGCGACGCCGTGCGCCACGGCACCCACCGCGAGGGCCTGTTCCTCTCGGCGTTCGGGTTCTTCGGCCGGCTCAACGGTGTCGTCACCGGTGCGGCGCTCGCCTCGCTGGGGATCTTCTTCGGCTACACCTCCGGCGACGACCCGGGCAACGACCCCGGCACCGCGTTCCGCGTCTACATGTGCGTCTACCCGTTCGTGCTCACGCTGATCGGGTCGGTCGCCGCCCGGTTCGTGCACGTGCCCGAGCAGACCCCGCCGGAAGCCGTGGAGCCGGCGCCCGCGACGCCGTGACGCGCCGGCTCGTCGTCACCGCCGACGACCTCGGCCGCGACCCCGCCACCGACGCCACCGTGCTCGGCCTGCTCGCCGCCGGGCGCGTGACGGCGACCACGCTGCTGGTCGTCACGCCGCACGCGGCCGCCGCGGCCGAGGCGGCGACCCGGCTCGGGGTGACGCCGCGGCTGCACGTCGCCCTCACCAGCGAGGGCGGGCTGCCGCCGTGGTCGCCGCTCAGCGGCGCCCCGTCGCTGCACGACGGCGGAGGTCAGCTCCCCGCGGACCCGCAGGTCCTCGACGCGCACGCGGTCGAGACCGACGTGCTCGCCGAGCTCGACGCCCAGCTGGCGTGGATGCACGAGCGCGGTCTGCACCCCTGGGGCGTCGACTCCCACGCCGGCACCCTGTACGGACTGGCGGGGCGGTCGTGGCTCGGGCCGGCGCTGTGGTGGTGCGGGTCCGCCGGGCTGGCGTTCCGGCTCCCCCGCGACCTGCGGCCCTACCTCGGCGGACCACCCGCGCCGGAGCTGGCACGACGGCACGAGGCCGCCGTCGCCCTCGCCGACGAGCTCGGGGTGCCGCTGCCCGCGGCGATGCTGACCAACCGGCGGAACGCCGCCGAGCTCGGCGACTACGAGGCGCTGCGCGATCACCTGGTCGCCGCGCTCGACGACCTGCCCGACGGCGTCAGCGAGCTCTTCCTGCACCCCGCCGAGGGGCTGCCCGGCGAGGCGGGGCGCACCCGCGCGTGGGAGGCACGGCTGCTCCGCGACCCGGCCTGGTGGGACGCGGTGTCCCGCGCCGGGGTCGAGCTGGTCCACGACTGGCAGGACGCGCACGGCTGATCGCGCCGCCCGTCCCGCGGCGGCTCAGCCGCCGGAGACGCTGAGCTCGGCCTCGGCGAGCATCGCCCGCAGGCCCTCGTCGATGCCGCGGTGGTCGAGCCACCCGTCGGGCACCGCGGGGCGCTTGGGGCTGCCGGCCCGCCCGCGCTGACCCTCGGCCGCCGCACCCGGGTAGGGCTGGTCGAGGTCGAGCGCGGCGAGCCGGTCGTCGAGCTCGGCGAGGCTGCTCACCAGCCCGAGCGCGGCCCGAGCCTCGCCCCCGACGACGTAGCCCTTGAGGTACCAGGACATGTGCTTGCGCAGCTCCCGCAGCGCGCGACCCTCGTCGCCGAAGTGCTCGACGTGCAGCTCGGCGTGCCGCCGGATGACGGCCGCGACCTGCCGCAGCCCGGGCCGCACCCGCAGGTCGGAGCCGGCGAAGGCCGCCACCAGGTCGGTGAACAGCCACGGCCGTCCCTGGCAGCCGCGCCCGACGACGACGCCGTCGCACCCGGTCTGCGCGACCATCGCGAGCGCGTCCTCGGCCGACCAGATGTCGCCGTTGCCGAGCACCGGGATGTCGGTGACGGCCTCCTTGAGCGCCGCGATCGCGTCCCAGCGCGCGGTGCCGGAGTAGTAGTCGGCGGCGGTGCGGGCGTGCAGCGCGACGGCGGCGACGCCCGCGTCCTGCGCTCGCAGCCCCGCGTCGACGTAGGTGAGGTGGTCGTCGTCGACGCCCATCCGCATCTTCACCGTCACGGGCACACCGGCCGGCGCGGCCTCCTCGACGGCACCGGTGACGATCGCCCCGAACAGCTCCTGCTTCCACGGCAGCACCGCGCCGCCGCCCTTCCGGGTGACCTTCGGGACCGGGCAGCCGAAGTTGAGGTCGATGTGGTCGGCGCGGTCCTCGGTGACGAGCATCCGCACCGCCGCGCGCACCGTGGCCGGGTCGACGCCGTAGAGCTGGACCGAGCGGACCTTCTCGCCCTCGTCGTGGCTGATGATCCGCATCGACTCCGGGGTGCGCTCGACGAGCGCACGGGAGGTGACCATCTCGGCCACGTAGAGCCCGACGGGGGCGGGCGAGGCGGTGAGCGCTGGCGCGGCGTCCGGTGGGACGCCGTCGAGCGCGGCGTCGCGGCACAGGGTCCGGAACGGCGCGTTGGTGACACCGGCCATCGGCGCGAGCACCACAGGGGTGCCGACGTCGATGCCTCCGATCCGCAAGCTCACCGCACGAGTATCGCCGATGCGGCGGCCGGTCCCTCCCCGGCCGCCGCACCGGTGGTCAGGGGGTGGCGCGCCGCAGCGTGAGGAACGACGACCCTGCCAGGAGCACCAGCAGCAGCGCCGCCCAGCCAGTGAGGCCGAGCGCCCCCTGGTCGGCGAGCCACTGCCACACGCGCGGCCAGGCGTCCATGCGCGAGATCAGCCAGGCACCGACCACGGCGAGCAGGGTGATGCCGACGAGGACCGCGGCGAAGACGACCCCACGGAACCGGACGTAGATCGTCGCGCCCCAGAAGCCGACGACGAAGAAGAACATCGCGATGACGAAGTAGGCGAGCCAGGCCACCCACCAGCCCTCCTCGGTGAGGAACGGCAGCTGGAAGGTGTAGCCGTTGGTGCCGAAGCCGTCGGTGGCGGACTCCAGCGCCGCGCCGATCGTGAACACGGTCGCCATCGCCGCCGCGGAGATCGCGGCGGCCGCGAGCGAGCCGAGGTAGAACTCGCGGCGGGTGAGGCTCATCGCCTGCGCGAAGGGGAAGGTGAGCGTGAGCGCCTGCGAGCCGATGATCGCGAAGTACCACAGCGGCGCCTGCGCGGCACCGCTGTACATCGGCCCGTCGGCGGGGATCAGGCTGAACACCAGCAGCGCGATGACGAACGCGCCGACCAGCACGATCAGCGGGATCCACAGGAACGTCTGCTTGTTGACGAACTGCAGGCGGACGACGTTCAGGGTGCGGTTCATCGGCGTGCCTCCTCGGGCTGCGGCTCGACGGTGCTCTGACGCTGGGTGAGGCGGACGACCAGCTGCTGCAGCGACACCGCGCCGGTGTCGATGCCGGCGGCCGCCAGCCGGGCGCGGTCGTCGTCGTCCAGCCGGCCGAGGATCGTCGCGGACGTGACACGGCCGAGGCTCTCGCGGTGCAGCACCTCACGACCGACGACGAACTCCTCGACGGCGTCGCCGGGCCCCACGACGGTGGTCGCGAGCCCGCGCACCTCGTCGGTGGGCGCGTCCATGAGGATGCGGCCGCGGTCGATGACGAGGACGTGCTCGAGGATGTTCGAGACCTCGTCGATGAGGTGGCTGGACAGCACGATCGTGCGCGGGTGCTCGGCGTAGTCGGCGAGCAGCCGGTCGTAGAAGATCTGCCGGGCCACGGCGTCCAGGCCGAGGTAGGGCTCGTCGAAGAACGTGATCTCGGCGCGCGACGCGAGCCCGATGATCACGCCGACCGCGGAGAGCTGACCGCGCGAGAGCTTCTTGATCGTCCTCTTCATCGGCAGCCGGAACTCCTCGACCAGCTCGCCGGCGAGGTCGTCGTCCCAGTGCGGGAAGAACAGCCGCGCGCTGCGCAGGGCGTGCCGTGGCGTCGCGTCCTCGGGGTACTTCTGGCTCTCCCGCACGAAGCACATCCGGGACAGCACGCGCGCGTTCTCGTAGGGGTCCTCGCCGTAGACGCGGACGGTGCCGCTGGTGGCGAAGTTCTGCGCGGTGAGGATCGACATCAGCGTGGTCTTGCCGGCGCCGTTGCGCCCGAGCAGCCCGTAGATGGTGTCCTGCTCGAGCGTGAGGCTGACGTCGTCGAGCGCGAGCGTGTCGCCGTAGCGCTTGCTGAGGTGGCTCACCTCGATCACGTGGGTCATCGCGGGTCTCCGTTCGTGGGTCGCTGGGCAGCCCGTGCGCGGTCGGCGATCATCCGGGCCAGGTCGTCGGGTCCGAGGCCGAGCCGGGCGGCCTCGACGAGGAGCGGGTCGAGGAACCGCTCGGCGAAGGCGGTGCGGCGCTCGGTGAGCAGCAGCTCGCGAGCGCCGGGGGCGACGAACATCCCGATGCCCCGCCGCTTGTAGAGCACTCCCTTGTCGGTGAGGAGGTTGACGCCCTTCGCGGCGGTCGCCGGGTTGATCCGGTGGAAGGCCGCGAGCTCGTTGGTGGAGGGCGCGCGCTCCTCCTCGCCGAGGCTGCCGTCGACGATCGCGTCCTCGACGCTCTCGGCGATCTGGAGGAAGAGCGGCCTGCCCTCGCCCACCATGCTCGACCTCCTCGGTTCCTTACTTGACTAGGTAACCATGCAACTATGGGGGCCGTCCTGTCAACCCCTCGATCGAGCCGACGCCTGCCAGGCGCGCACGGTGCATGGCGACGTCGTCTGCGGGCGGGCGATCTCGCCGACCGAGCCGGTGTGCGAGCGCGCCCGGCGCCGTCGGTACCCTGCGGCGCATGGCTGAGCACCCCTCGATCACACGGTTCCGCGAGGCGCTCGACGCCGCCGGCGGCACGGGCGAGATCCGTGTCCTGCCCGACTCGGTGCACACCGCCGCCCTGGCGGCGGAGGCGCTCGGGTGCGAGGTCGGCGCGATCGCCAACAGCCTGCTGTTCGACGCCGAGGGCACGCCGGTCCTCATCCTCACCTCGGGCGCCCACCGCGTGGACACCGCGCTCGTCGCGCGCACGACGGGCCCGCTGACCCGCGCCGACAAGGACTTCGTGCGCGCACACACCGGGCAGGTCATCGGCGGCGTCTCGCCGCTGGGCCACCCGGCCCCGATCCGCACCTACATCGATCCCTGGTTGCGCCGCCACCCTGTCGTGTGGGCCGCCGCCGGCCACCCGGCGGCGGTGTTCTCGACGACGTTCGACGAGCTCGTCCGGATGACGGGGGCCACCGAGCTCGAGGTCGCCTGAGGGACCTGCCCCACGTGCGCCCCGCGCACGCCCTGCCCCAACCCGGCCCGGGTGCCCGCGACGGGTCGAGGTCGTGCCTGCGTGCCGACATCGGACCGGGCCCGGCCCGACCTCGGCACGACCGCACGAACTCGGCACCGGGTGCGCCCGGCGAGAGCTCGGTCGGCGGTGAGCCCGAGGGGTCCCGCGCCCCGCTCAACGGCTGAAAACGGGAAACGTCAACCCTCGACCTGCCCATGCTCGGGTAGATGTTCGGTCAAACGCTGTTCAGCCTCGCGTCAGGTCGGGTACTGATGAGTCGGGACCGAGGGGTTCCACCCGGTCGTCCCCGTCGACCGGCTCACCGATGGAGGTCGCATGTCCAGATCGAACCCGACGTCGATCACTCGCAGAACCATCCTCACCAGCGGTCTCACGGCCGCGGCGCTCGGCGTCGCCGGGCCGGCGCTCGCCAGCGGTGGGGGTCCCGGCGGCCCCGCGGGCCGCAAGCCAGGCACCGGCGGCGAGCACGGCTGGGTGACCTCCCGGCTCGCGCGGATGTCGCTGGAGCAGAAGGTCGGCCAGCTCTTCGTCCAGAACGTCTACGGCACCGACGCGACGACCCCCGACGAGCGCAACGTGCCGCTCTACGGCGTGGCCAGCCCGGCCGAGGTGGTCCGCAAGTACCACCTGGGCGGCGTCATCTACTTCGCGTGGACCGACAACGTCGGCAGCCCCGAGCAGGTCGTGGCGCTCTCGAACGGGCTGCAGCACGCCGCGCTCACCAACGGCCACGGCAGGTCGAAGGTCGAGATCCCGCTGCAGATCGCGATCGACCAGGAGGGTGGTCTCGTCACCCGCATCGGGCCGCCCGCCACCCAGTTCCCGGGTGCGATGGCGCTCGGTGCCGGCCGCAGCGCCGACGACGCCCGTACCGCCGCCGACATCATCGGCTCCGAGCTCCTCGCGATGGGCGTCAACACCGACTTCGCGCCGGTGTGCGACGTCAACGTCAACCCGCTCAACCCGGTCATCGGCACCCGCTCGTTCAGCTCCGACCCGCAGCTCGCGGCCGAGCTGGCGGCGGCCCAGGTGCTGGGCTTCCAGGTCGACGGCGGCGTCGCCGCCTCGGCGAAGCACTTCCCCGGCCACGGCGACACCGACACCGACTCCCACGTGGCGTTCCCGATCATCACGCACACGCGCGAGCAGTGGGAGGAGCTCGACGCGCCGCCGTTCCGGGCGGCGATCGAGGCCGGCATCGACATGATCATGACGGCGCACCTCGCGTTCCCGGCGCTCGACGACTCCGGTGACCCGGCGACCCTCAGCCACCCGATCCTCACCGGGCTGCTGCGCGAGGAGCTCGGTTTCGACGGCGTCATCGTCACCGACGCGCTGAACATGGAGGGCGTGCGCGAGCTCTACGGCGACGCCGAGGTCGCCGTGCGGGCGCTGCTCGCCGGTGCCGACCAGCTGCTGATGACGCCAGCGATGGACGAGGCGTACGCGGCCGTCCTCGACGCCGTCCGCTCGGGTCGCCTCAGCCGCCAGGAGCTCGACACGAAGGTGGCGCGCGTGCTGCGGCTCAAGCACCGCCGCGGCATCGTGGCCAGCCCCTACGCCGACCCCGACCAGCTCGACGCCGTCGTCGGCACCCCCGAGCACCTCGAGCTCGCCGACGGCATCACCGACCGCACGACGACCGTGGTCCGCAACGACGACGCGGTGCTCCCGCTCGCCGTCGGCGGCTCCTCGGTGCTGGTGACCGGGTGGGGCGTGGAGACGACGACGGTGCTCGCCGCCGAGATGCAGGCGCGCGGGGCGCAGGTGACACGCCGCGAGACGGGCGCGACGCCGTCGGCCGCGACGATCGCCGCCGCCGTCGCGGACGCCGAGAACGCCGACGTCGTGGTGGTCTCGACGATGAACGCCGCCGGCTCGGCCGCCCAGCAGCACCTGGTCGCCCAGCTCCGCACGACCGGCACGCCGGTCGTCGTGGTGGCGGTGCGCAACCCCTACGACGTCGCCCACCTGGGCGACGCCCCGACGTACGTGGCGACGTACTCCTACTCCCCCGTCGCCCTGACGTCGCTGGCCCGCGTCCTCACCGGCGAGGTGTCGCCGTCCGGCAGGTTGCCGGTCGACATCCCGATGGCGGACGACCCCGAGCAGGTCCTGTACCCGTTCGGGCACGGGCTGACCTGGTGACCGCACGATGACGACCCGAGACGAGAGAGCAGACCAGATGCCCCTGAACCGACGCACCCTCCTCACCACCGGCCTGTCGACGGCGGGTCTCGCGACCGCCGGGGCCCTCGCCGCCGCGGCACCCGCCACCGCAGCGCCGGGGCCCGGCGGTGGACCGGGCGGCCCCGGTGGCAGGCCCGGCGGCCGCGGGGTGACGCCGGGCGCCGACCGTGCCGCGCAGGACCGCTGGCGCGTGCTCGCGGACCAGCGGGTCGGTGTCATCACCAACCCGACCGGGGTGCTGCGCTCGCTGCGCAGCATCGTCGACGAGATGCACGAGTCGGGCCGGGTCGAGATCGGCGGCGTGTTCGGCCCCGAGCACGGCTTCCGCGGCACCGCGCAGGCGGGTGAGGCCGAGGAGACCTTCATCGACCCGCGTACCGGGATCACGGTCTACGACGCCTACGGCGCCGGGGTCGACGCGATGGCCCGGATGTTCACCGAGGCGGAGGTCGAGACGGTCGTCTTCGACATCCAGGACGTCGGTGCCCGCTTCTACACCTACATCTGGACGATGTACACCGCGATGCGGGCAGCGGTCCGCACCGGCCTGCGGTTCGTCGTCCTCGACCGCCCCAACCCGATCGGTGGCACGGCGCGCGGCCCGATGATGACGACGGAGTACACCTCCGGCGTCGGGGCGAAGGAGATCGTGCAGGCGCACGGCATGACGGTGGGCGAGCTCGCCCGGTTCTTCGACGGCGAGTTCCTCACCGACGACGAGGGCGGGCGTCTCACCGATCTCGAGGTCGTGGAGGTGCAGGGCTGGAAGCGTCGCGACCTGTTCGACGCGACCGGTCTGCAGTGGGTGCTGCCGAGCCCGAACATGCCGACCCCGGACACCGCCCTGCTCTACCCGGGGACGTGCCTGTTCGAGGGCACCAACCTGTCGGAGGGGGGCGGCACCACGCGCCCGTTCGAGCTGATCGGCGCCCCGTTCGTCGACCACGAGTGGGCGGCGGCGCTCAACGACGCCCGGCTGCCGGGCGTGACGTTCCGGGAGGCGTACTTCACGCCGTCGTTCAACAAGTACGTCGGCGAGGTGTGCGGCGGCGTGCAGGTCCACATCGACGACCCCACGAAGCTCGACCCGGTCCGGGTCGGCGTCGAGATGCTCGTCGCGCTGCGGGCCCGCTACCCCGACTTCGCGTGGCGTCAGGACTCCTGGGACACCGAGCGCCCGTACTGGATCGACAAGCTCACCGGCTCCACCCGGCTGCGCGAGCAGGTCGACGCCGGCGCGAGCGCGCGCGAGATCGAGCGTGCCTGGAAGGACGAGCTGCACGCCTTCGAGCACCAGCGCAAGCCGTACCTGATCTACCGCTGATCACCGTCCGCGGCGGCCGCAGCTCGGCGTCCGCCGCGGGCGGGCGGCGGGGTGCGTCAGTGCGTGCCGGTCGTCGAGCGCCGCAGCAGCCTGCCTGGTCGCGCCTCGGTCTGCACCCCGTCGCGCACGGTCGCGACGCCGGAGACCCAGACGTGCTCGATGCCGACGGGCGCGGCGCACGGCTCGTCGAAGGTCGCCAGGTCCTGCACGCGATCGGCGTCGAGGGCGACGAGGTCGGCGACCATGCCCTCGGCGACGCGACCCCGGTCGGTGAGCCCGAGCCGACGCGCGTTGGCCCACGTCATCTTGCGGACGGCGTCCTCGAGCGTGAGCACGCCGAGCTCGCGCACGTAGCGGGCGAGCACGCGCGGGAAGGTCCCGAAGTGCCGCGGGTGCGGGCGCCGGCTCTCCTGCTGCACCGCGATCGCGTTGCCGTCGGAGCCGATGCTGGCGAACGGGTGGGCGAGGAACGCCTGGACGTCCTCCTCGACGCGGTAGGAGAGCACGACCTCGACCTCGTTGCCGTGCCGGCGGCAGAGGTCGAGCACGAGCTCGACGGGGTCGCGACCGGTCGCGCCGGCCACGTCCTCCAGCGTGCGGCCCGCGAGACCAGGCTCCGGCGCGTCGGCGATGCGGACCCGGTCCCACAGCCACGGGATGCCGCCGTACCAGCCGCGTGCGGTCTCGGCCACGGCACGCTGCCACGTCGTGGGGTCGCCGAGCCGCGCCGCCATCGCCTCGGAGCCACCCTCCTGCACCCATCCGGGCAGGTACTGGCTGAGCGAGCTGCTGGACGCCGCGTAGGGGTACAGGTCGAACGCGACGTCGAGCCCGGAGGCCGCGGCCTCCTCGAAGAGGGCCAGCGGCTCCTGCGCGCGCCCCCAGCTCGACGGCTCGTTGAGCGCGACGTGCGAGTACTGCAGGCGCGCTCCGGAGCGGCGCGCCGCGGCGAGCGCCTCGCGCACCGCGTCGAGCTCGGCGCCCGCCGTCGCGCGCGCGTGCGTCGCGTACATCGCACCTGCCTCGGCGACCGGTGCGAGCAGGTCGACGACCTCGTCGGGCCCCCCGTAGCTGGACGGCACGTGCGTCAGACCGGTCGTCAGCCCGAAGGCACCCGCGGCGAGCGCGTCCGCCAGCAGCGCGCGCATGCGCGCCCGCTCCGCCGAGGTGGTCTCGCGCTCCTCGACGCCGACGACCGCCACGCGCAGCGTGCCGTGCCCGACCAGAGCGGCGACGTTGAGCGCGGGTGGACGCGCGGCGAGCCTGCGCGCGTAGCCGTCGAGGTCGAGCCAGTCCGGGGTCATCGGCGGCTCGCCGAGACGTGCCATGTGATCGCGGTGCAGGTCGAGGCGATCCTCGGCGTGCGGGAACGGGGAGAACCCGCAGTTGCCGATCACCTCGGTCGTGACGCCCTGTCGCACCTTGCTCTCGCCCGCCGGGTCGTGCACGAGGCTGACGTCGGAGTGGGTGTGGATGTCGACGAACCCCGGCGTGACGACGAGGCCGTCGAGGTCGACGACCTCGGCGTCGCGCGCCCGCGCCTCGACCAGCAGGTCACCCACGGCCACCACCCGGCCGTCGGCGACGAGAACGTCTGCGCGGCGCGCCGGCGCGCCGGTGCCGTCGACGAGCGTGCCGCCGGCGAGCAGCAGCGGCCGGCTCACAGCGTCACGGCCTGTGCCTCGGCCTGGACAGCGGCGGCGACGACCGGGAGCGCGTCGTCGTCGAACCGCACCGTCGGCGCCGAGAGGCTGATCGCGGCCACCGTGCGACCCTCGCGGTCACGCACGGGCGCGGCCACGCAGCGCACCCCGAGCTCGCTCTCCTCGTCGTCGACCGCCCATCCCCGCTCCGCGACCACGGCGAGGTCGCGCATCAACGGGGCGAGCGCCACGATCGTCTTCGGTGTCAGGGCCGCGAGCTCGGCGTCACCGAACATGCGCCGCACCTCGCTGCTCGGGCGCGCCGCGAGGAACACCTTGCCGAGCGCCGTGGCGTGCATGGGGTCACGGGAGCCGACCTGACTCCCGGTCCGCAGCCCGCGCGAGCTCTCGAGGATGTCGAGGTAGAGCACCTCGTCGCGGCTGGGGATGCCGAGGTTGACCGTCTCGCCGAACTCCTCCCAGAGCCGCACGAGCCCAGGGCGAGTCCGCTCGATGATGCTCGCCGAGCGGGGCGCGGGCTCGCTGATGTCGGACAGGCTCGGGCCCACGAACCAGAGCTGGTCCTCGCGTGCGGCCCAGCCGCGCCGGTCGAGCACGCCCAGGATGCGGTACAGCGCAGGGCGGCTGATCCGGGTCACGCGGCTGAGGTCCGTGACTCCCAGCCCGGCGGACCCCGCCTCGGCCAGAGCCTCGAGCACGTCGACGACGCGATCGGTCGAGCTGGCGCCGGCGCGGTCGGTCTCGGTGTCGTCAGCGGCCGCGGCAGCAGGGGGTCGAGACATCGGCGTTCACCTCCAGGCAGAGAACCTACACGCGAACCATGCCGTCCTCTGGGCGGACGATTGTTACGACTTGATGAAATCTCAGCGTTCGGTGCTTGACCTGCGGGCACGTTCCTGCTGAACTGTGCCCGGTCAGCGACACATCGTCCGCTGACCGGACAGACTAGCAGAGGTGCTACGTGCCCCACCCACAGCTCTTCCCCCAGCCCCGGCACATCGACGTGCTGGACGGGTCGCCGATCTCGGTCGACCGCTGGGAGCTCGGCCAGGTCGATCCCGCGCTCGACGGCTACACGGCCGCGATCACGGCACTGTTCGCCGAGCGTGCACGCCCCGGCCGCGCGCTGCCGGTCACCGTCGCCCGCGACGCGACGCTGGGAGCCGAGGGGTACCGGCTGCGGGTCACGCCAGGAGGCGTGCACCTCGAGGCGGCGGAGCCGCTCGGCGCGCTCCAGGGCGCCCGCACGCTCGCCGACCTCCTCGACGCCACCGACGGCCGGGTCAGCCCGATGACGATCGCGGACTCCCCCTCTCTCGCGTGGCGCGGCATCCTCGTCGAGTCCTACTGGGGCTCCGACCTCATGACCCTGGAGGACTGGAAGGACCTCGTCGACCGGCTCGGCGCGCTCAAGCTCAACACGCTCGCGATCTCGATCTACGGCTGCTGGGACCTGCGTCACGACCGCGACCGCGGCGAGTTCCTGTTCGTCCCGCTGTCGGACTTCCCGGAGCTGCGCACACCCCACCGCTACCGCAGCTGGGACCCGCAGACGCGGTCCGAGATCGTCATGGACTACCTGCCGCGCATGTTCGCCGAGGACCTGTTCGGCCAGGTCGCCGCCTACGCGGCCAGCCGCGGGATGCGCGTGATCCCGCTGTTCGGGGGGCCCGGTCACAGCTCGTACCTGCCGCGCGCGCTGCCCGCGCTCTCCGCGGTCGACGACGACGGCGAGCCCACCGGCTTCGGATACTGCGTCACCGACCCCGCGCGGACCGATGTGCTCCGCGCGGTGCTGCGCAACGTCGTCGAGCAGCACCTCGTGCCGAACGGCATCACGACGATGGCGGTGCCGGGGGACGAGTTCTACCCGATCATCAACGTCGACCCCGAGGACCCGACGAAGGAGTTCTCGCCCTACTGCCGTTGCCCCGGGTGCCGCGACCTCAGCCCGGGTGAGCTGCTCGTGCGCTATCTCGTGCTCGTGGCCGAGCTGCTGGAGGGCTACGGCATCCGCGCCCTCAACTGGCAGGACAGCCTCGAGCGCGAGGACGCGTTCGACCTGTACGAGCAGGCGCTCTCGGAGTCGGCGGTGCCGGCGCCGATCGTGTCGTGGTGGCGCTACAACGAGCCGATCCCGGTGGTCGACGGCGACCGTCCGTGGGAGACGTGGGTGACCCCCTCCCCCGGCATCATCGGGTCGCTGTTCGCGCAGAACCTCGCGCTCAACATCGAGCAGATGCTGCGTTCCGGCGCGCGGGCCGGTGCGACAGGCGTGCTCGCCTACAGCATGCCGGACCCGGCGATGCACCGGAACTTCGCCTTCCTCGCCGACGCGAGCTGGAACCTCGAGGGCTCCGGCGGCGCGTCGGGCTTCGACCGCCGCTGGGTCGCGCGGGTCTGCCCGCACGACCAGGCGACGGCGGACCTCGCCTACCGCCTCGGCGACAGCATCATCGGCTGCTACGCGCTCATGAACTACGTCGCGAACCACCTGCTGCCGTACTTCTCGACGGCCCCGTACGGCGCGACGACGTTCCCCGACGACCTCGTCCAGCCGCTGTCGGTGCCGACACCGGCGTTCACCTCGGTGCTCCGTCAGGTCCGCGACACCGTGCGCGAGTCGATGGCGCTCATGCCGCCGACCCGGCCGCTCGCGGGCTGGCCCGACCCCCGCGGCACCTGGCTGGCCGAGGGCGAGCGCCTGGCGACCACGGCCGACCTCTTCCTGCGCCTGGTCGAGCTGGCCCGGCGTCTGCACGACGTCGCGCCGGCGGCGCTCGAGGACGAGATCGCCGCGCTCGAGCGCGACGGCGAGGCGCTGCTCGTGCACGTCGCGGCGACCAAGGTCGGCTACCAGCAGCCGAGCGTGCTGCGCGAGCACCTCGGTCTCGTCGGCGAGCTGCGGGGGATGCTCGAGAGGCTCGCGGCGGCCCCGCACAAGCTGCCCGCGCGGACCGGGAGCTGGCACGCATGGCTGTTCTGACCGACGCCCGCCCGGTCGCGCTCGTCACGGGCGCCCGCCGGGACATCGGGGCGGCGATCGCCACCGGCCTCGCCGCGGACGGCTACGACCTGGCGCTGCACCACCTCGACGACGCCGAGGAGACCTCGCGCGTCGCGGCGCTGTGCGAAGAGCTCGGCGCCCGCACGCTGCTCGTGCAGGCCGACCTGGGCGACCCGAGCCAGGTGGCGGCGTGCGTCCCGGCGGTGCTCGCGGGGCTGGGCCGGCTCGACGCCCTGGTCAACAACGCGGTGCGGCCCTCGAACGTGCCGTGGGACGAGGTCGACCTCGAGGAGTGGCAGGCGACCCTCACGGTCGGCCTCACCGCCCCGTTCCTGCTGTCCCAGGGCGCGGCACGCGCGATGCGTGAGCAGGGCGGCGGTCGCATCGTCAACATCAGCTCGGTGACCGTGCGCCTCGGAGGTCCCTCCGGCGTGGCGTACGTCGCCGCCAAGGCGGGCCTCGTCGGGATGACCCGGTCGCTGGCCCGCCAGCTCGGCCCGCACGGCGTCACCGTCAACGCCGTCTCACCCGGAGCCGTCCGCACCACCAACGAGGCGGAGCTCTACGGACCGGACGCCCAGGAGCAGCTCGACCGCGAGCTCCTGGAGAAGCAGGCGCTGCAACGTCGTCTCCACCCCGACGACATCGCCGGAGCCGTCCGCTACCTGTGCTCGGCAGCGGCAGAGGCCGTCACCGGCCAGGTCCTGGAGGTCAACGGCGGCTGGCTCAGCCGCTGACCTCACCCTCCTCCTCCCCTCCCGGCCTCGGCCACATCTCTCAAGGAGAACCAGCATGTCCGCTCTACCTCGCCGTCAGTTCCTCACCCTCGCCGCGGGCGGCACCGGCGCCGCCGCGCTCGCGGGTCTGCTCGCCGCCTGCGGGGGCAGCGGGAGCGGGACGCAGCCCACGACGTCGGGTTCCGCCGCCACCGACGACGCCGCGGGCCCCACCGTCATCACGATCGGCAACTCCGAGGGCGACCCGGCCAACCTCGACACCGGGATGCAGAACACCTTCGCCAACCTGTCGACGGTCGGCTCCGCCTGCCACGCCTACCTGCTCTACCTCACCGCGGACGGCGCGCTCGAGGGCGACCTCGCGACGGGCTACGAGGCGGAGTCGGAGACCCGCATCCGCTTCGACCTGCGCGAGGGCGTCACCTTCCACAACGGGCGCGCGATGACCGCTCAGGACGTCGTCGACTCCTTCGAGCGCCTCATGGACCCCGAGAGCGGCTCCCCGTACGCCGCGCTGCTCACCCCGATCGACTCGATCGAGGTGCTCGACGACCTCACGGTCGCGTTCAACCTCTCGCAGCCCTACGCGCCCCTGACGGCGCTGTGCAGCCAGATCCCGATCATCCCGATCGAGACGGCGGACCAGCAGGCCACCGCCCCCGTTGGTGCCGGGCCGTTCACGTTCGAGGCCTGGGAGCAGGACAACTTCATGGCCTTCACGCGCTTCGAGGACTACTACGACGCGTCCTTCCCGAAGGTCGACGAGATCCGGTTCCTCCCGCGAGGCGACGCCACGGCGCTCCGCTCGGGCTTCCAGTCGGGCGAGTCGAGCGCCATCGCCGGCTTCGCCTGGCCCGAGATGGAGTCGCTGGCCTCGCTCGAGGGCGCGACCGTGGGCACCTCCTACATCAACGGGTTCAACTACATCTCCTTCAACTGCCGCGTGGCGCCGTTCGACGACGTGCGCGTCCGCAAGGCGTTCTCGCTCGCGCTCGACCGCACCCTCATGGCGACGGCGGAGAACGGGCCCGACGCCGAGCCGGCGCACGTGCTCATCGCGGCGACGAGCCCGTACTTCCCGGCCGATCTCACGGCTCCGTTCGACCCCACCGAGGCCCGTGCACTCCTCGACGAGGCCGGCATCCCCGAGGGGTTCGAGGTCGAGGCGCTGATCCCCGACCTGCCGCTGCTGCGCCCGCTGGAGCCGGTGTGGCAGTCGCTCATGGCCGACGTCGGGATCACGCTCAACACCCGGCTGCTGCCGCCGGCCGACTACGTCGCCCGCGTCTTCACGAACTTCGAGTTCAGCGTCGGCATCGCCGGCGACTCCTCGGCACCGGACCCGGCGCTGTTCCTCGACCGCTATCTGATGACCGACGGCGCGTCGAACCACATGGGCTACAGCAACGGCGAGCTCGACGAGATCCTGGCGGCCGCCTCGGCGACCTTCGACGAGGCCGAGCGCACGGATCTCTACCACCGCGCGATGGAGATCGTGCTGGAGGAGGCACCGATCATGCCGTTCATCCAGATCCCGGTGAACACGGCCGTCTACCCGGAGGCCGCAGGTTTCACGGTGCGCCCGAACTACCTGTTCGAGGTGCGCGGGGCGGGCAGCTGACCACGCCATGACCACAGCAGTGATCCGCCGGCTGGGCGTCGGCCTGCTCACCCTGTGGGTGGTGAGCGTCCTCGTGTTCCTCATCATCCACAACCTCCCCGGTGACCCGATCTCGGTGCTGCTGCGGCAGTACGCCACACCCGAGACGCGGGCCGCGCTGGAGGCTCTGTGGGGTCTGGACAAGCCCCTCACCGAGCAGTACCTGGCGTGGCTGGGCAACCTCCTCACGGGTGACTTCGGCGTCTCGATCTCGTCGAACCTCCCGGTGGGCCAGATCCTCGCCGAACGCCTGCCGCGCACGCTGCTGCTGATGACGGGCGGGCTTCTGCTCGCCCTGCTGGTCGCGATCCCCGGCGGGATGCTCGCTGCGTCCCGCCGGGGGTCGGCCGTCGACCACGGCCTCACCACCGGCTCGCTCGTGCTGCAGGCGCAGCCGGAGTTCTGGATCGGTTCGCTGCTCGTGCTGACGTTCGGGGTGACGCTGGCCTGGTTCCCGACCTCCGGCTACGTCGACCTCGCCGACGACCCCGTCGGCTGGCTCCGGCACTCGGTGATGCCGATGCTGACGATCGCCGTCGTGACCACCGGGCTGCTGCTGCGCACGGTCCGGGCGAGCATGCTCACCGAGCTCCAGCAGGACCACATCCTGCTCGCGCGCTCGAACGGCGTGCGGCCCTGGCGCGTCATCGGCTGGCACGCCGGCCGCAACGCCGTCGCTCCCACGCTCACCGTCGTCGGCCTGCAGGTCGGCATCCTCATGAGCGGCGCCGTGATCACCGAGCGCGTGTTCGGCTACCCGGGCATGGGGCTGACGCTGGTCAACGCACTGATCTCGCGCGACTACCCGGTCGTGCAGAGCGGGATCCTCGTGTTCGCCGCTCTCTTCATCGTCACCAACACCGTGGTGGACGTCGTGTCGATGTGGCTCGACCCGCGCACCCGCGCCACGCTCCAGGGGGCACGATGACAGCGCTCGACCCCACCACCGCGGCCGACCCGCTGTCGCCCGGCGGTGTCGACCCCGTGCTCGACCCCGCCTCGGCCCGCCCGCAGCGCGTGTGGCGCCAGCTGCACCGCAACCCCAAGACCCTCGTCGGGCTCCTCGTGCTGGTGCCGACCGTGCTCGTCGCGATCCTCGCGCCGTGGCTGACGCCGTACCCCTACGACCAGGTCTACGTCGGCGAGGTCCTCGGTGCCCCGGACGCCGACCACCTCCTCGGCACCGACCTCAACGGGCGCGACCTGCTCAGCCGGCTGATCATGGGTACCCGCGTCGTCGTCGGGATCCCCCTCGTCGTCGGGCTGCTCACGCTGCTCATCGGGGTTCCCGTCGGGCTCCTGGCCGGGTACCTGCGCGGCCCGTTCGACGCCGTCGCGATGCGCGTCGTCGACATCTTCCTGAGCTTCCCGTGGCTGCTGGTCGCGCTGGGTCTGGCGTCGGTGCTCGGCGCCGGGCTGAGCACGGTCGTGGTCACGCTCGTCGTCGTGTACTGGCCGCAGGTGGCACGCGTGACCCGCAACTCGGTCATCGCCGTCACCGAGGCCGAGTACGTCAAGGCGGCCGCCGCGATCGGCGAGAGTCGCACGTCGATCGTGCTGCGCTACGTGCTGCGCAACGCCTACTTCCCGGTGCTGGTGCTGCTGAGCAGCATGATGGCCTTCTCGATCCTCAACGAGGCCGGCATCAGCTTCCTCGGCTTCGGGATCCAGTCGCCCGACACCAGCTGGGGGCTCGAGCTCGCGGCGGGCAGCACCTACCTCTCGGCGGCGCCGCACCTCGTCGTCTTCCCCGGCATCGCGATCGTCGTCGTCGTGCTGGGCATGAACCTGTTCGCCGACGGCCTCGGCGACCTGCTGAGCCGACAGGGGCGGAACCGATGACCGAGACCGACGTCACGCTGCGCGTGGCCGACCTCCGGGTCGACCTGGCCTCCGGTGCGCAGCCTGTCGAGGGCGTCTCCTTCGACGTCCGGCAGGGCGAGATGCTCGGCATCGTCGGCGAGTCCGGCTCGGGCAAGTCGATGACGCTGCGCGCGATGTCCGGGCTGCTGCCCCACGGGGTGCGGGCCACGGTCACCGGGTCGGTGACGGTCGCCGGCACCGAGCTCGCCACCGCGTCCGGGCGCCCGCCGCGCCATCCGCGCGTCGGCGACCGAGCGGCGTTCGGCTACGTGTTCCAGGAGCCGCTGGCGGCGCTCAACCCGGGTTTCACGATCCGGCGCCACCTGCTCGAGGCGCTGCGGGCCCACGGGCGGCTCGGCGACCGCTCCGACCGCCACGACCGGCTGGTGGCGGCGCTCGCCGACGTCCGCCTCCCCGAGCCCGAGCGGGTGCTGCGCAGCCACCCGCACGAGCTCTCGGGCGGTATGCGCCAGCGGGTCGTCATCGCGCTCGCGCTCATCGGCCGGCCGCACGTGCTGCTCGCCGACGAGCCGACGACCGCGCTCGACGTGACGGTCGCCGCCGAGGTCCTCGACCTCGTCCAGACGCTGCAGCGCGAGCACTCGCTCACGTCGGTGCTCGTGTCGCACGACCTGAGCCTCGTCGCGCAGCGCTGCGACCGGGTGCTCGTCATGTACGGCGGCGAGATCGTCGAGTCGGGCGCCGCGGCCGACCTCATGACGTCACCGCAGCACCCCTACACGCAGCGGCTGCTGGAGGCGACGGTCGACCCGTTCGACCCCGAGCTCCGGCGCACGCCCGACCCGGAGGTCGAGAGCCGCGCACCGCTCATGACGGCCGGCGGTGTGACGGTGACCTACCCGGCCCGGCGCCGCCGCCAGGACCCGGTGGTCGCGGTGGACGGCGTCGACGTCGCCGTGCGCGCGGGTGAGGTCGTCGCGGTCGTCGGCGAGTCCGGATCGGGCAAGTCGAGCATGGCGAAGGCCCTCGCGGGCATGCAGCCGGTCGACGACGGCGACGTGCGGCTGGGCGGGCGGACGGTGACGACGGACCGGCGGGACCGGACCTGGCTCACGGGCGAGGTCCAGATGGTGTTCCAGGACCCGTACTCGGCGCTCAACCCGCGGATGCCGGTCGGCACCGCGATCCAGCGCTCGCTCGCGATCCACCAGCCGGCCCTCGACGCGGCCTCCCGGCGCGAGGAGGCGCGACGGCTGCTCGACGACGTCGGGCTCCCCCGGTCCTTCGAGGACCGGTACCCGGTCGAGCTGTCGGGCGGGCAGCGCCAGCGCGTCGTCGTCGCGCGCGCGCTCGCGGCGCAGCCACGCGTGCTGCTGGCCGACGAGCCCACCTCCGCGCTCGACGTCTCGGTGCAGGCGCAGCTGCTCGCGCTGCTGCGCGACCTCGTGGACCGACGAGACCTCGGGATGCTCCTCATCACGCACGACTTCGCCGCGGTGCGCGCGATCGCCGACCGCGTCGTCGTCATGAGCCGCGGCCGGATCGTCGAGGCCGCCCCGATCGACGACCTCATCACCACCCCGACGGACCCCTACACCCGCAGGCTCCTCGACGCCGTCCCGAGCGCGAGGCGCACCCACACCACCCAGGAGAGCACGTGACCAGCCCCCGGATCGCCGTCGGCGGCATCTACCACGAGACGAACACGTTCGCCGTCGGCACCACGGCGCTCGACGGCTTCGCGGCCTACCAGTACTTCGTCGGCGACGACCTCCGCCGACTGGCGGCCACCCGGTCGGAGACCGGTGGCTTCCTCACGGCGCTCGAGCGCGCCGGCGCCACGTCGGTGCCGACGACCTACGCCGCCGCCGTCCCGAGCGCGACCGTGGCGCACGAGGTCTACGAACGGTTGCGCGACGGCATCCTCGCGGCGATCGCCGACCAGCCCGTCGACGGCGTGCTGCTCACCCTGCACGGTGCGATGGTCACCGACGGCAGCCCGGACCCCGACGGCGAGCTCGTCCGCGCGGTCCGCGACCTCATCGGCCCCGACGTCCCGCTCGCCGTGACGATCGACCTGCACGCGAACGTCAGCGCCGCGATGGTCGAGGGCACGCAGGCGGTCGTCGCCTACGACACCTACCCGCACGTCGACATGTTCGAGCGCGGGCAGGAGGCGGCGGACCTGCTGCTCGAGGTGCTGCGCACCGGCCGCGAGCGCCACGTGGTGCACCGCAAGCTGCCGTTCATGACGGCGCCCGGCATGCAGGCGACCGACGGCGACCCGATGCGCGACCTCGTGGCGCTCGCGCACCGTCTGGAGCGCGAGGCAGGCGTGCAGGTGTCGCTGGCGCCGGGGTTCTCCTACGCCGACGTCGACTGCGTCGGATTCTCCGTCGTCGTCAGCGGCGACGACGCGCGCACCGCCACGCAGGCCGCCGACGAGATGGCGGCCGCGGTCGACGACGCCAAGGAGCGCTTCGTCTACGGGGCGCTGAGCGTCGCCGAGGCGTGCGCGGCCGCGCAGGTCGCACAGGACCGGCCCGTCATCCTGGTCGACGCCGCCGACAACATCGGCGGCGGCGCCCCCGGCGACGGCACCGCGATCCTCCAGGAGTGGCTGCGCACCGGCGGCCGCGGCCTGGTCACGACGATCGCCGATCCCGAGTCCGTCGCGGTCTGCGTCGAGGCCGGGGAGGGCGCGACCGTCCGGCTGCGGCTCGGGGCGAAGACCGACGACCAGCACGGCGAGCCCGTCGACGTCACCGCCACCGTGCAGCGGCTGACCGACGGCCGTTACCGGCACCTGGGCAGCTACAACCGCGGCTACGAGGTGTCGATGGGCCGCACCGCGGTGCTCGACGTCGCGGGCAACACCGTCGTCGTCAGCGAGCTGAAGGCGATGCCGTTCGATGCCCAGCAGCTGGTGTCCCAGGGCGTCGATCCGGCCGCCGCCGACGCGATCGTCGTCAAGTCCGCGATCGCGTGGCGCGCCGCGTACGGCGACGTCGCCGGCGAGGTCATCGAGGTCGACACCCCCGGGATCTGCACCAGCTTCCCCGACCGTCTCCCCTGGTCCCCCGAGCGCGCAGCGATGCTGCCGCACTGGACCCTGCGGGCCCACCGCACCACCCAGCACCCCACCGACAGCACGACCGCGACCCAGCGAGCAGAGGAACGATGAGCACCAACCTGCAGACCCCGCCGACCGACGTCCGGAGCCAGCGCTACGCGCGCTCTCAGGAGTTGATCGAGCGAGCCTCCCGGACGGCGCCCGCGGGCGTCCACAGCAGCTTCCGGCTGAAGGGCTCCCCCACGCCGCTGGTGTACGAGCGCGCGGAGGGCTCCCGGCTCTGGGACGTCGACGGCAACTGCTACGTCGACTACGCGATGGCGTTCGGCCCGCACGTGCTGGGCCACGGGCACCCGGCGGTCACCGAGGCGGTCGCCTCCGTGCTGGGCACCGGCCAGCTCTGGGCCGGCCAGCACCTGCGCGAGATCGAGCTCGTCGAGGAGATGGTCGAGATCCTCCCGAACGCCGAGCGGATCCGGCTGGGTCAGTCCGGCACCGAGATGGACCAGCTCGCGCTGCGACTGGCGCGCGCCGCGACCGGGAGGCGCCGCGTGATCCGGTTCGCCGGCCACTACCACGGCTGGCTCGATCCGCTCTTCGTCGACCCGGCGACCGACCCGTACCCGGCCCAGGGCGCCCCGCTGACGCCGGGCCAGTCGGCGGCGGCGGCCGCCGACGTCGTCGTCATCCCGTGGAACGACGTCGACGCGGTCGCGGCCGTCTTCGACGCCCACGACGACGTCGCCGCCGTCTTCATGGAGCCGATCCTGTCCAACGTCGGCATGATCATGCCGCGGCCGGGCTACATCGAGGCGGTCCGCGAGCTCTGCGAGAAGAACGGCGCGCTGCTCGTGCTCGACGAGGTCATCACCGGCTTCCGGGTGCGGCTCGGCGGTGCTCAGGAGCTGCTCGACGTGCGCGGCCACCTCACGGTGTACGCCAAGGCGATGGCGTCCGGCTTCCCGGTCGCCGCCCTCGCCGGGCCGGCCGACGTCATGGACCTGCTCGCGACGCCCGCCGTCATGCACGGCGGCACCTACAACACCGGGATCAGCGCCGTGGCCGCCGCGCTCGCGACCGTCCGGGTGCTCCGGGACACCAACCCCTACCCGCAGATGATGGAGGTCGGCGGGGCGCTGATCGACGGCATCCGGGCACTCGCGCAGCGGCACGGCGTCGAGCTGTCGGTCGACGGCATCGGGCCGGTGTTCCAGACGCGCTTCGGCCCGGCGGGCGGGGTGCACGACCGGCAGACCTACATGGAGCGCTCCGACCCCGCGCTGGCCGACCGGTTCCTGTGGGCCCTGCAGGACCGAGGCGTGCGGATCACCCACCGCGGCACCTGGTTCCTGTCGGCGTCGCACACCCACGCCGACGTCGAGGAGACGCTCGAGGCGGTCGACGGTGCGCTCGGCGCTCTCTGAGCACCCCGCCGGCGGGGTCGACCCTGCGCTCTCGCTGGGCGAGGGGTCGACCCCGGTCGTGCGACTGCCCGCGCTCGAGGAGCACGTCGGCGGCGCGCGGCTGTGGTGCAAGGCCGAGCACCTCAACCCGACCGGGTCGTACAAGGACCGGCTCGCAGTCCGCGCGGTCACCGTCGCCCGCCGGCACGGACTCAGCGGGATCCTCGGGACGTCGTCCGGCAACGGCGCCGCGGCGATCGCGGCGTACGGGGCGCGGGCGGGCCTGCCTGTGCGCATCCTCACCGTGCCGGGTGCGCCTGCGGCCAAGCTCCTGGGTGCGAGCGCCGCGGGCGCGCGCACCCTCCCGGTCGAGGGGCTCGGCATCACGCCGGCCGAGACCGACCGGGTGTTCGCGAAGGTTCTCGAGGTGGCCGACGAGCTTGGGCTGTACCCGTTCATCACCGCCTGGTCGTTCGCGCCGGACATGATGACGGGCGCCTGCGGCATCTCGACGGAGCTGGCGCACCAGCGCCCGGACGCCTCCGTCGTCTACGTCCCGGTGGGCGGTGGCGGGCTGCTCACGTCGGTGTGGCGCGGCTTCCGCGACGCCGCCGGCCCTCGGCCCCGCGTCGTCGGCGTGCAGCCGGTCGGCAGTGCCACCCTGCGGCGGGCGTGCGACGGCGACCTCAGCCCGCTGCCGCGCGTCACCACCACGGTCTCGGGTCTGCAGGTGGCCCGGCTGCTCGACGTCGAGGGCGCGACCGAGGCGGTCACGGCCTCGGGCGGTCACGTCGTCGAGATCACCGACGAGCAGGCGTTCGAGGCGCAGGCGATGCTGGCGCGCGACGGCCTCCTCGTGGAGCCGGCGGGTGCGGTGGCGCTCGCCGGTGCGCTGGCCGACGCCAGGGCCGGCCGGCTCGGGCCGGACGACGAGGCGGTCGTGATCGCCTCCGGCGCCGGCTGGAAGGACAGCACCTCCCTGCAGCGTGTCGCGGGCGAGCCGCCTCCCACAGAACCGGTCGCGGTGGCCGACCTGCCCGCAGCCCTCGCCCGTGAGCTGTCCGCATGACCGGGGCGCGCACCGTCACGATCGGCGACGAGCGCGTGGTCGAGCTGGTCGTCCACGAGCTCGGCGACGGTGACGGCCCGCTGGTCGTCGTGCTCGGCGGGGTGCACGGGGACGAGCCCGAGGGCATGCTGGTCGCGCGCTCGCTGGTGGCCGACCCGCCGCAGCTGCGCGCCACCCGGCTGCGCGTGGTCACGGTGGCGAACCCGTCGGCGTACCGTGCGGGCACGCGCACCAGCGCCGCCGACGGCGCCAACCTGGCGCGCTGCTTCCCGGGTGCGCGTGACGGCGGCTGGACCGAACGGCTGGCCGACCTGCTCACCCGCGAGGTGCTCACGGGCGCCGACACCCTGATCGACCTCCACAGCGCCGGGCTGCACCTCGCGATGCCGCTGCTCGCGGGCGTCCTCAGCGAGGGTGCGCTGGCGGAGCGGTCCACGCACGTCGGGCGCACGCTCGGGCTGCCGTACCTGTGGTTGCACCCCGAGCTTGCGCCCGGACGCACGCTGAGCGCTGCGGCCGACCTCGGGGTCGCGCCGGTGTACGTCGAGATGCCGGGCGGGCCGTCGCCCGACCGGGCGGCGATGCGCGCGGTCCGCGCGGGGCTGCTGCGGGCGCTCGGCGCGACGTCCGGCGAGCCGGTGGCCGCACCGGTCGAGGTCGTGAGCAGCGGCAACCTCGACGACGCCGAGGTGCGGGCACCCGTCGACGGGCTGTTCCTCGCGTCCGTCGCGCACGGCGACGCCGTGGGTGTCGACGACGTCCTGGGCGAGGTGCTCGACCCGCTCCGACCCGAGCTGCCGGCGGTGCCCGTCCGGACGCCCGGCGCCGGGCACGTCATGATGCTGCGGCGGACGGCACACGTCGCTGCGGGCACTCCGCTCGCGACGGTCGCGCCGGTGGTGGCCCGGTGACCGCGTCGCACCAGCCGGTCCGGGTGGTCGTCGTCGGGTACGGCGGCTACGGGCAGCTGCACGCCGACGCGGTGCGGGCCGAGCCGGGCGCGCAGCTCGTGGCCGTGGTCGACAGCGATCGCACGGCGCGCGAGCGGGCGCGCGAGAGGTTGGGCGCGACGGTACCGGTGGTCGCCTCTCTCGACGAGGTGGCGGATGCCGACGCCGTCGTCGTCGCCACGCCCGACCGGCACCACCTCGCACCCGCGACCGCCGCGGTCGCGCGCGGCTGCCACGTGCTCGTCGAGAAACCCGTGACGACCGACGTGCCCGCCGCGGCGGAGCTGGGCCGGCGCGCCGCCGCGCACGGGGTGCACGTCGCGGTCGGTCACCTGCTCCGGTTCGACCCCCGGTTGCGCTGGTTGCGCGAGCAGGTCGCCTCGGGCGCGTGGGGCCCGGTGGTCCACATGGCGCTGCTGCGCAACGGTGCCGTCGAGCTGCGTGAGACCTACCGGGACGTCAGCCCGGTGCTGCAGGGCGGCGTCCACGACATCGACGTCGCCCAGTGGCTCGCGGGCAGCCCGATCGGCACGGTCACGTGCGAGGTCGCTCGGGCGCCCGACGGCGCCGCTGCCTTCATGACGATGACCGGAAGGACCGCCCTCGGCTGCGTCGTCACCGTGCACGCCGGTCGCACGCTCGACCTGCCGATGCCCCTCGACCCGCAGACCTGGATGTCGCTCGCGACGCCGAGCGTCACGGTGACGATCGACGGCGACCACCCGGTGCGGGTCGTGGGTGCACCGGCGCCGCCCACCCCGCTGCGCGCTGCGACGCCGGTCGAGATGCTCGCACGCCAGCTCGAGGCGTTCGTGGACCTCGTGCGAGGGGGTCCCGGCGGCGTGCTCGCCGACCTCGGCGACGGCGCCCGCGCGGTCGCGGTCGCGCTGGCGGCCGAACGGTCGGCGGCGCGAGGCGGCGTGCCGATCGCGGCGGACCGACCCGACGAGCACCCACCGGACCCATGAGGAGCACCCGTGCGTGACGCCATCCGGTCCCCCGACGCCTCGCTGCCCACCGGCCCGTGGCCGCAGGCCGTCCGTGCCGGCGAGCGGCTGCTCGTCCCCGGCCAGGGCCCCGTCGACCCTCAGGGCCGCTAGATCGGCGAGACGTCCGCGGAGCGTCTGCGTCGGGCCCGACCGCGCGGACCGGTCACGCCCTGCTCGTGCTGCTGCGGCCCACGAGCAGGGCGGAGATCGCCGTCGTGGCCGGGATCGCGAGCACCAGCCCGATCGAGGAGACCAGCGTCCGCGCCACCTCCTCGACGATCTCGCCCGCCATGAGGAACTCGAGCAGGGTGCGGTCGTAGATCGCGCCGATCATCAGCAGCGGCAGCGAGGTGCCGACGTAGGCGAACGCCAGCGTGTAGACGGTCGAGGCGATGTGGTCGCGGCCGATGCGCATCGCCCGGGCGAACACCCGCGCGCGCCCGGCGCCGGGGTCGCTCGCGTGCAGCTCCCAGACGGCCGAGGCCTGCGTGATCGTCACGTCGTTGAGCGCACCGAGGCCCGCGATGACGATGCCGCACAGCAGCAGCGCGCTCAGGCTCACGCCCGGGAAGGTCGAGAAGACCATGTAGGCCTCCTCGGAGCCGTTGCCCACGAGGTTGCCGCCGCCGATCACCCACCAGCCGAGCAGCGTCGTGATCGCGAGCCCGGCGAACGTGCCGAGCAGCGCCGTCGTCGTGCGGATCGAGACGCCGTGCGCGAGGTAGACCGCCAGGAACATCATCGCGCTGGAGCCGACGAGCGCGACCAGCAGCGGCGAGGTCCCCAGCGTGAGCGCCGGGATGACGAACAGCCCGACGACGACGAGCGAGGCCCCCAGGCCGACCACCGCGGCGACGCCCCGCCACCGGGCGACCAGCGCCACCACGAGCAGGTACGCCGCCGCCAGCAGGGCGATCGGCACGTCGCGGACGAAGTCGATGTAGACGAACGGGGACCCGGTGGCCGCCGCGCCCGGCAGGTACAGCATCCGGATCTCGTCGCCCCGCTCGACGCCGGCCTCCATCACCTCGGGCGGCACCTGCACGCTGACCTCGCGGCCGGCGTGCTCGCCGGTGCGCACCGCGACGACGACCTCCTCGCCGGCGGTGCCGGGCACGTCGACGACGACGCCGCGCTCGAAGGTCGCGCCCTCGGCGGTGAGCGGCACCGACCCGATCTGGGTCTCGCCGCGTGGCCACAGCGCCACCAGCCCGACGACGGTGGCCAGCAGCAGCGGCACCACGAGCGCGGCGAGCACGAGCCGGACCCGACGCGCCTCGGCGGCCGGGATCGTCACCGGCCCGTGCCCGTGCGCGTGCCCGGACCCGACCTCACGAGACCGGCGCCGTCGGCGCGCCGCAGGAGGGTCGGGGTGCTCCCCCGCCCCCTCCTGCTCCGGCGACGGCGCGGTCACGCCCCGGCGAGCCGCTCCGCGAGGTAGCCGCTCACCTTGTCGAGCGACACCCGCTCCTGCGCCATGCTGTCGCGCTCGCGGACCGTCACGGCCTGGTCGTCGACCGACTCGAAGTCGAACGTGAGGCAGAACGGCGTGCCGATCTCGTCCTGGCGGCGGTAGCGGCGGCCGATCGCACCGGCGTCGTCGAAGTCGACGTTCCAGCGCTTGCGCAGCTCCGCGGCGAGGTCCCGCGCCGGCGGCGAGAGCTGCTCGTTGCGCGACAGCGGCAGCACCGCGGCCTTGACCGGCGCCAGCCGCGGGTCGAGGTGCAGCACGGTCCGGGTGTCGGTGCCGCCCTTCGCGTTGGGCACCTCCTCCTCGTCGTAGGCCTCGACGAGGAACGCCATGAGCGAGCGGGTCAGACCGGCCGCGGGCTCGATGACGTAGGGCACCCAGCGCTCGTTCGTCGTCTGGTCGAAGTACGACAGCTCCTTGCCGGAGTGCTGCGCGTGCGTCGACAGGTCGAAGTCGGTGCGATTGGCGATGCCCTCGAGCTCGCCCCACTCCGAGCCGGTGAAGCCGAACCGGTACTCGATGTCGACCGTGCGCTTGGAGTAGTGCGAGAGCTTCTCCTGCGGGTGCTCGTAGTGGCGCAGGTTGTCGCGCGCGATGCCGAGGTCGACGTACCAGTCGGTGCGGGTGTCGATCCAGTACTGGTGCCACTCCTCGTCGGTGCCGGGCTTGACGAAGAACTCCATCTCCATCTGCTCGAACTCGCGCGTGCGGAAGATGAAGTTGCCGGGCGTGATCTCGTTGCGGAACGACTTGCCGATCTGGCCGATGCCGAACGGCGGCTTCTTGCGGGCCGCGCTCATGACGTTGGCGAAGTTCACGAAGATGCCCTGCGCGGTCTCGGGGCGCAGGTAGTGCAGACCGCTCTCGTCCTCGACCGGGCCGAGGTAGGTCTTGAGCATCATGTTGAAGTCACGCGGCTCGGTCCAGCGGCCGACGGTGCCGCACGCGGGGCAGGGCACGCCCGCGAGGCCGCCCTCGGGCGCGCGGCCCTTGCGCTCCTCGAACTCCTCGATCAGCTGGTCCTCGCGGAACCGCTTGTGGCACTGGAGGCACTCGGTGAGCGGGTCGGTGAACGCACCGACGTGACCCGAGGCGACCCACACCTGGCTGGGCAGGATGACCGCGGAGTCGATGCCGACGACGTCGTCACGGCCGCGGACGGTGGCCTGCCACCACTGCCGCTTGATGTTCTCCTTGAGCTCGGTGCCCAGCGGTCCGTAGTCCCAGGCGGACCTGGTACCGCCGTAGATCTCTCCCGACTGGAACACGAAGCCACGGCGCTTGGCGAGGCTGATGACGGAGTCGAGACGAGACGGGGCGTTGGCCACGTGGATCCACCTTTCAGACGGGGTGCCCGACCTGGCTGGCCGGGCGTCCGGCCCAGGCTAGCCCGTCGCGCAGGAGCCGATTTGACAACGGTTCTCAACTGGAATGAGAATCGTTCTCATGCCACGCCACCGCGCGCTCCTGCCCGCCCTCGCGGTCCCCGGTCTCGCGCTCGCGCTCGCCGGCTGCGCGGACGACGGCGGCGGCGGCTCGGGCCCGGAGGTCGCGGTCACCGCCTACCCCATGCAGTTCGTGGCCGAGCGCGTGCTCGGCGACGCCGGCACGGTCACCAGCGTCGCGCCCGCCGGCACCGAGCCGCACGACCTCGAGCTCTCGCCGTCGGCCGTCGCGACGCTCGACGGCGCCGACGCCGTGCTGTACCTCTCGGACTTCCAGACCGCCGTCGACGACGCGCTGGCCGAGGTCGGCAGCGGCCTGGTCGTCGACGCGGCCGACCACGTCGACCTCCTCACGGGCGGCGACGACGAGCACGATCACGACGACGCCGACGGGCACGACGACCACGGTCCCGACGACCACGGGCACGACCACGGCGGCGTCGACCCGCACTTCTGGCTGGACCCGCTCCGCGTGGCCGACCTCGGCGACGCGCTGGCGGTCGAGCTGGGCGAGGCCGAGCCCGAGCTCGCCGCGACGTTCGAGAACAACGCCGCGACCCTGCGCGGCGAGCTCGAGGACCTCGACGAGCGGCTGCGCACCGGCCTCGCCGGGTGCGTCGACCGCACGTTCGTCACCAGCCACGAGGCCTTCGGCTACCTCGCGCACGCCTACGACCTCACGCAGGTCGGCATCAGCGGCATCGACCCCGAGGCCGAGCCCTCCCCCGCCCGCGTCGCGGAGGTGCTCGCCGAGGCGCGCGAGCACGGCGTCACGACGGTGTTCACGCAGCCCGGAGGCCTGACCGCGGGCGCCGACGTCGTCGCCGACGAGCTGGGGCTCACGCTCGCTACGCTCGACCCGATCGAGCTCGCCCCGAGCGACACCGACTACCTCGGCGCCATGGCGGCGAACCTCGCCGCGCTGCGCGAAGGACTCTCGTGCCCCTGACCCCCGACCCGATCGAGCTCGACGGCGTGAGCGTCGCCGTCGGCGGCACGCGGCTGCTCGAGGCCGTCGACCTGCGCGTGCGCAGCGGCGAGGCCGTCGCACTGCTCGGCGCCAACGGCTCGGGCAAGTCGACGCTCGTGCGCGCCGTGCTCGGCCAGGTGCCCGTCGTGGCCGGCGACGCCCGGCTGTTCGGCGTCTCGACCCGGCACGCGGCAGCCCGCGCCCCGTGGCGGCGCGTCGGCTACGTGCCGCAGCGTCTCGGCGCGGTCTCCGGGGTCCCCGCGACCGCGCTGGAGGTCGTCACGACCGGTCTGCTCGGGCGGCGCCGGCTGCGGCTGCGCCGCGCCGACACCGACCGCGCGCACCAGGCGATGGAGCAGGTCGGCGTCGCCGACCTCGCCGACCGCCCGTTCGGCGTGCTCTCCGGCGGCCAGGCGCAGCGGGTGGCGATCGCGCGGGCGCTCGTGCGCGACCCCGACCTGCTGCTGCTCGACGAGCCGCTCGCCGGTGTCGACGTGCTCACCCAGGCGACCTTCGCCCGGCTCCTCGGCGACCTGCACGAGCAGGGCCGCACGATCGTCATGGTGCTCCACGAGCTCGGCCCGTTCGGCGACCTGCTCGACCGCGCGGTCGTGCTCCGTGCCGGCTCGGTCGTGCACGACGGCGCGATCCCCCGGGCCGAGCACCCCGGCACCGCGGGACCCGCGGCGGCGCACCTGCACGAGCACGACCACCTGCACCTCGACCACGTCATGCCGACCGAGCCGGCGACCCAGCGGAGCCTGCCGTGACCGCGCCCTCCACGACCCCGCGCGCGGCACGCCCGGCGCGCCCGACGCGAAGGGGCGACGCATGAGCGGGCTGCTGGAGATGCTGACCGTGCCGCTGTTCCAGCGCGCGCTGCTCGCCGCGCTCGTGGTGGGCGTGAGCGCCCCCGTCGTCGGTACCTTCCTCGTGCAGCGCCGGCTGTCGCTGCTGGGCGACGGCATCGGTCACGTCGCGCTCACCGGCGTCGCGCTGGGCTGGCTCGTGGGCGCCGCGACCGGCGCCGCGCGGGCCGATGCCTACGCGGTCCCCGGCGCGGTCGTCGCCGCGGTGATCGGCGCCGTCGCCATCGAGACGGTCCGGGGCCGTGGCCGCACGAGCGGCGACCTCGCCCTCGCGCTGCTGTTCTACGGCGGCATCGCGGGCGGCGTCGTCGTCATCGGGCTCGCGGGCGGCACCAACGCCAACCTCATGGCCTACCTGTTCGGCTCGCTCGCGACGGTCGGCACCGCCGACCTCGTGGCGATCCTCGTGATGTCGGCGGCGATCCTCACGGTCGGGCTCGGGCTGCGCACCGCGTTGTTCGCCGTCAGCCACGACGAGGAGTTCGCACGCTCCACGGGGCTGCCGGTCGGCGCGCTCAACATCGCCGTCGCGGTCGTCGCGGCGCTGACGGTGACGGTCTCGATGAGGGTCGTGGGGCTGCTGCTGGTGAGCGCGCTGATGATCGTCCCGGTGGCGGCCTCGCAGCTCGTGGCGCGCTCGTTCCGGCAGACCATGCGGCTGGCGATGGTGATCGGCGCGACGGCCTGCGTCGCCGGGCTGGTCGTGACGTTCGTGGTGCCGCTCGCGCCGGGGGCCGTGATCGTCGTGCTCGCGATCGCGATCTACGCTGGTGTGGCGGTTCTGCGGCCGGTGCTCGCGCGCGCCCGGCGCCGTGACGGCGGATCGAGGGAGGTGAGCCGCGGCGATGCAACGCATGACGCGGCAGCGGGCAGCGCTCGCTGAGCTCCTCGACGCGACCCCGGACTTCCGGTCCGCGCAGCAGCTGCACCAGATGCTGGCGGAGTCGGGCAGGCCGGTCGGGCTCGCGACCGTCTACCGCACCCTGCAGGCGATGGCCGAGGCCGGTGACGTCGACGTGCTGCGGATCGAGGACGGCGAGGCGCTCTACCGCCGCTGCGCGCACGGCCACCACCACCACCTGGTCTGCCGCGAGTGCGGCACCGCGGTCGAGCTGACCGGGGACGTCGTCGAGCGCTGGGCCACCCGGATCGCGCAGGAGCACGACTTCGTCGAGGTCGAGCACACCGCCGAGCTCGTCGGCACCTGTCGCGACTGCGCCGCCCGCCGCTACCGGGGTCGGTGACGACGGTGCCCGAGTTCCTCGCCTCGATGCCGTTCTGGCTGGCCTTCGCCGCGCTGTTCTGCGGCGCGATGGCGCGCGGCCAGATGCTCTACTGGGTCGGCAGGATCGCCACCGAGCAGACCTTGCGGCGCACCCACCCGACCGGCGGCTGGCGACTGCGCATGCACACCTGGCTCGCCGACGGCGGCGCCGACCCGGGCGTGCGGGCGCTGCGCCGCTGGGGTCTGGTGATGGTGCCGCTGTGCTACCTCACGGTCGGGTTCCAGTCGATGGTGCAGGCCGGCGCGGGCATCCTGCGCATCGAGACCTGGAAGTACGCCCTCGCCCAGGTGCCGGGCGCGCTGGCCTGGGCGACGATCTACGCGACGATCGGGTTCGCGGCCTGGGAGGCGATCGTGTCCGTAGCCGCCGGCTCGCCGGCGGGCATCGCCGCGATCGTCGCGGTCGTGCTCGTGGTCGTGTGCACGGTGGTGCTCGGCCGACGCAGCCGCCGCCGTGCCGCGGAGGCGCGCGCGGACGCGGCTCCCGAGCGGTCGGTCTAGCGCGACCCCTCGGGCTGCTCGGCCCGCCGGGCCTGCTCGACGGCGTCCACCGCGGCGCCGTAACGACGGTCCCGGCGCGCGTACTCGACCGCGGCGTCCCACAGGTCGCGGCGGTCGACGTCGGGCCAGTGCTTGTCGAGGAAGACCATCTCGGCGTAGGCGGACTGCCAGATGAGGAAGTTCGAGGCGCGCTGCTCGCCGCCGGTGCGCAGGAACAGGTCGACGTCGGGCAGGTCCGGCTCGTCGAGGTGGCGCGCGACCGTGCGCTCGGTGACCCGCTCGGGGTCGAGACGGCCCGCGGCGACCTCGCGCGCGATCGCGCGCGCGGCGTCGGCGATCTCCGCCCGACCGCCGTAGTTGACGCACATCGTGAGCGTGCAGGTCGTGTTGTCGCGGGTGAGGCGCTCGGCCTCCTCGAGCTCGGCGATGACGCTGCGCCACAGCCGCGGTCGGCGACCGGCCCAGCGGACCCGCACGCCCCACTCGTGCATCTGGTCGCGACGCCGACGCAGCACGTCCCGGTTGAATCCCATCAGCCACCGCACCTCGGCGGGCGAGCGCTTCCAGTTCTCGGTCGAGAAGGCGTACGCGCTGATGTGGGTGATGCCGAGCTCGATCGCCCCGGCGACGACGTCGAGCAGCACCGCCTCGCCGGCGGCGTGCCCCTCGGTGCGAGGCAGCCCGCGGGCGTTCGCCCAGCGGCCGTTGCCGTCCATGACGACGGCGACGTGCTTGGGCACCAGGTGCGGCGGCAGCGCCGGCGGGCGTGCCCCCGAGGGGTGCGGCGGCGGCGGTTGCGGCGAGCGCGCGCGGCTCATGCCCGCTCGACCAGCCGCAGCGAGCGGAGCGCACGCTCCAGGTGCCACTGCGTGTACACCGCCACGAGCCCGGAGCTCTCCTTGCGGTGCCGGTCCTCGCTCGCGTCGGCGGTGCGCCAGTCGCCCGTGAGCAGCGCGCCGAGCAGCGTCACCGTCTCCGGCGCGGGCGCCGCCGCCCCGGGCGGGCGGCACCGCGGGCACACCATGCCGCCGTAGGCGGCCGAGAACGCCCTGTGCGGGCCGTCGGCGTCGCAGCGCGCGCAGCTGTCGAAGCTGGGCGCCCAGCCGGCGATGGCGAGCGCGCGCAGCAGGTAGGAGTCGAGCACGAGGCTCGGGGCGTGCCGGTGCTCGGCCAGCGAGCGCAGCGCGCCGATGAGCAGCAGGTACTGCTGGGTGGCCGGCTCGCGCTCGATCTCGGTGAGCCGCTCCGCCGTCTCGACCATCGCGGTCGCGGTCGTGAACGACGCGTAGTCGGCGCAGATCGCGCGGCCGTGCGGGGCGAGCGTGTCGACCTGGGTCACGGTGTCGAGGTTGCGGCCCGCGTACAGCTGCACGTCGACGACGCTGAACGGCTCCAGCCGGGCGCCGAAGCGCGACGACGTGCGCCGCACGCCCTTGGCGACCGCCCGCACCTGGCCGTGCTCGCGCGTGAGCAGCGTGATGATGCGGTCGGCCTCCCCGAGCTTGCGGGTGCGCAGCACGACCGCCTCGTCCCGGTAGAGCCTCACCGGCCCATTGTCCCCCGACCGGGCGTCCGGAGGCGGCAGACGCGCCACGTGACGGCGACCACCCGCACCTGCGGCCCGGGCGAGCCGGTGCTGGCGGAGGTGCGCCTCCACCAGCACCGCCGCCGGGCCGAAGAACTCGACTCGTCGAGGTGGCCGCTCGTGCTGCCGCCTTCGACCATCCCGATCCACACGAGACAGCGCGAAGCGGACCATTTTCTCGACTTCGCGCGCCAGTGTGGGGCGATACGGTGAACCGTGTCAAGAGCCCGCGCCGCGCGCCGCCCACCCACCTCGCGCGAGGACGCGCTGCGCAACCGCACGAACCTGCTCCGCGCCGCCGGCGAGCGGATCGCGCTCCACGGCACCGCGGTGCCGCTCGACGAGATCGCGCGCGCCGCGGGCGTGAGCAGCGGGACCCTGTACCGGAACTTCGCGTCCCGGCACGACCTCGTGCGCGCGCTGTACGACGTGCTGGTCGACCGCTTCGACGCCCTCGTCGCCGAGCTGCTCGTCGCGCCGTCGGGGTGGGACGCGATCGTCGGCTACGTCGACGGCGTCATCGCGATCGCGACGGAGCACCCCGAGCTCGCCCAGGTGTTCACCTACATGCGCCGGGAGGAGCCCGGCTACCGACCGGGTGACCAGTGGGTGGAGCCGGCGGAGCGGGTCGCCGAGCGCGCGCACCGCGAGGGCTCGCTGCGCACCGACGTCACCGCGACCGACCTCACCTACCTGCCTCACCTGCTGGTGCCGATGCTGCGCTGGGTCGAGCCGCAGCGGCACGTGCTGCTCGCCCGGATGCGGGCGCTGCTGCTCGACGCGCTGCGGCCCCTCGACGGGCACGGCGAGCTGCCCGAGCAGCCGCTCAGCGTCGCCGAGCTGCGGGCAGGTGCGTTCGGCGGCACCTCCCGCGCTGAGACGAGCGCGAGCGGCTGCTCGACGGCTAGCGCAGCGCGCGGTTGACGGCGGAGATGATCGCCTTGAGCGAGGCGGTCGTGATCGACGGGTCGATCCCCACGCCCCACAGCACCTCGCCGTTCACCTCGCACTCGACGTAGGCGGCCGCGGCGGCGGACTCCCCGCCCGACAGCGCGTGCTCGGCGTAGTCGAGCACCTGCACCTCGACGCCGGTCTGCGCCATGACGCCGACGAACGCCGCGACGGGGCCGTTGCCGGCCGCCTGCACGGTGCGCTCCTCGCCGCGGTCGCTCAGCGAGACCGTGAGGACGTCCTCGCTGCCGTCGCCCGCCGAGGCGACCTGGGTCGCACCGAGCGCGAACCGGCCCCACGGCTCCAGGCCGTTGTGCTCGGCCGCCGGCAGGTACTCGTCGGCGAAGATCTGCCACAGCTGCTCGGCCGTCATCTCGCCGCCGAAGCGGTCGGTGTGCTTCTGCACGATGCCGGAGAACTCGATCTGCAGCCGGCGCGGCAGGTCGAGGCTGCGGGTGCTCTGCAACAGGTACGCCACGCCGCCCTTGCCGGACTGGCTGTTGACGCGGATGACCGCCTCGTAGGTGCGCCCGACGTCGCCCGGGTCGACCGGCAGGTAGGGCACGTCCCACACGACGGCGGTCTCGTCGCCGCCGGCCTGCGCGACCTGCTCGGCGCGGTGCGCGAACCCCTTCTTGATCGCGTCCTGGTGCGAGCCCGAGAACGCGGTGTAGACCAGGTCGCCGCCGTAGGGGTGGCGCGGGTGGACGTCCATGCGTGTGCAGTGCTCGACCGTGCGCCGCACCCCGTCGATGTCGGAGAAGTCGATGCCCGGGTCGATGCCCTGGCTGTAGAGGTTCATCGCCAGCGTCACCAGGTCGACGTTGCCGGTCCGCTCCCCCTGCCCGAACAGGCAGCCCTCGACGCGGTCGGCGCCCGCCATGACGGCCAGCTCGGCGGCCGCGACCGCGCACCCCCGGTCGTTGTGCGGGTGCACCGACAGCGACACGAACTCCCGGCGCGACAGGTGCCGGCTCATCCACTCGATCTGGTCCGCGTAGACGTTGGGGGTCGCCCGCTCCACCGTGGCCGGCAGGTTGAGGATGATCTCCCGGTCGGCGTCGGGCGACCAGACGTCCATGACGCCCTCGCACACCTCGAGCGCGAACTCGACCTCGGTGTCGGTGAAGATCTCGGGCGAGTACTGGTAGCCGAAGACCGTGTCGGGGTCGAGCACCTTCTCGGCGTAGTCCATGACGTGCCGCGTGCCGTCCGTGGCGAGCTCCTTGGTGGCCTCGCGGTCGTTGCGGAACACCACGCGGCGGAACACCGGGGCGGTCGCGTTGTACATGTGCACGGTCGCGTGGTGGGCGCCGATCAGCGAGTCGATCGTGCGCTCGATGAGGTCGTCACGCGCCTGCGTCAGCACCGAGATCGTGACGTCCTCGGGGATCGCGTCGTCCTCGATGATCGAGCGGACGAAGTCGAAGTCCGTCTGCGACGCGGCCGGGAAGCCGACCTCGATCTCCTTGTAGCCCATGCGGACCAGCAGGTCGAACATGGTGCGCTTGCGCGCCGGGTCCATCGGCTCGATGAGCGACTGGTTGCCGTCGCGCAGGTCGGTCGACAGCCAGCGGGGCGGCGCGGTGATCCGCTTGCTGGGCCAGGTGCGGTCCGGCAGGTCCACGTAGGCGGTGGTCTCGTGGAACGGGCGGTACTTGCCGACCGGCATCCCGAAGGTGGTGTGGGTCGTGGTGGTCATGCTGCTCGTGGTCCCTCTCGTCGTCTCCGGTGGCCGGGCACCAGATCACTCCGCGACGAGGGAGCCGGCCTCAGTGGGCCTCGCCGCGGCGACGAAGGAGGAGCAGCGCCGTCCGCACGTCGGGAAGTGTATCTCACGCCCGGGTCCGGCCGGGTAGAGCCGTCCTCGAGGTCCGCGCCACGATCGTCTCGCGGGTCGTGTCGATCCGGCCGTGCGCCGTTCGACCTGTGCGTGAGAGGGTCCGACGGGGACCCCGGGACGAGGAGAACCACGATGAAGTACATGCTGATCATGCGCACCACCGACGACGCTGCGCAGGAGAGCTTCGAGAACATCGATCTCGACGAGATCGTCGAGGCGATGGGCCGGTTCAACGCCGAGATGATCGACGCGGGCGTGCTCGTCGCGGCGGAGGGTCTCGACGACGCCGAGCAGGGCGTCGTCGTCGACTACTCCGCGGAGACGCCGGTCGTGACCGACGGCCCGTACGGCGAGACCAAGGAGCTGTTCGGCGGCTTCTGGATCCTCGACGTCGCATCGATCGAGGAGGCGACCGAGTGGGCGAGGCGGATCCCGATGGCCGGGCCCGGCATGAAGACCGAGATCCGCCGCGTCACGAGCATCGACGAGCTCCCGCAGGACAACGAGTGGGTCCAGCGCGAGCGCGCGTGGCGCGAGGCCACGGGTCAGCTCTGAGCCCCGGCGCGCTGCGGAGGGCGTCGAGGTCGTGACCGAGAACCCGGGCCGCCGAGCCGTCGAGGCGGTGTGGCGGATCGAGTCCGCCCGCATCGTCGGCGCGCTCGCGCGCCTGACGGGCGACCTCCCGACGGCGGAGGACCTGGCGCAGGAGGCGCTCGCCGAGGCGCTGGTCACCTGGCCGCGCGACGGCGTCCCGCGGCAGCCGGCCGGGTGGCTGCTGACCGTGGGGCGCCGTCGCGCGATCGACCTGTTCCGTCGGCGGTCGGCACGCGACGAGCGCTACGCCGCCCTCGCGCGGCACCTCGACGAGGGCGGCACCTCGGCCGGTCTGGGCCGGGAGACCTCCGACGACGGCGCGCTGCCGTGGGACCCCGACCGCATCGACGACGACGTGCTGGCGCTGCTGTTCACCGCCGCGCACCCGGTGCTGTCGCGGGAGGCGCACGTGGCGCTGACGCTCCGGGTGGTCAGCGGTCTGAGCAGCGACGAGATCGCGCGCGCGTTCCTCGTGCCGACCGCCACGGTGCAGGCGCGGATCACGCGTGCGAAGAAGACCCTGGGTGCGGCGCGGGTGCCGTTCGAGGTGCCGCCGCGCCAAGAGTGGCCGCAACGCCTCGGGGCGGTGCTGAGCGTCGTCTACCTCGTCTTCACCGAGGGCGCCCACGCGACGTCGGGACGCGCACCGGTGCGGGTCGACCTCGCCTACGAGGCGCTCCGGCTGGGCCGGGTGCTGAGCCGGCTGCTGCCCGAGGAGGCCGAGGTGCACGGCCTGCTGGCGCTCATGGAGCTCACCGCGGCCCGGTTCCCGGCCCGCGAGGGCCCCGACGGCGTCCCCGTGCTGCTCGAGGACCAGGACCGCACCCGGTGGGACCGCTCGGCGATCCGCCGCGGCCGGGCCGCCCTGGCGACCGCCGGACGGACCGGTCGGGGGCTGGGGCCCTACGGCGTGCAGGCGGCGCTCGCGGAGTGCCACGCCGCCGCGCGGTCGGTCGACGAGACCGACTGGGCGCGCGTCGTGCTGCTCTACGACGTGCTCGCCCGGCTCGCGCCGTCACCGGTCGTCGCGCTCAACAGGGCGGTCGCCGTCGCGATGGCCGAGGGACCCGCGGCCGGGCTGGCGGAGGTCGACGCGCTCGCCGACGACCCGGTGCTCGCACGCGGCCACCAGCTGCCCGCCGTCCGCGGCGAGATCCTCACCCGCCTCGGCCGGCACGACGACGCCCGCGCCGCGCTCGAGACCGCGCTGCAGCGGTGCACCAGCGAGCCGGAGCGGGTGCTGCTCGAGCGCAAGCTCGCTGCGCTCGGCTGAGCGCGCGGCTCAGTCCGCGGCGCGGACCCGCACGAGGTAGCTGCCCAGCAGCACCTCGGAGTCGATCTCGACCGGCTCCTCCGCCCACGGCCGCAGCGTGCGCCGGTAGCCGGTGCCGTCGACGACGGTGGTGCCGTTGGTCGAGGCGCGGTCGGTCACGTGGACGCTGTCCTCGGTGACGCGGAACGCCGCGTGCGTCTTGGAGACGGTCGGGTGCTGCACAGGCACGACCAGGACCACCTCCTCCGGCCGCGGCTGCGGCGACCGGCCCACGAGGCTGACGGCGCCGACCTCGAGCTCCCTGCCGTCGTCGAGCACGACGGCGACCCGGCGGCGAGTCCTGCCCGACCGGGTCGTGTCGCTGCCCGCCTACACGGTCTCGCCGATCTCGTCCAGGCCGAGGTCGTCGAGGCCGAGAGGGTCCGCTCGCCCGGGAAGGGGACGTGCGGCGGCGGACGCCGGTGCCACCTGGGCGTGCGCGTCCGGTGCCGGCGGCCCGCCCGTCGGCGCCGGCTGCTGCCAGGGCTGCGGCGGCAGGCCCGTCCTCGGCTGCGGCGGCGCGGGCTGCTGCCACGGCGGCGGGGACGGCTCGGACGCCGCCGGTGGCGGCGGAGGCTGCTGCTGCCACGGCGAGGACGCCGGCTGGTGGGCGGAGGCGGCTGGCACAGGCGACCCGGGCGCGGCCTGCCAGGCCGCGGTGGCGGGCGGGCCGGTGGGATGCTGCTGCGGAGCCGGCTGCGGCGCCTGGGAAGCCTGCTCCCACCCTGCCGCAGGAGGCGGCTGCCACGCCTGTGGTGCGCCGACGGGCGGCTGGGCAGCCGCGACGTCCTCCGGCCGCGGCGCCGGTGCGAACGCCTCCTGGTCGGTCTGCGGGGCGGCGCGCCCGAGCAGCGTCCGCACCAGCCACCAGCCGCGCACCGCGAGCGCGCTGGCGACGAGCAGCACGACACCGGCGAGCCCGAGCCCGACCCAGGCGGCCGTCGTCCCCGTCGTGGCGGCGACGGCCAGCGCGGCGGCTCCGGAGACCACCCCGAGGGCGGCGAGCACCAGCCGCACGACACCGGGCGCCTGGCCCAGCACCTCCACGCCGCGGACCGGGACCTCCGGCGCGACGGCGTACCACCGCCGCAGCCCGCCGAGCAGCCGGCTGCCGCCGACGACGGTGCGCCGGCCGAGCACGACCGCGACGACGAGCGCCACGGCGGCACCGACCAGCGCGACGACACCCATGGTGGTGGCGTCGTCCTCGAGCCGGCCGAGCCCGAACCACAGCGCGACGCCGGCGAGCGCACCGAGCCCGGCCGCCGCCGCTCCCACCGCGCTGCGCGCGGTGCCGGCATGGCTCGCGACGAGCACCGGGATCGCGAGCGGCCTGGCGTTGCGGCCACCGCTGCGAGGCGCGGTGTCCTCGAGGTAGCGGGCGGCGTCGGCGAGCAGTGCGTCGGTCCGGGAGCTCCCGGCGGTCGCGGCGGCACGCATGGGACCCATTGTGGTGCACGCGCCGGCCCCGTCCGGCGCGACCGGGGACCCGGCTCACGCAGTCGTGGGCCGGACCCGCCTCACCTCGAGCGCAACGACCTCAGGGTGAAGCGCGCGCGGAGCCGTCGACGCCACGACACCCCGCGGCCGGCCTGGCGCACGGCCGTGGCGACGTCGGCCCAGTAGGCGTCCACCTCGGCCTGCGACGGCGGCTCGGGCGCGAACACACCCGCGTCGGCGCGGCGCGCCAGCAGCGTCGTGCCGGCGCCGGTCAGCTCGCCGTCGAAGGTGGTGGCGGCCTCCCGCCTGGTCGCTCCGGTGCCGGCGACGACCCCGAGGTCGAGCACGCGGTCCGAGAGCTCCGCCCAGCCCCCGGCGATCCTGGTCTCGGGGGGCCCGGTCGACCGTCGGCGCCGCCAGCGGCGCGCCTTGAGCAGCGCGATCACCAGGAACGGCGACAGCAGCACCAGCAGCGGCACACCGACGACCGCGACCCAGAACAGGATCCGCTCCGCGGTCGTGTCCTCCTCGGGCTGCTCCTGCTCCGACGGCGCCTCCCCGCGGTCGAGCGGCGGCACGACCGGCGGCTCCTGCGGCGGCTCCGGTGGCTGCAGCACCTGCGGCTCCGGCCGGTCCTGCGGGTCGGGGTTCTGGACCTGTGGGACCTGGTCCTCCTCCGGCGTCGGGAAGAACGGCAACCAGCCGTGCCCTTCGAACGGGACCTCGACCCACGCGGTGACGTCGGAGCCCGTCACCGCCAGCGCGCCGTCCGCACCCGTCGTCGCCTCGGAGACGTCGAAGCCCATGACCACCCGCGCCGGCAGCCCCAGCGCCCGGACCATGAGGGCCATCGCGGCCGCGTACTGCTCGGCGTCGCCGGTCATCTGGTCGCTGTCGAGCATCGTGATCAGCCGGGCGGCGCCGTGGCCCGGGCGGGACGGGGCCTCGCCCTCCAGGCCGTGCGAGAAGTACCCGTAGCTCGACAGCGCGGTCGCGATCATGCTGACCCGCTCGTAGTCGCCGGTGGCGCCCTGGGTGTACTCCGAGGCGAGCGACGCCACGACGTCGGGGACCCCGGTGACCTCGGGCATCTGCAGGCGCGACGCCGTCAGCTGCAGCATCGACTCCGACGGCGCCGCGTCGTCGTCGACGACGTCCGGCTCGGGGCTGGCCACGAGCGTGTAGGCGTCGCCGCCGCGCAGCCGGGCGGCCACCAGGCCGGTGTCGGACGTGCGGTTGAAGTAGAAGGACTCGAGCAGCCGGTCGGCGCGGCTGCCACCGAAGTCGACGTCCTCGGTCGAGCCGATCGTCGGCAGCCACACCCCGCTGTAGTCCTCGACCTGCACGCGCACCCTGGCGGCGTCCTCCGACAGCTGCGGCACGAGGCGCTCGCCCGGTCGTGTGAACGTGCCGCTGCCGGCGGTCGCGGCCGTGATGCCCCAGACGTGCCCGTCGTAGCTGTCCATCGTGGCGAGCCGGACGCGCTCGGTGCCCCCGGGCAGCCCGGCGACCGTGAGCAGGGTGGAGTCGGCGAGCGAGTCGACGTAGCGGCGGAAGCTCGCGAGCGGGCTGGTGTAGTCGTGCGGGTCGGGCGGCGGGTCGATGAGGTCGCGCAGCACCAGCCGCGGGGTGTCGGGCGTCGCGACGAGCGAGGTCGCCGTGCCGCCGATCGCCACGAGCCCCAGGACGAGCGGCACCGCGATCACCCGGTGCGCCTCGAGCCGTTGGGCCCGCCACGCCACCCAGGTCACCGTGATCGCGACCGCGGCCACGCCGAGGACACCGGGCGCCACCGGCAGCCGCGTCCCGAACAGGATCGCGACGACCAGCACGACCGCGGGGACCAGCAGGCTGAGCGACCACCGCGTGGCGCGCAGCGAGATCGTCACCGCGACCAGCGTCCCGAAGAACGCCAGCAGGTACGGCAGCAGCAGCAGCACGCCGCTGGTGCCGAGCGGCGGCGCGATCGTCAGCACCTGCTTCCAGACCGTGACGACCCCTCGGCCCATGAGCCGCCAGGTGGTGACGGTCGGAAGCACGCCGCCGATCGCGGTCGACGGCGCGGCGAGCGCCCCGCACAGGAAGAACGTCGGCAGCGCGACGGCGAGCACCGTCAGGGTCGGCCACCGCCGCTGCGCGCCGAGGGTCGCGATCGCGGTGCCCAGCAGCGCGCCGCCGGCGACCGTCAGCCACATGACCGGTGTCAGGTAGACCTCGTGCAGCGGCGCCAGCGCCATGAGGACGAGCGCGACGGGCACCGCGATCGCGAGCACCCGCTCGGTCGTGAACCAGCCGAGCAGCCCGGCGCTCTGCTCGCGCAGCGCGCGGCGGCTCGGCGCGACCCCGGCGGCCGTCACCGCTCCACCTTCCGGAACCCGCGCGGCAGCTCCTCCAGGGTCGGCAGCGTGAGGACGCTGACGTTGCCCAGCCGGCTCGCGGCGAGCGTCGCGTCCTCGGCGAGCGAGGCCTGCACCGCCAGCGCGCGGACGCCGGCGGGCAGCACGGCACCGGCGGCGCGGATCTGGTGCGGCGACACGGCGGAGCCGAAGGCGAGCACGACGACGGTGGCCCGCTGCACGTCGCGCGTGATCGTGCGGGCGAGGTCGACGATCGTGGTCGGGGTGCGGGACGCCTCGATCCGGGTGAGCCCGTCGAGCAGCTGCCGCCGGGTGCGGTGCTGCAGCACCTCCTCGCTCGTCATCGCGGTGAGGTCGGACTCGCTGCTGAGCGCGTGCAGCCCCAGGGAGCCGACGGCGCTGATCGCCAGCTCCATCTCGTCCGGGTGGGCGTAGTCGCGCTCCTGCACCGACAGCGCGAGGACGAGGTGCGAGCGGCGGGTCTCCTCGAACTGCCGCACCATGAGCGTGCCGGTGCGCGCAGAGCTGCGCCAGTGCACGTAGCGACGGTCGTCGCCGGGCACGTACTCGCGCAGCGCGTGGAACGACAGGTCCGCGTTCGTGATCTCCCGGGTCTCGCGACCCTCGAGGTCGTGCAGGAACCCGGCCGCCGAGCCGCCGATCGTGATCGTGCGCGGGTGCACGTAGAGGTCCTCGGGCTCGGTCCACAGCACGGCGCGCCGGATCAGGCCGAGCGGGTCGCCGCGCACCGAGGAGACCGGACCCACCGTGATGACGCCGCGACGCTCGGTGGGGATCGCGAACAGCTCGTCGTGCTCGGCGCCGGCGCCCAGCGTCGGCAGCGCGAAGGACGCGCGCGCCGGGCCGACCGGCAGCTCGATGCGTGCGGGCAGCACCCGCCGGTGGCTGACGTTGGTCACCTCGATCGCGCCCATCGCCCGCTCGCCCACGACGACACGCCCCTCGCGCAGCCGCAGCCGCACCCGGTAGGGGTGGCGGCCCACCGCGAACGCGATCGCACCGACGACGAGGGTGAGCAGCCCACCGGCGACGACGATCGGCTCCAGCCAGCCGAAGCGCTGGCCCACGACCAGCGCGAGCACGCCCGTGCCCAGCACGACCCAGCCGGCGCGGCTGACCCAGCCGAGCACCGTCGTCGACCGCTTGACGCCCTCGACCAGACCCGTGACGACGCGCGACACCGACCGGGTGCCGGTGGCCCCCGGGATCGTCGACGGCGCGGAGGTCGTCGCGGTGGGCGTGCTCGGGGTGGTCATCGTCGCGCTCAGGCCTCCGAGCGCTGCGCGGGCGGGGGGATCTCGCCGAGGATGCGCTGCACGGACGCCATCGTGGTGCCGCCCTCGAACTCGGCCTCGGCGTCGAGCACCATGCGGTGCGCGAGCACGGGCTCGGCGAGCTCCTTGACGTCGTCCGGGATGACGTAGTGGCGGCCCTTGGACGCCGCCCACGTCTTCGCCGCGCGCACGAGCGCGAGCGCGCCGCGCACGCTGACGCCGAGCGCGATCTCCGGCGCCATGCGGGTCGCCTCGGCGATGTGGGTGACGTACTCGAGCACGGCGCCGTCGACGTAGACGTGCGAGGCCAGGTCGGCCATCGCGGTGACGTCCTGGGCGCCGATGACCGGCTGCAGCACCGAGGTGCGGTCGCGCAGGGCGGCGCCCGCGAGGATCTCGATCGTCGCCCGCTGGTCGGGGTAGCCGAGCGAGGTCCGCATGAGGAAGCGGTCGAGCTGCGCCTCGGGCAGCCGGTAGGTGCCCGCCTGCTCGACCGGGTTCTGGGTCGCGAGCACGATGAACGGGCTCGGCACGACGCGCGGCACGCCGTCGACCGTGACGCGCCCCTCCTCCATGACCTCCAGCAGCGCCGACTGCGTCTTCGGCGAGGCGCGGTTGATCTCGTCGGCGAGCACGACCGAGGCGAAGATCGGGCCCTCGTGGAACTCGAACTCGCGCTTCTCCTGGTCGAAGATCGTCACGCCCGTGACGTCGGAGGGCAGCAGGTCAGGCGTGAACTGGATGCGTGAGTGGCTCGCGTGCACCGACGCGGCCAGCGCCCGCGCGAGCGAGGTCTTGCCGGTGCCCGGGAAGTCCTCGAGCAGCAGATGGCCGCGCGAGAACAGGCACGTGAGCGCGAGCCGGACGACGTGCTCCTTGCCGAGCACGGCCTGCTCCACGTTGGCCACGAGGCGGCCGAAGGCGTCGGCGAACTGCTGCGCCTGCAGCGCCGTCGTGGTCGTGGTGCCGTTGGTGATCGTCATCTGCCGTCCGTCTCCTCGCCTACCAGTTGCCCGTGCCCGTGAACGTGCCCGGCGAGCCGCTGAGGCGCCACGTCACGGTGCCGTTGCACGTCCGGCCGTAGTGCGCCGTCGAGGTCCAGGATCCCGTACCTCCGAGCGACACCGTGTACGTCCGGCTGTGGTCGCAGTTCGTGCTGTTCGTCGTGAACCTCGCGGTGTAGGTACCGCTGGGCAGGTTCTCGTAGGTCAGGACCACCATCTGGCAGTTGTTGCTGCCGCCGGAGTCGCAGTTGACCACGGCCCCGCGCGCGACGCCGATCCTCACCGGTGGCGTCGGGTCCGCCTCCGCGCGCTGGTTGCGGACGTTCGACCACGGGCTCCACTGGCCGTGCTCGTTCTGCACGCGCAGCTGGAAGGTGTGGTTCTGCTCCCAGTCGCCGGAGACGCTGGTCTGGCCGGTCCGGTTGGCGTTCTGCGCCGACCCGTTGTCGACACGGATCTGCGCGCCCGTGATCGCGGCGCCGTTGCTCGACGCCGGGTAGTTCCAGCTGAACGCGACGGTCCGCCCGTTCGCCGAGGAAGAGATGCTGCCCGACGCCGGCGGCTGGGCGGGAGCCGCGTACGGGCTGGCCGCGTTCGAGGACGCGCTCCACGCTCCGCAGTAGGTGTTGCACGCGCGGACCTGGACCGTGTAGCTCTGGCCGTTGCTGAGCCCGCTGATGGTGGCGGGGCTGCCACCGAGGGTGCCGCTGCCGCCCGTGCTCAGGCGGTACTCGTAGCGCTGGATCGCCTGGCCGTTGTCGTTGGGCGCGGAGTAGGTGACGCGGAGCGTTCCGCTGCCCGTGTCGTTGTTCGCGACCAGGCTCGGCCTCGGAGGCTGACCTGGCGCGCCGAACGAGCGCACCTCGGACGAGCGCGGCGAGGCGTCGGACGACCCGGACCGGTTCTCGGCGACGACGCTCACGCTGTAGTCGTAGCCGTTCTCGACGTCGAACAGCCGGCGCAGCGTGCCGCCCGGCACGTCGACCGTGCGGTAGGCGGAGCCGTTGCGGTACAGCGTCACGTGGTACACGTCGATGCTGTCGCCGTTGGCGTCCGGCGCGGTCCAGCTCGCCTCCACCTGGCCGCCGGCCGGGTTGTCGATGCGGACCATCGTCGGCGCCGCCGGCTGCGCGGGCGGGCCCGAGGGGTACTCCGCGCGCGACCAGTCGCCCCACGCGCCCGGGTCGGGCGCGTCGTTGACCGCGCGCACGCGGAACCGGTAGGAGTCGCCGTTCACCAGCCCCTGCCACACATAGCTGGTGACGTTGCCGTCGAGCCGCACCTGGGTGGTGCCGCCTGGCGGCATCGGCGAGATCTGCACGTCGTAGGCGACGATGTCCGACCCGTTGTTGACCGGCTCGCGCCAGGTGAGCGAGAGCTCCTGGTCGCCGAACTGCACCGACGGCGCCGCGACCGGCCCGGGCGCCACGTCCGGCCGGGCCTCGGCCGAGGGTGCGCTCGGGTCGGACGACCCGACGGCGTTCGTCGCCACCACCGTGAACGTGTAGGTGACGTCGTTGGTCAGCCCGCCCACCCGGCACGTGGTCGTCGCGCAGGTGACGGTCGGCCCGCCGCTCGCGGTCACCTCGTAGCCGGTGATCGGCGACCCGTTGTCGTTGGGCGGCGTGATGTCGACGACGACCTCGGAGTCGCCGACCGAACCGATCGCGGGGCGCGCGGGCGTGTCCGGGGCGCCGAGCACGGTCGCGGTGATGCGCGCGTCCTGTCGGCGCTCGGGCTCACCGGTCGCGTCCTCGACGGTGTAGACGACGACGAACCGACCGACGTAGTCGGCGCCCGGCGTCACCACCACCTGGTCGCCGGAGACCGACGCCGACCCGGACCCGGTCTCGACGAACGCGTCGACGACCGTGCGCGGCTCGCCGTCGAACGGGTTGGTGTCGTTGCTCAGCACGTCGACCGTGACCGGCTGCCCCTGCGGCACCTCGCCCAGGTCGTCGTCGTTGGCCACCAGCAGCGGCGCGGAGCTCCCGGTCGCCGTGAGGGTGACGACGCCCTCGACCGGGTCGTTGACGCCGTCGCTCACGAGCACGGGCAGGTCGACCGTCGTGCCGCGGGGGGTGTCGAGGTCGGCCGAGGCCGTGAGGATCGCGCCGTTCTCGAGGGTCGCGCTGAAGCCGTCGGGCACCTCGCCCAGCGACAGCTCGAGGTCGGAGACCTGGGTGTCCGGGTCGTCGGCGAGGCGCCGGATGTCCAGGCTGACGGGGTCGCCGCCCGCCTCCAGCTCCATCGAGCCGTTGCGGAACGTCGGCGGCTGGTCGTCGGTCGCGATCACGCGGATCGGGATCGTCAGCACCGAGGAGATGACGTCGGCGGCGTTGATGTCGGCGAAGTCGGTGACCTCGAACGTGATCGACGCCGGACCGGCGTAGTCGGGCGCCGACACGAACCGCAGCGTCGTGGCGTCGACGACGTACGGGCCGCCGTCGCTGTTGGTCGCCGTCACGCCGTCGTTGTCGAACAGCCGGATCGGGCGGCCGGTCAGCGACACCACGTGCTCGGTGAGGTCGATGACCAGCTCCTCGTTGGAGTTCACCTCCAGCTCGGCGTCGGTCGTCAGCACCGGCCCGGTGTCCTCGGTGCCGGGCACCTCCACGAACGCGTACGTCGACTCGCCGTCGGGATCGGTCACCTGGTAGGTGACGACCTGCCGGGTCGGGGCGACCGGGATCCGCAGCCGGCCGTCGTCGAGCAGCTCGACGTCGGACTCGACCGGCAGCGACACCACGAGGTCGTCGTTGCTGCCGTCGGGGTCGTAGTCGTTGTCGAGCACGTCGACGTCGACGGTCGTCGCGTCGAGCAGCTCGATCGCGGGCACCAGGTCGTCGACCGCCACCGGCGGCACGAACGGCGCGTCGGCGTCGACCCGCACCGTCAGCGACCCCACGTCCTGGCCGCCGTGGCCGTCGTCGGCCTTGTAGAGGACCGTGTACTCGCCCTCCTCGCTCGGCGAGGTGAACGTGAGCATGCCGTCCTCGACCGCGACCTCGAGACCGCCGTCGTCGACGACCGCGGGGTCGCCGAAGCCGAGCTGGTCGCCGTCGGGGTCGGTGTCGTTGATCAGCACGTCGACCTGGATCTGCCGGTCCGGGCGCACGTGCACGAGGTCGGCGGCCGCGACCGGGCTGCGGTTGGTCGACGGCGGCGGGATGACGCCGATCGTCACGGTCGCGGTGCCGATCGCGCCCAGTCGGTCGCGGACCGCCAGCTCGAACGAGTCGGTGCCGCCCTCGGCGGTGTTGTACGCGACGTAGTCGATGTAGCCCGACTGCACGTCGACGATGCGGCCGCGCTCGGGCGAGGTGAGAGGGCCGACCAGCTGCACCGAGTCGCCGTCGGGGTCGATGCCGTAGATGTCGACCGGGATCCGGATCCGCTCGCCCGCGAACGCGCGCACCTCGATGTCGGCCGGCTGCGGCGGCGCGTTGACCTCGTCGCCGCGCGCCTCGACGTAGACGGTCAGCACCGCCGAGTGCGACTGGCCGTTGGTGTCGGTGATCGTGTAGGTGATCCTGTGCGTGCCCGGCTCGTCGGGGGCGGCGTAGCGCACGAGGTCCTGGCTCACGAACGCCAGCCCCGGGGTGCCCTCGGCGGGCTCGATCCCGCTCACGTGGATCTCGAGGCCGTTGGGGTGGGTGTCGTTGCGCAGCACCGGCACCGTCACGTGGTCGCCGACGCGCACCGAGGCTGAGTCGGGGTTGGCGACCGGCGGGAGCGTCTCGGCCTGCCCGTTCAGCGGCACGACGTCGACCTCGCCGTCGGCGGACCGGGTGCCGTTGGAGACCGTGTAGCCGATCGTCACCGGGCTCGTGAGGGTCCGCTCGGAGGTGATGCGCAGCACGCGGTGGTCGAGGATCGCGACCTGCAGCCCGTAGCCGTCGGGCACGTCGATCGACTGCACGGCCAGCACGCCGCCACCCGGGTCGGTGTCGTTGGCGATCGCGTCGACGGCGACCGAGCCACCCGGCGGCAGCAGCGCGGTGTCGCTCACCGCCACCGGGGCAGCGTCGGCGTCGGGTGCCCCGACGTCGACGCGCACCAGACCCTCGGCGCTGAGGCCGTCGTCGTCGGTCACGACATAGGTGAGGTAGTAGCTGCCGGCCGTGCCCGCGCGGAACGTGAAGGTGCCCGCGTCGGTGTCGGTGCGCACGTCGCCGCCGTTGGTGGGCGTGACGATCGCGAGCTGGAGGGGCTTGCCGTTGGGGTCGACGTCGTTGACGAGCGGCTCGACGACGACGTCCTCCCCCACGAACCCGGTGGCGAAGTCGAACACCGCCTGCGGCGGCACGGCGCTGTCGGGCAGCACCTCGACGTCGAGCGTGATCGGCACCGCCTCGCCGCCGCGGCCGTCGGTGACCTGCACGACGACCTGCTTGCGACCGGTCGTGACGCCGAGGTCCTCGACGGTCACGAGGCCGTCGGGGCGCACGCTCACGCGCAGCGTGTCGTCGGCCTGCCCGGACACCAGGTACACCGGGTCGCCGTCGGGGTCGCGGACGTCGTTGAGGATGTTGACCTCGACGGCCTGCCCGGCGACCACGGTCGCCTCGATCGGCTTGAGCTGCTCGGGGGCCGCGTTCTGCCCCTCGCCGTGGACGGCGATCGTGATCGAGGCGGTGTCCTCGCCGCCGCGGCCGTCGGTGACGGCGTACTCGATCACCGTCTGCCCCGAGGCGTCCGCCGCGAGCCTGATCTGGAGGGCACGACCGCCCAGGATCGGTTCGACGACCCCGAACGACTCCGGCGGCTGCTGGAACGACGCGACCGTGAGGAGGTCCCCGTCGGGGTCCTTGTCGTTGACGAGCACCGGGAGCACGACGGTGCGGCCGGGTCGGCCCGCGAGGTCGTCGGGCTCGGCGACCGGGTCGCGGTTCTCGGCCTCGCGGTCCAGCGGGACCTCGTCGGTCTCCTGCTCCGAGGGGTCCTCGGTCTCCTCGTCCTCGGCGTCGGAGGAGATCACGTCCTCCCAGTTCTCGACGAGGAAGAGGCGGTCCTCGAGCATCCAGACGTCGCCGCTGCGCAGGTCGTTGAGGACGACGAGGTCGCGGTTGACCCGGAACACCAGCTCCGCGCCGACCGCGGCCTGGGGCACCTGCTGCTCCTCGGCCTCGGCGTCGCCGCACACCCGCAGGTAGCTCGGCACGTCACCGGCCCACGCGCTGTGCACGCAGCCCCTGACCTGCACCGGCTGCGCGGGCGGCCCCGGCTGCTGGGTCGGCACGACACGCGGCTCGCCGCCCTGCAGCGGCACGAGGACCAGGGCGTCGGTGGTCGCGACCGCGACGACGTCGCCGTCCGCCGCGGATGCCTGCAGCCGCGCCGAGCCGATGTCGGCACCGAGCCCGGAGAGGTCGACCGGGTCGTGGTCGGGCCGGTGCAGCGTCAGCGTGCCGTCCTGCGGCTCGTGGGCGAGCACCACGGCCTCGTCCCCGACCGCCGTGATCTGGATCTGGGAGGTCGTGAGGTCGACGTCGTCCGGCAGCACCGTGACCTCGGGCGGCACCTCGGTGCTCTCCGGCTCCGGGGTCTCGTCGGTCGTAGCGGCGTCGGAGGGCTCGCCGTCGTCGGCGTCCTCCTCGGCGCTGCCGTCGTCCCCGCCGGCCTGCTCGCTCGGCGCGTTCGCCGCGGCCTGCCACGCCTCGGGGGTGTAGCGGACGATCTCGTTGTCGACCACGTCGACGAGGTGGACGGTGCCGTCGTCGCCCATCGCCATGTGCACGCCCTCGCCGAGGGTCGCGGTCGGCTCGACCGTCGCGTCCTCGACGACGCTCAGCCCGGTCGGGTGGGTGACCCACAGCCGCCCGTCGGCCGGGTCGAGGACGGCGACCGCGCCGTCGCCGAGACCGACCTGGGCGTCGGCCGGGATCGCCACCGACGACCCGGAGAACTGCACGTTGACGGTGTCGATGCGTCGCAGCAGCCCTGCGCTGCGGTCGAGCAGCAGCAGGTCGTCGGCGCGCTGCAGCAGGTCGATGTCGGCGGTCTCGGCCGCGAGCGTGGCGTCGATCTCCCGCACCGGGTGGTTGAGCCGGCCGACGAGCACGCTGCTCTCGTTGGAGACCCAGACGCCGCCGTCGTTGAGGTCGACGTCGGCGGTCGCGACCCCGCGGTACGTCAGCGAGAGGGCGACGATCGTGCCGACGACGAGCGCGACGACGAGACCGCTGGCCACACGCCTGCGGTCGCGCAGCCAGCGCGCTCTCCTCGACGGCATGCGCTCACTCCCCCATCACGAACGGCTGTCGGACCCCTGGACGGACGCCACGGGCGGTCCGGCGGTCGATCCTACAGAGGCAGGTTCGGCCCACCGATGGGCAGATCAGTCCACCTTCTCCATGGCTGCCTCGGCCGCCTCGGCCGCCGCAGCGGCCGCGACCTCCTCGGCGTTCTTCTCGAGCAGCTCCAGGTCGGCCGCGACGACCAGGCGGGAGGCGACGCTGTGCTCGACGAGGCGCGCGCGCCGGTTGACCGCGAGCTGCTGCTGCCCGCCGCGCAGGCCGCGCACGCCGTGCCGGCTGAGCTTCTCGCAGACGTTGTCCAGCTTGCGGTTGAAGCGCGTGATGCTCCAGCCCAGCCGCTTGGCCGCATCGGCCGACGTCGGGATCGAGGCGGTGCTCCCCCGGCCGCGCAGCACGGGCTCCGCGAGCGCCAGGATGAGGAGCTTCTGGGAGTCGGTGAAGGTCACCGGACCGATCGTGGTCTCGCCGACCTGGGTGCGCTCGGTCACCGACGAGGTGAAGGTGGGCTCGTCGCCGACGATGCCGAGCTCGTACGTGGTGGGGCCGGCGGTGAACAGCACGGTCGTGTGCGCGAACACCAGCGGCAGCCGGGCGCCCGGCGCGAGCCAGGCCTGCACGTTGCCCTCGCCGTCGGAGACCGTGGCGCTCAGGCGCGAGCCGACGTTCTCGAGCCACCACAGGCCGTCGTGGTGGTTGATCGTGAGGAACCGGCGGTGGAGGTAGGGGTTGTCGTCGACCTCGAGGTCGCCCTCACGCCCGATCTGGAAGGGCGTCGAGGGGTCGAGGTCGTACCACTCGCCGCAGAACTCCACCTGCAGACCCATCCATCAACCCCCTCTGGGACGACCACCCGGCGAGATCAGCCTGCGCACGTCCGCTCCCAGGACGAGAGCCACGCCTGCTCGGCACGGCTGGCGATCTCGACACACACCGTACCCGGATCCTCGACCTCGAGCATGGTGCCCGCCACCGGTTGCTCGGTGCCCTCCGCGCCCTGCAGCCGCCAGACGTAGGTCAGCTCGCCGTCCCACTCCGGCGCCTCCCACGTGAACCGGACGACGTCGCCGTCGCGCTCGCCGGTGAGGTCCACCGGCGGGTCGGGCACCGCCGTCGGGCCCTCGGTCGGCTCGTCGTCGTGTGTCACCGGCGTGGTGGTGGCGACGTCGTCGGGCACGTCGGGGCTGTTGAGGGCGCCGATGACCACGACCGTCAGCACCGCGAGCACCACCGCGATCGAGGCGAGCAGCGCCGGCCAGCGACGGCGCTGCGGCGCCGGCGGCAGCCCCTGGTCGCCGGGCGGCGGGGTCGGCACCGGCACGGGTGGCAGCGTCGAGTCGGACGGGCCGCCCTGCTGCACGGTCGTGACCATGCGGGCGCGGGTGCGCATGTCGTCCTCGTCGGCCGTCGAGCTCTCCGCCCGCGCCCACGAGGTGTCCGGCACGTCGAGCGTCGTCTGCGACAGATGCATCTCCTGCTCGACCCGCTGCAGCGCACGGCCGAAGGCGGCCGCGCTCGGGTAGCGCGCCTCGGGACGCTTCGCCATCGCACGCACCAGCACCGCCTCGAGCGACGGCGGCACGTCGGGCCGCCCGACCGGCGGCACCGGGTTGCGCTCGATCCGGGTGATCAGCTCGAGCGCCGAGTTGGAGCCGCCCGGCTCCTCGAACGGCGAGCTGCCCTTGAGGAGCGTGTAGACGGTGGCGGCCAGCGAGTAGATGTCGCCCGGCACGCCGCGCACCGCGTCGTCGGCGAAGAACTCCGGCGCCGCCCACGGGATCGACATGCCGACGGCCTCGCCGCCGGGGGTGGTCGTCGACACCACCGAGATGCCAAAGTCGGTCAGCGCGGGCCAGCCGTAGTCGGTCGTGAGCACGTTGGCGGGCTTGATGTCGCGGTGCAGGATCCCGATCCGGTGCGCCGTCTCGACCGCGCCCGCCAGCCGGATCCCGATCCTGATCGCCTCCGCGACCTGGATCCGCTCGGTGCGGTAGCGCGCCGAGAGGTTCGGCCGCGGGCAGTACTCCATCACCAGGTACGGCCGCCCGTCCGCGGCCGTGTCGGCGTGGTAGATCGTCACGATCGACGGGTGCGTGGACAGCTGCGCCATGAGGTTGGCCTCGGCCACGAACTGCTGGCGCGCCGACTCCGAGGACGCGTTCGCGAGCAGCACCTTGACGGCGACCTTGCGGTGCGGCAGCTCCTGGTTGTAGAGGAAGACGTCGGAGAAGCCGCCGGACCCGAGCAGCCTGACGTAGCTGAAGCCCGGGATCTCTGGGGGTGGTGCCGGGGGTCGTCTGGACAAGGGCGCGGGCCGGTCAGTACGCGAGCGGCGTGGTCGTGCTGGGCGGCGACACGACGGCGGTCACGCCGTCGCCGAGGTCGACGACGGTGCCGTGCGGCACCGGCATGCTCTCGCCCGGGTGCAGCCGCCGCGGCGGCGACCCGGGAAGCACCACGACCGTGCCGTTGGTCGAGCGCAGGTCCGTGACGAGCACGTTGTCGCCCTCGAGCTTGATCTCGACGTGCGTGCGCGAGATGTCCTGCTGCGGGCTCGGCACGGTCACCAGCCGCGGCGTCTCGCCGAACGTGAACCGCGAGGACTCCGGCGCCCGGCCGATGAGCACCGGGCGGTCGAGCTCGACCACCTGACCGGTCGACAGCTCCAGCAGCGCCACCGGCACGGGCTGGGCGAGGTCGCGCTCGTCGTCGTGCGGTGCGAGCGTCATGTCGACGGGGTGCTCGTGCGCGGGCAGGTCGGCGGCGCGGATCGTGTGGCCGTCGTGGTCGCCCAGGTCCGCGGCAGCACCGCCGAGCGCGGGCACCGGGCCCGCAGGACCGCCCGACCCGGTGACCGGCGGGCCCCACTGGGAGGCCTGCGGCGGCGGGGGCGCGGGCACCGACCAGGGCTCCTGCAGCGCAGCGGGCCGGATCTCGCCGGCGGCCTGGCCGCCGTCGGGCAGCCCCTCCATCTGCGTACCCTGCGCCGCCTCGGCCCACTCGCTCTCGGCCTCGGCGCCGTCGGCCGCCTCCTCCTCGTCCTCCTCGTCGTCGAGGACGAAGTCGGGCTCGACCTGCTCGCCGGCGGCCGCAGCCGCCTCCTCGTGCGCGGGGTCGAGCGCGGGCTCGTCGGCTCCGGGCTGCTCCTCGACCTCGGGCACGCCGGCATCGTCCGCGGGGCCGGGCTGCTCCGCGGCCGGCGGCGCGTCGACGTCGCTCTGCGCGTCCCCGGGCACGTCGGGCTCCTGCGCGGCGGGCTCGACGTCGGCGGCCGAGAGGAACACGGCGTCGTCGGCCTCCGCCGGTGCGGACTCGGCCACGGCGACCGAGGCACCCGCGGCGTCCGACGTCGGCTCGGTGGCGGCGTGCTCGTTCTCGGCGCCGGGGCCGCCCTCGAGCTCCTCGACGTCGCCGACCTGGATCCGCGCGGCGAGCACCTGGCCGCCCACGAGCGGGAACGCGCGGTCGCTGTCGGCCACCTGGAGCACGACACCGGCGCCCACCGGCGCGACGTGCTCGCGCCACGTGCGCATGCCGCCCGCGGAGACCTCGTGGCCGCCGACGTGCGCGACGACGTCACCGCGCACGACGACGCGGACGCCGTCCTCGCCGGGCTCGACGAACCCGAAGCCGGGCAGCGCGGCGAGGCCGTGGCCCGTCAGCACCTCCAGCCACGCCTCGAGCGAGCCGCCCTGGACGAGCGAGTCCCAGATGCGTGCCACGTCGCCGGCGTCGACCGCCGGGTCCAGCAGCGCGGCGCGCCCGTCGTGCGCGAGCGCGGTCCACTCGCCCGGTCCGTAGACGTAGGAGGTCATCGGGAGCCACCGTCCCCTTCGTGAGGTCGTCGGGTCATCGCGCGTACTCTCTCGGCATCGTGTCCTCGGGATCGTAAGCCCCGGCCAGCCGGGGCGCAGTCACCTCGTCGACGTCCCCGGGCAGCTCGAGGTCGACGACGACGACCGACACGTTGTCGCGGGCGCCGTGCGCCGTCGCACGAGCGAGCAGCCGGCGGGCGGCCGCCTCGGCGTCGTCGCCGTCGCCCAGCGTGGCAGCGATCTCGGCCTCGTCGAGCTCGTTGACGAGGCCGTCGGAGCACAGCAGGATCCGGTCGCCCGAGGTGGCCGCGAGCAGCCAGAAGTCGGGCGTCACGTCCACGCCGCTGCCGACCGCGCGGGTGATCATGTTCCGCATCGGGTGGGTGCGCGCCTGCTCCTCGTCGATCTCACCGGCATCGATGAGCTCCTGCACGACGGAGTGGTCCACGCTGATCCGGCGCAGCCCGGCACCCGACCAGCGGTAGATGCGGGAGTCCCCCACGTTGAACGCCAGCCAGCACAGCCGGTCGTCGGCGCGTGTGAGGACGACACCCGCGAGCGTGGAGCCGGCCGTCATCTCCGCCTCGGACTCGGGCGCGCTCAGCCCCAGCTCGGCGCGGATCCGCGCCTGGGCGTCGACGACCGCCTCGTGCACCTGCTCGGGCGACACCTCGCCGCCGAGGCCGGCGCCGTCGTCGGCGAGCCGGTCGGCGAGGTCGCCGAACGCGGCGACGACCGCACCCGAGGCCATCGCCCCGCGCGCGTGGCCGCCCATGCCGTCGGCGACGCAGAAGACGGGGTGGCGCGCCAGCACCGCGTCCTCGTTCGCCGCGCGACGGCCGCCGGTGTCGGTGACGGCGCCGTACCGGGTCGGCAACGAGGGTTCGGCAGGCTCGGCGGGCTCAGCGGGCTCGGAGGGCATCGTGGCGATCCTATAGTCGCGGGCCGTGCGCGGCCCGGCGGTCGTCGTCGGGGTGCGGGCCACCGCCGGGTGCTCAGAGCACCGGCGGGTAGACGCCCCAGTAGGCGGCGATGAGCAGCAGCCCCAGCGCACCGGCGTGCGTGGCCCACCACAGCAGCCGGCCCGCGAGCCCTGCGCGCTCGTCGCCGCTGCTCCAGCGGCCCGGGTGGAACGGCTTGGCGACCATGACGCTGTGCACCAGCACCGCGGCCGCGAACGCCCCCGCCGCCTGCACCGCGATCCAGCCGCCCAGGACGACGACGTCGTCGGTGCGGTAGTTGAGCGCGAGGTCGGCGACCTGCGCGCAGTACGCGACGAACAGCACGATCACCGCGACGGCGGCGATGCCGGTCGCCGCGGTGTGCCGCGCCACGGGCGCAGGCAGCCGTCGACCGACGCGGCGCCGCGGCAGCGCGGTCAGCACCCACAGCAGCGGCCCGCCGACCAGCAGCAGCGCCGAGCCCACGATGCTCCAGACGAGCATGTCGCCGTTGGCGTACCAGCGCGGCGAGTCGACCGGCTCGGCGCGGTAGGTCTGCTCGGGGGTGGCGCCGGCGACGCGCGGCGACGCCGTCGCGCTCTCGGGCAGCCCCAGCGTCCAGTCCGCGAGCAGCTCGCGGAACCCCGGGGCCAGGTCGCCGTCGACGCGGATGCCGTGGTTGGCGTCGGCGAAGTAGCGCACCGTGCACCGGTCGTTGCCGACCTCGGCGATGTCGTTCATCAGCTGGATCGGTCCCTGCACGATCGGCATCGAGGCGTCGTGAGTGCCGTAGACCATGAGCACCGGCTGCCGCAGCTGTCGCTGCCAGGGCGTCACGTCGAAGTCGACGTACTCCATCCCGCCGCCCGGCACGCTCGCGCCGGTCGCGCGCGGGATCGCCCGGAACACCGGCCACGGCACGTGCGTGTTGCGCAGGTAGCTGTCCATCGCGAACGCGGCCTGCTCGCGCGGCGGCACCACGGGCGCCGACACGAGCACGACGAACGCCACCCGCGGCTCCAGCACCGCGGCGACCGGCGCGATCCAGGCGCCCTCGCTCTCGCCGTAGACGCCGACCGCGCCCGGGTCGACGCCCGGGGACGACGCCAGCAGCTCCCAGGACACCAGGTAGTCGCGTGCCATCGCGACGTAGTCGCGCGAGGTCGTCGTGTAGGTGTCCATGCGCTTGGCGGGCACGAGCACGTGCACGCCCGCGCTCGCCAACGCCTGCGCCTGCTCGGCGAAGTTCGTGTGGCTGCCGGTGCCCGCGCCGTGCATGAACAGCATGCCGGGCTGGCCGTCGGGCGCCCCGACGGGCACCGTGAGGCGCGCGGTGACGGTCGCGCCGTCGAGCTCGACCTCGAGGTCGGTGCTCGTGGTCTCGTAGGTGCCGACGGGGGCCGTCTGCCGGTCGACGACGACACCGACGTCCGGGCTCTCGACCGTGAGGCTCTCGGTCAGCGGCTCGGGCTGCCACCGGGGCCCCGCGATCGACCCGATCAGCCCGAGGAGGAGGATCGTGCCCAGGACGGCGAGCACGAACCTGACCTTCACGCCCGACAGGGTAACGAGGTCCGGGGCACGGACCGCACCACGTCTCGCCGCCGGGCGCTGCCACGGGGTCAGAAGCCCAGGCGACGCAGCTGCTTGGGGTCGCGCTGCCAGTCCTTCGCGATCCGCACGTGCAGGTCGAGGTAGACCGCCGCCCCGAGCAGCGCCTCGATGCCGTGCCGGGCGCGTGTGCCGACGTCGCGCAGGCGCGCCCCCTTGGCGCCGATGACGATCGCCTTCTGGCTGTCGCGCTCGACGTAGACGTCGGCGCGCACGTCGATCATGCGGCGGCCGTCGCGGTGCGGCTGCTCGCGCTCGACCATCTCCTCGACCACGACCGCGAGCGAGTGCGGCAGCTCGTCGCGCACGCCCTCGAGGGCGGCCTCACGGATCAGCTCGGCCACCATGACGTGGTCGGGCTCGTCGGTCAGCTCGCCCTCGGGGTACAGCGGCGGCGACTCCGGCACGTAGCTCAGGAGCAGGTCGACGAGCAGGTCGAGCTGGATGTCCTTGACCGCCGAGACCGGCACGATCTCGGCCCAGTCGCCCAGCTCCGCGATCGCGAGCAGGTGCTCGGCGAGCCGCTCCTTGCTCACGGCGTCGGCCTTGGTCGCGACCGCCACCACCGGCGTGCGCCCCTCGCGCAGCTCCTGGGCGATGAACCGGTCGCCCGGGCCGACGCGCTGGTCGGCGGGCAGGCAGAACACGACGACGTCGACCTCCGACAGGGTGCCGCGCACCAGGTCGTTGAGCCGCTCCCCCAGCAGCGTGCGCGGGCGGTGCAGCCCCGGGGTGTCGACCAGCACGAGCTGGCCGTGCTCGCGGTGCACGATGCCGCGCACGGCGCGCCGCGTCGTCTGCGGCCTCATCGAGGTGATCGCGACCTTCTGGCCCACGAGCGCGTTGGTGAGCGTCGACTTGCCCGCGTTGGGGCGCCCGACGACGCACACGAACCCCGCCCGGAACCCCTTGGTCTGCTCGTCCTGCGTCATCCCTCGACCTCCTCGACCTCGGGCACCGGGGCCCGCGAGACCCGGATGGTGTCGATGCGCCGGCGCCGGCCCGCCGCGCTCACGGCCTCGAGGACGAGCCCGTGCGTCGTCGCGTGGGCACCGACGATCGGGACCTTGCCGAGCGCCTTGGCGAGCAGCCCCGCGACCGTGTCGACGTCGTCGTCGTCGAGCTCGAGCTCGAACAGGTCGCCGACCTCGTCCAGCGGCATCCGCGCCGGCACCAGGAAGCCACCCTCGCCGTCGGGCTCGACCTCGGGCTCGCTGCGGTCGTGCTCGTCGGTCAGCTCGCCGACGACCTCCTCGAGCACGTCCTCGATCGTCACCAGGCCCGCGATGCCGCCCCACTCGTCGAAGACGAGCGCGATGTGGATGCCCGAGCTGCGCATCAGCTCGAGCACCTCGTCGACCGGCTTGGTCTCGGGGACGAGCACCGGCTCGCGCAGCGTGACGTCGACCGGCTCGCTCTCCCGGTCCGGCCGGTCGGCGGTGTAGCGCAGCAGGTCCTTGAGGTAGAGCACGCCGCGGAGGTCGTCGATGCTGTCGCCGACCACGGGCACCCGCGAGAAACCCGACCGGACGAACAGGTTGCGCGCCTTGGCCAGCGGTGTGCCCGAGGCGAGCGTCACCATGTCGGTGCGCGGCACCATCACCTCGCGCACGATCGTCGAGCCGAGCTCGAAGACGCCCTGCAGCATCTCGCGCTCGTCGTCGTCGATCTGCTCGCTCTCGCTCACGCGGTCGACCATGTGGCGCAGCGCCTCCTCCTCGACCGCGCGCTGCTCCTCGGCGGTGCGGCCGGCGCGCTCGCCGAGCCGCGCGGCCAGCCGCGCCACCGGCTGCGCGAGCCGGCCGAGCACCACCATCGTGGGCCCGACGACCGCGAGCACCCCGACGGGGTCGCGGCGCCCGACGCGTCGGGGGCTGGCTCCGACGACGACGAGCATGATCAGCGCCGAGAGCAGGATCGAGCCGACCAGCACCTGCCACCAGGTGTCGAGCAGACCGACGAGCACCAGCGTGAGGCAGACGGCGCCCGCCATCTCGGCGAGCACCCGCAGGAACGTCGTCGCCTGCGCGGCCGGTCGCGGCGACTCCGCCAGCGCGACCGCGGCCCTGGCGCCGCGACGCCCCTCGACCTCCGCCTCGTGCGCCGCCGTCCGGGTGATGCTGCGGACCGCCTCCTCGCCCGCCGAGAGCATCGCGCCGAGGCTGAGCGACGCGAGCGCGAGCAGCAGCAGCGGACTGACCGGCACCCCCTCGGCGGGACCGGTGGTGGCGGCGAGGAGCGCCCCGCTCATCGGTGGGCGAGGAAGGTGAGCAGGAGGCGTCGCTGCAGCGCGAACATCTCCTTCTCGTCCTCGGGCTCGGCGTGGTCGAAGCCGAGCAGGTGCAGGATGCCGTGCGTGGTGAGGAGGAGCATCTCCTCCTCGGGCGAGTGGCCCGCGGCGCGCGCCTGCGCGACCGCCACCTCGGGGCACACGACGACCGAGCCGAGGATGCCCTCCTCGCTCGGGGTCTCCGCGTCGCCGGGCCGCAGCTCGTCCATCGGGAACGAGAGGACGTCGGTCGGGCCCTCCTCGTCCATCCAGCGCACGTGCAGGTCGGCCATGACGTCGGTCGTGACGAACCGGATCTCCAGCTCGGCCTGCGGGTGCACGTGCATCTCGTCGAGCACGTAGGTCGCGAGCTCGCTGAACTCGACCTCGTCCAGCGGGTAGCCGGACTCGTTGGTGACGTCGGTGCTCATCGGGACGCCTGACCGCCTCGCGCCTCGCGCGGGCCGCGCGTCTGCCGGGGTCGGCTCTCGCGCGACCTGCGCTCCCCCTCGCCGGACTGGGTGGCGTCCCAGCGGGCGTAGGCGTCGATGATGTCGCCGACGAGCCGGTGCCGCACGACGTCGGCGCTGGTGAGCCGGCAGAACTCGACGTCCTCGATGTCGTCGAGGATCTCCTGCACGACCTTGAGCCCCGACTGCGTGCCGCCGGGCAGGTCGATCTGCGTGACGTCGCCCGTCACGACGATCTTGCTGCCGAAGCCCAGCCGCGTGAGGAACATCTTCATCTGCTCGGCCGAGGTGTTCTGCGCCTCGTCGAGGATGATGAACGCGTCGTTGAGCGTGCGCCCGCGCATGTAGGCGAGCGGCGCGACCTCGATCGTGCCGGCGGCCATGAGGCGCGGGATCGAGTCGGGGTCGACCATGTCGTGCAGCGCGTCGTAGAGCGGCCGCAGGTAGGGGTCGATCTTGTCGTTGAGCGTCCCGGGCAGGAACCCGAGCCGCTCGCCGGCCTCGACCGCGGGCCGCGTGAGCACGATGCGGTTGACCTGCTTCGACTGCAGCGCCTGCACCGCCTTGGCCATCGCGAGGTAGGTCTTGCCGGTGCCGGCCGGGCCGATGCCGAACACCACCGTGTGGCGGTCGATCGCCTCGACGTAGTCCTTCTGTCCCACCGTCTTGGGCCTGATGGTGCGCCCGCGGGTGGACAGGATGTTCATCGTGAGGACCTGTGCCGGCCGGTCGGTCGTCGCGGCCGTGAGGATCGCGATCGCACGCTCGACGGCGTCGGCCTCCAGGGGCTGGCCGCTGGCCGCCACCTGGCTGAGCTCGTCGAGGAGTCGCTCGGCGAGCGCGACGTCGCCGGAGGGCCCGGTGAGCGTCACGACGTTGCCGCGCACGTGGACGTCGACGCCGCGGAAGCCGGCCTCGATCGCGCGCAGCACCTCGTCGCGGCGACCGAGCAGGGCGACCATGGGGACGTCGTCGGGAACCGTCACCTGGTGGGTGACGCTGGCGGTTGAGCTCTCGGTCATGGGTGGGCGGTACGCCCCGGTTCCCCTCGTCGGTGATGGTTGCCCGACCAGCGTACCGGTCCGCGGCCCGGCGTACCTGGCACGATGGGGGCATGGGCGTCGCAGCGGCCGCCGCGCTCGCCCCGTACGTCCGGAGCATGTCGGTCTACGACATCACCGGGCCGCCGGGCGTGCACCTCGGGCTGCCGTCGACGCAGGTCTCGGTCGTGCTCCCGGTGGACGACCCGCTCGACGTCGCGTGGTCGGGCGACCCGGGCAGCCGGCAGCGCTCGTGGCAGTCGGTCAGCGGGCTGCACACGCGACCGGCGCACATCCGGCACGGCGGACGGATGGCCGGCGTCTGCCTCGGGCTGACGCCCGCGGGTGCCCGAGCCCTGCTCGGTGTGCCCGCGGGGGCGCTCGCGGGCACCCTCGTCGAGCTCGACGACGTCGACCGCTCGTTCCGGACCCTTCCCGAACGGCTGGCGACGACCCCGTCCTCGGGCTGGGGCGCCGCCGTCGGCAGGGCGCTGCTGCAGGCGCTGGAGCGCCGCGAGGCGCGCGCGCCACGCGCCGAGGTGGGGCGCGCGCTGGCACTGCTGACGCGCGGCGCCGCGGTCTCCGCCGTCGCGTCCGACGTCGGCCTGACGCGGCGGCACCTGGGCGAGCTGGTCCGGGTCGAGACCGGCGTGACGCCGCAGCGGTGGCGGCAGCTGGCGCGGTTCCAGCGCAGCCAGCCGATGGTGGCCGCGGGACGCAGACTGGCCGACGTCGCAGCCGCCTGCGGGTACGCCGATCAGGCCCACCTGGCGCGCGAGTGGCGCGAGCTCGCGGGCTGCAGCCCGACGGCGTGGCGGCGCCAGGAGCTCCCGATCGTTCAAGACATGGCGGCGTCGCGTCAGCAGGATGGTGAGGCATGAGCGACAGCACGGTCCGCGCGGCGGACATCAAGCACTGGCAGAACATCACCTTCAACGACACCGCGGTCATGACCGCGTGGCTGGCCGCCATCGGCGTCCGGGAGCACGCGGTGTACCGGTCCGAGGACGACCCGGACGTGATCGTGCACGGCGAGTGGATCGGGCCCGGCGGGGCCGGGTTCATGGGCGGTTCCGCCCGCGAGGGCGCCGGGTCGCCCCCCGGTCAGGCCGCCGCGTACCTGGTGGTCGACGACCCCGACGACATCGTCGAGCGCGCGCTCGCCGCGGGTGCGACGATCATGGATCCCGTGAGCGACAAGGACTACGGCGGGCGCGGCGGCACGGTGCTCGACCCCGAGGGCAACCAGTGGTCGTTCGGCACCTACCAGCCCAGCTGAGGGGGCCGGGCGACCGACCCGGGCCGCGACGACCGTGACGAGCAGGAGCGGCGGATGCGGGTGATCGTCGTCGGGGGCGGCCACAACGCGCTGGTCGCCGCGACCTACCTCGCGCGGGCGGGCCACGACGTCGAGGTCCTCGAGGCCAAGGACCACGTCGGCGGGGCCGCCGTGAGCGAGCGACCCTTCCCCGGTGTCGACGTCCGGCTCTCGCGCTACTCCTACCTCGTCAGCCTGCTGCCGGACGCCCTGGCGGACGACCTCGGGCTCGACCTCGAGCTCCGGCACCGCCAGGTGTCGTCCTGCACCCCCTACCCGGGTCCGGGCGGTCCGGCCGCGCTCGTCGTCACCGACGACCGCGCGGCGACCCGGGCGTCCTTCCGCGACCGCACCGGCGACGACGCCGAGCACGACGCGTGGGAGTCGTTCTACGCCGACGCCCAGGTGCTCGTGGATGCGCTCGCGAGCACGGTGCTGCAGCCGCTGCCGAGCGAGGCGACCGTCCGGGACGCGGTGCCCGACACCGTCTGGCGCGACCTCGTGGCGCGACCGCTGGGTGAGGCGCTCGAGCGTCGCTTCCACGACGACCTCGTGCGCGGCGTGGTCGCGACCGATGCGCTCATCGGCACGTTCGCGTCGCTGCGCGAGACCTCGCTCGTGCAGAACCGCTGCTTCCTCTACCACGTGCTCGGCGGGCCGTGGCGGGTGCCGGTCGGCGGCATGGGCGCGGTGACCGCGGCGCTCGCGCGGGCGGCACGCGAGGCCGGGGCGCGGCTGACGACGGGCGCCCGGGTGAGCGCCGTCGAGCCGGACGAGGCCGGGGTGACGGTCCGCACCGCCGACGACGGCGAGCAGGCCCGCCGCGCCGACTGGGTGCTCAGCGGCGTGGCGCCTGCGACGCTCGACGGCCTGACGGCACGGGGCGGCGCGTCGGGTCCTCGCCCCGTCGGGGCCCAGCTCAAGCTCAACATGGTGCTCGAGCGGCTGCCGCGGCTGCGCAGCGGGGTCGACCCTGCGGTCGCGTTCGCCGGCACGCTGCACAGCGGCGAGGGGTACGACGACCTCGAGCGCGTGCACCGCGCGGTCGCCGCGGGCACGCCGCTGGGCGACCTGCCGGGCGCGCCGCCCGGCGAGGTCTACTGCCACACGCTCACCGACGACTCGATCCTCTCCCCCGCGCTCGCCGCCGCCGGCGTGCACACGCTCACCTACTTCGGGCTGCACGTGCGCGCCGACGACCCGACGCCGCGGGACCGGCTGGTGGCGCAGGCGGTCGCCGGGCTGGAGACGCACCTGGCCGAGCCGCTCGCGCCGCTGCTGCTGCGCGACGCCCGCGGCGAGCCGTGCCTGGAGGCCAAGGTGCCGCTCGACGTCGAGGCCGACCTCGGGATGCCCGGCGGCCACATCTTCCACGGCGACCTCTCCTGGCCGTGGCTGCCCGGCGACGCCGTCGCCGAGGACCCGGCCAGGCGCTGGGGCGTCGCGACCGCCTACCCGCGCGTGCTCGTGTGCGGCTCCGGCGCCGTGCGGGGCGGCGCAGTCAGCGGCATCGCCGGCCACAACGCCGCCCACGCCCTCCTCGAGCTGGCGGACTGACCGCGCGGTCGAGCACACGTGGCCCGAGACCCGGTTGGGGGCAGGACTGGGTCGAAAGCCGGTAGGGGCAGAACCGGGTTGAAAGCCGGTAGGGGGGGGCAGAACCGGGTTGAAAGCCAGTAGGGGGGCAGAAGTCGGTCGAAAGCAACCCCTCCGGATTCAACCCACTTCTGCCCCCGGAGACGGTTTCAACCCACTTCTGCCCCCGGTCCGGGTCTCGGCCGGGTCGTCCCGTGTCAGGCGGAGGCCGGCGAGAGCCGGCCGTCGACCATCTCGAGCACGCGGTCGCAGCGGGCCAGGACGTCGTGGTCGTGGGTCACCATGACGCCGGCGACCCCGCGCTCGTGGCACTGCTCGGCGAGCAGCGCCACGACGTCCTGGCTGCGCGCGCGGTCCAGTGCGGCGGTCGGCTCGTCGACCAGCAGCACCGCGGGCTCGTTGACGAGCGCGCGGGCGATGCTCACGCGCTGCCGCTCGCCGCCGGAGAGCTGACCGGGGCGGCTGCCGGCGCGGTGACCCATGCCGACCGCGTCCAGCAGCGGCTGCGGGTCGAAGCTGCGGGCGCGGCCACGCTTGTGCGCGATCCGGTACGCCAGCCGCAGCTGGTCGGCCGCGGTCAGCGCGGGCAGCAGGTTGCCGCTCTGGAAGACGTAGCCGAGGCGCTCGCGGCGGAACCGCGCCAACGCGCTCTGGCCACCGCGCTCCCACAGCGGGCCGAGGTCCTGGTCGAGGACCCGCACCGACCCGGAGGTCGGGGCGGCCAGCGCGCCGGCGACGGCGAGCAGCGAGGACTTGCCGGCGCCCGACGGGCCGATGATCGCGACGAGCTCGCCGGGGTGCACCTGGAGGTCGACGCCGTCGAGCGCGCGGACCTTGCCCTCGCCGTCGCCGACCTCGAGGGTGACGTCCTGCAGCACGAGCGTGGCTGCGGAACGGTCGCCGGCGGCCTCGGCCGCGACGGTGGGGGCGGTTGCGGGCTGCGTCATCGGGCTCCTCCGAGGGCAGTGACGGGTTCGATTCGGGTGACGCGGAGCACGGCGACGGCGGCACCCGCCAGACCGAGCAGGATCGTGACGACCGACGCGACGGCGATCGGCCCGGCCTCGAGGGAGAACGGCATCCCCTCGGGCATGAGGGCGCCGAGGCCCAGCCCCACGGCGACGCCGACGGCGGTGAACGTCACCAGCAGGATGCCCGCCTGCGTGAGGCCGTCGCGGACCAGGTAGCGCGCCGAGGCGCCCATCGCGCGCAGCACGGCGAGCTCGTGCCCGCGCTGGATCGTCCAGACGGTGAAGAACGCACCGACGACCAGCGCGCCGATCGCGTACAGGAACCACTGGATCATCGCGAGCGTCAGCGTCTCGGCCTGGTAGCCCGGGGAGGCGTTGAAGGACTCGACGAGCGTCATCGTGGTGGTGCCGGCGGCGGCGTCGGCCGCTGCGACCGCGTCGGTGTCGCCGGACGCGAGAGCGGACCCGGGCACCGCCTGCAGGGCGATCGCCGAGGCGTGGTCGGCGTCGACACCCGCGAGGTCGGCCTCGGTCGGGGCGGCGCCCGCCGGGGCGTCGCCGAGCGTGATCAGCCGCCACGTGGCGAGCGGGGCGTAGGCGACGTCGACGTGGCCGAACGTGGCCTGTCCCTGCGTGAAGCCGACGACCTCCAGCTCGGTCTCGGTCTGGTCGAGCGTGACGACCGTGCCGAGCTCGACACCCTCGGACCGCAGGGTCTCCGAGACGACGATGCCGGCCGGGGCGCCGAGCCCGGAGCCGTCTGACGGCGTCGGGGCGAGGAAGGAGTCCTCCTCGACACCGAAGACCGTGAGGTCGATCTGCGTGCCGTCGTCGGTCACCGCGTTGACGATCGCGACACCGATCGGCGTCGCGGCCTCCACGTCGGGCTGGTCGCGCCACGCGGCGAGCTGCTCGCCGTCGACGACCGAGCGGGAGAACGCGTTGTCGGTCTTGGTGCCCTCGTCGAAGGCGAAGGCGGTGACGGGCAGGTTCTTGAGGCCGGAGACGCCGTCGTTGACGAGGCCTCCGGAGAGACCGGACAGCATGACCATGAGCACGGCGATCAGAGCGATCACCACCCCCATGAGGCCGAACCGGCCACGAGCGTGGGTCAGCTCACGCACAGCGAGGAACACGGGAACCCTTCGGGGTCGCGCTGCCGCGGGCCGGGCGGGCAGGACGCCTGCGCACCAGCTCTTGCCGACAGCATGTCGAGAAGATGGTTCCAGTCTGCCACAGATCCCGACGGCCTGTCGGGTCGGGTGGTGTGAGCCCGCTCTCAGGAGCGGGCGACGACGCCGGTGCCCCCGAGCTCGCGCACCATCGGGGCGATGACGGCCGTCAGCGTCCGCACGACGTCGTCGAGCGAGCGGTCGCCGTCGAGCTGCAGGGTGGCGCCGTGCACGACCGCGTTGACCAGCTCCGCGACCTGCTCGGGTGCCGCGACGCCGACGTCGGCCAGGGCCCGCACGAGCGGCTCCTGGATCTCGCGGTGCATCCGCGCCGCCTGCTCGTCGAGCAGCTCGCCCGGCTCCAGCGCGGCGAGCGCGCTGCCGACGGCGTGCGCACCCTCGGCCACCAGCTCGAGGTTCGCGACGGCGTACGCGAGCACCTGGTCCGCCGTCGAGCCGGCCGCGGCCATCGCCGAGGTCACACGCTCGGTCCAGCGCGGGAAGACGTCGCGCACCATCGCCTGCAGCAGCTCCTGCCGCGAGCCGAAGTACTGGTAGACGCTGGTCCGCGCGAGCCCTGCGCGCGCCGCCACCTCCGCGAGCCCGGGCGCCTCACCGGTCTCGACCAGCAGCGCGTGCGCGGCGTCGAGCAGGGCGCGCTCACGGGCGGCCCTGTGCTCGACCAGCGTCGGCTCGACGATGCGGGGCATGCTCCGACCCTACCGACGCGCCGTGCCGAGAACCTTGTCGCGACGGTGCAGGTGCGCGACGTCACACGAGGTCGTCACCGATCTCCACCTGCGTGAACAGCTCGGGTACGTGCGAGTCCCAGACGCCGTGCGGGCTCCACACCCAGCCGCCGGAGTCCTCCGCCGGGGGCGCGGCCCTGTAGGTGTTGAAGCGAGAGGCGTCGATCCGCCAGACGTCGCCGGGACGGGGCGGCAGCGCGATGCCGTCGTGCCCGTGCGTGAGCACACCCAGCGACTGCCACGGCACGGCGATCTCGGCCGTCCATCCGCGGTCGCGGTCGCTGCTGTCGTTCAGGGTGCCGTCGACGGCGACCGCCGCCCGCAGGCCCGGCAGGTCCCACCGGAAGAAGCCCTCGCGGCGACCGCGCGGGTGGTTCAGCCCGACGCCGTCGAAGGGCTGGTGTCCCTCGGTGCCGGGTGCGAGCCCCGGCAGCGCGTCGAAGCCGGAGGCGCGGTAGGCGTCGGACCACACGAACAGCGCCTCGTAGATCGTGCCGAGCGCGTTGATCTCGAGCTCGTAGTAGGCGTCCGGGCCCGCGACGAACAGCTCGACGTCGTTGTCGTTGTAGACGAGGTCGTCGCGCTCGGTGACCCGCGCCTCGACGAACGGCTCCTCGACCCAGAAGCCGACGTAGAGGTGCTCGGCGTCCCACAGCACCGCCACCTCGGTGCCGTGCACGGTCTCGGTGCCGTGCACCATGTCCCGGAACCGGGGTGAGCGCGGTGCTCGCTGCCACGCCGGCTCGTCGAGCCGGCCGTCGACCGTGATCGGCTCGGCGACCCGCAGGGCGCGCCAGCGCTCGACCTTCTCCTCCGGCCACGGGAACGGCCAGCTCCGCGTCATGGCCGGACAGTAGCGGGACCGACGGCGTGCGCGACGCCGCCGCTCACGGCGCGGCCGCCGTTCGCACCGGGGGGCTCAGCCGGCCAGGTGCGCCCACCGGGGGGCCAGCCGGTCCCACGGGCCGACCTCGGCGACCTCGCCGTCGACCAGCACGACCACCCGGTCGGCGCGGGCCAGCGCCGCGCGCTTCGAGGTGGCCCCGACCACGGTGGTGCCGCGCTCGCGCAGAGCGCTCCACAGCTCGATCTCGGTGGCCGCGTCGAGCGCGCTCGACACGTCGTCGGCCAGCAGCAGCTCGGCCTCGGTCGCGAGCGCGCGGGCCAGCGCCAGCCGCTGCACCTGGCCGCCCGAGAGGCGGACGCCGCGGTGCCCCACGAGCGCGTGCGGCCCACCGGCCTCCTCGACGTCCTGGGTCAGCCGAGCACCGCGCAGCGGGCCCTCCAGCGCGCGGGGGTGGTCGAGCGTGATGTTCTCGGCGAACGTGCCCGACAGCACGCGCGGCACCTGGGCCACGTGCGCGACCTGCGCGGGCCGCAGGAACGCCTGCGCGTCCTCGACGTCGCTGCCGTTCCACCGCACCTCGCCGGTGTGCTCCACGAGACCCGCCAGGGCCGACAGCAGCGAGGACTTGCCCGAGCCCACCTGGCCGAGCAGCAGCACCAGCTCGCCGCGGCGGATCTCGAGGTCGACGCCGAGCACGCCGATCGTGCCGTCGTCGTGCACCGCGCTGACGCCGCGCAGCTCCAGCCGTTGCAGCGGTTCGCGGCGCGCCGGCGGCGGCGCGGGTGCCCGGCCCGTGACGAGGTCGACACCGGTCACGGGCGCGACGAGGTCGACACCGCCCGCGAACCGCGCGGTCGCGACCTGCCACGACCGGGTGCCCGGGGCCTCGGTGACGACCGCGCCCGCCACGATCCCGAACCACGCGAAGCCCGTGACCGCGTTGGCCACCAGCAGCGTCGTCGCGAGGTCCCAGCGGCCCAGCAGCAGCATCCCCCACGACACGACGACACCCGCGGACAGCGTGACCACCGGCACGGCGTCGAGGACCGCCTGCACCCGGTGCTCGAAGATCGCCGCACGCACGCGGCCGGAGTCCACCTCGCCGAGATGACGCCGGACGTCGGGCGTGCGGGCCGCCAGCTTGACGGTGCGGGCGGCGTCGAGCGCCGAGACCAGCGCTCGTCCGAAGCGGGCGCGCGCGGCCGAGGACCGTGTCGCCGACCGGCCCGCGATCGGTCGTCCGATCGCCGAGGCCGCCGCCGAGACCAGCATGACCGCGAGGAGGACGGCACCGGCCGTCCAGGTGCCGCTGATGAGCGCGGTCACCGCGACGACGAGCAGCCCGTTGACGAAGTCGACCCAGCGGTCGGCGTAGCGCACGAACCGGTCCGCGTCCATCGCCCGGGCGACGACCTCGCCGGGTGGCGTGGCGGGCAGCCGGTGCTGCCTGGTCTGCCCGTGCATGACGCGCATCCGGATGCGCAGCAGCACCTCCACCCACCAGCGCGGGTACAGCCCGATCGCGCGCGAGATCAGCAACGGCTGCGTGAGCAGCAGCACCGCGAGCGCGGCCACGAGCCCGATCGGCACCACACCGGCCTGCACCTGCTCGACCGTGCGGCCCCACAGGAAACCGCTCACGGCGCCCTGCGCGGCGACCAGGCTCGCCAGCAGGAACAGCAGCGCGGCGAACAGCCCCCACCGGGGGCGGACGAGCAGCGCACGCAGGATGCCGCGCGCGAGGCCGAGCCCGGTGCCCGGCTCCGGCACCGCCGGCGGCGGACCGGTGCGTCGGCGACCGCCGACGGCCTCGGCCGCCGGTGCCTCGGTCGCCGGAGGTGCGGCTCCGGTCTCGGCAGCCGTCGTCGCGTCCGTGGCCCGCTCCTGCGCGGGCTCGGTGCGCGCGAGCGTGTCGTCGTAGTCCTCGTCGTCGAGCGAGCCGTCGCTCGCGGCGGCGTCGAGCAGCGCACGGAACGGTCCGGGCGTGCGCGCGAGCGCCGCCCGGGCTCCGTGCTGCACGACGCGCCCGTGGTCGAGGACGGCGACGAGGCCGGCGCGCTCGATCGTGCCGAGCCGGTGCGCGATCAGCACCCCGGTGCGGCCGCGCAGCAGCCGCTCCGACGCGGCGACGACGCGCGCCTCGGTGAGCGGGTCCATGCGGGCGGTCGCCTCGTCGAGGACGACCAGCTGCACGTCACGGACGAGCAGGCGCGCGAACGCGACCAGCTGCTCCTCGCCGGCCGAGAGCGTGGTGCCGCCAGGCCCGAGCAGGGTGTCCAGGCCGTCGGGCATCCCCGCGACCCACTCCCCCAGCCCCAGCTCCTCGACGGCCGCCTCGACCCGTGCCCGCGGCACGTCGGCGAACAGCGCGATGTTCTCGGCGAGCGTGCCCGCGAGGATCTCGGTGCGCTGCGTGACGACGCCGATCGCGCGCCGCAGCTCCTGCAGGTCGAGGTCGCGCACGTCGGCACCGCCCAGCAGCACCATGCCACGCCCCGGCTCGACCGCGCGCGAGAGCAGCGAGGCGAGCGTCGACTTGCCGGAGCCGGTGCGCCCCACGAGCGCGATCGTCTCCCCCGCCGGCACGTGCAGGCTGACGTCGCGCAGCGCGAACGCGCCCTCCTCGTAGGCGAAGGTGAGGTCGCGCAGCTCGACGTCGAGCGGGCCGTCCGGCACCGGGTCGCCGCCCTCGGGCTCCGGCTCGACCGCGAGCATCTGGCGCAGCCGCATGACCGCGCCCAGGCCCTCCTGGATGTCCGGGAGGTGGTGCACGAGGTTGTCGATCTGCCCGATGAACATCGCGGTCACCAGGAACAGCGTCACGAGCTGCTGCACCGACAGCCCGCCGCCCGCGGCGAGCACGGCGCTGACGACGGCGGTGGCCGCGAGCAGCGCGTAGGTGAGCAGGCCGGCGCGGCGCAGCAGCCGCTCCTCGACCTGCACCACGCGGCGGAACTTCTCGTGCACGAGCGCGGAGAGCTGCGCGAGGCGGCGCACGGCGAACGGCTGCCCCAGGCTGGTGCGGAGGTCGTTGCGCGCGGCGACCGCCTCCTCGAAGGCGGCGGCGTGGTCGGTCCACGCCATCTCCTCGACGACCTTGCGGCGAGCGATCTCGGCGAGCATGCGACGGGTCGTGGCCCACACGAGGACGCCCAGCACCGGGAACAGCACCCACGCGGGCCACCAGGTCAGCCCGGCCAGCACCCACATCGGGACCGTCGCCACGAGCGTGCGGCCGGCACCCCACAGCTGTCGCCGCACGAGCGTGCCGACGGCGTGCGTGTCGTCGTCGACGCGGTCGAGGATCTCGCCGACCGCCTGCTCGGAGAGCACCGCGAGCGGCTGCCGGAGCGCGGCGCTCAGCAGGTCGCTGCGCAGCCGGCCCTCGGCACGGTCGACGACGCCCGCCCAGATCACCTGCCCGAGCCCGTCGAGCGCGGCACCGCCGACGACGCACAGCGCGAGCAGCACGAGCCCCGCCGTGGTCGGGTCCTCGGCGAGCCGACCGGCCGCCGCGGTGCCGAGCACCTGCCCGATCGCGCCTGCGGTCAGCGCCAGCAGCGCCGCGAGTGCGGCAGGCCGACGCAGCCGGCGCCAGTCGACAGCGCGCGACGGGTCGGGGGCACGCCGGGCGGGCCGCGGTGCCGCCTCGGGGCGGCTCGCGGCCTCGGTGGTCTCGGTGGTCTCGGGAGCGGTGATCATGCCGCCGACGACGCTACGACCGACCACCGACGTCGCCCGACACATTTTCGGCCGCCCCGCCGTGGGGGTGACAAACGTCTCCCCCGGGCGGCGTGCCACGTCTCTCAGTCGAGGTGCGCCAGGCGCGGCCAGAGCGTGTCCCACGGCTCGAGCGGGTCGTGGCACACCGCGACCGGCACCCCTTGCTCCTCGTTGTCGACACCGAGCCCGTTGTCGAGGCGGTCGCGGACCTCGCAGCGCTCGAAGAAGCGCTGCGTCCAGCCGTACTGGCCGCCGACGACCACGACGACGTCGGCGGCCGGCGGCGGCGCGGTGAGCGCGGCGAGCGCGTTGTGCCCGCTGACGACCGGCACGCCACCGCTGCCGTACCGGTCGAGCGCGCCCGCCTCGCCGTAGTTGCTCGCGATCACGACGTCGGCGCCGGCGTCGACGGCGACGTCGCGCACCTGCTCGGCGTAGCGCTCCCAGCCGACCTGGTCGGCGGCGAGCTGGTTGACCTCGGGCACCGGTGTGCCGCCGAGTCGCTCCAGCGGCACCAGCGGCAGCGCGACGACCGCCGCCACCACCCCGTCGAGCGCGACCGCAGCGATCGCGAGGCCCCGCCGCACCCGGCCGCGCGCCGCCCACTCCGCGACCGGCACGGAGCCGACGCCGTGCAGCACGAGCAGCAGCCCGAGCGGGTAGTAGGGCTGGGTGCCCATGACGACGGTCAGCACCACGAGCAGCCCCAGCGCCACCGGGAGGAACCGCAGCTCTCGCCACGCCGGCCGGCGCAGCAGCGCGACCACGCCCGCGCCCCAGACCGGCACCAGCAGCGGCCCCAGCAGCAGCGCGAGGAACGGCAGCACGAGCACCCGGACCTCGTCGGCGTTGGTCTCGCCGAGCGCCTGGCCCATCCGCAGCTGCGGCCACCCCTCGAGAGCCTGGTAGAGCAGGCTCGGCGATCCCACGACGAGCACCGCCAGCACCCCCGCCCACGGCCAGGGCGAGCGCAGCACGTGTCGCGGCCCCACCAGGAGGATCGCCACCCCGAGCGACGCCAGCAGCGCGAGCACCAGCAGCTTGTTGGCGAGCGCGAGCCCGGCGACGGCGCCGGCGGCGAGCCACCAGGCCGGTGAGCGGCGCACGGCCCGCACGACGCACAGCACGACGACTGGCCACAGCAGCATGTCGAGCGACGCCGTCAGCAGCACGTGGCCGAACGCGAGCGGGAACACCCCGAACCCGGCGCCCCATGCCGCGATCCCCTGCGCGGCCGCCCCGCCGCCGAGCTCGCGCGCGACCAGCGCGACGACGACGACCGTCAGGCACGCGGCCACGACCGCCGGCAGCCGCAGCGCCCACGGCTCGTCGACGACGGCCGCGAGGGACCGCGCCAGCAGCGGCGTCAACGGCGGCTGGTCGAGGTGGCCCCACGCGGGCGGCAGCATCCGGAAGTACAGCTCGTCACGGTGGTAGCCGTAGCCACCGGCGGTGCCTGCGAGCAGCAGCGCGAGGGCACCGGCCGCGCCGAGCACGCGGCCACGAGCCAGCGGTGGGAGCGCCTGCGCCACGCGCACAGGGTGGCAGAGTCGCGCCCCGCCGGGCCAGGGGTCAGCCCCAGCGGCCGGTGCGCGCGGCGAGCACCGCGAGCGCCGCGGGCCCCGCCGTCGAGCTCCGCAGCACGTGCGGGCCCAGCAGCACCGGCGCACCGCCGACTGCCGCCAACGCCTCGACCTCGGCGTCGCTCAGGCCCCCCTCGGGCCCGACCACGACGACGATCTCGGGCACGCCCTCGACCGGCACCTGCACGAGCGGCGCGGCAGCGACCTCGTGCAGCACGAGCACGAGCGCACCGCGACCGGTCGCCTCGGCCACGACGTCGACCAGCGCCTGGCCACGCACGAACGGCAGCAGCTCCGGCAGCCAGGACCGGCGGGCGACCTTCGTCGCCGCGTGCACGATCGCGCGCCAGCGCTGCTCGCCCTTGGCGGCCTTGTCGCCGCGCCACTGGACCACCGACCGCTCGGACTGCCACGGACGCACGGCGTCGACGCCGAGCTCGGTGGCGGCCTCGACGGCCATCTCGTCGCGGTCGCCCTTGGCGAGCGCCTGCACGAGCACGAGCCGCGGCGAGGCCGGCGGCTCGGACGTCACCGCCGTGACCTCGATCTCGACGGCGGCCGGTCCCGAGCCGGGCGCGACCTCGCCCACCAGCCGGGTCCCCACGCCGTCGACCACCTCGATCGGCTCCCCCGCCCGCAGCCGCTGCACCGACACGGCGTGCCGCGCCTCCGGGCCGGTGAGGGTCCACCGCCCGCCCGCGGCGACGCCGTCGAGCGCGCCCGGGTCGACGACGAAGACCGGCGCCGTCATGCCCCGGCGCTCAGCGACCCGCGAAGGTGTCCCGCAGCTTGCGGAACACCGAGCCCTTGACCGGTACCTGCCGCGCCTCCGGGCGCTCCTCGCCACGCTCGACGGCGAGCTCGCGCAGCAGCCGCTCCTGCTCGGGGGTGAGCCGGGTCGGCACGGTCACCTTGATGTGCACGTGCAGGTCGCCGCGCCCCGAGCTCTGCAGGTGCCCGATGCCGAGGCCGCGCAGCGTCACGACGTCGCCGTGCTGGGTGCCCGGCCGGACGTCGACCTCCTGGACGCCGTCGAGCGTCTCGATCGTCAGCACGGTGCCGAGCGCCGCCGCCGTCATCGGGAGCTCGACCTCGCAGTGGAGGTCGTCGCCGCGGCGGGTGAGCAGGCCGTGCTTCTTCTCGCGGACCTCGACGTAGAGGTCGCCCGCGGGGCCGCCGCCGGGGCCGACCTCGCCCTGCCCGCTCAGCTTGATGCGGGTGCCGGAGTCGACGCCCGCCGGGATGTTGACCGTGATCGTGCGGCGCGTGCGCACCCGACCCTCGCCCGAGCACTCGGGGCACGGGTCGGGGATGACCGAGCCGAAGCCGCCGCAGGCGGCGCAGGGGGCGGTCGTCATGACGTTGCCGAGGAACGAGCGGGCGACGCGCTGCACCGAGCCGCGGCCCTGGCACTCGACGCACGTCACCGGGCCGGTGCCGGGCCGGCAGCAGGTGCCGTGGCAGACCGTGCAGAGCACCGCGGTGTCGACGACGACCTCGCGGGTCGCGCCGAACGCGGCCTCCGCGAGCGTGACGTCGATGCGGATGAGCGCGTCCTGGCCGCGGCGCACGCGCGAGGCCGGCCCGCGCGACGCACCGCCGCCAGCGGCGGCCTGGAAGAACGTCTCGAAGATGTCGCTGAACCCGAACCCGGCGCCGGCACCGGACATCCCGGGCATGCCGCCACCGAGGTCGTACATGCGGCGCTTCTCGGGGTTCGAGAGGACCTCGTGGGCCTCCGTCACCTCCTTGAAGCGGTCGCCCGCCTCGGGGCCGGCGACGTCGGGGTGGAGCTGACGCGCCAGCTTGCGGTACGCCCGCTTGATCTCGTCGGGTGTGGCGTCGCGTGAGACGCCGAGCACCTCGTAGTAGTCCGTCACGCTTCTCGTCTCGTCCGTTCCTGCGGTCGTCGGGCGTCAGGACGCCAGGATCTTCGACAGGTACCGCGCCACCGCGCGCACCGCCGCCATCGTCGAGGGGTAGTCCATCCGGGTGGGTCCCACGATGCCCACCTGACCGAACCCGGCACCGACGCCCGATGTTCCGTAGGCGCCCGCGACGACCGCGGTCTCGCTCAGTCCCTCCGTGTGGGTCTCGTGGCCGATGCGCACGGCCAGCGGCGACTCCTCGGCCATCTCGCTGAGCAGCCGCAGCAGCACCACCTGCTGCTCCAGCGCCTCCAGCACCGGCGTGATCGTGCGGGTGAAGTCGACGTCGGCGCGCGCGAGGTTGGCCGTGCCAGCCATCACGATACGCTCGCCGACCTCCTCCGACATCGTGTCGACGACCACATCGATCACCGCGTCCACGAGCTCGGCGTCCTCGTGCGGGAAGGCCCCGACGACCTCGCGCAGCGCGGTGACCAGCTCGGGCATCCGCCGCCCCACGCCCGCGGCGTTGAGCCGGGCACGCAGCTCGGCGAGCGTGGCGCCGTCGAGCTCCTCCTGGGAGATCTCGACCGTGCGCTGCTCGACACGGCCGGTGTCGGTGATGATGACGACCATCAGCCGGTGGGTGGCCGCGGGCACGAGCTCGACGTGCAGCAGCGCCGAGCGTCGTAGCGAGGGGTACTGCACGATCGCCACCTGCTGCGTGAGCTGGGCGAGCAACCGCACGGTGCGCTCGAGCACGTCGTCGAGGTCGACGGCGCCCTCGAGCAGCTCGGAGATCGCGCGCCGCTCGGCGCCGGAGAGCGGCTTGACGACGTTGATCTGGTCGACGAACTCGCGGTAGCCCTTGTCGGTGGGGATGCGCCCGGCCGAGGTGTGCGGCTGCGTGATGTAGCCGGCCTCCTCCAGCGCCGCCATGTCGTTGCGGATCGTGGCGGGCGAGACCCCGAGGTCGTACCGCTCCACGAGCGTGCGGGAGCCGACGGGCTCGCGGCTGCGGACGTAGTCCTGCACGATCGCGCGCAGCACGTCGATCTGCCTGTGTCGACGTTCCATCGGACCCCCTCTCCACGCTGCTCGTCCCGACCGGGTGGCACTCGCCTGCCTCGAGTGCCAATTCTAGTCGCGGTCGCGGCGCCTCCCACGGTTTCGCGCCCGGCGTGCGTAACGTCTCGCCGCGTGAGTCACGACCGCTACGGCACCGATGTCCTCAGCAACGACCCGCACCGCTCCCGGCGCCCGCAGACCACCGACGTCCCCGCGGAGCGGGGTCTGGTGGTCGAGGACGTCGAGACCGGCTGGGTCGGGGCCGTGGTCCGTGTCGAGAAGAGCGGCGGCGAGCACGTCGTCGTGCTCGAGGACCGCAAGGGCCGCACGCGCACGTTCGGGCTCGGTGCGGGGTTCTGGGTCGACGGCAAGCCGGTGCGGCTGGTGCCGCCGCGCCCGAGCGCCTCGGCGCCGACCCGCCCGGCGCGCACCGCGTCCGGCTCGATCGCGGTCCCGCACGCCCGCGCGCGCGTCGCGCGCGCCTCCCGGATCTGGGTCGAAGGCCGTCACGACGCCGAGCTGGTCGAGCGGGTCTGGGGCGACGACCTGCGCCTGGAGGGCGTCGTCGTCGAGATGCTCGACGGCGTCGACCACCTGGCCGACCGGCTCGCCGAGTTCGGCCCGGGCCCGCAGCGGCGGGTCGGGGTGCTCGTCGACCACCTGGTACCGGGGTCGAAGGAGAGCCGCATCGCCGAGTCGGTGATGGCGCGGTTCTCCGGCGTGCTGGTGCTGGGCCACCCCTACGTCGACGTGTGGCAGGCCGTGCAGCCGGCGCGTGTCGGGCTCGAGGCGTGGCCGGACGTGCCACGAGGCACCGACATCAAGACCGGCACGCTGCGGGCGCTGGGCTGGCCGGCGAGCACGCAGGCCGACGTCGCGGCCGGGTGGAAGCGCATCCTCGGCCGGGTGCGCGACTACCGCGACCTCTCGCCCGCCCTGCTGGGGCGGGTCGAGGAGCTCGTCGACTTCGTGACGGTCGACTGAGTCGGAGTGCTCAGCCGACGACCGGCCGGCCCGGCGTCGCAGCGCCGCTGCGGCGGCGGTAGTAGTCGGCGAAGGCGAGCATCGTCACCGGGTTGGTCACCAGCGTGCCGACGCCGCACGCGAGCGCGCCGGCGACGTTGAGCAGGTAGCCGAGCAGCACCAGCACGATCGTCTGGGCGACGTTGTCGATGGCGAACCGCACGCTCGAGGCGATCGCGGTCGTGGCGGACTCGCCGCGGTCGACGACGAAGAACACCGACCAGATACCGAAGAAGCCGACGATCAGCGGCCCGATGCCGGTGATCGCGAGCAGCGCGCTGGCCAGCCCGACGATCACCGCGAGCACCAGCAGCTGGAGGACGTTGCGCGGGCGGAAGAAATCGGCGAGCGTGACGCGCTCCCCCGCGATCGCCCGCAGCGACGCCGTCGCGAACGCGCCCACCTGGACGATCGCCAGCAGCGCGACCACGAGCACGACGAGGAGGCCACCGAACCCGAACAGGGCCGCGAGGCCGCGCGAGACGTCGCCGTCCTCGTCGACGCGGCCGGCGCCCAGCACGCCGATCGCGAGCAGCAGCAGCCCGACCGGGACGACGAGCACCAGACCCCACAGGATCTGGGAGACGACAAACGGCCACGGGTTGGCCGTGAAGGCGCGCCAGCCGTGCCCTAGCGAGTCCACCGCCTGCGGCTCGCCGTCGCTCGGCGGGCCGTAGCCGGGGCCGGGTGGACCGTAGCTGCCGTCGGGGCCGGGGCCCGGCGGGGGCGGCGGCGGGAAGCCTCCCTGCTCGGGACCCGGGTAGGCACCCCGCGGGGGCGGCGCCTGTCCGTAGCCGCCGGGCGGCGGGGTGGCCGAGCCCTCGGTGGGCTGCGGGCCCTGGGGCGGGTTCTCGCTCATGGTCGCCTCGCTCGGGGTCGTGGGATGGACGGTGGGTGCGCGGACGGCGGGGGTCGAGCCGACCCCCGCCGTCGCGGTGCTGCTGTGCCCGGTCAGACCGGGGCGACCTGCTGGCCCGAGAGCCGCTTGTACGCGTACACGGTCGCCAGCGAGCCGACCGGGATGACGACGAACAGCAGACCGGTGCCGCAGATCACGATGACGCCCGCGATCGCGAGGCCGATGAAGATCAGGTAGAGCAGCACCACCTGGCCGAGGTTGCTCGTGACGAGCTTGACGCCCTGGCTGAGCGCGTCGCCGATCGCGAGCCCGCGGTCCAGCGCGAGCGGCACCACGAAGATCGTCAGCACGGTGACGAGGACCTGGAGCAGGCCGCCGATGCCCGGGACCAGGCCGACGAGGTTGCTCGCCAGACCGACCACGACCGCGGCGACCAGACCCGGCACGAGGTGCTGGAAGGAGAAGAAGTCGCCCAGGCTGTTGAGCCGCCCGTTCGCCTTGTGCAGCGCACCCTGGACCAGCACGAGGCCGAGCGCCGTGAGGATGAGCCCGAGGATCGCCGACATGATGCGCTCGGTGCCGGACATCGCGAAGGCGTCGTAGCTCGCGCTGAAGCCGCCGTCGGTCACCGCGCCGAACGGCGACAGGACGAGCGACAGGAGCCCGCCGACCACGACGAGGCCGAGCATGATCAGCAGCCAGTAGCCGACGTTCGAGCCGTAGGCCCGGAAGCCCCAGCCGACGGCCTCGGTCGCGCTGAAGGCCTGCGGCGCGCCCCACGGGCCACCGGCGCCCGCCGGGCCGCCGTACTGGCCGTACGACCCGGGCGGCGGCGGTGCCGCCGGGAACCCGCCGCCGGCGGGTGCCCCGTACCCGGGCTGCTGCGGGGGCTGTTGCCCGTAACCCGGCTGCTGCGGCTGCTGCCCGTAGCCGGGCTGCTGCGGCGGCTGCTGGCCGTAGGTGGGCGGCTGCTGGCCGTAGGTGGGCTGCTCGGGAGCGCCCGAGGACGCACCGAACTGCGGAGCGGGCGGCACCGGCGGGGTGCCGTAGCCCGGCTGCTGCGGGGCGCCCGAGGAGGCGCCGAAGCCCTGGTCGCCGGCGCCGTAGGACGGCTGCTGCGGCTGCCCGTACGCAGGCGGCTGCGGTGGAGCCTGCGGCGGCTGGTAGCCCGGCTGCTGCGGCTGGCCGTAGCCGGGCTGCTGCGGCGCCGCGGGATCCGCGGGAGCGGAGGGCTCGGCCGGGGTCGCCCCCTGCCCGGGCTGCTCGGGCTGCGCGGGTGGCACCTGGCCACCCTCGGACGCAGGCGGGAACTCGGCGCCACCGGCCGGGTCGGCCGGCGTGCCGCCGGTGTTCTGCGGGTCCTGCGGGTTGTCAGTCATGACGCTCCTGTGCACGGATCGTGGAGATCTTGTGCCGCACACGCTACAGACTCGACCCCCTCGCTCGCGGCTGCCACACGGGTGAGAGGTACCCACCCCGGACCGGACGGCGGCGCCGGGCACGGGGCGTCAGGCCACCAGCCGCCCGACGACGGTGTCCGCGAGGAGCCGGCCGCGGCGCGTCAGCCGGGCGACGCCGGCGCCCGCGGCGTCGGGGTCGACGAGGCCGTCGGCGGCCAGCTCGTGCAGGGTCGCACGGTGCTCCGCACCCAGCGGCAGCCCGTCGACGAGCCGGATCCCGAGCAGCACGTGCTCGTCGGCGACCTGCTCGGCCGTGAGCTGCTCGGTCTCGGCGACCGGCAGCTCGCCCGCCGCGACCCGCTGCGCGTAGGCCCGCGGGTGCTTGACGTTCCAGAACCGCGTCCCGGCGAGGTGGCTGTGCGCCCCGGGCCCGATCCCCCACCAGTCGTGCGAGCGCCAGTACGCGACGTTGTGCCGGCACCGCTGCTCGGGCCGGCGGGCCCAGTTGGAGATCTCGTACCAGCCGTAGCCGGCCTCGGCGAGCAGGGTGTCGGCGAGCTCGTACTTGGCGGCCTGGTCGTCGCCGTCGACCCCGGGGAGCTCGCCGCGTCGCACGCGCGTGTGCATCCGGGTGCCGGGCTCGATCGTCAGCGCGTAGGCGGACACGTGGTCGGGCTCCAGCGCCAGCACCGCCTCGAGGCTGCGGCGCCAGTCGTCCAGGCTCTCCCCGGGCGTGCCGTAGATGAGGTCGAGCGAGACCGCGAGGCCGGCGTCGCGCGCCCAGGCGACGACCTGCGGCACCCGGTCCGGGTCGTGCGTGCGGTCCAGCGTCGCCAGCACGTGCGGCACGGCCGACTGCATGCCGAACGAGACCCGGGTGAACCCGGCGTCGCGCAGCGCCTGCAGGTCGGCCGCCCACACCGAGTCCGGGTTGGCCTCGGTCGTCACCTCCGCGTCGGGCACGAGCCCCCACGTGCGGTCGACGGCGTCGAGCATCCGGGCGAGGTCCGCCGTCGGGAGCAGGGTCGGCGTGCCACCGCCGAAGAACACGGTCTCGACCGGGCGTCCCGCGAGCCCGCGGCGACGCAGCTCGGCGTCGGCGAGCGCGACCTCGGCGACCGCGCTCGCGGCGTAGCTCGCCTGGCTCGCGCCGCCGCCCAGCTCGGTCGCGGTGTAGGTGTTGAAGTCGCAGTACCCGCAGCGCACCGAGCAGAACGGGACGTGCAGGTAGACGCCGAACCGCGTCGCCGCCGCGCCCGGCACGCCGGCGCCGCTCACTTCTTCGCGGTCTCCTTGCCGCCGCCGGCATCGGAGGACAGCGCGGCGACGAACGCCTCCTGGGGCACCTCGACGCGGCCGATGTTCTTCATCCGCTTCTTGCCCTCCTTCTGCTTCTCGAGCAGCTTGCGCTTGCGGCTGATGTCGCCGCCGTAGCACTTGGCGAGCACGTCCTTGCGCAGCGCGCGCACGGTCTCGCGGGCGATGATGCGGCTGCCGACGGCGGCCTGGATCGGCACCTCGAACTGCTGCCGCGGGATCAGCTCCTTGAGCTTCTCCGTCATCGAGACGCCGTAGGCGTACGCCTTGTCGCGGTGCACGATCGCCGAGAACGCGTCGACGGTCTCGCCCTGCAGCAGGATGTCCACCTTGACGAGGTTCGCCTCGGCATCGCCTGCGAGCTCGTAGTCGAGCGTCGCGTAGCCGCGCGTCCGCGACTTCAGCTGGTCGAAGAAGTCGAAGATGATCTCGGCGAGCGGCAGCGTGTAGCGCAGCTCGACACGGTCCTCGCTCAGGTAGTCCATGCCCTTGAGCGAGCCGCGCCGCGACTGGCACAGCTCCATGATCGTGCCGACGTACTCGCTCGGTGCGAGCAGCGTCGCCTTGACCAGCGGCTCGCGGACGGAGGCGATCTTGCCCTCGGGGAACTCCGAGGGGTTGGTGACCACGACCTCCTTGCCGTCCTCCATCGTCACGTCGTAGACGACGTTGGGGGCGGTCGAGATGAGATCGAGGTTGAACTCGCGCTCGAGGCGCTCCCGGACGATCTCCAGGTGCAGCAGCCCGAGGAAGCCGCAGCGGAACCCGAAGCCGAGCGCGACCGAGGTCTCCGGCTCGTAGGTCAGCGCGGCGTCGTTGAGCTTGAGCTTGTCGAGCGCCTCACGCAGGTCCGGGTAGTCGGAGCCGTCGATCGGGTACAGCCCGGAGAACACCATCGGCTTGGGGTCGGCGTAGCCCGGCAGCGCCTCCGAGGCGGGCTTCGCGGCGTTGGTGACCGTGTCGCCGACGCGGGACTGGCGCACGTCCTTGACGCCGGTGATCAGGTAGCCGACCTCGCCGACGCCCAGCCCCGCCGTCGGCCTGGGCTCGGGCGAGGAGACGCCGATCTCGAGCAGCTCGTGGGTGGCACGCGTCGAGTGCATGAGGATGCGCTCGCGCGGGCTGAGGTGGCCGTCGACGACGCGCACGTAGGTGACGACGCCGCGGTAGGTGTCGTAGACGGAGTCGAAGATCATCGCCCGGGCCGGCGCGTCGGGGTCGCCGACCGGCTGCGGCACCTCGGCGACGATCCGGTCGAGCAGCGCGGGCACGCCCTCACCGGTCTTGCCGGAGACCTTGAGGCAGTCCTCGGGGTCGCCGCCGATGAGGTTGGCCAGCTCCTCGGCGTACTTCTCGGGCTGCGCGGCCGGCAGGTCGATCTTGTTGAGGACCGGGATGATCGCGAGGTCGTTCTCCATCGCGAGGTAGAGGTTTGCCAGCGTCTGCGCCTCGATGCCCTGCGCGGCGTCGACGAGCAGCACCGCACCCTCGCACGCCGCGAGCGAGCGCGAGACCTCGTAGGTGAAGTCCACGTGGCCCGGCGTGTCGATCATGTTGAGGGCGTACGGCACGACCTCACCGGTCGTCTCGTCGACGACGCCCCACGGCATCCGCACGGCCTGGCTCTTGATCGTGATGCCGCGCTCGCGCTCGATGTCCATGCGGTCGAGGTACTGCGCGCGCATCTGGCGCTCCTCGACGACACCGGTCAGCTGCAGCATCCGGTCGGCCAGCGTCGACTTGCCGTGGTCGATGTGGGCGATGATGCAGAAGTTGCGCAGGAGCTCCGGCGGCGTCGCTGCGGGAGCGATGCGGTCGGCCTGCGCGGACTGGCTCAGGATCGGGGGCAACGAGAGACCTCGGGGACTAGGGACGGAACCGGCTCCCATGGTCCCACGCCGCGACGCCCCGCCGGCCCCGGCCGTCCACCGGCACGGCGACGGTGTCGATCAGGTGAGCCGGAGCGAGGTGAGGCAGGTGAGGTCGTCCGGACCGGTCGTCACGACGACGTTCCCGGAGCGACCGCCGGCGGCGATCGTCACCTCGGCCTCGATGCCGTCGGGCAGCCAGTAGGCGACGTAGCCGTTGTCGAAGGTGCGGGTCGTCTCGTCGACGAGCACCTCGCCGGAGGCGGTGTCGACGATCGTCACGTCGACCTCGGTGTCGCCCATCTCGCCGGTGCAGGTCGTCAGGCTGTGGAACCAGCAGTCGTGCGTGCTCTCGACGTAGGGCGCCACCGAGAGGTGGAACAGACCCTCCGGCGTCGGGACGGCCACCTCGGCGCCCGCGCCGTCCGCGAGCACGACCTCGTCGGGACGCACCGACGCCAGCACGTCGGCCGGTCGCTCCTCGACCGGCATCGACTCGAGGAGCGCGACCATGTCGACGACGTCCATCGCCGCCAGGGAGTCGACGTCGAGCCGTGCGGCCGGGGTGCCACCGCCCGCGGCCGCGGCGTCGTCGTCGACGCCGCAGCCCGCGGTGGTGATCCCGAGCATCACGAGCCCCAGAAGGAGGGTGAGAAGCCGTGTGCGGGTCACGTCGTCACGCTAGGGCTCGCCACGGGGTCGGGACCGGGCCGAAGGTCCCGGGCCGGGGGCGGCGTCGCCACGGGTCGACGGCCTCGGGCCTGGACGGCACGCGTGCGTGAGAATGGGGGCATGAGCGGCCTCTCCGACACCCTGGCGGCGCTGGCGCGCGGCGGTGGCCAGCTACTGCGGGTGCCGACCGCGCTGCTGCTCGGCTGGGCCGGCCTCGTGCTGCTGGTGCTCGCGCTCGAGGTGTGGGCGCTGCTCGGACCGGCCGGGGGGCCGGGGCCGGTGGGGTCTGCGCTGCTGGTCGCGCTGGTGGCGCTCCTCGCTGTGCCGGTCGTCGTGCTCGCGGTGCGTCGACGCCGCTGGCTACGGCTGACCCGGCAGGCGAGCGCGGAGGCCGCGTCCGCCACGGTGGTCGTCGGCGGCTCGACCGACCTCGTCACGATCGACGCGCTCGGCGACCGGGTCGAGGACGAGATCTCGGGCATGGACGGCGAGGAGGACGTGCGCGCGGTCATGGACGCGTTCACCGAGATCCAGCAGCCGGAGGCGAGCAGCCGTGGGGCCGGCGCCCGCATGACGCGCGCGCTCGGCGTCGGCCGGCTCGCGGTGATCGGGCGGGTGTTCGGGCGCATGGAGCGTGCCCAGCGGGCGCTGCTCGCGGCCGCGGGCGGCCCGGTGCGGGCTCCCTACCTCGTCGACGACCTGCGGGTGACGGTCGCGGCGCTGCTGGGCACGGTGGCGACCGCCGTCGTCGGCGGGCTGGCGGCGCTCGTGCTCGCCGCGGTGCTGCTGGCCCGCTGAGCGGGTGCCCGGGTGCCCGGGCATGACAGCTGTCACGGTGACGACCGTGACGGGCGGGGCTGTCGCGCACCCGCCGCGCGCGCCACGCTGGACGCATGACCACGACCACCGAGCCGGCGATCGACCTCGTCGGCGTCACGAAGACCTTCACACCCGTGGGCAGACCGCCCGTCGAGGCCGTGCGCGGCATCGACCTGCGGGTCGGCCGCGGTGAGATCGTCGCCTTCCTCGGCCCGAACGGCGCCGGCAAGACGACCACCTTGGACATGGTGCTGGGGCTGACCCAGCCCACGGCCGGTCGGGTCGCCGTGCACGGCCGACCGGCCCGCACCGCCGTGCTGGAGGGGCGGGTGTCCGCCGTGCTGCAGAGCGGCGGCCTGCTGCACGACCTGACGGTGCGCGAGACCGTGCAGGTGATCGCGTCGGCGTACCGGCAGCCGCGAGACGTCGACGAGGTGCTCGAGCGCACCGGTCTGACGGCGCTGGCCCGGCGACGGGTGAGCAAGTGCTCGGGCGGCGAGCAGCAGCGGCTGCGGTTCGCGCTCGCCCTGCTGCCCGACCCCGACCTGCTCGTCCTGGACGAGCCCACGGCCGGCATGGACGTCGGTGCCCGGCACGAGTTCTGGGCCACGATGCGCGCCGAGGTCGAGGGCGGCCGCACGGTCGTGTTCGCGACCCACTATCTCGAGGAGGCGGACGCCTTCGCCCAGCGGATCGTCATGGTCGCGCGCGGCAGGGTCGTCGCCGACGGGTCGACGGCGGAGATCCGCGCCCGCGCGACCGGTCGCACGGTCTCGGCGACGCTGCCCGCGGCAACCGCCCAGCAGGCGGTCGCCACGCTGCGGCGCCGCCCCGACGTCGTCGCCGCCGACCTCGCCGGCGACCGGGTCACCGTGCGCACCGGCGACGCGGACGCCGTCGCGCTCGCGCTGCTGACCGATCTGGGCGGCTCCGGGCTGGAGATCACGACCGGCTCGCTCGACGACGCCTTCCTCGCCCTGACCGCCGACGACCTCGTGGGAGCCGACCGATGACCGCCGTCTACTACGCGATGGAGCTGCGCCGCACCGGCCGCGACGTCGTCAACCTGTTCTTCACCGCGGTGCTGCCCGCGTTCCTGTACGTGATCTTCGGCGCGAGCCAGGACTACTCGACCGACATGCTGCCCACCGGGCGCGGGAACGTCGCGATGTACATCATGGTGTCGATGGCCGCCTACGGCGCCGTGACCGCGACGACCGGCATCGGCGGCATGGCCGCCGTCGAGCGCATGCAGGGCTGGGGCCGCCAGCTCGGGCTCACGCCGATGCGCGACAGCCAGTACGTGCTGGTCAAGGCCCAGCTGGGGCTGACGATCGCGCTGATCCCGGTCGCGCTCATCTACGTCATCGGGTTCGCCACGGGCGCCGCCGGGGAGCTGCGCGCCTGGCTGCTCAGCGGCGTGCTCGTGCTCGCCGGCGCCGCGCTGTTCTCGCTGTACGGGCTCGTGTTCGGGCTGGCGTTCCGCACCGAGGGTGCGGTCAGCGCGGCGAGCGGCTCGCTCGTCATCCTGGCGTTCCTCGGGAACCTCTTCTTCCCGCTCTCCGGCACGATGCTCACGATCGCCAAGCTGACGCCGCTGTACGGCATCGTGGCGCTGGCGCGGGAGCCGCTGACGGAGGGCTGGCTGGTGGCGACCGACGGCGCCGCGCCCGTGCACGACCCGCTCTGGGTGCCGGTGGCTAATGTCGCGGTGTGGCTGACGATCCTCACCGTGCTGGCGGTGCTCCTGGTGCGGCGGGGACGCGCCCGCCAGTGACCACGGAGACGGCGCAGACGCAGCTCGTCAGCCACCCCTGGCAGCGCTGGGGCTGGCTCGCGGGCGGCGTCTGGCTGCTGTTCCTGGCCTTCCCGGTGACGACGATCCTCGAGCGCCACGCCGGCGGCGGGCAGCGCGCCCTGGGACTGGTGCTGGTGGCGTTGTTCGCGGTCGTCTACGCGCTCGGTTTCGTCCGGCTGTTCCGCTCGGACTACCCGGTACCCGGCGCCTGGCCGCTGCTGGTCGTGCTCGTCGCGCTGATCGGCGGCGTCGCGACCGTCATCGGGACCGACGCGATGGCCATGGCACCGTTCGCGGTCGCGTGGGTCGCGTGGTCGCAGCCGTGGCCGCGCGGCGGCTGGTACGCCGCGGGGCTCACGGCGCTGGGGCTGCTGGTGCTCGCGCTCGCGCCGGGCGACGACGGCGTCTACGTGCTCCCGCTGCTGCTCGTGCTCGGCTTCAGCGCGCTCATGCGGGTCTTCGACACCTTCACCGAGCGGCAGGCGGAGATCGGCGAGGCGCTGGCCGTCGTCGCCGAGCGCGAGCGGGTCGCGCGCGACGTCCACGACGTGCTGGGGCACTCGCTCACCGCGATCTCGGTCAAGGCCGAGCTGGCGAGCCGGATGCTCGAGGTGGACCAGACGCGCGCCGCCCGCGAGCTCGCCGAGGTGCAGGAGCTCGCACGCGACGCGCTCGCCGAGATCCGCTCGACCGTCGCGGGGCTGCGGGCGACACGCATCGAGGACGAGCTCGAGACGGCGCGGGAGACCCTCACGGCCTCCGGGATCACGCCGGAGGTCGTCGGCGACCCGGACGACGTCGGCGTCGCGCAGCGGATCGTGCTCGCCTGGGCGGTCCGCGAGGCGGTCACGAACGTCATCCGGCACTCGCGCGCGAGCCGGTGCCGCATCGCGCTCGGGCCGCGCTCGCTCGTCGTCACCGACGACGGCGTCGGCGCCACCGGGCCCGAGGGCAACGGTCTGCGGGGCCTGCGCGAGCGCGTGAGCGCCTCGGGCGGGACCGTCACCTCCGGCCCCGGCCCGGACGGCCGGGGCCACGAGCTGCGGGTGGAGCTGTGAGCGCGCCGTCGACGCCGGACGGCGCGGGAGCCGGCGCGATCCGGGTGCTGCTCGCCGACGACCAGGCCCTCGTGCGCGGCGCGCTCGCCGCGCTGCTCGCCCTCGAGCGCGACATCGAGGTGGTGGCCGAGGTCGGGCGCGGCGACGAGGTGGTCCCGGCCGCGCAGGCGAGCGGGCCCGACGTCTGCGTGCTCGACATCGAGATGCCGGGCGCCGACGGCATCGAGGCGACGGCGGCCGTCCGCCGCGCCCTGCCCGGCTGCCGGGTGCTGGTCGTGACGACCTTCGGCCGGCCCGGCTACCTCAAGCGGGCGCTCGCGGCCGGCGCGACCGGGTTCGTCGTCAAGGACACCCCCGCGCGCCAGCTGGCCGACGCCGTCCGGCGGGTCCACGCGGGGCTGCGGGTCATCGACCCCGCGCTCGCGGCGTCCTCGCTCGTCGAGGGCGACAACCCGCTGACCGAGCGCGAGCAGGACGTGCTGCGGCTCGCGCTCACCGGTGCCGCGGTGGCCGACATCGCGGGCGGTCTGCACCTGTCGCAGGGCACCGTCCGCAACTACCTGTCGTCGGCAATCGGCAAGACCGGCACCACCACGAGGTACGAGGCGGCGCGCGTGGCGCAGGAGCGCGGCTGGCTCTAGCCCGACGACCGCCGCGCGCGGCTGTCGGCGGGTAGCGTCGGCGGATGACCACGCTCCCCGGGCCGTCCGTCGCCGACAACGACAGCAAGCAGCGCTACGAGGCCACGCTCGCCGACGGCGAGGTCGCCGGCTACGCCGCCTACGAGCGCGCCGACGGCGTCACCACGTTCACGCACACGGTCGTCGAGCCGCAGCACGAGGGCAAGGGCATCGGGTCCGCGCTCGTGCGCGCGGCGCTCGAGGCGGAGCGGGCCGCCGGCCGCCGCATCGTGCCGCAGTGCTCGTTCGTGCGTGCCTTCGTCGAGCGCCACCCCGAGCACGCGGACCTCGTCGCGGGGTCCTGAGCCCGGCCGCTCAGCCCTGCGGCACCGGCCGCAGGAGGCCGTGGACCACGACGTGCTCCGGCGCCAGCCAGGGCGCGACGACCTCGTGCACCGCCGCGACGACGTCGTCGGAGGCGACCTCGACGGAGACCTCGAGGACGCCGTCGACGCCCGTGCCCGACCCGAGCACCTCGACGCCGGCGTCCTCGGAGTGCAGCGCCTCCTGGGCCGCCGCCGTGTCGGCGCGCGTCGGCACGTCGCGCTCGACGACGCACAGCCACCCCGGCCACACCCCGCGGAGCGCGGCGTGCGCGGCCTCGGCGTCGTGCCCGGAGGCGAGCACGACGTTGAGGGCCGACGAGCCGTCGGAGACGTAGGAGGTCGCGTAGCCGTCGAGCCCCTCGGCCGCGAGGAGGAGCGCGTCACGGGCCGCGAACCCTTCCTCGTCGTCGGGGTCGAACGACTCGTCGCCGCCGCGGTAGGGGTCGTCGCACAGCGCCGGGAACATCTCCTCGGCGCCGGGCTGCTCCGGCACCGCCCAGGCCGGCGGCTCGGCGGCGACCGGCTCGGTCAGCGTGAACGTCTCGCCGTCGTAGGTGCCGACCAGCCAGCCGGTGCCCCACGTCGTGCCCGACGCGCTCTGGGCGTCGGGGACCTCGTCCCAGTCGAGCCCCGCGACCGTCGGGCCGCCGCACTGCGGCGGGAAGGACTCCATGACACCGCCCAGGCACAGGACCGGGTCGTCCTCGCCCTGCTGCAGGACGGTCGCCTGCACGCCCTACTCCGTCGCGTCGTCGGTGCCGCCGTCGGCGGGTGCCGTGCCGGGCGCTCCTGCGCAACCGGCCACCACGGCCGCAGCGACACCGGACAGGACGACGAACCCCCGAGCTCTCATGCCCGGTACGTGTGGCGGGAGCGGCGTGCGTTGCAGCCGTCTCGATCTCACGCCTCGCGCGTGATGCGGACCTCGACCGACTGCTCGGAGCGGCCGCCGCCGGAGTACACGCCCTTCAGCGGCGCGACGTCGCCGTACTCGCGGCCGCGGGCGACGACGACGTGGTGGTCGTCGGCCGGCGTGCGGTTGGTCGGGTCGAACCCGACCCAGTCCCCCACCCAGTACTCCACCCAGGCGTGCGACTCCCCCGACACCGGCACGCCCGGCTCCGACGCCGCCGCGAGCGGGTGCAGGTACCCGGAGACGTAGCGCGCCGGGATGCCGACCGCACGGAGCGCGGCCGCGCCGAGGTGGGCGATGTCCTGGCAGACGCCCGTGCGTGCCTGCCACGCCTCGCTGGCGCGGGTGTGCACGCCGGTGACCCCGGGCACGTACTCGACCTCGTCGCGCACGCCGGTGAGGATCGCCGTCGCGGCCTCCGACGGCGTCCGGCCGCCGACGAGGTCGTGGGCCAGCTCGACCAGGTCGGGCGCGGGCTCGGTCACCGGCGTCGCGTCGAGCTGCTCGCACATCCGGTCGGCGGTCGCGGGGTCGCGCAGCACGTCCCAGCCGACCGGCTCGGCCGGCGGCGGCGTGGGCGAGACGTCGACGCGCGACTCGGCGAGCACGACCAGGCCCTCGTGCGGCGTCAGCACCTCGAAGGCGGTGACCTCGGTGCCCCAGTAGTCGGTGTAGGTCGACTGGTGGGTCGCCGGCGTCGCGGTGACGCGGGCGGCCAGCACGTTCTGGCGCGGCAGCTGGAGGGGCCGCATGCGCGCCTCGTTGTAGGACGCCGTCACGGTGCGGGCGTAGCTGAAGGTCGTGCGGTGCACGATGTGCAGCCGGGTCACCACGGGTCTCCGATCCAGTCGTCGGACACCCCGGAGGGGAAGTAGCGCAGCTTGATCGCGTCCGAGGCCTCCGAGCAGGCGCGCTGCACGTCGGCCATCTCCTCCGGCAGGTTGCCCAGCAGCTTGAGCATCGGTCGGTACTCCAGGCCGGACCGGATCCGGCCGAGCACGGTGCGGGCGTCCTCCTCGCCGCGGCGGCGGGCGCCGCGCTCGAGGGTCTCCAGGCAGGACTCCGCGCGCATGAGCGAGTACACGACCGAGCGCGGGAACGAGGGGTCGAGCAGCAGGAACTCGGCGGCGAGCCTGTCGGCCTCCCGGCCGCGGTAGGTGCGCAGGTAGGCCTCGTAGGCGCCGCACGAGCGGAGCATCGTCGTCCACCCGGGCGCCGCGCTGCCCGCGACCGCGCGGGTGGCGATGAGCCGGGCGGTCATGTCCGCGCGCTCGATCGAGCGGCCGAGCACGAGGAACTGGTGCGAGGCGTCGCGCGGGGTCGTCGCGTCGACGACGCCGCCGACGAGCGCGGCGCGCTCGCGCACCCACGCGAAGAACTCCGGCGGTGTCCACCGGGTGGTGCGGCGCAGCGCGTTCCAGGTCGTGTTGAGGCCCTCCCACAGCTCGGAGGAGAGCACCTCACGGGCGCGGCGCGCGTTCTCGCGGGCCGCCGTCAGCGACCCCGCGATCGATCCGGGCGAGGTCCGGTCCCACGCGAGGGTGTCGAGCACGTCCTGCCGCGTGACGACGACGTCCTCGGCGGGCGCGGTGGCACCCATGACAGCGAGCAGCGAGCGGCACGCGAGGTCCTCCTCGACCCAGGGGTCCTCCAGCAGCAGCTGCAGGTGGGCGTCGAGGATGCGGGCGGTGTCGTCGGCCCGCTCGACGTAGCGGCCGATCCAGAACAGCGACTCGGCGATGCGCGAGAGCATCAGGCCTCACCGCCCGCTCGGGTCTGCTGCTGCTGCTCCTGCTGCGGGTGCTGGCCCTGCGCGGTGTCGTGCGGGTTGGTGTCCAGCGGCACCCCCGTGACCGGCTGCGCCGCGGGCGGCTCGGCCGCCACGGTCGTGCGGCGTCGGCCGCTGCCGAGCACCCAGGTGTCCTTCGAGCCGCCGCCCTGCGAGGAGTTGACGACCAGCTGGCCCTCGGCGAGCGCGACGCGGGTCAGCCCGCCCGGCAGCACCCACACGTTCTCGCCGTCGTTGACGGCGAAGGGCCGCAGGTCGACGTGCCGCGGCCGCAGCGAGTCGCCCGCGAGCGTCGGCACCGTCGACAGCTGCACGACCGGCTGCGCGATCCAGCCGCGCGGGTCGGCGCGCAGCCGGGTGCGGGCGGCGTCGAGCTCCGCGCGGCTGGCGGCCGGGCCGATGATGATGCCCTTGCCGCCGGAACCGTCCACGGGCTTGACGACGAGCTCGGGCAGCCGGTCGAGCACCTCGGCCAGCGCCTCGGGCTCCTCGAGCCGCCACGTGTCGACGTTGGCGAGGATGGGCTCCTCGCCCAGGTAGTAGCGGATGAGGTCGGGCACGTAGGTGTAGACGAGCTTGTCGTCCGCGACGCCGTTGCCGACCATGTTCGCGATCGTCACCGTGCCGGCGCGCGCGGCGTTGATGAGCCCCGGGCAGCCCAGCAGCGAGTCGGGCCGGAACGCCACCGGGTCGAGGAACTCGTCGTCGACGCGGCGGTAGATGACGTCGACGCGGCGCCGACCCTCGGTCGTGCGCATGTAGACGCGGTCGCCCGCGCACACGAGGTCGCGGCCCTCGACGAGCTCGACCCCCATGAGACGCGCGAGCAGCGAGTGCTCGAAGTAGGCGGAGTTGTAGGCGCCCGGGGTCAGCACGACGACGACCGGGTCGTCGACGCCGGGCGGCGCGGCGGCCGTGAGCGCGGCGAGCAGCCGGCGCGGGTAGTCGGCGACCGGCCGGATCCGCATGCGCGAGAACAGCTCGGGGAACGACTGCGCCATCGCGCGGCGGTTGGAGAGCACGTAGGAGACGCCGCTCGGCACCCGCACGTTGTCCTCGAGCACGCGCCAGCCGTCGGCGCTGTCACGGATGACGTCGATGCCCGCGACGTGCACCCGCACCCCGTTGGCCGGGTGGATGCCCATCGCGGCCCGGTGGAAGTGCGCCGAGGAGAGGATCAGCCGGCGTGGCAGCACGCCGTCGGCGATGACCTTCTGCTCGCCGTAGACGTCGGCGAGCAGGGCCTCCAGCGCCCGCACCCGTTGGGCGATCCCGGGCGCGAGGTGGTCCCACTCGGCGCCGTCGAGGACGCGCGGCACCGCGTCGAGCGGGAACGGCCGCTCCTCTCCTCCGATGTCGAACGTGACGCCCTGGTTGAGGTAGCTGCGGGCGAGCGCGTCGGCACGCAGCCGCAGCTCGTCGGCGTCGAGCGCACCCATCGTGCGGTGCACGTGCTGGTAGGGCGCGCGGATGCCGTCGGCGCCGTCCGGCTCGGGCCCCATCATCTCGTCCCAGGCGGCTCCGCGGGGGTAGCCCTCGAACAGATCCGCCATGCCGACGAACCTACCGCCCGCAGATGTCGTGCACGTGTCGTCGACGGGCCACGACCGCCTCAGCCCAGCTCGACACGCAGGGGCGGCTCGGTGGCCGCGAGCACCTCCTCGGTGGAGACGCCGGGGGCGAGCTCGCACAGCACCAGCCCGTCCGTCTCGACGTCGATCACCGCGAGGTCGGTGATCACCCGGTCGACGACGCCGCGACCGGTCAGCGGCAGCGAGCACTCGTGCACGATCTTCGGGCTGCCGTCCTTGGCGACGTGCTCCATCAGCACGATCACCCGCTGGGCGCCGTGCACGAGGTCCATGGCACCGCCGGGGCCCTTGACCATCTTCCCGGGGATCATCCAGTTCGCCAGGTCTCCGCCGGCGGAGACCTGCATGCCGCCGAGGATCGCGGCGTCGATCTTGCCGCCGCGGATCATTGCGAAGCTGGTCGCGGAGTCGAAGAACGCCGCGCCCGGCAACGTCGTCACGGTCTCCTTGCCGGCGTTGATGAGGTCGGGGTCGACGGCGTCCTCGGTCGGGTACGGACCGACCCCGAGGATGCCGTTCTCCGACTGCAGCACGACCGTGACGCCGTCGGGCACGTGGTTGGGGATCAGCGTGGGCAGCCCGATGCCGAGGTTGACGTAGGAGCCGTCGGCGAGCTCGGCGGCCGCCCGCGCGGCCATCTCCTGCCTGGTCAGCGCCACCGCTCAGCCCTCCCGTACCGTGCGGCGCTCGATCCGCTTCTCGACGTCGGTGCCCACCTCGACCACGCGGTGCACGAACACCCCGGGCAGGTGGACGTCGTCGGGCGGGATGTCGCCGGTCTCGACGAGCTCCTCGACCTCGGCGACGCACAGCCGGCCGGCCATCGCGGCGAGCGGGTTGAAGTTGCGCGCCGAGGCGTGGAAGACGAGGTTCCCGGCGCGGTCGCCGCGCCGGGCGTGCACCAGCGCGACGTCGCACGTGATCGCCTCCTCCAGCACGTACGGCTTGCCGTCGAAGGTGCGGACCTCCTTCGGCGGGCTGGCCACCGCGACGCCGCCGGCGCCGTCGTAGCGGCGCGGCAGACCGCCCTCGGCGACCTGCGTGCCCACCCCGGTCCGGGTGAAGAACGCCGCGATGCCGGCGCCGCCGGCGCGCAGCTTCTCCGCGAGCGTGCCCTGCGGCGTCAGCTCGACCTCGAGCTCGCCCGCGAGGAACCGGCGCTCGAACTCCTTGTTCTCCCCGACGTAGGAGGAGGTCATCTTCACGATCCGGCCGGCGTCCAGCAGCAGCCCGAGACCCCAGTCGTCGACGCCGCAGTTGTTGCTCACCACCGACAGACCGCTCGTGCCCTGCGCCAGCAGCGCCCTGATCAGCTCCATCGGGTTGCCGCACAGCCCGAACCCGCCGACGGCGAGCGAGGCGCCGTCGGGGATGTCGGCGACCGCCGCCGCCGGGTCCGGCACGACCTTGTCCAGCCCGCGCATGCCCTGTGGTTCTCCCTGTGGGGATCCTGCCCCCATGCCGCTCCTCCCACCCGGCCGGAGCGGCGCACCACGGTGCGGCGCCGCCCGGTCCGGCGTGATCGTCTCGTGGTTCGTCCGCGACGTCACGGACCCTCGGTGGCGCCAGTCTCCCTCACGGCGACCGCGTGCGGGGTGCAGTCGGGCGCGCGCCGTGGGGTCGGCGCCCCGGGGGCCGAGCCCGCCGCGCGCCGGGTCCGCGCGGCTCCGACCCGGCCCACCGCCGCGAGGCAGACGTCCGCCCGGGCGGGCGGTGCGACACTGGCAGCACCCCCGAGCAAAGGAGCTGACGGATGACCTCCGGCACGAGCACGAACCCGACCGACGTCGTCGTGGTGGGCGCGGCACGCACCCCCTACGCGAAGATGGCAGGCGCACTCGCGTCGATGACCGCGGTGGAGCTGGGAGCGCACGCGATCGCGGCGGCGGTGGAGCGGGCCGGTGTCGCCCCGGCCGCGGTCGACGCCGTGCTGATGGGGCAGGTGCTCCAGGCCGGGACCGGGCAGAACCCTGCCCGGCAGGCGGCGCTCGGTGCGGGTCTCGACCCGCGCGTGCACGCCAGCGCCGTCAACAAGGTCTGCCTGTCCGGCCTGACGGCGGTGATCGACGGCGCCCGGATGCTGCGCGCCGGCGACGCGGAGGTCGTGGTCGCGGGCGGCATGGAGTCGATGACGCACGCTCCCCACCTGCTGCCGGGCACCCGCACCGGCTGGCTCTACGGCGACCGCACCGCGCTCGACCACCTCGCCCACGACGGCCTCACCGACGCCGTCGACGGCGGCCCGATGGGTGCGCTCACCGAGCGCGGCAACACTGCACGCGGGCTCACCCGCGAGGAGCAGGACGCCGTCGCGCTCGCGTCGCACCAGCGGGCGGCCGCCGCGGCGGCGCTGCTCGCCGAGGAGATCACGCCGGTGACGATCCGCTCGCGCACGGGCGATGTCGTCGTCGACGCGGACGAGGGTGTGCGGCCGGACACCTCGGCCGAGGGGCTGGCGCGGCTGCGCCCGGCGTTCGCGCCGGACGGCACCATCACGGCGGGCAACGCCTCCCAGCTCAGCGACGGTGCCGCCGCCGTCGTGCTCACCACCGCGGCTCGCGCGGCCGCCGAGGGGCTGACCGTGCTCGCGACGCTCGGGGCCAGCGGGCAGGTCGCGGGGCCGGACAACCACCTGCACAGCCAGCCGGCGCGCGCGATCACCAAGGCGCTGGAGCGCGCCGGGTGGGGTGCGGGCGACCTCGACCTCGTCGAGATCAACGAGGCCTTCGCGGCGGTGTCGGTCGCGTCGACGCGGGAGCTGGGGCTGGATCCCGAGCGCGTCAACGTGCACGGCGGAGCGATCGCGCTGGGCCACCCGATCGGGTCCTCGGGTACCCGGCTGGTGGTGCACGCGGCCATGGAGCTCGCCCGCCGCGGCGGCGGCCGGGCCGCGGTCGCGCTGTGCGGCGGGGGTGGCCAGGGGGACGCGCTGCTGCTGCACCGCTGACGGCTGCCGCTACCCTCGGGCGCCATGAGCCTGCTCTCGCGCGCCGTCCGGGTCGCCCGCCAGGTGCTGGAGACCACGGTGCGCGAGCGCGCCCGCGGTCGGTCCGGCGCCACCGCCACCGATGGCAGCGGAGGTCGCGGGCAGGGCGCGGCCACGGGCAGGGCCAGCGGCAGCGGACGCTCGCGGCCGGGCCCGGCGACCCCGTGGGAGACGCCCGCCGAGATGCGGACCGTCACGGTCTACGACGGCCCGCTGCCGCCGCTGGAGTACGCCCCGGAGGCCGACGACGAGGCCGATCCCGGGGAGCTGGTCTGGGCGTGGGTGCCCTACGACGAGAACGACGGGCGCGGCAAGGACCGGCCGGTCCTCGTGATCGCCCGGCACCGTGGTGGCTACCTGGGGCTGCAGACGACGTCGAAGGACCACGACCGGGACCGCGAGCAGGAGGCGCGCTGGGGTCGTCACTGGTTCGACATCGGGCGGGGTGCGTGGGACAGCCAGGGTCGCGAGTCCGAGGTCCGCCTCGACCGCGTCCTGCACCTCCCCGCGGACGCGGTGCGGCGCGAGGGCGCGAGCCTGGACCGCCGGACCTACGACGCCGTCGCCGCCGCGCTGCTGGCGCTGCGGGAGCGGCAGGGCCGCTGAGCGTGCCGCCCGGCCGGCGGTGACGCACGCGACACCGCGCGACCGCCCCGACCTGCTATTCTTGCCTGTCGGGTTCGCCGTTGGTTCGGCGTGCCCACACAGCGCAAACGCGGAAGCCCAGAGGCTCCCAACCCTCGTGTCCGTCTCCGCGACGCAGCGCCGACACCCTCTTCGACGTAGTCCGATCGCGCGAGCGAACCACCGAAAGAGTTCGAGTACACACGTGGCAAACATCAAGTCCCAGATCAAGCGGATCCGCACGAACGAGAAGGCGCGCCTGCGCAACAAGGCCGTCAAGTCGGAGCTGAAGACGCACGTCCGGCACGTCCGCGAGGCGATCGCCGCCGGCGACAAGGAGGCCGCGGCCGCCGCTCTCGTCGTGGCGTCCAAGCAGCTGGACAAGGCCGCCAGCAAGGGCGTCATCCACCTCAACCAGGCCGCGAACCGCAAGTCGGCGCTGGCCAAGCAGGTCGCCGCTCTCTGAGCAGCACCACCCAGACACCGCGACGGCGTCACCCCTGGAGGGGTGGCGCCGTCGTCGTCGTTCTGGCGGTGATCGGTCCGCCGACCGGCACGGGCGCGGCTCGGTCGGTCCACCGCCGTCCGACACGTCGTCCTGGCTGATCGGTCCGCCGGACCGGCGTCGGTGTCCGGCTCGGTCGATCCGACGCCGCCCGACGCGGCGCTGTCTCGGCGGTGCTCAGGGGGCCGGTTCGTCGTCGACCGACCCGGCCTCGCTCGACCCGTCGTCGTCCGACGGCGCATCGGCCTGCTGCTGGTCGGCACCGCCGGCGGCACGTTGGGCGTCGAGGGCGATGCCGAGCGCGAGTCCGATGCTCATGCCGATGGCGATGCCGAGGCCGATGTTCCTCAGCGCGACACCGAGGGCGGCGCCGATCGCCACCCCGATGGCGAGGCCGGACCCGATCCACGGCCGGCTCTGTCCCGGCTGCTCCTGCTGGTCCTGCGCCTCGGGCTGCTCGTCGTGGTCCTGCGCTCCGGGCTGCTCCTCGGTCATGCCACGAGCATCGTCGGAGCGGCCTGGTGCGTCCTCCCCCGGCGGCCGGACAGCGGGCTCGGGTCGCTCCCCCGCGGTGCGGAACCGCCCGCTCAGCGGTTCTCGCGGGCGTCGGCGACCCGGAGCACCGCGCGCTCGACGGCGAACTGCGGCTCCCGGCTCTCACCCTTGACCTCGGCGTCGGCGTCGGCCACGGCGGTGATCGCCGCGGCGAGGCCTTCCGGGGTCCAGCCGGTGAGCTCGCGGCGGGCCCGGTCGACCTGCCAGGGCGCGAGCCCGAGCTCGGCGGCGCTCGCGCCGCCTCTCCCCCGGGCCGCGGCCACCTTGGCCAGCGTGCGCAGCTTCATCGCCAGCGCGGCGACCAGCGGCACCGGGTCGGACCCGGTCGCGAGCGCGTGGCGCAGCAGCGTGACCGCCTCGGCGCCCTGACCGGCGATGGCGGCGTCGGCCACGCGGAACCCGGTCGCCTCGACACGGCCGCCGTAGTAGCGCTGCACGACGTCGGGGGTGATCGCGCCGGTGGTGTCCTCGACGAGCTGCTGCACGCCGGACGCGAGCTCGCGCAGGTCGGAGCCGAGCGCCTCGACGAGCGCACGCACGGCGTCGGCGCTCGCTCGCCGCCCCGCGCTCTTGAACCGACGGCTGACGAAGTCGACCTTCTCGGAGTCGCGCTTGAGCGGGTCGCACTGGACGACCGGGAGGCCGGCGGCGGCGATCGCGTCGAGGAGCTTCTTGCCGCGCACGCCCTTGGTGTGGCGCAGCACGATGCTGACCTCGCCCAGCTCGGGCTCGATCCGCTCGAGGTAGGCCAGGCCGTCGGTGATGAAGGCGTCGGACGCGGCGTCGACGGCGTCGACGACGACGTGCCGACGCTCCTCGAACAGCGAGGGGCTGGTGATGACGTCGAGCTGGTGGGGCTGGTACGCGGCGGCGTCGATCCGGGTGACCTCCACCTGCGGGTCACGCTCCTTGGCGAGCGCGAGCAGGTGGTCGGTGACCGCGTCCACGAAGTAGCCCTCCGCACCCTTGACGAGCACGAGCGGTGCGAGCGGGATGGCGTCGAGGTCGAGCGGGCTGAGACCCGCCGGCTTCCGGCGTGACGGTGGCACGGGGCCAGCCTGCCATCTCCCCGGGACACCCTGTGTCGGCGGGCCCGGCTGGGAGCGGCCCCGGCTCACGACGCGCTGCGCGACATCGGGCGCCGTCGCACCAGCACCGCCACCAGCACGACGCCGGCGACGACGGCGACCCACCACGGCAGGGTGGCCAGCGGCAGCCGTGCGCACCAGGTCGCGACCGCGGCCACCCAGGCGGTGGCGACGCCAGCCAGCCCGGCCAGGCTCGCAGCGGCCGACGCCGACACCGGGGCGACCAGGGTCGCGGCCAGCCCCAGCACGGTCGCGGGTGGGACCGCGGGCGCCGCGAGCGTGTTGGCCAGCACCGCGTGCACCGGCATCCGGGGCTGGAGCAGAGCCAGCGCCGGTAGGCACGCCAGCTGCGCGGCCAGCGGGACCGCGAGCGCGACCGCGAGCGGGCGCGGCAGCACGCGGGACAGCCAGGCCGCCAGCGGGCCGGACCCGAGCAGCAGCCCTGCCGTCGCGAGCACCGACAGCACGAACCCGAACGAGCTCGCGAGCCACGGGTCGACGGCGAGCAGCACCAGCACGCTCGTCCACAGCGCCGGCAGCGCCGCCCGTGGTCGCGCGAGCAGCAGCCCGAGCAGGAGCACGGCACCCATCGCCGCCGACCGCAGCACGCTGGCGGAGGGGTGCACGAGCAGCACCAGCCCGACCAGCACGACCCCTGCCACGCCGGCGCGCCACGGCCGCGGCAGCCGCACCAGGGTGGCCATGACCAGCCCCAGCACCATCGCGACGTGGGCTCCGGAGACGGCGGTCACGTGGGTGAGGCTGACCGTGCGCAGGTCCTCCGCGAGCGCCACCGGGAGCGCGCGGTCGTCGCCGAGCGCGATGCCGGGCACGAGCCCGCGCGCCTGCGAGTCGAGCCCCTCGACCGCTCGGAGCAGCCCCGCGCGGAGCCGGGCGACCCCCGCCGCCACCGGCGGCGCCCGTGCGAGCAGGACCGGCGGCTCGTGCGGCACCAGCAGCGCCCCCGCCGGGTCGCCCGGCGCGGTCGGTGCGACGCGGGCGCGCGCCTGCACCCGCGACCCGACGACGACCTCCCACCAGGAGCCGTCGGCCAGGACGAGCACCGGCACCCCTCGGGCGGTGCCGCCCTCCACCGCGGCAAGGGTAGCGCGCACCAGCAGTGTGTCGTCGCCGACGCGACGTGGCTCGCCGTCGATCCGCAGGGTCGCCACGACGCTCGTGCGCAGCAGCGGCTCGACGGTGGCTCGTCGCAGCTCCGACCGTGCCCCCGCCCAGGCCAGCGCCACGGTGACGACGACCGCGGTGAGGAGCAGGCTCGCCGCCGCCCTCCCCGGAGCGGCCCGACGGTGCCGGCCTCGCTGCGGTGTCCGCAGTCGCGCGGTCGCTGCGACGACGACCGCGAGCCCGGCCAGCACGAGCACCGCGACCCCCTCGGGCCGCAGCCGGGTGGCGGTCAGGCACGCGCACCAGCCGAGCACGGCGGCGGGCAGCAGGCGCAGGTCGCGCGTCACACGGTCACCAGGTCCCGGATGCGCGCGAGCGTGGCCGGGCCGATGCCGGCGACGTCGATGAGCGCGTCGACGCTGGCGAACGGGCCGTGCGCGGTGCGGTGATCGACGATCCGACCCGCGAGGGCGGGGCCGATGCCCGGCAGCGTCTCGAGCGTGGTGGTGTCGGCGGTGTTGACGTCGACCAGGCCGGCCTGCTGCGTCCCACCTGCGCCGCCAGGCTCGCCCCCGGCGACGGGCACCGGCGGTGTCTCGCCCTCGGCGGGCACGTAGAGCTGCTGCCCGTCGGTCACCGGTGCCGCGAGGTTGAGCGCGTCGAGGTCGGCCGCGTCGGTGGCACCGCCAGCGGCCTCGAGGGCATCGGCCGCCCGGGAGCCGGCGGGGAGCTCGACGAGGCCGGGTGCGGCGACCGCACCGGCCACGTGCACGACGACGGCCCCCGGCTGCTCCTCCTGCATCGCCGCACCGTTCGCGCCGGCCGTCGGGCCGCCGGTCGGCTCCGCAGCGCCGGCAGCGGGCTGCGTGGTGGCCGGCGGCGCCGGGTCCGCCGTCGGCGCCTGCGGCGCGGCGGGCGCCGCGGTCCAGCTGAGGACGAGGACCGTGACGCCGGCGACCACGAGCACCAGCAGCACGGCGGCGACCCGCACCGCAGCACCGGTGCGGGTCGCCCATCGGCCCGTGCGGGTGTGGCGCGGAGCCGCCTCGGTCCCCGAGCCGCTCTCGGCGCCCTCGTAGGCCACGCGCAGGTACCGCTGCAGCCGGGCCGCCACCTGGTCGTGCATGGCGACCGACGCTAGGGAGCGCACCGTCCGGCCGCGCTCCCGGTCCGGGGCTGCTGTGGACGGAGCGTCACCAGCGCGACCCTGTGGACGAGCACGCGCGTCGGCGACGCGTCGGCAACGCGCGTCGTCGTCTCACTAGGCTGCGGCCATGAGCAACGAGGCAGAGCTCGCGGCGCTGCGTGCCGCAGCGGCACAGGCGGCCGCCGAGGCCGCGGAGGCGCGTGCGGCGGCAGCCCAGGCCGCGCTGGAGGCGGCGGAGGCCGCGGCGGCCGGCGGGGCACCGGCGGCGTCGGGCGAGCCTACCGAGCCCACCGATGACGCGGCCGAGCCGGCGACGACGCCCGCCGAGGCCGCGCCCGCCGACGACGCGAGCGACGCGCCGGCCGAGACCGGCACGGCGGAGGAGCCCGCGTCCCCGACCGCCGAGGCGAGCGACGCGACCACCGAGAGCACGCCGTCGGTCGGCTCCGAGGTCCCAGGGCTGTCCGAGCACGCCGCCACGATCGCGGCCGGCTACGCCTTCGAGGGCGGCGTGCTGCCGCTCGGTGCGCTGATCGAGGACGGCGAGCCGGTGCCGCAGGCCCAGATCGGCCTGCCGCTGGCGATGATGAACCGGCACGGCCTGGTCGCGGGCGCGACCGGTACCGGCAAGACCCGCACGCTGCAGGGGATGGCCGAGGGGCTCAGCGCGGCCGGCGTCCCGGTGTTCCTCGCCGACATCAAGGGCGACCTCTCGGGGCTGGCGGTCGAGGGCGAGGGCAACGAGAAGCTGCTCGCCCGCACGCGCGCCCTCGGGCAGGACTGGACGCCGGCGAGCTTCCCGGTCGAGTTCTACTCGCTCGGCGGCCTCGGCCACGGCGTGCCGATCCGCACGACCGTCACCGACTTCGGCCCGCTGCTGCTGTCGAAGGTGCTCGGCCTCAACGACACCCAGGAGTCCTCGCTCGGCCTGATCTTCCACTGGGCCGACACCCAGGGGCTGGCGCTGCTGGACCTCAAGGACCTGCAGTCGACGATCGCGTACCTCACCAGCGAGGACGGCAAGGACGAGCTCAAGGGCATCGGCGGCGTCTCGTCGGCGACTGCGGGGGTGATCCTGCGCGAGATCGTCGCCCTGCAGGCGCAGGGCGCCGACGTGTTCTTCGGCGAGCCGGCGTTCCGCACCACCGATCTGCTGCGGCTGGCGCCGGACGGCCGCGGCGTCATCTCGGCGCTCGAGCTGCCCGACGTGCAGGACCGCCCCGCGCTGTTCTCGACCTTCCTCATGTGGCTGCTGGCGGATCTGTTCGGCGACCTCCCCGAGGTCGGCGACGCCGAGAAGCCGAAGCTGGTCTTCTTCTTCGACGAGGCGCACCTGCTGTTCAACGGGGCCTCGAAGGAGTTCCTCGCCCAGGTCGTGCAGACGGTCCGGCTGATCCGGTCCAAGGGCGTGGGCATCTTCTTCGTCACGCAGACGCCGAAGGACGTGCCCGCCGACGTGCTCGCCCAGCTCGGCAACCGGGTGCAGCACGCGCTGCGCGCGTTCACGCCCGACGACGCCAAGGCGCTGCGGGCGACCGCCCGCACCTTCCCGACGTCGGACTACGACCTCGAGGAGGTGCTCACGAGCATGGGCACCGGCGAGGCGGTCGTCACCGTCCTCACCGAGAAGGGTGCGCCGACGCCGGTGGCGTGGACACGGCTGCGCGCACCGCAGGCCTCGATGGAGCCCGCCCCGGAGGCGACCCTGACGTCGATCATCGAGGCCTCCCCCGCCATGGCCGAGTACGGCACACCCGTCGACAACGTCAGCGCCTACGAGATGCTCGTGCGCCGCATCGACCAGGAGCGCGAGGCCCGCGAGGCCGCCGAGCGAGCCGAGGCCGCGGCCAAGGAGGCCGAGAAGGAACGCATCGCAGCCGAGAAGCGCGCCGCCAAGGAGGCGGAGGCGGCCGAGAAGGCGCGGCTCAAGGCCGAGGCAGCGGCGGCCGCCCGTGCCGCCAAGGAGGCGGAGCGCAGCGCCCGCAGCCGGCGCACCGCCCTCGACTCGTTGCTGCGCTCCGCAGGGTCGACGATCGGTCGCGAGATCACGCGCTCGATCTTCGGCACCCGACGCCGCTGAGCGGCGGTCCCGCACGACGGCGAGCGCTCAGTCGCCCGGCGGCTCCTCGAGCAGCGTGAGCACCGCGAGGAGGAGCAGCACCTGCGCGGGCACGTAGGTGCCGATGACGACGGCGGTCTGCACCGCCGTCGGGAGGTCGACGACGAACCGGCCGAGCCCGAGCGTGAGGTCGGAGACCATGAACAGCAGCCCGCCGAGCGCGCCGCGGCGACCGCCCGCCGTCGCGAGCACGGCCATGAGCGTGAGCGCGGCCGCGTAGACCACGACCGGGCCGGCCAGCACCGGCCCGGCGGCCGGGGCGACGACGGCGGCTCCCGCCACCCCGAGCAGCAGGTACGGCAGCGCGGCCGGTCCTCGGAGCGCGCTGCGCCGACGTGTCGGCCACAGCGCCACGAGGTAGCACAGGTGCGCGAGGAGGAAGCAGCCGAGCAGCAGCAGGAAGTCCGTGCCACCGAGCACGTCGCCCTGCCAGGACAGCACGAGCCCGGCCAGCCACCAGCGGCCCCGGCGGCGGCGCGCCCCGCCCGCGAGCACGAGCCCGACCGCCAGCGGCGGCAGGTACAGCCACTGCGCGTAGCCGAGCCAGCCGACGTCGAAGGAGTCCGCGGCGATCTTCGCCACGCAGGCGAGCAGGCTGACCGCGACCGCCGCCCGGAGGGCCGCCGGCGCACCTGGGCGTCGGGTGGTGGTCGCCGTCATGCGCCGAGCATGCCCGACCGTCGCCACCTCCCGGGACCGTTCTCGACACGGCTCGCCGGAGCCGAGCAGGAATCGAGAAGCACCGGCACGCTCGGCTGCGTAGCGTCGTCGTCACCAGGCAGGGGGGACCCCTGGAACGAGAGGGAGGTTGCACGATGGCGCAGAAGACGACGGCCGACGGACTCAGCCAGGCGGAGCGCGAGGCGGTCAAGCAGCGCGCGAAGGAGCTGCGCGAGCAGGCGAAGGCCGGCAAGAACCGCGAGGCGGGCACCACAGCGGTGCGCGAGGCGATCGACAAGCTCGAGGGCACCGACAAGCAGATCGCCGAGGGCATGTACGCGGTCGTGAGCGACGCCGCGCCCGACCTGGTGCCGAAGACCTACTACGGCATGCCCGGCTTCGCGAACGCCGACGGCAAGATGGTCGTGTTCGTGCAGCCCGCCGCGAAGTTCGGCACCCGGTACGCGACGCTCGGCTTCGAGCAGCCGGCCCACCTCGACGACGGCGACATGTGGGCGACCGCGCTCGCGATCACCGCGTGGACCGACGACGTCGAGCGTCGGGTGCGCGAGCTGGTCACCCGCGCCGTCTCCTGACGGCGGCGCCACCGCGAGCGGCGTCGCCCCGGCGTGGGTGACGCCGCTCAGTCGTCGTCGGGGCGTGCGAAGGCGATCGCGACGAGCTCGCGGAGCACCGCCTGGTCGACGTCGGCCAGGCGCTTGACGTAGACGCAGCCGGCACCCTCGCTGTAGGAGCCGAGCGACGGCAGCCGCTGCTGCGCCTCCGGGCGGTCCTTGATGCCGTACGGGACCAGCGAGGTCGTGCGGGGCGAGAACGCGACCTTGGGCCAGTCGCCGTGGGTGCGCGGGTTGGTGGGCGAGCGGTAGTGGTAGCTGCCGTAGCCGATCATCGACGGCCCCCACATGACCGGTTCGACGCCGGTCACCTCGCTCATCAGCGCCGCGAGCGCAACGCCGTCCTCGCGGCGCACGGCCGGGGTCACGCCGGCGAGGAAGTCGGTGACCGGCACGTCGGTGGGCCGGGTCGTGGGTTCAGCCATGCGCCCACTATGGACCCGGCCGCCGAAGGCGTCCACGCGCCGCCCGGTCACAACGGCTCGGGCTGCCGCCGGCCGATCCGGCCGAGGTGCGTGTGCTGGAAGTCCTCGAGCTTGAGCCCGTAGCCGAGGGCGCGGTCGACCGCGACGTGGAAGCCCCAGCACGCGGCCACCAGCGCGAGCCAGAGGACGTCGCGACCCGCCAGCTGCAGCACGAGGTAGAGCGCGATCGCGAGCGCCGGGCCCATGTAGCTGTGGGCCAGGTTGTAGGTGAGCGCACCCGTGCGGGGACCGCGCAGGTACCCGAGAGCGGACACGTCGACGAGAAGGAAGGTGGCGAGCAGCAGCCACCAGGGCTGCTGCGTGGCGACCATCGCGAGGACGATCGCCACGGCGAGCGCACCGTTCTCGACGCGCTGGATGGTGATGGTCATGGGTGCTGCTCCTGCCTCGTGGTCCGCTGCGGCGGCCGTCGTCACGTCGGAGGTTCTCACGTGCTCCCCCTAGGTGCGTGACGCCACGGCGACGGAGATCGCGCCGGTCAAGTCTCAACTGTGGACGCCACCAACGAGGCCGCGCGGCAACTGAAATCGGTTGGAGGTCCGGCAATGCTGTGACGGGTCAGGCAGGCCAGCGATCCGATTCATGCGCGGAGGAACGCGGCCTGACATGCAGCGCGATCCCACCTCTGCGGTGCAGACTCGGCCGGGGCTCAGCCTGCGTCGTCACGCTCCGCGATCCCATGCCACGGAGACGCAGAGCCCCCCGCCCGGCTGCGGCTGGATGTCAAGGGTCGCACGGTGGGCCCTGGCGATGGCGTGGACGATGGACAGTCCGAGTCCGTACCCGTGCCCGTCCGCGTGCGAGGTGCGAACGCGGTCGAGACGCCGGAACGGTTCGAGCAGGGCGTCGACGGACTCCTCGGGGACGGTGTCTCCTGTGTTGGTGATCTTGAGCTCGACCATCCCGTTGCTGGTACTGGTGCTGATGTGCACGGAGCCGCCGGGGCGGTTGTAGCGGATCGCGTTGTCGAGCAGGTTTGCTATGAGGCGCTCGATCAGCCGGGGGTCGCCGACCACGGATGCGGGCGAGAGCTTGGCATCGAGCGTGAGGTTCTGTTGTTTCGCGGGCGATTGGCTGTGAGCCAGGCAGTCACGAACGAGGGAGGCGAGATCGATGGGTTCGGAGCTGCGGACTCCGGCCTGTCCTCTCGCGAGAGTGAGTAGGGCGTCGATGATCTGCTCCTGCTGCGCGCCGGCCGCGAGCACGCGTTCGTGGGCGGCGCGAAGGGATTCGATTGTGGCAGCTGGGTCGTCTAGGGCGACCTGGGCCACTGTGCGTTGCCGGGCGAGCGGTGTGCGGAGTTCGTGCGACGCGTTGGCGACGAAGATGCGTTGTGCCCGGAACGAGTCGTCCAATCGCGTGAGCAATCCGTCGATGGTGTCGCCGAGTTCGGTGAGCTCGTCTCGGGGGCCATCCAGGGAGAGGCGTTCGTCGAGGTTCTGAGCGGTGATACGTCGTGTCGTCGCCGTGATGGCGCGGAGAGGGCGCAGCGCTCTGGTGGCGACGATCCAGCCGAGCACGACCGAGACCAACGTCATGATGCCCAGCGCGATCGCGGATTGGCCGAGCAGCGTGAGCATCCGCTGGGTGTGCTGCTGCGCCGCGCGGTCGCGAAACTCGGCGGGGTCGAGACCCGGAGGCGTCAGCCCTGGGTCGTCGCCCGTCGTCTCCGGCTGACCGAGCGGCGGAGCACCGTCGAGGTCGACGTCGACGACCACCTCGGTGCCGTCGGGCTGGACAAGAGTGAGCGACTCCGATCGGGTCGTCTGGTCGACAAGACCATAGGTGATCGCGAGCATTGTCGCGCCGCAAGCCAGAAAGAGAACCGCGTAGAGCGCGGTGAGTCGCGCCCTGATCGGCAGTCGAAAGTGCCTCGACCGGGGACGTGGACGGCCGCGAGGTCCAGTCCTCATGAGACGATCACCCGGTAGCCGGACCTTGCGACGGTCTCGATCACGGGTGGATCGCCGAGTTTGGCCCGCAGTCTGCTCACCGTGATCTTGACGGCGTTGGTGAAGGGATCGGCGTTCTCGTCCCAGACACGTTCGAGGAGCTCCTCGGCAGAGACCGTGCGTCCCCCTGCCGTTACCAGCAGCTCGAGCACGCCGAACTCCTTGGGTGTGAGATCTCGCGGTTGGTCGTGCCGAAAAGCTCGTCGCCTGGCGGTGTCGACGACCAAGTCGCCGACGCGCAGCGCCGGAGGGTGCGCAGGCTGGGAGCGCCGCGCCAGTGCGCCAATCCGGGTAACGAGGACCTCGAAATCGAATGGCTTGGCGAGGTAGTCGTCGGCGCCCAGATCCAGGCCGTCCACCAGGTCACCCGCGGAGCCCGCCGCCGTGAGCATGAGGATCCGACTGCGACCGCCTCTTTCCACCAGCCGCGCGCAGACATCGTCGCCATGCATGGAGGGTAAGTCTCTGTCTAGGACGATCACGTCGTAGTCGTTCAGCTCGGCCCGTTCGAGACCCGAAGAGCCGTCGTAGGCGACGTCCACGGCCATGTTCCGACGCCGCAGCCCGATGGTCACGGCATCCGCCAACTCTGTGTCGTCGTCGATCACCAAGATCCGCATGCATCCAGGATGCGCCCGATCCGGTTTCGGAGCGGTTTCACCACCCATGTGTAGAAGCCCAGAAGACCCAACGCGGTCCCGCGCAGCGATACCTCCCCGAAACCACGGCGGTCCTAGAAACGGAGCATCACCGAACCGAAAGGACTCACCGACATGACCAGATCAACATCGCCGGCACGGACGCGGGCGCAAGCGCGCGGCGCAGTCTTGGCCGCATTGACCGTTGCTCTTCTTCTCACCGGGTGCGCGCCAGACAGCGGATCACCGTCGGGTGACGACTCCGCAGGGGGAAGCACTCCAGCTGGAGCCGCAGACGCAGTGGCCTACGCGCAGTGCATGCGCGACAATGGCGTTCCCGGCTTCCCCGACCCGGACTCGGACGGCGGGTTCGACGTCGTCGCGGACGAACTCGGGGTCCCGATCGACTCGGACCAGTACCGGGACGCGGAGCAGACCTGTGCACCGCTGCTGCCTACCCAGGGTTCCCACGTGCAGGACGAGGACTACCAGGCTGTGCTGCGGTACGCGCAGTGCATGCGCGATGAGGGCGTTCCCGGCTACCCGGACCCGCCGGCACCGGCACAGGGACCGGACACCCAGCGCGGGGACAGTGGTGACGGCGCCGCCATCGACCGCAACTCCCCGCAATTCCAGGCCGCACACGAAGCCTGCAAGAGCCTGTTGCCCGGTGGTGGCGAGGAGCCGGGCATGACGGAAGGGAACGCACCGTGACCACGACGGATGTGCCCCCTCCCGCGGACGATCTGGTGGTTCCGGAGCGGTCTCGCGGCACCCGCCGCCGGCGCCGGATCATCGTGGCAGCAGCCGTCATCGTCGTCCTCGCCATCGGCGGCGGTGTCCTCGCCGCAACCCTCTGGCATCGGTCGAGCCCCGCCCCGGCGGCTTCCGCCCCCGCACCCGCGACAGCAGCAGTCGAACGTCGGACCATCGCCGCACAACAGCAGGTCAGCGGGACCCTTGGCTATGCGGGCGATCTCGATGTGATCGGTCAGCTGTCCGGAACGATCACCGCGCTCCCGACGCCCGGCACCGTCATCGAACCGGGCGGCATCTTGTATCGCGTCGACGGCAAACCGGTCGTCCTCCTCGCAGGCGACACCCCGGCCTGGCGCGCATTCGAGTGGGGAACAACCGGAGTCGACGCCCAGCAACTGAACGCGGCCCTGGTCGAACTCGGCTATGCCGACGGCCTCGACATCGACCCCGAATGCGACGAGATCACCTGGCGCAGCCAGCAAGCCATCAAGAGATTCCAAGCGGCCTTCGGATTGCGAGAGTCGGGATCGCTCGACTTCGGACAAGTGGTGTTCCTGCCCAGCGCCGTGCGCGTCACGGCGACCCCGTTGACCCTCGGCGCGCCCGCCGGGGCAGGGCAGACCGTCATCGAGGGAACCTCCACCACGCCGCAGGTCGAGGCCGAAGTACCCGTCTCGCTCCTTGCTCACGTCAAAGTGGGCGATGCCGTGGCCGTCACTCTGCCCGACCTCACCACTGCATCCGGCACTGTCACCGACGTCGGCGCGGTCGCCACCCAACAGGAGAGCGGCTCCGCAACCGTCCCGGTGCGCGCGGCCCTCACAGATCCGGGCACCGCCTCCGGCCTGGACCAGGCACCGGTGCTCGTCGCGATCACGACCGAGACCGTCGAGGACGTGCTGACCGTCCCGGTCACCGCACTTCTCGCTCTCTCGGGCGGCGAGTACGCGGTCGAAGTGCTCGAAACCGGCGGCGACAGTCACCTTGTCACCGTCGAGCTCGGCCTGTTCGACAGCGCCGGCGGACTCGTCCAAGTCTCCGGCGACGGCCTTCGCGCTGGCCAGCGAGTCGTGGTGCCTGCAGCATGACCCCCGTCATCGAGCTGATCGGCGTGACACGCACCTACCCCGGCGAACCGCCGGTTGCCGCCCTCCGCGGCGTCGACCTCACCATCGAGCCGGGAGAGCTCGTCGGCATCGTCGGCCCCTCCGGATCCGGCAAGACGACCTTGCTGCAGATCATGGGCACTCTCGACCGACCCACGGCCGGAAAGGTTCGCGTCGCGGGCCGCGACACCTCCGACCTCGACGACCGGCAGCTCTCCACCCTCCGTTCAGCGCGCATCGGATTCGTCTTCCAGCAGTTCTTCCTGGACGAGCATCAGAGCGTGCTCGACAACGTCGCCGACGGACTCCTGTACGCGGGAACCCCAGCCAGCACCCGCCGCAGGCTAGGGCGCGAAGCGCTGACACAGGTCGGCCTCGAGCACAGGACCGACGCTCTTCCCTCGCAGTTGTCTGGAGGACAGCGGCAACGCGTCGCGATCGCTCGAGCCCTCATTGGCGAACCCGACATCGTCCTCGCGGACGAACCCACCGGAAACCTCGACAGCACCACGGGGAACGCGATCCTCGCCCTCCTCGACGCCCTCAACCGGCGCGGCACCACCATCGTGGTCATCACCCACGACCTCGCCATCGCCGCCCGCCTGCCCAGGCGCGTGGAGATCCTCGATGGCCGCATCGTCAGCGACACGGTCCGAGCCCACCGCAAGGAGAACGCATGACCACCGACGACGACCTCTCGCCTCGACGGCTGCGCCCGCGGGACGTGCTCCGCGTCAGCAGCATCGGCATCAGAACCCGGAAAGTCCGCGCCGCGCTGTCCGCCCTAGGGATCGCGATCGGTACAGCATCGATCGTCGGCGTCCTCGGACTCTCCTCCTCGTCGCAGGCAGGACTGCTCGCCGAGATCGACTCGCTCGGCACCAATCTCCTCACCGTCAGCACCGGGCGTGACCTCTCCGGCGACGCGGCCGCCCTCCCGGTCGATGCGCCCGACCGGATCGGTCGGATCGCCGATGTGACCGACGTCGAGTCGACCGCAGCGATCGACATCCCCATCTACCGAAACCCGTTCATCCCGGCCGTCAACACCAACAGTCTCGCTCTGCGCGCCGCCACCCCGGGACTGCCAGACGCGATCGGTGCTGCCGTCGCCCACGGCGACTTCCTCAACCCCGCCACCGGGAGGCTTCCCGTCGTGGTCCTCGGCTCCACAGCGGCGCGGCGTCTCGGCATCACCAGCGTCCACCCGGGAGCGCGCCTCTGGATCGACCGGCAATGGTTTTCCATCGCCGGCATTCTGGCCCCGGCGACCCTGGCGCCGGAGATCGATTCATCCGTGCTCGTCGGGTTCGCTGCCGCGCAGAACTATCTCGGCTTCGATGGACACCCCACCACAATCTACGTGCGCACAGACACCGAACAGGTCGCGGCGGTTCACGCTCTCCTCGCCCGCACCGCGAATCCGGAGAACCCCAACGAAGTCGCCGTCAGCCGCCCCTCGGACGCCCTGCTCGCCCGCGCCCAGGCAGAGAGCGCGCTCAACTCGCTGTTCCTCGGACTCGGTGCCATCTCGCTGCTGGTCGGAACTGTTGGCGTCGCCAACACGATGATCGTCTCGGTCCTCGAACGGCGTGGCGAGATCGGCTTGCGTCGCGCACTCGGCGCCACCAGAGGACACATCCGCACTCAGTTCTTCAACGAGGCGATCCTGCTCTCACTCATCGGCGGAGCCATCGGAGTGCTGGTCGGAGCACTCGCGACCGTCGTCTACGCGACCAGCAAAGGCTGGCTCGTCGTCATCCCGCCGCTCGCCTGGACCGGCGGGCTCGGCTCCGCACTGGTCATCGGAGCCATCGCAGGCCTCCTCCCTGCCATACGTGCTGCGCGTATGTCACCCACCGAGGCGCTGTGGGCCTCGTAACAAGCGATGCCAGGCGATTAGGCGCAGAATCCAACTCGCTGGGTCAAGTCCCCGGTAGTGGTGTAGTCGCTTCGTGACCCTTCGGTGCTGGGTCAGGCGCTGAGTTCGAGGATGCTGTCTGTCGCCTCCTCTGCTCCGGTGTCGGGGAGGAGGTGCAGGCGGCTCTTGGCGAGGATGTCGAGGCCGAGGTAGCGGCGGCCTTCGGCCCATTCGTCGGTCTGCTCGGCGAGGACGGCGCCGACGAAGCGGACGATGGCGTCGCGGTTGGGGAAGATGCCGACGCTGTCGGTGCGGCGGCGGATCTCGCGATTGAGACGCTCGTTGGGGTTGTTCGACCAGATCTGCGACCAGAGGCCTTCGGGGAACTCGGTGAACGCGAGGATGTCTGCCCGCGCATTGTCGAGGTGTGAGAAGGCGTCGGGCAGCTTGTCTTCGACGTAGTCGAGGAGCCGGTCGAACTGGGCGTTGACCGCGGCGGCGTCGGGTTGGTCGTAGACGGAGTGCAGCATCGCCTTGACTGCGGGCCAGAGGGACTTCGGGGTGACCGACATCAGGTTCGCGGCGTAGTGGGTGCGGCAGCGCTGCCAGGCCGCTCCCGGCAGGTTCGCCGCGATCGCCTCGACCAGCCCTTGGTGGGCGGCGGAGGTGACGAGGCGGACTCCGGTGAGGCCGCGGGCGACGAGATCGGCGAAGAACTGGTTCCAAGCCGACGCTGTCTCGGCCGTGGCGACGCGCATGCCCAGGACCTCGCGGCGGCCATCGGCGTTGACTCCGGTGGCGACCAGGACGACCGCGTTGATCACCCGCCCGCCTTCGCGGACCTTCATCGTGAGGGCGTCGGCGGCGACGAACGTGAACGGCCCGGCATCCCCGAGGGGGCGGTGGCGGAACTGGTCGACGTGCTCGTCGAGATCAGCCGCCATGCGGGACACCTGCGACTTGGACAGGGAGTCGATGCCGAGGGTTTGACCAGCTTGTCCATCCGGCGGGTGGAGACGCCGGCGAGGTAGCAGTCGGCGACGACGGTGATCAGCGCCGCCTCGGCGCGCTTGCGGCGCTCCAGCAGCCATTCCGGGAAGTAGGTGCCCTTGCGCAGCTTGGGGACGGCGACGTCGATCGTGCCGACGCGGGTGTCCAGCTCGCGGTGCCGGTAGCCGTTGCGCTGCGTCACCCGGTCCGGGGACGCCGTGCCCCATTCGGCGCCGCAGACGGCGTCCGCGTCCGCGGACAGCAGCGCGTTGATCATCGTCTGCAGCAGCTGACGCATCAGATCCGGCGACGCCTCGGCGAGGGCTTCACCGAGCAGGCCGGCAGGGTCGACAATGTGAGGAGCGGTCATCGTGATGACTCCATTCGAGAGGGTTGTAGGAGATTCCTCGAAGGATCACACGGTGACCGCGCCCACGTTCACAACGAGGCCGGCCACCGAGCGGTTACACCACTATGCGGGACGCCACTATCGCGCCGGCGGTCCTGGCGAACGCCCGCTGACGCCGCTCAGAGCACCGCCGACTCCCCCGCCGCGAGCCTGACCTGCACCTCGCGCGCGTCGTCGAGGTCCAGACGCAGCCGGTCGACGGCGAGGTGCCCCGCGGTGCAGGCGAGCCGCAGCGCGCCGTCCTCGTCGGCGCGGACCGCGCCCCAGCCGTCGTGCAGCACCACGGGCCAGCTCGTGCCCGGCGTCGGCCGGCGCAGCGTCAGCGTGCGGGTGCGGGCGTCCCACCGCTGCCCGGTACGGGCCTCGAGCACGCTCCACCCCGAGAGCGCGCGCACGTAGTGGTCGCCGCACTCGATCTCGTTGTACGGGTTGCGGCGACGGCCGTCGTAGCGGCCCCACACGCCGTCGAGGATCCTGCGGGACTCGGTGTGCAGGCCCTCGATCTCGCAGTGCGCGGCGACCTGGTACTCGATGCCGGTCCACACCTCGTCGCAGTAGCGCGTGGGGATCTCCGGGCGACCGCCGGTGGGCCAGGAGCACATGACCAGGCCGCTCTCGTCGCCGTCGGCGTAGGTGCGGTACGGGTGCTCGAAACCGTGGAAGTCCGGGCGCAGGTTGTGCTCGACCACCGACCGCAGCGCGGTCCGCACGTGGTCGGGCGGCAGCAGGTACCCGAGATCGAGCAGGTGCGCCCACCACTGCCCGATCAGCTGGTCGGACAAGCAGCCCTCGCCCCACTGGAACGCGACCGGGTCGCCGTCCTCGAGGACCTGCCGGTAGTACGCACCGGTGAACAGCGCCTGGTCGTACCCGGCGCTGCCGGCACGGAACCGCTGCTGCCACGCCTGCGCCCTGGCGTCGTCCCCCACGGTGCGTGCGAGCTCCTCGGCGGCCCGCAGCGCCGCCAGCCAGTACGTGCCCATAAAGGTGTTGAGGCCCGCGAGGTCGATGTCATGCGTCGAGGGCTGGATGCCGTGCAGCATCCCGGTCTCCTCCGGGTCCCACCGCCGCGCCACGTGGTCCATGAGTCGCACGACCTTGGGCCAGTACCGCGCGAGCCACTCCTCGCCGACCCCGTTGCGGACCTGCTGGTAGACCTTGAGCACCGAGGCGAGCATGCCGTCGAGCGCGGGCTCCTCCGGGCCGCCGATCGGACGGTCCCACAGCTGCCCCAGCGACGTCGGCAGGATCACCCGGTGCGGGATGAACCCCTCGGGCGCCTGCATGACGTCGAGCTCGGTCTCGCGCATGCTGCGGTCGAGCTCGGGCCACAGCCGCGCCAGCCCCTGCGCGTAGGCGAGCACGTGCGTGCAGTTGAGCGGGCAGGAGCCGCCGACGTCGCCCGACCACATGGTCGTCGACGCGCCCTGGACGCCCTCGAACGCGTACACCTCACCGGAGGCGACGCGGAAGAACGACGGGCTGCGCACGATCGACGCCTGCGCCGCGAGGTGCTCGACCTCGTCGTCTCGCAGGCCCGAGTCGAGCAGCGTCGCCGTCCAGCCTCGGGTGCGCTCGCGCAGGTCGTCCCAGTCCCGGTGCACGAGATCGGCGACCTCGCGCGCGTCGCGGAACCGCGTCGTGCAGTGGTTGCCGAGCCACTGCGGCTCGGTGCCCCACTCGGGCCTGATGCCGCCGAACTGGGTGAAGTTCGCGTACCGGTTCGGCAGCCACCACGCGAGGCTCACCCGCACCCGGCGCGTCTCCCCCGGCGGCACGTGCACCTGCGCGGCCAGACCGCCGTTCCACGTGCTGCCCTCGGGGCTCGGCCCAGCGCTCGTCCACGACGCGGTGGGCTGCGGGTCCGCCATGTCCGGCGGGACGTGCGCCCAGTCGTGCGGCCCGAAGGGTTGCCGCTGCCGCAGGAAGTCGAGGAACTGCTCGGGCGCGCTCCAGTGCGGCAGCGCGGTCGTCAGCGGCGCGTCGGCGCTCACCACGACCTGGCCCGCACCCGGGTGCCGCTGGGGCAGCGACGGGTTCTCCATGACGAGGTGCGTCCAGCGGGCGTGCCCGCCGCCGTCCCCGCCCGCCTGCTCGACGACGGAGCGGTCCACGCGGTTGACGTTGCCGCCGTAGCCGGGCGCCCGGACGCCATCGGGCTGCAGGGTGCCGTCGATCCCGAGCGGGTTCTGCATCGCGACGCCGAGCCACGCGTTGACCGGGACGTCGCTGACGTTGGTGACCGACACCGTCAGCATCGCGACCGGCAACGAGCTGGTCTCGACGTCGAGCGGCACCATCGGCGTGAAGGCCTCCATCGAGACCTGCACGGGCAACGTGTCGTCGACGTAGTCGATCTCCGCCACCGGGTACGTGGCACGGAACCGGGTCCGCTGCACCCCGCCGTGCCGGGCCAGCAGCCGCCGCTGCCACCGCGGCACCAGGTCGTCGTTGACGAGCGGGGTGTCCGTGCTGCGCAGCGGTGCGGGCGCCTGCAGCACCCGCACCGCGTCGAACGGCGGCTCCCACTGGCTCACCCGCAGGGCGAGGAAGGAGTACGGCAGGTCGCCGCGGTGGTTGCCGATGTTGTGCAGCTGCCACTGCCGCAGCGCGCCGTCGGCGCAGATGCTCACGTTGCCGGTCCCGATGCCGCCGAGCGGCATCGCGACGTGCGGGCCCTCCTCGTTGCTCAGCTCGCGCGCGTTCGCCATGCGTCTACTTCAGCCCCGCGATCTTGATGCCGCCGATGATGTGCCGCTGGAAGACGAGGAACAGGATCATCACCGGCAGCGCGGCCAGCGTGGAGCCCGCCATCAGCATGCCCAGCTCGGCGGCCCGCTCGGAGCGGAACGTCGCCAGGAACTGCTGGATCTGGTAGAGGTCGCGGCTTGTGATCGTCATGATCGGCCACACGTAGGAGTTCCAGAACGCGAGGAACGACGTCATGCCGACCACGACGAACACCGGCTTGCTCATCGGCAGGAAGATGTGGCGGTAGATGCCCCACTTGGACGCGCCGTCGAGCGTCGCGGCCTCCTCGAGCGCCATCGGCACGTTGAGGTAGTACTGCCGCATGAAGAACAGGTGCGCCGCCGACGCCGCGCCCGGGATGACGAGCACCGCGATCGTGTCGAGCATCCGCAGCCGGGTGACGACGACGAACGAGGTCAGCAGGATCGCCATGCCGGGGATGAACATCGTCGTGATGACGTAGACCCACAGCACGTTCTTGAAGGCGAACTCCAGCCGGGCGAACGCGTACGCGCCGAGCGAGTTGACGGTCAGCGAGAGGAGCGTGAACAGGATCGCCCCGCCGAAGGTCACGCTCATCGACCGCACGAACTCGGGGTCGGCGAGGATCTGCTGGTAGTTCTCGACGCGCCACACCTCGGGGAAGAACTGGAACGGTGTCGCGACGACCTCGGTGCGGCTCTTGAAGCCCGCGATCACCATCCACGCCAGCGGGAACAGCGCGAGCAGCACCAGCAGGGCGCCGGCGGCGATCTTGCCGGTCAGCACCGCCACGCCCTTGGCGCCGGTGTCGCGGCGGCCGCGCGGCCGCCGCGTCGTCCTGCCGATCTCGCTGATCGCCGGCGCGGTCACCGGAGTGTCGACCGCCATCAGCCGTCCACCGCCTTCTCGGAGTTGAGCACCCGGAAGATCACCGCCGAGATGCTGCCCAGCACGACCATCAGCAGGATCGCCGCGGCGATCGAGTAGCCGACGTAGGTGTCGTTGCGGAAGTGCTGGAAGATGTACAGGTTCGGGAGCAGGGTCCGCTCGAGCGGGCCGCCGTCGGTCATCACCAGCGGCAGCTCGAACTGCTGGACCGCCGCGGTGAAGCCGGTGATGAGCAGGAACAGGAAGATGTTCTTCATCAGCGGGATCGTCACGAAGAACGTCTTCTGGAACCAGTTCGCGCCGTCGAGGTCCGCCGCCTCGTAGTAGGTCGCGGGGATGTCGACCATGCCCGCGAGCATGATGAGCGAGCAGATGCCCAGCCCCAGCCAGATCGCGGGGACCGCCAGCGCCGGCAGCGCCGTCGCGACGTTGCCCAGCCACGCCTGCTTCTCGACACCGAACAGCCCGACGAACGCGTTGAGGATGCCGCCCTGGTAGTTGTAGATGAGCACGAAGATGATCGAGGCGATGACGCCGGAGACGATCGTTGGGATGTAGATGCTCACCTTGAGCAGCGTCGCGACCCGGCCGCTGACCGTTCTGACGAGGCTCGCGAACAGGAACGCGATGACGAGCTGGACCGGCACGACCATCACCGCGAACAGCAGGCCCCGCCCGACCGACTCGATGAACGTGCGGTCGCCCAGCACGTTCATGTAGTTGCGCCAGCCCACCGGGATCGGGTCGGTGTAGAAGCTCCAGTTGTAGAAGCTGAGGTACACCGCGTAGACGACCGGCCAGACGACGAAGATCGTCAGCAGGATCACGACCGGCGCGAGCATGAGGTACGCCATCTTGTTGCTGCGGGCGTTCATGCCCGTGCGCGCCCGTGGCTGCTTCCCGCTGGGCCGGCCGCGGCGGCGTGCCGCAGCGGTGCCGAGCGTCGTGGGCTCGGCCTGGACCGTCTGGGTCATCGTCGACCTCCTTCGTGGTCGGTGGCGCGGCTCCGGCCCGGCCGCCGTGCGCGGCCGGACCGGAGCCGAGAGGTCACGGCTGGGGAGCCGTGCCCGCCAGCTGGTTGGCCTCGATCAGCCGGTTGATCTCCGCCTCGGCGTCGGCGAGCGCGGTGCTGACGTCGGTGCCCTGCATCGCCTGCTCGAGCGCCGTCGCGAACGCCATCGAGATGTCCCACGGGTAGGACGCCTCGGGCTTGGAGAACGGCACGATCTGCTCGGCGATCGTCGCCGCCCACGGGTTCTCCGAGGACGCCGCGGCCTCGATCAGTGCCTCGTTGACGCTCGCACGGGGCGAGTACTTCGAGAACTGGGTGCCGGCGAAGTACTCGAGCAGCTGCTCGTCGTCACCGCCGCCGAGGGTGGCCTCGATGAACGCCGCGGCCTCCTCCGGGACCTCGCTCTTGGCATCGACGACCCACGTCCAGCCGCCGAGCGTGGCGGTCGGGGCCTCCGGGTCGCCGTGGAAGCTCGGCATCGGCGCGGCGCCGATGTTGCCGACCATCTCCGGGAAGTCGTTGATGAGCACGCTGGCGAACCAGGAGCCGCCCATGTTCATCGCGAGGTGACCCTCGCCGAGCGGGTTGGCGTCGGCGTACCCGGCCAGCGCCTGCTGCGGCATCGACCCGGCCTTGTACATGTCCTGCCACGCCTGCAGCAGCGGCGCGTACTCGTCACCGACCTGCGCCTCGCTCCAGTCGTCGCTGATCGGCAGGTGGCCGGCCACGTTCCACTGCAGGCCCCAGGTGCTCCAGCCCATGTCGCCCGCGGACTGCGCGGCGCCGAAGCCGTAGACGTCACCGGTCGTCAGCTGGGCGGCGTAGTCCTGCAGCTCCTCCCACGTCGTGGGCGGACCGTCGATGCCGGCCTCCTCGAAGAGGTCGGTGCGGTACCAGAGCACCGCCGAGGGCTCGACGAGCATCGGGAACGCGTAGTGCTCGCCCTCGACCGAGATCGACGCCAGCACGTCCTCCTGGACGTCGGACCACACGTCGTCGCCGATGTAGGGCGACAGCGAGGTGATCTGGCCGGTCGTGGCGGCCGAGACGACGCCGTTGTAGGCGATCGTGTACATGTCGGGCGCGTTGCCGGCGGCCTGGGCCGCCGTCATGCGCTGCTCCCAGGCGTCGCCGGGGACCTGGGTGAGGTTGACGTGGATCTCGTCCTGGGACTCGTTGAAGGCGTCGACGGCGGCCTCGTACCACTCGTTCTCGACGTCCTGGAAGCTCAGCTGCCAGAACTCGACCGTGGTGGCGCCCTCGGGGGCGTCGTCGCCGCCGGTGTCGGCCGGCTGCCCGGGTGTGCCGGACCCGCAGGCCGCGGTGAGCGCGAGCGCGCCAGCAGCGGCTGCCAGCCCTGCTGCTCGGAACCTGTTGATGCGCATCTGCCATCCTCCTCGATGACGGTGGGGGTGCTCGGTGGTTGTGGTGCGTGGGTCGTGATCGGGTGCGGGTGTCGGTTCTCGTGTCTCAGCCAGGGGCGGTCTCCAGCTCTGCGCGGTACCAGAAGACGTTGTAGGGGTCCCAGATCGACAGCGTGAACCAGAGGGTGCGGCCGTCGTCGCTGACGTAGCGGGGGTTGAGGTAGGGCCCGTACAGCCCGGGCGTCTCGGCCTGCGTCGTCAGCACGTGCGGGTCGCTCCACGGACCCCAGGGGGTGAGTCCCTCGAACAGGACGGCGTCGCCGTTGTCGACCATGGTGGTCAGCAGCCACCGCTGCGTCTGCTCGTGGTACATCACCGAGAGCTCGCCGACCGACCGGTCGAGCACCGTGACGGCGTCGCCCATGTCGGCCGACCACGTCGGGGCGCCGTCGGCGTCGATGCCGGCGAAGTAGGTGTAGGCGTCGACGTCCTCGACCGCCTCGGTCGTCGCCGGCACCCGCATCAGCTGCACGCCGCCGAAGCGGCCGGACGGGATGCCCCAGAGGTAGACGTGGTCGGTGCCGCCGTCGTCGACGGTCACCGCGGCGACCTGCACGAAGTTCCCCTCGCCCGGCCAGCGCGGCGCCTCGAGCACCTCCCATGTCTGCCCGTCGTCGGTGCTGCGGACCAGCCCGGCGTGGTCGGCGTCCCAGCGACCCGGCTCGCCCCAGAAGGTCACCGACATGTAGTAGAGGTAGATCGCGCCGTCGACGGCGAAGCCGTACGTCGGGATCTTCGTCACCTCGCCGCCGCCGGTGTTGGGGTGCTTGTCGCCGACGGCGACCTCGGCGGCCAGCCCGACGTCGTCGAGGACCCAGCCGTCGAAGGTCAGGCCGTCGCTCGGGTCGTCGTCGGTCGTGTAGGCGATGGCGTTGGAGCGCCAGTTGCCGCCGCCGCCCCCGGTCGTGCCGGGGTCACGGGTGCCGAAGGTGTCGCCGAAGACCAGGTAGGTGACGTCGTCGACGTTGACCATCGAGCCGAGGTCGGTGCCCGCGACGGCGACCGATTCGGTGTCGTTGATCGCTCCCGGGCCGGTGAGCTGCGCGACCTGGGTGACGCCGCTCACGCCGGTGACGACGAACGGGCGGTCGGTGCCGGTGCTCAGCTCCACACCGTCGCCCCCGCCGCCGGCGCACGAGGCCGCGAGCGCCGTCGCGCCCACCGTCGCCAGCACCGCCGTCATCCGTCGCACCGCCCTCATGCCAGCCTCGGGAGCCGCTGCTCGACCGGCAGCAGCGTCAGCCCGCGGGCAGGCTCCTCGGCGTACCAGTACGCGGTGGAGGACAGGTCGTCGCTGCGGCGGTTGTCGTGGCCGTGCTCGATCGTCACCCGGATCGAGGACGTGAACGTGACCGGGTCCTCGACGTGGAACCGGTACAGCGAGATCTGGCCGGACCAGTTCTCGCCACCGGGCAGCGTGATGCCGTGGTACGGCGCCGCGTAGGCCTGGCTGGGGCACCACGCGGTGTTGAAGTAGTCCTCGGTGCCGGTGCCGTGCAGCCGCGGCGGCCACGGCTCGCCGTCGACGAAGATCATGTCGTCGCCCTCGCCGTACCAGTTCCAGTCGCTGGTGTGGCGCAGGTTGGTGACGTTGAGGACGCACCCGACGTAGTGACCGCGGCCGACGGTGTCGAGGATCGTGTAGTTGCCCTCGCCGCCGATGTTGTGACCGCCGAAGAGGAACTCCGGGTTGGTCATCGAGCCCTGCTCGACGCCGTCGGTCGGGTTCTCCCGGTTCCAGCTGGCGTGGAACCGGCCCAGGCCGGGCTCGAGCTCGGCGAACGCGTCGTAGTCGATGTAGTAGTAGAACGCCATCGCCTCCGACTCGCACTCGCTCGTGAGCTCGAAGCGCGCGCGGGTGGCGAACGGCATGTGGAAGAAGGAGTTGAAGCCCTTGCCGTCCTCGGGGCTCATCTGCAGCGGCGCCGAGGCGAAGTTGACGCTGCGGGCGTGGCCCACGCCGAAGAAGTCCCCGAGCGGCACCAGCACGCTGGGCTCGGCGGCGTCGTCCCAGTAGATCCGCAGCACCAGCCGGCGCAGGTAGTCGTGGTCGGCGGTGTCGGGGCCGGCGGGGCGCAGCGGAGCGACGGTCACCCAGATGTGGTTGACAGAGCCGGCACCGCGGATGTCGGCGAGCGTGACGGTCTCGCCGGGCTGGACGGTGAGGCGGTCGTCGTTGCCGCCGGTGACGTCCCAGCTCGACACCCGCATCCGACGGTGCTCGCGCAGCCGCGGCAGGTCGCGCAGGCTGCTGCCGTAGCCGCCGTAGCGGCCGGCGCCGGCGGGCGTCGGGTGGTCGGTCGTCATCGGTTCTCTCCTCGTGTCATGCCAGTGCGTGGTCGGTGCGGCCGAGCAGGTGGTCGACCTCGTCGACGCGCGGTGCCGACGGCGCCCCGCCGTGCCGCTGCACGCTGAGCGCCGCGGCGGCGTTGGCGCGCAGCACGGCCTCGCGCAGCGGGTCGCCGGCCGCGAGCCGGGCGCCGAGGTTGCCGCAGAAGGTGTCGCCGGCGCCGATCGTGTCCACGGCGTCGACCGCCAGCGCGGGTACGTGCTCGGGGGCGGCGTCCCCCTCGAGCAGCAGCACGCCCTCGGAGCCGAGGGTGACGACGAGGGCGCCGGGGCGGCCCTGCCACCAGGCGGTCGCGACGTCGGCGACCGGGGTGTCGGCGTCGGCGTGCGCGAGCTGGCGCAGCTCGACCTCGTTGGGCACGAGCACGTCGACCATCGCGAGCAGGTCGGCGGGCAGCTCCTGGTACGGGGCGGGGTTGAGCACGACGCGGACGCCTGAGCCGTGCGCGATCCGGACCGCGGCGAGCGTCGCGGGCATCGGGAGCTCGAGCTGCACGAGCAGCACGTCGGCGCCGGCGATCGCACCGGAGGCCGCGGCGACGTCGTGCCGGGTGACGTGCAGGTTCGCGCGCGGCACGATGACGATCGAGTTCTGGCCGCCGTCCTCGACGACCGGCAGGCCGACGCCGGTGCCGGAGCCCGCGTCGGCGAGCACGTGGTCGGCCGCGATGCCCTCGGCGTGCAGGAACGCGCGGAACTCCTCGCCGAAGGAGTCGTCGCCCAGCCGGCCGATGACGCCGACCTCGGCGCCGGCCCGGCGCGCGGCGACGGCCTGGTTGAAGCCCTTGCCGCCGACGAAGGTCTCGAAGCTGCTGCCGACCACGGTCTCGCCGGGGCCCGGTCGCACCGGGGCGGTGACGACGAGGTCGTACATGAAGGACGCCAGCACGCACACGCGCGGCGCGGCGTCGGTGGGCGTGGTGCCGGTGGTCGCGGCGCTCATCGGGCCGCTCCCAGCTGGGCGCCGAGCGAGCCGCCGGGGTGCCGCTGGGCGAAGTCGGCGGGCGTGAAGCCGCTGAGCGTCATCAGCGCGGCGGCGAGCGCGTCGCCGATCGCGAGCGTGACGGTCGCCGAGGAGGTGGGTGCGAGCCCGAGCGGGTCGGCCTCCCGCTCGACGCGGATGTCGAGGTGGACGTCGCACAGCAGCGCGAGCGTCGAGGAGGGGTCGCGGGTCATCGCGATCCGGGGCACGCCCCACGCCTGCAGCATCCGCGCGAAGTGGTTGACCTCGGCGGTCTCGCCGGAGTTGGAGATGAGGATCGCGACGTCGGCGGGGGTCGCCGTCCCCGAGTCGCCGTGCAGCGCCTCGGTGGCGTGCACGAACTGCGCCGGCGTGCCGGTCGAGGCGAGCGTGGCCGCCATCTTGGCGCCGATGTGCCCCGACTTCCCGAGCCCGGAGACGAGCACGCGCCCCTGCGCGCGCCGGATCAGCCGCACGGCCTCGGCGAGCTCGGGCGCCACGCGCTCGGCCGCCGCGGACACCGCGTCGGCCTCGATGCGCATCGCCCGCACCCCCGCCGACACAGCCGCGACGACGTCGTCCTGCTCGCCCATGAAGCCTGGTCCTCCTCGACTCAGGAATCGATTTCTCAGCAGAGTAAACGATTACTCGCCGGGGGGGAAGCGGGCGGAGGTCACGGTTCGATCACGGCCGCCCCGCCGCCTCCACCTCCCGCCGAGACGACGAGGGCCCGCCCACCCAGGTTTCACCGCACTGTGGAACAGCCGCCACTTTCACCGCACTGTGGAACAGCCGCCACTTTCACCGCACTGTGGAACACGGCCCGGTTTCACCGCGCTTTGGAACAGCCGCTACTTTCACCGCACTTTGAAACACGGCCCGGTGTCACCGCACTCTGGAACACGGCCCGGGTTTCACCGCACTTCTTGCCGCCGCCATGCTTCACCGCTCTTGCCGCCGCCGTGCTTCACCGCACGTCCTGCCGCGGGCTCCACACACCTCCGGCCACGCCGTGGACGCACCGCCGTCCTCCCGCCCATCCGCGCCGAACGATCTCTCGAGCGCGACGTCGCGCCCGTCGTAGCGACTCGCCGTCGCGGCCGTTCCGACGTCGTGTGGCCGCCGTCGCTGTTGCAAAGTGCGGTGAAAGCGGGCGATGTTCCAAAGTGCGGTGAAAGTGAGGGGTGGGCGGGCCCCATCCGACCCGGCCGGGGTCAGCGGGGGCGGCGGGGGCCGGCGCTGTGGCGGACGAGGAGGCGCGGGGTGAGCAGGAGGTGGAGCGCAGGGGCGTCGGGGGCCTGACCGCGCAGCAGCAGCTGCTCGGCCGCCCGCTCCCCCATCTCCTCGACCGGCTGCGCCACCAGCGTGACGCTGGGGCGGACCATGCGGGTCCAGCGGTCGTCGTCGACCCCGACGAGCGAGATGTCCTCCGGCATCCGCAGCGCGCTCTCCTGGATCGCGCGGTAGGCGCCCGCGGTCACCGGGCCGTTGGTGGCGAAGATCGCGTCCGGACGGCGGTCCCCCGCCAACAGCTCGCGCACCATCGCCTCGGCCTCGTCGGCCCTGAGGTCGGAGCGGAGCATGCGGCGGTCGTCGTGCGGGATGCCGGCCTCGTCGAGCGCGTCGAGCGCGCCGCGCAGCCGGTCCTCGGTGGTGCTGACGCCCGAGGGTCCGGCGAGGCACACGATGTCGCGGTGCCCGAGCTCGAGCAGGTGCTGCGCGGCCATCCGGCCGGCGCGCACGTTGTCGAGCAGGATCGTGTCGCCCGGGAAGTCGTGCACCCGGCGGTCGACGGCGATCGTCGGGATCCCGGCGGCGAGCAGCGGCGACAGGTCGGACTCCTGCTCCGACGTCACCGACACGACGACGCCCGCCATCCGCTGCGCGATCGCGGTGGCGAGGTAGCCCTGCTCGCGCGCGAGCTGCTCGTCGGTGTTGCACAGCATCACCGAGTGCCCCGACCGCACCGCCACGTGCTCGACCGCCGCCACCAGCGAGGTGAAGAACGGGTTCTGCAGGTCGGAGACGATCGCTGCCCAGACGTCGGTGCGCTGGCGGCGCAGCGCCCGGCCGTTGGGGTTGGGCACGTAGCCAGAGGCCTTGGCGGCCTCACGGACGCGGCGCGCGAGCTCCGGGTCGACCGTCGAGGCGCCGTTGAGCACGCGGGAGACCGTCGCGCTCGAGACACCGGCTGCGCGCGCGACATCGGTGATCCGCACCGCGGCGGGTGCCCCCGAAGGTCGCCTGCTCACGCGGTGATCGTCCCACGGAAGCGCGCTCGCGCACGCGCGGACCGCCGTCGGACCGGCGCTCGGGTCCAGGCACGGCCGCCCGCCACGCGTCTCGCCCGCTCAGCCGACGACGACGTTGACCAGCGACGGCGGCCGCACGATCACGCGGCGCACCTCCCGGCCGTCGACGTGCTCGGCCACCGCCGCGAGCGCACGCTCGCGCAGGTCGGCCTCGGAGACGTCCGGCTGCACCTCCAGCCGCGCCCGGACCTTGCCCATCACCTGCACGACGGCGGTGACGGTCTCCTGCACGAGCAGGCTCTCGTCGACCTCGGGCCAGCGCGTGCGCGCGACCGTCGGCTCGTGGCCGAGCCGCGCCCACATGTCCTCGGCGGTGTACGGCGCGACGAGCGAGAGCAGGATCGCGACGGTCTCGACGGCCTCCCGCACCGCAGGGTCGGCGCCGCCCGGGCCGGCGTCGATCGCCTTGCGGGTGGCGTTGACGAGCTCCATCGTGCGGGCGACGACGACGTTGAACCGCCGCGCCTCGATCAGCTCCTCGGCCGCACGCACGGTGCGATGCGTCAACCGCCGCAGCTCGGCGTCGCCCGCCGTGGGGTCGGTGCCGGGCGCGGAGGTGACGTCGCCCGCGAGCCGCCAGGCGCGCTGCAGGAACCGCAGGGAGCCGCCGGGCGACATGTCCGCCCAGTCGATGTCGTCCTCGGGCGGCCCGGCGAAGACCAGGGTGAGCCGGACGGCGTCGACCCCGTAGGCGTCGATCATCGACCCGAGGTCGACGCCGTTGCCCAGCGACTTGCTCATCGCCTTGCCCTGGTTGATGACCTGGCCCTGGTTGAGCAGGGTCGCGAACGGCTCGGTGACCTCGACCATGCCCATGTCGTGGAGCACCTTGACGAAGAACCGCGAGTACAGCAGGTGCAGGATCGCGTGCTCGACGCCGCCGACGTAGGAGTGCGCGGGCATCCACGGCCGCACGCGCTCGGGGTCGAACGGGCGGGTCTCCTCGTCCGGCGAGCAGTAGCGCAGGAAGTACCACGAGGAGTCGACGAAGGTGTCCATCGTGTCGGTGTCGCGGCGCGCGTCGCCGCCGCAGCGCGGGCACGGCACCTCCACCCAGTCGGTGGCGTTCGCCAGCGGCGACCGGCCGCCCTCCTGTCGCAGCTGGTCGCCGACGAGGTCGGGCAGCCGTACCGGCAGCTGGTCGTCGGGGACGGGCACCTCGCCGCAGCCCGGGCAGTGCACGACCGGGATCGGTGCGCCCCAGAACCGCTGCCGCGAAAGCAGCCAGTCGCGCAGCCGGTAGGTGACCGCGCGCGTGCCGAGGCCGCGCCGCTCCAGGTGGTCGATCATCGCCCGGGTCGCCTCGGGGACCGTCATCCCGTCGAGGTCGATGCCGTCGCCGGCGGAGGCGATGACGACGCCGTCGCCGGTGTAGGGGCCCTCGAAGCCCTCCGGGAAGCCCTCGGGCGGCTGCACGGTGTGGACCACCGGCAGGCCGTGCGCGACGGCGAACGCGTGGTCGCGCTCGTCGCCTCCCGGCACGGCCATGATCGCGCCCGTGCCGTAGTCGGCCAGCACGTAGTCGGCTGCCCAGACCGGGATCCGCTGCCCCGTCACGGGGTTGACGGCGTACCGGCCCAGGAACACCCCGGTCTTGGGTCGGTCGGCCGCGAGCCGCTCGATGTCGGAGGCTCGGCGGACCTCCTCCAGGTAGGACTCGAACGCCGCGCGCTGCTCGTCGGTGACCAGCTCGGCCGCCAGCGGCGCGTCGGCGGCGACGACGAAGAAGGTCGCGCCGAACAGCGTGTCCGGGCGCGTGGTGAACACGGTGACCGGCTCTTCGCGGCCCTCGATCGTGAACCTCACGTGCGCGCCCTCGGACCGGCCAATCCAGTTGCGCTGCATCGTCAGCACCCGGTCCGGCCAGGCGCCCTGCAGGTCCTCCATGTCGTCGAGGAGCCGCTGCGCGTAGTCGGTGACCTTGAAGAACCACTGGGTCAGCTCGCGCTTGGTGACGGCGGTGCCGCACCGCTCGCAGTGCCCGCCGACCACCTGCTCGTTGGCCAGCACCGTCTGGTCCTGGGGGCACCAGTTGACCGGGGACGCCTTGCGGTAGGCCAGCCCGCGCTCGTAGAAGCGCAGGAACAGCCACTGCGTCCACCGGTAGTACTCCGGGTCGGAGGTGTGCAGCCGCCGCGACCAGTCGAACGCGAGGCCGTACCGGCGGATCGACTCCGCCTGGGTCTCGATGTTGGCGTAGGTCCACGCGCGCGGGTCGGCGCCGTTGCGGATCGCGGCGTTCTCCGCGGGGAGCCCGAAGGAGTCCCACCCGATCGGGTTGAGCACGTCGTAGCCGCGCAGCCACCAGTACCGCGCGAGCACGTCGTTGAGCGCGAACACCTCGGCGTGACCCATGTGCAGGTCACCGCTCGGGTAGGGGAACATCGTCAGCGCGTAGCGCTTCTCCGCACCCGGGGCGGCGGTCCCCGCGCGGAACGGGTCGAGCCGCTCCCACACGGGTCGCCAGCGCTCCTGGATCGCGGCGACGTCGTAGACCTCCGGGTCGGTCCGTGCCTCGGCACTCATCCGCCTCACCCCTCCGTGCACGCCCCCGGACGGTCAGCCCGGGACGACGTTGACCAGCCTCGGCGCCCGCACGATCACCTTGCGCACGGCGCGCCCCTCCAGCGCCCGCCTGGCGCCCGCGGTCGCGAGCGCCAGCTCGGTCAGCTCCTCCTCGCCGATCGACGGCGACACCTCGAGCCGGTCGCGGACCTTGCCGGCGACCTGCACGACGCAGGTGACGGTCTCCTCGACCAGCAAGGACGCGTCCGCCTCCGGGAACGGCTCGTACGCCAGCGAGCGGGCGTGCCCGAGCCGCGACCACAGCTCCTCGGCGATGTGGGGCGCGACCGGCGCGACCATGAGCACGAGCGGCTCGACCGCCTCGCGCGGCACGGCGGGCATCCCCACCAGATGGTTGTTGAGCGTGATCAGCTTGGCGATCGCGGTGTTGGGGCGCATCGCGGCGTACTCGGTGCGGACGTCGTCGACGGTCCGGGCCACGAGACGGCGGGTCTCGTCGTCGGCCGGGTCGTCGGTGACGCGCAGCGCACCTGTCTCCTCGTCGACGACGTTGCGCCACAGCCGCTGCAGGAACCGCTGCGCACCGACGACCGCGCGGGTCTCCCACGCGCGCGACTGGTCCAGCGGACCCATCGACATCTCGTACACGCGGAAGGTGTCGGCGCCGTAGGCGGCGTACATCTCGTCGGGCGTCACCATGTTCTTCAGCGACTTGCCCATCTTCCCGTACTCGCGGGTGACGGGCTCGCCGCGCCAGGTGAAGACCGGCTCGCCGTCGGGGCCCTCGGAGGTCTCGACCTCCTCGGCGGGGACGTACACGCCGCGCGCGTCGGTGTAGGCGTAGGCCTGGATGTAGCCCTGGTTGAACAGTGTGTGGAAGGGCTCGGAGCTGGACACGTGGCCGAGGTCGTAGAGCACCTTCTGCCAGAACCGTGCGTAGAGCAGGTGCAGCACGGCGTGCTCGACGCCGCCGACGTACAGGTCGACGCCGCCCGTGGCCTCGCCGGGTCGCGGGCCCATCCAGTACCGGTCGATCTCGGGGTCGACGAGCGCACGGTCGTTGCGCGGGTCCAGGTAGCGCAGCTCGTACCAGCACGAGCCCGCCCAGTTCGGCATCGTCGAGGTCTCGCGCCGGTAGGTGCGTGGGCCGTCCCCGAGGTCGAGCTCGACCTCGACCCACTCGGGCAGCCGCGACAGCGGCGACTCCGGCTCGGAGTCGGCGTCCTCGGGGTCGAACGTGCGCGGCGAGTAGTCGGGCACGTCCGGCAGCTCGACCGGCAGCATGCTGTCGGGCAGCACGTGCGGGCGGCCGTCGGCGTCGTAGACGACCGGGAACGGCTCGCCCCAGTAGCGCTGCCGGCTGAACAGCCAGTCCCGCAGCCGGTAGGTGACGGTGCCCGCGCCGAGCCCCTTGGCCTCCAGCCACGCGACGATCGCCGTCTTGGCCTCCTCGAGGCCCAGGCCGTCCAGCGAGATCTCGTCGTTGGCGGAGTTGATCGCCGGCCCGTCGCCCGTGTAGGCCTCGCCCTCCCAGCCCTCGGGCGGCTGCACGGTGCGCACGACCGGCAGCCCGAAGCGGGCGGCGAACTCCCAGTCGCGCTCGTCCTGGGCGGGCACCGCCATGATCGCGCCGGTGCCGTAGCCCATGAGCACGTAGTCGGCGACGAAGACCGGGATCCGACCGCCCGTGACGGGGTTGACCGCGTGGCTGCCGGTGAACACACCGGTCTTGTCGCGGCCCTCGGTCTGGCGGTCGAGCTCGGTCTTGCGGGCGGCCGCGCGGCGGTAGGCCTCGACGGCGTCGCGCGGGCTGTCGTGCCCGCCGCGCCACTCCTCGGGGGTGCCCTCGGGCCAGGCGTCGGCGTCGGCCAGCGCCCCGACCAGCGGGTGCTCGGGCGCCACGACCATGAAGGTCGCGCCGAACAGCGTGTCGGGGCGGGTGGTGAAGACGGTGAGGTCGCCGGCATCGGTGGCGAACCGGACGTGCGCACCCGAGGAGCGGCCGATCCAGTTGCGCTGCATCGTCTTGACCTTCTCGGGCCAGTCGATCAGCTCGAGGTCGTCGATCAGCCGGTCGGCGTAGGCGGTGATCCGCAGCATCCACTGCTTGAGGTTGCGCTGGAACACCGGGAAGTTGCCGCGCTCGCTGCGACCGTCGGCGGTGACCTCCTCGTTCGACAGCACGGTGCCCAGCCCGGGCGCCCAGTTGACCGGGGAGTCCGACACGTAGGCCAGCCGCAGCGTGGCGAGGTAGTCCTCGCGCTCGCCGGCGTCCAGCGCGTGCCAGTCACGGCCGTCGGGCAGCGTCCGCTCGCCGGCGTCCAGCTCGGCCACCAGCTCGGCGATCGGGCGCGCACGCCCGGAGCCGCCGTCGGGGCGCGGCGCCGTCTCGTCGTAGAACGACTCGAACAGCTGCGTGAAGATCCACTGCGTCCAGCGCACGTAGTCGGGGTCGGTGGTGGCGAACGTGCGGCGGTCGTCGTGGGCCAGCCCCAGCCGGCGCAGCTGGGCGCGCATCGTCGCGATGTTCTGCTCGGTCGTGATGCGCGGGTGCTGCCCGGTCTGCACCGCGTACTGCTCGGCGGGCAGCCCGAACGCGTCGTAGGCCAGCGCGTGCAGCACGTTCTTGCCCTGCATGCGCTGGAACCGCCCGACGACGTCGGTCGCGATGTAGCCCAGCGGGTGCCCGACGTGCAGCCCCTTGCCGGAGGGGTAGGGGAACATGTCGAGGACGTAGAACTTCTCCGCCGCGGCGTCACCGGCGAGGTCGCCGGTGGGGTTCGGCGCGTGGAACGTGCCCTCGCGCTGCCAGCGGTCCTGCCAGCGCAGCTCGATCTGCTCCGCGAGCGCCGCGGTGTACCGGTAGGGCGGCACGTCGGCTGTCGCGTCCTGCGTCGTGGTGGTCTCGCTGCTGTGGCTCGTCACGTCGGTCCTCGTGTGTGGCGCTCGTCGTCAGGTGGCTCCCGGGCACAAAAAAGCCCCTCGGGCGAGGGGCGGCCGCGGCGGAGAAGGTGTCTCGCCGCGGCTAGGTAAGGAGCAGCCTGGAGCGCATGGGGGTCATGCTACCCCGCCCCCCGGACTCCTCGCGCGGGCCGGGGCGCGCCGCCCGGCCCGCGCAGTCGTCACCGCGCGTGGATCTCCTCCACCTGGGTCAGCACGGCGGCGGTGAGCTCGTCGTCGCCGCCGAGGCCCAGCAGCTCGAGCACGGCCGGCACCGCCTCGGGCAGCTCGCCACCGGTCGCGGCCGCGAGCGCGGCGTCCACGGTGGCGTCCTTGACCGGGGCGCCCTCGCCGCGCAGGTGCAGCACCCAGCCCGCGAGCGTCGTCGCGCCCCCGGTCGGCACCCGCCCGGCTGCCCGCTCGGCGGCGACCACCGGCACGGTGCGCACCGGCAGCTTCTGGGAGCCGTCGTAGGCGATCTGTGCGGTCAGGTGGCGCACGCGCGGGTTCGCGTAGCGCTCCAGCAGCGCGTCGGTGTAGGCGGTCATCTCCGCGCCCGGCAGCGCGAGGTGGCGCGCGGCCTCGGCCCACCACTGCTCGACCCAGCCGCGGCACGCGGGGTCGGCGATCGCACGGTCGATCGTCTCGTGGCCGCGGATCGAGCCGACGTAGGCGAGCTGGCTGTGCGAGCCGTTGAGCAGCCAGAGCTTGCGACGCTCGTGCAGCTCGACGTCGTCGACCAGCTGTGCGCCGGCGTCCTCCCAGCGCGGCCGGCCGGCCGGGAACGTCCCGCTGACCACCCACTCGGAGAACGGCTCGGTCGGGACCGGTGAGGCGTCGTCGGCGCCGGTCGCGGCGCGCGCGACCGCACGGTCGTCGTCGGTGGTCGCGGGCGTGATCCGGTCGACCATCGAGGTGGCGAAGTCGACGTGCTCGTCCACCCACGCGACCAGCCCCGGCTCGACGGCGTCGGCCAGGCTGCGCACGACCCGCGCGAGCGCCTCGCCGTTGCTGGGCAGGTTGTCGCACGACATGAGCGTGATCGGCCCGGCGCCGGCCGCCCGGCGCGCCAGCAGCCCGGCGACGAGCTTCGCGGGCGCGGTCGAGACGGCCGCGCGCGGGTCGGCACGCAGCGCCACGACGTCGGCCGCGACGTCCGGGTGCGCCAGGTCGGCGGCGCCGTCCGGACCGCGGCGGTAGCCGGCCTCGGTCACCGTGAGCGTGACGACGGCGACAGCCGGGTCGGCGAGGTAGCCGAGCAGGGCCTCGTGCTCGTCGGCGCGGTGCACCGCCACGATCGAGGAGATCACCTCGGTCTCGTCGCCGTCGGGCCCCTTGGTGATGAGCGTGTACAGCCCGTCCTGGGGCCCGAGGGCGTCGGCGGCGTCCGGGCGCCGCCCGGTGAACGCCGCGATCCCCCACGCGTCGGCGTCGGGCGCGTGGTGGGTGTACCAGGCGACGTGGGCGCGGTAGAAGTTGCCGACCCCCAGGTGCACGATCCGCACGGGGGCGGCCGCCGGCATGCCCGGCAGCGCACGCGAGAGCCTCACAGCTTGAACACCTTCCGCGGGTTGGTGGCCACCAGGTCGTGGATCGCCTCGTGCGCCTCGTCGAGGTCGAGCAGGTGCTCGGCGACGAGTCCTGCGAGGTAGCCGGCGTCGAGCCGGCGCGACATGTCGTGCCGCGCCGGGATCGAGCAGAAGGCGCGGGTGTCGTCGATGAAGCCAGAGGTGCGGGAGAACCCTGCGGTCTCGGTGACGGCGGCGCGGAACCGGCGGATCGCCTCGGGCGCGTCGATGAACCACCACGGCACCCCGACGTAGACGCTCGGGTAGAACCCGGCGAGCGGCGCGAGCTCGCGCGAGTAGGTCGTCTCGTCGATCGTGAACAGCACCAGGTGCAGGTTCGGGTGCGTGCCGTAGGCGTTGAGCAGCGGCTCCAGCGCCCGTGTGTACTCGACCGCGACCGGGATGTCGCACCCGACGTCGGGCCCGAACCGCTCGTAGGTCGCGCGGTGGTGGTTGCGGCGCACGCCCGGGTGCAGCGTCATCACGAGGCCGTCCTCGCACGACATCCGCGCCATCTCGCTGATCATGTGCCGCCGGAAGGCGGTGGCCTCGGCGGCCGAGATCGTGCCGGCGCGCGCGGCGTCGTACAGACGCGACGCCTCGGCGTCGTCGAGCACGAGGGTCTCGGCGTCCTCCACGCCGTGGTCGGCCGACACCGCGCCGTGCTCGACGAAGTAGCGCCGGCGCGCCTCGAGCGCCGCGACGTACCCGGCGTAGGAGCCGACGTCGGTGCCCGCGGTCTCGCCGAGCCGGTCGACGCGCTCGTTCCAGGTGCTCTCGTGCGGGTCGAGGTAGCGGTCCGGCCGGAACGTCGGCACGACCCGACCGGCGAACGTCTCGTCGGCGGCGAGCGCGTCGTGCGGGGCCAGGTCGTCGCACGGGTCGTCGGTGGTGGCGAGCACCTCGATGCCGAACCGCTCGAACAGGGCGCGCGGGCGGAACTCCGGCTGCGCGATCTTCTCGGCGATCGTGTCGTAGATGCTGTCCGCGGTCGCGGCGCTGGGTCGCTCGGTGACGCCGAAGATGCCGGCGAGCTCGTCGAGGAGCCAGTACCGCACGGGCGTGCCCCGGTAGGCGCTCCAGTGCTCGCACAGCAGCCGGAACGCGCGTCGCGAGTCCGCCTCGTCGAGCGGGCCGCGGCCCACCCCGAGGTCCTCGAGCGGCACGCCGTGCGCGTGCAGCATCCGGTTGACGTAGTGGTCCGGCGTGATCAGCAGCGACGTGGGGTCGCGGAACGGCACGTCCTCGCTCAGCCACTGCGGGGGCACGTGGCCGTGCGGGCTGATGATCGGCAGCCGCGCCACCCCCTCGTACAGCTCGCGAGCCACGGCGCGCGTCGCCGGGTCCGTCGGGAGCAGACGGTCGGGGTGCAGGTCGAGTCCTGGCATGCTGCACATCGTCGGGGCGGGCCGACCGGCGCGGCCACCGATTGCCACGCCTTGCTCCACCCGCCTCAGGAGCGCCCGGCCACCGGCCCGGTGCTCGCGCGCGTGACCAGCTTGGTCGGCAGCAGCAGCGGCTCGGTGCTGGAGCTGCGGGCGCCCCCGACGAACGCCAGCACGTGCCGCACGCCGCGCGACCCGAGCGCGCGCTGCGGCGCCGCCACCGTGGTGAGCCCCGGCGTGACGATCTCGGCCGACGGCGTGTTGTCGAAGCCGATGACGCTGACGTCCTGCGGGACCTCCTTGCCCATCGTCTGGACGCCGCGCATGAAGCCGATCGCCACGAGGTCGTTGTAGGCGACGACGGCGCTGGTCGGGTGCGCGGCCCACGCCGCCGCCGCCCGGACCCCGCCGTTGAGGGTGGGGGCGACCGGGCCGACCCGCCGCACCGTGATGCCGAGCTCGGTGCGGGCGTCGCGCAGCGCGCGCCACCGGACGCCGTCGGGCCAGGCGGCCTCCGGGCCGGCGAGGTAGGTGACCTGCTTGTGTCCGAGCGCCGCGAGGTGCTCGGCCGCGCGGCGCATGCCGCGGCCGTGGTCGACCATGACGCTCGGCAGCCCGCCCACCTCGCGGTTGAGGACGACGGTGGGCTTGACCTTGGCGACCTGGCGGACCGCGGTGTCCGACATCCGCGAGCTCGCCAGCAGCACGCCGTCGACGCTCTGGAGGATCTTGTCGAGCAGCTCGCGCTCCCGGCCGGCGGACTCGCGGGTGTCCGCGAGCACCATCGCGTAGCCCGCCTCCGCCGCCGCCTCCTCCGCGCCACGGGCGACCTCGGAGAAGACCGGGTTGCCGATGTCGGCCAGCAGCACCGCGATCATCGACGTCGTGCGGGTCGAGAGCGCGCGCGCCTGCGGGTTCGCCCGGTAGCCGAGCTCGGCGGCGACCGTCCGGATGCGCTCCGCGGTCTCGGCGTTGACCCGGCCGGGCCGCGAGAAGGCGCGCGAGACCGTCGACGGTGCGACGCCAGCGGCGCGTGCGACGTCGTAGATCGTGGTGGGCCGGTCCGCCATCGCGGGAACGCTACAACACGCGGCAACCGATTGCCATACGGGAGCCGGCGGGGGTTGCATGGTGCCCCATGTGGACGTTGAGCGGCTTCGCCGACGAGATCTCGCCCGACCTGCAGACCCAGCTCGACACCGTGACCGACCTGGGCCTGACGCACATCGAGCTGCGCAGCGTCTGGGAGGTCAACGTGCTCGACCTCACCGCCGCGCAGCGCGCCGAGGTGGCCTCGGCGCTGCAGGAGCGCGGGCTGCGGCTGTCCTCGATCGGCTCCCCCATCGGCAAGATCGGCATCACCGACGACTTCGCGCCCCACCTGGACCGGATGCGGCACGCCGCCGACGTCGCGCTGGAGATGCGGGCGCCGTTCGTGCGGATCTTCAGCTTCTTCATCCCCGAGGGCGACGACCCCGCCGCGCACCGCGACGAGGTGATGCGGCGCATGACCGCGCTCGCCGAGGTGGCCGCCGAGGCCGGCGTCATGCTGGTCCACGAGAACGAGAAGCACATCTACGGCGACGTGCCGCAGCGCTGCCTCGACATCGTGCGCACGGTCGACAACGACCACCTGCGCCTCGCCTGGGACGCGGCCAACTTCGTGCAGTGCGGCGTCCGGCCGTTCACCGACGGCTACGAGCTGCTGCGGCCCTGCACCGAGTACGTGCAGATCAAGGACGCGCTGCTCGCCGACGGCCAGGTGGTGCCTGCCGGTGCGGGCGACGGCGAGGTCCGCGAGACGATCCGGGCGCTCGCGGCCGACGGCTTCGACGGGTTCTTCTCGCTCGAGCCGCACCTGGCCGCGGCCGGCACCTTCGGCGGCTACTCCGGGCCGGACCTGTGGCGCGCGGCGCACGCGGCGTTCACGGCCATCCTCGACGAGGAGGGCATCCCCTACGCATGAGCGAGGCGAGCGAGCACCCGACCAGGCGCGCCGTCGTCGTCGGCGGCGGCGAGATCTCCCGGGTGCACCTGCGCGCGCTCGCCGGGATGGGTGTGGAGGTGGCCGCGGTCGTCGACCACGACGCCGACCGCGCGCAGCGGGCGGCGGCACCACTGGGCGCGGCCGCCCACACCGCTCTCGACGCCGCGCTGACCGACGGCGGCGTCGGGCCCGTCGACGTCGTGCACGTGTGCACGCCGCACGACCAGCACCTGCCGGTCGTGCTCGCGGCGCTCGCGCGCGGTACCCACGTGCTCGTGGAGAAGCCGCTCGCGCACACGCTCGCCGATGCCGAGCGCGTCGTCGCGGCGGCCGAGGCGGGGTCGCGCAAGGTCGGCGTCGTCCTCCAGAACCGCTACAACGCGACCACCCGCGCGATGAAGGAGGTGCTGGCCGGCGGCTCGCTCGGCCCGGTGCTGGGCGCATCGGCGACCGTGGTGTGGAGCCGGACCGCCGACTACTACGCCGGCAAGCGCTGGGCGGGGCAGCGCCCCCGCTCGGGCGGCGGCGTCCTCATCAACCAGGCGATCCACACCGTCGACCTCGTGCAGTGGCTGCTGGGCCCGGTGACGTCGGTGAGCGGCCGCGCGTTCCGGCTGCTGCCGATCGACGGCGTCGACGTCGAGGACACCGCGGCGATCGCGATGACGCACGCTGGTGCGCACGGCGCCGAGGTGCGCAGCACGTTCTTCGCCACCGCGGCCAACGCCGTCAACGAGCCGGTCACGATCGACGTCACGTGCGAGCGCGGCTCGCTGTCGTTGCGCGGCGACCTCACGGTCACCGACGCCCAGGGCGGCGAGACGGTCGTCTCCGACTCCCCCGCGGTCGCGGGCGCCCCGGCGTACTGGGGGCGCTCGCACGAGGCGCTCATCGGCGACTTCTACGCCCGCCTGGACGAGCCCGAGCCGTTCTGGATCGGTCCGCGCGAGGCGCTCGAGGCGCAGCGCATCCTCAGCGAGGTCTACGCCCGGTCCTGAGTCACCTCTCGCAACCCACGCCGTCGCCGTTGCCATCGAGACCATACGGGTCGACACCGCGCTTCTTCACGTACACCGGGCCGCGCACGTACGCGGGCCCGTTGCCGCTGCCACCCGCGCAGTCGACGTCGGAGGCGATCGGCACGCAGGCGCCCGAGTAGGCGGGGTGGCACGAGCTGGAGCTCGCGGGCTTCCGCGGCGTCAGCGTGAGCGTGCTGCTCCACGCGCTGCGACCGACCGCGTTCGTGGCGGCGACCCGGAACCTGTAGGACGTGCCGTTCGCCAGACCCGTGATGGTGCGGCTACGGGCCGAGGCACCGACGGTGGCGACCGTGCGCCACGTGCCGCCGGAGTACCGCTGCACCACGTAGCCGGTGATCGCGGCCCCGTTGCTGCTGGGCGCGGTCCAGCGGATCGTCACCTTCCCCGCGGCGGCGGTCCCGCTGACGGCCGGCTTGGAGGGGACCGTGCGCGGCTTCGTGCTCACCTTGGCCGACGCAGGCGACTTCCCCGCGGCGTTCACCGCGATCACCCGCACGTAGTAGCGCGTGCCGTTCTTGAGCTTCCTGATCGTGTAGCTCGTCGCCGTCGGCTTGATGCTGCTGGACGCGGTCTTCCACGTCGTCCCGTTCGTGGAGTACTGCACCACGTACGCCGTGCGCGAGGCGCCGCCCGACGACGACGGCGCCGCCCACCGGACGGTGATCGCCGCCTTGCCGGGCGTCAGCCGCACCGAGCGCGGCGCGGACGGCACCGTGCGCGGCTTCGTGCTCACCTTGGCCGACGCGGGCGACTTGCCGACCGCGTTCACCGCGATCACCCGCACGTAGTAGCGCGTGCCGTTCGTCAGCTTGCTGATCGTGTAGCTCGTGGCCGACGGCTTGACCGTGCTCGAGGCCGTCTTCCACGTCGTGCCGTTGGTCGAGTACTGCACCACGTAGGCCGTGCGGTCGGTCCCGCCCGACGACGACGGCGCCGTCCAGCGCACCGTGATCGCCGCCTTGCCCGGGGTCAGCTTGACAGAGCGCGGCGCCGACGGCGTGGCCCAGGTCGTCGCGCTCGCGGTGCCCGAGACCGGGCTCGTCCCCGCGGCGTTCACCGCTCGCACGCGCACGTGGTAGCGGGTGCCCGCCGCGAGGCCGCTGATCGTGTGGCTCGTGGCCGAGGGCTTGACCGTGCTCGAGGCCGTCTTCCACGTCGTGCCGTTGGTCGAGTACTGCACCACGTACGCGGTGACGGCCGCGCCGCCGTCGTCGACGGGTGCGGACCAGGAGACCGTGACGGCCGCCTTGCCGGGGGTCACCGTGACCCGCTGCGGCGCGGACGCGACGGTCCGGGGCGTCACCTCGACGACCGACGAGGGTGCGGAGCGACCGACGGCGTTCTCGGCGACGACCCGCGCCCGGTGCACGACGCCGTTGACCAGCGACGCGATCGTGGCCGACGTCGCGCCCGGGGCGAGCTCCGCCCCCGTCACCCAGGTGGCGCCCGCGTCGTCGGACACCTCGACGAGGTAGCGCGTGAGCGGCGCACCGCCGTCGGAGGTGGGGTGCGTCCACGTCAGCGTCATCGCGGCGGCCCCCGCGGTCACCGAGACCACGGCAGGGGCCGCCGGCACGCCCAGCGGCGTCGCCCACACGACCTCCGACCAGGTGCCCGGCCCGACCGCGTTGGCGGCCCGTACCCGGAACCCGAACGGGACGCCCGCCGTCAGACCCGTGACGGTGTGCGACGTCGCCGCGGCACCGAGCGCGCCGGCCGCGCTCGTCCACGACACGCCGTCGGTCGTCGTCTCCAGCTCGTGGTGCGTCGCCGCGGAGCGGCCACCGGCCGGGGCCGCGCCCCACGTGACGGTGACACTGCCGGTGCCAGGTGTCGCGGCAGGTGCGAGCGGTGCGAGCGGGGAGGCGTCGGCGACCACGGTGCACGCGTCGCCGTCGCCGACGCCCTCGGACGTGCGCGGCGCGACCTCGATGACGTGCTCACGCCCGGGCTCCAGCCCGTCCGCGAGGTACGCGGTCTCGACGACGCCCTCGGTGACGACAGGGTCGGCGCCCGACGGCGTCACGACCACGGTGTAGTCCTCCGCCTCGGCGACGGCGTCCCACGACGCCTGCACCGCGCCGTCGAGGACCGTGCACGTCAGACCGAGGTCGGCGGTGCCGACCTCGCTGCCCTCGCTGCCGTCCTCGGGGTCGTCGGCCAGGGCCGACGTCGCGCCACCGGTCACCAGCACCGCCGCCACCAGCGTCGCCGTCGTCCGGGCCCCCAGCCGGACGAGGAACCGACGCACCTCCTCGCGCGTCGACATCACGTTCTCCACCGCACACCGACCATTCGTTCGACCAGCCTGCAGCCCCTGCAGTGGCGTCACGGTAGACCACGAAGGCGCCTCGCGCGAGACGTCCTTACGCGCGGCGCGGTGGTGTCGCGCCGAGCGGGTTGCTCAGAGCAGCGAGGACCACCGGTCCGCGAGCGCGATGAGCGCGACCGCGACGACCAGCAACCACCACAGCGCGGTCAGCACCCACCTGTACTGGACGAGCAGCGCGCGCAGCCCCGACCCCGCCGGGAGCGCACCGTTCTGCGTCGAGCGCGCCACCGTGTGCACGAACAGCGGGATCATCACCGCCCAGACCAGCGCGCACCACGGGCAGATCGCGCGGATCGAGAACAACGCCTGGTACTGGAGCCAGGTGACGAACCCGATGCCGAACAGGGTGCCGCCGAGCAGGCCGCGCCAGTACCAGCGCGGCAGCCGCACACCACCGAGCAGCAGCGCACCGGTGGCGACGACCACGGGGAACGCGAGCATCCCGATGACGACGTTCGGGAACCCGAAGGCGCTCGCCTGGGGGCTGCCGAGGAACGCGCCGCAGGTGAGGAACGGGTTGATGTCGCAGATCAGCGTCGCGTCCGGGTCCTTGAGCTTGTGGATGTACTCGATCGTGAGCATCGCGGCGGCGAACGCGCCGAGCACGCCGGTGACGACCAGCAGCAGGCCGTAGCCGCGCGAGGCGCCGCCGGCGCGCTGGTGCTCGGTGCCGGCCCACCGGTCCTCGAGCGGCTCCAGGTCCCCGGCGGCGTCGTCCGGCTCGAGCCTTGTCTCGTCCGCTGTCGTGCTCACCGAACCCACTCCTCACCGCGCGACGTCCTCTGCCGGGCCAGGATAGGTCCGCTCACCCGGCGTCGGTGTCCCACGGCCCCTCCCCCGCCGGCGGCACCGGGATCTCGACGGGCTCCTGCGGCATCGGCGGGAACGACTGCCACGGGCCCAGTGTGACCGTGCGGTCGGTGTCGATCACGACCAGTCGGAAGTCCAGCGGCCGGTGGTTCGCGCGGTCCCACCGGATCGTCGTCAGCGTCGCGGGGTTCTGCAGCGGGCCGATGGTCGGCGTGTCCTTCGTCGCCCCCGCGGTGCTGGCGCTCAGGTACTGCACGCCGAGGCCGGCCTGCCACGGTCCGATGCGGCGGTGCAGGTGGCCGTTGAGGACCAGCGGCACGCACCCGCCCGCGAGGGTCGCCTGCGCGGCGCGCGGGTTGTGGACCAGCAGGATGTCGACCGGGGTCTCGGTCCCCGCGGCCTCGCACGCGACGTCGGCGAGCCGTTGGCTCATCACGTCGAAGCCCTCGTCGCGCTCGGGGTGCGTCGGGGCACCGAGCGAGGTGAGCATGGGGTCGCGGTCGCCGAGGATCGACAGCCCGGCGACCTCGACGCGCTCGCCGCGCAGCACCTGCCAGCCGCGGTCGGCCTCCTGGCCCGCGGTGGTCTCGGAGTCGTGGTTGCCGTCGGCCACCACGACCGGGATCCCGGTGGGGATGCCGTCGGCGAAGGCGTTGACGCACACCGACTCCACCGACGTGCCGCCCATGACGGTGTCGCCCGCGTTGAGGACGAGCTCGCTGCCGGACAGCTCGACGACGGCGCCCACCACGGGTGCCATGCCGACGTTGCAGTGCAGGTCGGTCACGAGCGTGAACGTCACCGGGTCGGGCTCCAGCACCGCGGCGCCCGCGTCGGCGGGCTCGCCGTCGGTGGGGCTCGCGGTCTCCTCGGCCTGCTCCGCCCCCGGCTGGTCGGCGTCGTCGTCCGTCTCGGTCCCGTCGCCGGCCGGGTCGTCGGTGGTGACCGAGGCCGGGTCGATCGTCGGGACCATCGGCGGGTCGCCGAGCGGTGCGAGCGGCTCGGGGTCCTGCTCGTACGCGGTGCGCACGTTGGCCTCGACATCGGCGTAGAAGGTCTCGTTCTCCTGGATCGCGTCGACGACGTAGCCGCCGTAGAAGTCGACCAGGCCGCCGAGCCGGCCGGTGATCCGGGCGTCGGCGAGCGGCGTGCCGGCGAGCACCTCCGAGGTGCGCCCGACGCCGCCGGAGTCGCGCGTGGCCGAGACGATCACCGGTGCCAGCAGCGCGACGACGACACCGATCGTCATCGCCGGCACGCCCTGCTGCCGCCACGCGCTGCGCGCCGCCTCGCGGAGCACACCGTGGGAGGCGAGCCGGCCCAGCGCCGCCAGGCACAGCATGATCGACCACGCCAGGACCGCCCGTCCGACGGCGTCGCGCACCAGGCCGTTCGCGGCGTCCCTGATCGCCGCCTCCGGGTTGGCGAGGAACTGGCTGTAGCCCGAGAGGTCGGCGGTGAGCCCCGCGACGGGGTTGCTCGAGCCGGACGCGAGCTCGTCGGGGATCTCCTTGACGACGACGTCGGCACCGAGCCGCAACGGCAGCGGCGAGTCGATGATCAGCTGGCCGAGCGGTCCCATGTCGACGGTGACCTCGCCGTCGAGCGTCGTCGAGTACTCCGCGACGTGAGGGCCGAGCGAGCCGGTGAACTGCGCCGTCGTGACGCCGAAGACCAGCGCGAGCACGCCGGAGCCGAGGACCGCGACCGTCGCGCGCACGGTGCGGCGGAACGCCGTCGTGCGCTGGTGCCACCACTCCCAGCGGCGGCGCGGCGCAACCGCCTGCCCGGACGACGGCGCGTCGTCCGGGGCGGGATCGGTGCGGGGCTCCTCGGGGTCGGTCACGGACGGCTCACTGGTAGGAGACGAAGTCGGGCACCGGGTCGACCCCACGGTAGGTCTGCTCGGGCGTGAGCATCGGCGAGTCCTCGTCGACGAAGTTCTTCCAGCCCCACATCACGCCCTCGGGCGCGTCCTCGTGCAGCGTGCGCCACGTCGCCTGCTTGGCGCCCTGCGAGCCCTGCCCGTCGGCGTGGATGAGCAGCGCGACCTCGCTGCGGGTCATGTCGAGGTCCTGGCGGTCGGTGATCATCCGCAGCTGGAACTGGTGCAGCACGACGAGCTTCTGCGGCAGCCGGTTCTCGCGCACGTAGTCGGCGACGTACTCGATCACCTCGTTGACCTCGCTGGTGGCGACCGAGCCGATCTGCTGGAGGTGCACCTGGTCGGGCTTCAGCCGCCACTCGGGGTCGAGCGCGATACCGACGTGCGGGTAGGCGAGCAGCTCCTCGTACTCGCGCACCTGCTCGAGGAAGGAGCTGCGGCCGGGCTGGAAGTCGAGCACGACGTACTGCCCGGCGTCGGCCGCGGCCTCGACCAGCGGCACGAACGTCTCGGGGTCCCACTCGTTGGAGTAGTCGCCGTCGTCGCCCGCCGAGCTGCTGGCGACGGTCACGATGATCTCGAGCGCCGGCACGACGGTGTCCTCGGTCAGCGACCGGTAGCGCGCCGCGTAACGCTCGGCGCGGTCGATCGTCTCGTCGACCCCCTGCTCGCCGAGCAGGCCGAGCGACGGCGTCACCGGGCTGCCGTACAGCGCGACGTACCTCTTGCCGGTGACGAGCTGTGCGCCGCCGGGCAGCTGGGTGCCGGTCGCGGCGGTCTGCGCGCGCCAGGTGAACGTCTCCTCGTCGCCCATCGCAGTGCCGAGCCCGACCACCGAGCTGGGGTCCGAAGCGCCGAGGCTCTCCACGAGCGCCTCGTCGGCGCGCGGGTCGCCGGCCGTGCGCAGCACGTCCGCACCCACGGCGAGCGCGGTGCCGATCGCCGTCAGCTGGGCCTGGTCACGACCGGCGATGACGACGCTGTCCTCGACCGGCTCGGCGGCCGTCAGCGCCGGCAGCTCGCCGACCGCGGTCGGCTCCTGCGCGGGGCTCGTGCCGGTGACCGGCTCGGTCGAGGCGGCGGAGGCGTCGTCCGCGGGCTCGGTGGCGTCGGTCGCCTCCGAGGTCTCGGCGTCCTCGGTGCCCTCGGCGTCGGAGCCCTCCGTGCCCGCCTGGTCCTCGGTGCTCTCGCCCTCCGAGCCGTCCGAGCCGCCGGAGGCACCGGGAGCGAAGACCTCGCCATCGGCGAGGTCGAGCAGCGCTGCGACGTCGTCACCACCTGGCTCGGGCAGCGGCACGCCGGTCAGCGGGGTGCCGAGCATCTCGCCGAGCTCGGCGGCGTCGTCGGGCGCGGGCGCCACGATCAGGGAGGTGGTGTCGATCGCGTCGAGGTCGACGGCGCCGACCGTGACGACCCCGACGACCCCGAGCCGCAACAGCTCGACGTCGAGGGTGGCGTCGTCGGGGCTGCTGAGCAGCGCCGGGGCGCCGCTCGCCGCGGCGATCGAGGCCGCGCGCAGCACCGCGTCGCGGTCGTCCCGCGGCGCCAGCACCGCCACCTGCGCCCCGACGAGGTAGGCCCGGCTCAGACCGATCGCGAGCTCGGCGGGGTCGGTCGCGGGGATCAGCGAGTACGCGGCGTCGGGCGCACGGGCGTCGGCGATCGGTCGCGCCGGCTCCTCCGTCGGGGTGGGGCTGACGACGGGGTCCTCGGTGTCGAGGTCCACCGTGCCCGAGCAGCCGGCCACCAGCAGGACCAGTGCGAGGAGCGCTGCGAGCAGGGACACCGGTCCCCTCCGCGCGCGCGAGCCCACGGCCGCCGGGTCAGCAAGCATCGATCCACTCTAGACCGCGACGGCGGGCACGCCCGTCGTCAGCGCGCGCGGCCGGGGTCCTCGGTCGGCGCGGTCTCGGCGGTCGGCTGCACCTCGCCGGCTGCGGTCGTCTCGCCGGCCGCCGCCCGCTCCCGGCCGAGGGCGACGGCGCGCTCCTGCGCCGTCGCCAGCGCCCTCCGGTGGCGGCGGGTGAAGGCCCGGGCACCGAGGGGCGCCGCGACGAGCACCAGTGCCACGACGACGCCCACGACCGTCGCGCCGCGCAGGCCGGGCGCCTCGATCGCGAGCACGTGCCGGGCGTCGGAGGAACCGGCCGCCGTCGCGAGCGTCAGCACGGTCGGCAGCAGGAGCAGCAGCGCCACGACGACGAGCGCCACCCGGGCACGGACGGTCAGCCCGCTGCGCATCGCGAGCGCGGCGACGCCCAGCGGCAGCAGCGTGAACACCGCGCCGAGCACCAGTCCCAGCACGATGCCGCGGCCGTCCACCCCCTGCACGACGCTGCCGACGAGGTCGGCCCACCAGCCGGGCAGCACCGCGACCCCGAGCAGCACGACCAGCGCGAGCGCGAGGGCTCCGCCCACCCAGAGCGTGAGGGTGCCGAGCCACGCGGGCAGCCCCGAGGCCGTCCCGCGCCGCGGCTCCGGCACCCGGGTCGTCTCGCTCGGACCTGCCATCGTGCTCCCTCCCCCGGGCTCATCGAACCACGACGGACCGGGGCGCGCGGGTCAGACCAGCGAGTCCCGCCACGCGGCGTGCAGCGCCGAGAACCGGCCGTCGCCGCTGATGAGGTCCTCGGGCGTGCCGTCCTCGACGATCCGACCGTCCGCCATGACGAGCACGCGGTCGGCGATCGCGACCGTCGAGAGCCGGTGGGCGATGATCATCGCCGTGCGGTCGTGCAGCAGCGACTCCAGACCGCGCTGCACCAGCCGCTCGCCGGGGATGTCGAGCGAGCTCGTCGCCTCGTCGAGGATGAGCACCGCCGGGTCGGCGAGGAAGGCGCGCGCGAACGAGATCAGCTGCCGCTGGCCCGCGGAGACCCGCCCGCCACGCTTGTTGACGTCGGTGTCGTAGCCGTCGGGCATCGCCACGATGAAGTCGTGCGCGCCGACCGCCTGGGCGGCACGCTCGATCTCCTCGTCGGTGGCGTCCGGGCGCCCGAGCGCGATGTTGTCGCGCACGGTGCCGCTGAACAGGTACGCCTCCTGGGTGACCATGACGACCGCGCGCCGCAGGTCGGTGCGCGACAGGTCGCGCAGGTCGACGCCGTCGAGCCGGATCGCGCCGGTGCTGACGTCGTAGAAACGTGCGATGAGCTTCGCGAGCGTCGACTTGCCGGCACCGGTCGCGCCGACGAGCGCGACCGTCTGACCGGACGGCACGTGCAGGTCGAAGCGCGGCAGCACCAGCGGTCCGGAGCCGTACCCGAAGGTGACGCCCTCGAAGACGAGGTCGCCCTTCGGGTCCGGCAGCGGCACCGGGTCCTCGGCCGGGCGCACGGTCAACCGCTCCTCGAGCAGACCGGAGATCTTCTCCAGGGCTGCGGAGGCGGACTGGAACGAGTTGTAGAACATCGCCATCTGCTGCACCGGCTGGAAGAAGCGCTTGGTGTAGAGCAGCGTGGCGACGAGCACGCCGACCTCGAGGTCGCCGTGCAGCACGCGGTAGCCGCCGATCGCGAGCGCGATGACGACGGTCAGGTTGCCGATGAGCTGCAGCGCCGGGTCGAACACGCCGTTGAGGTTGAACGTGCGCATGTTGTTGCGCCGGTAGTCCTCGGCGAGGCCGGCGTACCGCTCGTCGTTGGCGCGCTCGCGCCGGAAGGCCTGCACGGCGCGCATGCCGGTCATCGTCTCGACGAAGTTGACGATCAGCCGGGCCGAGGCGACGCGGGACTCGCGGTAGAGCACCCGCGACCGGGTCGCGAACCAGCGCACGACGAGGAACACCGGCACGACGGCGACCGCGAGCACGGCGCCCGCCTGCACGTCGAGCAGGAACAGCGAGGTGCCGGTGAACAGCATGAACAGCATGCCCGAGGCCAGCGAGGTGATGCCGTTGTCGAGCAGCTCCCGCAGCGCCTCCAGGTCGGAGGTCTGCCGCGCGATGATGCGGCCCGAGGTGTAGGACTCGTGGAACTCCAGCGACAGCCGCTGGGTCTTGGCGAACACCCGCTGCCGCAGGTCGAGCAGCACCGCCTGGCTGACGCGCGCGGCGAGCCGGATGTAGGCGGCCGAGCCTGCGCCGGCGAGCACCGCGGCGGCGAGATAGGCGCCGCCGATCAGCCACACGCGGGTCCAGTCGCCCGCCTGCGCGGCCGGGATGCCGGTGTCGATCGCCGTCGCGATGATCGCCGGCCCCGCGACACGGGAGGCCTGCGCGACGACGACGAGCACGACGCACCACCAGAACGCCACCCGCTGCGGGCGCAGCAGGTCGACGAGCAGCACGCGCGAGCGCCGTCGGACCGCGCGGGAGGTCTCGCGGTCGAGGTCGATGCGCTCCTCGTCCTCGACGCCCCTGGGCCGGTCGAGCGCCGGCGCCGTCCCTCTCGTGCTCATGCGCGGACCCCCCGGGCGCGGTCGAACTCCTCGTCCTCGATGAGGCTCGAGATGACGAAGCGGTAGTGCAGGTGATCGGCGAGCAGCTCCGAGTGGGTGCCGACGCCGGTGACCTTGCCGTCCTGCAGCACGGCGACCCGGTCGGCCAGCGCGACCGTGGACGGACGGTGCGCGACCACGATGACCGTGGTGTCGGCGAGCTCCTCGCGGAGCCGTGCGGTCACCGCCTCCTCGGTCTCGACGTCGAGCGCCGAGAGCGGGTCGTCGAGCACGAGCACGCGCGGCCGGGCCGCGATCGCCCGGGCGAGCGCGAGCCGCTGCCGCTGCCCGCCGGAGAGGCTGAGCCCCTCCTCGCCGATCGTGGTCTCGACGCCGTCGGGCAGGTTGTGCACGAAGCCCGCCTGCGCGATCTCGAGGGCGCGCTCCAGGTCGTCGTCGCCGCTCGCGTCGGGCGGTGCGCCGAGCAGCACGTTCTCGCGCACCGACGCCGAGAACAGGGTCGCGTCCTCGAACGCGATCGCCACGTGCGTGCGCAGGTGGTGCCGAGTCATGCGGCGCACGTCGACGCCGTCGAGCAGCACCGCGCCCGCGGTGACGTCGAAGAGCCGCGGCACGAGGGCCGCCATCGTCGTCTTGCCCGACCCGGTGAGCCCGACGAGGGCGAGCGTCTCACCGGGACGCACGGTGAGGTCGACGCCGCACAGCACCTCGGCGCGCGGGGCCTCGTGCGGCACCTGGGAGTGCGCGCGGACGAGGTCCGCGGGCGGGGCGTCCGGGTAGTGGAAGCGGACGCCCTCGAACCGCACCTCGCCCCGCGGCTCGGCGATCTCGACGGGCTCCTCGGGGTCGGCGACGAGGTTGGGGCTGTCGAGCACCTCGAAGTAGCGGTCGACGGCGGTCTTGGCGTTGAGGCTCATCGACAGCAGGTGGCCCAGCTGCTCGACCGGCCCGTTGATGACGGCGGCGGTCGCGAAGAACGCGACGATCGCGCCGACCGTCAGGTCGCCCTGCGTGACCAGCCAGATGCCCCACAGCACGCAGGCGCCGAGCACGAGCTCCGGGATCGTGATGATCGAGAACGTGAAGGCCGACATCTGCCGGGCCTTGTTCATCTCGGTGCGGCGCAGCTGGTCCGCCTGCGCCGAGAAGCTGCGGTACGCCTCGGGCCCGCGGCCGTAGGCCTTGAGGACGCGGATGCCGTGCACCGACTCCTCGACCGTCGTCGCGAGGTCGCCCGCCTGGTCCTGGGACTGCCGCGAGATGCGCCGGAACCGGCGCGAGAAGCGGAAGCTGAGGAACGACATCGGGATCGCTCCCGCGAGGTAGACCCAGCCGAGCGGTCCGGCGGTGGCGACCATGAGACCGACACCGACGCTGACCGTCACGAGGTTGACGACGAGCATGACGATGCCGAACGCCATCCAGCGACGGAGCATGCTGAGGTCCGACATCGACCGCGACAGCAGCTGGCCGCCGGGCCACTGGTCGTGGAACGCGAGCGGCAGGTCCTGCAGGTGCCGGAACAGCGAGGTGCGCATCTGCGCCTCGACGTGCGTCGTCGGCGTCAGGATGAACCGGCGGCGGGCGAACACGAACAGGGCCTCCAGCAGCCCGAGCCCCAGCACCGCACCGACCGCCGTCCACAGACCGCGTGCGTCGCCCGACTCCGCGGCACCTGCGAGCGGCCCGTTGACGAGCGACTCCAGCACCTGCGGGATCGCCAGCGCGCACAGGCCGGCGCCCAGCGCGGCGAGCATGCCGGCGCCCATGCGCGGCAGGGCCGGCCGGACGAACGGCAGCAGCCGCGCGAGGGTAGCGATGGTGGGGGTGTCCGAGGTTGGCTGCCGCTGTGCGGAGGCCGTGGACACGCGCATCCCTCCTTTGCGATGCGACCCCTCGTCCGACAAGATCCGAAACGATTCGACCGGGCCGCTGTGGTCAGTCTACTCCTGTCCGGTAAGCGGTATCCAGGTCTCGCCCCTCGGACGGCGTCCCAGGAGCACCGCACCTGAGGCGGCAGGCGGGCGGGACGGACGTCGATCGCGCGTGTGCGACGGCGTGTCGCGCGGTGCGCTCCCCCGCTGTCCGGAGCGCCGGACGAGGCCCGGTTTCACCGCAGTTTGCAACACGGCCCGGTTTCACCGCAGTTTGCAACACGGCTCGGTTTCACCGCACTTTGCAACACAGCTCGGTCTCACCGCACTGTGCAACAAGGCTTGCATTCACCGCACCTCGTGCCGATCTGGGTTCGCCGTCGGTCGGGATCGTCGGGGTCGACGAGGGCACGGCAGGCGCGGCGGGCACGGCGGGCACGGCCCAGAGGACCACGCCCCGGAGGACACAGCGGGGGTGTCCCGCCTCAGGCCGACTTCTTGGTCTTCGTCGACTTCTTGCTCGTCGACTTCTTGGCGGTGCTCTTCTTGCCGGAGCCCGAGCCGGACTCCTTCGACGAGCTGCCGCCGGACCGCTTCGCACGGGTCTCCTCGACCGAGCGGCGCAGCGCCTCCATGAGGTCGAGCACCTCGGCCGGCTCCTCCTCGGTGGTGCCGAAGGTGGCCTCGGTGTCGATGGCGTCGCCCTGCTCGATCTTGGCCTCGATGAGCGTGCGGAGCTGCTCCTGGTACTCGTCGTGGTGCGCGTCGGGGTCGAAGTCGGCCTCGAAGCTCGACACCAGCGCGGAGCTCATCTCGAGCTCCTTGGCGCTGATGCGCACCTTCTCGTCGAGCTCGGGGAACTCGGCGGCGCGGACCTCGTCGGGCCACAGCATCGTCTGCAGGACGAGCACGTCGTCCTTGACGCGGAGCGCACCCAGCCGGGTCTTCTGCCGCAGGGCGAACGACACGATCGCGGTGCGGTCGGTCTCCTCGAGCGTGCGTCGCAGCAGAACGTAGGACTTCGTCGACGCCGAGTTCGGCGCCAGGTAGTAGGCGCCCTCGAACATCAGCGGGTCGATCTGCTCGCTCGGCACGAACTCGATGACGTCGATCTCGCGGCTCTTCTCCGCGGGCAGCGACTCCAGGTCCTCCTCGGTGAGCACGACCGTGGTCTCGCCCTCGGTGTAGGCCTTGTCGATGTGCTCGTAGGGCACGATCTCGCCGCAGACCTCGCACTTGCGCTGGTACCGGATCCGGCCGCCGTCGGCGTCGTGGACCTGGTGCAGCTTGACGTCGTGGCTCTCGGTCGCGCTGTACAGCGACACCGGGACGTTGACCAGCCCGAAGGTGATCGCGCCCTTCCAGATCGCACGCATGCGGCTCTCCTCTCCGCCGGGCGACGCCGGCGCGGACACTAGTCAAGCATCACCGTCCGACGCGCACGAGTGCTGCCGCAGGTAACGGCCTCGCGCGGGGATGTCCTCGACGATCTGTCCCCCGCGGGTGCGGGCGGGTGGGTAGCGTGCGAGACGTCGGCGCCCAGCCGCGGCGGGTGGCACACGTCGACGTCCGACGAGGAGGGCGGAGCATGAGCCTGCAGGTGTGGCACGTCGTCGCTCTCCTGGCCGCCGTCGCGGTCGTGGTCGCGGCAGTGCTGCTGCTGCGCGCCATGGTGCGCGGCTACCGCGAGGGCCGGCACGGGGACGAGCCGACCTCGGGTGCCGCGCTGCCCGACGAGCGCGACTAGCCCCGCCCCGGGCACCCGCACCCGCACCCGCACCGCACGCACGGCACCGGTGAACCCCAGCACCGCGCCCGCACGCTCGCCGAGTTCGCACCTTCGTGCCGAGTTCGCACGGTGCGCGGTACGAACTCGGCGCAACGGCGCGAACTCGACGTTGGGCGGGTTGCGGCGAGGCCGGCGCGGCGGGTCCAGGCGGGGTGACCGCCGCGACCCGATCCGGCGCGGCGCCACCTCGGCATGCGCGGTGCCCCACCAGCCCTCCGCGGCACCCGCCCCCACCAGTCCTCCGCGGCACCCGCCCCCACCAACCCGCCGCCGAGTTCGCACCGTCCCGCCGAGTTCGCACCGTGCGCAGTGCGAACTCGGCGCTCAGGTGCGAACTCGGCGCTGGGCCGGCCGTGGCGAGGCCGGCGCGGCGTGGCACCGCCACGCCACCAGCCCGCCCGCGAGACGGATCCGCGAGGATGGTGCCGTGGCAGCCGAGCAGACCGTCGCCGTCGACGGCATCCAGATGCGGGTGAGCAACCTCGACAAGGTGCTCTACCCCGCCACCGGCACCACCAAGGCCGACGTGCTGCGCTACTACGCGCAGATCGCCGACGTCATGGTCCCCCACTGCGCGGACCGGCCGGTCACGCGCAAGCGGTGGCCGAACGGCGTCGAGTCGGAGATGTTCTTCCAGAAGAACCTCGGCGGCGGCACGCCGCAGTGGGTGCACCGCGCGACGCTGCAGCACAGCGACGGCGACGTCACCTACCCGATCGCCAACGACCGCCCGACGCTGGCGTGGCTCGCCCAGATCGCGGCGCTCGAGATCCACGTCCCGCAGTGGCGGTTCGACGCCGATCTGCAGCCGATGAACCCCGACCGCATCGTGTTCGACCTCGACCCGGGGCCGGGGGTCGCGCTGCAGGAGGTCGCGCACGTCGCGCACCTGGTCAAGGAGATCCTCGACCAGATGGGCCTGCCCAGCTACCCGGTGACCAGCGGCAGCAAGGGCATCCATCTCTACGCGCCGGTCGACGGCAGCTACACCGCGGCGCAGACCTCGGCGCTCGCGAAGGAGCTCGCGCGCAGCCTCGAGGCCGACCACCCCGACCTCGTGGTCTCGGAGATGGCGAAGACCCTGCGCGCGGGCAAGGTGTTCCTCGACTGGTCGCAGAACAGCGCCAGCAAGACGACGATCTGCCCGTACTCGCTGCGCGGCACCGAGCGCCCACGCGTCGCCGCGCCGCGCACGTGGGAGGAGCTCACCGACCCCGAGCTGCGCCACCTCGAGCTCGACGAGGTGCTCGACCTCGTCGCCGAGCGCGGCGACCCGATGGGACCGATCGGCCGGCCACCGGGCATGGGTCCGGCCGGCGGTGACCGGCTCGCGACCTACCGCGCCAAGCGCGACCCGTCCCGCACGCCCGAGCCGGTGCCCGACGGCCACGGCCCGGACACCGCCGAGGAGACCCCGGACGGCGCCGCGCGCGAGTTCGTCATCCAGGAGCACCACGCCAGCCGGCTGCACTGGGACCTGCGGCTGGCCCGTCACGGGGTGCTGGTCAGCTGGGCGCTGCCCAAGGGTGTCCCCGACGACCCCGAGACCAACCACCTCGCGGTCCAGACCGAGGACCACCCGATGGAGTACGCGACGTTCTCCGGCACCATCCCGGCGGGCGAGTACGGCGCCGGCGAGATGACGATCTGGGACTCCGGCACCTACACGACCAGCAAGTGGCGCGACGGCAAGGAGGTCATCGTCACGCTGACCGGGCGCCCGGACGGCGGTCTCGCCTCCGGCCCGGGCCGCACCTCGACGTTCGCGCTCATCCGCACCGGTGAGAACTGGCTCATCCACCTCATGGACCCGGACAGGCCGAAGCGGCGTACGGCGGCCGGCGCGGCGGCACGCCCGGCCCGCGCGACCACGGGCACCCGTGCGCGGGGCCGGCTCCCGGCCCCGATGATGGCGACGCCGGCCGAGCAGGTCCCGGACGAGCCGGGCTGGGCGTTCGAGATGAAGTGGGACGGCGTGCGGTCGATCGTCGAGGTCGACGGCGACCAGGTGCGGCTGATGTCGCGCAGCGGCCGCGACCAGACCCAGCAGTACCCCGAGCTGGCGGCGGTCGCCGATCTCGTCGCCGCGCACCACGTGGTGCTCGACGGCGAGATCGTCGCGCTCGACGACGACGGCAAGCCGAGCTTCTCGCTGCTGCAGCCGCGCATGCAGGCGACCCGTGACGCCGAGATCGCGCGCGCCGCCCGGCGGCGCCCGGTCCACCTCATGCTGTTCGACGTGCTGCAGATCGAGGACACGTCGCTGGTCGAGGAGCCCTACGTCGACCGCCGCGAGGCGCTCGAGGCGCTGGTGAGCGAGCAGGGCATCGTGCACGTGCCGCCGTCGACCGACGACGGTGCTGCCGCGATGGCCACCAGTGCCGAGCTCGGGCTCGAGGGCGTGGTCGCCAAGCGGCGGGACTCCCGCTACCAGCCGGGCCGCCGCTCCCCCGCCTGGCGCAAGCTCAAGCACACCGCGACCCAGGAGGTCGTCGTGGTCGGCTGGCGCGAGGGCGGCGGCAGCCGCGCCGGCAGGGTCGGGTCGCTGCTGCTGGCGGTGCCCGACGACGACGGCGAGCTCCGCTACGTCGGCCGCGTCGGCTCGGGCTTCACCGAGAAGGAGACGGCGCAGTGGCTCGACCGGTTCGAGCCGCTGCGGCGGGAGGACCCACCGGTCGACGACGTGCCTGCGCTGGACCGGCGCGGCGCCGTCTGGCTGGAGCCGGTGCAGGTCGGCGAGGTCGCGTTCGGCGAGTGGTCGCCGGCGGGCCGGCTGCGCCACCCCCGCTGGCGGGGGTGGCGGCCGGACAAGTCGCCGGACGACGTCGTGCGCGAGTCCTGAGGTGGGTCAGTCCGTGGCGCCGCGCTGCTCGCGGTCCTTGTGCGCCCAGACGGCGTGCTCGACGGCGAGCCTGCCGAGCGTGAGGACGACGAACCCGGCAGCCGGGTACAGGAGGAGTTGCCCGATGCCGCCGAGCACCGCGCTGGTGCTGCTGCCGCCGAGGCCCGCGAGCGTCGCGGCGCTCGCGAACGACGCGATCGCCGACAGCAGACCGACCAGCGTGAGCGCGCCGGCGAGCACGGCGAGCGCGACGACGGCGAGGCGGGCGACCCTGGGCGTCGTCGGCGCGGCGAACGAGGTGTCGAGCAGCCCGCGAGCGGCCGGCCGCGGCGCGACGACACCCTGCTGGGGGTAGCCCGGCTGCTGACCCGGCTGCCCGAACGGCTGGCCGGCGCTCGCCTGACCGAACGGCTGCTGACCGACCGGCGCGGCCTGGCCCTGCTGTCCGTAGCCCTGCTGCCCGTGGCCCTGCTGCCCGTAGCCCTGCGGCGGCGGCCCGAACGGGCTCGGCTGCGGGGCGGGCTGCTGCCCCGGTGGCGGCGGCTGGTACTGGCTCATCGTGTGCTCCTCGCGGGCCCGGCGGGCGGGTCCCGGCGGGGCGCGTCGAGCCTAGGGCAGCCGCCGCGGCGCAGGCCGGGCGGGTCGGGGCAGATCTGCCCGGCCGTCCGCGGCGGGGCCGGACGCCACGAGCGTGCGCGAGGCGCCGCGGGTCGCTAGCGTCGTCGTCGACGACAGGACGTGAGAGAGGACCACGATGGCCGAGGGCACGGGTTTCCTGCGGACGACCGGTGACGGGCTCGAGCTCGTGCTGGTCCGGGAGTTCACCGCACCGCGCGAGGAGATCTGGGCGTGGGTGACCGAGTCGGAGAAGCTCGAGACGTGGTTCGGGCGCTGGACCGGTGAGGGCGGCACCGGCAACGTCGTCGAGCTGACGCTGATCGCCGAGGACAGCGACGAGCCCGAGCAGGTGACGATCATCGACTGCCAGCCGCCGAGTCGGCTGCAGGTCGTGATGAGCAGCGAGTCCGGCTCGTGGCAGCTGCAGGTCGACCTCCGGCCGCGTGCCGACCGCACGGTGCTGGAGTTCAACCAGCTGATCGAGCAGGGCGACGACATCAGCACGATCGGGCCGGGCTGGGAGTACTACCTCGACCGGCTCGTCGCGGCCCGGGCCGGCCTGGTGCCGCCGTCCTTCGACGAGTACTACCCCGCCCTCGTGGAGTACTACGCCGAGCTGGGCTGAGCCGGCCGGCTCAGCCGGTGATCTCGCCGTCCGCGGACACCTCGACGCTCACCTCGGGCAGCGGCTCGGACGCCGGGCCGCTCAGCACCTCGCCGGTCGAGAGGTCGAACCGCGAGCCGTGGCAGGGGCACTCCAGCTCCCCGGAACCCGGCTCGACGGCGCACCCCTGGTGGGTGCACACCGACGAGAACGCGCGGATCTCGTTCTCGGTGGGACGGGTCAGCAGGATGGCCTCGCCCGCCGCGGTGGTCGCGGCGATCGCGCCGCCGACGGGCACGTCGTCGAGGGAGGCGATCGCCCCGCCGCCGGCGCCGCCGTCCGTGCCGTCGGTGCCGCCCGAGGTGCCGTTGTCGGTGGCGGGCGGTGCCCCGCCGTCGTCGGGCCCGCACGCGGCGAGGGTGAGCGCGCCTGCGGTCGCGCCGCCGGCCGCGAGCACGGCGCGTCGGGTGAGGCAGGTGTGCGCTGACGAGGAGCATCGGTGCTGGGTGGTCGCCATACCCGAGAACTCAAGCGCAGTTTCCTGAGAACTGCCTGGCAGCTCACAGGCGGCTCCCAGGTAGCGTCGCCACCATGGTGACGTCCGCCGCCGCGCGAAGGGACCGGCCATGACTGGCACGTCGACCCGTACCGACCCCGCGACCGGGCTGCGCCGGGTCGCCGCCCTGGGCACGGCGGTCTCCGCCGTCGTGCACGGCTACCTGTTCCTGGACGGCTGGTCGGCCGTGGCGGTCACCGGCCCGCTGTTCGCGCTCAACGCCGTCGCCGGTGTGGTGATCGCCGTCGGGCTGCTCGTCAGCGCCCACTGGGTGTGGCGGTTCCTCGCGGTCGGCTTCAACGGCCTGTCGCTGCTCGCGCTGCTGATCTCGCACACGCCGAGCGGGTTCTTCGGCACCCGCGAGATGTTCTGGGACAGCTGGCAGATCACCGCGCTCGTGAGCGAGGCGGTCGCGCTCGTCGCCGCCGGGCTCGCGCTGCTGGCGTGGTGGCGGACCCGGCGATGACGACGCCGAACGCGCTGCCGAGCGGCATCGGCCGCCCGGCCGCGCGCACCCTGGAGCAGGCGGGACTGACGACGCTCGACGACGTCGCGCGGCTGAGCGACGACGAGCTCGCCGCGCTGCACGGGGTGTGGGCCCGCGGGCGATCCGCGTCCTTCGGGAGGCGATCGCCGCACGCGGGTGACGCCCCTGCGGCACAGTGGTCGGATGGACCGTGCCGACGAGCTGCCGCTGCCCGACCACACCGCGCCCGAGGGCGTGCCCGACGCGATCGTCGACGCCGTCGGCAAGGTGACGGAGGCGCTGGAGACGTGCGAGCGGGCCCGCGGCCACCTGTACTCGTTCCACCAGCTGACCGGCAGCGCGGACATCGAGCTGGGCGAGGCCGCCCGGATGCTGCGCGAGGCCGGCCGTGACGACGTCGCCGAGCGGATCGAGCGCGACCTGATCGGCCGCAACGTCATCGCCGGCCGCTGGACGTTCCAGATCGTCGAGGACTACGACGACGGCTACTGGAGCCTGTTCCGCCAGGTCGAGCGCGAGGTCCGCGAGCAGCTGGTCGGCGGCCGCCGCCACATCTTCGAGGCCCGCATGAAGCAGGACGAGCGCACCGAGGGCGAGCCGGGCCACGAGGCGACGCCCGGCCACCTCGGCGAGGAGACCTGAGCGGTCGGCGCCTGGGTCTCAGACCCGCTCGGGGAACTGCCCCTCGGCGCGGATGCGGGCGTTGAGCTCGCGCAGGTAGGTCTCGTCCTCGCCGTCGACGGCGACCTCGCGACCGAGCCACGCCGACAGGTGCGCGGCGTTGGCGAGCTTGACGCCGTTGATGCCGTCGGACCCGGGCGCGATGAGCGGCTCGCCGGTGCGGATGTTCGCGGCGAAGTTGCGCAGCACCTCCACGTGCTGCCCGCCCCACTGGGACGCGAACTCCAGCGTCTCGGTGCTGCTCTCGTAGAGCTGCTCGCCGCCGGTGACGACGCTGAACACCTGCTCCAGCGGCACCGAGGCCGAGATCTCCTGCTCGGTCCGGTCGAGTCGCGTGACCGTGGCGCGCGCGGAGCCGTCGACGACGATCTTGCCCTTGTCGCCCAGGATCTCGAAGCGGTCGGTGCCGACGATGTCGTGGGTGGCGGTGATGAAGGTGCCGGTGACGCCGTCGCCGTAGTCGGCGAGGATCGTCGCCTCGTCCTCGACGGCGATGTCGCGGCGGAAGCCGAAGCCGAGCTTCGCCGTCACGGTCGTCGGCATCCCGCAGATCCACTGCCACAGGTCGAGCTGGTGGGGCGACTGGTTGACCAGCACGCCGCCGCCCTCGCCGCCCCAGGTCGCGCGCCAGGCGCTCTGCTCGTAGTAGACCTGCGGCCGGTACCAGGTGGTGATCAGCCAGCTGGAGCGGCGGATCGCCCCGATCTCGCCGGCGTCGACGATCTCCTTGATGCGCCTGTAGAGCGGGTTCGTCCGCTGGTTGAACATGATCGCGTAGGTGAGCTCCGGGTGCGCGGCCGCGACCTCGTTGAGCTCACGGACCTGCGCCGCGTAGACGCCCGCGGGCTTCTCGACGAGCGCGTGCACGCCCGACTCCAGCGCGGCGATCGCCATCTCGGGGTGCAGGTAGTGCGGCACGGTCGTCACGATCGCGTCGACCTCGCCCGAGGCGAGCATCGCCCGGTAGTCGTCGTGGACGGGCACGCCGAGGTCGCGCGCCGCCTCGCGCCGCTGCGGGTCGATGTCGCAGACCGCCCCGAGGACCATGCCCTCGACGTCGCCCGCCTGGATGCGGCTCGCGTAGCTGCCGCCCTGCACACCGAACCCGATGATCCCGAGTCGTACCGGTCCCTGCTCCGTCATGTCTGACCTCCCGCGGTCAGGCTAGGGGGACGACGCGAGTCCCCCGCAGCCGTTGCCAGACCTTGCTGCGGCGCGTCCCTGCGGCACCGGGCGGGCGGGTGCAAGGATGTCGCCCATGATCGTCGTGACCACCAACGAGGTCCCCGGATACCGCATCGACGCCGTGCTCGGCGAGGTGATGGGGATGACCGTCCGCAGCGCCAACATCGGCCAGAACTTCGTCGCGAGCTTCCGGGCGGTCGGGGGCGGCGAGGTCAAGGAGTACACCCAGCTCGTCTACGCCTCCCGCGAGGAGGTGATGGCGCGGATGGTGGGGCAGGCGCAGCAGCGCGGCGCGAACGCCGTCATCGGCATGCGGTTCGACACCGGCGACATCGCGCAGGCCTTCAGCGAGGTCTGCGCCTACGGCACCGCCGTCGTCGTCAGCCCGCTCGGCGAGGGCGAGGAGGGCGCGACCAAGCAGTCGATCGAGCAGGCGCGCCAGCCGCAGCAGCCGCCCGCGCCGCAGCCCCAGCAGGGCTTCGGCGGTCAGGCGTCGTTCCCGCAGCAGCAGCCGCCGCCGGCCGCCGGGTACGGTGCGCAGCCGTTCCCGCCGCAGCAGCCGCCGACCGGCTACGGCCAGCAGCCGGGGTACCCGCAGCAGTAGGTCGCGCCCGCGCTCAGGCGTGCGGGCGCGGGTCGCCCGGCCGCACCATCCCGTGGTCGAACGCGAAGATGACGGCGGCCGCCCGGTCGCGCAGGTGCAGCTTGGTGAAGATGTGCCCGACGTGCGTCGTCACGGTGCCCTCGCCGAGCACCAGCGTGGCCGCGATCTCGGCGTTGGACAGCCCTGCTCCGACGAGCGCCAGCACCTCCTTCTCGCGGGGCGTCAGCCGGTCGACCTGCTCTCCTGGGGAGGCCGGCGGCACGCCTGCGCGGTAGCCGTCGAGCACGCGTGCGGTCACCGCCGGGTCGAGCCAGGCGCCGCCGTCGGCCAGGGTGCGCACGGCGCGCTGCAGCTCCTCGGCCGGGGCACCCTTGAGCAGGAACCCGGCCGCGCCGGCCCGCAGCGACCCGGCGAGCGCGTGGTCGTCGTCGAAGGTGGTGAGCACCAGCACGGGTGGGGCGCCCGGGCGCTCGGCGAGCGCGCGCGTGGCCGCGACGCCGTCGATGCCGGGCATCCGGACGTCCATCACGACGACGTCCGGCGCGGTCCGCTCGACCGCCGCGACGACGTCGGCGCCCGACGCCAGCTCGTCCACGACCGTGAAGCCGTAGCGCTCGCGCAGGATCCCGCGCACCCCTGTCCGGACCACCTCCTGGTCGTCGACGACGAGCACGCGCACCGGGTCCGCGCTCACGCGGGCACCACGGCCTCGACGCGCCAGCCGCCGTCGTCGGGTCCTGCCGTGAGCCGGCCGCCCTGCGCCTGCACGCGCGCCCCATCGCCACCAGCCCGGTGCCGGTGCCGGGCGCGTCGGAGCGCTGCGCCGCGTTGCGGACGACGACCCGCGCACGCCCGTGCGCGACCTCGACCTCGACGCGCACGGGCCCGCCGTCTCCGTGCCGCACCGCGTTGGTCAAGGACTCCTGCACCACCCGGTAGAGGGCGACGCGGCGCGCGGGCGGCAGGTCGGCGAGCTCGCCGCCCCGCACCCGCAGGTCCACCGGTGCGCCCGCGAGCCGGTAGGTCGCCACGAGCGAGGGCATGTCGGCGCCGGCGGCCGGGGTGTGTCGCCGTCCTCCGCACGCAGGGTCGCGACGGCGTCGCGCACGTCCTCGAGGCTGCCGCGCGCCGCACGCTCGGCCTCGGCGAGCGAGGCACCGACGGCGGCCGGGTCGTCCTCGAGGGCGAGCCGCGCGCTGCCCAGGTGCAGCAGCGTGACGGTCAGGCCGTGGCCGACGAGGTCGTGCATCTCGCGGGCGATCCGGTGCCGCTCGTCGGTGCGCGCCCACTCGGCGAGCTCGGCCTGGGCCGAGCGGAGCTCGTCGACGAGCTGCCGCTGGCGGCGCGCGAAGGCGCACGCCCCGGCCATGAACGCCGTGCCGACGGCCCAGGTGACCCACCCCGGCGCCGGCCCGAGCAGCAGCAGCTGTGCGACCAGCGTCGCCGCGACCAGGGCGACGACGCCCCCGACGACCGCCGGGCCGGACGTGAGGGCGACCCATCCGACGGCGACCAGCAGCCCGAACCAGCCCACGTTCCGTGGGTCGCCCGCGCACGCCACGATCGTCGCCGCCGCCGGCGCCAGCAGGGTCGCGAGCAGTCGCCAGCCCACCAGCCGATGTCGTGACGCGAGCGCACCGCCCGTCGCCGCGACGACGACGAGCGCCGCCGACGCCAGGACCGCCCGGGACGCCGTCGTCGCCCCGACCCAGGTGAGCAGGGCGAGTGCCGCCGGCGGCAGCGGCCACGGCACCCGGGGCGCGGACGGCTCGCTCACAGTCGGGTGCGTCGCACCGCGAGGACGAGCGCCACCACGGCCAGACCGGTCACGAGCAGCAGCGGCTCGGTGCCCGGCCCCAGCCCGAGCCACGGGTCCCGGATCGCGCGGTTCACGAGCGCGAGCGGGAGGTGCTCGACGACGGTGCGCAGCCCCGGCGGCATGATGAACGTCGGCGGCCCGCCGACGCCGAGCAGCAGCGACGGCACGTAGAGCAGCAGGCCCACCGCCTGCGCCGCGCGCGCCGAGGGCAGCAGCGTGCCGAGCAGCACCCCGATGCTGACGAAGGCGAGCGAGCCCGCCAGCAGCGCCACCGCGACGGGGAGCGGCGCACGGACGGCGGGGACGCCGTAGACCGGGGCCGCCACCACCAGCAGCACCGCGACGCCCGCCGCGATGCCGGCGAGCCCGAGGCCGATCTCGGCGACCGCGAACGACCACCGCGGGAACCCGGCCGCGGCGAAGCGGCGCAGCACGCCGCGCTCCCGGTAGGAGGCGACGTGCACGGGCAGCATGACCAGCCCGGTGGCACCGATCATCACCGTGACGTAGGACGCGATGTACCAGTGCGACGGGTTGATCGGGAAGCCGTGCGCGGGCTCGCTGCCGAACGCCCCACCGACGACGAGCATCGCGACGACCGGGAACGCGAGCGTGAAGCCCAGCGTGAACGGGTCCCGACCGACCAGACGCAGCTCCTCCGCGAGCAGCCGCCGGGTCACCGAGCGCACCGAGCGGCGACGACGCCCGGTCGGGCGCAGGGTCGCGGCGGTCACAACGCCTCCTCCTCGTCGTTGTCGTCGAGCAGCCTGAGCATGGCCGCCTCGAGATCGGGCAGGACGACGTCGAGGTCGTGCGGGACCGGGGCGGGCCGCGCGGTGAGCCATGCGCCGACGTGGGCGATGACGGCACGGTTGCCTCGCACGGTCACGGTGCGCCCGGAGCTGCTGAGCGCGCGGACCTCCGGCAACCGGTTGAGCTCCTGGAGCGCCGCGGCGGTGGTCGCGTCGTCGGCGGGCGGCAGGCTGAACCGCACCACGGCCTCTCCCGCGTGCCGCGCCACCAGCTCGGTGGGCGTGCCCTGGTCGACGACCCGACCCGACCGCATGACGAGGACGCGGTCGCAGAGCGCCTCGGCCTCGGTGACCTCGTGGGTGACGAGCAGCACGGTGACCCCGGTTCGACGCAGCCGGTCGACCGCACGCCAGACGTCGCGTCGCGCGGCCGGGTCGAGCCCCTGCGTCAGCTCGTCGAGGATCACCAGCCGCGGGCGGTTGAGCAGCGCGAGCACGAGGAACAGCCGTTGCCGCTCGCCACCGCTGAGCGACCCGAACGCGGCACGCCTGCGGTGGGCGATGCCGAACTGCTCCAGCAGCTTGGCGGGGTCGGCGGTGCGGGTGCCCGCGAACAGCTCGATCGCCTCCTGCACGCGCATCCGGTCGGGCAGGCCGGACTCCTGCAGCTGGCTGCCGACCTGCTCGCGCACCTTCTGGGCGTGGCGCCGCGGGTCGAGCCCGAGCACCTCGATGCTGCCCGCGTCGGGTCGGCGCAGGCCCTGCAGGCACTCGACGGCCGTCGTCTTCCCTGCGCCGTTCGCGCCGAGGATGCCGACCACCTCACCGGCGTGCACGTCGAGATCGAGGCCGTCGACGACGCGCCGGCCGCCGTAGGACTTCGTCAGGCCACGGACGGTGACGACCGGGTCGCCCATGAGGGAAGCGGTGGTGGGGCTCATGCGTCCCAGGGAACCCGGCGCCGGTGCGGGCACGCATCCGCTCAGCGGGAGATCCGTGCCTCCCCCCGGGGCAGGAGGTCGTGCGGTGACGTCGGCGTGCACAGGCGCCTCTTCCTCGCATCTCGAACATTCATGTACGAGATACGGTAGACGCCGTCACGCGAGCGCACAAGGCTCGCAGGCCTCGCGTTCGTCCGGGTCGCCCGTCGCACCGCACCCGGCGGCGCCACGCGAGCACGTGCACCGTGCGCACCACCCGATCACGACGGCGGCCCAGCAGGTCACGAGCATCATGCCGCCGGCGGTGTCGAGGTCCGGCGCCCGGACCGTGCCCCGGGCGAGGAGCATCGCCGCGGTGATGCCTGGGTGTGGCGGCGGGCTAGGCGGGGACGCCCGCCGCGGCGATGATCGACGCGAGAGCGGTCCGCGCCGACTCCAGCTCGGCGATGCGGGCGCCGATGCGGGCCTCCTCCTGCGCCAGCGCGTCGACCAGCTCGTCGCACTCCGGCACCAGCGCGTCGCCGTCGTCGCGCACGCACGGCAGCACCTCGCGGGCCATCTCGGTACCGATCCCGGCCGCGAGCAGGTACCGGATGCGCCGCACCTGCTCGACGGCGTCCTCGTCATAGCTGCGGTAGCCGTTCGGCAGCCGCCGGGGCGTCAGCAGGCCCTGCTCCTCGTAGTAGCGCAGGGTCCTGGTGCTCACGCCGGCCCGTCGCGCCAGCTCCCCGATCCTCATCCGCTCCCCCGGTCCGGGCTTGACCTTCACGTCGACGTCAACCTCTACGGTACCCCGGCGTGATGACGACGACCAGGCTCCCCGAGACCCCGGACCCCGGCGCCGTGACCGTCGTCGGGCTCGGTCCGATGGGCCGCACGCTCGCAGGTGCGCTGCTGCGCGCCGGGCACGACGTCACCGTCTGGAACCGCACGCTGGGCAAGGCGGCCGAGCTCGTGACGGCCGGCGCCCGCCTCGCCGACTCCCCCGCTGCCGCGCTGACCGCCGCACCGACGACGATCGCCTGCCTGGTCGACGACGACGCCGTCACCGCGGTCGTCCACCAGGCCGCCCAGCAGGCGGACCTGCGCGGCCGCACGCTGGTCAACCTCACCGCGGACAGCCCGGCGCGCACACGGGTGCTCGCGCGCGACCTCGCGACGCTCGGCGTCGACCTCGTGGACGGCGCCATCATGACGCCGGCGGCGGCGATCGGCACCGACGCGACCCGCATCCTGTACGCCGGCCCCCGGCCCGCCTACGAGGCGCGGCGCGACCTGCTGGCAGCGTTCGGCGGCGAGGCGTTCCACGTCGGCGAGGACGTCGCGGCCGCGGCGAGCCACGACGTCGCCCTCCTCACGCTGTTCTGGAGCGCGATCGCAGGTCTCGCGCAGGCGCTCGCGCTCACGCGCGCCGAGGACCTCGACGTCACCGCGCTGACGCCGCACGCCGTCGCGATGAGCCGGCTGGTCACCGACCTGCTGCCCGGTCTGGTCGCGGACGTGGCCGCGGGCCGCTGGTCCGGCGCCGAGAGCGCGAGCCTGGACTCGCTCGCCGCGAGCCTCGACCACCTGCGCACCGCCCACGCCGGCGCCGGGGTGTCGACCGAACTGCTCGACGCGCTCGCGGCGGCCGTGGGGCGCGCGATCGCCGCCGGGCACGGCGGCGACGCCCCGATCCGGCTGGTGGAGACGTTGGCGGACGGTGCCCACCGGCGCTGACCGGCGCGCTGTCGACGAGCTCGACGGACTGCGTCGCAGCTGTGCGGCGAACCCGTGGCCGTGGAGGCAGCGGCTGAGGTGGCGGAGCTCACCACGTTGCTCACGGCGTCGTCACTGCATCACAGCGCGAGGAGCGGGTACCGGGAGGCACCGGAGCCCCCCGGGACGCTCACGCGCGCGCACCCGCTGCGCACGGGCGCCACGTACCGAAGGAGTGACGATGAGCCAGGTTCAGAAGTCGATCGACGTCGACGTGCCGGTGTCCACCGCCTACAACCAGTGGACCCAGTTCGAGACCTTCCCGCAGTTCATGAGCGGCGTCGAGTCGGTCACGCAGATCGACGACACCCACCTGCACTGGGTCACCGACATCGCCGGTGTGGAGCGCGAGTTCGACGCCGAGATCACCGAGCAGCACCCGGACGAGCGTGTCGCGTGGCACAGTATCGGCGGCGACACCACGCACGCCGGGGTCGTCACGTTCCACCGTCTCGACTACACCACGAGCCGCGTGATGGTGCAGATCGACTGGCAGCCGTCCAGCCTGGTCGAGAAGGTCGGCTCGGCCATCAACGTCGACGACCGTCAGGTCGAGCGCGACCTGCAGCGGTTCAAGGAGCTCGTCGAGGCCGCGGGCCACGAGACCGGCGCCTGGCGCGGGGACGTCGAAGCACCCTGACCGTCGGCGGTCGGAGATGCCAGAAGGACCAGGGCGTGAAGCGTGCCCTGGTCCTTCTGTCTTGTGGAGCTAAGGGGATTCGAACCCCTGACCTCTTCCATGCCATGGAAGCGCGCTACCAACTGCGCCATAGCCCCGCGTTGCCGTGCGGCTCGAACGAGTGTAGACGATCCGGGCGGTCTCTCCCAACTCGGGCGCGTCGTGATCTGCGCCGCACCGCACGCCCGGCCCGGGCGCCGCCGCTGCCGGCCCCGACGTCAACCCGTGGCGCCCACGTTGTGCTGCGCCAGACGCCACGCGGGTCGCCCCGAGCGGGCGGCGTGCAGCACCGACCAGTGGCAGTTCCCGACGCCCGTGACGCCGTTCCACTCGCCCGCGTCCAGCCCCAGCAGCGCGCTGATCCCGGCGCCGATCGCGGCGCCGTGCGTGACGACGACGAGGGTGTCCTCCTCGTCGAGCGCCGCCGCGTGCTCGACGACGGCCGCGGCCACCCGAGCGCCGACGTCACCGCGCGGCTCGAGCCCGACGCCGTCGGGCTGGCCGTTGCCGTTCCACACCCGGAACTCCTCGGGCCAGCCCGCCTCGATCTGCTCGCGGTCCAGCCCCTCCCAGACGCCGAACGACCGTTCGCGCAGCCGCGTGTCGAGCACCGCGGTCAGGCCGGTCAGGTCGACGAGCGCCTGCGCCGTGCGGGCGGCGCGCACCAGGTCGGAGGACACGATCGCCGTCGGGCGGGAGCGCACGAGCACCTCGGCGGCGCGGGCGGCCTGCTCGACCCCGGTCGGGTCGAGCTCGACGTCCGACTGGCCTTGCAGCCGCCGCACCCGGTTCCACTCGGTCTGGCCGTGACGCCAGAGCAGCACCGTGCCGGCGGTCACCCGCGGTCGGCCCAGGTCTCGCCCTCGTCACCGGGCTCGTCCGGCCCGGCCGCCGTCACGACGTCCTCCGGCATCTCGACGGCGGGGCAGTCCTTCCAGAGCCGCTCGAGCGCGTAGAACTCGCGGTCCTCGTCGTGCTGCACGTGGACGACGATGTCGCCGTAGTCGAGCAGCACCCAGCGCGACTCCGCCACACCCTCCTTGCGGAGGGCCTTGACGCCCTCGTCGTGCATCGCCTCGTCGACGGCGTCGACGATCGCGCGCACCTGTCGCTCGCTGGCGCCGGAGGTCACGACGAACACGTCGGTGAGGACCAGCCGTTCGGACACGTCCAACGCGATGACCTGCCTGGCCTTCTTGTCGGCGGCGGCTCGGCCGGCGCGCACGGCCAGCTCGACGGATCTGGGGTCGGCCGTCACGCGGCTCCTCCTCGGCTCACGTCCACCATCCAACCAGAGCGGTGCCGACCGCCGCGGCAGCACCGGCGTCGCCCTCGCCCATCATCAGCCGCCACACCAGAGCACCGAGCACCAGACCGATCACCACGAGCACGAGGATCATCAGGGCGGTGAGCCAGCGCGGCGTGCGGTGCTCGTCGCGGTCGTCCTCGCCAGGGACGGCGCCGATCACCTCGGTGAAGCTGGGGTCATCGGCCCGGGACTCGGCGGGCGCCGTCGCGGGCGTGGGCGCGGCCGGGCGCTGCCCCTCGACCGCGCGCAGCGGCGCCGCGGGCGTGGGCGGCGGCAGCTCGGCCCAGCTGGGTGTCGCCGCGAACGGCTCGGGCTCCTCGGTGGTGCCCTCGATCACCTCGTCGAGCGACGCCGGCGGCTCCGTCGCCGGCACGTTCTCGGCGGCGAGCCTGCGCGAGCGACGAGTCGTCGGGAGCGGGCCGGGGTCGGCGACGATCGTCGGCACGACACGCGCCGGCGCGGCCGGCTTGACCGGCTCGGCGGACCCCGCCGGCTCAGCCGGTTCGGCGGGCGCCGGCGTTGCGTCGTCCGGCGTCTCCGGGGCGATCGCGCGCAGCGCGGCGTCCGTGACGTCGACCGACGCGCGGTCCGCAGGCGCCCAGGCGCTCTGGGGCTGGGTGCGCTGGACCGGCAGCAGCCCGGTCCCGTCCTGCGCGAGCCCACGCACACCCGCGGCCCCGGCAGGCGGGCGGACGACCGGGCGGCGCACCGGTGCAGGAGGCGACGACGGCGGGCCGGCCGTCGGCGCTGGCGGCGCGGCCGGTCCCGCCGGCGGGCGCGCTGCCGACGTTGCGGACGGCGCGGAGGCCGCCGACGCGGATGACGGGGCCGACGTACCGGAGGCGCCGGAGGGCGTCGGACCAGTCGGAGCCGACGGCGCCGCGCTCGGCGCGGGGCGCGAGGTCGGCTCGGCCGCCGACGATGCGGACGCCGCGGACGGCGCGGAGCCGCCGGTCGCGCCCGAGCCGGCGCTCGACGGCGTCGCACCGGTCCCTGACGCCGAGGGCTCGCCACGCGCGGCGGCCTCCTGCTGCTCGCGCAGCGCGCGCAGCTGGCGGCGGGTCAGGCCGATGTGGCCGGTCGCGGGCTGGTCGAGCGGGTCGGGGGCGGGCCGCGGCGTCGGCTCCGGCCGTTCGACGACCCGCATCTCACCGGTGGAGTCGACCTGGAGCGCACCCGACTGCAGCGCGGCCTCGCGTGCCCGCAGCTCGCGGCGCGTCAGGGGACGGTCGGTCGCACCCGCGGCCTCGCGCGCGGCCCGCTCGGCCTCGCGGCGGCGGCGGCGCTCGCCGATCGCGCTCTGCTGCTCCTCGCTCATGCCGCTCCCCCGCGCGCGCCCGTCAGCGGCGCTCGACCGCCGACCGTGAAGGTCGAGGGGTCGCGGTACAGGCCGTGCTTGCCGATGTACTGCACGACGCCGTCCGGCACGAGGTACCAGACCGGCTTGTCGGCGACGACGCGCGCCCGGCAGTCGGTCGAGGAGATCGCCATGGCGGGGATCTCCAGCAGCGAGTACTCCCCCGGCGGCAGCTCGGCCGTGTCCATGTCGTGGCCGGGCCGGGTGACGCCCACGAAGTGGGCGAGCTGCCACAGCTCGTCGGCGTCCTTCCACTGCAGGATCTGGCTGAGTGCGTCGGCGCCGGTGATGAAGAACAGCTCGGCGTCGGGGTGCTGCCGGCGCAGGTCGCGCAGCGTGTCGATCGTGTAGGTGACGCCCGGGCGGTCGATGTCGACGCGGGAGACGGAGAACCGCGGGTTGGACGCCGTCGCGATCACCGCCATGAGGTAGCGGTGCTCGGCGACCGTCACCTGCTGGTCCGCCTTGAAGGGCTGCTCACCGGTCGGGACGAACAGCACCTCGTCGAGCTCGAAGACGTCGGCGACCTCGCTGGCCGCCACGAGGTGCCCGTGGTGGATGGGGTCGAACGTGCCGCCCATGATCCCGATGCGGGCGGGCGAGGACGAGGCAGCGATCATCGAGCGGCCACCCCGTGGGAGCTGGGGTGAGTCGCCATGTCAGCGGTCGCGGTAACGGGTTCCGACGTTCCGGAAGGCGAACGTGACGACCAGGAGCGCGAGCAGCACGACGATCGCGATGATGCCATAACCGATCGGCATCAGCTCACCGGCCTGCTCGGGGCCGTGCTCGCTGGCGAGGACCACCAGGGAACTCCTCATCGGCGTCTACCTCTCTCTGTGCTCGGGACCCCCGCCATTCTGGCACGCCCCAGCAGGCCTGGCGCTCAGGCGCGGACGTGCCCGTCGCCCTCGACGACCCACGTGGACGTCGTCAGCTCGGCGAGGCCCATCGGGCCGCGCGCGTGCAGCTTCTGCGTCGAGATCCCGATCTCGGCGCCGAGACCGAGCTGGCCGCCGTCGGTGAACCGCGTGGAGGCGTTCACCATGATCGCGGCGGAGTCCAGCTCGGTGGTGAAGCGTCGCACGGCGGTGGTGTCGCGCGTGAGGATCGCCTCGGTGTGGCCGGAGCTGTAGGTGCGGATGTGCTCGAGCGCCTCGTCGAGGTCCGCCACCACGCGCACCGCGATGTCGAGCGAGAGGTACTCGGTGTACCAGTCGTCCTCGGTCGCGGGCACGACGGACGCACCCGCGGGCGCGTAGGCCGCGCTGGCCTCGTCGGCGTGCAGGGTGACACCGGCGTCGGCGAGTGCCGACAGCACCGGCGGCATCACGGTGGCCGCGGCGTCGGCGTGCACGAGCAGCGTCTCGGCCGCGTTGCACACGCCGGTGCGCTGCGTCTTGGCGTTGAGCACGATCGCGACCGCCTGCTCGACGTCGGCGCTCGCGTCGACGTAGACGTGGCAGTTGCCGACACCGGTCTCGATGACCGGCACGGTCGAGGTGCGCACGACGGTCTGGATGAGGTCGGCGCCGCCGCGCGGCACGAGCACGTCGACGAGCCCGCGCGCCTGCATGAGCGCGCGAGCGCCCGCGCGGCCGTGCGCGTCGATCGACTGCACGAGGTCGCGGGGCAGCCCCACGCCGTCGAGCGCGTCCTGGAGCACCGCGACGATCGCGGTGTTGGACTCCAGGGCGGCCGAGCCGCCCCGCAGCACGACGGCGTTGCCCGACTTGAGCGCGAGGCCGGCGGCGTCGACCGTCACGTTGGGGCGGGCCTCGTAGATCATGCCGACGACACCCATCGGCACCCGCACCTGGCGCACCGTGAGCCCGTTGGGCAGCCGCTCGCCGCGGATCACCTCGCCGACGGGGTCGGGCAGGGCCGCGAGCTCGCGCAGCGCGTCGGCGATCGCGTGGATGCGGCCGGCGCCGAGCCGGAGCCGGTCGACCAGCGCGGGCGACATGCCCGCGGCGCTCTCCCGCTCGCAGTCGATCGCGTTGGCCCGCACGATCTCGGCCTGGTGCGCGACGAGCGCGTCGGCCATGGCGTGCAGCGCGCGGTCCTTGGTGGCACGCGTCGCAGTCGCCAGCGGGCGTGCCGCGACCTTCGCCGCGCGCGCCACCGCGTGCACGGCCGCCACCACGTCCGCCTCGGAGGCGCCGTGCGACGCCTCCGCCCCGGACACCTGGGACACCTCCGCTGCCGTCATGCCTCGCTCCTGTCAGGACCGCTACGACCGACCTCCGATGCTACCGCCGTGGCCGCTGCTCCCCCCCGGGGCCGCTCAGACGGCGGCGGGGACGCGGTGGTCGGCGCCGCGCCGGGCGCGGACCGGGCGGGCGGTGCGCGGGGCAGGAGCCGCCGTGGCCGGGGCGCCGCGCAGGCCGCGGGCCTCGAGCTCGGGCACCAGCTCGGTGACGACCGCGAGCACGTCGGTGGGCACCGACGCCGGGATGACGGTGAAGCCGTCCGCCGCACCGGCGGCGACCCACTCCTGCCAGAGGTCGGCGAGACCCTCGGCGGTGCCGACGAACGAGAGCAGGTCGGTCTGCTGCGGGACGCCGTCGTTCTCCTCGTCGAGCAGCGCGATCAGCTCGGCGCGCGCGCGGGCGCCCTCGTCGTCGGCGCCGATCACGGCGCGGACGTCGACGAGCACCTTGACGTCCTGCGGGTCGCGGCCCCAGTCACGGGCGGCCTGGTGGATGGCGGCGCGGGCGGCGACGGCCTCCTCCAGGGTGGCGACACGGATGCGGGCGATGTCGGCGCGGGCGGCCGCCAGCTCGAGGTCGAGCGGGCGGCGCACGTCGACGACGACCTGCGGCGGGCGGCCGTTGGCGTCGCTGCCGGTGCGGCGGCTGATCCGCGGCGCGGACAGCGCGGTGACGACGTCGTCGACGGCGCGGGCGGACAGTCCGCGGCTGCCGCCCTCGACCTGCCAGGCCGCGCGGGCCTGGGTGGCCTTGTGCACGCTCGCGACGGCGCTGGCCACGTGGCCGGCGTCGGTGATGCCGAGCGGCACCGAGACCGCGATGGTGAGCGTCTTGGTGTGGCGGCCGAGCCGGCTGGCGGCGAGGGCGCCGTCGAGCCAGTCGTCGCGGCGGCGGCCGCTGCCGAGACGGAACCGGGCGTCAAGGGCGAGGACGTCGACCCCGCCCTTGTCGGCGAGCGACGCGAGGCCGGCGAGCCGACCCATGATGAACGCCTCCGCCTCGCTGTCGCCCTGGCCGGCCCAGCTGCGGGGAGCGCCGGTGCCGGAGAGGTCGAGGCCGAGGAGGGAGACGGGGACACGCTGAGAAGCCATGAGGTTTGCCTTCGGTGAGCAAGGAAGTAGGGACCAGCTCGGCGGTCGCTCACCGCGCCCTTGTCGTGTCACTCGACGACGTCGGGAGCGCTACCTGCCGAGGTCGGCAACCGAAGGGGTCGCGCGACGGCGTGGATCACGCCGTCGGCAGCCCGAGGGTGCCTGCTGTGTGCCCGGTCTGAACTCCGGTGTTCAGGCCATCGTGCACAGACACATGCACATGCAGCAGGTGCCGGTGGTCGTACGCGTCGAGCGACCGAATCCGGGGACCTGGGCCTGCGCCATGTCTGTGCTTCCTTCTCTCCTGCGCCTGCTGGCGACGGTGCGCTTGTCCGCACCTGGCGGTGCGGACCTGGTCGTCACCCGGGGCACCCCACCGCATCTGGAGGGTTGCCGGTCAGCGAGCCGGGGCTTGACGCTGACACTCAAGACCTGGGACGAAGGTACGTCGCCCGGCCGCGGGGTGTCAACCAGCGGGACCGGATCTCATCGCGCGGACGGAACGTCTCGGGAATCGCGAGAGTGTGCGGGTGTCCGGTTCGGGGTGGGCCGGTTCGGGGCGGGCGCGGGATCGGGGCGCTTGGCGGCGGTCGAGTGCGGCGACGGCGTCAGGGTGCACGCCCCGTACCCGCGTCCGTCTCGGCAGCCGCGCCGGACCCAGCGCACCGGTGGAGACGGGGTGTCCACCACATCGGACCCGGCGCACCCGTGAAGACAGGTTTGTCCACAGGTTCGTCGTGGGTGTGGTGCGATGTCGGTGGTCGCACGTATGTTCGATGCATGACGACGACGGTGCCACCTCTCCCCCGGGTCTCCGGGGTGGATGCCCGGTGCGCGCTGTCGACCGCGCGGGCGGCGCGGCTGGCCGCTGACGCCGCGGAGGTGCAGGTGCTGCGCTCGGTGCTGGCGTGGGCGCTGGCCAACCCGCCGCTGGTGGCCGAGGACGCCGCGGTCGAGCACGTGGTCGCGGGCGCGGGGGCGAGGCCTACCCAGGTGCCGCTTTCGGCGCAGGGCGTGCCGCAGGTGGACCGGGCCGCGGTGGCCGAGCTCGGGCTCGCGCTGGGCTGCTCGACCCAGGCCGCGCAGGGCCTGGTCGCCGACACCCTGGAGATCGCCTACCGGCTGCCCGGCCTGTGGGTGCGGGTGGAGGCCGGCGAGGTCGCGGTGTGGCGAGCCCGCCGCGTCGCCCAAGCCACCCGGGCGCTACCGAACGCCGCGGTCGGGTTCGTGGACCGGCAGGTCACCCCGGCCGCGCACCACCTCGGTGCCGCGCAGCTGGAACGACTGGTCGAGACCGCCCTGGCGAGGGTCGACCCGACGACGGCGCACCGGTTGGCCGAGGAACGCCGCGAGACCCGGCGCGTCGATGTCGACCTGGACAGCACCAGCCTGTCCGGCCTCACCCCCGTCACTGGCCGCATCGACCTCCCGGACGCCCTCGACCTGGAAGCCGCCCTCGCCCACGCCGCCGAACAGCTCGCCGCCTGGGGCTCCGCCGACAGCATCGACGTTCGCCGCGCCCGGGCGCTGGGTGACCTCGCCCGCGCACACCTGGCCTGGCACGGCGAGCAGACACCACCGATGCCCATCGGGACCACCACCCTCGCCCACCGTGGGGAGCCGACCCAGCCCGCTGGGTCGAGTGCTGATAGCGCCGACGCCGCAGGTGAGGGTGGTCCCCGGTGGCGGGTGCCACCGCGACGGCAGGTCGTGCTCTACGTGCACCTGGACCGGTCCGCGCTCGACCCGACCAACGCCTGCGACAGCGGCGGGCTTGCGGTGGGGCGGGTGGAGAACACCGGCACCCCGGTCACCGCCGACACCATCCGCGACTGGTGCGGCGAGGGCGCCACCCGCCTCTCGGTCCGCCCCGTGCTCGACCTCGACCAACCACAACGAGCCGACACCTACCAGGTCCCCGACCGGATCCGCGAACAGGTCCGGCTACGCGACGGCACCTGCGTCTTCCCCGGCTGCCACGCACCCGGGCTGCGCTGCCAGCACGACCACATCGACCCCTACGACCACGACCACCCCGACACCGGCGGACAGACCCAGAGCACCAACCTGGCCCTGCTCTGCCAACGCCACCACACCCTCAAGACCCACCACGGCTTCACCTACACCCTCCTGGCCTCCGGCACCGTCCTGTGGCGCACACCCCACGGCCTGCGCATCCACCGCCACCCCGACGGCACCACCCACATCGACGGCCTACCTGCGCCCGCGGACCTCGACCGTGCCACCGCCGACCCGCCAGCCACCGCTGAGGTCCTGCGCACGCTCGGAGAGTCTCCCCCGGGCGAGGTCTGCGACCCACCCGAACCCTGACCACCCCGCCCCGCACCCCGACACCACGGAGTCGGGGTCGCAGGCATGTGCTCTGCCGGATCAGCGCGGCGCCTCATCTCGCCGAGGCCGACCCCGCTGCGCGAGGACCGGTAGGGGACACGCGACCGACCGGATCGCGCACCCGCGCCGCCCACCCCCGGCAAGACAGACGCCGCACTCCCCGCCCGCGGGCACACCCGCCCAGCACCCCCGACGGGGCGCAGTCCCTCCGACCCTCAGCTCCAGTCCGGCAGGTAGGCGCGGGTGGCCTCGTCGAGCGCGACGGCGTAGGTCCAGTCCAGCCGGCGGGTGGCGCCCCAGGCGTGCCACCCCGAGCGGGGCGAGTGCGCGAGGAGGTGCACGCCGTCGGGCACCCACGGCATCGTGATCGGCGCGAAGAACGGCACCGGCGCCACCGTCTGGCAGAACTGCACCCAGCGCCGCCGCAGCGACGTCAGCGGCCACGGCCCCAGCACCACCAGCACCCGCTGGTGGCCGATGCGGTTCGCGATCAGGTCCAGCTCCCAGCCGTACCCCGGCCGGATCTCGCCCGGCGTCGCCGACAGCACCACCGCCCGCGCCGTCTCCGCGTACCGCGTCACGTGCTGCTGCCACTCGTCGTTGCTGAAGCTCGCCCGCGCCGCACCGATCGGCGGCAGCGACGAGCCCGGCGGCGCGATCGCGATCACCGGCCCGGTCGCCGACAGCTGCCGCACCATCACCTCCTCGAACCGCACCCGCCGCATCATCGACAGCGCCGACACCAGCCCGCGCCGCCGCAGGTGCGCCGTCAGCGTCAGCCGGTCCTCGTCGAAGCTGCGCAGGTACAGGTAGTGCGGCCGGTCGTCCTGCGCCAGGGCGTCGTCCAGCGACGCCGTCCGCAGCCGCTGCCCCAGTGCGTCCACCGCGGCCGCCCCCACCAGCAGCGGCAGCGCCGCCAGCACCGACACCAGCGCGGCGTCCGACCCCATCGACCGCAGCAGCGGCCGCAGCCCGGCCAGCAGCGGCAGGTCCATCCGCTCCAGGTCCCCACCGGTCAAGGACGGCCACCCCGGGAACATCCCGGCGTAGGCGAACAGCAGCACATGCACGAGCAGCACCAGCACCGCCAGCGCCACGGCCAGCACCGACAGCGTCGTCCCCAGCGCCGCCTCGGCCCCCAGACCCGTCACCGACCGCCGCCCGCGCTCCACCGGGTGCGGTCGCAGGAACGTCCACCGACCCACCAGCACCAGGATCAGCGGCAGCAGCGCCAGCACCAGCGCTCCCCCGGCGAGGCTCGGGTCCCTCGTCGTCACCGCCGTGAGCCCGATGAACACCAGCCCCGCGACCACCCACCACAGCAGCCGCCGCACCCGGCGCCGCCACCGCGCCCGCGACACCACCGGCGTCACGTCGTGGTAGCGGTCCGCGCTCGAGGAGCTCGCGAACCGCGGCCGCGCGAGCGCCCGCGCCAGTCGCACCGGCGCCACGACGATCGCGATGATCACCACCGGTACCACGAGCGACAGCCCGATCGACTCGACCGTGAACCCCGGTGTGTTCACCCCGGCGGCCCCGCCCGGCAGCGCCGCGATCGCGGCCTCCGCCACCGGCTCGCCGGCCGACACGCATGCGTCGCGCCCCGCGCCCCCGCACGTCGTCGTCAGCACCGCCAGCTGCACCTCGGCGCCCTGCTCGGCGATCCACGCCCGGACGACGCGACCGCCGTCCCACAGCACCAGCTCGTCGTGCTCGGAGGCCCCCGGCACGACGTCGCCCGCCACGGCCAGCCACTCCCACATGCCCGACGCCGGGTCGCGGTCCTCGCACGGGACGACGTACAGCGTCAGCCCCTGCTCCCCCGCCTCCCACGCCCACTCCGACGCCGTCCCGCACTCCGGCGCCGGGTCGGTCGTCGGGTCCTCGCGCGAGGAGACCAGCACCCACTCCCCGCCCAGGTCGAACGGCGGGTCACCGGCCTCGGCCGCCGCCGGAGCGCCGAGCACGACCGCCGCCACGAGCAGGAGCCACGACACGGCGAGGCCGCGTCGCCACCACGACCCGACCTGCACGCGACCCACGCCCGCAGCGTAGGGGAGCACGCGCACCCGCCACCGTGCAACCGCACGGCCGCGCCGTGCGTAGACACGTCGATAGCCTGCCTCGGACCGAGGAGAGCCCGTGGACGCCACCGAGTTCGACGACCTGTACGCCAGGTCGTTCCGGCCGCTGGTGCGCCAGCTCTACGCCGTCACCGGCGACGCGGAGGAAGCCCGCGACTGCGTGCAGGAAGCCTTCGTGCGCGCCTGGTCCCGCCGGCACTCCATCCGCGTCGACGAGCAGCCGGAGGCCTGGGTCCGCACGACCGCCTACCGCCTCGCCGTCAGCCGCTGGCGGCGCGTGCTGCGCGGCCGCCGCGCACCCGACCGAGCGCTCTCCCCCGCCGCCGTCACCGCCCCGGTCGACGAGACCCGTGTGGCACTCGTCGCCGCCCTGCGGCAGCTTCCCCACGCCCAGCGCGAGGCCCTCGTGCTGCACCACCTCGCCGACCTCCCGGTCGCGGCCGTCGCCACCCAGACCGGCGTGCCCGAAGGAACCGTCAAGGCCCGGCTGTCACGAGGGCGGGCCGCCCTCGCCCTGCTGCTGTCCGACACCGTCGTGGAAGGGGCTCACCGTGCGTGACCCGATCGACCTCCTCACCACCCTCGAGGCCCCCGAGCACGAGCCGCTGCCCGCCGCCGAGCTGCGCCGCCGCGGCGACCAGCGACGCCGCCGCCGCACCGCCGGCGTCGGGGTCGCCGCCGCGCTGCTGCTCGCCGCGGCCGTCACCGTCCCGAACCTGCTCGCCGACCCGGTGGTCCCCGCCGGCACTCCGACCAGCGACCCGACCACCGCACCGACGCCGACCGCCGACCCCACCACCCCGGACGGCACCGACGACCAGCCCGACCCGGCCGCCACCCCGATCCCCACCGACTTCCCGCTGGCTCGTCACCTGCCCACGGGTCCGGACTACCAGCAGGTCGACCCGGCCGAGGCGGCCGGTATCGAAGTGTGCGGCCACGTGCTCTGGCCGGCCGCGGCGGCACAGTCGCGTGCCGCGATGGTGGTCGGGCCCGAGCACACTGAGCTGCGCTGGCTCGGCGTCCTCGCCGACGCAGACCAGGCAGTCGCGCTCCTCGCCGACACCCGCGCCGCGCTCGCCGGATGCGCCACGACCGGCACCGGCGACGCCCTCGCCGTCGTCCCTCTCACGGGCGGCACCGGCTACGACGAGGTCACCGTCGCACTCGTCCAGGCCGACGGCTCGCTCGGCGGCGAGGTCGTCCAGCTGATCCGCGTCGGCAGCGCCGTGCTGCTCTCGGTCTCCGGCGGCGAGCTGACCGCGGAGAGCGCCCAGGGCACCGCCGACCTGCTCACCGCGCAGAGCGCCGACCTGGCCGCCGCGATGTGCGTCTTCACCGCCGCCGGCTGCTGACCGCTCCCCCGCGGTCGCTCAGCGACGCGTGAGCACGAGGTCGTCGCGGTGCACGACCTCCCGGTCGTGGCCGTCGCCGAAGATGCGTCGCAGCTCCTCGGAGCTGCGCCCCAGCCGCTCGGGCAGCTCGTCGGAGGAGTACGCAACGAGACCGCGCGCCACCACCACGCCGTCCGGGCCGACCAGCTCCACCGGGTCACCGGCCTCGAACGTGCCCTCGACGCCGGTGACGCCGGCGGCGAGCAGCGACTTCTTGCCGTGCGTGATCGCCCGCACCGCGCCGGCGTCGAGCGCGACCCGGCCGCGGGTGTCGGCGGCGTGCGCCAGCCACAGCCGACGCGTCGTCGCCCGCCGGGCGGCCGGCGCGAACCACGTACCGACGTCCTCCCCCGCCAGCGCCGCGCCCAGCGTGTCGGCCCGCGTGAGCACGACCGGCACCCCGGCACCCGACGCGACCGTCGCGGCCGCCACCTTGGTGAGCATGCCGCCGGTGCCGACGTGGCTGCCGCTCGCGGTCACCTCGAGCCCGGCCAGCTCGTCCGGGTGCTCGACGACGGCGATCCGCCGCGACCCCGGCCGGTTCGGCGGCGCGGTGTACAGCGAGTCGACGTCGGTGAGCAGCACCAGCGCGTCGGCGTGCACCAGGTGGCTGACCAGCGCCGCCAGCCGGTCGTTGTCACCGAACCGGATCTCCTGCGTCGCTACCGCGTCGTTCTCGTTGACGACCGGCACGACGCCGAGCTCCAGCAGCCGGGTCAGCGACCGCTGCGCGTTGCGGTAGTGGCCGCGCCGGATCACGTCCTCGACCGTGAGCAGCACCTGCCCGACCCGGAGGCCGTGCGCGGCGAAGGCGCGCGTGTAGTGCGCGACCAGCAGCCCCTGGCCGACGCTGGCCGCGGCCTGCTGGGTCGCCAGGTCCCGCGGCCGGCGCGGCAGCCCGAGCACCGGCAGCGCCGCGGCGATCGCACCCGAGGAGACCAGCACGACCTCGCCGCCGGCCGCACGCCGCTGGGCGAGCGTGTTGACGAGCGCGGTCAGCCGCGCGACGTCGAGGTGCCCCTCGGCGTCGGTCAGCGAGGACGAGCCGATCTTCACGACGACGCGCCGCGCGAGCGCCGTGTCGGCGAGAGCGGCGCGGTCGAGCACGCGCGCGGCGGTGGCCTGGCTCATCGGAGCGCCTACTCCTCCTCGGTACCGCGCTCGGTCCACAGCTCGGCACGTGCCGCGGCCTTCGCGTCCATCCGGTCGTGGAACTGCTCGCGCTTCTCGGCGCGCGTGGGCCGGTGCCGGTCCTCCAGCCGCAGGTCGCTGCCGCGCGACCCCAGCAGCTCGGGCCCGGTCATCATCGTGGGCTCCCAGTCGAAGACGACGCCGTTGGGCCCGTCACCGATGACCACCTCGTCGCCCGCGACCGCCCCGGCCTGCAGCAGGGCGTCCTCGACGCCGAGCGCCGCCAGCCGGTCGGCCAGGTAGCCGACCGCCTCGTCGTTGGCGAAGTCGGTCTGCTTGACCCACCGCTCGGGCTTGTCGCCCGTGACGAGGTAGTAGACGTGGTCGGTCTCGCGCCGCGTCACCGCGAACTCGCGTCCGGACCGCTTGCGGTCGACGGCGCGGGGCCGCAGCACCGGCGCGGCCGGCTCGGGCGCGGGCGTCGCGGCACGTGCCTGCCGCACGAGGTCCGCGAGCGCGAACGTGAGCGGGCGCAGGCCCTCGTGGGACGCCGTCGACACCTCGAAGACGCGCAGCCCGCGCGCCTCGATGTCGGGCCGCACCAGCTCGGCGAGCTCGCGCGCCTCCGGCACGTCGATCTTGTTGAGCACGACGAGCCGGGGCCGCTCGGCGAGCGGCACCTGGCCGCCGACGATGCCGAGGTCGGCGGAGTACGCGCGCAGCTCGGCCTCGATGACGTCGAGGTCCGACAGCGGGTCGCGACCGGGCTCCAGGGTGGCGCAGTCGAGCACGTGCACCAGCACCGCGCAGCGCTCGATGTGACGCAGGAACTCCAGACCGAGTCCCTTGCCCTCGCTCGCGCCGGGGATGAGGCCGGGCACGTCGGCGACCGTGAACCGCTCGTCGCCCGCCTGCACCACGCCCAGGTTGGGCACCAGCGTCGTGAACGGGTAGTCGGCGATCTTCGGGCGTGCGGCCGAGAGCGCCGCGACGAGCGAGGACTTGCCGGCCGAGGGGAACCCGATCAGCGCGACGTCGGCGATCGTCTTGAGCTCGAGGACGACGTCGGCCTCCTCGCCCTCCTCGCCCAGCAGCGCGAAGCCAGGTGCCTTCCGCTTCGGGGAGGCCAGTGCCGCGTTGCCGAGGCCGCCGTGCCCGCCGCGCGCGACGACGAACCGGGTGCCTGCGCCCACGAGGTCGGCGATCACCTCGCCGTCGCGCGTCTTGACGACGGTGCCGTCCGGCACGCCGACGACGAGGTCCTCGCCGTTCTTGCCGGCGCGCATGTCGCCCGCGCCGGGGCCGCCGTTGGCGGCGCGGCGGTGCGGTGCGTAGGAGATGTCGAGCAGGGTCGTGACGCCGGGCTCCACCTGCAGCACGACGTCGCCGCCGTTGCCGCCGTTGGCGCCGTCGGGGCCGCCCAGGGGCTTGAACTTCTCGCGCCGGACGGAGGCGCACCCGTGCCCGCCGTCACCGCCGCGCGCGTGCAGCACCACGCGGTCGACGAACGTGGTCATGGTGGTCCCTTTCCCGGCGCGACGGCCCGGACAGCACGAAGGGCGGAACGGCCCTTGCCGCCCCGCCCTCGCGCAGTGTGTGTCTCTGTGGTCCCGGGCTCAGACGGTCTGGAGCTCGGCCGGGACGATGTCGACGACCTTGCGGCCGCGACGCGTCGCGAACTGGACCGAGCCGGCCGCGAGCGCGAACAGGGTGTCGTCGCCGCCGCGGCCCACGTTCTCACCGGGGTGGAAGTGCGTGCCGCGCTGACGGACGAGGATCTCGCCGGCCTTGACGACCTGGCCGCCGAAGCGCTTGACGCCGAGGCGCTGCGCGCGAGAGTCGCGGCCGTTGCGGGAGGAGCTGGCGCCCTTCTTGTGTGCCATGTCTGGTGTCCTTCAGGCTCGGGAGGTCGGTGCTACTTGATGCCGGTGATCTTCACGCGCGTCAGGTCCTGACGGTGGCCCTGGCGCTTGCGGTAACCGGTCTTGTTCTTGAACTTGAGGATGGTGATCTTCGGACCGCGCTCCTCGCGCACGATCTCGGCCGTCACCTTGACCTTCGCGAGGTCGGACGCGGCAGAGGTCACCTTGTCGCCGTCGACGAGCAGGACCGGGGTCAGCTCGATCTCGGCACCGGCGTCACCGGCCACCCGGTCCATGACGACGATGTCGCCGACGGACACCTTCTCCTGCCGGCCGCCGGCCTTGACGATCGCGTACACCACGGTTCAGCTCATCTCTCGCATCGGACGTTTACCTGCGTGCGTCAGCCGCGCGCACCCGGATCGACCCGTACGGGTCGTGCGGGTGGCCCAGCCCGGGAACCCGGGCAGTCGTGCGGGCATGGCGCAGCGCACCGAGGAACTACTGTACGCGAGTCCACGGCACCCCGGCAAACCCGGACGCCCCCCGCGCGGCGAGGCGTCCGTCACGTCCCGGCCGGCCCCGGCGCGGCGTCGGCCTCCTGCATGCGACCGCGGTCGCGCGGCATCAGCGCCACGAACGTCAGCAGCAGCAGCGCGGCGATGGTCCCGCCCCAGAACACCTGCTGCAGCGCGGGCGCGAGCAACCAACCCGGCAGCCGCTCCAGGTCATCGGCTCCCCCGACCGCGGTGTTCACCACGGCGCCGTAGACCGCGACCCCGAACGCGCTGCCCACCGAACGGGCGAACATGTTCGCGCCCGTGACGACCCCGCGCGTCGAGAAGTCGGCGGACGCCTGCGCCGCGATGAGCGTCGGCGTCGCGACCAGCCCCATGCCCAGGCCGATCACGAAGCACGCCGCCGCGACCGCGACGACCGACGAGCCGCGCGCCGCGACGTCGAGCAGGCCCGTGCCGACCAGCGCGACCGAGGCGCCGATCAGCCCGGTGGTGCGGAACCCGACCCGCAGGTACACCTTGCCCGCCTGCGACGCCGAGATCGGCCAGCCGAGGGTGAGCGCGGCGAGCGCGAACCCGGCGACCAGCGGATCGGCGCCGAGCACGGTCTGGGCGAAGATCGGCACGTACGCGGTCAGGCCGATGAGCAGCGCGCCGATGACGAGGCTCGCACCGTTGGTGGTCGTGAGCAGGCGGGCACGGAACAGCCAGCCGGGCAGCACCGGGTCGGCGACGCGACGCTGCTGCGCGGCGAACCCGACGAGCGCCACGAGGCCGCCGACCACGAGCGCGACGCTCGGCACCGACACCCACGCCCAGCTGACGCCGCCCTCGAGCAGCCACAGGATCAGCGCGGCGCTGCCGAGCGTCAGCAGCCCGGCGCCGACGACGTCGATGCGGCGCGAGGTGCGCTCGTGGCTCTCGTGGAACCGTCGCAGCAGCACGAGCGCGACGAGACCGAGCGGCAGGTTGACCCAGAAGATCCAGCGCCAGTCGAGGAAGGTCGTGAAGACCCCGCCCAGCGTCGGCCCGACGACCGAGGAGATCGCCCACACGCTCGCCATGTAGCCCTGCACCTTGGCGCGCTCGACGACGGTGTAGACGTCGCCGATGATCGTCTGCGACATCGGCATCACCGCACCGGCGCCGAGGCCCTGCACCGCACGGGCCGCGATGAGGAGCAGCATCGAGGGCGCGAGAGCGCACAGCACCGAGCCGACGAGGAACGCCACCACCCCGGCGACCATGACGGGCTTGCGCCCGACGACGTCGGCGAGCTTGCCGTAGATCGGCACCGTGGCCGCCTGCGCCAGCAGGTACACGCTGAACAGCCACGGCGCCTGCGTGAAGCCACCGAGGTCGTTGACGATCGCGGGCACCGCGGTCGCGAGGATGGTCGCGTCGATCGCGACCAGACCGGTCGAGAGCATGGTCGCCAGCAGCACCGGGCCGCGCTCGGAGCGCAGCCCGACGCCCGCCGTTCGTGTCGTCACCACAAGCACCCCCAACCACGGGCACCGCCGCTGTCGTCCCGACCGATCGATCTTCTCGCATCGTGGACCCGGCGGCGGGCGGCGGCGGTCACGTAGCCTGCGCACGTGCCTGCCGACTCCCCCACCGTCCTCGCCACCTCCGGCGGCTACCGCCGCGGCGACCGCACCCCGCTCGCGTTCGACGCGCTGGTGCGCCACGCGCTCGACCTGTCCGGCGCGACCGGCCGGCCGCGGCTGGCCTACCTCGGCACCGCCCACGGCGACCAGACGCACCGGCTCGCGCTGGTGCAGGAGGCCGCCCGCGAGACCGGCGTCGACCTCGTGCCCGTCACGCTGTTCACGATGCCCAACCACGCCGACCCGGCGGCGGCGCTGCTCTCGGTCGACGCCGTGTGGGTCGACGGCGGCTCGGTCGCCAACCTGCTCGCGCTGTGGCGGCTGCACGGCCTCGACGACGCGCTGCGGGAGGCCTGGCAGGCGGGCGTGGTGCTCGCAGGCGTGAGCGCGGGCTCGATCTGCTGGTTCACCGGCGGCACCACCGACTCCTTCGGGCCCGAGCTGCGCCCGGTGACGAACGGTCTCGGCCTGCTCCCCTACGCCAACGGCGTGCACTACGACACCGAGGAGCGCCGCCGTCCGCTCGTGCACCGGCTCGTCGGCGAGGGCGTGCTCGGCGAGACCCACTGCACCGACGACGGCGTGGGTCTCGTGTACTCCGGCACCACCCTCGTCGAGGCGGTCACCGAGCGCGACGGCCCGGCCGCCGCGTACCGGGTCGTGCGCGAGGGCGGCGAGGGCGGCACCGTGATCGAGGAGCGCATCGAGCCGCGCCGGCTGCCCTGAGGCCGCCGCCGGCGGCCGCTCGTGCCGGCGGTGACGGTGGTGAGGACTGCCCGCCCCGGCGGCCCGGGCTCGCGCACGCGTGCCACTAGCCTGGGCGGCGACATGCCACGACCTCCCGCGCTGCCCGCCGCGACCCCGCGCACGACGACCCAGCTGCTGCTCGCACGTGGTGGCGACCCCTTCGAGCACACCCGCGCGATCGTGGGCTCGGCGCGGCAGTCGGTCGCCGAGCTGCTGTCGTTCCTGCCCGAGGACCAGAAGGTGCTGCGGCGGCGGTTCGAGGACGTCGAGCGGCTGCTCAGCGGGGCCGAGCCGTCGATCCCGGCGAGCATGGCCGCCTCCGGGCCGGCTGCGACGGCGGCCGGTGCGCTGGCCTCGCTCGGCTGGGGCGAGCCGGTGGTCGTCTCCGGTGCCCCCGTCGGGCGGCAGCCGGTGGACCCCGACCCGGCGGCCGAGCCGGTGTACGGCTTCCACGAGGCGCTCGACGGCGCCCGCCGGTACCTCAAGGAGTCCTGCGACCAGCTCCGGATGGGCTCGCAGACCTGGGGGGCGCAGCGTGTCGTCCAGGCCGGCGCCGTCGCGCACGCCGCGGCCGCGATCGACCACCTCGCGAGCGTGTTCACGGCGGCCATGTGGGACTTCGAGCGGCCGGCCATGCCGAGCCTGCCCGCCACGTCGGGCCGCATCGAGCTGCGGGCGTCCCCCCGCGCGATCCCGATGACGAGGTGGGCGCGCTACGCGCGGGCGATGTTCCTCACCGACCGCGTCGAGCTGACGACGGCGTCGGGACGCCGCGTCATCGGTGCCGACGAGCCGATCGCCTACCTGCTGCACGTGGTGCCGCCGTCGCCGACGAGCGTCGTCGTGCCGTACGACCCCGCCGAGCCCTACGCGCCGGTCCCGCTGTACGACGAGCTCGGCGTCGTGCACCTGTGCACCGCGGACGGCCGCAGCATGGGAGCCATCGCCGTCGCCGACTGGCTGGCGCAGCCCGAGCTCACGGTCGCGCAGGGGGCCGTCGTGCAGCCGGCCGAGCGGCTGCGCGCCTACGACCGGCTCGTGTGGGCGCTCGAGGCGTCGGGCATCGCGGCGGGCGCCGCGACCCTGCGGGTCCCGATCCGACGCGGCGTGCAGCACCCGCCGCACGTCGACCCCGGCGTGCTCACCGGCACCGCCGGCGCGGCCGTCCCGGCGGGCACCGTGCCCGCCGCGCTGCCGGCGCCGCTCGCCGCCGACGTGATCCGGCCCGCACCGCACGTCGTGCCGTACGAGGGCTGGGCCGCCCACCCGGCCCGCGCGCTGCTGCGGCGGCAGCGCCGCCACCGTGCGCGGCAGATCGACCTGGGCCCGTCGACGAAGGTCACCGAGCCGCTCCGTGCCCTCTACCCGACCGCGCTCTGGGCCGGGTCGCTGTTCACGGCGTTCCTGCTGGAGGGGCAGTGGTGGGTGCGGCTGCTGGTGCTGCTCGCGTTCGTGACCGTGCTCGAGCCGTGGGTGACGTGGGTGGCGCGCTGGCTGGGCGACCGCGACATGCGGCGCATGACCGCCGTCTACCGCCCGGGGGCGTCGGAGCGCACCGACCGCGCCTTCCAGATGCACGCCCGCCTCATGTACGACGGCGCCAACATCGGCGTCCGGACCGGCACCCGTCACGAGGCCTGGCTCGCCGCCTCCAGCGACGGCGACCTCGGCGTCGTCGGCATGCGTCGACTGGTGCACGAGGACCGCGCGTGGGGCATCGCGCTCGTCGACCGGCTCGGCCGGTGGCGGCTGGTGCTGCCCGCCGACACGTGGGCGCCGCGCGGCGACCTCACCGGGCTCGCCGGCTTCGCCGGCGCGGCCGGGCTCGAGCTCGGCGACGAGCAGGCGGCACCGCCGGTCGTGTCCGACGACCTCATGATCGAGGGCTCGCCGAGCACCCGGGTCCGCTCGCGCGGGCCGCTCACGCGCGGCATGGTCATCGCCGGCATCCACGCGCTCGCGGCGTTCGTGATCACGCTGCCGGGCTCGACGACCGCCTCGATCTACACGCTGTCGATCGCGGGCATCTGCTTCGTGCCCGTGCTGCTGCGGTGGCTGTGGACCACCTGGTACGCCGGCAGGTCCGTGACCCGCGCGAGCTAGCACGACCCGCGCCGGCGGTCGCCCGCCGGCGCGACGGCGTCAGCCGGTCGTGGCCTCCTCGGCCGGCTCCAGCGGGATCTCCGCCGTCACCGGGCTGGTGGCCTCCTCGGGCGTCACCGCCGTCTCCGGCGTCACCGCCGTCTCCGGCGTCTCCGCCGTCTCGCTGCTCGCGGCCTCCGCCTGCTCGGGCGCCTCGTCCGACGTCGCAGCTGCCTCGGTCCGTGCAGCGCCGTCGGCGTCCGGCTCGGCCGCTGCCGGCTGCGCGGTCTCACCGGCGTCGGTCGCGGGCTCACCGCGGCGCTCCTCGTCGAGGTGCGTCTCCTCGTGGGCGTGCGCCGCCGCCGCGGCGATCGCCGCGAGCGTCGCACGCACCTGGGCGCGCTGCACCGGGTCCTCGACGGACTCGACCACCGGCACCTGCGGCTGGCTGCCACCACCGCCGCCGCCGCGGCGACGCCCGCGACCGCCACGACCCGACCGGGGCGTGTCGTCGCTGCTCTCCGCCGGGGTGCTGCCGTTCTCGACCGGGTGGTCGTGCAGCACGTAGCCGCGGCCGTGGCAGTGCTCGCAGGTGGTGCTGAACGCCTCGACCAGGCCCTGGCCGACGCGCTTGCGGGTCATCTGCACCAGGCCCAGCGAGGTCACCTCGGCCACCTGGTGGCGGGTGCGGTCGCGGCCGAGGCACTCGACGAGCCGGCGCAGCACCAGGTCCCGGTTGGACTCGAGCACCATGTCGATGAAGTCGATGACGATGATGCCGCCGATGTCGCGCAGCCGCAGCTGGCGCACGATCTCCTCGGCCGCCTCGAGGTTGTTCCGGGTGACCGTCTCCTCGAGCGTGCCACCGGTCCCGGTGAACTTGCCGGTGTTGACGTCGATGACGGTCATCGCCTCGGTGCGGTCGATGACCAGCGAGCCGCCCGAGGGCAGCCACACCTTGCGGTCGAGCCCCTTGGCGAGCTGCTCGTCGATGCGGTGCGCGCTGAACACGTCCTCGGCGGCCGTCCAGTGGTGCAGCCGGTCGGCCAGGTCCGGCGCGACCGAGGAGACGTACGACGAGATCGTCTTCCACGCCTCGTCGCCCTGCACGGTCAGCGACCGGAAGTCCTCGTTGAACACGTCGCGCACGACCCGGGTCGCGAGCTCCGGCTCACCCTTGAGGAGCACCGGTGCCGTCGTCGAGGACTTGCCGACCTTCTTCTGGATGTCGTCCCAGGTCTTGGTCAGCCGCTCGACGTCGCGGCGCAGCTCCTCCTCCGATGCGCCCTCGGCGGCCGTGCGGACGATGACGCCCTGACCGTCGGGGACGATCTCCTTGAGGAGCTTCTTGAGCCGGTTGCGCTCGGTGTCGGGGAGCTTGCGCGAGATGCCGGTCATCGCGCCCGAGGGCACGAGCACGAGGTAGCGGCCCGCGAGCGTGATCTGGGAGGTGAGCCGGGCGCCCTTGTGGCCGATCGGGTCCTTGGTGACCTGCACCATGACCGAGTCGCCCGCGGACAGCGCCTGCTCGATGCGTCGCGGCTGGCCCTCCAGGCCCGCCGCGTCCCAGTTGACCTCGCCTGCGTACAGGACCGCGTTGCGGCCGCGGCCGAGGTCGACGAAGGCCGCCTCCATCGACGGCAGCACGTTCTGGACCCGGCCCAGGTAGACGTTGCCCACCATCGAGGTCTGGGTCTTGCGGGCCACGTAGTGCTCGACGAGGACGTCGTCCTCGAGCACCGCGATCTGGGTGCGGCCGTCGCGCTCGCGCACGACCATCGCGCGGTCGACCGACTCGCGGCGGGCCAGGAACTCGGCCTCGGTGATGATCGCGCGGCGGCGGTTGGCGTCGCGGCCCTCGCGACGGCGCTGACGCTTGGCCTCCAGCCGGGTCGACCCCTTGAGCGCGGTCACCTCGTCGCGGGAGCCGCGGCCGGAGTCCTCCGAGCGCGAGCGCGACCGGCGGCGGCGCCGGCGTCGCGACCCGCCGCCCTCGGCGGACTGGTCGCCGTCGTTGTCGCTCGAGGACTCCTCGGTGCCCTCGGCCCCATCGGCACCGTCGGCGGCGTCGTCGCCGTTCTCGGCGTCGGACGAGCCGTCGGAGTCGTCGTTGTCGTCGCTGTCGTCGTTGCCGTTCTCGGCGTCGTCCTCGCGGTTGGCCTTGGCACGACGGCGGCCACGGCCGCCCCGGCGGCGCCGACGACGTGGGGCGCTCTCGCGGTCCTCCGCGCCCTCGCCACCCTCGCCGTCGTCGTTGTCGGTGCTCTCGCCGTCCGCGGTGGCGTCGGCGGTGTCGGATGCGTCCGACGCGTCGGAGGCGCCGGCGTCGGAGGTGCCGGTGTCGTCACTCGCGTCCTGCTGCTTCTTCCGGCGAGACCGGGACCGCGGCGCCTGGGCGGGTGCCTCCTGCGCCTGCTCCGGCGCGACGGGGTCCTGGCCGTCCTCGTTGCCCGTGCCGTCCCCGGCCTCGTCGGGCTCCGGCGGGCCCGCGGGCGCCGACGCCCGGCGCCGCGACCGGCGCGGCGTCAGGTCCGGCGGCTGGAACAGCAGCGCGGTCGCGGGCAGCCGCAACGACTCGCCGTCGTCGTCCTGCACGTCGCTGTCGGACTGGTCGCCGTCCTGCTCGTCGCTGTCGGACGGCGCGTCCTCGGCCTCGGCCCGCTCCTCGGTCTCGGCCTGCTCCTCGGTCTCGGCCTGCTCCTCGGTCTCGGCCTGCTCCTCGGTCTCGGCCTGCTCCTCGGGCTCGTCCTGCTCCTCGGGCTCGTCCTCGACGACGCCGGCGGACGCGGCAGCGGCCTCGGCCTGCTCGTCGGCGGGCTGCGCCTCGTCGGAGGGCGTGCCGTCCGTCTCGGGCTGCGGGTCGCGCAGACCCAGCTCGGCGAGGACGTCGAGCGTGGGCCGCTCCTCGGGGGTCATCGCGGGCCGGGTCGCACGGCGCGAGCGCCGAGCCCTCCCACCGCTCCCCTGTCGCTCGGCCGGTCGATCGTCTCTCGTGGCGTCGTCGCTCTGCTCGTCCTGGGTGCCGTCGTAGCTGTCCACGTAGCTCCGCCGAGGGTGCCGCGCCGTACCACCGGGGCCTCTCGGGTTCTCTCGTCGGCCCGCGTCGCGGGTCGGGGATGTCTGGAAGTCTTCGTGTGCCGATTCCCTCGCGAGTGTGTCGCGTCGAGGATCCGCCGCCGTCACCACGTGCCATGTGGGCACGTGCACAGGTGCGGCCCGGGGCTCAGCGCCTTGCCTGGGATGGCGGCGCAGCGGCCCGCGAACCTCATCGACCGTGCTGGTTCCAACGGGTCGGACGACGGGTACGGAACTCGCCGACCAACCGCGTTCAGTATGTCACAAGCCGGTCTCGGGAGCCGGTCAGGACACCCGGGACCTGGGCCCAAGGTCCCGGGTCTCGCCGTCGCGCCGTCCCTAGCCTGACCGGGACGGAGGGAGCCTGGGTATGGATGCGGTCGACGCTGCTCGGTGGCAGTTCGCCATCGTCACGGTGTACCACTTCATCTTCGTGCCGCTGACGATCGGCCTGTCGCCGCTCGTGGCGATCATGCAGACGGCGTGGCTCGTCACGGGCAAGGACCACTGGCTGCGGCTGACGAAGTTCTTCGGCAAGCTGCTGCTGGTCAACTTCGCGATCGGCGTCGCGACCGGCATCGTGCAGGAGTTCCAGTTCGGGATGAACTGGAGCGAGTACTCGCGGTTCGTCGGCGACATCTTCGGCGCGCCGCTCGCGATCGAGGGGCTCGCGGCGTTCTTCGTCGAGTCGACCTTCCTCGGGCTGTGGATCTTCGGCTGGGACCGGCTGCCGCGGCTGCTGCACCTCGCCTCGATCTGGCTCGTCGCGCTCGCGACGAACCTGTCGGCGTTCTTCATCCTGGCCGCCAACTCCTGGATGCAGCACCCGGTCGGGGCGATCTACAACCCCGAGACCGGGCGCGCCGAGCTCGACGACTTCGGCGCCGTCCTCCTCAACAACACCCTGTGGGCCGCCTACACGCACACGATCGCGACGGCGCTGCTCGTGGCTGGCACCTTCGTCACCGGAGTGGCGGGCTGGCTGATGGTGCGCGAGGTCCGCGCCGGGCGGGTCGACCTCGCCCGCGCCGTCTACCGCCCGGCCGCGCTCATCGGGCTCGTCACGATCGTCGCCAGCGGTGCCGGCGTCGCCGTCTCGGGCGACTGGCAGGCCAAGCTGATGTTCGAGCAGCAGCCGATGAAGATGGCCGCCGCGGAAGGCCTGTGCGAGACGCAGACCGGCGCCGGGTTCTCGATCCTCACCGTCGGCGACCTGTCGAACTCGTGCGAGGGCGTCATCCACCTCATCGAGGTGCCCGGGCTCACCAGCTACCTGGCGACCGGCGACTTCGCCGGCGAGGTGCAGGGCGTGCCCGAGCTGCAGGAGTACATGGAGGAGCGCTACGGCGACACCGACGCGGCCGGCGAGCCGGTGAGCTACTCCCCCAACCTGGCGCTCACCTACTGGTCGTTCCGGCTGATGATCGGGTTCGCGATCTTCTCGGCCGCGCTGGCGGTGGCCGCGCTGTACCTGCTGCGCCGGAAGGGGGCGGTGACCGGCAACCGCTGGTTCGCCCGGCTGTGCCTGGTCGCGATCCCGATGCCGTTCGTCGCGGCGTCCTTCGGCTGGATCTTCACCGAGACCGGTCGGCAGCCCTGGGTGGTGGTGCCGAACCCGACCGGTGTCGACATGGTCCGCATGCTCACCAGCGACGGCGTCTCCGGCGTCGTCGGGCTGGGGAAGGTGATCACCTCGCTCGCCGTGTTCACCCTCATCTACGGCGTCCTGGCGGTCGTCTGGGTCAAGCTCATGAGCCGCTACGCGAGCCACGGCGCGGTCGAGGTGGCGCCGCCGCCGGACCCCGAGGACGCCGACAGCGACCGCCCCCTGTCCTTCGCCTACTGAGCCCGCCTGGAGACGCGCTGATGGAACCCCACACCCTCGCCATCGTCTGGTTCGTGCTCATCGCCGTGCTCTGGGCCGGCTACCTCGTGCTCGAGGGCTTCGACTTCGGCGTCGGGATGCTGCTGCGCCCGCTGTCGCGCGACGACACCGAGCGGCGGCTGGTCATCAACACGATCGGGCCGGTCTGGGACGGCAACGAGGTCTGGCTGCTCGTCGCCGGCGGCGCCACGTTCGCGGCGTTCCCGGAGTGGTACGCGACGATGTTCTCCGGCTTCTACCTGCCGCTGCTGCTCATCCTCGTCGCGCTGATCATCCGGGCGGTCGCCTTCGAGTACCGCGGCAAGATCGACGACGACACGTGGCGCAACCGGTGGGACTGGGCGATCACGTTCGGCTCGTGGTTGCCGGCCGTGCTCTGGGGTGTCGCGTTCGGCAACCTCGTGCGCGGCGTCGAGCTCGACGCCGACCACCAGATGACGTCGGCCTTCGTCGACCTCCTCAACCCCTACGCGCTGCTCGGCGGCGCCACCACCGCGCTGCTGTTCCTCACCCACGGCGCGATCTTCCTGGCGCTCAAGACCGACGGCGAGTTCCGCCACCGTGCGCGTCGCCTCGCCCAGCGGCTCGCCGTCGCGAGCGCAGGGGTCGCGGCGGTGTTCGTGCTCTGGACCCAGCTCGCGCACTCGGGCAAGACCTGGACCTGGGGCGCCGTCGCGCTCGCGGCCGCCGGCGTGGTCGCCGCGCTGCTCGCGATCCGGGCAGGTCGCGAGGGCTGGGCGTTCGCGGCGTCGACGGCGGCGGTGATCGGCGCCGTCGTGCTGATCTTCGGCTCGATGTACCCCGACGTGATGCCGGCGATCAACGACCCGGCGAACTCGCTCACGGTCGCCAACGCGTCCGCGACCCCGAAGACGCTGACGATCATGACCTGGGTCGCGGGCTTCCTCACCCCGCTGGTGCTCGCCTACCAGGGCTGGACCTACTGGGTGTTCCGCAAGCGGCTCACCGCCGACCGGATCCCCGCGCCGGTCGGGCTGCCGCTGCGGGCCGAGGCGGGGCGGCGGTAGCCGGTGGCCAAGCCGCTCGACCCCGCGCTGCTGCGCTCGGTGCGCAGCGCGCGGTCCACCGTGCTTGCGACCGCGGCGCTGGTCGTGGCGCAGACGGCGGCGCTCGTCGTCGCGGCGCTGCTGCTCGCCCGCGCGCTCGGCCGGCTGGTCGAGGGCAGCGCGGCCTGGTCGGAGGTGGCAGGCGAGGCCCTCGGGGTGCTCGTCGCGCTCGCCGTGCGAGCGGCGCTGACGACCGCGACCGAGTGGCGCGCCCACCGCGGCGCCACCCGCGTCGTCGCCGAGATGCGTGACGCGACGCTGCGGCACGTCGCGCGGCTCGGGCCGCGGTGGCTCGAGGCGCACCGCGCCGAGGTCGCCACGCTGGTCACGCGCGGCCTGGACGCGCTCGAGCCCTACCTCGTGCGCTACCTGCCGCAGCTGCTGCAGACCGCGCTGCTGACACCCGCGATCCTCGTCGTCATCGCCACCCAGGACCTGCTGTCCGCCGCCACGCTCGCGATCACGTTGCCCCTGATCCCGGTGTTCATGTGGCTGATCGGGCTGGCGACCGAGCGCACCACCCGGCGCCGACTGGCCGCGCAGCAGCGGCTCGACGCGCGGGTCCTCGACCTCGTCGCCGGGCTGGGGACGCTGCGCGCGCTCGGCCGGGCGCGCGGCACGGTCGCACGCGTGCGCGAGCTCGCCGACGCCGAGCGTCGCGGCACGATGTCGACCCTGCGGGTGGCGTTCCTCTCCGGTGCCGCGCTCGAGCTGCTCGCGACGCTCTCGGTCGCGGTCGTCGCGGTGGGTGTCGGGCTGCGGCTGGTCACCGGCGAGGTCGGTCTGGTCACGGGGCTCGCGGTGCTGGTCCTGGCGCCCGAGGTGCTCGCACCGCTGCGTCACGTCGGCACCCACTTCCACGCCTCCGCCGACGGCGTCGCCGCGGTCGAGCGGTGCCTGGATATCCTTCGCGAGCCGGTGCCGGTCGCCGGCACCGCCGATCTCGGCCCGGTCGAGGAGGTCGAGTGGGACGGTGTCGACGTCCTGCCGCCCGGGCGCACGCTGCCGGCCCCCGCCGGCCTGCACGGCCGGGTGCGCCGCGGCGGCATCACGGTGCTGCGGGGCCCGAGCGGTGCCGGCAAGACCTCCGCGGCGCTGGCGCTGCTCGGCCTGCTGGCCCCGGACGCGGGCGTCGTGCGGCTGCGCGTCGGCGACCGCAGGCTCGACCTGCGCGACGTCGACCTCGCGGCGTGGCACGCCCAGGTCGCCTGGGTGCCGCAGCACCCCGTGCTCGAGCCCGGCACGCTCCGCGAGGTCGCGCTCGCCGGCGTCGACGCCGACGACGAGGCGCTGCGAGGTGCGGCCGAGCGTTCCGGCTTCGCCGAGGTCGTCGCCGCGCTGCCGCTGGGGTGGGACACCCCGGTGGGCGGTCGCGCCCGCGGGCTCTCCGCCGGGCAGCGGCAGCGGCTGGCGACCACCCGCGCACTGCTCTCCCCCGCCCGGTTCCTCGTCCTCGACGAGCCGACGGCGCACCTGGACTCCGCGAGCAGCGCCCAGGTGCTGCGGCTGGTCACCGAGGCGGCCCGGGACGGCGTCGGCGTCCTCGTCCTCACCCACGCACCCGAGCTGGTCGCCGCCGCCGACGAGGTCGTCACGGTCGCCGCCGGGGCCGCCGAGCCGCTCGCCGCGGAGGTGCTCGCATGAGCACACGCGACGCGCTGCTCGCCGACCTGCGGGCGCTGCGGCGGATCTGGCCGCTGCTCGGCGTCTCCCGGCGCCGCCTCGCGGTCGCGGTCGCCTGGGGCACCCTGGCGCTGAGCGCCGCGGTCGGGCTCGCCGCGGTGTCCGCCTGGCTGATCGCCCGCGCGAGCCAGATGCCGCCGGTGCTCGACCTCACGATCGCCGTCGTCGCGGTGCGCGCGCTGGGTATCGGTCGCGGCCTGTTCCGCTACCTCGACCGGCTCGCCTCCCACGACGTCGCGCTCCGTGGCGCCGCCCACCTGCGCGAGCGGCTCTACTCCGCGCTGGCCCACGGTCGCACCGACGCCGTCGCCACGCTGCGGCGCGGCGAGGTGCTCCGCCGGTGGGGCGCCGACGTCGACGACGTCGGCGACCTGGTCGTGCGCGCCGTGGTGCCCGCCCTGGTGGCGCTCGTCGTGTCGCTCGTCGCGGTCGGGATCGTCGGCGCGCTGTCGCCCCTCGCGGGTCTCGTGCTCGCCGCGTGCCTGCTCCTGGCCGGTCTCGGCGCCCCGCTGCTGGCCGCGCGCGCGGTGCGCGCCGCCGAGCTGGACGGCGCCGCCCAGCGCGGGCGGGTCGCCGCCCAGGCGATGACCGTGCTCGACGGCGCAGCCGAGCTGCGGGTGGGCGGCCGCCTCGACCCGCTGCTGGGCGAGCTCGCCGACGCCGAGGACGCACTGCGACGCACGCGCGACCGTGCGGCCCGGCCGGCGGCCCTCGCGCAGGGCGTCACGGCGGCGGCGACCGGCCTGGCCGTCGTCGCGGCGCTCGCGATCGGTGCCGCGCAGCTCGCCGCGGGCTCGCTCGCGCCGGTCGAGCTCGCCGTCGTCGTGCTCACCCCGCTCGCGGCCTTCGAGGGCGTGGGCATGCTCGCGGGTGCCTCGGTGCACGCGGTGCGGGCCGCCGACGCCGCACGACGCCTCACCGACCTGCTCGACCGCGCGCGGCGACCCGCCACCGGCGCCGCGGACCCCGCCGTCGGGGCACCCGCTGTCGTCGCCGCCGGACTGGCGGTCGGCTGGCCCGGCCGCGAGCCGCTGCTGCGAGGCCTCGACCTCACGCTGGCACCCGGCCGGGCCGTCGCGGTCGTCGGCCCCAACGGCTCCGGCAAGACGACGCTGCTGCTCACACTGGCCGGCCTGCTGCCGCCCGCGGCCGGCGAGGTGCGCATCGGCGGCGTGCCGAGCACCGCGCTCGCCGACGGGGCGCCGTCGGTCGTCACGATGACCGCCGAGGACGCCCACGTCTTCGACACGACGATCCTGGAGAACCTGCGGGTCGCCCGTGGCGACGTCACCGAGGACGAGGCCCGCGAGGTGCTCGCCCTCGCCGGGCTCGGGGCGTTCCTCGATCGGCTGCCCGACGGGTTGGACACCGTCGTCGGCGCGGGCGGGGCGTGCATCTCGGGCGGTGAGCGCCGGCGGCTGCTGGTCGCGCGCGCGCTGCTGTCCCCCGCGCCGCTGCTGCTGCTCGACGAGCCCGACGAGCACCTCGACCCCGAGACCGCCGAGCGGCTGCTGCAGGACGTGCTCGCGCTGCGTGAGGCGGGGCGGGGCGTGCTGCTCGTGACGCACCGCGGCGCGGCGTCGCTCGCCGCGGCGGACGACGTCGTCGACCTGGGCGCCGTCGCCGCGGCGCCGGGCGTCGTCCCTATGCTGGAACGGTCGGCGTGACCACGACGGCCGCCGCGGACCCACGGAGCAGCCGATGAGCATCGTCACCCGGTTCACGTCGGCGGGCCGACAGCTGTCGTCGCGCGCCGCGCAGGCGATCCGGTCGCTCGCGGCGCGCATCGACCTGGCCGACACCGCCCGCCCGCTGCGCAACGCCCTCACCCGGGGCGAGTGGCTCGCGGTCGGCCAGGAGGTCACGACCGCGATGCTCGAGGGCGCCGACGTCGAGGACGCGCTCGCGCTCATCGCCTCCCGGCTGTGCGAGGTCGCCGAGGCCGACGCCGCCTGCCTGGTGCTGCAGGGCGTCGGCGACGACTGGGTGATCGAGTTCGCCGACGGCGAGGACGCCGAGGACCTCGTCGGTCTCGTCATGCCCGAGGGCGGTCGCGCGCGTCAGGTGCTCGCCGACCGCGCCGGCATGATCGTGCCCTCGTTCGCGCGGCTCTCCAGCGTCCGGCTGCCGCAGTTCGGCCGCTTCGGGCCCGCGCTGTACGCACCGCTCGTCGCCGACCAGCAGAGCATCGGCGTCATCATCCTGCTGCGCCGACCCGACGCCGCCGAGTTCACGCCCGACGAGCTGAAGATCGCCGAGTCCTTCGCGCGCCAGGCCGCGCTCGCGCTCAAGCTCGCCGAGGCCCGCGACGCCGAGGACCGCGCCGCGCTGCTCGACGAGCGCGCGCGGATCGCGCGCGACCTGCACGACCTGGCGATCCAGCACCTGTTCGCGACCGGTCTCTCGATCGCCCGCGCCCGGGACGCGCTCGAGGGCGAGCCCGCGCAGCTGCTCGACGAGGCGCTCGGCGGGCTCGACGAGGCGGTCGCGCAGATCCGCTCGATCGTGCACGCGCTGCAGCGCGACGCGATCCCGTCGCGTCCGATGGAGCGGCTGGAGCGTGAGATCGCGCTCGCGCGCCACGGCCTCGGCTTCCTGCCCGAGCTCGAGGTGCTGCCCTCGGCGCCCGCGGTCGAGACCTGGGCCGACGGCGCCGACGAGGACCTGGTCGACGACGTCGTCGCGGTCGTGCGGGAGGGGCTGTCGAACGCCTCCCGGCACGCGCGCGCCGACCACGTCACCGTGCGGCTCACGCTGACCGAGGGTGCGTTCACGGTGACGACGTCCGACGACGGCATCGGCATCCCGCCCGACCGCACCCGGTCCTCCGGGCTGCGCAACATCGCCGAGCGCGCCGAGCGGTGGGGCGGCACGCTCGAGATCGACACCGGCTCCTCCGGCACGACCCTGGTGTGGACGGTGCCGGTGTCGCGCGCGGCCTACCGGCTGGCGACCGCGCCGTAGCCGGCACGCCGGCTCACTCGTGCCGGTACCGCGTCAGCAGCAGCGCCTCCGCGAGCGCCATCCGCTCGATCTCGCCCGGGTCCACGCTCTCGTCCGAGGAGTGCATCCGGCTCGCGGGCTCGGAGACGCCGATCATCACGACCGAGGCGTCGGGGTGTGCGGCGGCGATCGCCGCCGTCAGCGGGATCGAGCCGCCCTGCCCGGCGGTCTGCACCGGCGCGCCGAACGCGTCGGCCATCGCCTCGCTGAGCACCTCGAAGCCGCGGGTGTCCTGGCGGGCGGCGAACGGCTGCCCGATCCCCTCGCGCTCGAACGACACCTGCACGCCCCACGGCGCGGCCGCGCGCAGGTGCTCGATCAGCGCCTGCTCCGCGGCGGCGGCGTCGGTGCCCGGCGGCACCCGGAGGCTGACGGTGGCGGCCGCGGTGCCCTGGATCGCCGGCAGCGCACCGACGACCGGTGGTGCGTCGATGCCGATGATCGTGACGGCAGGCCGCGCCCACAGGTGGTCGGCGACCGACCCGGACCCGATGACACGGGCACCCTCGACGATGCCGGCGTCGCGCGCGAGCTGCTCCGCGGGGTAGGGCGCACCGTCCCAGGTGCCGGTCGCGTCCAGACCGTCGATCGTCGTGTTCCCCTCGGCGTCGCGCAGCGACGCGAGCATCGCGACCAGCGCAGCGAGCGCGTCCGGCGTCGGACCCCCGAACGCGCCGGAGTGCCGGTTGCCGTCGAGCGCCGTCACGCGCACGGTCACCTGCACCATGCCGCGCAGCGCGACCGTGAGCGTCGGCACCCCGACGGCCACGTTGCCGACGTCACCGATGACGACGACGTCGGCCGCGACGTCCTCGGGGTGCTGCTCGACGTGGCGCTCCAGCCCGCCGGTCCCCTGCTCCTCCGAGCCCTCCACCACCACGGTGAGCGAGACCGGGTACGGCGGCGCGTCGGCGCCGGCGGTCGCCGCCTGCCGGGCTCGGACCGCGCGCAGCGCGGCGAGGTGCGCGACGATGCTGCCCTTGCAGTCCGCAGCGCCGCGGCCGTACCAGCGGCCGTCGCGCTCGGTCAGCTCGAACGGCGGGGTGGTCCACTCGGACGCGGGCGCGGGCTGCACGTCGTAGTGCGCGTACAGGAGCACCCGCGGCGCTCCCGCGGGCCCGTCGTGGGTCGCGATGACGGCGTCGCTGCCGTCGGGTGTCGTCACCAGCCGCGCGTCGAGGCCCTCGGCGGCGAAGGCGTCGCGCACCCAGCGCGCCGCCAGCCGGCACTGCTCGGGGTCCTCGACCGCCGGGTCGGCCACCGAGCGGTAGCCGACGAGCGTCGCGAGCTCCTCACGGGCCTGCGGCATGAGGCGGGCGACGGCGTCGCGCAGCTCCTGGACGTCGGTGCGGTCCTCGTTCGCGGGCATGGCTGTCCTCTCGAGTCGGGTGCGCGCTCGCTACCAGGTGCGCGGCGTGTGCTGGTCGCCGGACCGGGACCGCCAGGCGCCGCGGTGGCCCGCGACCCAGGCCGCGGCCTGGGTGCGGCGCTGCAGCCCCATCTTGGCGAGCAGGCCGGTGACGTGGTTCTTGACGGTCTTCTCGGCCACGCCCAGCTCCTCGCCGATCTCACGGTTCGACAGGCCGTCCCCGATCAGCTCGAGCACGCGCCGCTCGCTGGGCGTCAGGCGCGCCGTGGGGTCGTCGTCGCGGTGCCCCACGCTCGCGCGCCCCATGAGCGAGCGTCCCGCGGCGACCGCCCGCACCGCCTCGACGATGTCGTCGCCGCGGACGGTCTTGAGCAGGAAGCCGCGCGCGCCGGCCTCGGCGGCCGCCTCGAGCGCGTCGGGGTCCTCGAACGAGGTGAGCACGACGGCGTGGCAGGTCCCCGACGAGCGGCTGGCCGTGATGACGTCGATGCCGGTGCCGTCGGGCAGCTGCAGGTCGACGAGCAGCACCTGCGGCGTGACGAGCGGCAGCCGGCGCAACGCCTCGGCGACGCTGGCGGCCTCGGCGACCACGGTGAGACCGTCGGCGCGCTCGATGACCTCGGCGACGCCGCGCCTGACGACCTCGTGGTCGTCGACGACCATCACCGTGATGTCCGTGCCCACGCCGCGAGCCTAGGGCACGCGGGCCGTCCGCGCGGCCGCCACGCGCGGCGCGCGCGTGGGCGGCGTCACCGCGCGGGCTCGCCCGTCGAGCGGCGCACCTGCAGCTCGACCGGGAGCGTCCGCAGGCCCGGTTCGGGGCGCTCGCCGTCGAGGAGGAGCTCGACGGCGGTGCGGCCCAGCTCGCCCGCCGGCACCGCGACCGACGTCAGCGACGGCGCGAGCAGCCGCGCCACCGGGATGTCGTCGAACCCGACCACGCTGAGCCGGTCCGGCACGGCGACGCCGCGGTCGGCGAGCCGGCCCAGGACACCGAGCGCCAGCTGGTCGTTGAAGGCGAGCACCGCCGTCACGCCGGCGGCGAGCGCGAGATCGGCCGCCTGCACGCCGCCACCGGCCCCCGGTCGGAACGCCCCGAGGTCGACGACCTCCAGCCCGGGCGGCGCGGCCGCCAGCCCGCGCCGGCGCGCGGCGTCGGACCAGGACGTGGCGGGCCCGCCCGCGTACCCGACACGGCGGTGCCCCAGCGCGTGCAGGTGCACGAGCGCCTGCCGGACGCCGTCGGCGTTGTCCCCGGTGACGGCGGGCAGCCCGTCGGCCTCGCGGTTGACGAGCACCACGCGGGCGCGGGCGGCCACCTCGCGGATCGCGTCGTCGTCCAGCCGTGGCGACGCGAGCACCAGCCGTGCCGCCACCGGCGCCATCTGGGCGAGCACCGACCGCTCGGTGCGCGGGTCCTCGTCGGTGTCGGCGAAGACCGCCGTGAGCCCCTCGGCCCGCACACGCTGCTGCATGCCCTTGGCGACGCCCGCGTAGAAGGGGTTGGCGATGTCCGGCAGCACCAGTGCGATCGCCTGCCCCTGCCCCGTGACGAGCTGTCGCGCCGCGAGGTTGGGCTCGTAGCCGAGCTCCACCGCGGCGCGGCGCACCCGCTCCCGGGTCGCGGTCGCGACGACGGCGGCGCCGGCGAGCGCGCGGGACGCCGTCGACACCGACACGCCCGCAGCGCGTGCGACGTCGGCCAGCGTCGTCTCGGGGAGCATGCGCCCAGGCTAGCGCCGATGCAAACGCTTGCGCACTCCTTGATCCCGGTGCGGCAGGGCTGCTAGGGTCGTGACCTCACCGCCATGCAAGCGTTTGCAGGCTGGGGCGACCGGAGCGCGCCGGTCGCCGTCGTCGTCAGGAGGAGCACACGTGACCGAGACCCTCGAACGCATCGGAGCGGCGCGGCTCGTGCCGGTCGTCGTCCTCGACGACGCCGCGTCCGCGGCCCCGCTGGCGGAGGCGCTGGTGGCCGGCGGCCTGCCTGTCGCCGAGGTGACCTTCCGCACCGCGGCAGCGGTCGAGGCGATCCGGACGATGGCGGTCAACCCCGACATGCTCGTCGGTGCCGGCACGGTGCTCACCCCGGAGCAGGTCGACGCCGCCGTCGACGCAGGCGCCTCCTACGTCGTGTCCCCCGGCCTGTCGGTGCCGGTCGTACGCCGCTGCGCCGAGCGCGGCGTGCTCGCGCTGCCCGGCGCGGTCACCGCCACCGAGGTGCAGGCGGCGCTCGCCGAGGGCCTCACCGCGGTCAAGTTCTTCCCCGCCTCGACCTCGGGCGGCGCACCGGCGATCAAGGCGCTCTCGGCGCCGTTCGGCGACCTGCGGTTCGTGCCCACCGGCGGCATCGGCCCCGACAACCTCGCCGACTACCTCGCGGTCGGTGCCGTGCTCGCGGTCGGCGGGTCCTGGATGGTGCCGCGGGCCGACATCGCCGCGGGCGACTTCGACAAGGTCACCCGACTGACCGCCGACGCCGTCGCGCTCGCCGCCGCCTGAGCCGCCCCTCGCCTGCCACGGTTCCAACCCACTTCTGCCCCCCACGCGAGCGGCGCCGACGCCGCACCACGAGCACGAGGAGATCGCCGATGAGCCTGACCATCCGCCCCGCCGAGGAGTGCCGCTACGACATCGTGTCGCTGGGCGAGGTGATGCTGCGGCTCGACCCCGGTGAGGGTCGCATCCGCACCACCCGCAGCTTCCGCGCCTGGGAGGGCGGCGGCGAGTACAACGTCGCGCGCGGGCTGCGTCGCGCCTTCGGGCTGCGGGCCGCGGTCGTCACCGCGCTCGCCGACAACGAGGTGGGCCGGCTGGTCGAGGACTTCATCCTCCAGGGCGGCGTCGCCGTCGACCACATCCGCTGGGTCCCCTACGACGGCATCGGGCGCGAGGTGCGCAACGGCCTGAACTTCACCGAGCGGGGCTTCGGCGTGCGCGGCGCCGTCGGCGTCTCCGACCGCGGCCACACCGCCGCCTCGCAGCTCGAGCCCGGCGACGTCGACTGGGACCACCTGTTCGGCGACCTCGGGGTGCGGTGGCTCCACACCGGCGGCATCTTCGCCGCGCTGAGCGAGTCGACGGCGGAGGTCGTGATCGAGGCGGTGACCGCGGCCAAGAAGCACGGCACCGTCGTCTCCTACGACCTCAACTACCGGCCCAGCCTGTGGCGGTCGATCGGTGGCCAGGCCAAGGCGCAGGAGGTCAACAAGGCGATCGCACCGCACATCGACGTCATGATCGGCAACGAGGAGGACTTCACCGCCTCGCTCGGCTTCGAGGTCGAGGGCACCGGCGAGAACCTCGACAACCTCGACGTCAGCAAGTTCCAGGCGATGATCACCACCGCGAGCGCGGCGTACCCGAACTTCGAGGTCATCGGCAACACGCTGCGCACCGTGCACAGCGCCTCCGACAACGACTGGGGCGCGATCGCCTGGTCGAAGGACGAGGGCTTCGCCGAGGCGACCCACCGACCGCACCTGGAGATCCTCGACCGCGTCGGCGGCGGCGACTCCTTCGCCTCCGGTCTGATCTACGGCCTCATCACCGGCGAGCCGCTCGCGACCGCCGTCGAGTACGGCGCCGCGCACGGCGCGCTGGCGATGACGACGCCCGGCGACACGACGATGGTCACCAAGGCCGAGGTCCTCAAGCTGGCCGGCGGCGGCTCGGCGCGCGTCGACCGCTGACACGCCCGGCACGACGACGGCCCCCGCGGTCTCCGCGGGGGCCGTCGTCGTGCGCGCGTCGTCAGCCGGTGACCGTCGCGTCCTTGAGGATCGTGCGGATCTCGGGGAGGCAGTCGGCGACCTGCGAGGCCGAGCAGGACCCGACCAGCTGCACGAGGTCGGTGTAGGGGCCGCGCTCGACGACGGTGATCACCGCCGCCTGGTACACCGTGCCCGCCTGCGGGTGGCGGAACGCGCCCTCGATGCGGAACACCTGGTGCCCGCCCAGGCCCTCGATCGTCTCGCGGCCGGCCTCCTCCCACTCCGGGGAGCCGGTCAGCGCCTCCGCGGTGGCCGCGGCCGCCTCCTCGAGCGTGGTGCCGATGCCGCGCTGGTTGGTGACGACGACGTTCGGCTGGAACTGGTTCGCCGGGTAGCCGCTCTTGCCGAGCGCGATCAGCGCCGCCGGCACCGGGAGCACCTCCCACGACTCGGGGCGGGGCAGGGTGACCCCGGGGAAGGCGGGCGCCTCGTCGCTGGGGTACGTCGCGGTGTCGGTCATGCTGCTCCTCGTTCGTGGTGGTGCTGAACAGTCTGGCGGACGGCGGCGGTCTAGAAGGGCCAGAGCTTCTTGGCGCCCTCGACCAGCTTCTTCGGGCTGAACGACACGTCGACCTCGACGCCGAAGCCCACCCCGACCGAGAGCCCGAGGTCGAGCTTGACGCGCACCTCGTCGGAGGTGACCTTGACGTCCGCCTTCGCCTCGCCGCCGATACCCGCACGGACGTCGACGCCGCCGCTGCCCTTGACGCCCATGACCTCGACGCTGCCGTTGGCCTCGGCCTTGGCACCGGCGAAGCCCTCGACGCCGGCGTTGGCGGACACGCCGTCCAGCCCCACGTCGACACCCGCGTTGGCCTTCGCCTCCGCGCCGGCCATGCCCTTCACACCGACCTCGGTCGAGAGCGGACCGGCGGTGTAGCCGGCCTTCGCCTGACCGGTGACGCCGGCCGAGGCCGACGCCGACGCCTGGGCGTGCAGACCGTCGAGACCGACCGAGGCCTGTGCCTTCGCGTCCGCCTGCGCACCGACGTTGATCCCTGCCTCGGCGTTGGCCTTGCCCCACGGGCCGTCGTAGTGGGCGCTGGCGTTGGCGTTGAACAGGTGCGCCTCGGCCTCGGCACCGGCTCCCATGTAGTAGTTGCCGTCGCGGAACGTCGTGCCGGACCACGAGGTCGCGTTCGCACCGGGGCCGTCCCAGCTCGCGCTCGACCGCGTGCCGGCTGGCTCGCCGGGCGTCCAGGACGGCACCGGCAGCCAGGGGCGCGGCGCGATGACACCGACCAGGTCGGCGAGCATGTCGGTCTCGACCTGGTCGAGGTCCTTCTGCAGCTGCTTAGCGCGCGACCACAGCCCATCGTTCTCGCTGACCAGCAGCGGGTCCGCGCGCCACCCCGTCAGCCCGCTCGGGTTGTCGGGCGTGCACACGGGCGCCGCGGTGTCGGCCGAGTCCGCTGCGAGCGCACGGGACCGGAAGGAGCGGATGTCGCTGCGCAGCGTGCTCGCACGCGTCTTGAGCGACGACAGCGTGGTCGCCGCCGAGCTGACGGCGGTCGAGAGCTTGCCCAGGTTGCTCGTGATCGTGCTCGACGGGTCGGTGATGCGCGGGATCGACTGCCGCACCCCCAGCGCCTCGGGGGTGCTGTAGTTCTCCTCGTTGACGCCCTTCCAGGCGGTGACGACGGCCTCGGCCTTCGTCTCGAGCTTCTCGCCGGCGTCGCTGATCGACTCCGCGGCCGCCGAGAGCGACTCCGGGTCGCCCCCGATGGTCGGGACGTCGGCCGTGCTGATCATCGTGGCGGTCATCGGGCACCCCTCACCGACATCGACCCGGTCTGCGTCGAGTAGACGTCCTGGCCGTTGGTGCTCACGGCGTAGGAGCGTCCGCTCGCGTGCGACTCGTCACCGCCTCCTGGGCGGAAGGACGTCCCGTTGTAGTACGTGGTGGTGTCGGTGACCCCGTTGGAGGTGTGCTTCACGCTGTGCGTCGTCTCGCTGGAGTAGCGGCCCGTGGCGTTGTCGTACCCGAAGTCGTAACCGCGCGTGGTGGCCGTCGTCGAGCCGCCGCGGGTGCTGGAACGGGTGGTGCTCGTCGACTCGCCGGGGCCGCCGCGTTCCCGCGTCGTGGAGTAGGACGAGGAGTCCGAGCGGCCCTCCTCGCGCGACGGGAGCGAGCCGTTCACGCCCTCGGTGGTCTTCCCGAGCTTGTCGTTGATGGCGCCCTCGGCCATCGGCAGGATGCTGCCGTGCTCGAAGACGACCTTGTTCTCGAGAGCCCAGCTCTCGGCGACCATGTCGGCCGAGGCGTGCTCGTAGGTCTTCAGGCACTCCTGGAGCGAGGCCACGGCCCCGGCAGCGAAGGTGCTGACGGTCGCGATGTCCTCGACGTGCAGCTCGCGGAACGTCTTGAGCCGCTGCAGCGCGGTCTGGAACTCGGCGGGGAGCGCGGCCTCGGCGTCGCCGATCGCGTCGGTGACGGTGGTGCCGACCTTCGTCAGCTCGCCGACCGCGGTGGAGGTCTCGTTCGCGGCCTTGCTCGCGCTCGCGTGGTGGACCGAGTACTTCTCGCCCACGTCGCTCCTCTCCCCGATGGTCACGGCTCCGTTCACCCTAGGGGCGCGGCCGGGCCGCGGCGAGGGCAGAGGTCCCCATCCGCCTGGAGGGCGTTGCCGTCGGTCAGCGGCCGGGCAGGGCGAGCCGCATCGACCCGGAGACGTACAGCCGCGTGACGACGGCGCCGTCGAGCCAGGCCGTCAGCCGAGCCGCCTCCTCCTCGAGGGCGCGGCGCACCGCGGCCGGCAGGTCCTCGAGCAGGTGCAGGTGCACCCGGCCCTGGGGGTCCTGCATCCACGACCCGACGACGCGGCCGTCCCACCACGCGGTGGTGCCCGCGTTGCCCACCGAGTCGAACAGCGCGTCGCGGTGCGGGCCCACGTAGAAGCCGCGCCCGCGCCAGCCCATGACGGTCGGGTCGAGCGTCGGCAGCAGCGCGACCCAGCCGTCGGGAGGCTCGACCGTGTCGAGGTCGTCGGGCAGCAGCCAGGCCGGCTCCGGCCCGCCGTCGGGCCCGCTGACCGTGACCGGGACGGCGTCCAGGTCGGCCAGCGCGGTGCGCACCGCTCCCAGGGTGTCGCCCAGCCACCAGCGCAGGTCGGCCTCGGTCCCGGGCCCGTAGGTGCGCAACCAGCCGCGCACGAGGCGTGCGTACGCCTCGCGCGCCGGTGCCGGGACGGCGGGCTCGCCCAGCCAGGCGACGGTCTCGCGCCAGCGCGGACGCGACTGCACCCAGTCCCCGGCGTTGCGCGAGCGCAGCACACGCCCGCGCTCGTTGAGCAGCCACAACAGCTGGGGCGCGACCGGCGTCGCCGCGCTCCACGCGCCGGTGCCGCGCGTGACGGAGACGTCGACCGCCGGCAGCAGCCTGCGCACCTCGGTGCTGCCCGCCTCCTGCTCGCGCAGCAGCGCGACGACGGCGTCCCCCATCTCGGCGAGCCACGCCTCGCCGTCGTCGGTCACCCCCGAGGCGAGCAGGTCCTTGACCAGCCGCGCGTGCAGGGCGCGCGCCTGCCGGGCCGCCACGCTCCCCCACACCGCGGGCAGCGTGCCGCGGTCGACGGCGAACAGGGTGCCGCGCATCGCGGTCTGCTTGACCAGGACGCGGTCGTCGTAGAGCGCGCGCTCGACGTCCTCGAGCGCGAGACCCGCGGACCGTGCCCACAGCGACAGGTGCACGGTCGCGGGCTCGGTCGCGTGCAACCCCACCATCGACGCCGCCGCGGTGACGACGTCGCCGAACCGGTGCCCGGGCGCGAGCCCGTGCCGTCGCCCGAGCCGCGCGCGCCGCTCGTCGTCGTCGACGTGCCGGACCGGGGCCGGCGCGGACCGGCGGCTCACCGGCCGGTGCCCACCGGGCGCCGCTGGCACCGTGGGCAGCGGAATGAGGAGCGGTTCGCGAACGCCTCCCGCCGGATCGGGGTGCCGCACCGCTCGCACGGCCGGCCCTCGCGCCCGTAGACGTGCAGCGAGCGGTCGAAGTACCCGCTCGAGCCGTTGACGTCGACGTAGAGGGAGTCGAAGCTCGTGCCGCCCACGGCGAGCGCGGCGCTCATGACCTCGGTGGCCGCCGCGAGCAGCGCCCGCACCCGCGGCGCGGGGAGCCGGTCACCCGGGCGCTCGTGGTGCAGTCGCGCGATCCACAGGGCCTCGTCGGCGTAGATGTTGCCGATGCCGGAGACCAGCTCCTGGTCGAGCAGCGCCCGCTTGACGCCGCGCGGCGACCGTCGGATGCGGCGCACCAGCGCCGCGCGGTCCTCGGTGCCCTCGGCCATCAGCGGGTCGAGCAGGTCGCGCGCGATGTGCGCGACCTCGACGGGCAGGGCGGGCTCGGCGGCCCGGTCGCCGGCGAACCCGCCGGGTCCGCCGTCGGGCGTCGGCACGAGGTCGGTGACGACGAGGTGGCCGAAGGTGCGCTGGTCGTGGAAGTCGACCAGACCGCCGTCGGCGAGCGTGATGCGGACCCGCAGGTGCGGGTGGGGCTCGGGCGCGCCGGTCGGCAGCAGCATCTGGCCGCTCATGCCGAGGTGCACCAGCAGCGCCTCGTCGGTCGGGCCGCCGTCCTCGGCCAGCGGCAGCCACAGGAACTTGCCGCGTCGCACGGCCGCCGCGAAGGTGCGCCCGACCAGCCGGGCGCGCAGCTCGTCGGCGCCGCCGAGCTGACGGCGGGTGACGCGGGCGCCCAGCGGGCCGAGCACGTCGACGTCGGCGATCGGGCGGTCGAGCACGTGGCGCGCGAGGCCGGCGCGCACGGTCTCGACCTCAGGGAGCTCCGGCACCCTCGGTCCCGTCGGTCCCCTCGCCCTGCTGCAGCGCCTCGTAGGCGGCCGACGCCGCCTGCTGCTCGGCGATCTTCTTGCTCGTGCCCTCGCCCGTGCCCCAGGTGACCCCGTCGAGCACGAGGCGCGCGGTGAAGTAGCGCTCGTGGTCGGGCCCGGTGCCGTCGACGACGTAGGTCGGCACGCCGAGGCCGCGCTCGGCGGCGAGCTCCTGCACGCTGGTCTTCCAGTCGAGGCCGGCGCCGAGCCGTGACGCGGACTCCAGCGTCGGGCCCACCAGTCGCTCGACGACGCCGCGGGTCGGCTCCAGGCCGTGGGCGAGGTAGAGCGCCCCGATGATCGCCTCGAAGGTGTCGCAGAGGATCGAGTCCTTGTCGCGGCCACCGGTGGACAGCTCACCCTTGCCGAGCAGCACGTACTCGCCCAGGCCGAGCGTGCGCGCGATCTCGGCGAGCGCCCGCTGCGAGACCGAGGCCGCCCGCATCTTCGCCAGCTCGCCCTCGGTGCGGTCGGGCTGGCGGCGGTAGAGGTACTCGGTGACGACGAGCCCCACGACGGTGTCGCCGAGGAACTCGAGCCTCTCGTTGGTGGGGATGCCGCCGTGCTCGTGCGAGAAGCTGCGGTGCGTCAGCGCGAGCACGAGCAGGTCCGGGTCCAGCGTCAGCCCGAGGCGGTCGGTCAGCTCGGTGGCGGTCGCCTCGCTCACGTGGCCGCTCACGCGCCACCCCGTCCGGCCCGGTCACCCTCCTCGGGGTCGTCCGGTGCGTCGTCGACGGTCTCCGCCTGGGACGCGAGCGCGCTCAGCGCCGCCCAGCGTGGGTCGAGGATCTCGTGCCCGTGCCCGGGCTCGGCGTCGTCGAGCCGCACCCCGCACTCCGAGCACAGGCCGGCGCAGCCGGGCGAGCACAGCGGCTGGAACGGCAGGGCCGGGACCAGCGCGTCGGTGACCGTCGCCTCGAGGTCGAGCAGGTCGCCGTCGAGCGTGGGCAGCGGGTCCTCCTCCTCGTCGGCCTCGCCGCGGCGCTCGTGCCGGCCGCCGCCGTAGGAGAACAGCTCGGTGAGGTCGACCGCGATCTCCTGCTCGACCGCGCGCAGGCAGCGCACGCACTCGCCGGTCGCGGTGGCGTGCGCCGTCCCGGTGACGAGCACGCCCTCGCTGACGGCCTCCAGGCGCAGGTCGAGCTCGATCGGGGACCCGGCCGCGACCGCGATCACCTCCGACCCGAACGGCTCGTGCGTGGTCACGTCCAGCTCGACCTGTCGCATCGAGCCCGGGCGTCGGCCCAGGTCGTGGGTGTTGACGACGAACCCGGCCATCAGGACTCCTCCCCCTCCGTCGGGGCGGACGTGCGCTCGGCGCGCCCGACTCGCGGCGGCGGCGTCGCGGCGGCCGCCTCCTCGGCGAGCTTCGCCTTCTCGGCGCGGCCGCGGGCGCGCTCGACCAGCCGGGCGCGGCCGGCCGCCACCTGGTTGGTGATCGCGCCCAGGTCGATCTCGAACTGCGCGAGCTGGCGGTCGCAGTAGTCGTCCGCCTCGCGGGCGAGCCGCTCGGCCTGCTCGCGCGCCGCGGCGACGATCTCCTCGGCCCGCTGCTCGGCGGCGTGCACGACCGCCTGCTCCGAGACCAGGTGCTCGGCGCGTGCGCGCGCCTTCTCCAGGATCTTCGCCGCCTCGCGGCGGGCCCGGTCGAGCACCGCGTCGGCGTCGGCGATCAGCGTGTCCGCCTGCGAGATCTGGCTCGGCAGCACCGCCTTCGCCGACTCGATCAGCTCGAGCACCTCGGCCCGGTTGACCAGCGCGGACGCCGACATCGGCATCGCCCTCGCGCTGGTGACCAGGTCGGTCAGCTCGTCGAGGATCGCGACGAGCGACTCGCCGCCTCTCGCTTCGGTCATCGGCTCTCTCCCTGCGTGCTGAGGGCGTCGCGCACGGCCGCGGCGACGCCGTCGGGGACCAGGTCGTCGATGCGCCCGCCGTGGCGGGCGACGTCGCGGACCATCGACGACGCGATGTGCGCCAGCCCGGGGTCGCCGACGACGAACACCGTGTCGACGCCGCTGAGGTGACGGTTCATGAGCGCCATCGGGTGCTCGGCGTCGAAGTCGGCCCCACCGCGCAGCCCCTTGACGATCGCCGACGCGCCGACCTCCCGGCACAGGTCGGCCAGCAGCCCGGGCATCCGGACCACGCGCACGCCCGGCTGGTCCGCGACCGCCCGGGCGAACAGCTCGACCCGCGTGTCGGCGTCCAGCAGCGGGGTCTTGCCGGCGTTGACGCCGACCGCCACGACGACCTCGTCGAACATCGCGCGAGCGCGACGGACGACGTCGATGTGACCGAGGGTCACGGGGTCGAACGACCCTGGGCAGACAGCGACTCGCGCCATGTCGCCAACCTATCGCGGCACCCGACCCCGACCGGCACCGGGAGGGGCAACGCGCGGCAACACCCGAGGGCCCCGCAGCCGGCCGACCTACCCTGGGGCGAAGATGGCCACCACCCGTGATCAGGCACCCATGACACCGACCCCCCTGCAGGACGTCGCCCTGCTGCTGCGGCCCGACGACGACGTCGCGATCGCCACCCGCGACCTGGCCGCGGGCAGCGTGCTCGCGACCGGCACCGGCGAGGTCCTCCAGGTCGCCGTTGAGGTCCCGCGCGGCCACAAGCTCGCCGTCCGCGCCGTGCCGGCGGGCGCGCAGGTGCACAAGTACGGGCAGTCGATCGGGCTGGCCACGGCCGCGATCGCCCCCGGCGACCACGTGCACTCGCACAACCTCGGCATGGACACCGGCGACCGCGAGCACGAGTTCGGCACGGCGCGCGTCGTCCCGTCGTTCCCCGAGGGCCTGCCGCGCACGTTCCTCGGCTACCACCGCGCCGACGGCCGGGTCGGCACCCGCAACTACATCGGCGTCATCACCTCGGTCAACTGCTCGGCGAGCACGGCGAAGCTCATCGCCGACCAGTTCCGCGGCATCGGCGTGCTGGACGACTACCCCAACGTCGACGGCGTGATGGCGCTCGCGCACACCTCGGGCTGCGGCCTGGTGTCCGGCTCCGACGGCGCCGAGCTGCTGCTGCGGACGCTGCGCGGCTACGCCCGGCACCCCAACCTCGGCGGCCTGCTCGTGCTCGGGCTCGGCTGCGAGATGGTGCCGGTGACGTCGCTCGTCGAGGGTCTCGAGCTGCCGCGCGGCATGCACGTGGAGACGATGACGATCCAGGACACCGGCGGCATCCGCGCGACCGTGCGGGCCGGCGTCGAGAAGATCCAGGCGATGCTGCCGGTCGTCAACGAGGCCCGGCGGGAGCCGGCCGACGTCGGCAACCTCGTGCTCGGCACGAACTGCGGCGGCTCGGACGGCTACTCGGGCATCACCGCCAACCCAGCGCTCGGGCTGGCGTCGGACTGGCTCGTCGCCGCCGGTGGCACGTCGGTGCTCGCCGAGACCCCCGAGGTCTACGGCGCCGAGCACCTGCTGACCCGCCGCGCGGTGTCGCCTGCGGTCGGCCAGAAGCTGCTCGACCGGCTGGAGTGGTGGAAGGAGTACACCGCGGCCGGCGGCGGCACGATGGACAACAACCCCTCCCCCGGGAACAAGGCCGGTGGGCTCACCACGATCCTCGAGAAGTCGCTGGGTGCGGTCGCCAAGGGCGGCGCGGCCGAGCTGCGCGCCGTCTACGAGTACGCCGAGCCGATCACCGAGCGCGGGTTCGTGTTCATGGACACCCCGGGCTACGACCCGGTCTCGGTGACCGGCATCGTCGCGGGCGGCGCGACCGTCGTCGTCTTCACGACCGGCCGCGGCTCGGTCTTCGGGTGCAAGCCGACGCCGTCGATCAAGGTCGCGACCAACACGCCCATGTACGAGCGCATGAGCGAGGACATGGACATCAACGCGGGGCGTGTCGTCGACGGCACCGCCACGCTCGAGCAGGTCGGGCGCGAGATCTACGAGCGCATCGTCGCGGTCGCCTCGGGCGAGCAGACGGTCAGCGAGGAGATGGACATCGGCCAGGAGGAGTTCATCCCCTGGCAGCTGGGCGCCGTCACCTGAGCCCGGCTCAGCCGAGCAGCCAGCCGACCTCGCGGCGCAGCAGCTCGGCGCGGACCTCGCCGTAGGCGGCGACGTCGTGGCCCAGGGTGTCGACGACGGCTCGCACCGCCTCGCCGTCCGGGCCCTCGGTGCACGCCCACACGATCGGGTGGACGGCGCCGTCGTGCTCGTGCGTGACGAGCGGGACGGCGCGCGGCCCGACGTCGAGGTGGGCGTAGCGCTCGTCGACGACCTCGAGCTCGCGCGGCAGCCCCGCGGTCACCGGGTGCGCGACGTCGGTCACCTGCACCCGGGCTGGGCCGAGCGGCGGGTGCATCGAGGTGCCGACGACCCAGCGGCCGCCGATGACGCCCGGCCAGCGCGGGTCGTCGTAGAAGGTGTTGGTCGCGGCGTGCAGCGCGAGCACCGGGCCGCCCGCGAGCGCGTGCTCGAGGACGGCGGCGCGCCACCTGCTCGCCGGCTCCTCCGGCGTGCCCGGCCGGGCGTCGCCGCCACCGCCGGCGTTGACGACCAGCAGTCGCGCCCGCTCGGGCTCGTCGGCGTCGGTGCCGCGCACCTGCACGCGCAGCCCGGCAGCGGCGAGCAGCTCGGCGACCCGCCGTGACGTGCCGCGGAAGTCGTGCCACGGGTCGGCGTACCGCCCCTCGCCGGAGAGGACCACTGCGTCGAGCATGGGCCCCAGCCTAGGCGGTAAGCGATTACCGCCTAGACTGGACGGCGATGACTGCCGACGCCGCACAGGCCCTTCAGCTCACCCTCGACGGGCGGGAGGTGGCGCGCTACCACGACGGCGCGGACCTCGCCCCCGAGCTCTCGCCCCGCCCCTACCTGCACCCCGTGCGCACGCCCGCGGGCGAGATCCTCACCGAGACCTGGCCCGAGGACCACCGCCACCACTACGGCGTCAGCGCCGCGGTCGTCGACGTGAACGGCAGCACGTACTGGGGTGGCGCGTCCTACGTCGACGGCACCGGGTACGTGCTGCTGCCGAACCAGGGCCGCCAGACCGGCAGCACCCCCGAGGTCGAGACCGCCGCCGGCCGCACGACGCTGCGGCAGCGGCTCGGCTGGACCTCCGCCGAGGGCGTCGAGCAGATCCAGGAGGACCGCGAGGTCCGGCTCGCGGCCCACGCCGACGCCCACCTGCTGACGTGGCGCAGCAGCCTGCACGCCATGAGCGACCTGACGATCGGCTCCCCCGCGACCCGGGGACGCACCGGCGCCGGCTACGGCGGGCTGTTCTGGCGGGTCGGACCCGCCGCACCCACCGAGGTCCGGGTCGCGACCGCGGACGGCGTCGTGGCCGGCGAGCAGGCGGCGCTCGGCGCCGTCGGGCGCTGGCTCACCCTGACCCAGCACCGCGCCGGCGGGCCCGTCACGCTGCTGCTCGCGCAGCCCGAGGACGCGCTGCTGCCGTGGTTCGTGCGCGTCAGCGGTTACGTCGGCGCCGGTCCCGCGGTGGCGTGGGAGCGCACGGTGCCGCTCGGGCAGGGCGAGACCTGGGACCTGCACCTGTGGGCCGCGCTCGTCGACTCCGAGATCGACGACGCGACCGCCGACCGTCTCCACCGCGACCTGAAGGACCTCGCCGCATGACCACCACCTTCGCCGTGCTCGGCATCCACGGCTACGGCCGCTACCACCTCGCCGAGATCGCCCGGCTGCAGGCCGAGGGGCTGGCCGAGGTCGTCGCCGTCGCCGACCCCCGTGGCGCCGACGGCGCCGAGCACCTCCCAGCCGGCGTGCCCTGCTACGCCGACCTCGACGAGCTGCTCGCGCACGTCGTCCCGGACGTGGTCACGCTCGCGACGCCGATCCACACCCACGCGCCGCTCGCGATCACCGCGCTGCGCGCCGGTGCGCACGTGCTCGTCGAGAAGCCGACGACCGCGACGCTCGCCGAGCTCACCGAGCTCGTGCAGACCTCGCAGGAGACCGGTCGGGTCGTGCAGGTCGGCTTCCAGAGCTTCGGGTCCCACGCCTACCCCGAGATCCAGCGGCTGGTGGAGTCCGGCACGATCGGCGAGCTGACGGGCCTCGGCGGCGTCGGTACGTGGAGCCGCGCGCTGTCCTACTACCAGCGCTCCCGGTGGGCCGGCACCCGTGTGCTCGACGGCGTCCCGGTCGTCGACGGCGTGGTCACCAACCCCCTCGCCCACTGCGTCGCGACCGCGCTGAAGATCGCCGGTGCGCCGCGCGCCGAGGACGTCGCGAGCGTCGACCTCGAGCTCTACCACGCCCACGACATCGAGGCCGACGACACCTCGAGCGTGCGCGTGACCACGACCGCCGGCACGCGGCTGACCTTCGGGCTCACGCTCGCGGGTCCGGGCCACACGCCGCCGACGATCATCGTGCAGGGCACGCGTGGCGAGCTGGTGTTCTCCTACACCGACGACCGGCTCTGGACCCGCACGGCCGACGGCGAGACCCAGACGCGCTTCGAGCGCACCGGGATGCTGCGCAACCTCGTCGAGCACCTCACCGAGGGTGTGCCGCTGCTGGCGCCCGCCGAGGACACCGGCGCGTTCATGCGGGTGCTCGAGGCGGTCCGCACGGCACCCGACCCGGCGCCGGTCGACCCGGCCTACGTCACGTGGCTCGGCGAGGGCGACGAGAGCTACCCGGTGATCGCCGACATCGAGACCTGGTGCGCGCGCGCCGCCGCCGAGCACAAGCTGTTCAGCGAGCTCGGCGCACCCTGGGCGGGCCCGCGCGGCTGAGCGGCGCCGTCGGTCAGCGACCCACGCCGCCGGTGGCGGTCGCGAACCACAGCGTGGTCTCGCCGTAGGCCTTGGACCCGTCGGGCTCCAGGCCGTCGGGCCACTGCGGCTCCTGCGCGCGGCTGGACTGCTCGAGGACGACGTAGGCGTCCGGAGCCAGCCACCCCGGTCGCACGAGCAGCCGCAGCACGCGATCGACCCCCATCTCGTAGGGCGGGTCGAGGAAGACCAGCGTCGAGGTCCGAGTGGGCGCCGGGCCGGCCAGCAGCTGCTCGACCTTGCGCCCGATCACGCGCACCCGGTCGGCGAAGCCGAGCACGCTCGCGTTGGAGCGGCACACCGCGACCGCGGTGCGCGAGGAGTCGACGAGCACGGCGGACACGGCGCCGCGCGAGAGCGCCTCGAGGCCCAGCGCCCCGGAGCCGGCGTAGAGGTCGAGGACGCGGGCGCCGTCGACGACCCCCAGGTGGTCGAGGCGCGAGAACAGCGCCTCGCGCACCCGGTCGCTCGTGGGTCGCGTGCCGGTCGCGGGCACGGCGAGCCGGCGCCCGCCCACGCTGCCGCCGACGATGCGCGTCACGGGCGCCTCCCCTCGGCCGCCTGGGCGAAGAGGCCCTTCGGGTCGGGCACGTGGGTCGCGATCGCGACCGCGATCGCCGTCGCGGCCACCTGCCACATCAGCAGCACCGCGGGCTCGGCCACCGCCACGAGCCCCAGCACGAGCGGGATGAGGCAGATGACGACGACGTCCGGGCCCTTGGAGACCGTGCCCAGCAGCCCCGGCGGGATCGGCGGGCCCATCGGGTTGGCGACCAGCGGCTTCGACCAGTCGGTGGGCTTGCGGTAGGCGCCGCGGACGGCGCCGGCTGCGAGCACCGGGCCCGCGACGAGCGCGAGCGGCAGCCAGGTGAGCACGTCGAGCCCGCTCAGCGCGGCCCACGCGCCGACGACGACCAGCGTCCAGAGCGTCATGACGGCGGCCGGCCACACGAGCCGCACCCGGCGCACCTGCGACGCCTCGATCGCGAAGACCCGGTCGAGCACCGGCGCCATCTCCGCACGCCGCGCACCCTCGGTGGTGGCGAGCGCGGCCGCGTAGCCGGAGCCGATCAGCGCCGCCGCGACGGCCCACCCCGGCCAGCCGGCGAGCGTGACCACGACCGGGACGAGCGCCCACACGACGACGGCGATCACGTGCCGCCGCGACCGCAGCGTCAGCACGGCGTCACCGGTCACCAGGGCCGACACCGGGCCGCGCACCCAGGCGAGATCGACCGAGCGGCTGCGCGCGTCGCGCTGCGCGGTGATCGTCAGCGCCCGCCCCAGCTCGCGCGTGTCGAGCGAGGTGACCGCCCCGGCCGCGTAGGCCGTCACCGCCCCGCGTGCGCGGAGCTCGGCCCCCGAGATCGCGTCGAGCCGTCGGTCGGTGTCGACGAGCAGCAGCACCGCGACGAGCGCGAGCACGACGCCGCCCGCGACGAGCGCAGCGACCGGCACCGCGGGCGGGGCGCCCGGGTCGAGGAGCACGACGAGCAGGGCGAGCAGCGGCGCCGCGACCGTCAGCGACTCCCCCACGACGACAGCGGGGTGGACCGACCGGCCCAGACCCGCGACCTGGGTGCGCGCGACGGCGAGGACGGCCACCGGGCCCAGCGCGGCGCCCGCCGCGGCCGCGGGCGCCGCGGCGCTGCCGCC
>NZ_WNXX01000006.1 GCF_009733795.1 Actinotalea caeni
GCCCGCGGCCACGGCGCCCGCTCGCGCGCGGTCCGCGGGGCCGGGGCGTCGGCCGCGTGCTCGGCTGGGGCGTCGCGGCCGCGGTGCCGCTGCTGTTCCTCGGCGTCTTCTTCGCCTGGCCGACGGCGTCCCTCGTCGCCCGCGGGTTCGTCACCGACGGCGCGCTCGACCTCAGCGGCTTCGGCGAGGTGCTCGGCCGCCCCCGCACCTGGCGGATCGTCGGGCTGACGCTGCTGCAGGCGACGCTCGGCACCGTGCTCTCGGTGCTGCTGGGGCTCCCGGCGGCCTACGTGCTCTACCGCTGCACGTTCCGCGGCCGCACGGTGCTGCGTGCGCTGGTCACGGTCCCGTTCGTGCTGCCGACGGTCGTGGTCGGCGTGGCGTTCCGGGCGCTGCTCGCACCGTCCGGCCCGCTGGGGTTCCTCGGTCTCGACGGCAGCCTCGCGGCGATCGTCGCCGCGCTGGTGTTCTTCAACTACGCGGTCGTCGTGCGCACGGTCGGCGGGCTGTGGGAACGGCTCGACCCGCGCGCCGAGGAGGCCGCGCGCGCCCTCGGCGCGAGCCCCTGGCAGGCGTTCACCCGCGTCACGCTGCCCATGCTCGCGCCGGCGATCACCTCCGCCGCGTCGGTGGTGTTCCTGTTCTGCGCGACGGCGTTCGGCGTCGTCCTCATCCTCGGCGGCACCCGCTACGGCACGATCGAGACCGAGATCTGGACGCAGACGACCCAGTTCCTCGACCTGCGCGCTGCGGCGGTGCTCTCGGTGGCGCAGCTCGCCGTCGTCACCGTCGCGCTGGGCACCGCGGCACGGGCGCGCTCGCGGCGCGAGCGCGCGCTGCGGCTGGCCGGCCACCAGGGGCGGCCGCACCCGCTGCGGCTGCGCCCCACGCCCGCGACCGGCCTCGGCGACCTCGTCCCGGCCGCGGTGACCGCCGTCGTCGGGCTGGTGCTGCTGGCGCTGCCGATCGGGCACCTGCTCCTGGCCAGCCTGCGCACGCCGTCGGGCTGGGGGCTCGGCAACTACGTCGCACTGGGCACCACCGGCGGCCGCAACGCGCTCAGCGTCACCGTCTGGGAGGCGCTGGCCACGTCGCTGCGCACGGCGGTCGACGCCACGGTGATCGCCGTCGTGGTCGGGTCGCTGGTGGCGCTGGTGGTCTCGCGCCGACCGCGCTCGGGTGCCGCGCGCCGCGCCGTCGGGGTGCTCGACGCGCTGTTCATGCTGCCGCTCGGCGTCTCCGCGGTGACGGTCGGGTTCGGGTTCCTCGTCACTCTCAACCGGCCGCCGCTGGACCTGCGGTCCTCGCTCGTGCTGATCCCGATCGCCCAGGCGGTCGTCGCGATACCGCTCGTCGTGCGCACCGTGCTGCCGGTGCTGCGGGCGATCGACCCGCGGCTGCGCGAGGCGGCCTCGGTGCTCGGCGCGTCGGGCGCGCGCGTGCTCGCCCACGTCGACGGCCCCTACCTGCTGCGCTCCCTCGGGCTGGCGGTCGGCTTCGCGTTCGCGGTCTCGCTCGGCGAGTTCGGGGCGACGGCGTTCCTCGCCCGCCCGGACCGGCCGACGCTGCCGGTGGTCGTCGTCCGCCTGCTGGGGCGGCCGGGTGCCGAGAACTACGGGATGGCGCTCGCGGCCGCCGTCGTGCTGGCGCTGCTCACCGCCACGATCATGGGGGTCACCGAGCGGCTGCGCAGCGGCGTCGGGGCGGGAGAGCTGTGAGGACCACGAGCGCGAGGAGTCACCGGTGCTGAGCATCGAGGGAGTGAGCGTCGGCTACGGCGGTCCGCGGCCCGCCGTCGACGACGTCTCGCTCGAGGTCGCCACCGGCGAGGTCGTGGCGCTGCTCGGGCCGTCGGGGTGCGGCAAGTCGTCGCTGCTGCGCGCGGTCGCCGGGCTGGAGCCGCTGCTGGCCGGCGCGGTGCGGTGGGCCGGCGAGGACCTGGCCGACGTGCCGGTGCACCGCCGCGGCTTCGGGCTGATGTTCCAGGAGGGGCAGCTGTTCGAGCACCGCGACGTCGCCGGCAACGTCGCGTTCGGGCTGGAGATGATGGGCCGGCGCGACTGGTCGAGGGTCGCCGAGCTGCTGGACCTCGTGGGTCTCGCGGGCTACGAGCGTCGCCCGGTGCGCACCCTGTCCGGCGGGGAGCAGCAGCGGGTCGCGCTCGCGCGGGCGCTCGCGCCGCAGCCGCGGCTGCTGCTGCTCGACGAGCCGCTCTCGGCCCTGGACCGCCGGCTGCGCGAGCACCTCGCGGTCGAGGTCGCCGACATCCTCCGCGCGACCGGCACCACCGCGCTCTACGTCACCCACGACCACGACGAGGCGTTCACGGTCGCCGACCGGGTGGCGCTCATGCGCGCGGGCTCGCTGGTGCAGGTGGGCACGCCCGCGCAGCTGTGGGCCGCCCCGGTCGACGCCGAGGCGGCGGCGTTCCTCGGCTACCGGCTCGTCGAGGACGACGACGGCGTCCTCGCGCTCGGCCCGCGGGCGCTCCGGGTCGCGACCGCCGACGAGGAGCCGGTGGCCCACGGCGTCGTCACCGGCCTGGCGTTCTCCCGGGGCGAGGCCGTCGCGCTGGTCGACGTGCCGGGCTGGGGCGAGGCCCGCGCGCTCGTGGGCGACAGCGGCAGCACGGGCGGCTCGGCCGCGGGCCACACGGCCGGAACGGGAGGTCCGGGCCCGGGCGACACGGTCGGGCTCGTGCTCGCCCGCTCCGAGACGACCCGCGTCCCGCCCACCCACTGATGGTTCCAACCCACTTCTGCCCCCTCTGACGGCTTCAACCCACTTCTGACCTCTCTCAGGGTTGCGACCCACTGCTGCTCCTCCCGGGGGAGGAGTGGGTTGAAACCTGTCTGGGGCAGGAGTGAGTGGAGACCGTGGGTGGCGGGGCACATCTGCCCGGGCGCCGGCACGGCACGGCTGCCAGACTCGCCGCATGGGCGACTACTTCGACTGGTGGTGGAAGGGCGGCAGCTGGTACGACCTGCAGCAGCGCGAGCAGATCGAGGCGCTGTCGCTGAGCCAGTCGCGCGCGGCGGCCCGGCTGCGGTCGGAGCTGCGCCAGGAGGCGAAGCGGTCCGAGGACCTCGCGACGCGGCTGTCCCGGCTGGAGGACGCGGTCGTCGCGATCGTCGAGCTCGAGGACCTGCGCGGCGTGCTCGACACCTTCTCCGACGCCGTCGCGACGCGGCGCTACGCGCGTGACGTGCTCGCGCAGATCCCCGCTCTCGGCCGGGTCCCCAGCAGCACCTCGCCGACACCGCCGCCGGACGTGCCCGGCTACTGGTTGCACCCGGCCGTCCGGTCGGTCGACGCCGCCCTGCACGGCGACGCGGCGACCCAGGCGGCCGCGAGCGCCGAGGCCCGGCGTCGCGACCCGGTGCGCACCGCGCAGTTCCTCGCCGCGGTCGCGATCCTCACCCGCTCCGACGTGGCCGACGACGACCTCGCCACGCTGTTCCCGACCAGCCGGAGGGTGAGCACCTACCAGCGTGCGCTGTGGCTCGCGGTCGCCGAGGGTGGGCTGGGCGAGGAGGCCCGGCGCGGGCTCGCGCAGGCGATCGCGTGGGTGCTCGCGCAGGAGACCACGCAGCCGGCGCAGCCGGAGGGCGACCTCGTGCAGGTCCGGATGCCCGGCCCGCGCGTCACCCCGGACGACCTCGACGAGGTCGTCACGAGTCACCTGCTCGGACGTCGGACGCCCCCGGCCGACACCGCCTCGGCCACCGAGGCGCTGGCCGACCTGCGCGCCCTGGTCGCAGCGGCCGCCGCGGCCGGCCGCACGCTGCCGGCGGCCGGCGAGGTGCCCGACGGCGTCGCGGACCTGCTGGCGCAGGTCGTCAGTGCGGGCGCGCCGGGGGAGGAGCCGGTGGTCGAGCGGATCATCGAGATCCGGCAGGCGCTCGCGGCCATCGGGGCGTCGACGACGATCGCGGCGCCGGCGCTGCTCGACGAGGACGAGCTCGACGTCGTCGACCTGCTGCGCGCGGACCTGTCGGCGGACGGGTCCCCGGGCGCCCGCGCGGTCGCCGTCGCGGCGCTGCAAGGGCCGATCGAGGCCGTCGCCGACCGGCTGGCCGCGCTCGCGCAGCAGCCGCTGCCCGACGGCGAGCGGGTCCGCGTCGCGGGCGGCATCTCGGTCGACATCACCTCGGCAGGGCCGGTCGACGGCGGCTGGCGCGCCCGGCTCACCGACCGGGTCGCGGCCATGCACCCGACAGAGCCGTACCTCGGCTCCAGGATGATCGGCGGTGGCGTCGTCGCGGTGCTCGCGCTCGTGCTCGGCGTCACGAGCGGGCCGGGCTGGCTGCTGCTTCTCGTCCCCGCGCTCGGGATGGCCGGTCACGCCGCCTGGCAGTGGCAGTCCTCACGGGAGCGCCGCGAGTCCGCGGTGCGTCACGCGCTCACGCAGGCCGAGGCAACCATCGCCGATCGCACGGCGCGGCTGGCCGGCGACCTGGTGTCGCTGCGGCAGCGGGTCGACCGAGTGCCGGCCGACCTGCACGAGGTCCGCACGACGCTGCCTGTCGTGGTCTGACGGTGCAGCGGGTGACCGACCTCACCCGAGCACCGACAGCGGCTCTGCTACGATAGTTGAAATCTTGACTACATGAGGAGCAGCGATGGACCGGCTGGCACAGAACACCGCGATGGGCGACGTCGAGCTCCTCGTGCGCGACCTCGACGCCGTCCTGGCCTTCTACGCCGAGGGCGTCGGCCTGGACGTGCTGCGGCACGACGGCCCCGAGGCCGTCCTGGGTCGCGGCGGCGCGCAGATCATGCGGCTCGTGCAGCGCAGCGACCTGCCGGAGTTCCGCCGCGGCGACGCAGGGCTGTTCCACACCGCGATCCTGTTCGGCGACGAGGCCGGGCTCGCACGCGCCGTCGCGAGCGTCGCGCGGTTCGCGCCTCGCAGCTTCACCGGCAGCGCCGACCACCTGGTCTCGCAGGCGTTCTACTTCGACGACCCGGAGGGCAACGGCCTCGAGCTCTACGTCGACCGGCCGCGCGACCAGTGGCGCCGCCACGCCGACGGCACCGTCGACATGGCGACGATCCACCTCGACCCCAACGCGTTCCTGCAGACCCACCTGCCGCAGGCGCCCGCGCCTGCCGAGGACGGTGCCGGCATCGGCCACGTCCACCTGCAGGTCGGCGACATCGCGCTCGCCGAGCAGTTCTACGCCGGCGTGCTCGGGTTCGACGTGATGAACCGGTACGGCTCGCAGGCGCTCTTCGTCGCGGCGGGCGGGTACCACCACCACATCGGCATGAACACCTGGAACAGCCAGGGCGCCGGCCCGCGGGCCGCGTCGCTCGGGCTCGGCCAGGTGAGCATCGAGCTGCCGACGACCGACGACGTCGACGCGCTGGTCTCCCGGCTGCGCACCGCGGGCGTCGAGATGCGGCACGACGGCGAGACGCTGCGCTTCGACGACCCGTGGAAGACGCTCATCGAGGTCCGCGCGGCCGCGTGACCACGCGCACGCCGGCGCGACCGGTGGCAGGCTCGTGACATGACCAACCTGGACCCGCGACCGGCCGAGCTGGACCTGCCGCCGACCGCGGCGTGCGGGCCGACCGTGCAGCTGCTGGAGTCGCGCGAGGTGCCGCTGGGCGGTCTGCGCGCGATGACCGTGCGTCGCACCCTGCCGCAGCGCGCGCGGTCCACGGTGGGCGCCTGGTGCTTCCTCGACGCCTTCGGGCCGTCGTCGGAGGTCCCGATGACCGTGCTGCCGCACCCGCACACGGGGCTGCAGACGGTCACGTGGCCGATGGTCGGCGAGATCCGGCACCGCGACTCGCTCGGCAACGACCTGCTCGTGCGTCCGGGCGAGCTCAACCTCATGACCGCCGGTGCGGGCGTCTCCCACTCCGAGGTCTCGGCCGAGGGCGTCGAGCTCGCGGGGCTGCAGCTGTGGACCGCGCTGCCCGACGGCGTCCGGGCGCCGTCGTTCCAGCACGTCGCCGACCTGCCCCGGCTGAGCGGGCCGGGCTGGACCGGCATCGTGCTGGTCGGCTCGATCGGCGACGCCGTGTCGCCGGCGGTCGTGCACACGCCACTGGTCGGGGTCGACCTGCAGGCCGAGCCGGGCGCGACCGTGCGGCTGCCCGCGGAGCCCGGCTTCGAGCACGCGCTGATCGTCGTCGAGGGTCAGGTCGCGGTCGACGGCGTGGCGATCCCAGCCGGTCCGCTCGCCTTCCTCGGTATGCAGCGCGAGCGGCTCGAGGTCGCCGCCGGCCCGACGGGCGCACGGCTGGTGCTGCTGGGTGGCGAGCCCTTCGAGGAGCCCCTCGTCATGTTCTGGAACTTCATCGGGCGCGACCACGACCAGGTCGCGGCCGCGCGCGCCGACTGGGAGTCAGACGCCGCACTGCCGCTGGGGGACCCGCGGCGCCGGTTCGGGACCGTGCCGGGGCACGGCGTGGACCGGATCCCGGCGCCGCCGGTGCCGCCGGTGCGGCTGCGGCCGCGCACCCGGCCGGTGCCGCCCGGCGGCTGAGCCCCTCAGTCCTCCAGCCGCAGCTCCCACCCGGCGCCGCCGCCCGCGGGCCGGAACCCGAGCGCGACGTTGATCGAGAGCATGTGGTCGTTCTCCTCGGCGTTCCAGGTGTGCACACGACGCACCTGCGGGCGCTCCGTGGCGAGGCGGCGCAGGTTGGCGACCTTGAGCAGCATGCCCAGCCGGTGGCCGCGGTGCTCGGACCGGACGATCGTGTTCTCCTGGAAGCACGCCTGCGGCTTGTGGTCCACGAACGACAGCTCGGTGTAGCCCGCCAGCTGCCCGGAGGGCCGGTGCAGCGCCGCGACCGTCATCGTGCTCATGCCGTTGTCGGCGATCGCGCTCTCGACGCTGCGGACCCGCTCGGGCGTCCACACCTCCTCCTCGGTGGTGAGCCCTGCCGTGGGGGCGTCGGTGCTCATCGCGGTCTGCAGCACGCAGAACTCCTCGACCCACTCGTCGGGCACACGGTCCGACCACGCGACGAGCTCGTAGTCGGTGCCGGCGCGCTCGGCGGCCTCGTCGCCGAGCCGGGCGAGCAGGTCCGGGTCGACCGGGACCTCGAGCACCGAGTGCCGCTCGGCCTGCTCGAGCCGGCAGCCACGGGCGAGCGCGAACCGCGTGCCGGGGGCGGAGGCGGGCACCCGCCCGTAGCCCGTCGGCGGGGCGAGCGCGTCCGGGTCGTCCGCGGCGGGCTCGGTCGCGTAACCGGTCCAGCCGTGCACGATGGTCCGGCCGTGCGCGCGCGCCACGTCGAGGGCGTGCGCCCACAGCGCGGCGCCGACGCCTCGACCGCGCACGTCCGCGCGGGTGCCGAGGTCGACGTCCGCCGTCGCGACGTTGTCGTGCCGCGGCATCCAGACGACGCCGATCCCGAGCACGTCGGACGCCGTCGGGTCGTCGACGGCGGCGTCGACGGCGACGAACCGCCGCTTGACGGCGTTCTCCTGGTGCGCGAGGCCCGCGACGACCTGCTGCGCCGAGATCGCGAGGTCGTCGTTGCCCCAGGTCTCGATGTCGATCGCCTCCGACACCTCCGCGACGGCGGTCGCCTGCCAGCTGGGGGTGTCCGTGGCCGAGGTGGGCTCGGGCACCTCGATGATCCGGTAGCTCATCGTCACAGCGTGAGGGGCAGACCTGCCCGGCGTCACCCCCATTTCGGCGTGGCGCGCGTTGTTACGCTCGCACGGGACCGATCGCGGGAGGGGGTGGTACCGGATGGGCAACGGCCCGGACGTCTTCATGATCGTCGTGCTGGTGTTCCTCGCGCTCGCCGGCGGGCTGATCTGGCTGAGCTACCAGCAGCGCAAGAAGGCCCGCGAGGCGGCGCGAGCGTTCGCGCAGGCGCGCGGCTGGACCTTCACCCCCGACGCGCCGCAGCTCTCCCAGCGGTGGCGCTCCGAGCCGTTCGGCCGCGGTCACAGCCGCCGGTCGTCCAACGCGGTCGCCGGCACGTTCCACGGCCGGCACGTCGTGTCGTTCGAGTACCAGTACACGGTCGGCAGCGGCAAGAACCGGAGCACGTACTTCTACCACGTGGTCGCGCTGAGCCTGCCGGCCGCGCTGCCGTGGCTGCAGCTGACGCGCGACGGCGCGGGCGCGGCGGTCGCGAAGTTCTTCGGAGGCCAGGACATCCGGTTCGAGTCCAAGAGCTTCAACGACGCCTGGCGGGTGCGGGGTCCGGAGGGCCAGTACCCCTACGACTTCATCCACCCCCGGATGATGGACCGCCTGATGGCGCCGGACGCCCTCGGGAAGAGCATCACGGTCGAGGGCAGCGACATCTTCGTCTGGGTCAGCGGCCGCCAGGTGCTCGAGGCGATCGACGTCTACGCCAACCTGCTCTACGGCATCTACGACCTCGTCCCGCGCCACCTGTGGTTGCGCGTGGGGCACGACCCGGCGACCGAGCGCCGATGAGCCGACGCACGCCCGCGGCGCTGGTCGCTGCCGCCGCGCTCGGCGCCGTCGCCGGGTGCGCACCGGCCGACCCTGCGGCGGTCGCCGCGTTCGGGCTCGACGACACCGGCTACCTCGGCGTCGTCATGCTCTGCGACGAGGGCCGCAGCCTCACGCACGTCGAGGTCCTCGACGTCGAGCGCGACCAGCCGGCGATCGCGTGGATCGGGCGCACGGTCGAGCCGATCACGATCTTCCGGCTCTCCGAGGCACCGCCGGACAACTGGGTGGTCGACGTCGAGGGCGGGCTGCTCAGCGGCACCACCTACCGGTTCCGCGCCAGCGCCGACGACCTCGAGGTCCTCGGTCCCGAGCTCGACCTGGACGACCTGGCCACGGTCGGCGTCGGGGGAGTCGTCGACCCCGACGGCGTCGTGCTCCCGCTCGAGGAGTTCCTCGACACGGGCTGCGACTGACGGCGCCCGGCGGCGGCCCGCCGGGCGCGCGAGATCGCGGCCCTGCGCCGCCGCTCGCCGGCGCGGCGGTGTGCCACGATGACGCCATGGCTCTGCCGCGGAAGTTCCTGGGCGCCGACGAGGACGTCATCCTCCACATGCGCACGCACGGCAAGGACCTCGTGCTGCCGGCGCTCGGGCTGGTGGTGCTCGCGGCCGCCACCTGGGCGGCGATGGTCTTCATGCCCGCCTCCTGGACCCCGGTCGGCACCTGGGTCGTCGGTGTCGTCGTCGCCGTGCTGTTCGTCGTCGTGGTGCTGGTGCCGTTCCTGCGCTGGCGCACCACCACCTACACGCTGACCGACCGCCGGGTGATCACGCGCCGCGGCATCATCAACAAGTCCGGTCACGACATCCCGCTGTCCCGGATCAACAACGTCACCTACGACCGCAGCCTGCTCGACCGCATCCTCGGCTGCGGCACGCTCGAGCTGACCACCGCGGCCGAGGCGCCGGTGACCCTGCACGACGTGCCCGACGTCGAGCGCGTCCACGTCGTCATGACCGAGCTGCTGTTCGGCGACGAGCAGGGCGCGGTGCTCAAGGCGAACGAGGACGACTAGCCCCGCGAGGGCCGCTTCCGCGCCCGGTCCGGGTCCGCCCTACGATCGGGGCATGAGCGACGCGGGACTGGCGCAGGCGCAGGAGAAGATGCAGCGGGCCGGGGTGGACCCGGTGGCGATCGAGGTCTTCAGCCACTACTACCGGCAGCTGGAGGAGGGGGCCACCGGCCTCATCCCGGAGAGCTCGATCGAGCCGCTGCTCGACGTGCCGCAGCTCGCCGACGTCGAGATCTCCGACGCCGACGCCGCGGCGGCGCTCGACAAGACCGTCGTGATCAAGCTCAACGGCGGCCTGGGCACCTCGATGGGCATGGACCGCGCCAAGTCGCTGCTGCCGGTGCGCGACGGCAAGACCTTCCTCGACCTCATCGTGCAGCAGGTGCGCAGCGCCCGCGAGGCCACCGGTGCTCGGCTGCCGCTGCTGTTCATGAACTCCTTCCGCACCCAGGCCGACACGCTGGCCGCGCTCGAGCCCTACCCGGACCTGCCGGTCGAGGGGTTGCCGCTGGACTTCCTGCAGAGCAAGGAGCCCAAGCTGCTCGCCAGCGACCTCACGCCGGCCGAGTGGCCGGCCGACCCGGAGCTCGAGTGGTGCCCGCCCGGGCACGGCGACCTGTACCCGTCGCTGCTGGCCTCCGGCGTGCTGGACGCGCTGCTCGAGCACGGCTTCCGCTACGCCTCGGTGTCGAACTCCGACAACCTCGGCGCGGGCCCGAACGGGACGATCGCGGGCTGGTTCGCCGCAAGCGGCGCGCCCTACGCGGCGGAGGTGTGCACCCGCACGGCCAACGACCGCAAGGGCGGCCACCTCGCGATCCGCCGCTCCGACGGCCAGCTGATCCTGCGCGACACCGCACAGACGCCGGCCGAGGACATGCATCACTTCACCGACGAGCACACCCACCCGTACTTCCACACCAACAACCTGTGGTTCGACCTGCAGGTGCTCGCCGACGTGCTGCGCGAGCGAAACGGCGTGCTCGGGCTGCCGCTCATCAAGAACGTCAAGACCGTCGACCCCTCCGACTCCTCCTCGCCCGAGGTGATCCAGATCGAGACCGCCATGGGCACCGCCGTCGAGGTGTTCCCGGGGGCGACCGCGATCGCCGTGGGGCGGGAGCGGTTCCTGCCGGTCAAGACGACCAACGAGCTGCTGCTGCTGCGCTCCGACGTCTACGACCTCGGCGAGGACGGCCGGCTCGTGCAGGCCGCCGACATCCCCGCCGTCGACCTGGACAGCCGGTTCTTCAAGAGGATCGGCGACTTCGAGGCCCGGTTCGCCGACGGCGTCCCGAGCCTGCGCGAGGCGACCTCCTTCAGCGTCGCGGGCGACTGGACCTTCGGCACCGGCGTGCGCGCGGTCGGCGAGGTCACCCTCGACGAGACCGGCACGCCCGACCGCGTCGCCGACGGCACCGTGCTCGGCGGCTGACCCCGCCCGGCGGCCACCCACCCCACACCCGGCCCCCCGGCCGGGCCGTCCCGCACGCAAGCCCGGGGGAGTGCGAACTCGTACGGTCCTGCCGATCTCGTACGGTGCACCGTACGAGCTGGGTCCGGCGCTACGAGTTCGTCGGGGGGGGGGGATCCGGCACCAGCCATCCGAGGCGCGGCCGCCGTCCCCTGCCGGCAGCCACCTCGCCCGGACTCCCACCTCGCCCGGGCCCCACCGCGCCGCCCCGCCAGCGCGCCGGCCGCCACCCGCCCCCGACCGGACCGTCCCCACGCAAGCCCGGGGGTGTGCGAACTCGTACGGTGCTGCCGATCTCGTACGGTGCACCGTACGAGCTGGGTCCGGCGCTACGAGTTCGCCGAGGGTGTGGGGCGGGGGGCGTCGGGGCCGACGCCGGCCGTGTGGCCGGGGAGATGGGCGCGTCTCAGGGGCGCACGTCGAGGACCCAGGGCTTGCCCGGCCGGGCGGGCTCGTGGAGCGTCACGTCGAAGGCGGCGCCGATCTCCTCGGCGACGCCGGGCACGTCGCGCGCGGTCGAACCGGTCACGCACAGGTGCCGCGCCACGAGGCCGCGGGTGTGCTTGGCGTGGTGGCTGGCGCCGGGCACCCGCACGAGCACCCAGCGGTCGGCGAGCTCGCCGGTCGGGCGCCACACGGGCTGGTAGCTGCTCGACCGGCCGTCGACGACGACGCCGCGCCCGGCGGCCTCGGACAGCACCGGCTGCAGCACACCTCGCCAGTGCGCCTCGAGGCCCTCGACGCCGTCGAGGCGGCCGCAGATCGGGAGCCGGTAGGGCGGCAGCGGGTCGGTGAGCCGGACGGCGCCCATCAGCGCGGAGGTGATGACGACCCAGCGTCGTGCCCGGCGCAGCGCCGGACCCGACATCGACGCGAGGTCGAGCGCGTCGTAGAGCACGCCGGTGTACAGCCGCTCCGCCGGGACGGTCGGCAGGTCCCGCAGCTCGATGTTGCGCCGCACCTCCTCGACCACGCCCGCGGGCACCCCGAGCCTGCTGACGGCGTCCGGCCGGGCGCTCGTGGCGACGAGGCCCTCGACCACGCGCTCGCGGGCCTCGGTGAGCGAGGGGAACGAGAGCCGGTCGAGGTCGAGCGGACGGCCGCGGCCCCGGCCCGCCTTCCCCTCCGACGGCGGCAGCAGGATGAGCACGCAGGCAGCCTAGGGTGTGTCGCAGCCTGCGCTCACCGGCCCAGCGAGGAGGAGCAGAGACGATGGTCACGCCGCTCGGGCTGGAGGACATCCAGATCCGCGACCCCTTCCTGCTCACGGTGCCGGAGGAGGGCGTGCACTACCTGTTCGGCAGCACCGACGCCGACCCCTGGCGCCCGCCGGCGACCGGCTTCGACTGCTACCGCAGCGCCGACCTGCGGGTCTGGGAGGGGCCGCTGCCGGCCTTCCGCCCGCCCGTGGGGTTCTGGAGCGACCGCAACTTCTGGGCGCCCGAGGTGCACCGCCACCGCGACAGGTTCTACATGTTCGCCTCGTTCAAGGCCGACGGCGTCCCGCGCGGCACCCAGGTCCTCGTCGCCGACCGGGCCGAGGGCCCGTACCAGCCGTGGAGCGACGGGCCCGTGACGCCGTCGGGGTGGGAGTGCCTCGACGGCACCCTGCACGTCGACGACGACGGCCACCCCTGGATCGTCTACTGCCACGAGTGGGTGCAGGTGGTCGACGGCGAGGTGGTCGCCCAGCGGCTGGCCGACGACCTCCGCGAGGCGCAGGGCGAGCCGGTCGTGCTCTTCCGGGCGTCCGAGGCGCCCTGGGTGCGGCCGGTGCAGCACCGCCAGCTGCCGCCGGGCGCGCAGGGGTACGTGACCGACGGGCCGTTCCTGCACCGGCTCGCCACGGGCACGTTGGTGATGCTGTGGTCGAGCATGGGCGAGAGCGGCTACGCGATGGGGCTGGCGCGCTCGGACGGCGGCGTGCTGGGGCCGTGGGAGCAGCTGCCGGACCCGGTGTGGGCTCGCGACGGCGGCCACGGCATGATCGCCCGCACGCTGCAGGGCGACCTGGTCATCACGCTGCACCAGCCCAACCGCACGCCCGAGGAGCGCGCGGTGATCCGGCGCCTGGCGGAGACGCCCGACGGGTTGCGGCTGCTGACGGACTGAGCCCGCGCGACGCGTCGTCGGACGGCGCCCGTCGAGGCCGGCACACGACCGTGTTCCGCTCCAGGATGGTGCGGCACGAGACCAGCACACCCTGCGGCCCGATCGGCCGCCGCCCTTGTGCAGGGACGATCCCGAGCGTACGGTAGCAAGTAACTACTTACTGATGTGAACGAGGAGGGCGGTGATGGGCAAGCTAACGACCGCGGGCACCGGCCCGGGAACGGCGACCGACCTGCGCTCCCTGGTGGCGAGCGGGACCGTGCTGCTGCGCACCCGCAAGCGCGACGGGACCTGGGTGGCCACCCCGGTCAGCCTGGTGGGCGACGGCCGCGGCACCGGCGCCTACTTCCGCACCTACGACGCCGCCGGGAAGGTCAAGCGGCTGCGGAACTTCCCGGAGGTGCGCGTCGCACCGAGCACGCTGCGCGGGAGGCCGACCGGTCCGGAGGTCACCGGGCGCACGCGGCGGCTGCACGGCGCGGAGGACCTCGCCGCCCGGCGGGCGCTCGCCGCGAGGTTCCCCGTGCTGCACGGGCTACTCGTGCCGTGGTATCACCGCATTCGTGGATGGACGACCCTGCACTACGAGCTGACCCTTGACCACTGACCAGGGCGAGCGGCGCCCCAGCGCGCAGGAGAACCCGAGCGAGCCGGCGGCGGCTCCCGGGGCCGACCCCGCGGGCGCGGGCACGGGCACCCGGGACCGCATCCTGCAGGTCGCGATGGACCTGTTCGGGCGCCAGGGGTTCCGGGCGACCACCGTCAACCAGATCGAGGCAGGAGCGGGCCTGTCCGTCGGGGCGGGCGGCCTGTACCGGCACTTCCGCTCGAAGAAGGACGTGCTGGTCGAGGGTCTGCGTCGGCAGGCCGAGTCGGGGCAGGGGCTGCGCGACACCCTGGGCGACCCCGCGCGGCTGGCCGACCTCCCGCCCCGGGAACGGCTGATGGCCGTGGCTCGGGCCGGCCTGGCCCGGCTGGAGCAGGAGCGCGACCTCAACCGCCTGCTCGTCCGCGACCTCGCCCAGTTCCCGGACCTGCTGGAGCAGGTCCGCACCCAGGAGCTGCAGGCGATGGTCCGTGGCCTGACGGCGTGGCTCGCCGCCCAGCCCGACGGCATCCCGGGCACGGACTGGGAGGCGGTGGCCGCGGTGCTGGCCGCTGCGGTCAGCCACTACTGGATCATGCGCGACGTGTTCTCCGGGGAGCACCCGCACGCCATCGACGAGGAGCGGTTCCTCGACGCCGCCTGCGACCTCGCGGCGTCCCGGTTCCGCTGACCGCGTCGGGCCTCGCCGTCACGAGCCGACGACGGCGCGGCCGACGGCGCGCTGCCGCCGACGCCCGGTCAGCGGGCGAGCGCGGGCAGGACGTGGTCGGCGAGCAGCGGCGCGACGTCGTCGGGGTAGCGGTCACCGAGCTCCTGCCAGCGGATCTCCTCGATCTCCGCCGCGGGGCTGCCGACCGGGACGCCCGGGTGCTCGAACACCTCGGCGAGCACGTGCGTGCCGGGCTCGTTGGCGGCGTCGGCGCGGAAGGAGCCGACGTGCGCGAGCCGGTCCTCGTCCAGCTCGACGCCGAGCTCCTCACGCGTCTCGCGCACGGCGGTCTGGGCGGGGGTCTCGCCGGGCTCGGGCTTGCCGCCGGGGAACATGAACCGCGCGGTGCCGCGCTTGCGGACCGTGAGCACCCGGCCGGCGCCGTCGCGCAGCACGACGGCGCTCACGCGGATGACGGCGGTGCTCACCGTGCCAGGGTAGAGCGGCGGTGCGTCAGTCGGCGCTCGGGTCGAGCGCGTGCCGCCCGCGACGGCGCGAGGGCTCGCCTGCCGGGCGGACCGGGTCGCGGTGCACGCGGGTGATGCCGCGCGGCGGGGTCGGGGTGGTGGTGAGCAGCCGGCTCGGCGCGGCGGCGCGGCGGCGCGCACGCGTCTCGCGCGCCCGGTCGGACAGCACACCCCGCGCGGCACCGGTCAGGTGCGGTACCACCGCGCGTGCGAACAGAGCGAGCGAGGCGTGCGCGTCCTCGGGGTCGGCCCAGCCCGCGTGCTCGATCAGGAAGGTGCCGACGCCACCGCTGCGGTCGAGCACGCGCGCGACGTGGTCGACCGCCATCGCCGGGGTGCCGACCATGCCGTGGCCGCCCGCGTGCAGGGCGTCGACCAGGGTGTCGGCGTCGGCGTCCGGCGTGAGACCCGCCGGCAGGGCGCTGCCCGCGTGCGCGGCCCACCGCCGGATGCCGTGGCGCACCTGGCGGCGTGCCTCGGCCTCGCTCGCCGCGACGTGCACGAGCCCGACGGCGGCCCACCGGTCGTGCGCCGCGGCGGTGCCGTGACGCGCCGCGGCCGCGACGGCGCGCTGCCAGGTGTCCGCGGCGTGCTCGTCGGCAGCGGTCGCCGCGGCCGACCCGGTGGCCAGCAGGCCGTGCCCGAACCGGCCGGCGAGCTCGGGCCCCGGGCCGGCGCCGAGCGCGACGACCCGCACGTCGAGGTCCTGACCGTAGGGACGCAGCTGCGGTCGTGCGGCGTGCAACCGCCAGGGTGCGTGCCGTGCCGCGATCGAGACCGGTGCGCGCTCGTGCAGCAGGGCGCTGACGGCCTCGATGCCCTCGCGCACCTGCAGCTGCACCTCGGGAACGGTCTGCCCCGCCGCAGCGGCGTCGGCCGGGACGGGGTCGGCGGAGAGGCCGAGCAGCAGCCGGCCGCGTGTCAGGTGGTCGAGCTGCAGCGCGGTGTCGGCGAGCACGGCCGGGTGGCGCCCGGCGATCGTCAGCACGGCGCCGAGCCGCACCCGGTGGGTGACGGCGGCGGCCCGCGCCACCATGAGCGCCGGGTCGGCGACGAGCCGCCAGCTGGTGCGCCGGTGCTCGCCCCACCACACCTCGTGCAGCCCCAGCCGGTCGGCGTGCTCGGCCAGCGCGAGGCCGTCCTCGAGCTGCGCGGTCGGGTCGTGGTCGGGCCGGTGGACGGCGTGCTGGTAGAGGCCGAACCGCGGCCGCGCGGGCGTGCCCGTCATGCCGTGACCGGTGCGGCGGCACGCACGACCTGCATCGTGCGAGGGGCGGGAGAGGGGAGGGTGCGCGCAGGCATTCGCTCAGCTTCTGATCGAGGTGTCAACGGCCCAGCACTCCCCATGATGCCCGAGCCGTCCCGAGCCTCCCAGGGGCGGTCGAGGTCGTCAAGAGCGGCCGCACCGGGTGCGGCCGATCGGCGCCGCGAGGTGCCCCGGCGTGGTCCGGTCTCGGGCGCACCCGACCGTGCCGACGGGGAGCACTGCCCACCCCCGTGCGGCGGCCCTGCCGCTACCGTCGATCCGTGAGCTTCTACCCGGACGGGCAGCCCGACATCCCGAACCAGACCCCGGTCCCGGGCACGACACCGCCCGAGCAGCCGGGCCGCCGTCTCGCGCGCGCGCTGACGCGGACCGCCGTCATCAACGGCGTCGTGCTCCTGGTCGCGATCCTGCTCGCCTACGTCGTGCCGATCACCGACGACCCCGACACGGCGCTGACGATCGTCGTCGTGGCCGCGGTCGCGACCGCGCTGCACACCACCAGCGTCGTCATGAAGGAGAACAAGCGGCGGCAGGCCGGGCTCGGCGCGATCCCGGCGCCCCCGCCGCCCGGCGCGAGCGGCCGCGTGACCGCCGGCCCGACCACGGCGCCCACACCCCCGGGCGCCGTCCCGCCCGGCACGCCCGACGGCGCCACCGCGCCCGGCATCCCCTACGGAGCCGCTGCACCCGGTGCGACGGGCGCGAGCCCGTACCTCACCTCCGCGGGCGCGGGCCCGCAGGGCTTCGCGATGACGATCGAGGACGTCTTCACGATCACCGGCCGCGGCACGGTCGTCACGGGACGGGTCGGCAGCGGCCAGGTGCGCACCGGCCAGGCGGTCGCGGTCGTGCGCAACGGCCAGGTGGTGGCGGAGTCCACGATCGGCGGCGTCGAGATGTTCCGGAAGCTCACCGATGTCGCGAGCGCCGGCGAGAACGTCGGGCTGCTGCTCAGCGGGCTCAGCCGTTCCGACCTCCAGCGCGGCGACGTCGTCTCCGCCTGAGCGCTCGGCGTGACCGCTCAGGTCGCGTCGGGCTCGGCGTCGGCCGCGTGCCGCGCGTGGCGACGGCGCGGCCCGCGCCCGTCGGCACCCCGGTCCTCGGTCGGCCCCGTCGCCCCGGTCGAGCCGGCCGAGGTGGCCTCGGCCGTGCCGTCGGAGTCCTCCGTCGTCGCGCCCCGGCGCGCCTCCCGGCGCTCGCGGCGCCGCTGCGCGCGGCGCTGACCGATCGTGTAGATCACCGGCACCAGCACGAGCGTCAGCAGCGTCGAGGAGAGCAGACCGCCGATGACGACGATCGCGAGCGGCTGCGAGATGAACGCGCCGCCGCCTGTCACGCCGAACGCCATCGGTAGCAGCGCGAAGATCGTCGCGGCCGCGGTCATGACGATCGGGCGGAGCCGCTTGCGAGCACCCTCCTCGACCGCCTCCTCCAGCGGCCGGCCGCGCGACCGGTACTGGTTGATGAGGTCGATGAGCACGATCGCGTTGGTCACGACGACGCCGACCAGCATGAGCATGCCGATGAGCGCGGGCACGCCGAGCGGGGTGTCGGTGACGAGCAGCCCCAGCAGCGCGCCGGTCGCCGCGAACGGGATCGACACCAGCAGGATGAGCGGCTGCGCGAGCGAGTTGAAAGTCGCGACGAGCACGATGTAGACGATCGCGATCGCGAGCACGAGCGCGAGACCCAGGTCGGCGAAGGCGTCGGCCTGGTCGGCGGCGACACCGCCCACCTCGACCTCGGCGCCGCCCGGCAGCTCGAGGTCCTCGACCCGCTCGGTCAGCTCGCCCGTGAGGGTGCCGAGGTCGTCGCCGTCGGGCGTGACCGAGACGGTGACCGTGCGGCGGCCGTCGGTGCGGGTGATCGCCGACGCCGTCTGCACGACCTCCACCTCCGCGACCGAGGCGAGCGGCACCACGCCCTCGGAGCCGGTGAGCGGCAGCGACTCCAGCTCGTCGAGGTCGGCCGGCGGCTCGGCGAACGCGGCCACCACGGTGACCTCCTCGCCGTCCAGCTCGATCGTGCCGACCTCGGCGTCGTTCATCGCGCCCGCGACCGTGCCGGCCACCGCGGTCTCGGTGAGACCGGCCGCCGCGGCCGCCTCACGGTCGACCGTCACCTGCACGACCGGCTGGTCGGCGGCCAGCGTGGTGCTGATCTCGGCGACCCCGGGCGTGCCCTCGACGGCGTCGGCGACCATCTGGCCGGCCTCGGTGAGCGCGTCGAGGTCGTCGGCGGAGACCACGAGGTCCACGGTGCTGCCGGCGAGCCCGGTGTCACCGCCGGAGACGCTGATGCCGGTGACCCGGTCGCCGACGAGCGGCTCGACCGCCGCCCGGACGTCGGCCTGCGCCCGGGTGCCGTCGGCATCCTCGTCGAGCGTGATCGCGAACGTGGCCTGGTTGGCGCCGCCGCCCAGGATCGACTCGATGCCGCCCCCGGAGCCGATCGAGGTCTGCACGATCTCGACCTCGGGCAGCGCCAGCAGCGCCTCCTCGACCTCCTGCGCTGCGTCGTCCTTCGCCTGCAGCGACGTGCCCGGCTCGAACCGCTGGGTGACGGTGAGGGTGTTCTGGCCGCTGTCGCCGAGCAGGTTCGTCTGCAGCTGCGGCACGAGCGCGACCGTGCCGCCGAGCACCGCGACCGCGATCGCGAGCGCGACCACCGGGCGGCGCAGCGAGGCGCGCAGCAGCGGCAGGTAGGCCCGCTGCCACAGGCCGCGGCGCTCCTTCGCCTCCGCCTCCTCGCGCAGCCGGGCGGCCTCCTCGGGGTCGGTGGCCGACACGCGGGAGCGCACGAACCAGTACGCGAGCACCGGGATGATCGTCAGCGACACGAACAGCGACGCCAGCATGCCGATCGCGACCGTGAGCGCGAACGGCCGGAACAGCTCGCCGACGAACCCGCCGACGAAGCCGATCGGGGCGAACACCGCGACCGTCGCGAGCGTCGCGGACGTGATCGCGCCGGCGACCTCCTTGACGGCGGTCGTGATCGCCGTCTTGCGCGGCTCGCCGTAGGAGAGGTGTCTCGAGATGTTCTCGATGACGACGATCGCGTCGTCGACCACGCGGCCGATCGAGATCGTCAGCGCCGCCAGCGTCAGCAGGTTGAGGCTGTACCCCACGGCCTCCATGACGATGAAGGCGGTGAGCAGCGACAGCGGGATCGAGACCGCGGAGACCAGCGTCGAGCGCACCGACGCCAGGAACAGCAGGATGACGACGACCGCGAACGCCAGCCCGAGGAGGCCCTCGGTCGTCAGGCCCTCGATCGACTCGGTGATGAACGGCGCCTGGTCGAAGGTCACCGCGACCTCGACGCCCTGGGCGTCGAGCCGGTCGGCGAGGTCGGCGATCACCTGCTGGACGGCGTCGGACACCTCGACGACGTTGCCGTCCGGGGTCTTGGTGATCGCGATGCCCAGCGAGTCCTCGCCGTTGAGCCGCGACAGCGAGGTGGCGACGGCGGTGCCGTCGACGACGTCCGCGACGTCGGCGAGCGTGACGGTGCTGCCGTCGGGCGCCGTCCCGACCGGCAGCGCCTCGAGGTCCGCCACGCGGGTGATCGGGGTGCCGACCTGCAGCGCGAGGGAGTCCTCGCCCGAGGTGAGGGTGCCCGCCGGCAGCCGGACGCCGTAGTCGTCGAGGACCTCGAGCACCGCGTCGGGCGTCAGCCCGGCCGCCAGCAGCGCGGGCATGTCGACGTCGAGCCGCACCTCGCGCTCGGCCTGGCCGGTCACGGTGACCGACCGGACGCCGTCGAGGTCGCTGATCTCGGGCACCACGATGTCCTCGATCACGCCGGCGAGGTCGTCGAGGCTCTCGCCGCCCGAGGCGGCGAGCTGCACGACCGGAAGGTCGTCGATCGAGCCCGCGAAGATCGAGGTCTCGACGTCGTCGGGCAGCTGCGAGGAGACCGTGTCGACGGCGGAGCGCAGGTCGGCCAGCGCCGTCGGCATGTCGGTGCCGTAACGGAACATGACCGTGCTGGTGGAGACGTTGCTGCCGGCGCTGGAGGAGAGCTCCTCGATGCCGTCGACGCCCTCGATCGCGTCCTCGAGAACGGTGGTGACGCGGTCCTCGACCACCTCGGGCGACGCGCCCGGGTAGGTGCCGATGACGACCGCGGCCGGGAAGCTGATCGAGGGGATCAGCTCCTGCCGCAGCGACGTGAGGCTGACCGCGCCCAGCAGCGCGATCGCCGCGGTGATGAGGGCGGTGAGGGCGCGGCGGTTCAGCGAGAAGCGTGCGATGTGGTGCACGGCGGGCTCCAGGGTGGCGGGTCCAGGGCGATGGTTAGGTTAACCCGAAGCAGTTGGTCGGCATTCCGCGCGTTCGAGGGGCGCGGGTGGTCGGGCCACGTCGAGACGGGAGTCCGGCTGGTCAGTCGTCGCCGGTCGACCCGGTCACCGCGCGGCGCATGACGTCGGAGGCTCGGCTGAGCAGCTCGAGGTCGTCGTCGGTGAGCCGCGCGAGGATCTCGTCGTCGATCGCCGTCGGGCCGATGACGGCGTCGCGCCACGCCTGCACGCCGGCGGGGGTGGCGTGCACGATCCGCGCCCGGCCGTCGTCGGGGTCGGGGCGCCGCTCGGCGAGCCCGGCCGCGACCAGCCCGTCGACGAGTCCGGTGACCGTGGCAGCCGAGACGTCGAGCGCGCGCGCCAGGTCGCCGGCGGCCTGCGGGCCGAGCGCGTCCAGCACCACCAGCGCGTGCAGCCGGGCCGCGGACAGCCGGCTCTCCAGCAGCTGCTCCAGCCGCTGCCGCACCATCGCCAGCGCCATCGCCTGCTGGTTCTCGGCGATGCGCGCGAGCAGCGCCGCGCGGTCGGTGGTCATGGCTGGTGAGACTAGCTCTCGGGTCGTCGCCGCCGGTCAGCGCCCGCGGGCGGCGGCGCGCGCCGCGAGCCCGTCCGGCACCAGCCGCAGCAGTGCGACGATCGCCTTGTACCGCGTCGACGGCACGCTCAGGGCCTTGCCGCGGTCGAGGTCGCGCAGCGACTCCGCGACGACGTCGCGCGCCTCGAGCCACAGCCACCGCGGGACGCCCTCCTGGCCGGGCGGCAGCCCGAGGCGCGCGTGGAAGTCGGTGTGCGTGTAGCCCGGGCAGACGGCGGTGATCGTGACGCCGTCGCGCCGGTAGGCGGTGCTCGCCCAGCGGCTCAGGCTGACCTGCCACATCTTCGCCGCCGCGTAGGTGGAGCGTGGCGTGAACGCCGCGACCGAGGCGACGTTGAGGATCGCGCCGCGCCGACGGGCCCGCATGCCCGGCAGCGCGGCGTGGATGAGGCGCATCGGCACCTCGGTGTGGATGCGGTGGTGCCGGACCTCGTCCTCGATCGGGTTGTCGTGGAAGGCGAGGCTCATCCCGTAGCCGGCGTTGTTGACGAGCACGTCGACGGGCCGGTCGGTCTCCCGCAACCGCTCCTCGACGCGGGCGAGCTGGTCGGGCTCGAGCAGGTCCGCGGCCAGCACCTCGACGTCGACGCCGCGCGGGCGCAGCTCGCCCGCCAGCGTCTCGAGCGCGTCGGTGCTGCGCGCCACCAGCACCAGGTCGTTGCCGCGCGCCGCCAGCTGTCGCGCGTACTCGGCCCCCAGACCGGAGCTCGCCCCGGTGATCAACGCCCTCGTCATGGCGGCACCCTACGGCCGCACGGGCCGGGACCGGTGCGGCCCCGGTCGTGACGGAGCTGTGGAGGTCGCGCGCTGATGCGCGGGAGCCGGGCCGGTCGCAGCGGTCGGCGACCGACGGCGGTGCTTGGCTGCTCGCGTGAGTGCACCGAGCAGGGCGCGTGCCGCCGTCGTCCTCGTCGTCGCGGTCGTCGTCGGGCTCGGTGTGCAGCCGTGGCGCGAGCTCGCCTGGACCGACCCGGCCGGCACCCTCGCCTACGCCGCGGCCGCCGTCGGGGCGGTGGCGCTGCTGGTGCCGCGCCGCGGCGCGTTGCTGCCCGGGGTCGTCGGCACCGGACTGGCGTGCGCGGTCGAGGTCGCGCAGCTGAGCGGTGTGCCCGCGACGCTGGCCGAGCGGGTGCCGCCGCTCGCGCTGCTGCTCGGCAGCCGCTTCAGCGCGCTCGACCTCGCGCTGCTGGTGCTGGGCGGCGCGTTCGCGACCCTCGCGCTGTCGGTGCGTGCACCTAGCCTGCGAGGATGACTGGTCTCGGGCTGCACCTGGAGTGTCTCGTCGTCGACGCCTACGACCCGGACCGGCTGTCGCGGTTCTGGTCGCACGTCCTGGAGCTGCCCGTCGTCGAGTCCTCGCCGGGCGGCACCCGGCTGGGCTACCCGGGGCTGCCGGACTTCTTCGTCGACGTCGTGCGCTCGCCCGACCGTGCGGCACGGCCGCACCGGATCCACCTCGACGTCTACGCCGGGAGTCGCCGGGACGAGGTGGTGGAGCGTGCCCTCGCGGCCGGCGCCACGCACCTCGACATCGGCCAGCGCGACGTGCCGTGGGTGGTGCTCGCGGACCCGGAGGACTACGCGTTCTGCGTGATGCCGGAGCGGGAGGTCTATCGCGACACCGGCCCGATCGGCGGGCTGCCGCTCGACGCCGACGACATCCCGGCCGCCACCGAGTTCTGGCTCGCGGCCTCCGACTGGGTCGCCGACGACCACCAGCCGCACACGCTGCGGCACCCCTCGCGCACCGGACCGATGCTCGCGTTCACCGAGCCGGTCGAGCCGAAGCGTGGCAAGAACCCGCTCCACCTCGACCTGCGGGTGCCCGCCGGCGTCGATCACGAGGACGCGCTCGCGGGCCTGCTCGACCTCGGCGCCCGCCGCCTCGACCACGACTGGGGCGAGCTGCCCTGGACCGTGCTCGTCGACCCCGGCAACAACGAGTTCTGCCTGCTGCCGCCGCTGGACTGACCACCCGGCGTCTCGCACCGGTGGGTGGGTCACGGCACGATGGAGCCATGAGACGCGTGCGGGTCGTCGTCCGCGGCCGGGTCCAGGGAGTCGGGTACCGCTACGGCATGCTTCGTCGCGCGACCGCGCTCGGCGCGGTGGGCTGGGTGCGCAACCGCCGCGACGGCACGGTCGAGGCCGAGATGGAGGGCACGGCCGACCAGGTCGAGGCGCTGATCGCCTGGGCGCACGAGGGCCCGCCGGCAGCACGCGTCGACGCCGTCGACGTCACCGACCTCGACCCCACGGGGGAGCAGGGTTTCGTCACCCGCGAGACGCTCTGAGGCCGACCTCCTCAGCGGAGAGAGACCCGGTCCGCCGGATACGGCACGACCTGCTGGCCCCGGCCGAGGACGGACCGGCAGCGCGTGACCTCCGACGGCGTGGCGCGTGCGGTCGGGACGTGCGCGCCACTGCGCCGTCCTAGCCTGTGCGAGAGAGACGCAGGGGGAGATGACATGGCCGCACGGTTCAACCCACCACCGGGCTGGCCGGTGCCCCCGCCCGGGTGGACGCCTCCCGACGGCTGGCAGCCGGACCCCACCTGGCCTCCGGCGCCTCCGGGATGGCAGTTCTGGGTCGAGGACGCCTACGTGCAGCCCAGCGCGGCGAGCGGTGCGGCCGGCTGGGCACGCCGTCCCTGGCTGATCGCCGGGGCAGCCGTGGCCATCCTCCTGTTCGGCATCGCGATCGGCTCCGGGGGTCGCTCGGGCGGCGGTGACGTCGACGAGCCGCCGACGGCGTTCGCCGCGACGGAGACGACCGCCCAGGAGACGGCCGAGCCCGACGCGACGACGACGCCGGCCGCCGACCCGGACGACCCAGACGACGAGCCGACCGAGGACGAGCCCGACACCTTCGAGATGCCGGACCTCGTGGGCCTGAACCTGCAGTACGCCCAGGACACGCTCCAGGCCCTCGGGTCCTACTCGCTCGACCAGGAGGACGCCTCGGGCCTCGACCGGTTCCAGGTGAACGACTCGAACTGGAAGGTCTGTCGCCAGGACCCGGAGGCAGGCACCGAGATCCCCACCGACACGCTGGTGACCCTCTGGTCGGTCAAGCTCGACGAGACCTGCCCTTAGGCGGATCGGGGCCGTCCCGCTCAGCCGGGCGTCGCGAGACCGGTCTGATAGGCGACGACGACCGCCTGCACGCGGTCGCGGGCGCCGAGCTTGGCGAGCACGTTGCCGACGTGCGTCTTCACGGTGGTGGCCGACAGCACCAGGCGCTCGGCGATCTCGGTGTTCGACAGGCCCTCCGCCATCAGCTGCAGCACCTCGCGCTCGCGGGGCGTCAGCCCGGCCAGACGGTCGTCCGCGCGTGGCTCGGCCGGGTCGCCGGCGGGCAGCTTGTCGGCCATGAGGTCGAGCATGCGGCGCGTCGCCCGCGGTGCGACGACCGCGTCGCCGCGGGCGACCGTGCGGATCGCCGCGACCAGCTCGGCGGGCTCGGCGTTCTTGAGCAGGAAGCCGCTCGCCCCGGCGCGCAGCGCGCCGAACGCGTACTCGTCGAGGTCGAACGTCGTCAGCACCAGCACGCGCGTGCTTGGGTGGGCCGCGACGATCTGCTCGGTCGCGGTGATGCCGTCGCCACCCGGCATCCGCACGTCCATGAGCACGACGTCGGGTCGGAGGGCGCGGACCTGCTCGACGGCGACCCGGCCGTCGGCCGCCTCGCCCACCACCTCGAGGTCCGGCTCGGCCTGCAGCACCATCCGGAAGCCCTTGCGCAGCAGCGCGTGGTCGTCGACCAGCAGCACGGTCGTCATCGTTCGTCCCCCTCGCGTCCCGCCCCCACGGCCACCGGCAGCCGCGTGACCACCTGCCAGCCGCCGTCGGCCGTCGGGCCGGCCGCCAGGTCACCGCCCAGCCACTGCGCCCGCTCGTGCATCCCTCGCACGCCGCGGCCCGCGCCGTCGTAGCCGCCGCCGTCGCCGGTGCCCGGTCCGTTGACGACCTCGACGACGACGTCGCCACCGTCCCGCACGACGGCGACCCGCACGCCCTGCGTCCCGGGCGCGTGCCGCAGCACGTTCGTCAGCGACTCCGCCACGATGCGCCGGCACGCCAGCGCGACCGTGGCCTCGGTCGGCACCGCGTCGAGCCCGGAGGCGACCACCGGCAGCCCGGCCAGCCGGAACCGGGCCACCATGGTGGCGAGATCGTCGCCGTCGTCGGCCGCGGGCGCGTCCGCGAGCGCCGTGAGCACGCGCTTCATGTCGGCGAGCGCGGCGCGCCCGGTCTCCGCGACCTCGCGCATCGCCGACTGCGCCTCGGCGGGCGACGTCGCCGCGATCGCGCCCGCGCCGTCGGCCAGCGCGACCATGACCGACACGCTGTGCGCGACGACGTCGTGCACCTCGCGCGCGATGTGGGTGCGCTCGGTGGCGCGGGCGAGCGCGGCGCTGTGCTGCTCCTCGCGCCGCAGCGTGCGCTCGCGCTCGTCCTGCGACGCCAGGTGCTCGCGGCGCAGCCGGGCGTAGCTGCCGAGCGCGACGGCCAGCAGCAGCAGCGCCGCGATCGTGATGACGGCGGTCAGCCGCACCGAGTCCGACGTGACCGGCGCGAGCTCGGTGCCCGTCCAGGTCTCCGGCGTCATGCCGCCCGGCGGCTGCTCCAGGTGGCCCGGCGGGGTGTCCAGCCACCCCAGCCCCATGAGGTCGACGTAGCTGACGCTGAGCAGGTTCACGTGGGTGACCGCGAGCAGCAGCCACGACGCGACCACGACGACCCAGGTGAGCACGCTGCCGCGGGTGGCGGCGACGGCGTAGGTCGCCAGCGCCAGCCCGATCGTGGTGGCGCCGCTGCCGCCGGTCAGCAGCAGCGAGACCAGCGCCAGCACCACGAAGCCCGCCGCGACCGTCACCGGGAACCGCCGTCGCCACCACAGCGCGGCGGTGCCCAGCACGGCCACGACGATCCCCACGATCGCGACGCGACTCGCCATCGGCGACCCGGGCGGGTAGGAGTACCAGATCACCGACGGCAGCGCGAACAGCGCGACCGTGAGCAGCGCGACCGCCGCGAAGCACGCGCACACCACGGCGTCGGCCCGGCGCGGGCGCGCCAGCCAGGAGCGCAGCGCGCGCACCCGGCCCGGTGCGGCGGCGGGCGCGCCGCTAGACGTCACTGCGACGCACCACCGGCGCGGCGACGAGCAGGGCGGCCACGGTCCACGCCACCAGGATGCCGTAGCCCTGCCACGGGTCGGCCGGCAGACCCGCGCGGACGAGGTCGGCGAGACCCTCGTCGGGGGTCGCGACCCGCCGCCCGGCCCACCCGGGCATCGCCGCACGGATCGCGAGCGCCACCTCCGAGCCCAGCATCGTCAGCAGCTGATCGAGCAGCAGCAGCCACACGAGCGCGACCACCCCCGCCGCAGCCGGCCGGCGCACGATCGCGCCGAGCGCGAGCCCCAGCAGCGACACCGCGAGCAGGTGCAGCACGGTGCCGGCGACCACCCGCACCAGGTCGCCGTCGGGCGCCTCGAGCGTGACGCCCACCCGGTCCGCGAACGGCAGCAGAGACGCCCAGGCGGCGGCCACCGCCAGGCCGCCCGCCAGCGCCGCCACCGCCGTGACCGTCGCCGCCCGGCCCACGAGCACCGGCAGCCGCCGCGGCACCGCCAGGTAGGTCGAGCGCGCGCTGCCGTCGTGGTGCTCGCCCGCGCTGACGACGACGCCGAGCAGCGCGAGCGGCAGCTGCGACACGACCAGGCCGAGTGACAGCAGCCCGCTCAGCCCGCCCGCGGCCGGTGCCGCGGCGTTGTAGCCGGACACCAGCGCCACCGCCGCGTGCAGCAGCACGGTCGCGGCGACGCACCACGCCGTCGCCGACGCCGTCCATGTCTTCACCCACTCGGCCCGCAGCACCCGGGTGGCGGTGACGCCGGGCCGCGCGGGCAGCGCGACGGCGCCGGGCCCCGCCACGCCGTCAGACATCGGTCCGCCGCAGCCGGGCACCCGCGAGCACGAGCGCCACCAGCGCCCACGCGCCGAGGACGGCGAGGCCGCCCCACGTGCCGACCGGGGACCCCGCCGTCGCGAGCGCGACGAAGTCGTTTAGGGACGTGAGCACGACCAGGGCGTGCCCGGGCAGCCACTGCGCGAGCCCGTCCGCACCCAGGAGCGCGAGCTCGGAGAGGCCGAGCGCGACCATGACGGCGATGCCCACCAGCGGACGGCGCAGCAGTGCACCGACGGCCAGCGCGAGCACCGTGATCAGCACCAGCGACGCCACGGCGCCGAGCAGGATCCGCACCGACTGCTCGTCGCCCCCGAGCCGCAGCGCGGCACCGAACGGGCTGGCGAGCAGCACCAGCGAGGACGTCACGAGCGTGACGACACCGGTGACCGCGGCGACACCAGCGGTGGTGACCGCCTTCGCCGTCAGCACCCCCAGGCGGCGCGGCGCGACGGCGAACGTGGACGGCGCGCCACCGGCGCTGAACTCACCGGCACCGGCGAGGACGCCGTGCACCAGCAGCGGCACCTGCGTGAAGAGCAGGTAGCCCGCGGCCAGGTAGGCGAGGCTGTACCCGTAGCCCTCCGGGCCGACCAGGCTGTCGAACGCCGTGAGCACGCACATCGCGGCGTTGAGCACGACCGTGGCCGCCACCGCCCAGCGTGTCGACCGCAGGCCCCAGGTCTTGCCCCACTCCGACGCGAGCGTGCGGGGCCACGTGACGCCGGGCGTGCTCGGCAGGGTCGCGACCGCCGCGCTCACGACCGGTCTCCCGCCGCCGCGCGAGCGCCGGTGCCGCCGTACTCGACGGCGTCCGCCGTCAGGTCGAGGTACGCCTCCTCCAGCGTCCCGGCCACCGTGCCCAGCTCGAGCACCGGGACGCCCAGCTCGGCGGCGAGCGCACCCACCGTGCCCGCGTCGGTGCCGGTGACCTCGAGCAGGTCGCCGTCGACGGGCCGGACCGTCGCGCCCGCCGCCGCGAGCGCGCGCCCCAGCCGCTCCGGCTCGGCCGACCGCACGCGGACGACGCCGTCGCGCGCGCTGCGCGTCACCAGCGCGTCGATGTCGTCGTCGGCCAGCAGCACGCCGCGGCCGATGACCACGACCCGGTTCGCGACCGCCGCGAGCTCGCTCATGAGGTGCGAGGAGAGGAACACGGTGCGGCCGTCGTCGGCGAGGCTGCGGAGCAGGCCCCGGATCCACAGCACGCCGTCGGGGTCCAGCCCGTTGACCGGCTCGTCGAGGACGACGGTCGGCGGGTCGCCGAGCAGCGCTGCGGCGATCCCGAGCCGCTGCGTCATGCCGAGCGAGAAGCCGCCCACGCGGCGCCGCGCCACCGAGGTCAGCCCGGCGAGCTCGATGACCTGCTGCACCCGAGCGCGTCCGATGCCGTGCGTGCGGGCGAGGCCCATGAGGTGCCCCCAGGCGGTGCGCCCGGGGTGCACGGTGCGGCCGTCGAGCATGACGCCGACCTCCTGCAGCGGCGCGCGCAGGTCGGCGTAGGCGTGGCCGTTGACCCGTGCACTCCCCGACGTCGGGCGCGCCAGCCCGACGATCATCCTCATCGTCGTCGACTTCCCGGCGCCGTTCGGCCCCAGGAACCCCGTGACGGCGCCCGGCCGCACCGTGAACGTCAACCCGTCCACCGCCGTCGTCGACCCGTACCGCTTGGTCAGGTCTGCCACCTCGATCATGCCGCTCTCCCTCTGCGTGGCCGCCGGGTCTCCGGCGGTACCAGCGACGCTAGGGAGCGCCTCGCGCGCCGCCCACGTGCTGCGCGACGAGATCGGCCCGGCGGCACTCCTCCTCCAGGAGGAGGCCGGCACTCACCGCTCTCGTCCTCCACGACGGCCCCGGACGCGACAGACCCGCACGGACGTCGGTCCGTGCGGGTCTGCTCGGTGCCCAGCCGTGGCGAGCGTCAGATGATGCGGCGCCCCTCGGCGCGGGCGCGTCGCAGCTCGCGCACGAACGCGCGCACGATGACGAGCAGGACGCCCGCGACGATCGCGGGCCACACCAGCACGTAGGCGGTCAGCAGGGCGGTGGTCATCGGGTGCTCCCTTCGGCGGTGCCGGCGAGGACCGCGTCCTGCGGCCCGGCGGCGGTCGGCGGGTCGGTCTCCTCGTGCGCGTCGAAGTCGCCCGTGCGCTCCTTGATGAGGGCGAAGTCGAAGCGACGGTCCTGGTTGAGGAATGTCAGGGCGACGCAGACGATCGTGCTGACGGCGTACGCCACCAGCGAGCCGGAGAGGACCGGGTGCTGGTGGAGGAAGCCGATCGCGAACGGTGCCGCCGCGAGCGTCGCGACGATGCCGGTGCCCAGGGCGGCACGGAACCCGAAGAACCCGAACGCCATCAGCCCGAGCACGACCCCGATGCCGATGGTCGCGAGCACGTCGCTGACCACGCCGACGCCGCCGCCGAGGTCGACCCAGGAGAACCGCACCGGCAGGAAGGCCCCGAGCGCGGCGAGCACGGCGACGCTGAACGCCACGTTGGTGACGCGGTCCCAGTAGAAGCTCGCGATGACGGGGAACACCAGGGCGCCCCACATCGCACCGACGAACACCAGCAGGTCGAGGATGTTGAACCGCATCGTCGCGAAGCACAGCGCCGCGGTCGTGGCGCCGAGCATCGTCAGGCGACCCACCAGCAGCATGGTGCGCGGGTTGGCCCGCTTGCGGCCGGCGATGTTCTGCCCGTAGATGTCGGCCATCGTGATCGAGGCCAGCGCGGTCATGTCGGCGTCGGCGGTCGAGGAGAGCGAGCCGATGATCATGACGAAGAAGACGCAGATGAGCGCGGGAGCCAGGTAGGTCGCGGCCATCTGGGGCACGAGGTTGTTGACGTCGCCGCCCATGGGCTGCAGGCCCGCGTAGAGGGCGATGACGCCGAGCATCCCGACGCCGATGACGGTCGCCCCGTAGCCGACGGTCGCCGTCACGAAGGTCTTCTTGATGAGGTCCTCCCGCACGGCGAACAGCCGCTGCGCGATCGTCTGGTTGCCGATCGCGTAGGCGAGCACCGCGGCGATGTACGGCGCGCCCTGGTTGAAGAAGGCGTCGGAGGAGAAGAACGAGCCCTGCTCCGGGGTGAGGTTGGCCGCACCCGTCGTGAAGAGCTCGGGCCCGCCCGCCGCGAAGAAGACGGTCGGGACGATGACGACGACCGCGCCGAGCATCGCCAGCACCTGCGCGAAGTCGGTCAGCACCGAGGCGCGGAAGCCGGACCACAGCGTGTAGAGCAGCACGCCGGCGGCGATCGTCACGATGCCCTGCGTGAAGCTGAACGGCGACAGCATCGCGACCAGCGCGCCGCCCGCGATGAGGTTGGAGGTCAGGCTGATGAGGCTGCCCAGCACGTTGGACCCCGCCAGCAGCAGCTGGCTGGAGCGGCCGTGGCGGGCGAACATCACCTCGGCGATCGTGTGCGCGCGGGGCGCCACCTGCCGGATCCTGCGCCCGAACGGGTAGATCAGCAGGATCATGAGCGCGCCCCACAGCCCGTAGTGGATCGGGCCGGACAGGCCGTAGGTGTAGCCGGACGTCGCGGAGGCGTACATCGACGACGCCCAGATCCACGTCGCCGTCATGGAGGCTGCGGAGATGCCGAAGCCGATCTTGCCGCCGCCGGTCATGTAGCCGTCGGCGTTCTCCCGCTTCCGGGAGATGCGGATCGACATGTAGAGGCTGCCGCCGAAGAACAGGAGAAGGAGCAGGACCGCGACCGGTCCTGCGAGCTGCTGGATGTCACCCACCGAGGGTTCTCACTCTCTCGTCGTGTCGGTCTGTGCGTGGCGAGGACGGACGACGAGCTAGGTGGGTGCGAGGGGGCCGGGTCGCCAGCAGGGGGCGACGGCTGTCGGGGCGGGCAGGGGAGCGACGGTGTGCGCACTGGGCGTGCACGTGGCTTCTCTGGTGGGCGGCATGGCGACGAACCTGGGCCACTGCGGTGCGGACGCACGCGAGAGGCCCGGAGGTGCGGCTCCTCTCGGGTGGTGCGGGCAGGGCGCAGCGAGGTCGCGGCGCCCGACGGGCATGACGGCGCCCGGTCGCCTCGGGCGACTGGGCGCGGTGAGCCGCGCGGCTCGGCCCCGGCTGCCGCGTCAGCCGGCCGGGGCGCGGCCGACACCATAGCAACGCTCGTCGCCGGCTCGCCGAGGTGTCCGCGCCGGGCCGGCCGGGACGCTCGCGCACCCGCCGGCGGTGCTCAGACCGCGGCGTCCTGGCGCTCGCGGTGGCGCCGCACCGCGGCCCGGTTGGCGCAGCGCACCGAGCAGTAGCGCTGCCGTCCGTTGCGCGTGACGTCGACGACGACGGCGGTGCACGGCGCGGACTCGCAGCGGTGCAGCCGGTGCATCCCGCGGGTCGTCAGGTGCAGCGCGGTGCCGACGCTGATGACCGCGCGCAGCACCGCGGGCAGGGAGCGGTCGGTCATGTCGCGGTAGTGGAGGTGCCAGCCCTCGCCGTCGTGGTCGGTCAGCTGCGGGTAGGCGGTGGCGGCCGCCATCTCGGCGTTGAGGAGCGTGGCCCGCTCCGTGGGGTCGGTCGCGTCGACGACACGCAGCCAGTCGTCGACGACGGCGCGCACCCGGGCGTGATCGTCCGGGGCGCTCGCGAAGGCCATCGTCATGCCGTGCTCGCGCGTGCGCCGCTCGATCCCGTCGCGGTCGGCGGGCCAGGCGTCGGCGAGCGACGCCGCCAGCAGGACCGCGTACTCACCGTAAGGGTTGAGATGCACAAGACCATTACATCAGCCTGGTGACCATGAGCACCAGCCCCCATCTCCTCGCCCCGGGCGTGCCGGCCCCCGGGGCTCCGCACGAGCACGCCTGGGTCGCGGAGTCGCGCCACGTCACCACCGACGGCGTGGTGCTGTACGTGCGCTGCACGGCCTGCGCGCTCCGCCGCATCGACCTCCAGGCCGTCACCGAGATGCCGCCGGAGGTGCTGACGAGATCGATCGGAGGTCGCGGGAACAAATCGTGACGCTCGGGAGTTGAGCGAGTCAGACTCAAGTTTCTTGACAGGATCGCTGCGGCGACCAGACTTGAGCCGTCAAGACTCAATCTACCGAGGAGACAACACTCATGGCACGAGCGGTCGGTATCGACCTGGGGACCACGAACTCCGTGGTCTCCGTTCTCGAGGGCGGCGAGCCCACCGTCATCGCGAACGCCGAGGGGGCGCGCACCACGCCGTCCGTCGTGGCGTTCAGCAAGACCGGAGAGGTGCTGGTCGGTGAGATCGCCAAGCGCCAGGCGGTCACCAACGTGGACCGCACGATCACCTCGGTCAAGCGCCACATGGGCACCGACTGGACCGTCCAGATCGACGACAAGTCCTACACCGCGCCCGAGATCTCGGCGCGCGTGCTCAGCAAGCTGAAGAAGGACGCCGAGTCCTACCTGGGCGAGCCCGTCACCGACGCCGTCATCACGGTGCCCGCGTACTTCAACGACGCCGAGCGTCAGGCGACGAAGGACGCCGGTCAGATCGCGGGCCTCAACGTGCTCCGCATCATCAACGAGCCCACCGCGGCCGCGCTCGCCTACGGCCTGGAGAAGGGCAAGGAGGACGAGCTCATCCTGGTCTTCGACCTCGGTGGCGGCACGTTCGACGTCTCCCTGCTCGAGGTCGGCAAGGACGAGGACGACTTCTCCACGATCCAGGTCAAGGCCACCAGCGGCGACAACCGCCTCGGTGGAGACGACTGGGACCAGCGCATCGTCGACTGGCTGGTCACGCAGGTGAAGAACAAGTCCGGCGTCGACCTGTCCAAGGACAAGATCGCGCTGCAGCGGCTTCGTGAGGCCGCCGAGACCGCCAAGAAGGAGCTGTCCTCGGCGACGACCACCAACATCTCGCTGCAGTACCTCTCGATGAGCGAGAACGGCCCGATCCACCTGGACGAGCGGCTCTCCCGCGCCCAGTTCCAGGACATGACCAAGGACCTGCTGGAGCGGACCAAGACCCCGTTCCACAACGTCATCCGCGACGCCGGCATCTCGGTGAGCGACATCGACCACGTCGTGCTCGTCGGTGGCTCGACCCGCATGCCCGCGGTCAGCGAGGTCGTCAAGGAGCTCACGGGCGGCAAGGAGCCCAACAAGGGCGTCAACCCGGACGAGGTCGTCGCCGTCGGTGCCGCGCTGCAGGCCGGTGTCATCAAGGGCGACCGCAAGGACGTCCTGCTCATCGACGTCACCCCGCTGTCGCTCGGCATCGAGACCAAGGGCGGCGTCATGACCAAGCTGATCGAGCGCAACACCGCGATCCCCACCAAGCGGTCGGAGATCTTCTCGACGGCGGAGGACAACCAGCCCTCGGTGCTCATCCAGGTCTTCCAGGGCGAGCGTGAGTTCGCGCGCGACAACAAGCCGCTGGGCACCTTCGAGCTGACCGGCATCGCCCCGGCCCGCCGCGGCGTGCCGCAGATCGAGGTCACCTTCGACATCGACACCAACGGCATCGTGCACGTGTCGGCGCGCGACAAGGGCACCGGCAAGGAGCAGTCGATGACGATCACCGGCGGCTCCGGCATCTCCAAGGAGGAGATCGACCGGATGATCAAGGAGGCCGAGGCCCACGCGGCCGAGGACGCCAAGCGCCGTCAGGAGCAGGAGACGCGCAACAGCGCCGAGCAGTTCGTCTACTCGACCGAGCAGCTGCTGACCGACAACGCCGACAAGCTGCCCGAGGACGTCGCCTCCGACGTCCGCGAGAAGGTCGACGCGCTCAAGAAGGCTCTCGAGGGCGACGACATCGAGGCGGTCACGGCCGCGCAGACGGCGCTCGTGGAGGCCTCGCAGAAGATCGGTGACGCGCTGTACCAGCAGTCGGCCACCGAGTCGGCCGCCGGGGCCGAGGCCCCTGCGGGTGACGCCGCCGAGGGCGGTGCTGCCGACGACGACGTGGTCGACGCCGAGATCGTCGACGAGGAGGACGACACCAAGTGACTGCCGGCTCCGAGGGAAGCCCGACGTTCGAGGGCGAGCCGATCATCCGTGACAAGCGGCGGCTCGACCCGGAGACGGGCGAGCTCCGCGAGCAGGCGGCTGACCCCGCCGTCGGTGACACCACCGACGGCGGGGCCACGCCCCAGCAGCCCGAGGCCGCCGGGCCGGAGGGTGAGGACGAGGTCGCCAGGGCGAAGGCCGAGGCGGCCGATCTCGCCGACCAGCTCGCACGTGCGAAGGCCGACGTCTACAACCTCGACCAGCGCTTCAACGCCTACGTCCGCCGCTCGCGGACCGAGGTCGCGGAGGCCCGCAGCCAGGGCCACGCCGACGTCGTCGAGGCGCTGATCGGTGTGCTCGACGACATCGAGCTCGCCCGCCAGCACGACGAGCTGACCGGGCCCTTCGCGTCGATCGCGGAGAAGCTCGAGGGCGTGCTGGTGAGCAGCTTCGCGATGCAGCGCTACGGCGCGGCCGGGGAGGAGTTCGACCCCGAGGTCCACGAGGCGCTCATGCACTCGCAGAGCGACGAGGTCACCACCGAGACCGTGCAGCAGGTCCTGCAGCCCGGGTACAAGGTGGGTGACAAGGTGGTCCGACCGGCACGGGTGTCGGTGGTCGGACCTCAGTGACACGGCACCACGACGACAGGAGGGGGTGACGCATGACCGGGCAGGACTGGCTGGAGAAGGACTTCTACGCCGCGCTCGGTGTCTCCAAGGACGCCGACGCCGCCGAGATCAAGAAGGCCTACCGCAAGCTCGCGCGCACGCATCACCCCGACCAGAACCAGGGCGACCCGAAGGCCGAGGCCAGGTTCAAGGAGATCGGCGAGGCCTACGCGGTGCTCTCCGACCCCGAGCAGCGTCAGCAGTACGACGCGCTGCGCGCCATGGCCGGCGGCGGACCGCGGTTCGCCTCCGGTCCCGGCGGTGCCGGAGCCAACGGTTTCGAGGACCTGTTCGGCGGGATGTTCGGCGGCGGGTCCGGCTCCGGTGGGCGCACCCGCGTGCGCTACAGCACCGCCGGCGGTGCCCCGGACATCGAGGACCTCCTGGGCGGGCTGTTCGGTGGCGGTGCGGGCTACGGACGCACCGCCCCGGACCCCGTCAAGGGCCGCGACCTCACCAGCTCCGCCCGGTTGCCGTTCCGGCAGGCGGTCGCGGGCGACACGGTCAACCTCGTCGTGGGCGGACGCAGCACGAAGGTGCGGATCCCGCCGGGCGTCAAGGACGGTCAGCGGATCCGCATCCCCGGCAAGGGCGAGCCCGGGATGGCCGGTGGCCCCCCGGGCGACCTGGTGGTGACCGTGCACGTGGACCCGCACCCGGTGTTCGGCATCAGCGGCGACAACCTCACGATCACCGTGCCGATCACGTTCCAGGAGGCCGTCGACGGCGCCGTGATCGCGGTGCCGACGCTCGACGGCGGGCACGTGCGGCTCAGGGTGCCGCCGGGCACCCAGTCGGGCGCCCGGCTGCGAGCCAAGGGCAAGGGTGTGAAGACCCGCAAGGGCACGGGTGACCTCATCGTCACCGTGCAGGTCGCGGTGCCGCGCAACCTCTCGCCCGAGGCGAGGGCAGCACTGGACGAGTTCGCCAAGGCGACCGCGGGCGAGGACCCGCGGGCCGGGCTGGCAGAGGCGGCGCGGAGCTGAGCCATGACGTCCCGGTACTCGACCCCCGTCTACCTCATCTCGGAGGCCGCGCGCCGGGCCGGCATGCACGCCCAGACCCTGCGCACGTACGACCGGCTGGGCCTGGTCGTGCCTCAGCGCGCGCCGGGCCGCGGGCGCCGCTACTCCGAGCGCGACATCGACAAGCTCCGCGAGATCCAGCGGCTCTCCCAGGAGGAGGGTGTCAACCTCGCCGGGATCGCCCGGATCTTCGAGCTCGTCGAGGAGAACGAGAGGCTCCGCGACCGGCTGGAGCAGCTGCTCGGCCTCACCGGGCAGCGGCCGCGGGTCTTCACCGCGACACCCAGCGGTGACATCGTCGCCACCAAGCCCGGCGCCCGGCTGCGCCGGACGACGACGGCCGGTGCGCTGGTCGTCTGGCGGCCCGACCACCGCTGAGCAGCGCTACGACGCCGCCCCGACCCGACCGTGCCACGGCGCGGCTGGACCGGGGGGGGCGGCGTCGTCGTACCGGCGGGCGCGCGTCGGATGGGCAGATGTGCTCGTGGGCGGACCGCGCCCGCGCGGCCCGGCTCGCGTAGCCTGCCGGCGACCGACCTCGGAGGAGGAGCGATGCGTCAGCAGGACCGCACGACCCGGTGCTCCCGGGCGACGAGCCGCGCGACGGCCGCCGGTGGCGCCGTCACGGCGGGCCGGCGATGAGCGAGGGCAGCGGCTGGGTCGTCGCCCTCGTCGTGGTGCTGGCGCTGGCCGCCGTGGTCGGCATCGTCATCGGCGTGCGCCGGCACCGCTACGTCTCGGCGCTGCGGGCGCGCGGCTGGGTGTTCGACTCCCGCCCTTCGCCGCAGATCGCCCGTGGTCTCGTGGTGCCGCCGTTCGGGCTGGGGTTCCGGCGTGGCACCGACGAGCACGTCAGCGGTCGCACGCGCGCCGGCACGGCCTTCCAGGTCTTCGAGTACGAGGCAGCCGGTGACGCGCGCGTCGTGTGCATGCCGCTCGGCATCGCGTTGCCGGAGCTGGTCGCGACGTCGCCCGGCCAGGTGCGGATGGGCGTCGTGCTCCCCGTCCGCCGGATGCTGCCCGGCGGCGGCATGCTGCTGAGCACCGACGAGACCTACGCCGAGGACGTGCTCGCGGTCGCGGGCGGTGCGATCGCCGCCTTCGCGGCCCGCCACCCGCTGAGCCTCGCGATCGACGGCCACCAGCTGACCCAGGTGGGCGCGCCCAAGGACCCCGACGAGCTCGAGGCCTACCTGGAGGCGCTGGAGCCGGTCGCCGCCGCGATCCGGGGCGCGCACCAGCGGCTGGAGCGGTACCGGCAGCCGGAGCCGCCGCAGCGGCTGGGCTTCTACCACCGGCCCTCCTGGTACTACCTGCCGGAGGACGACGGCGTGCTCGCCGCCGTCGCGCACACCACGGGTGGGAGGAACCACCGCACGCGCCACGTCGTGCACGGCGAGTTCTTCCCCGGGGCGTGGTTCGTGGCGCTCGAGCACCACTGGCAGACGCAGCGCACCGAGACCTACACCGACGCCAACGGCAACACGCAGACCCGCACGGTCACCGACAACCACATGGAGGTGATCCACGAGATCACGCTCCCGTTCTCGGTGCCCGACCTGGAGATCGTCGACGACAGCCGGCTGCGGCGGCTCGTCAAGGGACGCTCGCTCGACTTCGAGCTGTCGGCGTTCAACCAGGCGTACGACGTGTACTGCTCGGTGCCGAAGTTTGCCTACGACGTGCTCCACCCGCGCCAGATCGAGTACCTCATGGCGGCGCGCGTGATGCCGTTCTCGATGTCGGGCCGCACGGTGCGACCGCGCCCGCTCGCCCACGACGCCGAGTCGATCGCGTTCGAGCTCGACCTGCTCGCCGGGTTCTTCGCCCGGTTCCCGGAGTTCGTGTGGCAGGACCTGGGGGTGTCGTCGCCGCCGCTGCGGCTCACCCCGGAGGGGCGCATCGCGGTCCTGGACCGCTGACCGGTGTCACCGCACTGTGGAACAAGGCCCGGTTTCACCGCTCTTGGCAACACACGCTGGTTTCACCGCTCTTTGCAACAGCCTCCGGGTTCATCGCACTGTGCAACAGCCTCCGCGGCTGCGCCCGGGGCGGGGCTGTGGCGGGGATCACACCCGACGCCGCGTCATGGCCGGCCCGCCCGTGCGTCTCCTCGTGCGTGACGGACTCGCTGCTGATGACACGCCACCAGCCCATCGACTCCTGGGGGGAGCGGCTCCGGTGCGACCGGTGCGGTCGCCCGGTGACCGACGCCGACTCGCACCTACGGGAGTGCGCGGAGCACGAGGTGACGCTGTTCGTCATCGGCCGCGCGAGCTGAACCAGCCGGGGGGCTGTCCGCGGCGGCGGGGGTGCGCAGGCACCCCCGCCGCTGTCGTCCCCGGGCGGTGCCGTCAGGCGAAGCGCGCCAGCCAGCGGGCGCAGAGGTCGGGCCACGGCTCCGCCTGCTCGCCGTGCGCCAGGCCGAGCCCGTGCACGCCGTCGGCGAAGACGTGCAGCTCGTGCGGGACGCCCGAGGAGGCGAGCGCCGCGGCCAGCGGGTAGGCGTGCTCGCCCAGCAGCACGGCCTCGTCGGCGACCGTGTGCCACACGAACATCGGCGGTGCGTGCGGCGTCACGAGCCGCTCCAGCGACACCGCCTCCCGGGCCGCCTGGTCGGCGTCCGGCCCGAGCAGGTTCTCGCGCGACCCGACGTGGGTGCTGCGCAGCATCGACACCACGGGGTAGCAGAGGATCGCCAGGTCGGGACGCTGCTCGGGCGAGCTGTCGGGCGCGAGCGCCACGTGACCTGCGAGGTGGCCGCCCGCCGAGAAGCCGAGCACACCGACCAGCCGGGCGCCCGCCGCGCGCTCCGCCGCCACCTCGGCCCGGACGGCGTCGAGCGGACCGGGGTGCCGGGTGAGCACCGGGTAGCGCACCACGCGCGCGGACCAGCCGAGCGAGCGCAGCCACTCCGCGACGGGCTCCCCCTCGTGGTCGGCCAGCATCCCGTAGCCGCCTCCGGGCAGCACCAGGATCGAGCGGTCGGTGGTCATGCGCGTTGCTCCCGTCGTCGGTGCCGGTGCCGGTGCCGGTGCCGGTGTCGTGGCAGGACGGTACCGCTGCCGCGAGCGGCCCGCGCGGCTCAGCCCACGCGGGTCAGCGGCATGCCCAGCAGCGTCTTGGCCTCCTGGCGCGCTCCGTCGTCGGCCGCCTCCGCGAGGTGCTGCAGCCCCTCCGGGAGCGGCCTGCCCAGCCGGGCCATCGCCTGCGCGTACAGGCGGCCGGCGCGGTAGGAGGAGCGCACCAGCGGGCCCGACATGACGCCGAGGAACCCGATCTCCTCGGCGCGCTCCGACCACGCGACGAACTCCGCAGGCTTCACCCACCGGGCGACCGGATGGTGCAGCTTCGAGGGCCGCAGGTACTGCGTGATCGTGATGATGTCGCAGCCCGCCTCGTGCAGGTCGACCAGCGCCTGGTCGATCTCGGCGTCCTCCTCGCCCATGCCGAGGATGAGGTTCGACTTGGTGACGAGCCCCGCCTCCTTGGCCATCGTCAGCACGCGCAGGGACTTGTCGTAGCTGAACGCCGGCCGGATCTGCTTGAAGATCCGGGGCACGGTCTCGAGGTTGTGCGCGAACACCTCGGGGCGGGCCTCGAAGACCTTCTCGACGAACTCGGGGACGGCGTTGAAGTCCGGCGGCAGGATCTCGACCCCGGTGCCGGGGTTGCGGGCGTGGATCTGGCGGACGACCTCGCCGAAGAGCCAGGCGGCGCCGTCGGGCTGGTCGTCACGGGCGACGCCGGTGACGGTGGCGTACCGCAGCCCCATCTCCGCGACCGACTCGGCCACGCGGCGCGGCTCGTCACGGTCGAGCGGCCGCGGCCGGCCGGTGGCGATGTCGCAGAAGTCGCACCGTCGGGTGCAGATGTCGCCCCCGATGAGGAAGGTCGCCTCGCGGTCCTCCCAGCACTCGTAGATGTTGGGGCAGCCGGCCTCCTGGCAGACCGTGTGCAGGCCGGCGCCCTTCACCCGGCTCTGCATCTCGGTGTACTCCGGGCCCATGGTCGCCCGCGTCCGGATCCACTCGGGTTTGCGCTCGATCGGGGTCTGGGCGTTGCGCGCCTCGATGCGCAGCACACGCCGTCCGTCGATCGTGGTCACCGGCCCGCTCGCGTCAGCCACGGGCCCACCCTATGCCGCGGGCGGGCGGGAACCCGCGTCGACGGCGGCGGCGTCCGCGAGCCGGGCGCCCTCGGCTATCGTGGCGGGCCTGTCGGTCGGAGGGGGTGCGGTGCCCGGTTCGCGCGTGCCGCTGCGGCGTGTCCTCGTCCACGGCGTCACCGGGTCGGGCAAGACGACGCTCGCCCGCCGGATCGCCGACGTCACCGGGCTGCCCTGGCACAGCGTCGACGACGAGATCGGCTGGCTCCCTGGCTGGGTGTCGCGCCCGGAGGTGGAGCAGCGGGCGATCGCCGCGCGGATCGCCGCGGGTGACGCCTGGGTGCTCGACACCACCTACTCCGCCTGGCGCGACGTCGTGCTGCCGCGCGTCGAGCTCGTGGTCGCCCTCGACTACCCGCGCTGGCTGTCGTTCGGGCGGCTGCTGCGACGCACGGTGCGGCGGATGGTGCGTCGCGAGGAGATCTGCAACGGCAACGTCGAGAGCCTGCGGGTGGCGCTGTCGTCCGACTCGATCCTGTGGTGGCACTGGCGCAGCTTCGGCCGCAAGCGGGAGCAGCTCCGCGCGTGGCTGGCCGACCCGGACGGGCCGCGCGTCGTGCGGCTGCGCCACTCCCGGCAGGTCGAGCCGTTCCTCGCCGGCCTGGCGCGGCGCGTCGGGGCCTGACGGCGTCCCGCCGGGTGGCTCTCAGCGGCTCTCAGCTCGCCACGAGCGCGTCGAGCCGCGCCTCGACGAGCGGGAGCACCTCCTGCACGGTCACCCGCCGCCCGAGCTCGGCGGTGAGCGAGGTCGCGGTGGCGTCCTCGAGTCCGCACGGCACGATCACCTGCGCCCAGGACAGGTCGCAGTCGGCGTTGAGGGCGAACCCGTGCATCGTCACGCCGTTGGCGACCCGCACCCCGATCGCGCCGACCTTGCGGTCGGGACGCACGCCGTCGCCTGGCCGCCAGACGCCCGAACGGCCCTCGACGCGGACGACGTCGAGCCCGACCTCGGCGCACACGTCGATCATCAGCTGCTCGATCCGGCGCACGTGCGCGACGACGTCGACCGGGTCGGGCAGCCGCAGGATCGGGTACCCGACCAGCTGGCCCGGCCCGTGCCAGGTGATCTTGCCGCCGCGGTCGACCTTGATCACCTCGGACCCGTCGACCGGCCGCTCGCTCGGGCGGGTGCGGGCACCCGCGGTGAACACCGAGGCGTGCTCGCACAGCAGCACCGTGCCGGACCGCTCGCCGGCAGCGACCGCCGCGTGCACCTGTCGCTGCCGCTCCCACGCCCAGCGGTAGTCGACCAGGTCCGGGGCGAAGCCCAGCCGCTCGACCTCCAGCACCGCGACGTCGGTCACCCGGCCATTCTCACCCGGTGCGGCGGTCACGGTCGCTGCGCGGTCTCGTCGTCTCAGCCGGCCAGCCGCGACCGCAGGAACTCGTACGCCAGCGCGCTCATGTGCGCGGCCTGGTCGTTCGTGGCCGCGCCGCCGTGGCCGCCCTCGATGTTCTCGTAGTACGTCACGTCCTTGCCGGCCGCGAGCATCGCCGCCGCCATCTTGCGCGCGTGCCCGGGGTGCACCCGGTCGTCGCGCGTGGAGGTCGTGAACAGCACCGGCGGGTAGTCGCGGTCGGCGTCGAGCAGGTGGTAGGGCGAGAAGGTCCGGATGAACTCCCACTGCTCCGGGTCGTCCGGGTCGCCGTACTCGTCCATCCAGGAGGCGCCCGCCAGCAGGTGGCTGTAACGCTTCATGTCGAGCAGCGGCACCTGGATGACGACCGCGCCGAACAGCTCCGGGTAGCGGGTGAGCATGTTGCCGGTGAGCAGGCCGCCGTTGGAGCCGCCCTGCACGCCGAGGTGCTGCGGGCTGGTGACGCCGCGCGCCACCAGGTCCCGCGCGACCGCGGCCATGTCCTCGTAGGCGCGGTGCCGGTGCTGCTTGAGCGCGGCCTGGTGCCAGCGCGGCCCGTACTCGCCGCCGCCGCGGATGTTCGCCAGCGCGTACACGCCGCCCTGCTCGAGCCACGCCGAGCCGAGCGCGCCCGAGTAGCTCGGGGTCAGCGAGATCTCGAAGCCGCCGTAGCCGTAGAGCAGCGTCGGAGCCGTGCCGTCGTAGGCGAGGTCCTCACGCCGCACGAGGAAGTACGGCACCCGGGTGCCGTCGTCGGAGGTGACGAAGTGCTGCTCGGCGACCAGCCCGCTGGCGTCGAAGAACGCCGGCATCGACTTGAGCGGCTCGGGCTCGCCCATGACGCCGTCGTCACCGATCGTCGCGAGCGACAGCGTGGTCGGGGTGAGGAAGTCGGTGACGTAGAGCCAGACGTCGTTGCTCGTCACCGGGTCGACGGAGGCCACCGCCACCGTCCCGACGGTCGGGACGCCGTCGACCGCCGAGCGGACGAAGGTGCCGTCCTCGCGCGGGGTGAGCACCTCGAGCCTGTTCGTGACGTCCTCGAGCACGTTGAGCACGAGGTGATCGCGGGTCCAGGTGGCGCCGGCGAGCGAGGTCGTCTCCGTGGGCGCGAACAGCACCTGGTAGTCGGTCGAGCCGGCGAGCACGTCGTCGAGCCGGGCGGCGAGCAGCGAGCCCGCGGGGTAGGTGACGTCACCCGGGGTCCAGTCGTCGCGCAGCTCGACGGTCAGCCACTCGCGGTGGATGTCCTCCTCGGCGGACAGCGGCGTCGGCACCTGCACGAGCTCCTCGCCCTGCACGAGGTAGAGCTCGGCGGTGCGGAAGGTGATGCGGCGCGAGACGAAGGTGCGCTCGAAGCCGGGCGTCTGGTCGTGCCCGCCGCCGATGTACATGTCGTCGGGCTCGCCCTCGAAGAGGGTCTCGGCCTCGCTGAGCGGGGTGCCGCGGCGCCACCGCTTGACGATGCGCGGGTACCCGGACGGCGTCATCGACCCCTCGCCGAAGTCGGTGAACACGATCGTGGTGTCCAGCGACTCCCAGACCAGCCCGCCCTTCGCCTCCGGGCGGTAGAAGCCGCCGTCGACGAACGTCTTGGTGTGCAGGTCGAACTCGCGCGTGACGTCGGCGTCGGAGCCGCCGCGCGAGAGGTCGATGAGGACGTAGCGGTAGGCGTCGGGCGAGCCGGGGGTGCCCCGCCACGCGCTCGCGCCGTGCCACACCCAGTTCTCGCCCTCGGCCTCGTTGAGGGCGTCGAGGTCGAGGACCGTCTCCCAGTCGGGGTCGTCGGTGCGGTAGCTGTCGAGCGTGGTGCGGCGCCAGATGCCGCGCTCGTGCTCGGCGTCCTTCCAGAAGTTGTAGAGGTGGTCGCCGCGGCGGGTGACGTCCGGGATCTTCTCGTCGGAGTCGAGGATCGCGCGGATCCGCTGCTTCGTCGCAGCGAACGACGGCGTCGCGGCGAGCTCCGCCGCCTTCTCGCCGTTGCGCTCGCGCACCCAGGCCAGCGCCTCGGTGCCCTCGACGTCTTCCAACCAGGCGTAGGGGTCGTCGGTCACGCCGCCACCCTACGTGCCCGCCCCACCCCACTTTCACCGCACTGTGCAACACCCCCTTTCGCCGCTGTTCTTGCCGACGCCGTGTCGCGGGCTGAGCGTCGCCCGCGGTTGCCGTGGTGCCGGCCCGGGAAGAACGGCGGTGAGAACGGGCTGTGTTGCACAGTGCGGTGAAAGTGGGGAGGGGCGGTCGGGTCAGGCGGGGTGCGGGCCGACCTGGATGGCCGGGCGGGAGGCGCCGGGCTGGAGGCGCCACACCTGGTCGACCACCCACGCGGGGGCGGCGATGCCGCAGGCCACGGTCAGCGGGGCGAGCACGTAGGTGGGGGCGGCCAGCAGCACCGCGGGCACGGTGAGCAGGGCGCGCAGCGGGTGGGTCAGGCCGAGGTCGATCGCGGCGTCGAGCACCTCGCCACGGGGCGCGTCGAGCGGCAGCGTCGCGGCCGCCCGCACGTAGCAGGCGGTCATCGCCGCGGCCGCCCAGTGCACCGGCACCAGCAGCCCGACGAGGAACACCCGCGCCGCCCCCTCGGTCCCCTGTACCAGCAGCGCGACCGTCGCGGCCACCGCCGCCAGGTGTGCGAGCGCGCCGAGCGAGACCGGCAGGTCGCGCCACCACGTGCGGCGCAGCTGGCGCAGCACCACGGACCCTGCCTCGTCGGCGTGGTCGTCCAGCCGCGCCATCACGCGCTGGGCGCCCGCCGTCGCCGGCACGAGGCCGAGCACGACGACGGCGAGCAGCCCCGCCCAGGTGGTCGCCACGAACGCCGCGGGCACCCGCAGCCACCGCATCAGCCGCATCTCGCGCATCACCGCACCGCTACTTGATGCCCGTCGCGACCATGCCGTTGACGAACTGCCGCTGGAAGATCGCGAACAGCACGATCATCGGCACCGCCGCCATCGCGGTCCCCGCCATCAGCAGGTTGAAGTCCGTCCCCGCCTCCTGCCGGAACACCGACAGCCCCAGCTGGATCACCCGCATCTCCGAGCGGGACGTCACCAGCAGCGGCCACAGGAAGTTGTTCCACCCGGACTCGAAGGCGAGCAGCGCCACCGTCAGCATGCCCGGCTTGATCAGCGGGCTGATGATGCGCGAGTAGATGCGGATCTCGCCCGCGCCGTCGAGCCGCGACGCCTCCATCAGCTCGGTCGGGGTGCCGAGGTAGAACTGCCGGAACAGGAAGATGTAGAACGGCGACACCAGCCCCGGCACCAGCAGCGCCGGCCAGGAGTCGATCCACCCGATGCCGTCCTGCCCGAACAGGTTGTTGCCGCCCGCGAGCGGCACGTGCCGGACCATGAGGAACTCCGGGATGACGATCGCGTAGAACGGGATCATCATCGAGGCCAGCACGAACGCGAACACCACGGTCGAGCCGCGGAACCGGATCTTCGCCAGCGCGTAGCCGGCCATCGACGCCAGCACGAGGTTCGACAGCGTGTGCGTGAGCGCGATCACGAAGCTGTTCCGCGCGTAGGTGAGGAACGGCGCCGTCGCCAGCGCGGTCGAGAAGTTCTCCCAGTGCCACTCGCGCGGCAGCAGCGGCATGTCGACCGCGAACAGCTCCTGCGGCGTGCGCACCGCCGTGAGCAGCATCCACAGGAACGGTGCGGCCATCACGACCGCCACCACGGTCAGCAGCACGAACAGCAGCAGCCGGCGGGTGCGGCGCCGCTGCGACGCGGTGCGTCGCGGCGTCCGCGCGACCTCGTCGACCGCGACGGCTGCCCGCTCCTCGGCCTGCTCGAGCACGTCAGTCATCGCGGCCTCCCGTCAGCCTGCGGGCGAGCACGGTCAGCACCACCAGCACCACGAGCAGGACCACGGACTGTGCCGAGGCCAGGCCCATGCGGAACTGCTGGAACGCCGTCTCATAGATCTCGTAGGTGACGACCGTCGTCGAGTTGGCGGGCCCGCCCGAGGTCAGCACGTAGATGAGGTCGAACGTCTGGAAGTTGCCGATGATCGAGGTGACGAGGATGAAGAACGTCGTCGGCGCGAGGATCGGGACGGTGATGTGCCGGAACCGCTGCACGGCCGACGCGCCGTCGATCTCGGCCGCCTCGTAGAGCTGCTGGTCGATCGTCTGCAGCGAGGCGAGGTAGATCATCGTCTTGAGCCCCAGGCCCTGCCAGATCGTCACGAGGATGACGGCGGGCAGCGCCTGCGAGGGCGAGTTGAGGAACGGCTGGTTCGGGATCCCGAGGAAGCCGCCCACGTAGTTGAGCAACCCGTTCTGGCCGGGGGAGTAGATCCAGAGCCAGATCATCGCGATCGCCACGGTCGCGGTGACGTGCGGCAGGAACACCGCGGTGCGGAACGCCCCGGTGCCGCGCACGCCCTGGTTGAGCAGCACCGCCAGCACCAGCGCCAGCAGCATCGACACCGGGATGCCGACCGCCGCGATGATGAGGTTGTGCCACATCGCCCGCCAGAACAGCGGGTCGTTCGCGATCGCGGTGTAGTTGCTGATCCCCGCCCAGGACGGCGGGTTGAGCATGTCGTAGTGGGTCAGGCTCAGCAGCATCGCCACGAGGATCGGGAACCCGGTCCAGAGCGCGATGTGGAGCGTGGCAGGCAGTGCGAAGACCCAGCCCCACACCGCCTGCCGGCGCGCCAGCGTCTGGCGCCGCGGTGCCCGCCGACCCGTGGCGGCCGGAGCCGCGGTGGTCGTCGTCATCGTCGGCGGCCTCTCAGACCCTCGTGAGGGCGTCGTTGGCGAGCGACGCCAGCGCGTCGATCGCCTCCGCCGCCGTCTTCTGCCCGACCACGGCGGCCTCGATCTCGCCCTCGACGGCGCCGCGCACCTCCATCCAGGCGGGGCTGCCGCCCTCGTACGCGGTCGCGTACTCGAAGTTGTCGATGATGTAGGTCGCCATGAGGTTGTCGGTGACGATCGGGTCGTCCAGGTCGTCGCGCGAGGGCACCTTGCCGACCATCTCGACGGCGGGGAGCATGTTCTCCGGCTCCAGCAGGAACGACACCAGCTCCTGCACGAGCTCGGGGTCCTTGCTGCGCGAGGACACCGCCAGCAGGGTGCCGCCCTGGAACATCACCGGGTCGCCGCCGTCGGCCGACGGCAGCAGCATCATCCCCATGCTCTCGGGGGTGACGAGCTCCGGCGTCTGCTCGGTCAGGCTCGGCCACGCGGAGGAGTTCTGCAGGTCGATCGCCGCGACCTTCTGCTGCCACGGCCGCGGCTGCCCCTCGGCGCCCTGGACGCTGAAGTCGATCGTGCCGTCGTCGACGAGGTCGAGCAGGTACTGCAGGGCGTCGACGCCGGAGCCGTCGGTGAAGGCGACCGACATGCCGTCCTCGCTGAACATCGAGCCGCCGAAGGCGCCGAGGAGGTGCGCCCACACCTGGCGCAGGTTCTGCGTGAACAGGTCGATGGCGACGCCGCCGTCGGGCTTGACCTCCTTGAGCATCTCGCGGAAGTCCTCGAGGTTCGTCGGGAGCGCGTCCTCGCTGATGCCGGCCTTGTCGAACATCTCGCGGTGGTACATGAGGATGCGGCCGTCGACGAAGTACGGCATCGCGTAGGTGGTGCCCTCGTAACCGGCGACCGTGAACAGGTTCTCGTTGATCGCCTTGCCGTCGGCGAGGGAGTCGGGCAGCTCGGCGAGGACGCCCTTGTGCGCGAACGGCTCCACCCAGCCCGCGCCGAGCATGATGAGGTCGGCGACGACGCCGCCGGCCACGGCGGCCGAGAGCTTCTCGTTGAGGCGGTTCCAGTCGGTGTAGTCGACGGCGAAGCTCGTGTCGGGGAAGCCGGAGAGGATGGTCCCCTCGAACGTCTCCTTGCCCTCGGTGCCGGCGAACTCCGGCGTCAGGATGCTCACGCGTCCGGTGCCGCCGCCTCCGCCGCCGGTGCCGCCGCCAGACCCGCAGGCTCCGAGCAGCAGGCCGCCGACGCCGAGACCGGCCGCGGTCAGGAAGTTCCGACGGTTCAGCTCCATTGCTTGTCCTCCTTGTCGCCGCCGTGGCGGCCCTGGGTGCCGTGACGCTCGTCAGCGGCGGGTGGTGGGTGCTTCGTGCGGTGGTGGGGCGGCCGCGACCGCGGTGACGGCCGCGGAGACGGCGTCGGCCAGCGGGGCGGCGTCGCGACGCCAGTGCCGCTCCCACTCGAGCGAGAGCGGGCCGCGGTAGCCGCGCCCGGCGAGCAGCGCGAGCGCGGGGTCGAGCGGCAGCGCGCCGGCGCCCTGCAGGACGGGGGTGGTGTCCTGCCTGCTGGGGACGTCCTTGATCTGCACGTACCCGCGGTCGTCGAGCAGGTAGGGCAGCAGGTGGTCGGCGCTCTCCTCGAGCGCCTCACCGACCCGCCAGGGGTGCAGCAGGTCCCAGATCGCGCCGACGCTCGGGTGGTCGGCGACGCGGTCGAGCACGCGGGCGACGTCGCGCCCGCGGGGGTGGGAGTCGTGGGTCTCGACGAGGACGCCGACGCCGAGGTCGGCGGCCTGCGCGGCGGTGGCGGCGAGCACCTCGGCGGCGCGGGTGTCGGCCGCCTCGACGTCGGCGACCGGGGGCAGCTCGTCGGGGGCCACCGGCGCCGCGGGGGCGCCGGGGAAGACCCGCACGTAACGGCCGCCGAGGTCGGCGGTGAGCTCCAGGTGGCGGCGCAGCGACGCCGTCGTGCCGGGGTCGGGGGAGGCGACCTTGACCCGGCTGGCGACCGTGAGCACGCCGACGCCGGCGTCGGCGAAGGTCGCGCGCACCTCGGCCCGCTCGCGCGCGGTCAGGCCGACGTGGACGGGCGCGTCGTCGGCGGTACGGAGCTCGACGGCGTCGATCCCGTGCCGTGCGAGCAGCGCCGCGACGTCGGCGAGCGACTCCTCGACGGCGCCGAGCGTGGAGACGGCGAGCCGCCAGCGGGCGCTCATGCGATCACCGCCAGCTGCTCGCGACGCACCTGGCTGACCAGCGGCTCGCCGCGCACCAGCCGCTCCAGCTCGTCGAGCGTGTGCGCGCTCATGCGCCGGGTCTCGGGCCCCTGCGACCCTGCGATGTGCGGCGTCAGCATGACGTTGGGGAGCCGGTAGAGCGGGGAGGTGCGCGGCAGCGGCTCGGGGTCGGTGACGTCGAGCATCGCGTTGAGGCGACCGCTCACGCACTCGCGGGTGAGCGCCTCGGTGTCGATGATCGCGCCGCGTGCGGTGTTGATCAGCGTCGTGTGGTCGCGCATCAGGCCGAGCTCGCGTGCGCCGATCATGCCGCGCGTGCTCGGCAGGTCGGGCGCGTGGACCGTGACGACGTCGCTGCGGCGGAGCAGGTCGTCGAGGGAGGTCGGCTCGGCGCCGGCCGCGCGGATCGCGTCGGCGTCGACGACCGGGTCGTGCACGAGCACACGCCAGCCGAGCGGCTGCAGCAGCCCCACGGTGAGGCGGCCGATGCGCGAGAACCCGACGACGCCGACCGTGACGTCGTGGTTGCTGGCGACCCCGAAGCGGTCGCGGTGGCGGAACCAGTCCGGCGCGCCCTCGCCCGCCGCGGCGGCGAGGTAGGGGGCGCGCTTGCCCGCCAGGATGATCGCCCCGAGCGTGAACTCGGCGACCGGGACGGCGTTGGCTCCCGCGCTGGTCGTGACGACGACGCCGCGCTCCCACAGCGCGTCGGTGCACAGCTGGCGCACGGTGCCGGCCGCGTGCAGCACGGCGCGCAGCCGGGGTGCTGCCGCGAGCACGTCGGCGTCGATCGGCGGGCACCCCCACGAGGTGATCAGCACCTCGACGTCGGCCAGCAGCGCGTGGGCCTGCGGGGTGTCGAGACGCTCGACGTGAAGGGTCGCCGGCAGGTCGGCCAGCGCGTGCAGCCGGGCGAGCTCGGCGGGGCCGAACTGCGTGGTGAAGGCGTAGTCGCTCATGGCGAGCAGCGCGCGGGGCCGCCTCATGCGAGCACCTCCCGCGGCGGGGCGGGGACGGTGCGGCTCGCCGGGGCCACCGCCGTCACGGGCTCCTGCCACGCGGCGGGGTCGGGTCGGCGGCTGCCGAGCACGGCGCAGGCGAGCACGTGGGTGCCGGGCTCGAGCGTGCCGCGCAGCATCGGGACGACGGTGCGCGGCACCAGCAGGTTGGTGTTCGGCGCGGCGCGCACCACCTCGCCGGCCCGGCCGCCGGCGAGGTCGCGCAGGCCGCTGAACCCCGCCGGGTAGGAGGCGCTCGCCTCGCCCGCGGTCGCCGTCCGGGCCCCGACCGTGGTGGCGACGGTGTCGCCCGTGCGGTCGAGCGCCCAGCCGCCCTCGGCGGTGTGCAGCGCGCGGTCGGTGCGGATCCGGTGCACGCGCACGTGCCACGGCAGCTGCGGCCACAGCCACGTCTCGATCTCGACGTCGGGCCACGGCTGCCAGCGGGTCCACACCATGCCGTCGCCGACGCGGGACTCCAGCGGTGCGCGGCGGCCGCGCCAGTGCAGCCCGTCCTCGCTCAGCACCAGCGTGGAGTCGGCCGCCTGCTCCGCCAGCCCGTTCCCGCTGGAGGGGACGCTGACGCCGAACACCGTCGAGTACGCGAGCTTGTCGTACTTCTCGGGACCGTGGCGGAACTGGTCGCCGTCCTGCCCACCGGCGAGCGCGAACACGTGCTCGCCGTCGCGGTCGTCGCAGAGCACGAGCAGCGGCCGCTGCTGCGTCCGGACCGGCTCGCGGGGGGCTGGGGCCGGCGTCGACGCCCAGAAGGGGTGCTCGTCGCCGACGGCGAGCGGCAGGAAGGCCTTCGCCGCCCAGTACGGGGAGCCAGGGGAGTTGTAGGTCTCGGCCATGAGCTGGTTGGGGTAGCCGTAGCCGATCGGGAGCACGCCGCGGTCGTCGACGTCGCGGCCGCGCCACCACTCGAGCTGGCGCGTGTAGAGCCCGCGGACCTGCGGCCACGGCAGCGCCTCGACGTCGGCGAAGGCCAGGGCGCCCCAGAACGCGGCGGCGGCGAACCGGTAGGTGAGGCTGCGCCCGTAGGGCAGCGTCGCGCCGTCGTCGTCGTACCAGTGCGCGAGGTCGGTCGCCGCGACGGCGGCGCGCTCGCGGAACCGCTGGGCGCGGCCCGGGTCCGTCTCGCCCGCGAGCCGGGCGTAGATCAGGCCGTAGAAGTGGAAGGCCCACGGCACGTAGTGGTCGCAGCGGCCGCTCGGGCCGTCGGCGTACCAGCCGTCGCCGAGGTAGAACGACTCGAGCCGGTCGAGCGCCGCCGCTGTCGCGCCGGCGTCCTGCAGCGGGGAGCCCACGCGGCCCAGCCCGAGGTTGACGAGCACCCGGAAGAACAGCCAGTTGTTGTCGTTGCAGTCGACGGCGTTGATGCGCGCCAGCCAGTCGGCGAGGTGGTCGCGCGCCTGCGGCGGGAGCGGGTCCCACAGCCGTTCCGGCACCATCGCCAGCCCGAGCCCGAGGGCGGCCATCTCGACGAGGCGCTGGTCGCGGTCGCCCGCGAGGCCCCAGTAGCCGGGCGAGGCCGGGTCGCTGCCGCTCGCCAGCCCGGCGAGCACCGGGTCGAGATCGATGTCCGCGCCGCCGGCGACGAGCGGCATCAGGCCCCACAGGGGGCGGGCGAAGCCCTCGAGACCGGCCGCGACGTCGTCGAAGTGCGCGCCGGTCCCACCCAGGTGCGCCTGGCCGCCGTCGAGCCGCTGCCGCACGGGCTCCCAGAGCGCCGTCGCGAACGAGGCGACCTCGTCGCGCGTCGTGCGCGGGCCGGTGAGCTCGGGTGCGACCAACGGGACCATCGGTTCCTCTCCGGTGAGGACGCGGGCGGGTGCTGCGCGCGAAGCACGGCGATGAAAGCTGTTACATCTGCGGTGCAACACGCTACGTCAGGGTTCGAGGAGGGTCAAGGTCGTTGCCGTGCGTTCCACGGAGCGCAGGTGCGCCCGCCGCCCGCGTGACGACGTGGCCGTCGTACGAGGTCGCGTCAGGTCGGCAGGGTCGCGCGGGAGGTCGCGCGCCGGTCACGCGCGGCGACCGGCGTCAGGACGCGGTCGGCTCGCTCGCGCCGCCGGGCCGCACGGCCAGGCGCTTGGTCGACTCCCGCACGACGACGTGGGTGCCGATCCGTACGTGCTTCTCGCCGCCGCCGTACAGCGCCATGCGCGCGGCGGTGCGGCCCATCTCCAGCCGTGGCACGTGCAGCGTCGTGAGCGGCGGCCACAGGTCGCGCGCCATCGGGACGTCGTCGAAGCCCACGACCGACAGGTCGTCGGGCACGCGCCGCCCCATCTCCCGGGCGGCGGCGAGGATGCCGGCCGCGAGCTCGTCGTTGGCGGCGACGATCGCGGTGACGTCGCGCTCGAGGAGGGCCCGGCCGTGCCGGTAGCCGGCGTCGCGCTGCATCGTCACGGGCACGATCAGCGACTCGTCGACCGGGATGCCGAAGTCGGTGAGCGCGTCGCGGAAGCCGTCGGCACGCATGCGCCCCGTCGCGTAGGACGACGGCCCGGCGAGGTGGGCGATGGCGGTGTGCCCGAGCGAGAGCAGGTAGGTCGTGATCGCGTGGGCCGACGCCCGCGCGTCGTAGGAGACGACGTGCACCGGTGCGTCGGGCGAGCCGGTCCAGGGCCGGCCGCACAGCACGAGCCGGGCGCCCGCGCGCTGCATCGCCGCGGCGCGCTCGGCGATGCGGTCCTGGTGGTCGGTGTCGCCGACGCTCGCGCCGATGATGATCGTGGCGTCGACGTCGCGCGTGCGCATCGTGTCGATGAACTCCAGCTCGCGCTCCGCCGAGCTGGCGGTGGTGCCGATGAGGGTCGCGATGCCGGCCGCGCGCGCCTGCTCCTCGATGCCCGCGGCGATACCGGTGTAGTAGGCGCTGCTGAGGTGGGGCAGCGCGATCGCCAGCGTGCCCGACAGGCTGGAGAGCGTCCGGGTGGTCGAGGCCCGGTAGTCGAGCTCGTCGACGGCGGCCATCACCCGGTCCCGCGTCTCGCGGGGTGCGGTGTAGGTGTTGTTGAGGATGCGCGAGACCGTCGCGACGGACACGCCCGCGCGGGCGGCGACGTCGCGCACCGTCGTGCGGCGACCGGTTCCTGCTCGCATCCTCACCTCATCGGGTCGCGGGTGTAACACGTTACACCCGCGCGGCAGCGTGGACGCCTTCCGACCCCGTCGCGCGTCGTTGCGGGCGTGCTCGACGACCGACACGATGGAGGCCAGGCCGTCAGCGACGGCGGCCCCAACCGAGGGAGTCATCATGGCCAGCTCGATCGCCCGTGTCACCACGATCACGGCACGCTCCGACGTCAGCTTCGAGGACGCGATCCAGGCCGGTGTCGGGCGTGCGGCGCAGACGCTGCGCAACGTCTCGGGCGCCTGGGTGAAGGAGCAGAAGGTCGAGGTGTCCGACGGCGCGATCACCGCCTACCAGGTGGTGCTCGAGGTGACCTTCGTCCTCGACGACTGAGCTGAGCACCTCGGCTGCGCCCGGTCCGGGGACCGCGGCGCCGGACGGGCTGCGCCGCCGCCGGCTGGTCTGCCTGGCGACGGTGCTGGTCGGCGCCGTCGTGCTCGCGGTCTCGCTGCGCATCCCGCCCGGCGACCCGGCGTTCTACGGCGCCACGCTCGCGCTGGCGGCGGTGTGGGTGGTCGGTGCGCTCGCATCCGGGCCGCTGCGACTGGGCCGGGTCGGCCGCGACGACGGCCCGCGTCCGGTCCTCGCCCCGCTGCTCGTCGGGCTGGCGCTCGCGGGCGTCTTCGTCGTCGGTGCGCTGCTGGTGCGCGAGCTGCCGGTCCTCGGTGACCAGGTCCGCCACGTGCTGGGCTTCGCCGCCGAGGGGCCGCTCGCGCTCGTGCTCGCCGTCACCGTCGTCAACGGCGTGGCCGAGGAGCTGTTCTTCCGCGGTGCGGTCTACGCCGCCGCGCCGCGTGCGCCGATCGTCGTCGCGACGGTCGCGAACGTCGCGGCCGTCGTCGCCTCGGGCAACCTCATGCTCGGGTTCGCCGCCGCCGTGCTCGCCGTCGTCGTCGGGCTGCAGCGGCGCGCCACGGGCGGCGTGCTCGCGCCCGCGATCACGCACGTGACCTGGTCGAGCGTGATGCTGCTCGCCCTGCCGCAGGTGTTCGGCTAGTCAGCCGCCGTCGGCCTCGCGCTCGGCGAGCGCGAGCCGGACCGCCTCGGCGTAGGGCGTCGGCTCGAACGGGACCAGGTCGCGGATGCTGGTGTCGCGCTGCAGCACCGCCACCCCCATCGAGTCGATGAGGTTGCGCCCCGTGGTGACGTCGACGTCGGTCACCAAAGCGAGCCAGTACGAGGACAGCCGCGGCGTGAGCACCGGCACCGGCACGATCGGCAGCGAGCGGCCGAGCACCTGCTCCGCCGCGACCTGCAGCATCTGCAGGTAGGTCAGCCGGTCGGGACCGCCGATCTCGAACGTGCGGCCGTAGGCCTCCGGGCGCCCGACGACGCCAGACAGGTAGCGCACGACGTCGCCGACGGCGATCGGTTGCGTGGGCGTCGTCGCCCAGCGGGGCACGATCATCGCAGGCAGGTTGCGGACCAGCTGCCGGGTCAGCTCCCACGACACCCCGCCGTGGCCCACGACGACCGCCGCACGCAGGGTCGTGACCGGCACGCCCGCGGCACCGAGGTGGCGCTCGTTGCGACGGCGGCTGCGCAGGTGCACCGACAGCTCGCCGTCGTCGTCGGGCCCGAGGCCGCCCAGGTAGACGATCTGCTGCACGCCGGCACGCGCGGCCGCGGTGCCGAACGCGAGCGCGGCGGCCTGGTCGAGCGCCTCGAAGTCGGGGTGGTCGAGCGAGTGCACGAGGTAGACGGCGACGTCGACCCGGTCGAGCGCGGCAGCCAGGCTGTCCGGGTCGCCGACGTCGCCGCGCACCGCGCGCCCGGGGCCGTCGTAGCCCTCGGGCCGGCGCGTCATCGCGCGCACGTCGTGCCCGGCGTCGAGCAGCGCCGGCACCAGCCGGCGCCCGACGAAACCGGTCGCGCCCGTGACGAGGACCCTCAGGGGTGACATCGCCTCAGTCTGGCAGGCGCACCGTCGTCAGGCGCAGGACCGGGCGAGCTCGAAGACGATGATCCCCTCCGCGGCGTACCGTGCACCGCCGGACCGGTACTCCACGCGGAGGACGCCGGTCGTGCCGACGCCGCGGAGCAGCACGACGACGTCGTAGCGGGTGCCCGCCTGCAGCCGCGCCCCCTGGGCCGGGACCCGCTCGTCCCAGGGGATCCCTTCGCCGTCGGGCCCGTCGCCCTCGATGCCGGCGAGCCGCATCGCACCGATGGCGACGGCGTCCCCGCGCAACGGCATCACGACGACGTCCACCAGCTCGACACCCTGGGTGTCGAGGAGCTCGGCGCGCTCGACCTCGAGGTCCGCCGTCGGCTGCACCTGCTGCCCGAACGCGACGACCTCGTCGCCGACGACCGAGATGCACGCCTCCGCCCGGCCCTCCCCGCCCAGCCCGAGCGGACCGCCGGGCCACCGGACGCCGCTCACGACCACCTCGACCACGATCGCGACCACGGCGAGCGCCGCCACGAGCCAGACCGCCTGCCACCGCGACGTCGCGCGCCGTCGGCCGAGCACGTCCATGCGGTTCCTCTCCGCCGGCTCCACCCCGAACCGTCTGCCGCGAGGCTACCGCCGAGCGCACGCCTGCACAGTCGTCCTCGACGCCCGGCCCGCTCGGCTCTTGCGCGGCGCGATAGCGTCGGCGATCGTGACCCACTTCGACACCGCCACCGCCGCGGTCGAGGCGGCGCTGGCTGCGGGGGCGTCCTACGCGGACGCGCGTCTGATGTCCCGCAGCGCCGAGCGCATGCTCGCCCGCAACGGCGAGATCGCCGACACCACCCGCACGAGCGACGTCGGGATCGGCGTGCGCGCCCTGGTCGGCTCCAGCTGGGGCTTCTTCGCCACCTCCGACCTCGACGGCGGCGCCCGCCGCGCCGGCGAGCAGGCCGCCGAGATCGCGGCCGCGAGCGCGCGGGTGCCGATGCGGGCGGCCCGCATGGTGCCCGCCGAGCCGGTCGTGGCGAGCTGGAGCAACCCGGTCGTCACCGACCCCGCCGACGTCAGCGAGTCCGACAAGGCCGACCTGCTCGTCGCCGCCACGAGCGCGATGCGCGAGCACGGCGCCGACGTCGCGACCGGCACCCTCACGTTCTGGGACACCAGCAAGTGGTTCGTCTCCAGCGAGGGCCACCGCATCGACCAGCGGATCCGCGAGGCCGGCGGCGGCATCGAGGCGACCGCGGTCGGCAACGGCGAGACGCAGCGACGCTCCTACCCCAACAGCATGGGCGGCCAGCTCGGCACCCGCGGCTGGGAGCTCGTCGAGGAGCTGGACCTCGTCGGGAACGCGCCGCGCGTCGCCGAGGAGGCTCGTGCGCTGCTGACGGCGCCCGAGTGCCCGGCCGGCGTCACCGACGTCATCCTCGACGGCAGCCAGGTGGCGCTGCAGATCCACGAGTCGGTCGGGCACGCGATCGAGCTCGACCGCATCCTCGGCTGGGAGGCCGCCTACGCCGGCCGCTCCTGGCTCGACCTCGACAGGCTCGGCAGCCTGCGCTACGGGTCGGACCTCATGTCGATCGCGATCGACCCGACCTTCCCGGGTGCGCTCGGCTCGTTCGGGTACGACGACGAGGGCACCCCCGCCGCGAAGCGGATGGCGGTCGACGCCGGCACCTGGGTGGGCGTGCTCGCCGGGCGCGACTCGGCCGCCCTCGCGGGCCTCGACTACGCCGGCAGCGTCCGCTCCGACGGCTGGCGACGGCTGCCGATGGTCCGCATGACCAACGTGGGCCTCGAGCCCGGGCCGCACACCCTGGAGGAGATCGTCGCGGCGACCGACGACGGCATCTACATGGAGACCAACCGCTCCTGGTCGATCGACGACCGCCGGCTCAACTTCCAGTTCGGCTGCGAGATCGCCTACGAGATCAAGAACGGGAAGCGGGGCCGCATGCTCAAGAACCCCACCTACACCGGCATCGGGCCGCGGTTCTGGCAGTCGATGGACATGCTCTCCTCGGAGATCGTGCCGTGGGGCCTCGGCAACTGCGGCAAGGGGCAGCCGGGCCAGGTCGGGCACACCGCTCACCCCGCGGCGCCCGCCCGGTTCCGCGACGTGCGGGTGGGGGTGCGGGCATGAGCGCGATCGCCGACGCCGCGGCACGCGCCGTCGAGGCGGTGACCGACCGGCTCCCCGGGGCCGAGGTCGTCGTCGAGGTCGAGCGCGCCGAGGACCATCTCACGCGGTTCGCGGACTCCGCGATCCACCAGAACGTCGCCGACGACACCTGGTCGGTCGGCGTGACGGCGCACCACGAGGGCCGCACCCTCACGGTCACCTCCGACCTCGCCGGCGCCGGCGACGGGGAGTCGCTCACGGCGCTCGCCGAGCGGCTGGTGTCGTCGCTGCCGCTCGCCCCGCGCGACCCGCGCTGGCCCGGCGTCGCGGAGCGCGCCGAGGTCCCGGCACCCGCCGAGCAGCCCGGCACCTCGCCGGTCGAGCGGGCCGACGCCGTCGCGGCGTTCGTCGACGGCGCGGGCGGGCTGCCCGCGTTCGGGTACGTCCGCACCGAGCGCGCACACGTCGCGGTCGCCACGAGCGGCGGCCAGCTCGCGACGATGCTCACGTGCGCCACCGCGATCGACGGCATCGCGAGCCTCGACGGGGTCGACGGCGTCTTCCGCCGCCGCGCGCACACGCTCGCCGAGCTCGACCCCCACGCCGCCGGTGCGCTCGCCGCCGCCAAGGCGCGGGCGGCCCAGGACGCCGTCGAGCTGGAGCCGGGGCGCTACGAGGTGGTGCTGGAGCCGACCGCGGCCGCCAACATCGTCTCGACGCTCGCGCTGTACGGGTTCAACGGGCGCATGGCGCTCGACGGCGCGTCGTTCGTCGAGGTGGGCGCCGAGCAGCTCGACCCGGCGATCACCGTGGTCGACGACGCTCCCGGATGGGGCGTCACGATCGACGGCGAGGGCACACCGACGCAGCGTCACGTGCTCGTCGACGCCGGCCGCAGCACGATGCTCGCGCACGACCGACGTACCGCTGCCGAGGCGGGCGCCCGGTCCACCGGGCACGGCTTCGGCATCGGCATGCCGGTGCCGGCGCACACCCGCATCGAGGCCGGTCCGCAGGCGCCCGCCCCCGCGGCGGCGCCGGCGCACGTCAACCCCGCCGCGGCGCCGCTGCTGCCGGGGGCCGGTGCGTCCTCGCGCGCGCTGCTGGTCTCCGACTTCTGGTACACCCGCGTGCTCGACCCCCGCCAGGTGACGGTGACCGGGCTGACGCGCAACGGCGTCTGGCTGGTCGAGGGCGGTGAGATCGTGGGCGCGGTCGCCAACGTCCGGTTCACGCAGTCCTACCCCGGCGCGCTCGCGCCGGGTCAGGTGCTGGGTGTCGGGCCCGTCGCGGTGACCGACCCGAGCTCGTGGTCGGCGACCGCCTACGGCGCGCCCGCGCTGCACCTCGCGTCGTGGAACGTCACGGGCAACGCCTCCGGCTGAGGGCGCGCGCCGTGACGTCGCTGATGTTCTGGAACCTCTGGACCGTCTCGCACGAGCTCCGGGCCGGGGACGAGACCCGTTGGCGGCAGCAGGTCGCCGTCGTGCGGCGGCACGCGCCCGACGTCCTGTGCGTCACCGAGGGGTGGGGCTGGGACCTCGACGACCGCGCGCTCTTCGAGCGCGCGAAGGCCGACCTGGGCTACCCGCACGGCGTCCTCCACGAGGCCAAGACGGGCTGCCACATGGCGGTCCTCTGGCGCGCCGGGATCACGCTGCTCGCCGAGCACCACCAGCCGCACGCCGAGTCCTGGTGGCACGGCTACTACCGGGTGGTCCTCGAGGTGCCGGACCAGCCGCGACCGCTCGCCGTGGTCGGCACCCACCTCAACCCGTTCGACCCGACGCTGCGCCGCATCGAGTCGTCGTGGCTGCGGGTCGCGCTGCCCGCGTCCGACCACGGGGTGCTGGTCATGGACGCCAACACCGTCGCACCGGGCGACCCCGAGCCCGAGCCGGGGCCCTCGACGCACCAGCTCGGCAGCGAGACCGCCGACCGCACCCCGCTGGCCGCGCTGGCGGCCGCGGGGCTGGTCGACGTCGGCGCCGCGCTCGGCGACCGCAGCCCGACCACCGGTCACCTCGTCAGCGACGAGCGCGGCGTCGTCGACCGCGCGATGCGGCTCGACCAGGCGTGGGTGACACCGTCGGTGCAGGTGCGCGGGTACGCCGTCGTGCGCGACCCGGAGACCGAGACCGCCTCCGACCACCGGCCGATCCTGCTGGAGCTCTAGACGCCGGACCGTTCCAGCAGCACCAGCACCTCGGCGTGGTGGTTCTGCGGGAACATGTCGAACAGCTGCGCGCGCACGGGCCGCAGGCTCGGCATCGCCGCGAGGTCGCGCGCGAGCGTGCTCGGGTTGCAGCTGGAGTACAGCACCAGCCGGGCCGCCGAGGCCTCCAACCGCGGTGCGAGCGCGCCGATGCCCCGCCGCGGCGGGTTGACGACGACGAGGTCGGCGCCGAGGTCGCCGGCCGCCGTCGCGTCGCCCACCTCGAACCGCGCGGTGCTGCCGCGCCGCCGCGCGGCGAGCCGCGCGCCGTCGACCGCCTCGGCGCTGGTCTCGACGCCGACGACCTCGCGCCCCGGGCGGGCGAGGTGCAGCGCGAACCCGCCGACGCCGCAGTAGAGGTCGGTCACCGAGCCCGGTGCGGCGTCGTCCACCCACGCGGCGGCGGTGCGGTACAGCCCGGCGGCGACGGCGCTGTTGGTCTGGAAGAAGCCGCCCGGCCGCAGCAGCAGGTCGACGTCGTTCATCCGCATCGTGAGCAGCTGGTTCTCGGTGAGCGGGACCTCCTCGCGGCCCTCGGTCAGCGCCGCGTGCTGGGGCAGCAGGTTCGCCGAGACCACGACGGCGTGCGGCAGCCGCTCCCGCAGCCACGGCAGGTGCTTGCGCAGCCGCGGCAGCGCCTCGGTCGAGCGCAGCACGAACCGCACCATCAGCTCCCCGGCGGGCGAGGCCGTCACCAGCACGTGCTTGAGCTCGCCGCGGCGCTCGGGCACCGAGTACGGCGTCAGCCGTGCGCGCGTGACCAGCTCGCGCAGCACCGGCAGCGCCGCCGCCACCGGGGCCTCGTGCAGCGGGCAGCCGACGAGGTCGACGCCCAGCCCCGCGCCGTCGAGGATCCCCAGCGAGGGGGCCTCGACCGTGCCCGCGACGACCATCTTCGCCTTGTTGCGGAACCCCGCCTCCGCGCTGCGGAACGGCTCCTCCCACGCGGTCGGCCCGACGGCGTCCCGCGCCACCGCCTGCTTGCTCACCAGCTGCTGGGGGTAGCCGATCTCCAGCAGCGTGCACGAGCGGCACCTGCCGGCCGCGTAGTAGGAGCAGTCCATCGGCCCCCAGCCTCGCACGCCCGGGGGCCGACGGACGGCACCGCCGGCGCCCGGGCTCAGCCGAGGCTGCGGCGTGCCTCCACGAACGCCGCCACGCAGGCCTCGACGTCCTCGCTCGTGTGCGCGGCCGAGAGCTGCACCCGGATCCGCGCCTTGCCGCGCGGCACCACCGGGTAGGAGAACGCGGTGACGAAGACGCCGAGGTCGAGCATCCGCGCCGCGACGTCCACGGCGAGCACCGCGTCGCCGAACATCACCGGCACGATCGCGTGCTCGCCGTCGAGCAGGTCGAAGCCCTCCTCGGTCATCCGGCGACGGAACAGCGCGGCGTTGGCGAACAGCCGCTCGCGCAGCTCGCCGGCGCCCGTGACCAGGTCGAGCGCGGTGAGGGTGGCGGCGACGATCGCGGGCGCGACCGAGTTCGAGAACAGGTAGGGGCGGCCGCGCTGGCGCAGCAGGTCGACGATCTCCCGGCGGCCGCTCACGTACCCGCCCGAGGCGCCGCCCAGCGCCTTGCCGAACGTGCCGGTCCAGATGTCGACGCGGTCGGTGACGCCGAAGTGCTCCGGGGTGCCGGCACCGGTGGCGCCCATGAACCCGACGGCGTGGGAGTCGTCGACCATGACGAGCGCGCCGTGCTCCTCGGCCGCGTCGCAGATCTCCGGCAGCGGCGCGAGGTAGCCGTCCATCGAGAACACGCCGTCGGTGACGACGACGACGCGGCGGGCGCCGCCGTCGCGCGCCGCGCGCAGCTGGGCACGGAGGTCGTCGACGTCGCGGTTGCGGTAGCGGAACCGCGCCGCCTTGCTGAGCCGGACGCCGTCGATGATCGAGGCGTGGTTGAGCTCGTCGGAGACGATCGCGTCCCCGGCGCCGAACAGCGGCTCGAACACCGCGCCGTTGGCGTCGAAGCACGAGGAGAACAGGATCGTGGCCTCGGTGCCGAGGAACACCGACAGCCGCCGCTCCAGCTCCAGGTGGGTGTCCTGGGTGCCGCAGATGAACCGCACCGACGCCATCCCGAAGCCCCGCTCGTCCAGCGCCCGCTTGGCGGCGGCGACCAGGTCGGGGTGGTCGGCCAGGCCCAGGTAGTTGTTGGCGCAGAAGTTGAGCACCTCGCGCTGCGGCTGCCCCGCCAGCGCCGCCTGGATGCGCGCGCCCTGCGGCGTCGTGATCTCGCGCTCGGGCTTCTCCAGGCCGGAGGAGCGGATCTCGGCCAGCTCGGCGGCGAGGTCGTCCTTGATCGCGTACATGGGGCCTCCTCGGGCGTGGGCGGTGGTGCGGCGGCTACAGGCGGGTCCAGTCGAGCACGACCTTGCCGCTGCTGGCGCTGCCGGTGAGCTCGAAGGCGCGCCGCCAGTCCCGGGCCGGCAGCACGTCGGTGATGACGCCGGTGATCGCCTCCCGCAGCCGGGGGCTGCTGGAGATCATCGCGGTCATGGCGTTCCAGGTCTCGAACATCTCGCGGCCGTAGATGCCCTGCAGCGTGAGCATGTGCGTGACGACGACGGCCCAGTCGATGTCGATCGGGGCGCTCGGCAGCCCCAGCAGCGCGATCCGGCCGCCGTGGTTCATGTTGCGGATCACCTCGGGCAGCGCGCTCGGGTGACCCGACATCTCCAGCGCGACGTCGAAGCCCTCCTTGAGCCCGAGCTCGCGCTGGGCGTCGGCGATCGTCTGGGCGCTGACGTCGAGCGCGAGGTCGACGGCGCCCATCCTCTCGGCCAGGTCGAGCCGAGGGCGCGACACGTCGGTGATCGCGACGTAGCGCGCGCCCGCGTGGCGAACCACCGCCGCGGCCATGAGGCCGATCGGGCCCGCGCCGGTGATGAGCACGTCCTCGCCGATCACCGGGAACTTCAGCGCGGTGTGCACCGCGTTGCCGAACGGGTCGAAGATCGCGCCGAGCTCGGGGGAGACCAAGGAGGTGTCGCCGTCGTGCCCGTGCACCCACACGTTCTCCTGCGGGATGACCACCCGCTCGGCGAACGCGCCGTCGCGGTTGACGCCGACCCCGCTGGTGTGGATGCACATGTGACGCCGCCCGGCGCGGCAGTTGCGGCAGATGCCGCACACGACGTGACCCTCGCCGGAGACCCGGTCGCCGACGCGGACGTCGCGCACGTCGCTCCCGACGGCGACGACCTCGCCGTAGAACTCGTGGCCGGGCACGACCGGCGGGCTCAGCGTCGCCGCCGCCCACGCGTCCCAGCGCTCGATGTGCAGGTCTGTGCCGCAGATGCCGGTCGTGAGGACCTGCACGGTGACGTCGGTCGGCCCCGCGGCGGGCTCGGGGACCTCGGTGAGCTCGAGGCCCGGGTGCGGCCCGGTCTTGAGGAGCGCCTTCACGGGGTCGACGCTACCCGGTCCGTCCGAGTGGTGAGACACGCGGGCGGCGCCGGTCCACGCGCGACGCGGGTCTCGCCGTCGACCGGGTGCTCAGAAGCCGAGGTCGCGTGCGACGCGCCGGATCTCCTCGGCGCTCGCGCGCAGGCCCGCGACCTCCGCCTCGGTCATCGGCACGTCGAGGCGGCGCTCGATGCCGCTGCGGCCGACCACCGACGGTACCGACAGGCAGACGTCGTCGATGCCGTGGTAGCCCTCGAGCATCGAGGAGACCGGCAGCACGCTGTGCTCGTCGCGCAGCACCGCCTCGATGATCCGGCTCCCGGAGACGCCGATCGCGTAGTTGGTGGCGCCCTTGCCGCTGATGATCTCGTAGGCGGCGTGCACGACGTCGTGCGCCATCCGGTCGCGCTCCTCGGCCGGCACGAGGTCGGTCACCGGGACGGCGCCGACGGTCGCGGTGCTCCAGAGCGGGATCTCGCTGTCGCCGTGCTCGCCGACGATGTAGGCGTGCACGTTCTGCACCGCCACACCGCAGCGGGAGGCGAGCAGGCCGCGCAGCCGCGCGGTGTCGAGCACGGTCCCGGAGCCGAACAGCCGCTCCGGCGCCGCGCCGGTGAGCTTCTGGGCGACGTAGGTGATGACGTCGACCGGGTTCGTCACCATGACGATGATCGCCTCGGGCGCGACCTCGACCAGCTGCGGCATCAGGGTCCGCATGAGGTTCGTCGTCGAGGCGGCGAGGTCCAGCCGGGTCTGGCCGGGCTGCTGCTTGGCCCCGGCGGTCACGGCGATGATGTCGGCGTCCGCGCAGGCCTGGATGTCGTCGGAGCCCTCGACGTGCGCGGCCGGCACGAACTGCAGCCCCTGCCGCAGGTCGAGCGCCTCGGCACGCACCTTCGCCGCGTCGATGTCGTAGAGCACCACCGAGCGCGCGAGGCCCTGCATGAGGCTCGCGTAGGCGAGCGTGGACCCGACCGACCCGGCGCCGACGACGGCCAGCTTCGTTCCCGTGCTGCTCTCGATCACCGGTCCATGCTGTCAGCCGCGCGCCGTCCGTGTCGCGTGCTCGGCGCGACGACCTGCGGTCGTCGTGCCGTCAGGGCCAGGTGGTCGCGTGACGGTCGAAGTCCTCGCCGGTCTGCACCGGCACCACGCAGAACACGTGACCGCCCGGGTCCTGGAGGATCGCGTAGGACTCGTGGCGTTCCACGACCTCCGCGCCCAGGCCGACGACGCGCGCGATCTCGGCGTCGACGTCGTCGGTCTCGATGTCCAGGTGCACGCGCGGTGCGGTGCCGGACCCGGTGCGCTGCAGCGCGAGCTGGACACCGCCCTCGAAGGGGCGCAGCTCCTCGTAGGGGTGCTCCGCCGTCGCGCGCTTCTCCTGCCGTGGGGTGCCCTGCGCCGCGGCCCAGAAGTCCGCGGCTGCGTCGAACCGCTCGGCCGGGTGGTCGATGAGGACGACGCCGATCCTGCTCCGATGCATGCCCGCCACGCTAGGCGGGCGGGCGGCCGTCGGCAATCCCGTTGCGTCGCGGGTGCGGGTCCGCGAAGACTGCCGTGATGACCTCGCGCATCTCGCACACGAGCATCGACTGCCGCAACGCCTACGAGCTGTCGGAGTGGTGGCGGCAGCTGCTGGACTACGTCGACGTGGCGGACGACCCGAACGAGCCGGGCCACGAGGAGTGCATGATCCTCGCTCGCGACGGCAGCCACCACGTGCTGTTCATCGAGGTGCCCGAGGCCAAGACGGTCAAGAACCGCCTGCACTTCGACCTGCGCCCCACGGACCGCACCCAGCAGGAGGAGGTCGACCGGCTGGTCGGCGTCGGCGCCACCGTGCTCGCCGACTGCCGCGGCCAGTACGGCCCGGGCACCGGCTGGGTGACGATGGCCGACCCGGAGGGCAACGAGTTCTGCGTGCTCCGGGGCGACGGCGAGCTCGCGGCGACACCGGGCTGACCGCCGCCGCCGGGACGGCGGCCGCGCCGGCTCGCCGCCTAGGGTGGTCGGCGTGACCGAGATCCACGAGCTCAGCGCACGCGCCCTCGCCGGCGCGATCCGGTCCGGCGAGACCACCCCGCAGGAGGTGCTCGCCCACACGCTCGAGCGGGCCGAACGGCTCGGGCCGGGGGTCGGCGCGTTCGCGCGGCTGACCCCCGACCTCGCTCGTCGGCAGGCCGACGACGCGGCCGCCCGGCTCGCCGACGGCGACCCCGCGCCCCTGCTGGGCGTGCCGCTGCCGATCAAGGACCTCACCATGGTCGCCGGGGTCGAGATGACGGCCGGCAGCGCCGCGATGCGGGGCTTCGTGCCGGAGGTCGACGACGGCGTCGTCACCCGGCTGCGGGAGGCCGGCACGGTCATGCTCGGCAAGACCTCGACGCCGGAGCTCGGGCTGCCGCCCTACACCGAGCCGGACATCGGCCCGCCCGCCCGCAGCCCGTGGGACCCGACCCGGTCGGCCGGCGGCTCGTCCGGGGGAGCGGCGGCCGCCGTGGCGGCGGGGATCGTCCCGGTCGCGCACGGCAGCGACGGCGGCGGTTCGATCCGCATCCCGGCGGCGGCGTGCGGGCTGGTCGGCCTCAAGCCGAGCCGGGGCCGCATCAGCACCGGCCCGTACGGCGTCGACGGCGCGGCGCTCGCCACCCACGGCGTGCTCACCCGCGACGTCCGCGACACCGCGCTCGCGCTCGACGTGCTCGCGCAGGGGTGGCCGGGCGACGACCGGGTGCTGCCGCCCCCGGCCGCCGGGTCGTTCCTGGCGGCCGCCGACGCCGACGTGACGCCGCTGCGGGTCGGGGTGCTGACGACCCCGATCATCACGCCGGACGCGCCCGTGCACGCCGAGGCGCTGGCCGCCGTCGAGCGGGCGGTCGGGCTGCTCGCGGCGATGGGGCACGAGGTCACCGAGGTGCCGCCGCCGTTCCCGGCGGAGAAGTGGCTGCCGTTCCTCGACGTGTGGTCGGTGATGGCGGCGAGCGCGCCGCTTCCGCCGGAGGTCGAGCCGCTGCTGGTGCCGTTGACGCGGTGGATGCGCGAGCGCGGCCGCGGCGTGGCCGCGGTGACCTACGCCGACGCGATCGCCGCGGGGCAGCGGCTGCAGCGCGAAGCGGCGCAGACCTGGGCGGGCGTCGACGTCGTCCTCAGCCCCACGCTCGCCCAGCCGGCGCCGCGCATCGGCGAGATGCGCGACGACGACGACCCCGAGGCCGACTTCTGGGCGCAGTGCGCGTTCACGCCGTGGACCTCGACCTGGAACATCCTCGGCGCCCCGGCGATCTCGCTGCCGCTCCACCACGCCCCCGCGGAGCAGGGCGGCCCGGTGCTGCCGTGGGGCGTCATGCTCGGCGCCCGCACCGGCCGCGAGGACCTGCTCCTCGGCCTCGCCGCCGCCCTCGAGGCCGCCGCGCCCTGGCCGCTGGTGCCGGGGAGCGGGGTGAGCTGAGGACGGCTGCTCAGAGCGTCGACGCCGCCAGCGCGAGGAGCGCGAGCAGCGGCAGCGTGCCCTGCACGGCGGCGGGGCGGACCTTGGTCCGGTCGGTGACCACGAGCACGAGCGCGGCGGCGAGCATCGAGCCGGTGCCCGCGCACAGCAGCGCCACCGACACCGGCCGGCTCGAGCCGGCCGCGACGATCCCGGCGATCGTCACCAGCGCGAGGAACAGGTTGTAGAAGCCCTGGTTGAGCGCGAGCTGCTTCGTCGCACGCGCCTGCTCGGCCGACAGCCCGAAGACGCGGCGGGTCGCCGGTGCCTCCCACCGCAGCGACTCCAGCACCCAGATGTAGACGTGCAGCAGCGCGGCGAGCCCGGCGAGCGCGAGTGCGACGGCGACCATGCGGGCATCCTCCTCCGGCGCGGCGCCGTCGGCCAGGAATCGATGGGTCGGCCCGGTCAGCGGGCGATCGTGGCGAGCACACCGCCGGTGACGGCGAGCAGGTCCTCGGGCGCGAGCTCGAGGTCGAGCCCGCGACGGCCGCCGGAGACGAGCACGGTCTCGTGGGCCGCGGCGGCGTCGTCGAGCACGGTCGGCAGCCTGCGCTTCTGTCCGATCGGACTGATGCCGCCGACCACGTAGCCGGTCAGTCGCTCCGCCGCCCGCGGCTCGGCCATGCCTGCGCGCTTGGCACCCAGCGCGGCGGCGATCGCCTTGAGGTCGAGCTGCCGGTCGACCGGCACGATCCCGACCGCGCACCCGCCCGGCCCGCCCTCGAGGTCGACGAGCAGCGTCTTGAAGACCCGCCCCGGCTCGACCCCCAGCGCCTCGGCGGCCTCCATCCCGTACGACGCGGCGGCGGGGTCGTGCTCGTAGGCGTGCAGCACGTAGCGCACGTCCGCGGCGTCGAGCGCGACGGTGGCCGGTGTGCCACCGCCGCCGTGACGGCGTGCCATCAGCGGCGCCTCCCGCGCGGTGCCCCGCCACGGCCGGCGGGGCGTCCCTTGCCGCGGCGCTCGTCCTTGGCGGCGGCGAGCATGTCGTCGAGCTTCGACGTCGAGCCGCCGCGTGCCGCGGCCTGCCGGGCGCGGAAGCCGCCGTCGGCGGGTGACCGGTCTTGGGCGGGCCGTCGGCGGCTCAGCCGCCACGCGACGACGGCGCCGATGCCTGCCACGACGACGAGCACGAGCAGCGGCACCGGCACCCGCGACCACCACGGCACCGGACCCACGGAGGAGACCGCGAGCATCGTCGGGTCGGTGCTCTCGTCGAGCTCCCAGGTCACGGTGCGCCCCTCGAGGCGGCCGTCGTGCTCGATCACGTCCTCGGGCATCGTCACCGACAGCCGCACGGTCCACGGCGGCCGCTCGGCGTCGGGGTCCTGGTCCTCGCCCGCGCCCAGCACGGACAGGTCGCCGCGCAGCACGTAGCTGTCGCCCTCGCGCGTGATCGTGAGCGCGCCGTCGCTCGCGTCGGCCAGACGGTCGGCGGGGACGTCGTCGAGCGTCAGCGTGACGCCGGTGAAGCCGTCCTCGGCGAAGGGCTCCCCGGTGACGCCGTCGCCGGCGTTGGTGGCGAGCTCCTCGACGATCACGTCGCCCAGGCGGGCCGGGTCCTGGCCCTGCGAGACCGCCCACTCGTCGGAGACCGCCACCAGCACGGTGCCGGAGACGGTGCCCGCCGCGTCCCCGGCCGTCCCGTGGAGCGTGAGGTCGCCGTCGACGCGCACGCAGCCCGCGAGCACCAGCAGCCCCAGGACGGCGGCCAGCACCAGTCGTGCCGCCCGCCCCGCGGGGCGCGCGCCGGGCCCGTGCGTCCTGTGCTCGCTCACCCGAGCACCTTACGCACCCACCCCACCCCCGGTTTCAACCCACTTCTGCCCCCCGGGGGGAACCCGTCCTCGCGAGCGGCAACGAACTCGTACGTCCGCGCCCAGCTCGTACGGTGCACGCTACGAGCTCGGCACGTCGCTACGAGCTCGCGAGCTGTGAGGAGCAGCAAGAGATGCTGGATAGCGCGGTGCGGGTGGGCAGGGCAGGGGCGGAGGTGGGTTGAAACCTCGTGCGGGGGCAAGACTGGGTTGAAACCGGGTTGGGCGCCCAACTCGTACAGCCGCGCCCACCTCGTACGGTGCACGCTACGAGTTTGGTACGGCGCTACGAGTTCGCCGGCTGGCGGCTGGCGGCTGGGGGCTGGCGTCCGGCGTCCGGCGTCCGGCGTCCGGCGTTCGGCGTCGTGACGGTCGCGGGGTGCGCGTCGCCGAGCCCGCTACTCCGTGGTGAGGAGCTGGTGGTGGGCGAGCTCGCGGTACAGCGGCGAGGAGTCGAGGAGCTCGGTGTGCGTGCCGGTCGCGACCACGCGGCCGCCGTCGAGCACGACGATCTGGTCGCTGTCCACGACGGTCGAGAGCCGGTGCGCGATCACCAGCAGGGTGCGGCCGGTCGCGACCTCGTCGATCGCGGCGCGGAGCTGGGCCTCGTTGCGGCTGTCGAGGCTCGAGGTGGACTCGTCGAGCAGCAGCAGCGCGGGGGCCGCGAGCAGCGCCCGCGCGATCGCGAGCCGCTGCCGCTCGCCGCCCGAGAGCATGACGCCGTGCTCGCCCACCGGGGCGTCGAGGCCGAGCGGGGAGCGCGTGAGCACCTCGGCGAGGTTCGCCCGCTCGAGGACGGCGCGCATCTCCGCCTCGGTGGCGTCCGGCGCCCCGAGCCGGAGGTTGTCGGCGAGGGAGCCCGCGAGCACCGGGGCGTCCTGCTCGACGTAGCCGATGCCGGCACGCAGCTGCGCGCGGGGGATCTCCCGGAGGTCGACGCCGTCGGCCAGCACCCGACCCGCGACCGGGTCGTAGAACCGCTCGACCAGGGCGAAGACCGTCGACTTGCCCGCTCCCGACGGCCCGACCAGCGCGGTGCGGGACCCGCGGGGGACGGTGAACGTGACGTCGTCGAGCACGTCCGGGGCGCCGTCCTCGGTCGTCGGGTACCGGAAGGACACACCCTCGAAGGCGACCGCCGCCGCGTCCTGGCGGCGCGGCGCGGTGCCGACGACGTCGCCGTCGGTCTCGATCGGCAGCCGCACCACCTCCTGGATGCGGCCGAGCGCCCCGAGCGCCTGGCTGGTCGCCGACATCGCCCCGATCATCTGGCCGAGCGGCATGACGAGCAGGAACAGGAACATGAGGAAGCCGACCAGCTCCGAGATCGACAGCGACCCCGCCGCCACGCGCGCGCCGCCGACGCCGAGCACGACGAGGAACGCCAGCTGCAGCGCCACGCCCGCGATCGGCACGACCATCGCCGACACCCGCGCCACCTTGAGGCCCGCCTGGTAGGCGCCCTCGGTGCGCTCGTCGAGGACGGTGATCTCACGGTCGGTGGCGTTGGCGGCCCGGATGGTCCGCACGCCGGAGATCGCGCGCTCCAGTGACGCCGACAGCGCCCCGACCTGCTCCTGCGCCTGCGCGCTCGCGCGGGTGAGCATCGGCATCACCGCACCGGCGGCGCCGATCGCGAGGACGACGACGCCCAGCGTCAGCCCGAACAGCAGCGGGTCGATGACGATCATCGCCACGACGGCGCCCACGAAGGTCAGCAGCCCGCCGACCGACTCGACCAGCCCTTGCGTGAGCACGGAACGCAGCAGCGTGGTGTCGCTGCCGACCCGGCTCACCAGGTCACCCGTGCGACGGGTGTCGAACGCGGCCACCGGCAGGTGCAGGATCCGTGCCACCAGCCTGCGCCGGCTCAGCCGGACCACCTGCTCGCCGAGCACCTGCAGCAGGAAGTGCTGCACCCCGGCGACGAGCGCGTCGGCGACGACGAGCGCGACGAGCAGCCACGGCAGCCAGCCGAGCGGGTTCGTGGTCTGCACCCGGTCGATGAGCTGCTGGACGAGCAGCGGCTGGGCGAGGCTGGTCGCGGCGCCGACGACCGACAGCAGCACCGCGGCGGTGATGAGCGTGCGGTTGACCGCGAGGTAGGGGAGCAGCTCGCGCAGCGACGCGCGCGGGCCGTCGTCGGCGGTGCGACGGCCGCCGAAGAGGCCGCGGGGGCGGCGGCCGGCCGGCGACGGCACGGTCGTGGAGGTGTCGGTCTGCGGTGCGGTCGAGGTGCTCATGTGCGGTCAGCCGTTCGTGCGTGGGTTGCGGTGGTGGGCCGGGGGTGCGGGGCGCTCCCGGTGTCGCCCCTCACCGTCGGCCGTACTTCTTGTGCACGGCCTGCTTGGAGATGTCGAGCGCGCTCGCGATCTGCTGCCACGAGTGGCCCTGCTGGCGGGCGTGCCGGACCAGCTCGGCCTCGCGTCGCTCGATCGCCGCGAGCTGGTGCCGTCGCTGCTTGGTCAGCTCGATGAGCTCTCCGATCACCTCGGCGGCCCCCTCGCCGCCGCCAGCCTCACCCACTGCTGTCCTGGTCATGTCGTCAATGTAGGTTGACGCGACCGCAGTGTCAACCATGATTGACGTTCGCCTCGGCCTCGCGCCTCCTGCCGAGCTCGCAGCACGGTGCGCGCTCGGCCGGCCGCGCCCGGGGACCGGTCACAGCCGTGCCGGTGCAGCTGGGCGGCTCGTCAAGCCGAACCGTTGCGCGCGGCGGCGGCCTTCTTGCGACGGTCCGGGTCGGGGACGCCGGCGGTGTAGACCATGTGGTGCTCCTCGCTCGACCCGATGAGCGGCATGCTGCCGAGCGTGCGCGTGATGACCGGGCCCTGGTCGGCCAGCGGCACCACCACCGGCTCCCCGGCGCTCACCTCGTAGGACGTGCCGCGCACCGCGAGCGGCGCCGGGTCGCCCTCGACGAGCGTGAACGTGATCCGCTCCCGCTCCAGCAGCACCCGCAGCCGCGACCCGCGGTACTGCAGCGGGAACTCGATCGAGGTCCACGTGACCGGCAGCCGCGGGTCGAACGTGAGGTCGCCGTCGTAGTCCCGCATGCCCGCGAAGCCGTACACCAGCGCGCTCCAGACGCCGCCGGTCGAGGCGACGTGGACGCCGTCGGAGGCGTTGCCGTGCAGGTTCGCGAGGTCGACGTACAGGCCGGCGTAGAAGTAGCGCAGCGCGAGGTCGGCGTAGCCGACCTCGGCCGCCACGATCGCCTGCACCACGGCCGACAGCGTCGAGTCGCCGGTCGTGATCGGGTCGTAGTACTCGAAGTCCGCGCGCTTGTCCTCGAGCGTGAACTCGTCGCCGTGCAGGAACAGCGCCGCGATGACGTCCGCCTGCTTGATGACCTGGAACCGGTAGATGACCAGCGGGTGGTAGTGCAGCAGCAGCGGGCGCTTCTCCATGGGCGTCGCCGCCAGATCCCACACCTCCCGCTCGAGGAAGTGCTGGTCCTGCGGGTGGACCTTCAGCCCCTCGTCGTAGGGGATGTACATGTTCTCCGCGCAGCGGGCCCACTCCGCGATCTCCGCCTCCTCGAGCTCGAGGTGGCGCACGAGGCGCTCGTAGGCGTCGGGCCGCTGCTCCCGCACCCGGCGGCACCACCATGCGGCCTGGCGCAGGTTGTCACGCGCCATCACGTTGGTGAAGAGGTTGTTGTTGACGACGGTGTTGTACTCGTCGGGGCCGGTGACGCCGTGGATGTGGAACCTCGGGTCGTCGCGGCCCAGCCAGAACCCGAGGTCCTCCCACATGCGGGCGGTCTCGACGAGGATCTCGATGCCCTCGCGGACCATGAAGTCCTCGTCGCCGGTGGCGTTGACGTACTTGCACAGCGCGAAGGCGATGTCGGCGTTGATGTGGTACTGCGCCGTGCCGGCCGCGTAGTAGGCGGACGCCTCCTCGCCGGAGATGGTGCGCCACGGGAACAGCGCCCCGGTCTGGGACAGCTCGCGGGCGCGGCGCCGCGCCGCCGGCAGCATCTGGTGCCGGAACCTCAGCGCGCCGCGTGCCACCCACGGCGAGGTGTAGGTGAGGAACGGCAGCACGTAGATCTCGGAGTCCCAGAAGTAGTGGCCCTCGTAGCCCGATCCCGAGACCCCCTTCGCGGCGATGCCCGCGGTCTCGACCCGCAGCGAGGCGTGCGCCACCTGCAGCAGGTTCCACCGGATCGCCTGCTGCACGGCCGGGTGGCCGGCGACGACGACGTCGGAGGTCTCCCAGAACCGCTCCATGTGGCGGCGCTGCGAGGCGAAGCACTCCTCGACGCCGTCCTCGCGGACCCGGTCCAGGGTGCGGCGGCAGCGGTCGACGAGCTCGCGGGTGGGCACCCCGCGCGAGCTGTGGTACGCCGCGACCTTGGTGATGCGGATCGGCTTCCCCTGCTCGGCGCGCACCCGGTAGACCTTCTTCGCGAGGTCGTCCTCGGCGTGCGTGAGCTCCTCGTAGGTGTTCTCGGTCTCGATGGTGTGGTCGACGCCGACGGCGAGCGTCATGCGGGAGTTCTTGCAGCGCCAGCTCAGCACCATGCGCCGGTCGCCGGCCCAGTGGCTCTGCGGCACCAGCACCCGCTCGGTGAGCGCGCTCGCCTTGCGCGGGTCGAACGTGGCGTTGCCGTCGACGCCGGCGCCCAGCGACTGCGTCGCGTACTCGTCGAGACCGTCCTGCCGGTTGAGCAGCTGGGAGGAGATCGCGACCGGTGCGTCGCCGTCGAGCATCGTGACGTCGAAGGTCATGACGGCGAGGTGGCGGTGCTCGAGCGACGTCATCCGGCGCGACTCCACCCGCACCCGCTTGCCCGCGGCCGTGCGCCAGATCAGCGACCGGCGCAGCACGCCGTCGCGGTAGTCGAGCGTGCGCTCGTACTCCTCCAGGTCGGCGACGCTCAGCAGCAGCGGCTCGTCGTCGACGTAGAGCTTGATCGTCTTGACGTCGGGGGCGTTGACGATCGTCTGGCCCGTGCGCGCGAACCCGAACGCCTCCTCGGCGTGCCGGATCTGCCAGGTCTCGTGGAACCCGTTGACGAACGTGCCGTGCGCGTGGGTCTCGCGCCCCTCCTCGGGGTTGCCGCGCATGCCGAGGTACCCGTTGCCGACGGCGAACAGGGTCTCGGTGACGCCCAGGTCGTCCGCGGAGTACCAGGTCTCGCGCAGCGCCCACTCGTCGATGGGGTAGCGGGTCCGGTCGAGGGGGTCCTCGTCGCCGCCGCGTGCGTGCATCTCGTCCTCAGCTCTCGGTGGTCCGGGTGGTCCCGGTGGGATCGGTCGACGGCGTGGTGGCCCGGTCGGGCACCAGCTCGGCCAGGTCGGTCACGACGAGGTCGGCGCCGCCGGCGGTCAGGGCGTCCGCACCGGCTCCGCGGTCGACGCCGACCACGAGGCCGAAGCCGCCGTCCCGCCCGGCCTGCACGCCCGAGATCGCGTCCTCGAGCACGACCGACCGTGCGGGCACGGTGCCGAGCAGCTCGGCGGCGCGCACGAAGGTCTCCGGTGACGGCTTGCCGGCAAGGCCCTCGGCCGCGGCGACGGACCCGTCGACGACGACGGTGAACCGGTCCGCCAGCCCGGCGGCCGCCAGCACCGCGGGTGCGTTGCGCGAGGAGGAGACGACGGCGACGGCGACACCCAGCGGCGCCAGCGCGTCCAGCAGCGCCACCGACCCGGGGTAGGGCCGCACGCCCTCGGTCTCGAGGATCTGCGCGAAGACGGCGTTCTTGCGGTTGCCCAGCCCGCACACGGTCTCGGCGTCGGCCGGGTCGCTCGGGTCGCCCTCGGGCAGCACGATGCCGCGCGAGGCGAGGAACGCACGCACCCCGTCGTAGCGGGGCTTGCCGTCGACGTGATCGAAGTAGTCGCGGCTCGTGTAGGGCGGCTGGTCGCCGCGCTGCGCCAGGTAGGCGTTGAACATCGCGTCCCACGCGTGCATGTGCACGTCCGCGGTCGGCGTCAGCACGCCGTCGAGATCGAACAGCGCGGCGTCGAAGTCGTCCCAGTTCACGGTGACGAGACTACGAGCGCGGGCAAGGTCCACCGCACCCTCACAGCGTCGCGTGCGTCACGTTCCCGGCGCAGATCGTGGCGGCGACGCCGATGCCGGGCAGCCGGGCGGCGTCGAGCGCCAGCGGGTCGTCGTCGAGCAGCACGAGATCCGCGGGCGCCCCGGGGGCCACGCCCGTCACGCCGCCCCACGACGAGCGCAGCGCGAGGGTGACGTCGATGCGCTGCTCGGGGTGCCAGGCGGGTCGCTCGTCACCGGTGCGCAGCACGGCCGCGGCGATCGTCAGCCACGGGTCGAGCGGGGCGACCGGGGCGTCGGAGCCCAGCCGCAGCTCGACGCCCGCGCGGGCCATGTCCGCATAGGCGTACGCGCGGTCGGTCCGCCCGCGCCACAGCACCTCCGCGACGTCGCGGTCGTCGACGAGGTGCCGCGGCTGCACGCTGGCGGCCAGCCCGAGGGCCGCCATCCGCGCGACGTCCTCGGGCGTGGCGAGCTGCGCGTGCTCGACCGTGCCGCGTGCGCCGGAGCGCTCGAACGCGTCGAGCACCTGGGTGAGGGCGGCGTCGCCGATCGCGTGGATCGCGGCGTCGATGCCGCCGGTCGCCGCGCGTGTCATCGCCGCGGTGAGCGTCGCGTCGTCGATGTTCATCGCGCCGACGCTGCCGTCGGGGAACGGGTGGCGGCAGTGCGCGGTGCCGGTGTTGAGCGAGCCGTCGGCGATCACCTTGAACGGGCCCATCGTCACCAGCGGCCCCGCGCCGGGCACCGGGTCGCCGGTGCGCAGACCGGCCGCGAGCGCGTCGTCGAGGTGGTCCAGCCAGACCCCCGCGCGCACCCGGTGCGCAGCGAAGCCGGCGGCCACCCGCCGTCGCCACGCGGCGTGGGTGTCGTGCGGGTCGAGGTCGACGATCCCCACCACGCCGCGCGCGGCCGCGCGGCGCCCGGCCTCGACGACCCAGCGGTCCCGGGTGGCGTCGTCGGCGGTGCCGATGGTGGGCATGACGGCGAACCACGCCGCCTCGGTGACCCAGCCGTCGTCGTCGGCGTCGGCCGCCAGGCCGTACCGCGCGAGCGCGGCGCCGTTCATGACGGCGGAGTGGGAGTCGCCCGAGAGCAGGGCCACGGGGACGTCGAAGCGGTCGAGGTCGGCGCGCACCGGCCGGGTGGGCCAGCCGGCGCACCAGAGGCCGGTCGCGACCACCTCCTCGCCGGGCCGCTCGGCGAGCCGGGCGGCGACGGCCTCGAGGCACGCGGCCACGGTGCCCGCGTGGCGGAGGTCGAGGCGGTGGCCGACGGCGGCCCAGTCGGTCGGGTGCACGTGCTGGTCCCACAGCCCGGGCATCAGCCAGCGGCCGTCGGCCGCCAGGTCCGCAGCCTCACCGCCGGACGGGCGGGTGCTCGCGGGCCGGACGTCGACGACGACGCCCTCGGTCGTCGCGACGTCGACCGGGTCGCCACCGCCCCCGACGAGCCGCGCACCACGGATGAGCAGGTCGGCCACCGCGCGAGCCTACGACGCCGCGCGCTCGTGGTCGGCCCGCGCGGCGCAGGCCAGCAGCAGCTCGCGAGCGCGCTCGACGCCGGGGTGGCCGCGCAGCGCGCGCCGCGCGCAGAGCACGATCGTCCGCGTCGGCGTGGGCGCGGAGATCGGCACGACCACGACGTCGGGCGGCACGTTCCGCACGCCCAGCTCCGGCAGCACGGTCACGCCGGTGCCGGTGCCCACGAAGGCGAGCGCGGAGGCGTAGTCGTGGGTCTCGATCGCGAACCGGGGCACGACGCCGGCCGCCCGGCACGCCTCGAGCAGCGCGGCGCGGCACGGGCCGCGTGTGACGTCGTTGTCGATCCACCGCTCGTCCTGCAGGTCGGTGAGCGCGACGTGGGCGCGACGGGCGAACGGGTGGTCGGCGTGGACGGCGACGACGTAGGGCTCGGTCAGCAGGTGCGTCACGTCGTACCGGGCGGGGTCGGGCGGCTCACCGCCCGGCTGCAGCACGAGGATCTCCAGGTCGGGCTCCGCGGCGGTGTCGGAGGCGAGCTCGGACAGCCGCAGCTGCCACGACAGCCCGGGCAGCTCCTCGGTGAGGCGCGCGATGACACCGGGCACCCAGGCGTGGCCCGCCGAGGCGAAGTAGCGCAGCGTCAGCGACCCCGTGCGGCCCTCGCGCAGGTCGCGCGCCAGGCGTTCGAGCGACGCCAGGCCGCCGAGCACACCCGCGGACTCGGCGGCGAGCCGCAGCCCGGCCGGGGTGGCGACGACGCCGCGCCCGCGACGCTCCAGGAGCGTCAGCCCGGTCTCGCGCTGCAGCGCCGCGACGTGCTGGCTCACCGCGGACGGCGTGTAGCCGAGAGCCGCGGCCGCGGCCTGCATCGACCCGGTGTCCACGACGGCGCGGAACACCTTGAGGCGCGTGACGTCGAGCATGCCAGCAGGCTAACCGACGCATCAGTGATACTGAAGCGAACATGACAAGTCATCGCTTGTGCTGAACGGTCCTGCCCGGGAGGATCGACGCATGACGAGCGCGACCGCCCCGGTGGCCACGAGCGCCCCGGCCACCGACGCGCCGCGCTGGCTGCCGGCCGCGGTGCTGACGGTGCTGGTGCTGTGGGCCTCGGCCTTCATCGCGATCCGCGCGGTCGCCGACGGCCTGGAGCCGGGGCCGCTCGCGCTGGGACGGCTGCTCGTCGGCACGGTCGTGCTCGCACCGCTCGCGCTGCGGCGCCGGCTGCGGCTGCCGCGCGGTCGCGGGCTCGCGCTCGTCGCGGTGTACGGCGTGCTCTGGTTCGCGGGCTACACGGTCGTCCTCAACGCGGCCGAGCACCACCTGGACGCGGGCACCGCCGCGATGCTCGTCAACGTCGCCCCGTTGCTGGTCGCGGCGGTGGCCGGGCTCGCGCTCCGCGAGGGCTACCCGCGCGCCCTGCTCGTCGGCCTCGCCGTCGGCTTCGGCGGCGTCGTCCTCATCGCGGTCTCGACGAGCAGCGGCGGCACGAGCCCGCTCGGCATCGGGCTCGGCCTGCTCGCTGCGGTGCTGTACGCGGCGGGCGTGCTCACGCAGAAGGCGGCGCTGCGCACGGTGGGCGCCGTCACCGCGACCTGGCTGGGGTGCCTCGTGGGCGCGCTCGTGCTGCTGCCGTACGCGCCGCAGCTGGTGGCGCAGGCCGGCGAGGCCAGCGCGGGCGCGCTCGGCGCCGTCGTCTACCTCGGCGCGTTCCCCACCGCGGTCGCGTTCCTGCTCTGGGCGGCGGTGCTGCGCCGGGCGGGGGCGGGTCGCACGGCCTCCGCCACGCTCGCGGTCCCCGCGATCGTCGTCGTGATGTCGTGGGCGCTGCTGGGCGAGGTGCCCGGCCTCCTGACGATGGTCGGCGGTGCGCTCGCGCTGCTCGGCGTCGCGATCAGCCGGCGGGCGCCGCGCCGGCCATGACGAAGGCCGGCCCGCGGCGGGACCGGCCTTCGGGTGCGGAGCGGCTCAGGCGCGCTCGTCGCCGACCTTGCCGTCGAGGAAGTCGCGGCCCTGCTGCACCTTGTCGGCGTGCTGGCCGCCCGTCTTCTCGTCGATGAAGCCGGCCGCCTTGTCGAGCGCGTCGTCGGTCTGCTTCTCGTCCTTGAGGACGTCGTTCACCTTGTCCTTGAACGCGTCGAACCCCATGCTGCTCTCCCCAACCTCGGTGCGGCCGGCGTGCCGGCCCGGACGCCGTCAGTCTTGCACCGCGTCTCGTGCGACGAGGTGCCTTTCGTCCCGGGTGTCGAGGGCGCCCGACGGGGCATGATGGATACCGGGACCAAGGTTGAGCGGAATAGACTCAACTCTCGCGCAGTTGCTCCAGGTGGACATCACACGCACGACATCCGGAGGTCTGGTTGGACAGCAAGCTCACGACGAAGTCGCAGGAGGCGATGGCGGCGGCCCTGCAGGCCGCAGCGGCTGCGGGCAACCCGCAGCTCGAGCCGGCGCACCTGCTCGCTGCGCTGCTCGCGCAGCAGGGAGGCGTGGCGAACGCGCTCCTCGACGGCGTCGGTGTCGACCGGCGGTCGATGGGCCAGCACGTGCAGGGAGCGCTGGCGGCGCTGCCGTCGGCGTCCGGCGCGAGCGTGAGCCAGCCGTCGGCCTCGAGGGGCACGCTCGGCGTGCTCAACGCCGCAGGCCAGGAGGCCTCCGCGCTGGGTGACGAGTACGTCTCCACCGAGCACCTGCTGCTCGGGCTCGCGAAGGACGCCGGTGCGGCCGGCCAGATCCTGCGGGCCGCGGGCGCCGACCGCGAGACGCTCCTCGAGCGGCTGCCGGCGGTGCGCGGCGCGGGCAAGGTCACCTCGCCCGACCCCGAGGGCACCTTCCAGGCGCTGGAGAAGTACGGCACCGACCTCACCGCCCGCGCCCGCGACGGCAAGATCGACCCGGTCATCGGCCGGGACGACGAGATCCGGCGCGTCGTGCAGGTGCTGTCGCGGCGCACGAAGAACAACCCGGTGCTGATCGGCGAGCCGGGCGTGGGCAAGACCGCCGTCGTCGAGGGGCTGGCGCAGCGCGTCGTCGACGGCGACGTGCCCGAGTCCCTCGCGGGCAAGCGGCTGATCGCGCTCGACCTGGGCGCGATGGTCGCGGGCGCCAAGTACCGCGGCGAGTTCGAGGAGCGCCTCAAGGCGGTGCTCGACGAGATCAAGGGCTCCGACGGCGAGATCATCACCTTCATCGACGAGCTGCACACCGTCGTCGGCGCGGGCGCCGGTGGCGACTCCGCGATGGACGCCGGCAACATGCTCAAGCCGATGCTGGCGCGCGGCGAGCTGCGGATGATCGGTGCCACGACGCTGGACGAGTACCGCGAGCACATCGAGAAGGACCCGGCGCTGGAGCGGCGCTTCCAGCAGGTCTACGTCGGCGAGCCCTCGGTCGAGGACACCGTCGCGATCCTGCGCGGCATCGCCCCGAAGTACGAGGCGCACCACAACGTCACGATCTCCGACGGCGCGCTCGTCGCGGCGGCGACGCTGTCCGACCGCTACATCACCGGCCGGCAGCTGCCCGACAAGGCGATCGACCTGGTCGACGAGGCCGCGTCGCGGCTGCGGATGGAGCTGGACTCCTCGCCGGTCGAGATCGACCAGCTGCGGCGCGAGGTGGACCGGCTCAAGATGGAGGAGGCCTACCTCTCCGAGAGCGGCACCGACGAGCCCGGTTCCCAGCAGCGGCTGGAGAAGCTGCGCGCCGACCTGGCCGACCGCACCGAGGAGCTGACCGCGCTGACCGCCCGCTGGGAGGCCGAGCGCGCCGGGCTCAACCAGATCGGTGAGGCCCGCAAGCGGCTCGACATGCTGCGCACCGAGGCGGACAAGGCCCAGCGCGAGGGCGACCTCGAGAAGGCCTCGCGGATCCTGTACGGCGAGATCCCCGCCGTCGAGCGCGAGATCGCCGAGGCCGAGCGCGCCGAGGCGGAGGCCGGCAGCGGGTCGCGGCCGGCGCCGATGGTCGCCGAGTACGTCGGGCCGGAGGAGGTCGCCGAGGTGGTCGCGGCCTGGACGGGCATCCCGACCGGGCGGCTGCTGCAGGGCGAGACCGAGAAGCTCCTGCACATGGAGGACGTCATCGGCCGCCGCCTGATCGGTCAGACGAACGCCGTGCGTGCTGTCTCCGACGCCGTGCGGCGCTCGCGGGCAGGGGTCGCCGACCCCGACCGGCCGATGGGGTCGTTCCTGTTCCTCGGCCCCACCGGCGTCGGCAAGACCGAGCTCGCCAAGTCGCTCGCGGACTTCCTGTTCGACGACGAGCGCGCGATCGTGCGCATCGACATGAGCGAGTACTCCGAGAAGCACTCGGTCGCGCGGCTCGTCGGTGCTCCGCCCGGCTACGTCGGGTACGAGGAGGGCGGCCAGCTGACCGAGGCGGTGCGGCGTCGGCCCTACTCGGTGGTGCTGCTCGACGAGGTCGAGAAGGCCCACCCCGAGGTCTTCGACATCCTGCTGCAGGTGCTCGACGACGGCCGACTCACCGACGGCCAGGGTCGCACGGTCGACTTCCGCAACGTCATCCTCGTGCTGACGTCGAACCTCGGCTCGCACTTCCTCGTCGACGCCTCGATGGACGGCGACGCCAAGAACGAGGCGGTCATGAACCTCGTGCGGGCCTCGTTCAAGCCGGAGTTCCTCAACCGGCTCGACGAGATCGTGCTGTTCGACCCGCTGAGCATCACCGAGCTCGGCAGCATCGTCGACCTGCAGGTCGCGCGGCTGGCGGACCGGCTGTCGGACCGGCGGCTCGAGCTCGAGGTCACCCCGGCCGCGCGCGAGTGGCTGGCGCTGGAGGGCTACGACCCCAGCTACGGCGCCCGCCCGCTGCGGCGGCTCATCCAGCGCGAGATCGGCGACAAGCTCGCCCGGCTGCTGCTCGCCGGCGAGGTGGCCGACGGCGGTCGCATCCTCGTCGACAGGCCCGAGGACCTGGACACCCCGGGCCTGGTGGTGCGGCCCGCCGAGACGGTGCAGCCCGCCTGAGCCACCGCGCACCCGAGCCCACGCACGCGAACGGCCCCACCCGAGACCGGGTGGGGCCGTTCGCTCGTCAGGCGTGGGCGGCGTCAGCCGACCGTGATGTCGCCCTCCACGAAGCTGCCGGTGAAGGTGGCGCCGTCGATGGCCACCATCAGGCACGTGTACTTGCGGTCGCCGAAGTCCCAGGTGTTCTGGGTCGGCCACATGTTGTAGTAGGTGACGTTCGTGCCGTCGATCATCGCGAAGAACTCCTCCACGGCGTCCTCGCAGAACGCGCCGGACTCCTCCTGGAGGACGTCCTCACCGGGGAAGTCGTCGTAGTCGGCCGTGTCCTCGGCGACGATCTCCACCTCGTGCGCGGTGCCGCAGTCGACCTTCTGCATGACGCCGTTCTCCTCGTAGTAGGAGAGCGAGAGGATGCAGTCACCGGGCACCACCTCGGTGTCCGCGATCTCGACGGGCTCGTCGCCCGTGTCGTCGGTCGGCTCGTCCGTGGGCTCGTCCGTGGGCTCGTCGGTCGGCGTGTCGACGGTCGTCGGGTCTGCGGTCGGGTCGTCGCCGCCACCGCTCGTGAGGGCGCGGATGGCGAAGAAGATGCCGACGATGACCAGCACGCCGACGATGACCCCGATGACGATCGGGACGGCGCTCTTCTTGGGCTTCGGGGCGCCGGGGCCGCCGTAACCGCCTCCGAACTGCTGCCCGTAGCCCGGCTGCGAGCTCTGACCGAAGCCCGGCGCCTGACCGGGCTGGCCCGGCTGGCCGTACGCGGGCTGCTGGGGCTGGCCGTAGCCGGGCTGGGAGCCCTGCCCGAAGCTGGGCTGCTGGGGCTGCTGCGGCTGGCCGTAGCCCGGCTGGGAGCCCTGCCCGAAGCTGGGCTGCTGCGGCGGCTGCTGGCCGTAGCCCGGCTGCTGCTGCGGCGGCTGCTGACCGTAGCCCGGCTGCTGGGGCTGGCCCGGCTGCTGTGGGTTCTGGGGGTCCTGACCGGACGGGTTCCATGGCGTGCTCATCTGATCCCCTTTCCTAGCTGTTGACGAGATCGACGTGAAGGGGGCCCGCATCGCCACGGAGCAGGCAGACCACCTGGGTGTTCCCCTGTTCCCAGCCCGCAGCTGACGGAACCAGGTACCAGGGAACGATAGACGCATCACCGTCGTCGACCTCGGCGACGTCGGTGGTGCACGTGGAGACCGCCTGGTCGGCGAGCGCCGCGTCGCCCGGGAAGTCCCCCGAGAGATCGTGCAGCGTCACCACCTGGGCGATGTGCTCCTCGGCGCACGGCACCAGCCGCACCTCGCCGACCTGCTGCGCAGGCGGGAGGGTGGCGATGCAGTTGCCGACGGCAAGGTTGGCGGCGGCGATCGTGCGGGCCTCGGCGACGTCGCCCTCCTGGGGTCGCTCGAGCGCGCGGTCGATCGTGCCGTTCATCGTCAGCGCGGTGCCGACCAGCGCCCAGACGACGGTGAACAGCGCGCCGAGCGCCACACCGGTCCAGGCCAGCCCCATGCTGCGGCGGCGCGTGCGCCGCACGCGACCGCGCGCGAGCAGCCCGAGGACGATGCCCACCGGGCCGAGCGGCGACGTCGCGACGCCCGCGACCGCGAGCGGCTCGAGCGGCTGCCGCGGCGCGACCGGGAACGTGAACTGCCCGTACCCGCCCTGCGGCTGCTGGGGCTCGGGCCGGACGCCGTACATGCTCCTGCCCGTCGGTACCGGGGCCGGCTGCTGCTGCGTCGGGGGAGCGGGCGGCACCGGCGGCACCCCGGGCTGCCCCTGCGGCGCCGGCTGGCCGCCGGTGCCGGGCTGCGCCCAGCCGTGCTGCTGCCACTGCTCGGTCGCGGCCTGGGTCGGAGCGCCGGGGCCGGGTGCGCCGGGGCCCGGCCACGGCCCGGTCGAGGCGGGCTGCTGCCAACCCTGCGCAGCTGCCTGCTGCCAGCCCTGAGGGTTCGTGGGCTGCTGCCAGCCGCCGTCGGGGTGGGGCTGCTGCCACTGCTGGTCGGGCGCGGGCCACTGCGGCGCCTCGGCGACCGGCTCCTGCGAGGCCGGCGCGGCCGTCTCGGGCACGCCGGGGGAGGTCGCTGCCTCGTCGTCGTCGGGGCCGGCCCCGGGCGCGACGGGGCCAGGCCCCGAGCTCGCTTCCGGCGGCTGACCCATGTGCGAAACCCTAGCGGCCACGGTGCGGACGGCGTCGAGGCGACCGGGGCCAGAGGTACCCATGCGCGCCGGCATCGCCGCCGCGTGACGTCGTCGGGCGGCCGGTGCCGAGGACGGCCGAACCGGCACGGGCGTCGGAGCACGCCGCTAGCGTCGGGAAACCGGCCCTCCGACGGCGGCACGCCCGACCGGCGTCACCGCCCGGGCCGCCGGCCCGCCGTGACCCGGCGTGCTGCACCGGCGCAGCCGGTGCGTCCCTCGCTCCCCGACGACCAGAGGACGACCATGACCGAGACACGCCTCCCCGACGTCCGGATCAGCCGCCGCGCGGTGCTCGGCGGCTTGACGACCGCCGCCGTGGTGCCCGCCGCGCTGGCCTCGCTGCCGGCCGCGCCGGCCGCGGCCCACGGCATGCGCGACCTGCGCGTGCTGCCCTACCTGCAGAACCCGTCCAGCACCTCGATGACCGTGGCCTGGGTCAGCTACGCCGAGGTGCCCGGCACCCTCACGGTCACCGGGCCGGGGCTGCGGGGCCGCGCGCGGTGGACCAGCACGCCCGAGCCGATGCCGGTCCTCGGCTACACCGACGCCGAGCGCGCCGAGCAGATCCCCGGCCTCGAGGACGGCTCCTGGTTGCTGCCCGACGGCAACGTCAAGCACGTCGTCGAGGTGACCGGGCTGCGCGCCGACTCGCACTACACCTACGTCGTCGAGCAGGGGCGCGACAGCTATCGCGGGTCGTTCCGCACCGCTCCCACCGCGTCGGACTGGAAGCGCATCACCTTCATCGCGATGTCCGACCACGAGACCGAGCCGCGCGGCCGGGTCACCCGGCGCGAGTGGGCGCCCGGCGAGGTGGCCGGGCTGCCCCGCCCCGACGCCGTCCCCGGCTCGCCGTGGGACCTCGCCTTCGGCATCACGACGCTGGCGGGCCAGCAGGTGCTGTGCTACCCGCTCACCGAGGACGAGGGGTACCGCGCCAACCTCGCCGTCGCCGACAAGAGCCGCCCCGACTTCTTCCTGTTCCCGGGCGACCTCGTGCAGGGCGGTGGCTACCAGCCGGGCTGGGACGAGTGGTTCGGGTACAACGCCGGCCCCGAGGGCGACCGGCTCGGACGCACGCCCGTGCTGCCCGCCCTCGGCAACTGGGAGAGCTTCGGCGGCAACGTCAACGGCGGCTACGGGTCGCCGGAGGACCGCTCGATCGTCGTCCGCTCCCGGGCGAAGTACCACGCCTACTTCGACGGCCCGGACAACGGCACCCCCGAGCACCGCGACAACTACTACCGGATCGACTACGGCCCGGTCACCGTCATCACGCTCGACTCCAACAACGGCGAGCCCGACGACGACACCGAGAACTACGAGGGCGACCAGGCCGTCGGTCGCGAGTACCGCGGGCCCGGCACCGACACGCAGAACAACTTCACGGCCGCGGAGTACGCCGCCGCGGGCGGCACCGACCTGTCGGACTTCAACCCCGGCAGCACGCAGTGGAGCTGGTGCGAGGAGCAGCTGCGCGACGCCCGCAGCAAGGGCCAGATCATCTTCATGCAGTGGCACCACTCGCCCTTCAGCAGCGGCGAGCACGGCCTGCCGATGTACCACGCCGACACCTCGGGGCAGGGCGGCACCCCGATGCGGCAGTACCACGAGCTGGCCGAGCGGTACGGCGTCGCGGCGATCATCTGCGGTCACAGCGAGCTGTTCGAGCGCAGCTTCGTCGACACCGACGGCGACGGCGTCGGCGTGCACTACTACGACGTCGGTGTCGCCGGTGACGGGCTGCGCGGCGAGCGCCGGGTCGCCGGCCCCGACTCCGAGCGGCTCGGCTACAACCCGTACCGGCAGTGGACCGCCGACCGGGACGAGCCCGAGGTCTGGGAGGACGTCGACGGCGTCCGCGTGCTGACCGCAGGCGGCAAGCACTACGGCCACCTGCACGTCGAGGTCACGCGCCGCAAGGACGGCGCGCGGGTGACGCTCACGCCCGTCCACGTGTTCCCCGTCGTGGACAAGCACTACCGCGTGCGGCGCACCGAGCGCCGCACATACGGCGACGTCGTCGAGCTCGAGATCGGCCCGGACGGTCGCGTCCGGGCCTGACGGCGTCCCGCGCCGGCGCCCGAGCGGCCCGGCGCCGTGGACGGTCAACCCCGTCCGCGGCGCCGGACCGCGGCCGCCCGGCGGCGCGCAGCGGCGCCCGGGCGCTCTACCCTGGCGCGGTGACGACCCCGACCGAGCCCACGCCCAAGGACCGCCTCGCCCAGCTGATCAGCGAGCTCGCCGTCGTGCACGGCCGCGTGACGCTGTCCAGCGGCCGCGAGGCCGACTACTACGTCGACATGCGCCGCCTCACGCTGCACCACGAGGGCGCGCCGCTCATCGGGCACCTCATGCTCGACATGCTCGAGGAGCACGGCATGGGCGTCGGCGAGATCGACGCCGTCGGCGGGCCCACGATGGGTGCCGACCCGGTCGTGTGCGCCATCCAGCACGCGGCCGCGAGCCGCGGTCTGGACCTCGACGCGTTCCTCGTGCGCAAGGAGGCCAAGGGTCACGGCATGCGCCGCCAGGTGGAGGGCCCCGACATCGCCGGGCGTCGCGTCGTGATCGTGGAGGACACGACGACCACGGGTGGCAGCCCCATGCTCGCCGTCGAGGCGGCGCGCGCCGTCGGCGCCGAGGTGCTGGGCGTCGCGACGATCCTCGACCGCGAGACCGAGGCCACCGAGGTGTTCGCGAGGGCAGAACTGCCCTACGTCTCGCTGCTCTCCAGCAGCGACCTGGGTCTGGGCCGCCAGTAGCATCGAGGACGTCGGGCGGTCCCGCCCGGTTGCCGTGACCCTCGAGGCCCTGCCTCGACCGTCTTCGCGAAGGAGGGCCGCATGGAGACCGGAGTCGTCATCCTCGTCGCCGTCGGCGTCCTCGTCCTCATCATCCTGATCTGGGCGATCTCGACCTACAACGGCTTCGTCCGTCTGCGCAACCTCGTGCAGGAGGCGTGGCGCCAGATCGACGTCGAGCTGCACCGCCGCTACGACCTCATCCCGAACCTCATCGAGACCGTCAAGGGTTTCGCCGCGCACGAGCGCGCGGTGTTCGACGAGGTGACCCGCGCCCGGGCCGCCGCCGCCACGCCGGGGTCCAGCCCCGCTGAGCAGGCCCGCCAGGAGGACGCGCTGAGCGGCGCCCTCACCCGGCTCTTCGCGGTCGCCGAGGCCTACCCGCAGCTGCGGTCGGTCGAGAGCTTCGTGGCTCTCCAGAACGAGCTCACCAACACCGAGGACCGCATCGCGGCCGGCCGGCGGTTCTACAACGCCAACGTCCGCGAGCTCAACACCCGCGTCGAGACGTTCCCGCCGAACATCATCGCCGGCATGTTCAACTTCACGCGCGCCGAGTACTTCGAGAGCAACGACCCGGTCGTGCGCGCGGCGCCGCAGGTCTCGTTCCAGGACACCAGCGGCCAGGTGGGCAGCTACGGCACCCCGCCGCCCCCGCAGCCGCACGTGACCGACGCGCCCGGGCCGAGCCACGGCGGTCAGCCGGGCGGCTTCCCGCCCGGTCAGGGCGGCGGCCAGCCCGGCGGGTTCCAGCCCGGTCAGGGCGGCGGCCAGCCCGGCGGGTTCCAGCCCGGTCAGGGCGGCGGCCAGCCCGGCTACCCGCCCCAGGGCTGAGCAGGCGCGCATGACGTCGACGACGCGGGGCGCCGGCGGGCGCCGCCGCGTCGTCGTGCGCGACGTCGAAGTACGCACCCGGCCCGCTGCCCGGATGGCAGGCGTGCCGCTGGTGCTGGCAGGCGTCGCCGCGGGCCAGACGGGGCTCCTCAGCCGGCCGGTCGGGCTCGTGCTGACCGCGGCCGCGGCGGTGCTCGCCCTCGTGGTCGCCGTCGTGCGCAGCCGTGCGTGCGTCGAGATCCACCGCGACGTCCTGCGCTACCGGGTGCTCTGGCAGCTGCGCGAGGTCCCGGTCTCCGAGGTCGGGTTCCCCGAGCAGCGTCGCCGCACCATCGACGACCTGCTCGTCGTCCGCGTCGCCGGCCGACGCCCGATCCGACTGTCGTCCACCCTGTGGGAGCCCGATGCCATGGAGCAGCTCGCGCGCGAGCTGACGCTGCGCGGCTCCGCCGCGCGTCGCGCGTGACGGCCCGGCCGCCGCGCGCCGGTCGGCCCGACGGCGCCTCACCACCCGGAGACGAGGGGTACCGGGCACCCTCGCCCTACGCGGTCACCAGGGGTCTCGGGCGCGCGCCCCGGCAGCGGCCCGACCGCCGTGCGCGACGCCGGCCGCGCCCGCTGCCGGCGTGGCGACGTCGTCTCGCTCGCGGTGGCGACCTCGAGATCCGACCCGGCGTGCGCGGTGCCGTGGTCCTGCTCGTGGTCGGCCTGGTCGTGGCGGTCGTGCTCGCGCTCGCCGCCCAGCCGCGCGCCACGGTCCTCCTCGGCCTCGCGATGCTGCCGGCGGCACTGGTGTGGGCGGCGCACGCGCTCGTGGGGCGCGTCCGGCTCGACGGCGACGCCCTGCACGTGCGCACGCTCGTCCGCCGGCTCGTCGTGCCGCTCGAGGAGCTCGACACGCCCGTGCTCACCCGCAGCCAGATCGGCACCCATCTGCACCTGCGCCGTCACGGCGGGCGGCACGTGGCCACGCTGTCGTCGACCGGATGGGGTGCAGCGCGGGTCGAGCTGCTCGCCGAACGGCTGGCAGCGGTGCCGCTGGCGTTGCGCCCGGGCCCCGTGCTCGAGATGCGCTACCCCGGCAGCCTGTCGTGGTGGGGACGCCACCCGCTGCTGGCGCGCGTCGTGGCACGGGTGGGCTTCGTGGCGGTGCTGACGCTCGCTGCGCTCGCGGTCGGGGAGGCGCTGCGGTGACCGGCGTCGACGGGCCCGGCGTGGGCCCGCACCCGCAGCCCTGGCCGGACGACGAGCGCCTCGACCCCGAGCTGCTCGCGCACGGCGACCACCGCAACGTCGCCGACCGCTACCGCTACTGGACCGTCGAGGCGATCGTCGCCGACCTCGACTCCCGGCGCCACCCGCTGCACGTCGCGATCGAGAACTGGGGCCGCGACTTCAACATCGGGTCGGTCGTGCGCACCGCCAACGCGTTCAACGTCGCCGGTGTGCACGTGATCGGGCGGCGGCGCTGGAACCGGCGCGGCGCGATGGTCACCGACCGCTACCTGCACGTCCACCACCACGACGACGTCGAGGCCTTCGCCGCCTGGGCTGCCGGCGAGGGCCTGCCGGTGCTCGGCATCGACAACGTGCCGGGGTCGGTGCCGCTCGAGCACCGGCCGCTGCCCCGCGCGTGCGCGCTGCTCTTCGGCGAGGAGTCGACCGGGCTGACGCCGGCCGCGCAGGCGGCCTGCGAGGCGGTCCTGCACATCACCCAGCACGGCTCGACCCGGTCGATCAACGCCGGCGCGGCGGCCGCCGTCGCCATGTGGGCCTGGGCGATCCAGCACACCTAGCTGCCCGCCCGACCGCTGTCGACCCGCTCTCGCCCCCACGTGCGGTCTCGACCCACTTCTGCCGGCGTCTCGAGGTGCGAGAGCGCGCCGGGCGCCGGATCGTCCACGTCGCGGGAAGGGGGCGGACGTGGGTCGGAAGCAGTGACCCGGGTCACGGCCGACGCCCACCTGGTGGGTGCGGGACGCAGGTCCCGGGTGGGCGGTGCCAGACTGGTGCCGACATCCCGCCGTCTGTCACGGAGACATCGATGCCCATCGCAACCCCTGAGGCCTACGCCGACATGCTCGACCGGGCGAAGGCCGGCTCCTTCGCCTACCCCGCCATCAACATCACCTCGTCGCAGACGATCACCGCGGCCCTGCAGGGCTTCGCGGAGGCCGAGAGCGACGGCATCCTGCAGGTGTCGGTCGGCGGCGGCGAGTACGCCTCCGGCTCGACCATCAAGGACCGCGTCACCGGCACGCTCGCGCTCGCCGCGTACGCGCACGAGGTCGCCAAGAACTACCCGGTGCAGATCGCGCTGCACACCGACCACTGCGTCAAGAGCAACCTCGACTCGTGGGTCCGCCCGCTGCTGGCCATCGAGGCCGAGCAGGTCAAGAACGGCGGCCTGCCCACCTTCCAGTCGCACATGTACGACGGCTCCGACGTGCCGCTGGAGGAGAACCTCCAGATCGCCGCCGAGCTGCTCGAGCTCTCGCAGGCCGCGCGCACGATCCTCGAGATCGAGGTCGGCGTCGTCGGTGGCGAGGAGGACGGCCACGAGGCCGAGATCAACGAGAAGCTCTACACGACCGTCGAGGACGGTCTCGCCACCGTCGAGGCGCTCGGCGCCGGCGAGAAGGGCCGCTACCTGACCGCGCTGACCTTCGGCAACGTGCACGGCGTGTACAAGCCCGGCGCCGTCAAGCTGCGCCCGGAGATCCTCAAGCAGATCCAGGACGAGGTCGGCGCCAAGATCGGCAAGGAGAAGCCGTTCGACCTGGTCTTCCACGGCGGCTCCGGCTCGACCGCGCAGGAGATCTCCGACGCCGTCGACTACGGCGTCATCAAGATGAACATCGACACCGACACCCAGTACGCGTTCACGCGCCCGGTGGCCGGCCACATGTTCACCAACTACGACGGCGTCCTCAAGATCGACGGCGAGGTGGGCAACAAGAAGGCCTACGACCCGCGCGCCTGGGGCAAGCTCGCGGAGGCCGGCATGGCCGCCCGCGTCGTCGAGGCCTGCCAGCAGCTGCGCTCGGCCGGCAACAAGGGCTGACGCCCACCGGCACCGCACCGCTCACGACGGCGGCCCTCACCTGCTGAGGGCCGCCGTCGTCGTCCCCGGGATCCTCACGCGAGCGCGACGAGCCCGGCCGCGGCGACGAACAGCACCTGCATGAGCGCTCGCGGCAGCAGCGGCGTGCGTGGCGCCGCGGGGTGCGTGACGCCGCGCGCGGCGCGGACGTTGGCCGGGAACATCACGAGGAGCAGCGCGGCCAGGCAGACGGCCGCCGCCACCCGCGTCGCCGGCACGAGCAGCCCGACGGCGCCCGCCACCTCCAGCACCCCGGTCGCCGTGACCAGCAGGTCGGGGCGGGGGAGCGACGGCGGCACGATCGCGATCAGCCCGTCGCGGCGGGGCTGGGTCCAGTGCGCCGAGGCGGTCAGCAGGAACATCGCCGCGAGGCCGACCGCGACGGCGTCGGGCCAGGTCGCCACGTAGCCGACGCCGAGGGCGCCGACACCGCGGGCGAGGAGGGTCACGAGCAGCAGGGTGAGCAGCGGAGCCATGGGCGTTCCAATCTAGACAGTGACTAGATTATGCCCGCTCCGTGGACAACTAGTCAATGCCTAGATCGGAGGTAGGGTCGTGCCATGGCGGGCACCTACCACCACGGCGACCTCCGCGCGCACGTCCTCGCGGCGGCCGCGGCCGAGATCGCCCGCAGCGGCCCCGACGGCGTCTCGCTCCGCGCCCTCGCCCGCGACGCGGGCGTCAGCCACGGCGCGCCCGCGCACCACTTCGGCGACCGGCGTGGGCTGTTCACGGCGCTCGCGGCCGAGGGGTTCGGGCTGCTGGCCGACGCGCTCGCGACGTCGGTCGCGGCGGGCGACTTCGCGCGCACCGCGGTCGACTACGTCACCTTCGCCGTCGAGCACCCCGGCCACTACGCGGTGATGTTCCGCGCCGACCTGATCGACCCCGAGGACTCGGAGCTGCAGCGCCAGGAGGGTCGTGCCCGCGACGCGCTGCGCGACGGCGTCGCGACGCTGCCGCCCGAGCGGCTGGCCGTCCCGGCCGAGCAGGCCCGCCAAGCGGCGTGGGCGCTCGTGCACGGGATCGCCTCGCTGCACCTCGACGGCGCGCTGCCGCGGACCGACCCCGCCGACCTCGCCCGGGCGGCGGCCCGCCAGCTGTTCGGGTGACCGCGCGCGGGTCGCCGGTGGGCCGCGACCGGCCCGGCGCGCCCCCGCCGCCGCCGGCGGTCCACAATGGGTGCGTGACGAACCTCCTCGGCCCTGAGCCCACCCTGCTGCCCGACGACCACCCGGACGTCCCCGCCCGCGCGGCGCTCGACGCCGGGGAGAGCCTGCGCGACGTCGCCGCCCGGTTCCCCGCCGCGTCCTACGCGTGGGGGCGGCTGGCGCAGGAGGCGCTCGCGGCGGGCGAGCCGGTCGCGGCCTACGCGTTCGCGCGCACCGGCTACCACCGCGGTCTCGACGCGCTGCGGCGCGCGGGCTGGCGCGGCGCCGGTCCGGTGCCGGCCGCGCACGTGCCGAACCAGGGGTTCCTCGTCAGCCTGCTCGCGCTCGGTGCCGCCGCCGAGGCGATCGGCGAGGACGAGGAGGCGGTGCGCTGCCGCACGTTCGCCCAGGACTGCGACCCGGCCGCGGCCGAGCTGCTGGGCTGACCGGGCCGACCGGCCACCGGCCTGCGGGCCCACGGGTCTGCAGGGCCGGACAGGGGTAGCACCGGCGCACGACGTGCGTCGCAGTCGATAGTGTGGCGTCCCGGACGCGGGCGCCGATGGAAAGGGCAGTGGTCATGCCGGCAGTAGTGGTGCTCGGAGCGCAGTGGGGCGACGAGGGCAAGGGCAAGGCGACCGACCAGCTCGGCTCGCGCGTGGACTACGTCGTCAAGTTCAACGGCGGCAACAACGCCGGTCACACGGTGGTCGTCGGCGACGAGAAGTACGCGCTGCACCTGCTGCCCTCGGGCATCCTCTCGCCCGGGTGCGTCCCGGTCATCGGCAACGGCGTCGTCGTCGACCTCGAGGTGCTGTTCCAGGAGATCGAGGGCCTGGAGGCGCGCGGCGTCGACACCTCCCGGCTGCTGGTGTCCAGCTCGGCGCACGTGATCCCCTCCTACAACCGCACGCTCGACAAGGTCACCGAGCGGTTCCTCGGCAAGCGTCAGATCGGCACCACCGGCCGCGGCATCGGCCCGACCTACGCCGACAAGATGAACCGCGTCGGCATCCGCATCTCCGACCTCTTCGACGAGGGCGTGCTGCGCGACAAGGTCGAGGGCGCCCTCACCCAGAAGAACCAGATCCTCACGAAGATCTACAACCGCCGCGGCGCCGACGTCGACGCGGTCGTCGCCGAGCTGCGCTCCTACGCCGACCGCGTCGCGCCGATGGTCGCCGACACCGGACTGGTGCTCAACCGTGCGCTCGACGAGGGCAAGACGGTCGTCTTCGAGGCCGGGCAGGCGACGATGCTCGACGTCGACCACGGCACCTACCCGTTCGTCACCTCCTCCTCGGCGACCGCGGGCGGCGCCGTCACCGGCTCCGGCATCGGGCCCACCCGCATCGACCGCGTCGTGGGAGTCATCAAGGCCTACACGACTCGCGTCGGCGAGGGCCCGTTCCCCACCGAGCTGCACGACGACGTCGGCGAGCGGCTGCGCAAGACCGGCGGCGAGTACGGCGTCACCACCGGCCGGCCCCGCCGCTGCGGCTGGTACGACGCCGTCGTCGCCCGCTACGCCGGTCGCGTCAACGGCCTCACCGACCTCGTGCTCACCAAGCTCGACGTGCTCACCGGCTTCGAGAAGGTCCCGGTGTGCGTCGCCTACGACGTCGACGGCGTCCGGCACGACGAGATGCCGATCGACCAGACCGCGTTCGGCAAGGCGACGCCGATCTACGAGGAGCTCGACGGCTGGTGGGAGGACATCTCCCAGGTGCGCAGCTGGGACGAGCTCCCGGTCAACGCGCGCCGCTACGTCGAGGCGCTCGAGGAGATGAGCGGCACCCGGATCTCATCAGTCGGTGTGGGCCCCGACCGGGAGGCGACGATCGTCCGGCACGACCTGCTCGGCTGACCTTCCCGGCGTCCGACGGCGGCGCTAGCGTGGCGGACGTGCCACCCGCCGACGCGATGCTCGCCTTCTTCGTCACGGCCGTCGTCATCATCGTCGTGCCCGGCCCGAGCGTGCTGTTCGTCGTGGGCCGGGCGCTCGCGCACGGCCGCAGCGCCGCGCTCGCCAGCGTGGTCGGCAACGCGATCGGCTGCGTCGTCGTGCTGGTGCTGGTCGCGCTCGGGCTGGGTGCGGTCGTGCAGTCCTCGCAGCTGGCCTTCACGGCGCTCAAGGTCGTCGGTGCGCTGTACCTGGTGTGGCTCGGCGTGCAGGCGATCCGGCACCGCGACGCGCTCGACCCGGGCGCGCTCGCGCAGGCGGGCGAGACGGGGCCGCTGTCCCCGGTGCAGGCGGGTCGGCAGGGCCTGGTGGTCGGGCTGACCAACCCGAAGGTGTACGTGATGTTCGCGGCCCTGCTGCCGCAGTTCGTCGCGCCCGAGGCCGGCTCCGTGCGCGTGCAGATCCTCGTGCTCGGCGCGGTCATGGTGCTGTTCGGGCTGGTCTCCGACGGCGTGTGGGCCGTCGCCGCCGCCCGGCTGCGGGCGGTGCTCACCCGGACGCCCCGCCGCAGCCGCGCCGTCATCGCGACCGGTGGCGCCACGATGATCGGGCTCGGCGCCTGGCTCGCGGTGGGCGAGCGGGCCTGAGCAGACGGCGACCGCGCGGCCGGCCCGCGGGCCGGACACGCCGCCTCGCGTCCGCGGCGGGGGCGCGCGCGGCGGTTACCGTGAGTCGACCCCTGACCCGTCTGGAGCCACGTCATGTCCACTGGAGTCGTCGCCCTGCTGCTGGGCATCGGCATGGTGCTCGCGCTGCGCTCGAAGATGACCGGCCTCGGGGTGTTCCTCGGTGTCATCTTCGGGTTCGTGCTCGCGCTCACGCCGCTCGGCGGGCCCGTCAACGATGCCCTGAACGCTCTCGGGGAAGCGATCGCGGTCCTCGTCACCGAGTAGCGCGCCCCTCCCATGACCGGTCGCGCCGCAGCCGTCCGGAACCGACTGCTGGTCGCCGTCGCCGCGATCCTGCTGGCGTGGCTGTTCGGCTGGACCTCCGACGAGGGCCTCGTCGCCCTGCTGGTCGCTCTCGTGGCGCTGGCGCTTGCCGCCGTGCAGGCGTGGTGCGGCGGGCTCGGGGTGGTGTCCCAGTGGCTCCTGCGGTACCGGCACAGCGGCATCGGGGTGCGCGCCCTCGGCGACATCATCGGCGAGCACCACGACGACATGGTGCGCGCCGGGCTCGTCGTGCCGCGACCGCGCAGGTTCCACCAGGCCTGGGTGTCCTGGCGCCGCCGGCGGCCGCCGCGGCCGCTGCCGGACCTGGTGCCGCGGCTGCGGCACCGCCCGGTCGACGGCGGCATCCTCGTCAGCCTCGAGGCCGTCCGCGCGGGCATGTCGCAGGACGACATCGTGCGCGCGGTGCCGCGGCTGCGCTCGGCCTGGGGCGTCGACGTCATCCGGGCGCGACCGCTGCCGGGCGGCCGCGTCGTCGACCTCTGGATCCCGCTGACCGACGAGGCGCGGGCGGACGCCGAGCACGACGACGCCGACGGGCTGGGCGATCTCGACGACCTCGGCGACCTCGACGACCTCGCACCGACCTCGCCGCGGGTGGGTCGCGACCGGCCCGCGGTGCGGCGACCGGCCACCCGGGACCCGCAGCGTCGCCTGCCGCCGATCTCGCCGGCCCGGCCGCCGGACGCGCCGACGATCGTCGTCGCGGGCCGCGGCGAGCGGCAGCCACGTCGCGAGCCGGACGCCCCGCCGCGCTTCCAGCCTCGGCTGGAGCCCGACGAGCGGGGCCGCTACGAGCTGACCGTGCTGCCGCCCGACGCCGCGCGCACGTTCGAGCCGCGGCCGCTCGAGGACCCGCGCAGCGTCGAGGCCTCGCCGCGCACGGACGAGATCCCGGTCGTCGAGGCGCCGACCAGCCTCCCCGCACGGGTGCCGCCCCCGCCGCAGACCAGCCGGCGGCCCGAGCTCAACGGCGGCGACCGGGTCAACCCGACCGACGTCGACGAGAGGCACCTGCGGCTCGGACCCCACTGGCGGGTGGGCAAGGAGCGCTGACTCAGGCCGGGGCGCGCTCGCCCCAGGCGCGTGCGAGCACGTCCGTGAAGAGCTCGGTCGGCTGCGCGCCGGAGATCCCGTAGCGGGAGTCGACGACGAAGAACGGCACCCCCGTCGCGCCGTAGGCCCGCGCCTGCGCGACGTCGGCTGCGACGGCGGCGGCGAGCTCGTCGCCCTCGAGGACCTCGGCGACGCGCTGCGCGTCGATGCCGACGGCGGCGCCCAGCTCGGCGAGCACGGCGTGGTCGGCGATGTCGCGCCCCTCGACGAAGTACGCGGACAGCAGCCGCTCCTCGAGGTCGCCCTGCGCACCCGGGGCGCCCTCGGCGCGGGCGAGGTGCAGCAGCCGGTGCGCGTCGCGGCTGCTCGTGTGCAGCGCCCGGGTCTGGTCGAGGACGAGACCCTCGCCGCGGGCGATCTCGTCGACCTGGGCGATCATGCGCAGGCCGGCCTCCTCGCCGCCGCCGTAGCGGCGGCCGAGCATCTGGGGGACGGTCTCGGTCCCGTGCCGTGGCGCGTCGGGGTCGAGCTCGAAGGAGTGCCACACGACCTCGACCTCGTCGCGGTGCTCGAAGGACGCGAGCGCGGACTCCAGGCGACGCTTGCCGATGTAGCACCACGGGCACACGACGTCGGCCCAGATGTCGATCCTCATGCCTGCGCCAACAGCGGGTGCGGTGCCGGTGTTCCCGCGGGAATGAGCCGCCGCGGCGCGCGGTTCGCACGGGCATGACCGCACCTGCCGAGCCCGCGCTCCTCGACGTCGTCGCCCGCCACCACCTCGGGGTCCTCGCCACCCTCAAGCGCGACGGCCGGCCGCAGCTGTCCGACGTCACGTACGTCTTCGACCCGCAGGCGCGCACGATCCGGGTGTCGGTCACCGACACGCGCGCCAAGACCCGCAACATCCGCCGCGACCCCCGGGTCAGCCTGCACGTGCGACCGCAAGGGTGGGGCTACGCCGTCGTCGAGGGCGCCGGGCGGCTCAGCGAGGTGACCCGCGCCGTCGACGACGCGACCGCCGAGGAGCTCGTGCGGCTGTACCGCGACATCCGCGGTGAGCACCCCGACTGGGACGAGTACCGCGCGGCGATGGTCGAGCAGGAGCGGCTGGTCCTCACGATCGACGTCGAGCGCGTCTACGGCGCGCTCTGAGGGGCCCGCTCGGGCGGCGGGGTGCGCGGCGCGTGGGCGTCGAGGAACGCGTAGACCTCGGCGTCGTCGACCCCGGGGAACCGGCCGGACGGCAGCGCGCCGAAGATATGGGTGTGGACCTTGGCGCTCGGCCACGCCGCGTCCGACCAGCGGCGTGCCAGCCGCGGGTCCGGCTGCTTGCAGCAGGTCGGGTCCGGGCAGCGTGACACCGAGCGGTTCGTCGTCTCGCGGCCGCGGAACCAGCGCGACTCGACGTACGGGACGCCGATCGTGATCGAGAAGTCGCCGTCGGTGCCCGAGCCGGTCTGCGCCGAGCACCAGTAGGTGCCGGTGACCGTGTCGGTGTAGCAGTGGAACTCCCCGACGAGGTCGTCGACGTCGAACACCGCGCGCGAGGTCCAGTGCCGGCACACGGTCTGGCCCTCGATCGCGCCGGTGACGTCCTGCGGGAAGGCCACGCCGTCGTTCTCGTACCCCTTGAGCAGGGTGCCGTCGCGCGTGACGCGTGCGAAGTGGCAGCGGATGCCCAGGTGCGAGGTCGCGAGGTTCGTGAACCGGTGGGCGGCGCTCTCGTGGGTGACGCCGAACGCGTCGCGGAAGTCCTCGATCGCGAGGTCCCGGTTCTTCTTCGCCTCGCTCAGCAGCTCGACGGCGGTGCGCTCGGGCATGAGGCACGCCGCCGCGAAGTACGTGATCTCCAGGCGCTGCCGCAGGAAGTCGAGGTAGGTCGCCGGCTGCGCGTGCCCGAGCACGCGGTGCGCGACCGCCTGCAGTGCGAGCGAGCGCAGCCCGTGCCCGCCCGGTATCGAGGCCGGCGGCAGGTAGATGCGCCGGTTCTCCAGGTCGGTGACCGAGCGCGCCGAGCTCGGCAGGTCGCGCGCGTGGTGCAGCGTGAAGCCGAGCCGTTCGACGATCGCCTCGACCATCCGGTGCGTGAGCGGCCCGCCGCGGTAGCCGACGGGCTCCAGCACCTCGGCGGCCGCGCGCTCGACGTCGGGCAGGTGGTTGTCGACGGCGCGCATCTCGTTGCGCAGCCGCGTGTTCGCCCGCCGTGCCTCCTCGGGGGTGGCGCTGGCCTCGCTGGCGCGCCGGGCGAGCTCGCCGTGCAGCCCGACCAGCGCCTCGAGCACCTCGAGCGGGAGCTTGCGGCTCGTGCGGACCTCGGGCAGCCGGAGCTCGCGGTAGAGCGGGCCGCGCTGCGCCTCGGCGAGAGCGATCTCGAGCTCGTCGCGGCGGCTGGGCGGCTCGGCGGAGAGCAGCGCGGCGACCTCGACGCCGAGCGCCTGCGCGATCGCCTGCAGCAGGCCCAGACGCGGCTCGCGCTTGCCGTTCTCGATCAGCGACAGCTGCGAGGGCGCGGCGCCGACCTGGGCGCCCAGGTGCTCGAGGGTCAGACCGGCAGCGGTGCGCAGGTGGCGGATCTGCCGTCCGACGGCGAGCGGGGTGGTCATCGCTTCACGCTAGCGAAAGATCGGCCGATCTTTCCGGCGATCAGAGATGGAATGTGGCTTGCGCTGCAGCGACAGTGATGCCACCGGCACCGCCGGGCGAAAGGAGCACTGCCGTGACCACCACCACCGACCGCCCCACCGCGACGACCACCCGCCTCGACCCCGCCGACGACCTGCGTCGCCGCTGGGCCACCGAGGAGCGCTGGGCCGGCGTCCGACGCAGCTACAGCGCCGAGGACGTCGTCCGGCTGCGGGGCCGCGTCGTCGAGGAGCACACGCTCGCCCGCCGTGGCGCCGAGCGCCTCTGGGAGCTCATGGGCACCCGGCCGTACGTCAACGCGCTCGGCGCGCTGACCGGTGGCCAGGCCGTGCAGATGGTCAAGGCCGGACTCGAGGCGATCTACCTCTCCGGGTGGCAGGTGGCCGCCGACGCGAACCTCGCCGGCCAGACCTACCCGGACCAGAGCCTCTACCCGGCGAACTCGGTGCCCGCCGTCGTCCGCCGCATCAACAACGCGCTGCTGCGGGCCGACCAGATCTCGTGGTCCGAGACCGGCGACCCGGGGGTCGAGATGCTGGCGCCGATCGTCGCCGACGCCGAGGCCGGCTTCGGCGGCCCGCTCAACGCGTTCGAGCTGATGAAGGCCATGATCGCGGCCGGCGCCGCGGGCGTGCACTTCGAGGACCAGCTCGCGAGCGAGAAGAAGTGCGGGCACATGGGCGGCAAGGTGCTCGTCCCCACCGCGCAGCACGTCCGCACCCTCAACGCGGCCCGGCTCGCGGCTGACGTCCTCGACGTGCCGTCCGTCGTCATCGCCCGCACCGACGCGCTCGGCGCGAACCTGCTCACGACCGACGTCGACGAGCGAGACGCCCGGTTCACGACCGGCGAGCGCACGGCCGAGGGCTTCTACCGGGTCACGCCCGGCCCCGAGGCCGCCATCGCCCGTGGGCTCGCGTACGCGCCCTACTGCGACCTCATCTGGGTCGAGACCAGCACCCCCGACCTAGGCTTCGCGCGCCGGTTCGCCGAGGCGATCCATGCCGAGCACCCCGGCAAGCGGCTCGCCTACAACTGCTCACCCAGCTTCAACTGGGCGGCGGCGCTCGAGCGCGAGGTCATCGCCCGCTTCCAGCGCGAGCTCGGTGCGATGGGCTACGCGTTCCAGTTCATCACGCTGGCCGGTTTCCACGCCCTCAACCACTCGATGTTCGAGCTCGCGCACGGCTACGCCCGCACCGGGATGACCGCCTACGTCGCGCTCCAGCAGGCCGAGCTCGCGGCCGCAGAGCGCGGCTACACCGCCGCGCGCCACCAGGCCGAGGTCGGCACGGGCTACTTCGACCAGGTCGCGACGGCGCTCAACCCGACGTCGGACACCCTCGCCCTCGTGGGCAGCACCGAGCAGGAGCAGTTCTGATGACCGCGACCCTCGTCCCTCCCACCACCGCGACGGCGCCCGCGCCGCCGCGGCCGGACCTGCTCGAGCCGGCGGCGCTCGCCGTCGTCGAGCGGCTGCACCGCACCTTCGAGGACCGGCGCCGGGCCGTGCTCGCCGAGACGGACCGCCGTCGCGCGGCCGGCCCGCCGCAGCCCGAGCTCGACCCGAGCCCGGTCGCGCTCGATCCCGACTGGCAGGTCGCCCCGCCGCCGGCGGCGCTGCGCCGCCGGCACGTCGAGCTCACCTCGCCGCTGACCCGCCGCTACGCGACCAGCGCGATGCGCTCCGGCGCCGACGTCTGGCTCGCCGACCTCGAGGACTCGCTCTCGCCGACCTGGGACAACGTGCGGGAGGCGCACGAGGTGCTGGCCGACGTCGTCGACGGGCGGATCGCGCCCGACGAGGGCACGCCCGCCCCGACGCTCATGGTGCGGCCGCGGGCGCTGCACCTGCACGAGCGTCACCTGCAGGTCGACGGCGAGCCGGTCGCGGCCTCGTTCGCCGACGTCGGGCTGCTGGTGCACCACCACGGTCGCACGCTCGCGGCGCGCGGGCTCGGGCCGTTCCTCTACCTGCCGAAGATCTCCTCGGTCGCCGAGGCGGAGCTCTGGCGCGACGTGCTGGAGCACCTCGAGCGGGAGGTGGGGCTGCCCACCGCGACGATCCGCACCACGGTGCTCATCGAGACGCTGCCCGCCGCGCTGCGGATGGAGGAGATCCTCCACGTGCTGCGCGACCGGGCCGCGGGCCTCAACGCGGGCCGCTGGGACTACCTGTTCTCCGTCCTGAAGGAGGTCCCCGACGCCCCGCTGCCCGACCGGCACGAGGTGACGATGACGTCGTCGTTCATGCGCGCGTTCACCGAGCGGCTCGTCGCCACCTGTCACCGCCGCGGCACCCACGCGATCGCCGGGCCGGCCTCGGTGCTGCCGCGCGGTGCGGGCTGGCGCGCCGCAGGGCTCGCGCTCGCCCGGGTCCGTGCCGACGCCGACACGTTCGCGCAGGACGGCTTCGACGGCTCCTGGGTGGCGCACCCGGACCTGGTCTCGACCGTCCGCGGCGTGTACCGGGCCGTCGCGTGCGGCCGCGACCACCAGATCGGGCGCACCCGCCCCGACCGCATCGACGACGTCGAGCTGCTCGACTTCGCCTCCGCGGGCGGCGCGCGCACGATCGAGGGCCTGCGCGCCAACGTGCGGGCGTGCCTGCGCTACCTCGCGTCGTGGCTGACCGGCACCGGTGCGATCGCGGTCGACGGCGAGATGGAGGACGCCGCGACCGCCGAGATCGCCCGCATGCAGGTGCGGCAGTGGCTGCGGCAGCGCACCGTGCTCGACGAGGGCATCCAGGTGACGCCCGCGCTCGTGCACCGGGTGCTGGCGGACGAGCGGCAGCGGGCCGAGAGCGGCGGCGACGTGCCGCTCGCGCGGCTGGGCGACGCCGTCGCGCTCGTGCTCGAGCTGGTCGAGGGCGCCGACGTGGAGTTCCTCACCGAGGTGGCCTACCCGCGGCTGGGGTGACAGCGGCTCGATAGGGTCGGGGTCCGTGAGGATCCTCGTCATCGGTTCCGGCGCGCGCGAGCACGCCATCGCCCGGGCTCTGGCCCTCGACCCGGCGACCTCCGCGGTCGTCGTCGCCCCCGGCAACCCCGGCACCGCGACGCTGCCGGGCGCGGAGAACGCCGCCGTCGACCCGCTCGACCCGGCGGCGGTGACCGCGCTGGCGCAGCGGCTCGAGGCCGACCTCGTCGTCGTCGGGCCGGAGGCGCCGCTGGTCGCGGGGGTGGCCGACGCCGTGCGCGCGGCTGGCATCCCGGTGTTCGGCCCGGACGCCGCCGCGGCGCGGCTCGAGGGGTCGAAGGCGTTCGCCAAGGACGTCATGGCCGCCGCCGCGGTGCCGACCGCGATGGCGCACGTGTGCTCCTCGCTCGCCGAGGTCGAGGCCGCGCTCGACGCGTTCGGGGCGCCCTACGTCGTCAAGGACGACGGGCTCGCCGCCGGCAAGGGCGTCGTCGTGACCGACGACCGCGCCGCCGCGCTCGCGCACGCGGCGAGCTGCCTGGAGCACGCCCAGGTCGTCGTCGAGGAGTACCTCGACGGCCCCGAGGTCTCGCTGTTCTGCCTGTCCGACGGCGAGACGGTCGTCCCGCTCGCGCCCGCGCAGGACTACAAGCGGCTGCTCGACGACGACGCCGGTCCCAACACCGGCGGCATGGGCGCCTACTCGCCGCTGACCTGGGCGCCGGCCGGGCTCACGGACGAGGTCGTCGAGCGGGTCGCGCTGCCCGCGGTGCGGGAGCTCGCCCGCCGCGGCACCCCGTTCGTCGGGCTGCTCTACTGCGGGCTGGCGCTCACCTCGCGGGGGCTGCGCGTCGTCGAGTTCAACGCACGCTTCGGCGACCCCGAGACGCAGGTGGTCCTGGCCCGGTTGCGGTCCTCGCTCGCGACCGCGCTGCACGCGGCGGCGACCGGTGCGCTCGCGAGCCTGCCGCCGCTGCGCTGGTCCGACGAGGCCGCCGTCACCGTCGTCGTCTCCGCGCACGGCTACCCCGAGGCGCCGCGCAAGGGCGACCCGATCACCGGCGTCGAGGCAGCCGAGGCGCTCGACGGCGTGCACGTGCTGCACGCGGGCACCGCGGCCGACGACGCTGGCCGGCTGGTGACCGCGGGCGGCCGCGTGCTCTCGGTCGTCGGGACCGGTGCCGACGTCGCCGCCGCGCGGGCCGCCGCCTACGCGGGCGTCGCCGAGATCGCGATCGACGGCGCGCACCACCGCACGGACATCGCCGCCGGCCGCTGACGGCGCCCCCGCCGCGGCGGTCGTCAGGTGGTCAGGTGGTCGCGACGCGCTTGGTGAACGTCGCCACCGTGCGGACCGGGCGGAACCCGGCCGAGGCGTAGAGACCGCCCGCGCCGGTCGGGTTGTCGGAGTCGACCGAGAGGTCGACGACGTCGTAGCGGCCGGACGCCGCGGCGTCCGCGACCGTGGTCACGAGAGCGGCGCGCCCCAGCCCCTGGCCGCGCGCCTCGGGCCGCGTGCCGACGAGGCTGATGTAGAGCTCCCGCTCGACCCACTGGCCGCACAGCACGTACGCGAGCACGACGCCGTCGTCGACGAGCACGCGCGAGTCGGCGGCGCGGAACGAGCGTGCCGAGACCATCTCGTCCCACGCCTCGCGGGTGCGGGCCGTCGAGCCCCAGTGCCCCGCGAACGCCTCGTTGTGCGCGAGCCGGGTCGCCTCGGACACGTCGTCGCCGAACGGCCGGATGCGGGGGTCGGGGACGGCGGCGACGGCGGGTCCGGGCAGCGGACGCGCCATGTCGGTGAACCAGCGGGCGGGTGCGTAGCCGGCGTCGGTGAGGAGCGGGCGCGCGTCGCTGCCCTCCTTGCCGCCGGAGGCGCGCATCAGCAGCGGCGCACCCGGGTGGCGCTCGCGGGCGACCGCGAGCGCGCGCGGCTCCATGCGGGCCAGCAGCGCGGTGCCGATGCCGCGCCCGCGCCAGTCCGGGTGGACGCCGCCGGTGAGGTCGGCGCGCGCCTCGCCGTCGGCGGTGAGCTGCAGGCTGACGCGCAGCTGGCCGAAGGCGACCATCACCTCGCCGTCCCACACCGCCCAGGAGTCCTGCGCGGCGTCGAACCCGTGCTCCTCGAGCTCCTCGGCGAGGTCCTCGGCGTCGTAGTACTCGTCGGTGTCGTCGACCTTCGCGAGCAGGTTGGTGAGGTCGGCCCACTGCGGCGTCGTCTCGGCGGTGAGCGCGGTCCAGGTCAGCACCGCGCCATCCTCCCCGCCCCGCCCGCTCCCCGCCACCGCAATACCCCGCACCCCACCCCCACTTTCACCGCACTTTGCAACAGCCCCCACTTTCACCGCACTTTGGAGCAGTCCTACTTCACCGCACTTCCTGCCGCGGCCCGGTTTCACCGCACTTCCTGCTGCCTCTGCCGGATGGTGGTCAGGCGGGTCTGCCCCTGGCGGCCGCCGACAGGAGCCTGGACGCGGTCGTCGCAGCACGACGGCGAGGTGAGACGGCGCCGCTGTCGCACCCGAGCCGGACGGTGCCATCGGCAGAAGTGCGGTGAAGCCAAGGGGCGGCAGAAAGTGCGGTGTAAGCGGAGCCTGTTGCAAAGTGCGGTGAAACCGCAGGGTGTTGCACAGTGCGGTGAAAGTGGGTCAGGCGGGCGCTGTGGTTGTGGTGGGGGTGGGGGTGGGGGTGGGGGTGGGGATCGGGGCCTGGGTGGGGGAGAAGGCGCGGCGGTAGCGCTGGGGTGAGGTGCCGAGGACGGTCTGGAAGTGGGCGCGGAGGACGGCGGCGGAGCCGAAGCCGACCTCGCGGGCGATCGTCTCGACCGAGGAGTCGGTGGCCTCCAGCAGCTCGCGGGCGCGGAGCACGCGCTGCTGCAGCAGCCACTTGTGGGGCGTCGTGCCGGTCTCGGCGACGAAGCGGCGCGCGAAGGTGCGCTCGGACATCAGCGCCCGCTTGGCGAGCGTGGGGACCGTGTGGGGCTCGTGGAGAGTCGCGAGCACCTCGTCCAGCAGCGGCTGCAGGCTCTCGGCCTGGCACTCCGGCACCGGGGTCGCGACGTACTGGCGCTGGCCGCCGTCGCGCTGCGGCGGCACCACCATGCGGCGCGCGATCGTCGTCGCCACCGAGGCGCCGTGCTCCCGGCGCACCAGGTGCAGGCAGGCGTCGATCCCGGCGCTCGTGCCCGCGCTGGTGATGAGGCTGCCGTTGTCGACGAACAGCACGTCCATCGTGACGTCGACCTGCGGGAACCGCTCCTTGAACTGCTGCAGGTAGCGCCAGTGCGTCGTCGCGCGCTTGCCGTCGAGCAGGCCGGTCGCGGCGAGCACGAACGAGCCGCTGCAGATCGACAGGACCGTCGCGCCGCGTGCGTGCGCCTCGCGGACGACGTCGAGCAGCTCGTCGGGGTAGTCCTCACGGATGCCGGACGCCGGCAGCACGACCAGGTCGGCCGTCGCCGCCTCGGACCAGTCGTGCGTCGGCAGGAAGCCCCCGCCCGTCATCACCTGCACCGGCTGCCCCGCGACGGGGCCGGCGCTGATGAACTCGAAGTCGGGGACGCCTTCCTCGGTGCGGTCCATGCCGAACACCTCGGACGCGACCGCGTGCTCGAAGGGCGCCATCGGCTCGGTCAGGAGGGCGACCACCCGCTGCAGTGCCATGCACCCACCGTACGTGGCAGGAATCCTGCGTGCAATGGCATCTCGGCCACTCGTGGCAGAAACCGTGCGAGCGCAGGATGGATGCCATGGACATCCTGCTGATCGCCCTCGTGATCCTCGGCCTGATCTACCTGCTGCACCGCGACGACGAGACGGTGCTGATGGTCCCCTACACGCTGGTCGACCGCGACGTCGAGCGCGTGCAGGCCGACCTCCGCGCCGGCGCCGACCGGCTCGCCCGCGACGCCTACCCCAGCGCCGTGCTCAGCGACGCCTGGGAGCGCCGCGCATGACACCCGCCCACCACGCACGACGGCGGCCGGTCACCACGAGGGTGACCGGCCGCCGTCGCGTCGGGCGGCTCAGCCCTTGACGGCCCCCGACGTGAGACCGCGGACGAAGAACCGCTGCAGGAACACGAACACCACGATCGGCAGCGCCATCGAGATGAAGGCGCCGGCCGTCAGCAGCTCCGCGCCCTGACCCTGGGTGCCGAGCAGCTGCTGCAGCTGCACGATCACCGTCGCGTTGGTCGGGAGCAGGAACAGCTTGGCGATCAGCAGGTCGTTCCAGACCCAGAGGAACTGCAGCGTCGCGAACGCCGCCATCGCCGGGATCGACATCGGCGCCACCAGTCGCCAGAACGTCTGGTAGTGGCTGGCGCCGTCGATCTTGGCCGACTCCACGACCGAGTACGGCAGCGTCGCCATGTAGTTGCGCAGCGTGTAGAGGCACAGCGGCATGCCGAACCCGGTGTGCAGCAGCCAGATCGCCACGAACTGCCCGGAGATGCCGATCCCGTAGGGGCCGAGCAGGTACAGCATCGGCTGCAGGGCGACCTGGATCGGCACCACCATGACGGCGACGATCACCACGAACAGGATCTCCTTGCCGGGGAACTCCATGAACGTGAAGGCGTAGGCCGCGAACGCGGCGAACATGATCGGCAGGATCGTCGCGGGGATCGACACCACGAGGGTGTTGAGGAACCCCATCGCCATGTTCGAGCCCTCGAGCACGCCCGCGTAGTTGTCGAGCGTCCAGCCCTGCTCGACCGGGTTGAACAGCGCGGTCCACCAGCCCGAGGTGGAGACCGCCTCGCGGCTGCGGAACGAGCTGACCAGCAGGCCCAGGGTCGGCACCGACCACAGGAAGGCCAGCACGACCATCACGATGATCGAGGTCCAGCTCCGGGGCCGGCCGTCCTTCATGTACGACGGCTGCCGCTTGGACTTCTTCGCGACCCGGGGGGCGTCGGCGACGGCGCTCATCGGCCCTGCTCCTTCCGGAAGTGGCGCACCTGGTAGATGAGGATCGGCGTCACCAGGATCAGCAGGATCACGACGATCGCCGAGGCGCGTCCCGCGCGGCCCTGCGTGAACAGCTCCTGGAAGAACATCAGCGCGATCACGTTGGTGCGGTAGTTGCCGTTCGTGAGCACGTAGACGATGTCGAAGACCTTCAGCACCAGGATCACGACCGTGATGAAGACCGTGATGATCGTGCCCTTGATCTGCGGGATGATCACCTTGAAGAAGACCTGACGCTCGTTGGCGCCGTCGATCCGGGCGGCCTCCAGGGTCTCGTCCGGCACGGCCTTGATCGCGCCGGAGAGCAGCACCATCGCGAACCCGGACTGCATCCAGATGAGGATGAGCATCATCAGCAGCGAGTTGAGCCGCGCGGTGTCCTGCTGGATCCAGTCGATCGAGGTCCCGAGGATCGCGTTGAGGATGCCGATGTTGGGGTTGGCGCTGTAGATCAGCACGCCCCAGATCGTCGAGGCACCGACGAACGAGACCGCCATCGGCAGGAAGATCAGGCTCTTGGCGACGTTCTCGCCCTTGGCGGAGAGCCGGTCGGCGAACAGCGCCACCGCGATGCCGATGACCACCGTCAGCGCCGGCACGATGATCAGCCACAGCGCGTTGTTCGTCAGCGCCAGCCAGAACGCGGAGTCGGCGAAGATCGACCGGTAGTTGTCGAGGCCGACGTATCTGGTGCTGTCGTTGTTGGCGAAGCTGTAGTTGATCGTCTGGATCGTCGGGTACAGCAGCATCAGCCCGATGAGCCCGAACGCCGGCAGCACGAACGCGTAGGGGATCAGCCCCTGCGACAACCGCTGCGGCAGCGACTCGATCGTGACGTTGATGAAGTAGAACAGCAGCGCGGCCCCGCCGAGCCCGGCGACCATGCCGACCAGCGCCATGAGGACGCGGTTGTGGAAGTACCACCCGGGGTAGTACGCCAGCGACAGGAACACGTTGGCGGTCAGCCACGCGACCACGCACACCCCGAGGATCCCCACGAGCATCCGCAGGGGTCGAGCGGGTGAACCACCTCGCCTGACGGTGGTCGGAGGTGTCTGGGCGACGGCGGTCATGACTCCGACTCGTCCTCGGCCTCGTCGTCGGTGGGCCACGTCCGCTCGATCTCGGCCGTGACCTCCTCCGCCGTCTTGTCGCCGCGCAGCCACTCGACCATGCCGGTCCAGAAGGTGCCGCCGCCGACGGCGTTGGGCATGAGGTCGGAGCCGTCGAACCGGAACACGTCCGCCGCGGCGACGATCTCCGCCGTCTGGCGGGTGATCTCGTCCGCGTACTGGCTGGCGTCGAAGGTCGTGTGCGGGGACAGCCAGCCGCCGGCCGACGCCCACTCGCCGCCGAACTGGTCGGAGGTGATGAACTCCATGACGGCGATCGCGTCGGGGTCGTTGCCGTTCATCAGTGCCGCGATGTCACCGCCGCCCATGATCGGCTGGCCGTCGTACTCGGAGTCCGCGGCCCGCGGGAACACGAACAGCCCGACCTGGTTGTCGAGGTCGGCCTGCACGTCGTCGGGCAGGAAGCCCGTGACGAAGTTGCCCTGCCGCTCCAGCATGCACTTCGGCGGGTCGTCGAACGCCGGGAGCATCGCGTCGCTGAACGGTGTCGAGAGCACCCCGGACGGGCCGCCGAGCACGTTGCCCTCGGTCTGCAGCAGCTCGCCGTAGGCGTCGAAGGCGGCGACGACGCGCTCGTCGTCGAACGGGATCTCGTGCGAGGTCCACTGGTCGTACACGTCCGGCCCCCAGAGCCGGAGCATGTACTCCTCGATCCAGTCGGTGCCGACCCAGCCGGTCGCCTGGTCCGAGCCCCAGCCCATGCACCAGGGTGTGATGCCGTCGGCCTTGATCTCCTCGGCCACCGCGTCGAGCTCGTCGAGGTCCGCCGGCTCGGTGTTGTAGCCGCCGGCCTCGTACGCCTCGGCCGGGTACCAGACGATCGACTTGACCGCCATCCGCATCGGCGCGCCGTACACGCGGCCGTTCATGCGGGCCGACTCCAGGAAGCCCGGCACCAGCGTGCGGTCGAGCGCGTCGAAGTCGAGGTAGGTGTCGATCGGCTGGATGTAGCCGTCCTCGGCGAGCTCGAGCAGACCGCCCGGCTGCGGGAAGATCGCGATGTCCGGGGCCTGGCCGGAGTTGGTGCGGAGCCGGATCGTGTTCGTGAAGTCCTGGTCGGCCGTGTACTGGATCGTGATGCCGCTCTCGGCCTCGAACTCCTCCAGCGACGCGAGGAAGCCTTCCTGCTCCTGGCCTCCGAACGCGCCCAGGATCGTCACGACGCCGTCGCCGTCGGCCTCGGCGTTGTCGGCGATGCCCTCGCCACCGCCGCCGGGTGCGCCACCGCCGCCCTGGTTCGGGTTGTTCAGACAGCCGGTCAGGATCATCGCCCCGGCTGTGGCGGTGCACGCCAGCGCCACCAGGCGCCGCCTGAGTCCTCGCATCGCGACTCCCTCGTCCGTGTGTGCGAAAGGGGTCGCCGACAGCCACCCCCCGATCGGCACGGTACAACCGGACAACTACCGGTGTGGGGGAGTACCGGGGCCGCCGGGCGCTGTTATCGAACTGAGACCTCGCCGGGCGCAGTGCTCGACGGCGTCTCGCCGGTGCCCGAGGTGCCCGACGGCGCCCGGTCGCCCGGTGGTCGAGCGCGCGCTAGGCGTACCCTCCGCCGGACTCCGCCCAGTCGCCGCCGCCGAGCAGGGCGCGGGTGATCGCGGAGGAGTCGGCGGTCATCTCGGCGAGCGCGTCGCGCAGGTGCTGGTCGCCGAGCTCCTCCTCGGCGACCGCGGCGAGCAGCACCGCCCGCCGCACCAGCTCCTTGGCGAACGAGGCGGTGGTGCCGTCGGAGTCGCGCGCGACCTCGTCGAGCACGTCGGCGCTGAACGGCAGCCCGCGCCCGTAGAGCGCGAGCAGCGCGCGCCGGGCCGCCCGGTCGGGCCGCGGGATCTCGACCGCCAGGTCGACGCGGCCGGGACGCTGGGCGAGCGCCGGCTCGAGCACGTCGACGCGGTTGGTGGTGAGCAGGAACGTGACGTCGGAGTCGGAGGCGAGGCCGTCGAGGGCGTCCAGCACCTCGAACAGCAGCGGCGAGGAGTGGAAGTGGTCGCGCTGCTCGGCGACGAGGTCGCAGTCCTCGAGCACGACGATCGCGGGCTGCAGCGCCCGTGCGGTCTGGGTCGCGAGCGAGACGAGCTGCAGCGCCATCCCGGAGAGCATGATGACCGTCGCGTCCTCGGCCATGCCGAGCAGGTGCCGGACCGTCAGCGTCTTGCCGGTGCCGGGCGGGCCGAACAGCAGCACGCCGCGCTTGAGGTGCTGGCCGGCGCTCGCGAGCCGGTCCCGGTGCGCGCCGATGCCGAGCACGTGCCGCTCGATCCGGGCGAGCGTGCCGGCGGGCAGCACGATGTCGGAGGCGGCGACCTGCGGTCGCGGCTGGAACGTCACCTGCCCCTGGCTCGGCATCCCCAGGCTCGCCTCGAACTCCGAGCCGCCGAACGTGACGACCTGGCCCCGCAGCACGCTGTGGGCGTTCATCAGCTCGTGCACACGGCCGAGCAGCGCGGCGGCCACGCCGTCGGCGGCCGCGATGACCTCCAGCCGCGGCGTCGCGCCGTACTGCGGCCGCGCACCGCGGATCGCGACCGCGACCGGGTGCTCGGCGCCGTCGTGCCGCCACCGCAGCAGGTAGATGCCGAAGGAGACGGCGGAGCGCTCGCTGTCTGGACCGGTCGCGACCTTCGCGTAGTCGACCGGCCCGACCGGCAGCTCGACGTAGGTGGTGTTGAGCATCTCCGACAGGCTCGAGTGCCAGCGCTGCTCGCCGCCGCCCACCCCGATCAGCTCGGCGCCGTCGGTCTCGCGCGCGACCAGCTCCAGCGCGAGGTCGACGTCGGCGAACCGGAACGGGCTGACCTCGTCGGTCAGTACCGGCAGCGCGGAGGGGTCCTCGCCGAGATGGGCGCCGAGCCGCTCGACCAGGCGCTGCCGGTCGCCCAGCCGCTCGCGGGCCGCGTACCCGCTCGCGGCCTCGGCGAGCCGGCCGAACTGGGACAGGAACCGGCCGAGGTCGTCGGGTGCGCTCACGGTGAGATCCAACACCACGCCGTCAAGGGACGACGTCGACGACGGCCAGCACCTGGTCCCGGACCAGGTCGCGCACCGCGTGACCGCCCTCGACGTGGAAGCGGATGCCGCCGCCGGGCTGCCCGAACCACGGCGCGACGATCTCGGCCTGCACCTCGACCGGCCGCAGCGCCACGAAGGTGACGACCCGGGCGCCGGGCGCGTTCGCCGTCGGCGGCAGCGACCGCATCTCCCAGGGCGTGCCCCAGGCGAAGAAGTACAGGCCGTCGAGGCCGCCGAGGCGGTCGTAGGGGACGCCGGTCGCGAGGTTGGTGATGAGCCCGCCCTGGCCGACGTTGCGCAGCCGGTCCGCGAGGTGCTGGTAGGACTCCTGCGCCTGCGCGGCGCGGGCGGCGACCTCGTGCGAGGTGAGCCGCACCGGCGCAGGCAGCGGCGCCGTCAGGTACTGCCACACCGCGAAGCAGGCGTCCCGCTCGCTGCGGAACTCGCCGAGCAGGTGGTGCTGGCCGTAGTCGGTGATGCGCAGCGCCAGGTGGGCGGGGGAGTAGCGCACCACCTCGAGCGCGCCCTCGAACGCGGGCCCGGCCGGCTCGCCCGGGAGCACGACGGCGGCCCGCGGCACCCCGAGCCCGTCGAGGGCCGCGCGCAGCTCGGCCACCGCCTCGCCCTCGACGGCGTCCGGCGCGAGCCAGTCCGGCAGGTGCGCGCGGTCGCGGGGGTGCCGTCGGAGATCGGCGAGCCAGCGCTCCTCCGACGGGACCGGCGGTGCGGGTGGTGCCCCGTCCGGCCCGGCGGCGGGCGTCTCGAGCATCGACAGCCCCGGCGCGTCCCAGTCGGGCCGGCGGTCGTAGTTCGGCATCAGCACGACCTCGCCACCGTCGAGGACGGCACGCGCGGAGAACCACGCCCCGGTCGTCGGGGTCGCCATCTGGGTGCGCAGCCCGGCGAACGCCGCCACCGCGGCGTCCGGCAGCAGCACCCGGCGGGGACCGTCCGGCTCGAACCGGAACGCGCGCCCGCTGTGCTGCGTGCCCGTCTGCGACCACTCGGCCTCGACGCGCACCGGCGGCTCGCCCGCGAGCGCGGCCAGCGCGTCGCGCAGCGCGCGCAGCAGGCCGGGGTCCGGCGCGGGGGCGGCCTGCTGCATGGTGGCTCAGGCTAGCCGCAGCGGCCCGGCCCGCGGGGCGGCGGGCGGTGCGAGGTCGGCGTCAGCCCTCGATCTCGACGACCGGCGCGTCCGGGGCGTTCCTCTTGATCGACTCGATGCCGTTCTGTGCCGCGCTCTTGCTCTCGTAGGCCTCGCCGGTGGCGATGACCTGGCCGTTGCCCGCCTTGAGGCGGAAGCGCCACTTGCCCGCCCTGTCCTTGTACAGCTCGAGCTTGCCCGCCATCGCGCGTCTCCCGAGTCCGTGAGGGTCCGTGCCGGGGAGCAGAGGGGCGGCGACGTGCCCGCGGGGGCGGAACGGTGCCGTGGCCCTGGAAGGATGCAGCCATGGCTGCTGAGATCCCAGGCTGGACGCACGTCTACTCGGGCAAGGTCCGTGACCTGTACGAACCCGCGGGGCCGGAGGCCGGTCACCCCGGCGACGTCGTGCTGGTGGTCGCGAGCGACCGCATCAGCGCCTACGACCACGTGCTCCCGACGCCGATCCCGGACAAGGGCGCGGTGCTCACGGCACTGAGCCTGTGGTGGTTCGAGACGCTGGGCGTGCCGCACCACGTGGTCTCGACCGACGTGCCGGACGCGGTCGCCGGCCGGGCGATGGTCTGCCGCCGGCTGGCGATGTTCCCGATCGAGTGCGTCGCGCGCGGCTACCTCACCGGCTCCGGGCTGGTCGAGTACCGCGAGAGCGGCGAGGTGTGCGGTGTCCCGCTCCCCGACGGGCTGGAGGACGGCAGCCGGCTGCCGCGGCCGATCTTCACCCCGGCACGCAAGGCGGACCTCGGCGAGCACGACGAGAACATCACGTTCGAGAAGGCGGCGGCCGCCGTCGGCGAGGACGACGCGACCCGGCTGCGCGACCTCACGCTCGAGCTCTACACGCGCGCCGCGGAGATCGCGCTGGAGCGCGGCGTCATCCTCGCCGACACGAAGTTCGAGTTCGGGCGCGTGCCCGGCACCGACGAGATCGTGCTGGGCGACGAGGTGCTGACGCCGGACTCCTCGCGCTACTGGCCGGCCGACCAGTGGCAGCCCGGGCGCCCGCAGCCCAGCTTCGACAAGCAGTTCGTGCGCGACTGGCTGACGTCGCCGGCATCGGGGTGGGACCGGCACGGCGACGTCCCGCCGCCGCCGCTCCCGGACGACGTCGTCGAGCGCACCCGTGCGCGCTACGTCGAGGCCTACGAGCGGCTGACCGGGCGCACCTTCGCGTCCTGACGCCCGGCGCACGGCCGCGGGGCGGGCGCCCGGCCGGCGCGGCACGGAGCGTGTCGCACGCGCGGATAGGCTGGGCCCTGCCCAGGTGCCGTCAGTCAGGAGTTGCCAGCCGTGGCCACAGTGATCGTCGAGGTCATGCCGAAACCGGAGATCCTGGACCCCCAGGGCAAGGCGGTCGCCGGTGCGCTGCCGCGGCTCGGGTTCACCGGGTTCGCGTCGGTGCGGCAGGGCAAGCGCTTCGAGCTCGAGGTCGAGGGCGAGGTCACCGAGGAGGTGCTCGAGCAGGCCCGGCGCGCCGCGGCGGAGGTGCTGAGCAACCCCGTGATCGAGGACGTCGTGTCCGTGCACGTGCTCGGGGAGCAGGCGTGACCGCCCGCATCGGCGTCGTCACGTTCCCAGGGTCGCTCGACGACCGCGACGCCGCCCGTGCCGTCCGGCTCGCCGGCGCCGAGCCGGTGCGGTTGTGGCACGCCGACGACGACCTCGCCGGCGTCGACGCGGTCGTGCTGCCCGGCGGGTTCTCCTACGGCGACTACCTGCGCGCCGGCGCGATCTCCCGCTTCGCGCCGGTGATGGGTGCCGTCGTCGACGCCGCGAACGGCGGCATGCCGGTGCTCGGCATCTGCAACGGCTTCCAGATCCTGTGCGAGTCGCACCTGCTCGCTGGCGCGATGGTCAAGAACGACCACCTGCACTTCGTGTGCCGCGACCAGACGCTGCGCGTGGAGAACGCGAGCACCGCCTGGACGAACGCGTTCGAGGCGGGCGAGGAGATCGTCATCCCGCTGAAGAACCAGGACGGCCAGTTCATCGCCGACGAGCGCACCCTCGACGAGCTCGAGGGCGAGGGCCGGGTGGTCTTCCGCTACACCGGGGTCAACCCCAACGGCTCGCGCCGCGACATCGCCGGCATCACCAACGCCCGCGGCAACGTCGTCGGTCTGATGCCGCACCCCGAGCACGCGACCGAGCCCGGCTTCGGTCCCGGCACCGACGGGCTGCGGTTCTTCACCTCGGCGATCACCGCGGCGCTCGCCACCGCGTGACCACGACCCAGCCGGGCGCGCCGGCGGCCGGGGGCGACGCCGTCGACCACGTCGAGATGTGGACCGACGGCGCCTGCAAGGGCAACCCCGGCCCGGGCGGCTGGGGCGTGCTGATCCGGTGGGACGGTGTCGTCAAGGAGCTCTACGGCGGCGAGGCCAGCACGACCAACAACCGCATGGAGCTGATGGCGGTCATCGAGGGCCTGCGCGCCCTCAAGCGCCCGTGCGCGGTGCGGCTGCACGTGGACTCGGTCTACGTCATGAACGGCATGCAGTCGTGGATCCACGGCTGGAAGCGCAACGGCTGGCGCACCGCGGGCAAGAAGCCGGTGAAGAACGCCGAGCTGTGGCGCGAGCTCGACACCGAGGTGAGCCGCCACAGCATCACCTGGGTATGGGTCAAGGGGCACGCGGGCGACCCCGGCAACGAGCGCGCCGACGAGCTCGCGAACCTCGGGGTGGCGTCGGTCCGGTCATGACCGGACGGCGGGCGCGTGCAGGGGGTCTGCTCGCGCTCGCGCTGCTCGCGGGCCTGCTCGGGTGCGGCCGCCCGGAGCCCGAGCTCGCCTGGTCGCGCGTCGAGGTGCCCGACGGCGTGACGCCGCTGCTCCTGGTCGCGGTCGCCGACGACCTGCTCGTCGCCGGGGCGGCCGAGGACCTGCCGACCCCGCGCGTGCTGCGGCTCGACGGGGACGGCGGCCTGGACCCGGTGCCGGTGACCGCGGACAGCTACTACGGGGTGCGCGCGCTGTGGTTCGACGCCGCGGTCCGGGGCGAGGAGGTCGTCGCGATCGGGCGGCAGTCGGGAGGCGCGCACGGCAACCCGCGGTGGACGACCTGGGAGGGCGGCGCGGCGGGCGTGGTCGAGCAGCCCGAGCAGCCGCTGTCGGTGTTCGGCGGCTGGGGCGCCGGCGGCCTGGCCGGGATCACGCTCACGGCCGACGGCCCGGTGATCGTCGGCACCCGCACCGGCGAGGTGCCCGGGCTCGACATCCGGCTGTGGCTGCCGGACGGCGACGACTGGGTCGAGCAGCCCTCGGCCGGCACCGCGCTCGCGGCCAGCGACGACGTGCGCCCGGTCGCGACCGATGTCGTCGTCGACGGCGACGCCCTGCTGATCACGGGGCTCGTGCAGTCCGACGACGGCCGGGTGGCCGCGGCCGTGTGGCGTGCGCCCGGGCCGGCCGGGCCGTGGCAGCGCGTCGACCTCCCCGCCGAGGGGCGCGTGGTGTCTGCGCAGGACGCGCTGTGCGACGCCGGCCGCTGCCTCGTGGTCGGTCGTGCCGACGGCGCGGTCGCGGCCTGGTGGGTCGAGGGCGCCGAGGTCTCGCCCACGACGCTCCCGGAGGTGCCGCCGGGCCGGACGACCGACGACGTGCCGGCGCCGGTGCTGTGGCAGGGCACGTTCGCCGTCGTGCTCCCGGACGGCGAGGACGGCCTGGTCGCGGTGTCCGAGGACGACGGCTGGCGCACGCTGCCCGGTCCGCCGGGCCGGCCGGTGGCGGCCGCGGCCGCCCACGGGGCGCTGCACGTCGTCACCGAGGACGGCGGTGTGTGGTCGGCGCAGCGGTGACTCAGCGCGCGGTGCCCGCCTCGGCCTCGGCGATCGCCTTGAGGCGCTCCAGGCGAGCGTCCCAGCCGCGCCCGATCGCGTCCAGCTGCTGCGCCAGCAGGCTCAGCCGGGCGCCGATCGCGCGGTAGCGCAGCTGCTTGCCGGCCCGCTCGGGCTCCACGAGCCCGGCCGCGGCCAGCACGCCGAGGTGGCGCGCGATCGCCTGCCGGCTGACGGGCAGCCGCTCGGCGAGCTCGCTGGCCGAGAGCGCCTCGGTGCCGACGAGCTGGAGCACCTGCCAGCGGGTGTCGTCGGCGAGCGCGCCGCACACCTCGACCACCCCGGGCGCGGGCGACGCGCTCATCGCGCCCGCCCCTCGACGTGCGCGACGAGGGCGTCGAGCACGGCGTCCCAGCCGCCGGTGTTCTGCTCCATCGCGGCGCGACGCTCGGCCGCGGGCGTGCGGTCGAACCCGCTCTCGACGACGGTCACCAGCGTCGCCTCGCCGGCCTCGACGAGGTCGAACCGGACGTGCGTGCTGCGCGGTCCGGGCTCGGTCTCGCCGAGGTCGCCCCAGGTGAACGTGAACAGGCTGGGCTCCTCGACGCGTTCGAGCAGCACCGGGAACAGGCCGTGCCCGACCAGCTCGAAGGTGCCGAGCGAGCCCGGGCGGACGCCGTCGGGGAAGGACGCGGGGTGCCCCCACCACGCCTCGATCGCGGCCGGGGTGGTGAGGGCGCGCCACACGGTCGGGCGGTCGGCACCGACGAGCACGGTCCGGGTGATCGTGCCGGCGTCGAGGTCGGCGACGGCGCCGCCGCCACGGCGCAGCGTCGTCACGTGCGCGACGAGCTCGTCGAGCTCGCGCTCCCAGCCCTCGGCGTGGTCGGCCATCGCGGCGCGGTGGGCGGCGACGTCGCCGCGCAAGGTGTCGAACCCGGTCTCGACGACGGTGAGCTGCGTGCCGTCGCCGTCCGGGGTCAGCGTGAAGGTGGCGGTGGTGGCGTTGTCCGGGCGGAGCTCCTCGCCGGGCGTGCCCCAGGTGAACGCGAACCGGTGCGGGGGCTCGTGGACGTCGACGCGGACCGGGTGGTCGCCGGCGTCGGTCCAGCCGAACGTGCCGGTGGCGCCGGCGTGGACGCCGTCGGGGAAGGTCGCGCTCTGACCGAACCACTGCGCGATCTGGTCGGGGGAGGTGAGGACCGCCCACACGAGCGACGGCGGCGCGTCGATGCGCAGCGTGCGGCTGACGGTGGCGGTGTCCAGGTCGACCTGCGAGGTGGTCATGACGGCTCCGATCTGCAACTGATATGTTGCATCAAGGTAACGCCCCACGGGCGCTCGCGCAACCCCTGTGTTGCAGATCGTTCGGCGACGTCGACGCGATCAGAGGTCGAGGCGCTCCGACAACCGCGCGAGCGCGCGCCGAGCGGCCTCGGCGACCGCGGCGTCGGGGTCGTCGAGCGCGTCGTGCACCGGCCCCAGGTGCTCGTGCTCGCCGACCGCGCCGATGGCGCGTGCGGCTGCAGCGCGCACGCGCGGGACGTCGTCGCCGAGCAGCGGGAGCAGCGCCTCCGCGGCGGCGCCGACCTCGCGCACGGCCACGACCGCCGCGCTCGTCTCGCGGACGCGCCAGTGCGCATCGTGCAGGCCTGCGACGAGCGCGCGCTGGGCGGCCAGGCCGGCCTCGCAGCCCTCGCACCACACGTACCGCATCGCGCGCGCCGCCCACGAGCGCGGCAGCCAGCGGACGTCGGACTCCCGGACCAGCCGGGCGCCACCGGGTCCGCCGAGCAGGTCGAGGTCGATCTCGACGTCGTCGGGGTCGCGGCCGCCGAGCAGCGCGGCGCACAGACCCAGCACCGTCTCCTCGCCGTACCGGGCGCACGCCTGCGCGACCCAGTCCCTCGGGTGTCCCCGCGCGGCCATGCGGCCATGATGGCGCGGCGGGCGCCGCGTGGTGCCGGTTGCCGCCCGCCCGGCGACGGGTCAGAGCGGGGTGACGGCCCCGGTGAGGTACCGCTTGCCGCTGCGGGCGTCCCAGCCGGCGTAGTCGTGCCCGCCCGTGGCGCGCGCACCCAGGCCGAACGTCACGGTCCCCGGCAGCAGCACCGGCTTGCCGAACTCCACGGTCCAGCGGAACGCGTCGCCACGCGCCACGCCGACCGTCGCGAGCGCCCGCGCGGCCGTGTACATGCCGTGCGCGATCGCGCGGGGGAAGCCGAACAGCTTCGCGCCCAGCGCGCTGGTGTGGATCGGGTTGCGGTCGCCCGAGACGGCGGCGTAGCGGCGCCCGACGTCGGGGCGCAGCCGCCACTGGCCGGCCACGGGCGGCAGCGCCGGCACGTCGCGCTCGCCGGGCTCGGCCGCGGCGGCGCCCGCGACCGTCCTGCCCTTGGCGAGGTAGGTGCTGACGCCGCGCCACACCGTCTCGCCGTCGCGGTCCACCTCGGTGACGAGGTCGACCTGGGTACCGGCGCGGTGCAGCCTCAGGTCCTCGGCCCAGGCCCGCACGGCCAGGCGGTCGCCCAGGCGCAGGGGTGCCCGCTGCTCGACGTCGTTCGCCAGGTGGACCATGCCGAGCAGCGGCAGCGGGAAGTCGGCGCGCGCCATCACCGCGACCGCGACCGGGAAAGCCAGCACGTGCACGTAGCCGGCCGGCAGCACGTCGGTGCCGGGCTCGCCCAGCAGGTGCTGGTACTCCGCGAGCTGGTCGCGGTCGGCTGCGACGTCGTCGACGGCGTAGCGCACCGCGGGCAGCGTCGTCGGCTGCCGGGTGGTCATCACGGTCTGCGCCATCCGGCCCAGCGCCTGCGCGTAGAGCGAGCCGAGCGTCGGCACCTCCGCCAGCCGGACCTCGCGCATCTCGGCGGTCATCGGCCCACCATGTTCTGGCCGCACACGCGCAGCACCTGGCCGTTGACGCCGGCCGCCTGCGGCGAGGCGAGGAACGAGATCGCCTCCGCGACGTCGACCGGCTGGCCGCCCTGCTGCAGCGAGTTCAGCCGGCGCGCGACCTGCCGCGTGACGGCGGGGATGCGCGCGGTCATCTCGGTCTCGATGAACCCGGGCGCGACGGCGTTCGCGGTGCCGCCCGCGCGGGCGAGCCGCGGCGCGAGCGCCTGCGTGGCGCCGATGACGGCGGCCTTGCTGTACCCGTAGTTGGTCTGACCGCGGTTGCCCGCGATGCCCGACGTCGACGCGAGCGAGACGATCCGCAGCCCGTCGGGCGCCAGGTCCTCGGCGGCGAGCAACGCCTCGTTCATCCGCAGCTGCGCCGCGATGTTAACCGCGATCACCGAGTCCCAGCGCTCGGGCGTCATGTTCGCGAGCAGCTTGTCCCGCGTGATGCCGGCGTTGTGCACGACGAGGTCGAGACGACCGAAGCGGGCACGGGCGACCTCGATCACCCGCTCGGCGGCGTCGTCGGCCGTGATGTCGAGCTGCAGCGCGACGCCGCGCACCTCGTTCATGACGGCGCTCAGCGAGTCGCCGGCCGCCGGCACGTCGACGCCGATCACGCGCGCCCCGTCGCGCGTGAGGACGCGGGCGATCGCCGCCCCGATGCCGCGCGCGGCACCGGTCACGACGGCGACCCGGCCCTCGAGCGGGCGGGTCCAGTCCTGCGGCGCGGCACCCGCGCCGTCGACGGGGAGCAGCTGGCCGTCCACGAACGCGCTGCGCGCGGAGAGGAAGAACCGCAGCGCACCGAGCACGGCGGGCACCTCGAGCGCGACGCCGTCGGCGACGACGAGACCGTTCGCGGTGGCGCCCGCGCGGAGCTCCTTGCCGAGCGAGCGGGTCAGGCCCTCGACGCCGGCGCGGGCGGCCGCGACGGCCGGATCGTCCTCGGCGGACGCCGCGCGCGACAGCGTGACGACGCGGCCGCTGGGCGCGAGGTCGCGCAGCATCCCGGCGGTCGCCAGCACGCGCTGGCTCGCCTGGGTCGGGTCGACGATGTCGGTGAGCACGAGCACGATCGCGCCCACCCTGGTGCCCACGGCGACCGTGCGTCGCACGTCGAGGTCCCAGGCGAGCAGCCCGGTAGCGACCGCGTCGGCGTCCGGCCCCTCGCCGACGACGACGACGGGTCCGGGGACCAGCGGGTCGTCGACGCGGCGGGGGTCGGTGCGGCGCAGCCGCGCCGGGCGTGGCAGCCCCAGCTTCTTCGCGATCTGTTTGGTGAACCCGGAGTTGACGAGCTCGAGATAGGTGTCGTTCATGGCGCCCTTGGGGTCGACGGTGCGGGGGAACGGTCGGTGCTCAGGCCTCGAGGATCATCGCGACGGCCTGGCCGCCCGCCGCGCAGACCGAGATGAGGCCGCGCACGGGCGCGCCGTCGGCCGCGCTCGCCTTGCGCTCGGCGAGCAGCTTGGCGAGGGTGCCGACGATCCGGGCGCCGGTGGCGGCGAACGGGTGCCCGGCCGCGAGCGAGGAGCCGACGACGTTGAGACGGGCAGGGTCGACCTGGCCGATCGCCGGGAGCCCGACCTTGCGGCGCGACCAGTCGTCGTCCGCCCACGCGGCGGTGGTCGTGAGCACGGTCGAGGCGAACGCCTCGTGGATCTCGACGAACGCGAAGTCGTCGAGGCCGAGGCCGGTGCGCGCGAGCAGGCGCGGCACGGCGTAGGCGCCGGCCATGAGGAGGCCGTCCTCGCCGCGCACGAAGTCGACCGCGGCCGCTTCGGCGTCGACGACGTGCGCGAGCACCGGCAGGCCGCGCTCGGCCGCCCACTCGTCGGAGGCGAGCAGGACCGCGGCGGCGCCGTCGGACAGCGGGGTCGAGTTGCCGGCGGTCATGCTCGGCGACTCGCCCTTGAGCCCGAACACCGGCTTGAGCTTCGCGAGCTTCTCCGCGGAGGTGTCGGGGCGCAGCGCCTCGTCGCGGGTGAGGCCGCGGTAGGGCGTCATGAGGTCGTCGAAGAACCCGCGCTCGTAGGCTGCTGCGAGGTTGTGGTGGCTCGCGAGCGCCACCGCGTCCTGCGCCTCGCGCGTGATGCCCCACTCGCGCGTGGTCAGCGCCTGGTGCTCGCCCATCGACAGCCCCGTGCGGGGCTCGGCGGTGTCCGGTGCCACGGGCACGAGGTCACCCGGGCGCAGCCCGGCGAGCAGCTGCAGCCGCTGCGGGACGGTCTTGGCCCGGGAGAGCTTGAGCAGCGTGCGGCGCAGCCGGTCGCTGACGACGATCGGTGCGTCGGAGGTGGAGTCGACGCCCGCGGCGATGCCGGACTCGATCTGGCCGAGGGCGATCTTGTTCGCGACGTCCCACGTGGCCTCGAGGCTCGTGGCGCACGCTCGCTGCAGGTCCGCGGCGGGTGTCTGGGGCGAGAGGCTGGCACCGAGCACGGCCTCGCGGGTCAGGTTGAAGTCGCGCGAGTGCTTGAGCACCGCACCGGCCATGACGTCGCCCAGGCGCTCGCCGGCCAGCCCGTGGCGGGCGACGAGACCGGACAGGGCCGCCGTCAGCATGTCGAGGTTGGAGGCCGCGGCGTAGGCGCCGCCGGCCTTGCCGAACGGGATCCGGTTGGCGCCGACGACGGCGGCGCGGCGGGTGGTGGACGCGGGCTTGCTGGGCTTGGGCATTCGGACCTCACCTGTCGGGGTCGGCTGGGCCGACGGCCGCGGCCGCCGTCAAACTGTCTAGAACCTACAGTACCTGATACTGTGAGTTCGTGACCTCGGACACACCCGATCTCCTCGGCGACGCGGACGGGCGGTCGACGCGCTGGGACGCGCACCGCCAGCGGCGCCGCGCCCAGCTGTGCACCGCCGCGCGCAAGGCGGTGCACCGGCTCGGTCCCGACCTGTCGATGGACGAGATGGCCGCCGCGATGGGCACGAGCAAGTCGATCGTCTACCGCTACTTCACCGACAAGTCCGGCCTGCAGGCCGCCGTCGGCCAGGCCGTGCTCGACGAGATCGCCGACGCGCTCGCGCAGGCCTCGCGGCAGCAGGGTCCGGCGCAGGACCGCATGCGCGCCATGATCGAGATCTACGTCAGCACGCTCGCGCAGTCGCCCAACGTCTACCGCTTCGTCATCGCCCAGCAGGGCGCCTCGATGTCGAGCTTCCTCTCCACGGTCGCCGAGGCGGTCGCGGTGCCGCTGCGCGAGATCCTCGGCGACGCCGACCCCGACGGTCGGCTCGCCGCGCTATGGGCCAACGGGATGGTCGGCTTCGTGCGCGGCGCGAGCGAGGACTGGATCGACACACCACCCGCCCACAGGCTCAGCACGACCGAGATGGTCGAGCTGCTCGCCGGCTGGCTGTGGCGCGGGGCCACAGCCGTCTCCCGCATCCGGACCACAGGAGCCACCTCATGACCAGCACCACCGCCACGCCGGACACCGCCGTCGAGCCGCGTGTCGACCGCGACGTCGTCAACGCCGCCCTCGACGGTCGCTGGGCGGAGCTGCGGCGCCAGAGCCGTGACCTGTTCCTCGACCCCGACCTGCGGCGCGAGCCCGGGCTGAGCATGGAGGAGCACCGTGAGCGCGTGCTGGGCCAGCTGCGCAAGATGGTCGAGCTGGGCGCCGTGCAGCGGGCCTTCCCCGAGAGCGTCGGCGGCCAGAACGACCACGGCGGCAGCCTCGCACGCTTCGAGGAGGTCGCCGTCGGCGACCCGTCGCTGCAGATCAAGGCGGGCGTCCAGTGGGGACTGTTCGCCTCCGCGATCATGCACCTCGGCACCGAGCACCACCACCGCACCTTCCTGCCCGGCGCCGTCGACCTCAGCGTGCCCGGCGCGTTCGCGATGACTGAGATCGGGCACGGCTCCGACGTCGCCTCGATCGGGACGACCGCGACGTACGACCCCGAGACCGAGGAGTTCGTCCTCCACACCCCGTTCCGCGCGGCGTGGAAGGACTACCTCGGCAACGCGGCGCTGCACGGCGTCGCGGCGGTCGTCTTCGCGCAGCTGATCACCCAGGGCGTCAACCACGGCGTGCACGCGTTCTACACGCCGATCCGCGAGGTCGGCCCGGACGGTCGCGCGGGTGCGCTGCTGCCCGGCGTCGCCAGCGAGGACGACGGCCTCAAGGGCGGCCTCAACGGCATCGACAACGGTCGGCTCGCCTTCGACCACGTGCGGATCCCCCGGACCAACCTGCTCAACAAGTACGGCGACGTCGCCCCGGACGGCACCTACTCCTCGCCGATCGCGAGCCCCGGACGCCGCTTCTTCACGATGCTCGGCACGCTGGTGCAGGGTCGGGTCTCGCTGTCCGGCGCCGCGGCCGTCGTCTCCAAGATGGCGCTCGCGACCGCGATCCGGTACGGCTCCGAGCGGCGCCAGTTCACCGCGGCCGACCCGCACACCGAGGTCACGCTGCTCGACTACCAGCGCCACCAGCGCCGGCTGCTGCCGCTGCTCGCGCGCACCTACGCGGCGCAGTTCATGCACAACGACCTGCTGCAGCGGTTCCACCAGGTGTTCGCCGGCGAGACCGACACCGACGCCGACCGCGAGGACCTCGAGACACTGGCCGCCGCGTCCAAGCCGCTGGCCACCTGGCTGGCGCTGGAGACCGTGCAGGAGTGCCGCGAGGCTTGCGGCGGGGCCGGCTTCATGGCCGAGAACAAGCTGACCGGCTGGCACAGCGACCTCGACGTCTACACGACCTTCGAGGGTGACAACAACGTGCTGCTGCAGCTGGTCGGCAAGCGGCTGCTGACCGACTACGGCCGCTCGATCGCGCGCATGGACGTCGCCGGCACCGTGCGCTACGTCGCCGACCGCGCCGTCGACATGACGATGCACCGCACCCCGCTGCGCCGCGCCGCGCAGTCGATCGCCGACTTCGGCTCCGCGGCCCGCTCCGCCCTGGAGATCCGCGACCCCGCCGTGCAGCGCGAGCTGCTCGAGGAGCGCGTGGAGTCGATGGTCGCCGAGATCGCCGAGCGGCTCCGGCCGGCCCGGACCGCCTCGCCCGAGGAGGCCGCGCGCCTGTTCAACGAGAACCAGAACGACCTCATCGAGGCGGCGCGCGCGCACGGCGACCTGCTGCAGTGGGAGGCGTTCACCGAGGCCCTCGCCACGATCAAGGACGCCGACACCCGCCGCGTGCTCACCTGGCTGCGCGACCTGTTCGGGCTGGTCACCATCGAGCGCAACCTCGCCTGGTACCTCATCCACGGCCGTATCTCGAACCAGCGCGCGCGCACCGTGACCTCCTACGTCAACCGGCTGCTGACGCGCCTGCGGCCGCACGCCCTCGACCTCGTCGAGGCCTTCGGCTACTCGCCCGAGCACATCGGCGCGACGATCGGCACCGGCGTCGAGGCGCAGCGGCAGGAGGAGGCGCGCGCCTACTACCGCCGGCTGCGCGCCAGCGGCGAGGAGCCGGTGAGCGAGAAGGCGTTGCGCGACGCCGAGAAGGCCGCCTCCCGCTGACGCCAGGCCTCTCGGTCCCGCTGTCGCGCGCATCGGCCTGCCCGCCGCGCCGCCCGGCCACTAGCCTGTGGACATGGCGGCGCGGGGGGCCTACCGCAAGGGCATCGAGAAGCGTGAGGAGATCCTCCGCCTCGCCCTCGAGGTCCTCGCGCGCGAGGGGTACCGCGGCACGACGGTCCGGGACCTCGCCGACGCCGTCGGGCTGAGCCAGACCGGGCTGCTGCACTACTTCGGCAGCAAGGACGAGCTGCTGACCGCGGTGCTGCGCCGTCGCGACGAGATCGACAGCGAGGACGAGGAGGGGCTGTCGGTCGCCGAGCGCCTCATCCGGACGCTGCGCCACAACGCGACCGTGCCGGGCCTCGTGATGCTCTACGCCCAGCTCTCGGTCGAGGCGGCGGCGCCCGAGCACCCCGCCCACGAGTACTTCCAGGAGCGGTTCGCCACCCTGCGGCGCGAGATCGCCGACCTGATCCGTGCCGGCCAGGGCGACGGCAGCATGCCCGCGACGCTCGACCCCGAGCGCACCGCCACGATGGCGCTCGCGCTCTCCGACGGCCTGCAGGTGCAGTGGCTCTACGAGCCCGGCCTCGACATGGCCGCGCACGTCGAGCACCTGTGGGAGCTGATCGTCGCCTCGGCGCCCGGCGCGACGTCCTGACGGCGTCCGGCCGGCACCGCGCGACGCACCGGGCTGGGAGGATCGGAGGGTGCCGACCCGACCCAGCGCCCGCGCCCAGGTGCCGCCGTTCCAGGTGATGACCGTGCTCGACGAGGTCGAGCGGATGCGTGCCGCCGGGCGCGACGTGGTGTCGCTGTGCGCGGGCGAGCCGTCCGGCGGCGCGCCCGCCGCGGTGCACGAGCGCGCCGCCGAGCTGCACGGCGACCGGGCCGCGCTCGGCTACAGCCCGGCGCTGGGGATCACGCCGCTGCGGGAGGCGATCGCCGGGCACTACCGGCGCTGGTACGGCCTCGAGGTGGCGGCCGACGACGTCGCCGTGACCACCGGGTCCTCGGGCGCCTTCGTGCTGGCGTTCCTCGCGGCGTTCTCGCCCGGCGACCGCGTCGGGCTCACCCGCCCCGGCTACCCGGCGTACCGCAACACGCTCGCCGCGCTGGGCTGCGAGGTCGTCGAGATCGCGGTCGGGCCGACCACCGGCTTCCAGCCGACGCCCGCGCTGCTGGAGGCCGCGGGGCCGCTCGCGGGGCTGGTGCTCGCCTCGCCCGCGAACCCGACCGGGTCGATGACGTCGCGCGCCGAGCTGACCGCGCTCGCCACCTGGTGCGCCGAGCACGGCACCCTGCTCGTGTCCGACGAGATCTACCACGGCCTCGCCTACGCCCCCGAGGACGCCCCCGGCACGTGCGCGTGGGAGATCGACCGGGACAACGCCGTCGTGGTCTCGTCGTTCTCGAAGTACTGGGGGATGACCGGGTGGCGGCTCGGCTGGGCGCTGCTGCCGCCGGCGCTGCGGGGATCGGTCGACGCGCTCGCCGGCAACCTCGCGCTGTGCCCGCCGGTGCCCGCGCAGCACGCCGCGCTCGCGGCCTTCGAGGAGCGCTCCTACGACGAGGCGCAGCAGCGGCTCGCCGCGCTCGCCGCGGCCCGCGAGGTCGCGCTCGACGGCGCCCGTCGGCTCGGGTGGGGACCCGTCGCACCCGCCGACGGCGCGTTCTACCTCTACGCGGGCGTCCCGCTCGGCGAGCACCCCGACTCGGTGTCGTGGTGCCGTGCGCTGCTCGCGCAGCAGGGCGTCGCGCTCGTGCCGGGCGTCGACTTCGACGCGGTCGACGGCGTGGCGTTCGTGCGGCTGTCGTTCGCCGCCGGTGCCGACGCGGTCGCCGAGGCGTTCCGGCGGATCGAGGCGTTCCAGGGCTGAGCGGTCCCGCCCGCGCCGCGCGGGCGGGACCGGGACCCGGTGAGGGTCAGGCGGGGGTCAGGACGCGGCAGTCGGTGCCCGGGTAGGTCAGGCCCTCGTGGCCGTCGTCCCAGCGCACCAGGTACGGCGGCTCGCCGTCGCGGCCACGCACCTCGAGGATCTCGCCCTCGCGGCGCGGCTCGGTGACCTTGCGACCCTCGACGACGATCCGGTCGCCCACCTTCGCGCGCATGCCATCACCTCCTTCGCGGTGCTGACGTCACCCGGTGGACAGCATTATCGGCCTTCGCGCCGCGCGGCGGGCGCGGTCGGCGGAGGGGTGCCCTGCGGACCCCGAGGTGGTGACGTCGGCGGGCCTCGGTAGCCTGGCGCGGTGCCCCCGGCCAGCTACGACGCCTACGTCTTCGACCTCGACGGCACCATCTACCTCGGCGAGCACGCCCTGCCGGGCGCGGTCGAGACCATCGCGGAGCTGCGCCGTCGCGGCGCGGTGGTGAGGTTCATCTCGAACAACGTCACCCGCTCGCCCGAGCAGTACGTCACCAAGCTGCGCGACCTCGTCATCGCGACCGACCTGAGCGAGGTCGTCACGCCGACCGTCACGACCGTGCGGTGGCTGCTCGCGCACGCCCCGGACGCCGTCGTCTTCCCGATCGCGCCGCCGCCGGTGGTGGCGGCGCTGACCGAGGCGGGGATCGCCGTCGGGCAGGACCCCGAGCGCATCGACGTCGTGCTCGCCTCCTACGACCGCACGTTCGACTACGCCAAGCTGCAGATCGCCTTCGACGCGATCTGGTTCCACCGGCGCGCCCGGCTGATGAGCACCAACCCGGACCGGTTCTGCCCCTACCCGGGCGGCCGGGGCGAACCGGACGCCGCCGCCGTCGTCGCGGCGATCGAGGCGAGCACCGGCACGACGTGCGAGCGGACCTTCGGCAAGCCCGACCCGGTCGTGCTCGAGCTCGCGCTCGCCGGCGTCGACGTCGCGCCCGACCAGGTCGTCATGGTCGGCGACCGGCTGGCCACCGACATCGCGATGGGCGCCGCGGCCGGCACCGCGACCGCGCTCGTGCTCACGGGGGACTCCACGGCCGCCGAGGCCGCCGCGCTGCCGCCGGAGCAGCGACCCACCTACGTGCTCGACGGCGTCGGGGGCCTCCTCGACGCGGTCTGAGGTCGGAGCAGCCGCGGTTTCACAGGACCGCGACCGGGCCGCCCTCCAGCGTCGTCAGGTCGAACCGGAACAGGTCGGTCCAGCCGACCGCCCACAGGTCCTCGCCCGCGACCAGCACCCGGATCACGCCGCCCGCCCACGGGTCGCCCTGCCCGGTCGTGTCGACGCGGGGACCCTCGGTGATCGTGCCGTCGGCGACGTCGACGGTGACGAGCCCGACCCGCGGGCCCTTGGCGTCGAGGTCCTCGGCGTCCCAGTCGTAGGTCTCGGCCGGCAGGTACACCCGGCCGTCCCAGAGCAGGAACGCCCGGTGGTCCCACTCGGCCGCCGAGCCGGTGTCGGGCCAGCCGAGCTGGCCGACGCGCTCGGGCGCCGTCACGTCGGAGACGTCGAACAGCGAGACCTGCAGGCCCGTGGTGCGACCGTCGTCGGTCGCGTCCTGGCCGACGCCGAGCAGCAGGTCGTCGCCGAGGGGGTGCAGGTACGCGGAGTAGCCGGGGATCTTCAGCTCGCCGACCGCGACCGGGTGCGCGGGGTCGCTGGTGTCGAGGAGGTACAGCGGGTCGGTCTGCCGGAACGTCACGACGGCCGCCAGGTCCGGGCCCAGGTAGCGCACCGCGTAGATCTGCTCGGTGAGCCCCAGCCCGTCGACGCGACCGACCTCGGCGAGGTCGTCGCCGTCCTCGCGCAGGATCACCAGCGACGACGAGGTCGGGTCGCCCGAGGACGGCGGGGTGAGCGTCGTCGCGACCCGCACGACGCCGTCGGCCTCGTCGATCGAGAACTGGTCGAGCAGCCAGCCGTCGACCCGACCGGAGGCCACGTAGCGGGTGGCGTCGGGGTCGCTGATGTCGAACGTGTGCAGGTCGGTGTGGCTCGTCGAGGCGTCGGACCCGCCGTCGCTCGACCACGACCACCACGGGCTGGTCGCGACCACGACCCGCTCGGTCGAGGCGTAGACGGTGCCGCCCGCGGCGAGCACCCCGGCGGCCGAGGACGGCGTGGCGTCGCCGTCGACCGGCAGCGTGACGACCGAGACGGTCGAGAAGCCGCTCACCTCCGACGGCGTCCCGATCGCCGTGCAGTCGAGCAGCAGCTCGGGCGTGCCGCCGGTGCCGGCGGCGTCGACCGGCTGCCGGTGCGGCAGCCAGTCGTCGATCGTCGACTCCTCGACGACGCGGCGGTTCGCCTCGAGCGCGTCGGCCTCGGCCGCCATCGAGCCGTCCTCGGGGTAGCTGAACACCAGCCCCGCGGGGGCGCTCGTCAGCACCAGCCGCACGGTGCCGTCGATCAGCCGGGCCGAGCTGTAGGTGCCCTCGACCCGCGTGGTCCCGACCACCTGCGGGTCGGCGGGGTCGGCGAGGTCGACCCGGACGATCGAGGTGCGCTCGCTGCCGGTGCCGTGCGGGCCGTAGCCGTACCACTGCGTCGCGAGCACGACCAGCCGGTCGCCGTCGAGCAGCAGCTCGGCGCTGCCCTCCTCCAGACCCGGCACGTCGACGGTGGCGAGCACCTCCGCCGTCGCGACGTCGACGACGCGGACCCGGCCGCTGACCGAGGTGACGATCACCTCGCCGTTGGTCTTGACGACGTCGGCCTCGTCGACGCCCTCCACCTGGTTGTTGGTGCCCGAGTGGCTCGACCCGTCGGCGCCGCCGGCGGCGGTCGTCTCGGCGCCACCCGCGGAGTCCTCGACAGCGAACGGCATCGGCCATCCGGCCCAGCCGTCGAGACCCCACGCGGTCACCCGCTCGGCGGCCTCGGCCTTGAGGTGCGCGAGCAGGTCGTCGCAGGAGCCGAACGTCTCCAGACCGACCGGCCCCGGCCCGGCGGCCTGCGGCGGGCCGAACTGGGTGGTGCACGCCGTGGCGAGCAGCAGCGAGCCGAGCGCCGCGGCGGCGAGGGTAGGACGGGTCGCTCTCATGACCGACCTGTGTCGGCCGGGGCGGCGCCGTTGCGGCCGTGACCCGATCGTGACCCAGGCCCGGCGGCGGACGGGGGCGGGCGGCGGCGTCCAGGGGCTCCGCGGCTGGGTAGATTGGCCACGCCTGCCCGCGCTCGAAGGAACACACCACGTGACGACCACCGCTGCCGCCGACACCGTCGAGAACGCCGCCGCGACCCCGGACCTGGAGCAGCCGTACCGGGAGCTGGGGCTCAAGGACGACGAGTACGCGCGCATCCGCGAGATCCTCGGGCGCCGGCCCACCAACGCCGAGCTCGCGATGTACTCGGTGATGTGGTCGGAGCACTGCTCCTACAAGTCGTCGAAGAAGCACCTGTCGCAGTTCGGCGAGAAGACCACCGAGGAGATGCGGCGGCACCTGCTGGTCGGCATCGGGCAGAACGCGGGCGTCGTCGACATCGGCGACGGCTGGGCGGTGACGTTCAAGGTCGAGTCGCACAACCACCCGAGCTTCGTCGAGCCCTACCAGGGCGCCGCGACCGGCGTCGGCGGCATCGTGCGCGACATCATCTCGATGGGCGCGCGCCCGGTGGCGGTGATGGACCAGCTGCGATTCGGCGCGATCGACCACCCGGACACCGCGCGCGTCGTGCACGGCGTCGTCTCCGGGATCGGTGGCTACGGCAACTGCCTCGGGCTGCCGAACATCGGCGGCGAGACCGAGTTCGACCCCTCCTACCAGCGCAACCCGCTCGTCAACGCCCTCTGCGTCGGGGTGCTGCGGCACGACGACATCCACCTCGCCAACGCCTCCGGCACCGGCAACAAGGTGGTGCTGTTCGGCGCCCGCACCGGCGGCGACGGCATCGGCGGCGCCTCGATCCTGGCGTCGGAGACCTTCGACGACGCCAAGCCCACCAAGCGCCCCAGCGTGCAGGTCGGCGACCCGTTCATGGAGAAGGTGCTCATCGAGTGCTGCCTCGAGCTGTACGCGGCGGGCGTCGTCGAGGGCATCCAGGACCTCGGGGCCGCGGGCATCTCCTGCGCTACCTCGGAGCTGGCGAGCAACGGCGACGGCGGCATGCACGTCGACCTCGAGAAGGTGCTGCTGCGCGACCCCACGCTGACCGCAGGCGAGATCCTCATGTCGGAGTCGCAGGAACGCATGATGGCGGTCGTCGCGCCCGACAAGCTGGAGGAGTTCCTCGCGATCACCGGCCGCTGGGACGTCGAGACCACCGTCATCGGCGAGGTCACCGGCACCGGCCGGCTGACGATCGACCACCACGGCCAGCGCATCGTCGACGTCGACCCGCGCACGGTCGCGCACGACGGCCCGGTCTACGACCGGCCCTACGCGGTGCCGGCGTGGCAGGAGTCGCTCAACGCCGACGCCGCCGAGGCGCTGCCGCGCGCGACGTCGGCAGACGAGCTGCGCGGTCAGGTGCTCGCGCTCGTCGGGTCGCCGAACCTCGCCAGCAAGTCGTGGGTCACCGACCAGTACGACCGCTACGTGCAGGGCAACACCGCGCTCGCGCAGCCCGACGACGCGGGCGTGGTCCGCGTCGACGAGAGCACCGGGCTCGGGGTCGCGATCTCGACCGACGCGAACGGCCGCTTCAGCAAGCTCGACCCGTACGTCGGCGCGCAGCTCGCGCTCGCCGAGGCCTACCGCAACGTCGCGACCGTCGGCGCCCGCCCGCTCGCGGTCACCGACTGCCTCAACATGGGCTCGCCCGAGGACCCGGACGCGATGTGGCAGCTGGTGCAGACGATCACCGGGCTGGCCGACGCGTGCGCCGAGCTCGGGGTGCCGGTGACCGGCGGCAACGTGTCGCTGTACAACTCGACGCTCGCGGGCGAGGTCGGCGTCGGGCACATCGACGCCTCGATCCACCCCACCCCGGTCGTCGGCGTCCTCGGGGTCGTCGACGACGTCGCGACCGTCAACCCGTCCGGCTGGCGCGCCGAGGGGCTGGGCCTGTACCTGCTCGGCACCACGCGCGAGGAGCTGTCCGGGTCGGTCTGGGCCGGCGTCGTGCACGACCACCTCGGCGGCCGCCCGCCGGTGGCGGACCTCGCCGCCGAGCGGAGGCTGGCCGAGGTGCTGGGTCAGGCGACCCGCGACGGCCTGCTCGCCGCCTCGCACGACCTGTCCGCGGGTGGGCTGGTGCAGACGCTCGTCGACGGCGTGCTGCGGTTCGGCACCGGCGCGAGCGTCACGCTCACCGAGCTGTGCCTGCGCGACGGCGTCGACGCCACGACCGCCCTGTTCAGCGAGTCCGGCGGCCGGGTCCTCGTCGCGGTGCCGGCCGAGGCGGTCGACCGCCTCACCGCCCTGGCCGAGGAGCACGGCGTCCCGCTGCTCCGGGTGGGCACGACGGGCGGCGACACCCTCGACGTCACGGTCCCCTCGCCGTCGGGCGCCCCCGAGGCCGCGACCCTCTCGCTCCCGCTCGCCGAGCTCCGCGAGACCAGCGAGGCCACCCTCCCCGCCCACTTCGCGTAACCGCCCCCGGCGCGCCACGGGCGGCAGTCCCGCGCGGCCACGGGCGGCAGGCCCACCCGCGACGCGTGCGGCCTGTCTACCCAAGGCGCGCGGGCCAGCAGCCCACTCCACCCGTCGGCCAACTCGTACATGGGTGCCCAGCTCGTACGGTGCACGGTACGAGCCGGGCACGGCGGTACGAGTTGGCGCGGGATGTGCGGCGGCTGGGTCGCGGTGGCGGGCCCGTCCGTTCTCGCACCCCTCTCGCGCACCCGCACCTTGCCGCCGCGCCCGCGCCCGCACCCCGCCCCCGCGCCGCCCCCCATCCCGTCCTCGCGAGCAAACTCGTACCTGGGTGCCGAACTCGTAGCGTGCACCGTACGAGCTCGGCACCCAGGTACGAGTTGGCGTTCGGGGACGGCGAGGGTGTGGCTGTGGCTGGTGCCCGGTGTGGGTGTCTGTCCACAGGTACGGCGTCGTGCGTTCTTGTCCACAGCAGGTGGTGGCGGGCTGCGCGGTGCCGGGGCGGCGTGACCACTCTGGTGGGGTGACACCCACTCCGCCCCCAGTCCTCACCACCCGCGAGCACGGGTTCGCCGCGCTGCGGCCGGCGATCCGCTCTGGGGAGCTGACGCGGCTGCGGCGCGGGGCCTACGTCTGGCGGGCCGCCGAGCGTGAGCCGTGGCAGGAGCGGCAGGACGCCATCCTCGCTCGCTGCGCCGCCGTCGCCGCGCGCTTCACGACGCGATACGCCTTCAGCCACGAGACGGCGGCGCTCCTGCACGGCTGGCCCGTCACCACGCTCGACGACCGGATCCGCGTCACCCAGACCGTCAACCCTGGCGGCAGCAGCACGCCCGACGTGCTCAGGCACGTCCGCGCCGACCTGCCCGACGGCGACCTCACCACCGTCGCTGGGCTGCTGGTCACGACGCCGGATCGCACCGTGCTGGACTGCGCCCGGTACCTCCCGCCCGACCGCGGCCTGGTGGTGGTCGACGGCGCGCTGCGGAGCCTGGCACGGATGTCGCCGCACCGTCGCGCGGAGTCGGAGGCGCGGCAGGAGGCGACCCGCTCCCGGTTGCTCGGACAGCTCGCGACGATCGGACCGGCGCGCGGCACCGCGCGTGCCCGTGCCGTGCTCGCCGTCGCCACCGGGTTCGCGGCGACGCCGCCGGAGAGCCGGTTGCGATGGGCGGCCCTCGCGGCAGGTCTGCCGGAGCCGGTCGCGCAGCTCCCGATCGAGATCGGGAGCCGGCTCTTCTTCGCCGACCTCGCCTGGGTGGGGGACGACGGCGGCTGGTTGCTCGTCGTCGAGTTCGACGGCGCCGTCAAGTACATCGGTGACGAGACCGACCCGGCGCAGGCGGCCCGCGTCGTCGCGGCGGAGAAGGAGCGCGAAGACCTCATCCGCCGGCACGCGGCGCCGCTCGTACGGTTCGAGCGGTTCACGACCGCGGACCTGAGCGACCCCACCGCGGTCGCTCGCCGTCTCCGCGCGGCGCTCCCCGGCCCTGTCCGGCTGAGCCCGCGACCGGCGCTGCGTCCCTCACCGACCCGACGAGCTCGTAGCTGGTGACCGAACTCGGCGCGTGCACCGTACGAGTTCGGTACGCGGGTACGAGTTCGCTGCCCGGGGCGCGGGGGCGCGGGGCGCGGGGCGCGGGGCGCGGCGTGGGGCGAGGGGCCGACGCCTCACCCTCACGCGTCGCCGCGAACTCGTAGCGCCGTGCCGAACTCGGCGCGTGCACCGTACGAGTTCGGCACCCGGGTACGAGTTCGCTGCCGGGGGATCGCGACGGGCGCCGGGGGGATCGCGACGGGCGCCGGGGGAGGGCGTGGGGGTGGTGGGGCCGCCGCACCCGCGGGGCTGGGGTGCGGTCGTCGCAGCCACCACGTGGCAGGGTGGGTGGATGGACGTGCTGCTGCTCGGTGGGACCGGATGGCTCGGTGGCGAGGTGGCGCGCGCCGCGGTGGCGCGGGGGCACGCGGTCACCGCGCTGACGCGCGGCGCGGGGGTGCCCGACGGCGTCGCCCACGTCCGCGGGGACCGCACCGAGGACGGTGCGTACGACGCGGTCGCGGGTCGGGACTGGGACCTCGTGCTCGACGTCGTGCACCAGCCGGGGCTGGTGCGCTCCGCGGTGCAGGCGCTCGGGGATCGCGCCCGGCGCTGGGTGTACGTCTCCTCCGGCTCGGTCTACCGCGCCACCGACGACCCGGCCGGCGACGAGACCGACCCGCTGCACGACCCGTTGACCTCCGACCACGCCGGGCCGGAGGACTACGCCGGCGCCAAGGTGGCGTGCGAGAACCTCGTGCTCGAGGCGCTCGGCGACCGCGCCGTCGTCGCCCGCGCCGGGCTGATCGGCGGTCGTGGCGACCGGTCCGACCGCTTCGGCTACTACCCTGCCGCGTTCGCGCGGGCCGGCAGCGAGGCCGTGCTGCTGCCCGCCGTCGGGGAGACGACCGTCCAGACCGTGAGCGCCGCCGACCTCGCCGCCTGGCTCGTCGCCGCCGGGGAGGGCGACGCCAGCGGCGTCTACGACACCTACGGCGAGCCGATCGCCTTCGCCGACCTCGTCGCGCTCGCGCGTGCCGCGGCCGGCCACCAGGGTCCCGTGCACGAGGCCGACCCGGACTGGCTCGTCGCGCACGGCGTCGGCTACTTCATGGGGCCGCGCTCGCTGCCGTTCTGGCTCCCGGCCGGGCACGAGCTCACCGTCACCCGCCCCTCCGCGCGCGCTCGCGCCGCAGGGCTGAGCTGGCGCCCCTACCGGCGGCTGGTCGACGAGGCGCTCACCGACGAGCGCACGCTCGGGTTCGACCGCGAGCGCCGCGCCGGTCTCACCCGCGCCGAGGAGCTCGAGCTGCTGGCCGCGCTCGCGGGCGACTGACCCGCCCGTCGCCCGTCACCCAGGGGTAATCGCCTTGCCGGGCTGCCTACCGTTCTTGGCGTGACATCGATGTGGCGCGTCTCGCGCGTCGACAAGGGCGTCGTCAGGCTGGTTCCCGACGGCGACGTCGACGCGCCCGACGGCGGCACGACCGTCGCCACCGCCCGGGACGGGACCCTGCCGATGACCGTCGGCGACCCCGTGGTCCCGGCGGTCGGGGACCGCGTGGTGCTGGACGGCGACCGCGCGCTGGTCACGCCCCGCACCTCCGAGCTGGTGCGCGACACCGTCGGCAAGACCTCGCTCGTGCAGGTGATCGCCGCCAATGTCGACGTCGTCGTCGTGGTCGAGCACCTCGAGCCCGAGCCCGCCCTCGGCCGGCTGGAGCGCATGGTGACGATCGCCTGGCGCGCCGAGGCGACACCGCTGATCGTGCTCACCAAGTCCGACCTCGTCGACGACACCGACCACTGGGTCGCGCAGGCGCGTGCCGTCGCTCCCGGGGTCGACGTCGTCGCCGTGTCCGCGACCACCGGCGAGGGCCTCGACGCCCTCCACGCCGCGCTGGGGGAGGCCCGCACGCTCGTGCTCGTCGGCCCCTCGGGCGCCGGCAAGTCCACGCTCGTCAACGCGCTCGCGGGCCACGAGGTCATGAGGACGGGCGACGTCCGTGGCGACGGCCGCGGCATGCACACCACCACCCACCGCGAGCTCGTCCGGCTGCCGGGCGGCCGGTGGCTCATCGACACGCCGGGTGTCCGCTCGGTCGGGCTGGTCGCGACCGAGGAGTCGGTCGCGGCGACGTTCGCCGACGTCGAGGAGCTCGCGCAAAGCTGCCGGTTCCGGGACTGCACCCACACGACCGAGCCGGGCTGCGCCGTCGTCGCCGCGGTCGAGGCGGGCGAGCTGCCGGAGCGGCGGCTGGAGTCCTGGCACACGCTGCGCCGCGAGGCGGCGCGGCAGGCGATGCGCGCCGACGCGCGCCTCGCCGCGGCCCGCACCCGGCAGGCGAAGACGTTCTCGCGGACCGTGCGGGCGATGAAGGCCGCCGGCCAGATCCACAGCCGCTGACGGCGCCGCCGCCTCAGCCGAGCCGCACGAACGCCCGCAGCGGCCCGCCCTCGACCTCGTCGGCCCGCTCGAGGCCGCACGCCCGGTAGAACGCGTGCACGTGCGGCTCGTCCTCGGTCAGCAGCACCACCTGGCGCACCGTGAGCCGGTCGAGCAGCCGCGTGAGCAGCGCCCGGCCGATGCCCGCGTGCTGCCGGTCGGGGCGCACCAGCACGTCCTGGACGTACCCGATCGTCTCGCCGTCGCCGACGGCGCGCGCGAGGCCGACGAGCACGTCGCCGTCGTGCGCGCTCACCCAGCAGCGCGACCCGGCGAGCGCGCGCACCAGCCGGTCCGGGTCGCGCGTGTAGGCCGTCCAGCCGACCGAGCCGTAGAGGTCGAGGAGGTCCTCGCGGCCGATCGGTGCGTCGTCTCGCAGGTCGATGCTCACGCCACCCACCGTGTCATGCCGGCAGGTGGTCCAGCCAGTGCAGCGTCGCCGCCCAGGCCGGCCCGTCGGGGTCGATGACGGCGTAGTGGTCGCCTCCGGCCTCGACGACCTCGACGGCGTCACCCGCCGCACGTGCCCGCGCGACGAAGTCGTGGGTCTGGCTCATCGGCACGTCGTCGTCGGCGTCGGCGTGCACGCACAGCACCGGCACGCCCAGCGGCAGGGATGCCGTCGGGTCGGCGACCTCGTACCGCTCGGGCACCTGCTCGGCGGTGCCGCCGAGGAAGCGCTCGACGGCGCCGCCGCCGAGCCCCTCGTGGGCCGCCCGGCGCAGGTCGAGCACGCCCGCCTGGGCGACGACGGCGTCGACCCGCACGCGTGGCCGGGCGCCCGGCGCGCCGTCGGGCAGCCGCGGCCGGGCCGCGAGCCACGCGGCGAGCTGACCACCGGCCGAGTGGCCGACCGCCACGACCGGCCCGACGTCGAGCCCGGTGAGGAGGTCGACCGCCGCCGCCACGTCCTCGAGCGTGGCCGGGTAGCCGCCGTCGTGGCCGACCCGCCGGTACTCGACCACCAGGGTCGCCCAGCCGCGCGCCTGCAGGCTCGGCGCCAGCGGCCGTGCGTACTCCGCGCCGTAGGCGGCCTTCCAGAAGCCGCCGTGCACCAGCACGGCGACCGGTGCCGGCCCGTCGGGAGGCACCGTGAGCTCGGCCCACTGGTCGGGGTGGTCGCCGTAGCGGAGCAGCCTGGTCCGCGCCGCGCCCGCGTGGCCCGTGATGCCGCCGTCGGAGGTCACCGGCGTGCCCCGTGGGGGTGCGGCGACAGGTAAGCGCATCCCTCGCGCGGGCGTCTCATGTCGGACATCCAATCGTCGCCCACGTGTCATCGACCTCCGCTACCGTGCCTGGGCATCCCGTGTCCTGGATCACACCCCCGAAGGGCCGCTCCCATGTCTACAAGACTGTCCTCAGCACGCCGACGAGGACGACTCCTCGCCGCGACCACCGCGCTGTCCGTCGCCGGGTTCGGCCTCGCCTCCCCGGCGCTCGCCGACACCGAGGCGCCCGAGGAGACCGCGTCGCAGAGCGACGCCGCTGCGGTCGCCACCACCTCCGAGCCGGCCGCGGACGACGACGTCCAGCCGCTGGTCGTCACCGACGGCGACATCTTCATCAGCGAGATCCACTACGACAACGCCGGCACCGACGAGGGCGAGGCGATCGAGGTCGAGGCGCCCGTCGGCACCGATCTGACGGGATGGACGCTGGTCCTCTACAACGGCAGCAACGGCGCCAGCTACGACACCGACCCGCTGCCGACACCGGTCGGCGACGCGGGTGTCGTCGTAGTCGAGTACCCCGCGAACGGGATCCAGAACGGGGCGCCCGACGGCGTCGCGCTCGTCGACGACGCGGGCACCGTCGTCGAGCTCCTCTCCTACGAGGGCACCTTCACCGCGACCAACGGCCCGGCGGCCGGGCTGACCAGCACCGACATCGGCGTCATGCAGAGCGGCAGCGGTCCGGTGGGCGAGTCGCTGCAGCGGGTCGACGGCACCTGGACCGGCCCGGCCCCCGCGAGCTTCGGGACGCGCAACACAGCGGGCGATGACCCCGACCCGGACCCTGACCCCGACCCCGACCCCGAGACCGTCACGATCGCCGAGATCCAGGGCTCCGGTGCCGAGTCGCCGCTGGCGGGCCAGACCGTGACGACGACCGGCGTGGTCACCGCCGTCTACCCGACCGGCGGCTTCAACGGCTACTACATCCAGACCGCGGGCACGGGCGGCGACGAGGACCCGAGCACCCGCACCACCTCCGACGGCCTCTTCGTGTTCTCGAGCGCGACCGTCGGCAGCGTGTCGATCGGTGACCACGTCCAGGTCACCGGTGTGGTCTCGGAGTACAACGGGCTCACCGAGCTGACCGTCGCAGCGGGCGGGCTCACGCAGCTCACCGAGCCGTTCGACCCGGTCGAGCCGATCACGGACTTCGTGCTCCCGGCCACCGACGCCGAGCGCGAGCCCTTCGAGGGCATGCTCGTGCTGCCCGCCGACCGCTACGTCGTGTCCGACACCTACGCGCTGGGCGGCTTCGGGACGACGGCGTTCGGGTCGATCGGCCTCGGCCTCGACGGCCCGCTGGTCCAGGAGACCGAGCTGGCGCTGCCCGGCACGGCGGAGTTCGACGCCGTCGCCGCCGACAACGCGGCCCGTGCCGTCACGCTCGACGACGGCCAGTCGGCCCGGACCCCGACCTCGGCGAGCGTCCCGTACCTCACCGGCAACCCGGACGTCCGCACGGGCGCCGAGCTGTCGTTCGCCGCACCCGTCGTCGTCGACTACCGGTTCCAGTGGAACTTCCAGCCGACCTCGCCGGTCACGGGCGACGGCTCCGACGTCGTCACGGTCGCCGGCGGCAACACGCAGGACGCGAACGCCACGCCGGCGGACGTCGGCGGCGACCTGACGGTCGCGAGCTTCAACGTGCTCAACTACTTCACGACGCTCGGCACCGACCTGCCCGGCTGCACGGCCTACACCGACCGGGACGGCAACCCGATCACGGTCTCGGGCGGCTGCGACGCCCGCGGCGCGTGGGACGAGGAGAACCTGCAGCGGCAGCAGGACAAGATCGTCGCTGCCATCAACGGGCTCGGCGCCGACGTCGTCGGCCTCGAGGAGATCGAGAACTCCGCGAAGTTCGGCAAGGACCGCGACACCGCGCTCGCCGCGCTGGTCGACGCCCTCAACGCCGACGCGGGCGCGGGCACCTGGGCGTACGCGCCGTCGCCGGCCACGCTGCCGGACCTCGCCGAGCAGGACGTCATCCGCAACGCCTTCATCTACCGGCCCGCGAGCGTGAGCCTGGCGGGCGAGTCGGTGGTGCTGGTGGGTGACAGCGTCTTCGACAACGCGCGCGAGCCGCTCGCGCAGGTGTTCACGTCGGTGGCCAACCCGGACTACTCGTTCCTCGCGGTCACCAACCACTTCAAGAGCAAGAGCGGTGACTGCGGCGACCTGCCGGAGGGCTGCTTCGACGCCGATCGGGTCGCGCAGGCCGAGTCGCTGACGGCGTTCGCGCAGGCGACCGCCGACGCCGCCGGTGTCGAGGACGTCCTGCTGCTCGGCGACTTCAACTCCTACACCGCCGAGAACCCGGCGGTCGCGATCGAGGAGGCCGGCTACACCAACGTCAACAGCGCGCTCGCGCAGGAGACGACGTACGTCTTCGACGGCAAGGTCGGTTCGCTCGACCACGTGTTCGCCAACGACGCGGCGATGGAGCGGGTCACCGGTGCCGACGTCTGGCGGATCAACGCCGACGAGTCGGTGCTGGCGGAGTACTCGCGCTGGAACTACTTCGCGAGCGAGCACGTGCAGCTCGGCACCCAGTACCGGGCGTCGGACCACAACCCGATCCTCGTGGGGCTGGACGTGCCCGCGACGGCGGGGGAGACGCTGATCGACATCCTGTCGATCAACGACTTCCACGGTCGCATCCAGGCCGACGGTCAGTCGGCCGGTGCGGCGGTGCTCGCGTGCGCCGTCGACACCTACCGCGACGCCAACCCGAACACGATCCTCGTGTCGGCCGGTGACAACATCGGCGCCTCGACCTTCGTGTCCGCGGTCGCGCAGGACCAGCCGACGATCGACGTGCTCAACGCGATCGGGCTGGACGTCTCGGCGTTCGGCAACCACGAGTTCGACAAGGGCCAGGAGGACGTGAACGACCGCGTCCTGCCGGCCGTCGACTGGCCGTACCTCGCGGCGAACATCTACGACGAGGCGGGCGACCCGGTCTACGACCAGTACGCCGTCGTCGACGCCGGAGGTGTCGCGGTCGGGTTCATCGGCGCGATGACGGAGGAGCTGCCCACGCTGGTCTCCCCGGCCGGCATCGAGGGTCTCGTCATCGGTGACATGACCGAGGCGGTCAACGCCGTCGCGGCCGACCTCACCGACGGCGACGCCGCCAACGGCGAGGCCGACGTGCTGGTCGTGCTCGTCCACGACGGCGCGCCGTCGCCGGACCTGTCGTCGGCCGACGGGACGCCCTACGGCGACCTGATCGCCAACGTCGACGACGACGTCTCGGCCATCATCTCCGGGCACACCCACCAGCCGTACGCGGTGCAGGTCGGCGAGGTGTGGGTGACCCAGACCGGTCAGTACGGCGAGCAGCTGGGGCACCTGCAGATCCAGGTGGGCGAGGACGGCGAGCCGACGGTGACGCTGGCGGAGAACGTCGACCTCGTGACCGCCGACGGGCCGATCTGCGAGGGCGACCCCGACGTGCAGGCGATCGTCGACGCGGCCGTCGAGGAGGCCGAGGAGCTCGGCCGGGTGCCGGTGGGCGAGGTCACCGACGACCTGCGGCGGGCGGTCCAGAGCGACGGCACCGAGAACCGCGGGGGCGAGTCGACGATCGGCAACTTCGTCGCCGACGTCCAGCTGTGGGCCGGGCAGCAGTCCGGCGCGCAGATCGCCTTCATGAACCCCGGCGGCATCCGGCAGGACATCCTGTACGCCGCCGCCGGCGACGAGGGCGACGGCGTCGTGACCTACCAGGAGGCGGCGATCGTGCAGCCGTTCGCCAACACCCTGGTGGCGATGGACCTCACCGGCGAGCAGATCTTCCAGGTGCTGGAGCAGCAGTGGCAGCCCGCGGGCGCGTCACGGCCGTTCCTGCGGCTCGGGGTCTCCGAGGGCTTCCAGTACGTGTACGACCCGGACGCCCCTGCGGGTGAGCGGATCGTCTCGGCCACCCTCAACGGGGACCCGGTGACGGCCGACGAGACCTACCGGGTGATCGTGAACTCGTTCCTCGCCAGCGGCGGCGACGCGTTCGCGGCGTTCACGGGCGGGGTCAACGTGGCCGACACCGGGCGCGTCGACCTCGACGCGATGGTCGACTACTTCGCCGCCCGCACCGAGCCGGTGAGCCCGGACCTGGAGCAGCGAGCGATTGGTGTCTCGTGGGTCAGCGACCCGACGGCGCCGTTCGCGCCGGGTGACGAGATCGCGCTCGACCTCTCGTCGCTGGCGTTCAGCAACGACGAGCCCAAGCCGACCGAGGTCACCGCGACCCTGGGCGGTGTCGAGCTCGGCAGCTACGCCGTCGACACCTCGATCGTCGACACGACCGACGAGGCCGGCCGGGCCTCCGTGGTCGCGACCGTGCCCGACGGGCTCGGCGGCGAGGTCGAGCTGGTCGTCAGCGACGACGTCAACGGCGTCGTCTACACGACCACGCTCGTCGTCGAGGACGAGGCGCCGGACACCACGCGGCCGGAGACCACCCTGGTGGCGCCGACCTCGGCCGGGCCGTTCCGGACGCTGACGATCCAGGTGGACGCCACCGACGACGTCGGACTGGCTCGGATCGTGGCGAACGTCTACAGCGGCTCCACCCTGGTCCGCAGCACGCAGACCGCGGTGGACGGCGCCACGGCGGCGACGCACACGGCGACCGTCAGCGGTCTGCCGGACGGCGTCTACACGATCCGGTACAACGCCCACGACCTGGCGGGCAACGTGTCGCGGACGCAGACGTTCGACGTGACGATCGACGTGACGCGGCCGACGGTCACGCTGGTGTCCCCGACGTCGTCGGGCCCGTTCCAGCAGCTGTCGATCCAGGTCGACGCCGCGGACGCGAACGGGCTGGCCCGGATCGTGGCGAACGTCTATCAGGGCAGCACGCTCGTGCGGAGCACGCAGACCGCGGCGAACGGCGCCACGGCGGCGACGCACACCGCGACCGTGGAGCTGCCGGACGGCAGCTACACGATCCGGTACAACGCCCACGACCTCGCGGGCAACGTCTCGGCGACCGGCACGTTCGACGTCACCGTCGACACCACGCCGGAGCCCGAGCCCGAGCCCGACCCGTGGGAGCCGTGGCGGGAGTTCGCCCGGTGGCTGTGGAGCCTCCTCAAGCTGCTGTTCCCGTGGTGGCCGTGGCCGTGAGGTGAGGCGACGCCGGGCCTGAGCCGCTGAGCGGCTCGGGCCCGGCCCGGCGGACGGGCGGGTGGCGCGAGCCCCCGCCCGTCCGGCGTCTCCGGCCGCGATCGCGCCGGCAGCAGGGCGCGGCGGGGCCGTCGGCGACCTCGTGACGACCGCCGCCGTCGCGACGACGGCCGACGGCGCGGTGACGACCCCGGCGCGCCGTCGCCGGCTACAGCGCCGCGAGGGCGGCGAGCGGGATCCGCAGCCAGCCGGGCCGGTTGCGCGCCTCGTAGACCGCCTCGTACACGGCCTTGTCCGCGACGTAGGCCGCGAGCAGCGCCTGCTCGTCGGCGGTGAGGTCGCGGTCGCCGGTGTAGCCGGCGAGGAAGGCGGTGGCGTTGCGCTGCGCCCACGCGACCGCTCGGTCGCGCCGGTGCTCGCCCTCCTCCGGGTCGAGGCTGGGGGTCGCGAGCACGACCGCGTGCGCGGCGTAGTCGAAGGAGCGGAGCATGCCGGCGACGTCGCGCCACGGGGAGTCGGGCTCGCGCCGGTCGGCGAGCGGCTTGGCCGGCTCGCCCTCGAAGTCGACGATCTTCCAGTTGACGACCGTGCGCAGCGTCTGACCGAGGTGCAGGTCGCCGTGGACGCGCTGCACGAGCGCTCCCGGCAGCCGGGCGAGCGCCGCGTAGGTGGCGGTCAGCCGGTCGGTGTGCTCCGCGAGCTCCGGCACGACGGCGGTCGCGTCCCGCAGCCGGTCCGTCATCGTGCGCGCGAGCGCGCCGAGCGCGTCGGTGTCGCGCCGCCCGGTCGGGAAGTGGTGTCGCAGCGCCTCGTGCACGTCGGCGAGCGAGGCGCCGAGACGGTACGCCTCGTCGGCGAAGTCGCCGCCCGCCTCGTCGGCGGGCAGCTCGCCGTCGGCGGACGCCTCGGCGTCGGCCAGCAGCCCCCGCACCGACGCGAGCGCGAGCTCGAACCCGTCGGAGGCGGTCTTGAGGAACTGCTGCAGCATCGCCAGCTGCAGCGGGCCCTCGTCCGAAGGCACCTCGAGCCACCCGTACAGCGCCGCGACGTGCTCCGACCCGGCCCGGGTGAGCGCGTCGTGGATCTCGACGTCCGGGTTGACGCCGGGCGTCACCTTGCGGAACACCTTCATGAGCGCGTCGTCGCCGAACATCACCGACGAGTTGGACTGCTCGCCCGAGAAGGGCGTCGAGGTCGCGTCGACGGCGAGCTCGTGCCCGGCGAGCCGGTGGAAGAGCAGCGGGTCGCCGGCCGCACCGCCGCGGTCCTCGCCGGCGCTGTCGCCGTCGTCGGGCTCGGCCGCCGCGAACGCCGCCAGCCACACGGCCATCGCCTCCCGGTCGTGGACCGCGTCGTAGGCGTGCACCCAGTGCTCGGTGCCGTCGGTGCCGTCGGTGCCGGGGCCCTCGTCGTGCCAGCTGATGAACGCGTGGCTGAGCCGTTCCTGCGGGTGCTCGTACAGCGCGAGCGGCAGCTGGTAGAGCTCGTGCGCCGGCTCCGCGCCGTCGTCGTAGCGGACCTCGACGAGGTCGACGACGACGCGCGGCTCGGGCGGGCCGCCCGGGATCTCACCGAGGCGCGTGACGCCGGTGACGGTGAACTCGCGCCCCTTGCCGCCGAACCAGCGGGCCGCGGCGAGGTGGGCGGGCAGGGTGTCGACGGGCAGCGGGCTCGTCGAGCCGGGCGTCGTCATGCGTGTGCCTCCGCGGGGTCGATGGTCAGACGGAACCAGTAGAACCCGTACGAGCCGAGCGTGAGCAGGTAGGGCAGCTCGCCGATCTTCGGGAACGGCACGCCGCCCACGAGCTCGACGGGGACCCGCCCCTCCCACTGGCGCAGGTCGAGCTCGACCGGCTGCGGGAACCGCGAGAGGTTGTTGACGCACAGGATGACGTCGTCCGTCGGGTGACCGTCCTCGCCGTCGTGGCGCAGCTCGCGCACGTAGGACAGCACGGAGGGGTTGGACCCGCCGAGGTCGGTGAAGGTGCCGAGCCCGAAGGCGGGGTGGCTCTTGCGGATGTGGATCATCCGCCGCGTCCAGTGCAGCAGCGACGACGGGTTCTCCGTCTGCGCCTCGACGTTGACGCTCTGGTAGCCGTACACCGGGTCCTGGATGACCGGCAGGTGCAGCCGGCCCGGTGTCACGCGCGAGAAGCCGCCGTTGCGGTCGCTGGTCCACTGCATCGGCGTGCGGACGCCGTCGCGGTCGCCGAGCCAGATGTTGTCGCCCATCCCGATCTCGTCGCCGTAGTAGAGCACCGGCGACCCGGGCAGCGACAGCAGCAGCGCGTGGAACAGCTCCATCCGGTTGATGTCGTTGTCGAGCAGCGGCGCGAGCCGGCGGCGGATGCCGATGTTGGCCTTCATGCGGGGGTCCTTGGCGTACTCCGCCCACATGTAGTCACGGTCCTCGTCGGTGACCATCTCGAGCGTCAGCTCGTCGTGGTTGCGCAGGAAGATGCCCCACTGGCAGCCGCTGGGGATCTCCGGCGTCTGCGCCATGATCTCCGAGATCGGGTAGCGCGACTCGCGCCGCACCGACATGAACAGGCGCGGCATGACGGGGAAGTGGAACGCCATGTGGCACTCGTCGCCGCCGACCTCGGGGTCGCCGAAGTACTCGACGACGTCGGCCGGCCACTGGTTGGCCTCGCACAGCAGCACCGTGCCCGGGTACTTCTCGTCGACGAAGCGCCGCACCTTCTTGAGGATCTCGTGCGTCTCGGGGAGGTTCTCGCCGTTGGTGCCCTCGCGCTCGACCAGGTAGGGCACGGCGTCGAGCCGGAACCCGTCCAGGCCCATCGCGAGCCAGAAGTCCATCGCCTCGAGCATCGCCTCGAGCACGGCGGGGTTGTCGAAGTTGAGGTCGGGCTGGTGGGAGAAGAAGCGGTGCCAGTAGTACTGCTGCCGCACCGGGTCCCACGTCCAGTTCGACGGCTCGGTGTCGACGAAGATGATCCGCGCCTCGGAGTACAGCTCGTCGGTGTCGGACCACACGTAGAAGTCGCCGTAGGGCCCGTCGGGGTCGGAGCGGGACGCCTGGAACCAGGGGTGCTGGTCCGACGTGTGGTTCATGACGAAGTCGATGATCACGCGGATGCCGCGCTCGTGCGCCGCGGCGACGAACTCGCGGAAGTCCTCGACCGTGCCGATGTCGGGGAGGATCGCGGTGTAGTCGGAGACGTCGTAGCCGCCGTCACGCAGCGGCGAGGCGAAGAACGGCGGCACCCACAGGCAGTCGACGCCGAGCCACGCCAGGTAGTCGAGCTTGGAGGTCAGGCCCTTGAAGTCACCGGTGCCGTTGCCGTCGGAGTCGTAGAAGGCCCGGACGAGGACCTCGTAGAACACGGCGGTCTTGAACCACGCCGTCTCCCCGCTCGGGTTCAGCAGCTCGCCGGAGGGCCGCGCAGGTCGCAGGTCGGTCACCGACCCACCTTCCCGCCTTCGCACAGGCGTCGCAACCGATCCGGGGACCCTCGCGTGACGGCGACCGCCGCGGGCGTCGGTAGATTTCCCGGCATGGCACGACGGCGGATCTCACGCGCCCAGGGCGAGGCCGCCCTGGCCGCCTGGCGCGCGGGCGAGGCCGACCGGCCGACCGCCGTGCGCGCGGTCCGGTACCTGCTGGAGGAGCTGGCCGAGCGCGCGCCCGGGCACTCGGTCGAGGTGCGCGTGCCGCCCGCGGGCGTGGTGCAGGTGATCGAGGGGCCGCGGCACACGCGCGGCACCCCGCCCGGCGTCGTCGAGACCTCGATGGAGACGTGGCTGCGGCTCGGCACCGGTGCGCTCACCTGGGACGCGGCGGTCGCGGCGGGCGAGGTGTCGGCCTCGGGGCTGCGCGCCGACCTGTCCGACCTGCTGCCGCTCGTGGGCTAACGTCGCGGGGGTGAGCACGCTGGAGCGAGGAGACGACCCGGGCGAGCCGCACGACGACGGCGGTGCACCGACCTCCGCCGGCGCTGCCGACCAGCCCGACGCCGTGACGGCGCCCGAGCAGGCGGCCGCGAGCGGTGCCGACGCCGAGGCCGAGCCCGCCGCACCCGGCACCGCCGACGACGGCGCGAGCACGCTCGAGCGCAGCGAGGACTTCGACGGCCCGCGCGCCGAGGCCGGCGAGCCCGACGGGTCCGACGGGTCCGACGGGTCCGGCACGTCCGGCGAGCCCGTCGACGCGCTGGACGCACCCGAGATCAGGGTCGACCGCACGCGGGTGCGCCGTGCACCGCGCTACGGGCGGTTCGCGCTCGTCGGCGGGGTGCTGGGGATCGTCGTCGCCTTCCTGCTCACGCCGCTCGCCCGGTTCGAGAACCTCGACGTGCCCTGGCACTTCGACCCGTGGGGCCTGGCGCTGGTGATGGCCGCGATCCTCGCGCCGGTCGGCATCCTGCTCGGCTGCGTCGTCGCGCTCGTGGCCGACCGCCGCTCCCGCCGCGGGATGCGTCCCTGATGCCGGTCCGCAGCCTCACGCTCGCCGGCGACGCCGTCGCCGACGTCGCGCCCGCGCTCGAGCGGCTGCGCGAGGAGCTGGACGTCCCGGGCGAGTTCCCGCCCGCTGCGCTCGCGGAGGCTCACGAGGCGGCGGCCGCGCCGCCCGCGCACCCGGTCGACGCGACCGACGTCGAACTGGTGACGATCGACCCGCCCGACGCCATGGACCTGGACCAGGCGCTGCACCTGCAGCGCGCCGGCTCCGGCTACCTCGTGCAGTACGCGATCGCCGACCCGGCGTCCTTCGTCGCCCCGGGCGGCGACCTCGACCGCGCCGTCCACGAGCGCGGCATGACGTTCTACGGGCCGGACGGCCGGATCGGGCTGCACCCGGACGTGCTCGCCGAGGACGCCGCGAGCCTGCTGCCCGACCAGGTGCGGGCCGCCTGCCTGTGGCGGATCCGGCTGGACGCCGACGGCGAGATCACCGACGTCGAGGTCGTCCGCGCCCAGGTCCGCAGCCGCGCCAAGCTGAGCTACGAGCAGGTGCAGCGGCACCTCGACGGCGAGGCCGGCGGCGCGGTGCCGCCGATGCTGGAGCTGCTCCGCGACGTCGGCACCCTGCGCCAGGAGCGTGAGGCCGACCGCGGCGGCGCGTCGCTGCCGATCCCCGAGCAGGAGGTCGCCGAGGAGGACGGCCGCTACCAGCTGCGCTACCGCGCGGCGCTCGACGTCGAGGAGTGGAACGCCCAGGTCTCGCTGCTGACCGGCATCGCGGCGGCGCGGCTGATGCGCGACAAGCGGGCGGGTGTGCTCCGTACCCTGCCCGAGGCGGACCCGCGCGACGTGAAGCGGCTGCGCCGCGCCGCGTCCGGGCTCGGGATCGAGTGGCCCTCCGACGAGCCGTACGGGCGGATGCTGCGTCGCCTGGACGCCTCCCGACCCGCGCACGCCGCGTTCCTGGAGGAGGCCACGACGCTGTTCCGTGGCGCGGGCTACCTCACCTTCGACGGCGAGCTGCCGCCGTCGTCCCCCCACGGCGCCATCGGCGCCGAGTACGCCCACGTGACCGCCCCGCTGCGGCGACTGGTCGACCGGTACGGGCTCGAGATCTGCCTGGCGGCGAGCGCCGGGACCGACGTGCCGGACTGGGTGCGCGAGGCGCTGCCGGCGCTGCCGAAGACGATGAGCACGGCCGGTCAGCGCAGCGGCGCCTACGAGCGCGAGTGCGTGAACCTCGTGGAGGCCGTGCTGCTGGCGCCCCGCGTCGGGGAGGCGTTCCCCGGCGTCGTCGTCGAGGTCGACGAGCGCGACGAGGACCGGCCGCCGAAGGGCACGGTCGTCGTTCCCGAGCCCGCGGTGCGGGCCACGGTCACCGGCGAGGCCCTGCCGCTGGGCGAGGTCACGTCCGTCACGCTGGCCGAGGCCGACCCCGAGACCCGGCGGGTCGCGTTCACCCACCCCTGAGGCACCACCCGCCGCGATCGTGACACCGGCACCGGTGCACCTGTGCGCGGGCGGGTGTGGGACGATGGGGACGTGGCGCGCGGCGACGGACGACTGACGCACGAGTTCGATCCTCACGACAAGGGCCCGCAGGACGAGTGCGGCGTCTTCGGTGTCTGGGCACCCGGTGAGGAGGTCGCCAAGCTCACCTACTTCGGGCTCTACGCGCTGCAGCACCGCGGCCAGGAGTCGGCGGGCATCGCGACGTCCAACGGCAAGCAGATCCTCGTCTACAAGGACATGGGGCTCGTCTCCCAGGTCTTCGACGACATGGCGCTGTCCTCGCTCACCGGGCACATCGCGCTCGGGCACGTGCGCTACTCCACGACCGGCGCCAGCACCTGGGAGAACGCGCAGCCCACCCTGGGCCCCACGGCCGAGGGCACGATCGCGCTCGGCCACAACGGCAACCTCACCAACACCGCCGAGCTCGTGCGGCTGGTCGAGGAGCGCTACGGCCCCCGCACGCGCGACGACCTCGTGGACCGCTGCGCGACCGACACCTTCGTGCTGACCGCGCTGCTCTCGGGCGACCCCGACCACACGCTCGAGGCCACCGCGCTCGAGGTGCTGCCCCGCGTGCAGGGCGCCTTCTCGCTCGCGTTCATCTCCGAGGACACCCTCTACGCCGCCCGCGACCCGCACGGCATCCGGCCGCTCGTGCTCGGCCGCCTGGAGCGCGGCTGGGTCGTCGCGTCGGAGACCGCGGCCCTCGACATCATCGGCGCCTCGTTCGTGCGCGAGGTCGAGCCGGGCGAGCTGATCGCGATCGACGCCGACGGCCTGCGCAGCCGGCGCTTCGCCGAGCCGCAGCCCAAGGGGTGCGTGTTCGAGTACGTCTACCTCGCCCGGCCCGACACCACGATCGCGGGCCGCAGCGTCCACGCCGCCCGGGTGGCGATGGGTCGTGCGCTCGCGCGCGAGCACCCGGTCGAGGCCGACCTCGTCATCCCCACGCCGGAGTCCGGCACCCCGGCGGCGATCGGCTACGCCACCGAGTCGGGCATCCCGTTCGCGCAGGGGCTGACGAAGAACGCCTACGTCGGCCGCACGTTCATCCAGCCCTCGCAGACGATCCGCCAGCTCGGCATCCGGCTCAAGCTGAACCCGCTGCGCGAGGTCATCCGCGGCAAGCGGCTGGTCGTCGTCGACGACTCGATCGTGCGCGGCAACACCCAGCGGGCGCTGGTGCGGATGCTGCGCGAGGCGGGCGCCGCCGAGGTGCACGTGCGGATCTCCTCGCCGCCGGTCACGTGGCCGTGCTTCTACGGCATCGACTTCGCCACCCGCGCCGAGCTGATCGCGAACGGGCTCACGGTCGCCGAGGTCGGTGCGTCCCTGGGCGCGGACTCGCTCGGCTACATCTCGCTCGAGGGCATGATCGAGGCCACCGAGCAGCCCGCCTCGCAGCTGTGCGCCGCGTGCTTCACCGGCTCCTACCCGGTGCCGATCGCCGACCACGCGGTCGCCGCGGGCCTGCGCGAGCAGGACGAGCTGCCGCTGGGGGCGCCGGAGGACGGCCTGTCGAGCATCACCGTCGGGGCCGGTGGCTCCGGCGCGCTGCGCCACCCGTGACGACCTGCGCCGCCCAGCGGGTCGCCGACACCGAGGAGCACGCATGAGCGAGCCGATCACCTATGCCGACGCCGGCGTGGACACCAAGGCGGGCGACCTCGCCGTCGAGCTGATGAAGGACGCCGTGCGCGCCACCCACGGCAGCACGGTGCTCGGTGGCTTCGGCGGGTTCGCCGGCATGGTCGACGCCTCGGCGCTGCGGGACATGCGCCGGCCGCTGCTCGCCACCTCGACCGACGGCGTCGGCACCAAGGTCGCGATCGCGCAGGCGCTCGACGTCCACGACACGATCGGCCACGACCTCGTGGGGATGGTCGTCGACGACATCGTCGTGGTCGGTGCGCGGCCGCTGCTCATGACCGACTACATCGCGTGCGGCAAGGTCGTGCCCGAGCGGATCGCCGCGATCGTGCGCGGCATCGCGGAGGCCTGCGCGCTCGCCGGCGTGCCGCTGGTCGGCGGCGAGACCGCCGAGCACCCCGGGCTGCTCGGCGAGCACGAGTACGACGTGGCGGGCGCGTGCACCGGTGTCGTGGAGGCCGACGACGTGCTCGGCCCCGACCGTGTGCGGGAGGGCGACGTGCTCGTCGCGCTCGCGAGCTCCGGCCTGCACTCCAACGGCTACTCGCTCGTGCGGCGGGTGGTCGAGCACGCCGGCTGGGCCCTCGACCGGCACGTGCCCGAGCTGGGCCGGACGCTGGGGGAGGAGCTGCTCGAGCCCACCCGTGTCTACGCCGCGGACTGCCTCGCGCTCGCCGCCGACCCGGCGTGCGACGTGCACGCCTACACCCACGTGACCGGTGGCGGGCTCGCCGCCAACCTGGCGCGCGTGCTGCCGGCCGGGACGGTCGCCGACGTGGACCGTGGCTCGTGGGTCGTGCCGCCGGTCTTCGACCTCGTGCGCGAGCTGGGCTCGGTGCCGTGGTCGGACCTCGAGCACACGCTCAACCTGGGCGTGGGCATGGTCGCGGTCGTCGGCGCAGACGGCGCGGACGCGACCCTGCGACGGGCCGCCGAGATGGGCCTGTCGCCCTGGGTGCTCGGCGAGGTGCGCGGTGCCGCGACCACGACGACCGCCGACGGCGACGTCGTCAGCGGCACCAAGGGCGTCGACGGCGGCGCGGTCCGCCTGACCGGCGCCTACCGGCGTGGCTGAGCGACCCGACGTGGGTGATCAGCGCCGCCGTGGGTGAGGTACCCGGTCGAGGGGGCCGACGTCGTCGACGTCCTCGGTGCCGCGACCACGTCGCTGCCGCAGGAGCTACCGACCGCTGGCCTCGCGCCAGTCGTCGTCGTCCTCGTCCTGGGCAGGAGGAATCTCCCAGCGGTCGTCCGAGCCGCCGCTCGCAGCGAGCTCGCGCTCGAGAGCGCTGAGATCGGTCTGCGGGCTGTAGTACTTGAGCTGCCGAGCGACCTTGGTCTGCTTGGCCTTCTGACGGCCGCGCCCCATGGCGTGACCCCCTCCGCTTGGGCCGAGCCGTACACCGTCGCAGACGTAGTACGGCCGGAATGATCAGTGTGTCGTGGTGCCAGCCTACCCCGTCGCCGCGCTGTGTCTCACGTCGAGGCGTCCGGGCCGAGGACTCGGCCTGCCCGGATGGCGAGACGGGCGGGGTCCGGCGGGTGGTTCAGCGGCTGCGACGCAGGATCGCGATGCCGACGAGCCCGGCGATCGCTGCGAGCGCGCCGCCGGCGATCTGCACGGCTCGAGGCTCGCCGGCGCGCACGTCCTCGACGAACGCGCGGCCCTTGTCCGCTGCCGCCTGCGCCTGCCGGCGGGGGTCGAGCCGGTCGGAGATCTCGTCGACGGTGCGCGTCAGCTCCTCGCGGGTGCGACGGAGGTCGGCCTCGATCTCGGCGGCCGAGCGCTTGGGCTGCTGCTGATCCGTGCTCACTGGGACACCCCTGCCTTGAACGCGTCGATGTCGCGCTGGATGCTCTCCTTGGGCTGCGGCGTCGGGCCCTTGCTCAGCATGGTCTTGCCGACCAGCGCGGCGACGGCCGCGACCACGAGCACGACGCCGGCGACGATCAGCGCGGCCGCCCAGCCGGGCAGCGCGAGGTCGAGCGCGAGGTACAGCGCGTGCAGCAGCCAGCCCAGCCCGAACAGCCCGAACACGCCGGCGACCGCGAGCAGCGCGGCACCCGCGCCCACGGCCTTGCCCTTCTCGGCGAGCTGGGCCTGCGCGAGCTGGATCTCGTCGCGGACCAACGTCGACATCGTCTCGGTCATCCGTCCGACCAGCTGGCCCAGCGAGGGCTCGCCCCCTGGGCGTGGGGTCGTCTCGGTCACCGTGTCCACCCCTCTCCACGCGGCACCCTGGACCGGTGCGCCACGTCACGACACTACCGTGACGCGCGCTCCGGCACGCAGTCGCGCCGGGGCATCCGTGCAGGTCGCGCGACGGCGCGGCGCGCACCCGTCACCGCGCCCGTCACCGCGCTGGTCGCCCCGCCGAGCTCGTAGCCGCGTGCCGATCTCGTAGCCCCGTGCCGAGCTCGTACCGTGCACCGTACGAGCCGGGTACGCAGGTACGAGCTCGCTCGGCGGGGCGGCCTCGCGGATGGTGGCGGAGGGTGCCCAGCCGGTGCGGCGACGCCCCGACGGCTGGTTAGCGTGGGTACGATGACCACCGACGAGCAGGCGAGCCCGACGGCGTGGCTGACCTGGCTGCGCGCCGTCGCGATCCTCGCCGTGGTGACGATCCACGCGACCGCCTCGACCGCTGCGGCCGACGGTGCCTGGGAGCGCCCGGTCGGCCGGTTCGCGGTCGTCCTCGACATGGCGATCCACTTCGCCGTCCCGGTCTTCGTGCTGGTGAGCGGCGCGCTCAACCTCGACCCCGACCGGTACCGCGGGGCCGCCGACTTCCTGCGGCGCCGGGCGCTGCGGCTCGTGCCGGCGGTGGTGTTCTGGCACCTCTGGTACGTGGGGGTGCGGTGGGTGCGCGGCGACGAGCTGGAGCCCGTCGACCTCCTCAGCCGCGTGGTCAACGGGGAGCTGTTCACGCAGCTGTACTTCTTCTGGATCGTGCTCGGGCTGTCGGCGATCACGCCGCTGCTGATGCTGCTCGTGCGCCGGTGGGGTCGGCCCGGCGTCGCGGTGCTGGGCGTGCTCGCCCTCGGTGCGACCGTCACGGCCGCCGGGCTGCGCGCGCCGACGGGCGCGGTCGAGAACGCGGTGCTGTGGTGGCTGCCGTACCTGGGGTACTACCTGCTCGGGTGGGTGCTGCGCGAGGTCAGGCTGCGCGGCGTCGCGCTGGCGCTGCTCGGCGTCGTGACGGTCTCGCTCGCTGCCCTGCTGCCGTGGCAGTGGGGGTCGGGCGAGTCGCCGTCGTGGCTGACGGAGGCGGCGCCGGTGAACTACTACGGCGCGGGGATGGCGCTGTACTCGATCGCCGTCTTCGTGCTGGCGCACGGGCTGCTGGCGCCTGATGGCGTGCTGCGCGGGCTCCTCCGGCCGCCCGCGATGACCGTGGCCGACGAGGTGGGTGGCGCCACGATGGGCATCTTCGGGTTCCACATGACCGTGCTGACGGCGCTGCAGATCACCGGGTTCCTCCACGGCGACGACCCCGCGCCCGACCTCGGTACGCTGCTGGCCCGGATCGTGCTCGCGATCGGGGTGACCTGCGCCGTCGTGCTGCCGCTGCGCCGGGTACCGGTGGTGCGCGCCGTCCTGTGAGCGGGCGTCCCTAGACTCACGGTGTGACCACGCGAGCGCACGACGACGTGCTCGTGCACCTGCGGGCGGCGCGCGACCACGCGGACCGCCACTTCGCCGAGCCGCTCGACCTCGCCCAGCTGGCCGCGGTCGCCCGGCTCAGCCGGTTCCACTTCCAGCGCCTGTTCACGGCGACCTACGGGCTCAGCCCGGCCGCGTACCTGTCCCAGCGGCGCATCGAGCGCGCCCAGGACCTGCTGCGCGCCACGAACCTCACCGTCACCGAGGTGTGCCACGCCGTCGGCTTCAGCAGCCTGGGCTCGTTCAGCACGCGCTTCCGCGAGGTCGTGGGGGAGTCGCCGAGCGCCTTCCAGGCTCGCTACGCGGCCACGGGCGCCCCCCGCATCCCGGGGTGCTACGTGTTCATGTGGGGGCTGGCCGAGACCGCTCGGTCCGGGGCCACGACGAGCACCGCAAACCAGGAGAAGCGCACGGCCGCGCGGCGTCCCTAGCGTGGTCGCATGATCACCAACGTCTCCCTCGTCAGCGTGTGGGTGAAGGATCAGGACGCCTCGCTCGCCTTCTACACCGACGTCCTCGGCTTCGAGGTCGGCGACGACATCCAGCTCGCGGAGGACTTCCGCTGGCTGACCGTCGTCCATCCCCGCCAGCCCGAGCTCCACCTGCACCTCACGACCCCCGGTCCGCCGCTGTCGGAGGAGCTGCAGCAGCAGATCCGGCGCGCCCTCGACGCCGGCGGCATGCCCGGCGTGGGGCTGAACGTCGACGACTGCCGCGCCACCTGCGCCGAGCTCGAGGCGAAGGGCGTCACCGTGCTGCAGCCGCCCGCGGAGCGGCCCTACGGCGTCGAGGCGCTGATCCGGGACAACTCGGGCAACTGGATCGTCATGGTCGAGCCGCGCGCGTTCGACGCCGACGCCCTCACCCGGGAGGACATCGAGTCGCCGGAGCCCGTGCAGCAGCGCTAGTGGCGCAGCCGCAGCGCTTCGCGGGCCTCGGCGACCTCGTCCCACGGGATCGTCTCGGTGTCACGCTCGAGCGTGTCCTCGGGCCCCTTGCCGGCGAGCACCACGGTGTCGCCGGCACGGGCGTGCCCGACGGCGTGCCGGATCGCCTCGCGCCGGTCGCCGATGCTCGTGGTCGTGCCCGGCCCGGCGGCGCCGCGCTCCATCTCGGCGAGGATCTCGGCGAGCGGGGTGTCGCGGTGGTCCTCCTCGGTGAACACCGCGTGGTCGGCGAGCCGGGAGGCGACCTCGCCGAGCGGTGCACGCTTCGACGGGTCGCGCGGGCCGCCCGCGGACCCGATGACCACCCACAGCTCGCCCTCGGTGGTGGCGCGCACGGTCGCGAGCGCCTTCTCCAGGCTGGGCGGGGTGTGGGCGAAGTCGACGATGACGCGCGGGTCGTCCGGGCGGCCCGGCACCAGCTCCATGCGGCCGGGCACACCGGCGAAGGTGCGCAGACCGGTGAGCAGGTGCTCCGCCGTCGCCCCCAGCCGCTGCGCGGCCGCCATCGCGGCGAGCGCGTTGGCGACGTTGAACCGGCCGATCATCGGCAGCCAGGCGTCGAGCCGGCCGAGCGGGCTGTCGACGGCGAACGCCAGGCCGTCGGCGCGCTCCTCGACGTCGTGCGCGACCCAGGCGGCGTCGCGGCCCTCGGCGGAGTACTCGGTCTCCTCGGGGGCGATCCCGCGCAGCCGGGCGGTCCACGGGTCGTCGGCGTTGAGGACCGCGAACGGCGAGCGCTGCACGAGGCGCGCCTTGTCGGCGAAGTAGTTCTCGACGGTGCCGTGGAAGTCGAGGTGCTCCTGCGTGAGGTGCGTCCAGACGGCGACGTCCCAGTCGACCGCGCGCACCCGGTCCATCGCGAGCGCGTGGCTGCTCGCCTCGAGCACGACGGCGTGACCGCCGGTGGCGACCACCTCGCCGAGCACGCGCTGCACCTCCGGCGCCTCCGGAGTGGTGAAGTGGGCGGGGAAGTGGCGCAGCGCGCCGTCCGGCAGCTCGTAGCCGACGGTCGAGAGCAGCCCGGTGCCCAGCCCCGCGGCGCGCAGCAGGTGCCGGGTGAGCCAGCTGGTGGTGGTCTTGCCGTCGGTCCCGGTGACCCCGACGACGCGCAGCGCGCGGCTGGGGTGGCCGGCGAGCGCGGCGGCGCCGTCGGCGAGCGCCGCGCGGGCGCCGCGGACGGCGAGGTAGGGGACCGGGCAGGCGACGCCGTCGGGCAGGCCCTCCCCGATGACGGCGACCGCGCCGCGGTCGACCGCCTCCGCGAGGAAGCGGTGACCGTCGGCGCGGGCGCCGCGGATCGCCACGAACGCCGAGCCGGGTCGCGCCCAACCGGCGTTGTGGGTGATGGCGGCGACCTCGACGTCGGGAAGCGACGTCGAGGTCGCACCGATCACCTGGGCGAGGTCGTGCAGCAGCATGGGCTCATGCTGCCACCGGCGCGGGGGTCACACCGACCGCGCGCCGGCCGAGGCGGACCCCAGCCAGGTGTGCGGGTTGCGGTCCCAGCACCAGCCGAGCTTGGGGGCCCGGTCGGAGATCCAGATCGCGGGGACCTTCTGACCCGTGCGCCGCGACGCGAGCAGCGAGAAGCACTTGTTCTTGCGCAGCATGTCGGGGCGCTGGGTGACGAGCGCGATGCCCTCGGCGATCGTCAGCGGGGTGCGGCCGCGGCCGGTGATCGTCGTGAGCGCCGACTCGGGCGTGACGTTCGTGAGCTCGGTCCCGGTGTCGATGTCGGTGAGCAGGTACACCGGCGCCTCCGGGATCTCCACGCCCGCGATCGGGGCGTAGGAGGCGAGCTCGTCGTCGGGGATCATCAGCGCCGCCGGACGGTCGTCCTTCGTCATGAGCAGCGCCGTCTCGCGCAGCGGCGCGGTCCGGGGCACGACCACGAACGGCACGTGGTCCTCCTCGGCGACCGTGCTCGGCCCGCAGGGCAGCCGCGCGGCGAGCCTGCCGACGGCGTCGGTCAGCTCGGCCTCGGACATCCCCATGAGCGCGGGGTAGCCGAGCCGGAGCAGGGTCTCCAGCTGGCGGTCGAGCTCGGCGGTGCTGCTGCGGTCGATCGTGGTGTCGGGGGCGGTGGGCTGGGCGGTACGTGGCACGAGGGCTCCCTCCGGTCGGTGCGGCAGGTGGTCAACGGGCGAGCCGGGCCGCGTGTTCCCGCGGCGTCAGCCCAGGGTGAGCAGGACGCCGAGCGCGACGGCGCCGGCGAGCCAGGCCGCGTACCGCCGCCAGGTGGGTCGGCCGGCGGTGACCGCCGCGCCGAGGCCCGCGGCCACGAGGCCGGGGACCGCCCCCACCGCGCCGATCGCCATGTTCCACGTGAGCACGCCCAGCGCGAGGCTGGTGCCCACCGCTGCGAGCAGCAGGTGCACACCGAGCGGCATCTCGCGGTCGGCGAGCGAGCCCGCGACCAGCACGAGCAGCGTCGAGAGGACCGCCGCGACCGCCGCCAGCCCGAGGAGCTGGCCCACGGCGCTCCCGCCGCCGACGCCGAGCAGACCCGAGAACGCGGCGACCAGCAGCAGGGCACCGAACCAGCAGCGCGCGCAGGTGCGGAGCGTGCGACGCCAGTCGAAGCCGTCGGCGACGGCCGGGCGCGGCCGGACGCCGGCGTCAGCCACGGCCCTCGAGCCCGGCCCAGGCCCCGCCGACGGCGAGCACGCCGAGCGCCAGGACGCCGATGCGACCCCACCGCGTGTCACGGTTGCGTGCGAGCACCGCGACGCCCGCCGCGAGCGCGGCCCCGACGCCGTAGACGAGCGCCCAGCCGAGGTCGCCGGTGAGCACGAGGGTCCAGCCGCCCAGCGCGAGCGCGGCCACGAGCGCGTGCACCCACGGCGGCGGCTCGGCGCGCTGCGCGCCTGCGGCCGCAGCGGTCACCACGACCGCGACGACGGCGGGCAGCACGAGGAAGATGAGCACCGAGTACCCCGCGAACGCCAGCGGGTGCAGACCGGCCCCCGCCGCCACCAGCACCCGGGCGAGCGCGAACGCGAGCGCGACGGCGCACCAGCACCACACGCTCAGCACCAGGGTCGGCCGCAGCCAGGGCGGGACGGGGCGCCCGGCTCGGGGCGCGGGGGCCGCCGTCTCGCTCATGGGGTCACGGTACCGACGCCCGCACCGGCGGGCACGATCGGACCGGGCCCCGGGTACGACGACGGCCCCCGGGACGATGTCCCGAGGGCCGTGACGGTGGCTCCGACCGGCGTCGATCCGGTGACCTTTCGATTTTCAGTCGAACGCTCTACCAACTGAGCTACAGAGCCGTGGCGGCGGTTCGCCGTCGAACTGGGTGGCCTTCCGGCGAACCGTTCCGCGACCCCGACCGGACTTGAACCGGCGGCCTCCGCCGTGACAGGGCGGCGCTCTAACCAACTGAGCTACGGGGCCAAGCACTTCACATTCTGCACGAGTTCGCACCCCCAACGGGATTCGAACCCGTGCTACCGCCGTGAAAGGGCGGGGTCCTAGGCCGCTAGACGATGGGGGCTTCCCGAGCGCCCGTGACGTGCCAGACGCCCCAGAACCTGGACGAGCATAAGGGAGTGGCGGGTCCCGGAGCAAACCGGCGCGGTGTGGCACGGGCCACGTCGCCGGGCGGGCCCGCACACGCGCGCCCGGCCGGGCCGGCGGGTGGAGACTGGAGCCGTGATCGAGATGTCGCGGGAGGCGTTCGAGGAGGCGGTCGCGGACGCGCTCGACCTCATCCCGCCCGAGCTCGCGGTGCACATCGACAACGTGGTGGTGCTCGTCGAGGACGAGCCCTCGCCCGACGCCGACGACCCGGACCTGCTCGGCCTCTACGAGGGCACCCCGCTCACCGAGCGCGGCGAGTGGTGGGCGGCGGGGTCGCTGCCCGACCGGATCACGATCTTCCGGAACCCGACGCTGCGGATGTGCGACTCCCGCGACGAGGTGGTCGAGGAGGTCGCCGTCACGGTCATCCACGAGGTCGCGCACCACTTCGGGATCGACGACGAGCGGCTCCACGAGCTCGGCTGGGCCTGACGCCGGTTCCCCGGCCCGACGGGGCGATACTGGGGGGCATGGACAAGGTCATCAAGACCGAGCAGGAGTGGCGCGCCGAGCTCGACCCGATGGAGTACGCGGTGCTGCGCGAGGCCGCGACCGAGCGGCCGTACACCGGTGAGCTCCTCGGCGAGACCCGCACCGGGATCTTCTCCTGCCGCGCGTGCGGGGCCGAGCTGTTCCGCAGCGAGACGAAGTTCGAGAGCCACTGCGGCTGGCCGAGCTTCTACCAGCCGCAGGAGGGCGACGCCGTCGAGCTCGTCGAGGACCGCTCGCACGGCATGATCCGCACCGAGGTGCGCTGCGCGCGCTGCGGCTCCCACCTGGGCCACCTGTTCGACGACGCGCCGCAGACCCCGACCGGCGACCGGTACTGCATCAACTCGGTCGCGCTGCGCTTCGCCCCCGAAGGATGACGAGGGTCCTCACCCTCAACCTCCAGCACGGGCTGTCGCGGTCGGGTCGGCCGACCAACGCCGAGGAGCTGGGTGCCGCGGTCGCCGGGCTGGGCGCCGACGTCGTCGCGCTGCAGGAGGTCGACCGCGGCCAGCCCCGCAGCGGCGGGGTCGACCAGGCCCGTGTGGTCGCCGACGCGCTCGGCCTGGAGCACGTCCGGTTCGCCGCCACCCTGGCCGGTGACGTGCGCCGTGCCAAGGTCTCGCCGGACCGGTGGGGCGCGCACGACGGCGCGGGCTACGGGCTGGCGCTCGCGTCGCGCTGGCCCGTGGTGTCGTGGTTCGTGCGGCCGCTGCCGAGGCTCCCGGTGCGCTACCCGGTGCTGCGCGAGGGGCGGCCCGCGCTGCGTGACGACGAGCGGCGCGGCGTGCTCGCGGCGGTGCTCGCGACCCCGTCGGGCCTGCTGAGCGTCGCGAGCGCGCACCTGTCGCTGCTCGCGCCTGTCGCGGCCGTGCAGGTGCGCGCGCTGCTGCGGTCGGTCGCGACGCTGTCGACCCCCGCGGTCGTCGCGGGTGACCTCGACCTCGACCCGTGGCTGCTCGGGCCGCTGGCCCGGGGCTGGCAGCTGCCGCAGGCGCCGACCTTCCCCGCCGCCGCACCGCGCCGCCAGCTCGACCACGTGCTCGTGCAGGGTGCGCCCGTCGTCGCCGTCGAGGCGCTCGACCTGCCGGTCTCCGACCACCGAGGGCTGCTCGTCACGCTGGACCGCCGGTGACGGCGCCTGTGGCCGACCCGACGGCGGCCCGCGGCCTTGCGCGGGTCCCGGCGCCGGCGCTGTTCATCACCTCCGGGATCTCGCAGTACTCGGGCGCCGCGATCGCGGTCGGGCTGTTCGCGCTCATGCCGCCGCACACCGTGGCGTGGCTGCGCGCGGTGGTGAGCGCGCTCCTGCTGCTCGTGCTGATGCGGCCGTGGCGCGCGCCGTGGACCCGCCGGACGCTGCGCCAGACGTCGCTGTTCGGCGTCGTGCTCGTCGTGATGAACATGCTGTTCTACGTCGCGATCCACTACCTGGCGCTGGGCGCCGTCGTCGCGATCGAGTTCGCCGGGCCGGCGCTGGTCGCGGCCTGGGGGAGCCGGTCGGTGCGCGGCCGCGTCGCGGCGGGCCTCGCCGCGGCAGGCGTCGCCGCGATCAGCCTCGTCGGGCTGCGCTGGGACCTGCACGACGACGTCGGTCCGCTCGTGCTGGGGCTGGTCTGCGCGGTCGCGGCGGGCGCCACCTGGGCCTGGTACATGGTGCTCGCCGGGCGGATCGCGGCCGTGCGCGACGGGCAGGCCTCGCTCGCGGTCGGCACGACCGTGGCCGCGGTCGTGCTGGCGCCGCTGGCGGCGCCGTGGGCGGGCCCGCTGCTGCGGTCCGAGGCGCCGGTGTGGCTCGCCGTCGTCGGTGTCGGCGTGCTGTCCTCGGTGATCCCGTACGCGCTGGACCAGGTGGCGATCCGGCGGCTGGGGACGGCGGCCTTCGCCCTGCTCAACGCGCTGCTGCCCGCCACCGCGACCGTCGTCGGGCTGGTCGCGCTGCGGCAGACGCCCACGCCGGGCGAGATCGTCGGGCTCGTCGCGATCAGCGTCGCCGTCGCGATGACACCGCGTCGCCGGGCGGTCGGGCCGGACGGCGGCTGAGCGGGCGCGGACTATAGCGCCTCGAAGACTAGCCGCGCTAGCCCCCTCACAAGATCTCCCCCTTCTGCCACTGTGGTGCTCAGAGGCACCTGCACGCCTCCGAACAGAGAAAGGTGGCTTCATGGAGCTCACGCTTGGCGGAATCATCGGCACGATCATCTTCGGCGCCGTCATCGGCATCCTGGCGCGGCTGATCAAGCCGGGCCGGCAGAACATCAGCATGGTCGCGACCGTCGTGATCGGCATCATCGGAGCGGTGGTCGGGTACTTCCTCGCCGCGCTCATCGGCGTCGAGGCGACCGACGGCATCGACTGGATCCGCTGGATCATCTCGATCGTCGTCGCGATCATCGTGCTCGGCATCTACCTCGGCATGTCGGGTCGCAAGGGTGGCACCAGGCCCTGACGCGGGCGCTGAGGCCTCGCCTCGCACCGACACCGACGGGCTCCCGGCACACGCCGGGAGCCCGTCGTCGTCCCCGACCCGCGCCGATTGGAAGCGGCTCGCCGTCGCTGACAGACTGAGCGCGTGGAGGTCATCATCACGCGCGATCCGGACGAGATCGCATCGATCGGGGCGGACGCGTTCTGCCACCTGCTCAACCGCAAGCCGGACGCCGTCCTCGGGCTCGCCACCGGCTCGTCTCCGCTCGCGATCTACGACGAGCTCGTGCGCCGTCACGAGGCGGGCACGGTCAGCTTCGCCCGGGCGCAGGCGTTCACGCTCGACGAGTACGTCGGGCTGCCGGCCGACCACCCGCAGCGGTACCGCAATGTCATCGCCACCGAGCTGACCGACCGCATCGACATCGACCCCGACCGCGTGCACGGCCCCGACGGGCTCGCCGAGGACATCCCCGCGGCCTGCGCGGCCTACGAGGAGGCCATCGCGGCCGCCGGCGGCGTCGACCTGCAGATCCTCGGCATCGGCACCGACGGCCACGTCGCGTTCAACGAGCCCGGCTCCTCGCTCGCGTCGCGCACGCGCATCAAGACCCTGACGGCGCAGACCCGCGCCGACAACGCGCGCTTCTTCGGCGACGACCCCGACGCCGTGCCGCGGCACTGCCTCACCCAGGGCCTCGCGACGATCATGGAGGCCAGGCACCTCCTGCTGGTCGCCACCGGCCGCGCGAAGAGCGAGGCCATCCACCACCTGGTCGAGGGCGCGGTCTCCGCGATGTGGCCGGCCACGATCCTGCAGCACCACCCCAAGGTCACGGTGCTCGTCGACGACGCTGCGGCGTCACGGCTCGCGCTGTCCGACTACTACCGCGAGACCTACGCGAACAAGCCGGCCTGGCAGCACTTCTGAGCCCGGGCCGGCGGCAGCGGCCGAGCCGGGCGCACGTCGTCACCGACGTGCGCCCGTGCGACGGGCTCGCTCAGACGATGCGCTGGCGCTGCGCGCCCAGACCCTCGATGCCCACCTCGACGACGTCGCCGACGGCGAGGTAGGGGAAACGACCCGACAGCGCGACGCCCTCGGGCGTGCCGGTGTTGATCAGGTCGCCCGGGTCGAGCACGAGGTACTGCGACAGGTGCCACACGATCGTGGCGACGTCGAAGATCAGGTCGGCGGTCGTCGAGTCCTGACGGGTCTCGCCGTTGACCGTCGACCACAGCCGCAGCGCGTTCGGGTCCGGCAGGTCGGACACAGGCACCAGTGCGGGGCCGAGCGGGTTGAAGGAGGGGCCGCACTTGCCCTTGCTCCACTGCCCGCCGGACTCCTCGAGCTGCCACGCGCGCTCGGACAGGTCCTGGCTGGTCACGAAGCCGGCGATGTGGTCCCACGCCTCCTCGGGCGAGGCGAGGTAGCTCGCGCGCCGGGAGATGACGACGCCGAGCTCGACCTCCCAGTCGAGCTTCGTCGAACCTGGCGGCATCGGCACGTCGTCGTTCGGGCCGACGACGGTGTTCGGGTGCTTGAAGAACAGCACCGGCACCTCGGGCGGCGCGCTGCCCGACTCCGCGGCGTGCGCCGCGTAGTTCATCCCGATGCACAGCACAGCGCCCGGGCGGGCGATCGGCGCACCGATGCGCATCTCGTCCGCGCCCTCGAGCACCGGCAGGCCGTCGAGCGCCTCGCGCACGCGGGTCAGGCCGTCGGCGGCCAGGAAGTCGCCGTCGATGTCATCGGTGAGCGGACGCAGGTCGCGCGTCACGCCGTCGTGGCGGACGGCGGGGATCTCCTCGCCGATCCCGCCCAGTCGCAGGAGCTCCATCGGTGTCCTCTCTCGGGTGCCGAGCCCGATGATGCAGCAACCGGCGTCAGCGATGGCGCGGCTGCCCGGATGGTAGGACGCGGGGCGTGGGGCCGCACGTCGGCGTCGCGCCGGTCGTCGTCGAGCCGCGCGGCGAGGACGAGTCACGACGGCGAGGACGAGCGGTGCGCCGCTCGCGATCGGCGGCCGGGCTCGTGCTCGTGCGGACAGCAGCGCCGGGTGTGGTGCATCGGGACCCGAGACGGTGCAGACTGGTCGGTGCGTCCCTCCCTTCGGCTGCCCCCGACCATGTCGAGGGGAGGGGCGTTCTTCGCGCCCGCGGTCGCCGTCAGCCGCCCGGCGGGGGTGCGGTCGAGGACCGCACCACGAGCTCGGTCATCAGCTCGATGCGCGTCGACTCGGGCTGCTCGCCGCGTGCGAGCGCGATGAGCATCTGGGCGGCGAGACCGGCCATCTCGCGCAGCGGCTGGTCGACCGTGGTGAGCGGCGGGTTGAGCCACTGGGTGATCGGCAGGTTGTCGTACCCGACGACCGAGAGGTCCTGCGGCACCCGCAGCCCGAGCTCGTGCGCGGCCCGGACGACGCCGAGCGCCTGCTGGTCGGAGCCCGCGAAGATCGCGGTGGGCCGGTCCGGGCGGTCGAGCAGCTCGCGCCCGTAGCGGTAGCCGCTGCCGGCGTCGAAGCCGCCCCAGCGAGTCAGCGCGGGGTCGTGCGACAGCCCCGCCTCGTCGTGCGCGCTGCGGTAGCCGTCGACGCGGGCGCGGCTGCACAGGATGTCCGGCGGGCCCGAGATCACCGCGATCCGGCGGTGGCCCAGCTCGATGAGGTGCCGGGTCGCCGTCAGGCCGCCGTTCCAGTTGTTCGAGCCGACCGTGGGCACGCCCGGCGGCTGCTCGCCCTGGGTGTCGACGACGCCGAACGGGATCGAGCGCGACCGGAGCTGGTGGCGCTGCCGCTCGTCGGGCGAGGCCAGCACCATGAGCACGCCGAGAGGGCGGCGCGCCATGACGTCGTCGATCCACTCGGTGGGCGGCCGGTGCGAGCCGCCGAGCTCGGAGAGCACCACCCCGATGCGGGCCGGGCCGCACACGAGCTCGACGCCGCGGATGATCTCCTGCGACCAGAGGTTGTTCGCTTGGTGGAACACGAGGTCGAGCAGCCGCGGGCGCGCGTTGGCCGAGGGGTCGACCGGTTTGCGGTAGTCGTGGCGCTCGAGCGCCTGCTCCACCCGCGTGCGGGTGCCGGGGGCGACGTCGGAGCGCCCGTTGAGCACCTTCGAGACCGTCGACACCGAGACGCCGACCTCCGCGGCGATCTCCGCGATCGTGGCCCGACCACGCGCCATGCGTACCACCCTTCTCGAAAGTGTCGGCCAGCATAGCGGCCCCGGGCGCGTGGCACATGACCGACGCTTCGTAGCGTTCTGCCAGGTGGGCGGCTCTTGACGGCGGGCGGCCGCATCCCTACGGTGACGTGCTATCGAAGATATCGGAGCGGATATCGAAAGGTTCGACACGACGAGGTGGGGATGCATGTCCGACGCGGTCAGCGGTGCGACGTCCGACGCAGCGGAGGCGCACCTGCGGGGCCCCTGGAACGACGCGAAGCTGCCGCCCCAGGAGCGCGCCGCGGCCCTCGTCGCCACGATGACGCTGCCCGAGAAGGTCGGCCAGCTCGTGGGCCTGTGGGTCGGCGCGGACGCCTCGGGCGGTGACGTCGCCCCGTACCAGGGCGACATGACGCAGGACGGGCCTTCCTTCGCCGACGTCGTCGACGACGGCCTCGGGCAGCTGACGCGCCCCTTCGGGACCGCGCCGGTCGACCCCGAGCTCGGTGCGCGCTCGCTCGCCCGCGCGCAGCGCCAGGTGATGGCCGCGAACCGCTTCGGGATCCCTGCCCAGGTGCACGAGGAGTGCCTCGCCGGCTTCGCGGCGTGGGGTGCCACCGCCTACCCGGTGCCGCTGTCGTGGGGCGCGACGTTCGACACCGCGCTCGTCGAGCGGATGGCCGGCGAGATCGGCTCCTCGATGCGCTCGGTCGGGGTCCACCAGGGCCTGGCGCCGGTCGTCGACGTCGTCCGCGACCTCCGGTGGGGGCGGGTCGAGGAGACGATCGGCGAGGACCCCTACCTCGTCGGCGCGATCGGCGCCGCGTACGTGCGCGGGCTCGAGGGCAGCGGCGTCGTCGCGACCCTCAAGCACTTCGCCGGCTACTCCGGCTCCCTCGCGGGCCGCAACCACGCCCCGGTGTCGGCCGGGCCGCGCGAGATGGCCGACGTCTTCCACCCGCCGTTCCTCACCGCGCTCCGGGAGGGCGGTGCCCGGTCGGTCATGAACTCCTACGCCGCGGTCGACGGCGTCCCGGTGGCCGCGGACGAGCGTCTCCTCACCGACCTGCTGCGTGGGGAGTGGGGTTTCGAGGGCACGGTCGTCGCGGACTACTTCTCGGTGGCGTTCCTGCGCACCCTGCAGCGCGTGGCCGCGACCGACGGCGAGGCGGCGGCGCTCGCGCTGACGGCGGGCATCGACGTCGAGCTGCCCTCGGTCGCCGCGTACGGCGAGCCGCTGATCGAGGCGGTGCGGACGGGCCTGGTGCCCGAGGCCCTGGTCGACCGTGCGCTGCTGCGGGTGCTCACGCAGAAGGCGGAGCTCGGGCTGCTCGACGCGGACTGGGACCCCGAGGTCGAGGGCGCGCCGGACCTGGACCCGCCGGCACACCGCGACACCGCGCTCGCGCTGGCCCGCGAGGCCGTCGTGCTGCTCGCGAACGACGGCGCCGCGCTGCCGCTGGCGCCCTCGGCGCGGGTCGCGGTCGTGGGGCCGCTCGCCGACGACCCCTACGCGATGCTCGGCTGCTACTCCTTCCCCGCGCACGTCGGCATCCACCACCCGGACGCGGGCATGGGCATCGAGATCCCGACCGTGCTGGACGCGCTGCGGTCGGTGCACCCGGGCAGCGTCGTGCACGCGCGCGGCTGCGAGGTCTCCGCGCCCGGGCGCGACGGCTTCGCGGAGGCGGTGGAGGCGACCCGTGGCGCCGACGTCGCGGTCGTGGTCCTCGGCGACAAGGCCGGCCTGTTCGGCCGCGGCACCTCCGGCGAGGGCAACGACGCACCCGACCTGCGGCTGCCCGGTGAGCAGCAGGCGCTCGTCGAGGAGCTGGTCGGCACCGGTGTCCCGGTCGTCGTGCTGGTGGTCTCCGGCCGCCCGTACGCGCTCGGTGCGCTCACCGCGGCGGCGGCGCACGTGCAGGCGTTCTTCCCCGGCCAGCTCGGCGGGCGCGCGATCGCCGAGGTGCTCACAGGCGCCGTCAACCCCTCCGGCCACCTGCCGGTGTCGGTGCCGCGCGAGCCCGGCTCCCAGCCGGCGACGTACCTGGCGCCCACGCTCGCGCGTGCCACCGCGGTCTCCGACATCGACCCGACGCCGCTGTACCCCTTCGGGCACGGGCTCTCCTACGCCGAGCTCACGTGGGGCGAGGTGACCTGCGACGACGAGACCTGGCCGGTCGACGGCGAGGTGAGCGTCCGCCTCGACCTCACCAACGACGCCGACCGCGAGGTGGCCGACGTCGTGCAGCTCTACCTGCACGACCCGGTCGCCGAGGTCGCGCGGCCCGAGGTGGCGCTGCTCGGCTTCCAGCGGGTCACGCTCGCGCCGGGCGGGCGGGCGAGCGTCACGTTCCGGGTGCACGCGGACCTGACGTCCTTCACCGGCCGCGACGGCGCCCGCGTCGTCGAGCCCGGCGCCGTCGAGCTGCTGGTGGCCCGCTCCAGCGCCGACGTGCACCGCACGGTCGCGCTCGACCTCGTGGGCGAGCGTCGCCGGGTCGGGCCCGCGCGCACCCTGCTCGCCTCGGCCCTCGTCGAGGCGGGCGGCCGCACGACCGAGGAGGTGACCGTCGGATGAGCATGACGAAGGCTCGCGTGGCGGAGGTGGCGGTCGGCGGCGTCGAGCCGACGCCGGCGTCGCCGCCCGTCCGCACCAACACGTGGCGGCGCGCGCTGCGCCGGGACTGGCGGCTCTACTCCTTCCTCGTCGCCCCGGTGCTGTTCCTGCTGGTCTTCCGGTACCTGCCGATGGCGGGCAACGTAATCGCGTTCCGGCGGTTCCGGCCCGGCAGCTCGATCTTCGGCGACGAGTGGGTGGGCTTCTACTACTTCGAGGCCTTCATCAACAACCAGGCGTTCTGGTCGGTGTTCTGGAACACCGTCATCCTCGGCGCGCTGACGCTGCTCATCTGCTTCCCGCTGCCGATCGTGCTGGCGCTCATGCTCAACGAGCTCCGGTCGCGCCGGTTCAAGCGGGTGGTGCAGACCATCTCGTACCTGCCGCACTTCCTCTCGATCGTCATCGTCGCCGGCATCGTGTTCCAGCTGACCTCGCTCGACGGCACGATCAACCAGATCGTCCGGGCGGCCGGAGGCGACGCGATCCCCTTCATGCAGCTGCCGGAGTGGTTCCGCACCGTCTACGTCTCCTCCGAGGTGTGGCAGACGGTCGGCTGGGGCACGATCCTCTACCTCGCCGCGCTGACCACGATCGACGAGCAGCTGTACGAGGCCGCGCGGATCGACGGCGCCAACCGCTGGCAGCAGACGTGGCACATCACGCTGCCCGGCATCCGCCCGACGATGGTCGTGCTGCTGATCCTCAACATCGGGTCGTTCATGGCGGTCGGCTTCGAGAAGGTGCTGCTGCTGCAGAACCCGCTCATCTACTCGACCGGTGACGTCATCTCGACGTACCTGTACCGCGTCGGCATCCAGTCGGCGCAGTTCTCCTACGGCACCGCGATCGGTCTCTTCGAGGCCGTGATCGGGCTCGTCCTCGTCCTCTCCGCGAACGTCGTCTCGCGCCGACTGGTTGGAGCCTCGCTGTGGTGACCGATCTCGCCAAGACGCCGGACATCGTCGCCGTCCGCACCGCGGGCGGCACGGTCAAGGACAGCACCGGGTACCGGGTCTTCCGTGTCGTCAACGCGACCGTGCTGACCGTCATCTGCCTGGTGACGCTGTACCCGTTCGTCAACCTGGTCGCGAAGTCCTTCTCCTCCGAGGGCCAGATCGCGGCGGGCAACGTCAACCTGATCCCGCGCGGCTTCAACACCACGACCTTCCAGGCCGTGATGAGCGACCCGATGTTCTGGACCAACTACAAGAACACGGTCGTCTACACGGTGGTCGGCACCGTCATCGCGATGGCGATCACCAGCACCTACGCGTACGCGATCAGCCGCCCGTACCTCAAGGGCCGGATGTTCTTCATTGGGATCGCGGTCTTCACGATGTTCTTCGGCGGCGGCCTGATCCCGAACTACATCCTCGTCGCGAACTTCCTCGGCTGGCGCAACTCGATGTGGGCGGTCGTCGTCCCGGGGGCGCTGAGCATCTTCAACCTGCTCGTCATGAAGTCGTTCTTCGAGAACTTCCCGACCGAGCTCGAGGAGGCCGCGACGATCGACGGCCTGACGACGTACGGCGTCTTCGCCCGGATCGTGCTGCCGCTGTCCAAGGCGGTCATCGCGACGATGACGCTGTTCTACGCGGTCGGGCTGTGGAACTCCTGGTTCAGCGCGTTCCTGTACCTGGACGACAAGGACCTGTTCCCGGTCACGGTCTACCTGCGCAACCTCATCGCGGCGGCCACCGGGTCGCAGGAGGTGACCGGCGGCGCGGGCGCCGACGCGGTGCAGATCGGCGCCAACATCCAGGCGGTCACGATGCTGCTCACGGTCCTGCCCATCATCTGCCTCTACCCGTTCCTGCAGAGGTACTTCGTCTCGGGCGTGATGCTCGGCTCGGTCAAGGGCTGACCGTCGCCGCCTGCTGCGCGCCCCATCCAGACGTCGAACGACGGCGTCGACACCAGAAGGAGAGAAACCATGGCACTGACCCGCAGGCGCATGACGGGAGCGGCGGCACTCGCCGCGGCCGCCGTCGTGCTCACGGCATGCTCGTCCGGGGGTGACGGCGGCCAGGGCACCGACGGCCCCGACGGCTCCGCCGAGCCGGCCCTCATCGACGAGAGCCAGATGGTCGGCGCGATGGAGGACTACGACGTCGGCGTCACCTTCCAGGCGACCGAGCCGATCGACTTCTCGCTGCTGTACCGCGATCACCCGAACTACCCGGTGCAGGAGGACTGGTCGGTCTTCCAGCACCTGGAGGAGGACCAGGGCGTCACGTTCGACCTCACGGTCGTGCCGCTGGCGGACTGGGACCAGAAGAAGGCGCTGCTGGTCTCCGCCGGCGACGCGCCGGAGATCATCTCGGTCACCTACCCCGGCCAGGAGACCCAGTTCGTCAGCGGCGGTGCGCTGCTGCCGGTCTCGGACTACTTCGAGTACATGCCGAACTTCACCCAGAAGGTGCAGGACTGGGGGCTCGAGGCCGAGATCGAGACCCTCCGGCAGTCCGACGGCAAGATCTACATGCTGCCGGGCATCCGCGAGGTCCCCGACGTCCAGTACACCGTCGTCATCCGTGAGGACCTGTTCGAGAACGCGGGCATCACCGAGGACCCGGCCACGTGGGACGAGTTCGCCGAGCAGCTGGCCGCCGTCAAGGAGGCCAACCCGGAGCTGAGCTACGCGATGTCGGACCGCTGGACCGACACCACCACGCTCGGCTCGTTCCTCAACGTCATGGCGCCCACGTTCGGCACCAGCGCGGGCTGGGGCTACAGCAACACCTGGTACGACCACGACGCCGGTGAGTTCGTCTTCACCGGCGGGTCCGACGCCTACCGCGACCTGCTCACCTACGCCCACGGTCTCGTCGAGCAGGGTCTGCTCGACCCGGAGGTCACGCAGAGCGACGACCAGGCCGTGCAGAAGTTCGTCTCGGGCGACGCGGCCGCGATCTCCGGCAACACCCAGGTGATCGCCGAGTACCGCACCAAGCTCGCCGACGCCGGCGTGGACGCCCCGATCAGGCTCATCACGATCCCGGACGGGCCGTACGGCAGCTACCTCGCAGGCAGCCAGCTGTCGTCGGGTCTCATGCTGAGCAGCGAGGTGGCCGACAGCCCGAACCTGCTCGCGCTGCTGCAGCTCGTCGACTGGCTCTACTACTCCGACGAGGGCATCGAGTTCGCCCAGTGGGGTGTCGAGGGCGAGACCTACACCCGCGCCGAGGACGGCACGCGCACGCTGCTGGACGACATCGGCTGGAACGCGCTCAACCCCGACGCCGAGCGCAAGCTCAACACCGACTTCGGCTACAGCAACGGCGTGTTCCTGCTGGCCAACGGCTCCTCGCAGGAGCTGCTGCAGTCGGTGATGACCGAGGAGATCGCCACCTGGACCGAGGAGGTGCTCGCGAGCAAGGAGATCATGCCGGTGGCACCCGCGGCCCGGCTCGACGAGATGGAGCTGGAGACGACGTCGCTGCTGGACAGCCAGCTGCGTGACGCCGTGCAGGCCGCCACGGCCGCCTTCATCACCGGGCAGCGTCCGCTGAGCGACTGGGACGCCTACGTCGCGGAGATGGAGGGCCTCGGGGCCACCCAGCTCGTCGACACCTACAACGCGGCGCTGGCCCGCCAGTGACGCCCCGCCGCCGGCCGGGTGCCCCGTGCACCCGGCCGGTGGCCCGCTCCAGGGAGGCACGCGAGGATGACGGCCGTGGCACGCAGCGGTGAGGCACGGGGCGCGACGCCGGTCGGCCAGGTCGGGGAGGTCGGGCGGGGCCCGCTGTCGCGCGGTGCCGCCTGGGTGTACCGGTTCGCGGTCCTCGAGGTGCTCCTGGTGCTCGCGTGCCTGCCCGGCCTCGTGGTCGCGCTGCTGCTGGACCGGCACCCCTCCAACCTGCCGCTCGCGGTGCTCGCGCTCGCGCCGGTCGGGCCAGCCCTGGTTGCCGGTGTCGCGGCGAGCGCCGCGTGGCGGCGCGACGACGACCTGTCGCCCGCCCGGCCGTTCGTGCGGGCGTACCTGCGGGACGTGCGCGCGACGCTGCTGTGGTGGCTGCCGACGGTGCTGCTGCTCGCGGTGCTCACGTTCAACCTCGTGCACCTCGACGCGGTCGACGGCGGCGCCGCGCTGCTGCCCGCCCTGCTGCTGGTGACCGCGGCGGTCGCCGTGTGGTCGGGTCACATGGTCGTGCTGACCGCCTCCTTCCACCTCCGCACCCGCGACGCCGCACGGATCGCGGTGGCCGCGCTGGTGCCCCAGTGGCGCCTGAGCCTCGGCGTGCTGTCGCTGCTGGTCGTCGCGGGCGCGGTGCTGCTGTGGTCGGAGATCGCGCTGCTGCTGCTCGCCTGGGCGTTCGTCGCGCTGCTCGCGGTGATGGCGCGACCGCTCGTGGCCCACGTCACCGAGAGGTACACCCGACATGACTGAGCCGGGCGCCGTCGTCGTGCCGCCGCTGCGCAGCCCCGCTCCGGCGCCGACGCCGGCGCGGCTGCCTCGCCTGGACCACGTCGCCTACGGCGGCGACTACAACCCCGAGCAGTGGCCGAAGGACGTCTGGGACCTCGACCACGAGGCGTTCGACGCCGCCCGCATCACGACCGTGACGCTGGGGGTGTTCGCCTGGTCGCTCACCCAGCCCGCCGAGGACGTCTACGACTTCACGGTGCTCGACGAGATCGTGCAGCGCGCGGCCGACGCGGGTCGCTGGATCTGCCTCGCGACCGGCACCGGCGCGCTGTCGCCGTGGATCGCGCGGGCCTACCCGGAGGTCACCCGCGTCGACTTCCAGGGGCGCAAGCACCGCTACGGCCAGCGGCACAACGCCTGCTGGAGCTCGCCCGCCTTCCGACGCCTCGCCGCCGGCATCGCCGGTAAGGTCGCGGAGCGCTACGGCGACCACCCGAACGTCGTCGCGTGGCACGTCGGCAACGAGTACGGGGGCGACGGCGGCGCCTGCTACTGCGACCTCTGCGCCGCCGAGTTCCGCGCCTGGCTGCGCGAGCGCTACGGCACGCTGGAGGAGCTGAACGAGGCCTGGTGCACGACGTTCTGGTCGCACCGCTTCACCGACTGGGACGAGATCGAGCCGCCCAGCGCGCTCACCGAGCACTGGAAGGACCGCCGCTACACCGCGTTCCAGGGCATCACGCTCGACTACCGGCGGTTCTCGACCGACAACGCGATCCGGCAGTTCGCGGAGGAGAAGGCGGCGATCCGTGCCCACTCGGACCTGCCGGTGACGACCAACCTCATGGGCTTCTTCGAGCCGCTGGACTACCACCGCTGGGCGCCGCACCTGGACTTCGCGTCCTGGGACAACTACCCGCCGCGGTCCGACGAGCCCTGGCGCACCGCGCTCACGCACGACCTGGTGCGCGGCCTCAAGGACGGGGCGCCGTTCTGGCTGATGGAGCAGACCCCGACGGTCACGGCGTCGCGCGACGTCAACCCGGTGCGCCGGCCCGGCGTGATGCGGCTGTGGTCCTGGCAGGCGGTCGCGCACGGCGCGGACTCGGTGCTGTTCTTCCAGATGCGCGCCTCGCGCGGTGCGTGCGAGATGACCCACGGCGCGGTGCTCGACCACTCGGGCCGCCTCGACACGCGGGCGTTCCGCGAGGTCGCCGGCCTCGGCGCCGAGCTGGAGCGGCTCGGCGACCTCGTGCTCGGAGGCCGCACCCCGGCGCGGTGCGCACTGCTGGTCGACTGGGACTCCTGGTGGGCCGTCGAGATGGCCGACGGTCCGAACCGGCTGATCGGCTACGTCCCGACCGTGCTGTCGTGGGGCCGGGCGTTCTGGGAGGCAGGTGCGCAGCTCGACGTCGTGCCGGTGACGGCGGACCTGTCCGGCTACGACGTCGTCGCGGCGCCGCTGCTGCACATGGTCAAGGGCGACCTGCCCGAGCGGCTGCGCGGCGTCGCCGAGCGGGGCGGCACCGTGCTCACCGGCTACCTGTCCGGACGCGTGGACGAGGACGACCGGCGCTTCCTCGCCGACGTGCCCGGGCCGCTCGCGGGGCTGGCGGGCGTGCGGGTCGCCGAGACCGACGCGGCCGAGCCCGCGGTCGGCAACCCGGTCGCGTTCGACGGCGGCCCGGTCGTCGACGGCCGCATGGTCTTCGAGGTGCTCGTGCCCGAGGGGGCGGAGGTGATGGCGCGCTACCGCGCCGACTTCTACGCCGAGGCGCCCGCGGTCACCCGGCACCGGGTGAGGGCTGCGGACGGGGGCGAGGGGCACGTCTGGTACGTCGGCACCCAGCTCGACCAGCCCGGCGTCACCCACGTCGTGCGGCGCGCGCTCGCCCGCCACGGCCTGCTCGGTCCCTACGCGGAGATCGAGGGCCTGGAGCTGGCGACGCGCGAGACGCCGTCGGGCGCCGTCGTCGACTTCCTGCTGCACCACGGGCCCGCGGAGGTCACGGTGCCGCTGCACGCGGCGGGCGAGGACGTGCTCACCGGGCGCCGCTACGCCGTCGGCGACCGTGTGACGCTGCGCCCGACCGACGTGGTCGTGCTGCGTCGCGACGAGCCCACCGAGGTGGCTGTTCCTGGATAGGTTCGGGGACGTGAGCACCGAGCCGTGGTGGCGCCGCGCCGTCGTGTACCAGGTCTACCCGCGCAGCTTCGCCGACTCCGACGGCGACGGCATCGGCGACATCCGCGGCATCCTGCAGCGGCTCGACCACATCGCCGCGCTCGGCGTCGACGCGGTCTGGCTGTCGCCGGTCTACGTCTCTCCGCAGGTCGACAACGGCTACGACATCTCCGACTACCAGGCGATCGACCCGACGTTCGGCACGCTGGCCGACCTCGACGAGCTCATCGAGGCGATGCACGCGCGCGGTCTCCGGCTCGTCATGGACCTCGTCGTCAACCACACCTCCGACCAGCACCCCTGGTTCCAGGAGTCGCGCGACCCGGCGAGCCCCAGGCGCGACTGGTACATCTGGCGGCCGGGGCGACCCGACCCCGACGACCCGGGTGCGACGCTGCCGCCGAACAACTGGTCGTCGGTGTTCCTGGGCTCGGCGTGGGAGCTCGACCCGGTCAGCGGCGAGTACTACCTGCACTCGTTCACCCCGCAGCAGCCCGACCTCAACTGGGCGGAGCCGGCGGTCCGGCAGGCCGTCTACGCGATGATGCGCTGGTGGTTGGACCGCGGGGTCGACGGCTTCCGCATGGACGTCATCAACCTCATCTCCAAGCCCGAGGGGCTGCCCGACGCCGAGCAGGGCAACCAGCTCGAGATGGTCGTCAACGACCCGGGCCTGCACCGCTACCTCGCCGAGATGCGGCGCGAGGTGTTCGACGCCTACCCCGACCGCACGTTCCTCACCGTCGGCGAGATGCTCGCCGTCACGCCCGAGCAGGCGGTGCTGGCGACCGACCCCGCGCGCCGCGAGCTCGACATGGTGTTCCAGTTCGAGCACATGGACGTCGACCACGGCGCGCTCGGCAAGTACGACCCGCAGCCGCTCGACCTGCGTGCGCTCAAGGCGTCGCTCGCGCGGTGGCAGGAGATGCTGGCCGGGCAGGGGTGGAACTCCCTCTACCTCAACAACCACGACCAGCCGCGCGTGGTCTCCCGCTGGGGCGACGACGGCCGCTACTGGCGCGAGTCCGCGACGCTGCTCGGCGGCGTGCTGCACCTGCACCAGGGCACGCCGTTCGTGTACCAGGGCGAGGAGATCGGGATGACGAACTACCCGTTCGCCCGCCCCGAGGACTACCGCGACGTCGAGGCCGCCCGCGCCTACGAGATCGCGACGATGATGGGTCTGCCCGAGGAGCTGATCCTCGGCAGCATGGCGCGGATGAGCCGCGACAACGCGCGCACCCCGATGCAGTGGGACGGCGACGCCGAGGCCGGCTTCACGACCGGGCGGTCGTGGCTGCCGGTGCACCAGAACCACCTGTGGCTCAACGTGGCGGCGCAGCAGGACGACCCGCACTCGGTGCTGTCCTTCTACAAGCGCCTGATCGCGCTGCGGAAGACGGAGGACGTGATCACCACCGGCTCGTTCCGGCTGCTGGAGCCCGACCACGCGCGGCTGTGGGCGTTCGTGCGCGAGTCCGGGGACCAGCGGCTCCTCGTCGTCGCGAACGTCTCGGGCGACCCGTTGCGGCTTCCGGCCGGCGACCCCTTCGCAGCGCTCGACGGCGGCCGGCTGCTGATCGGCAACTACCCGGACGGCGCCGGCGACGCACCCGGCGGGGCCGAGGGCGGCGCGGGTGCCGAGCCGGGCGTGCTGCGCCCGTGGGAGCTGCGCGCCGTCTACGTCTGACGATGGTCGGCGGGAGGGTCCGCGCGCCACACCGTGCCACGCCGGTCGTGGCCGATCCACCGCTCGATCTCGACCGCCAGGCGGGCCGCGCAGCAGCCCCGCCGCCCGGAGGTAGAGCGCCCCGGAGTCGGACCCGGCGAGCACGAGCCCGTCGCCGCCACGTCGCTTCGCCTCCGCGATCCGCCCGGGCAGAGGGTCGTCGGCGTCGCGCTCGATCCAGCCGCCCGCCACCACGAGCACGTCTGCACGCTCGGGCGTCCATCCGACCAGGCCCGCGTAGCGGGTGCCGTAGCAGCCGGTCACCTCGGTCGCGCCGTCGGACGTGACGAGCACCGACTCGACGTCGGCACCGAGGAGCCGGGCGCGGCAGAAGACGTCGTGGGGCAGGGTCGCGTCCATGTCCGCGACGCCGTCGAACATGAGGACCTCGACGCGCATGCCGGGACGATAGGTGGGCGGCGCGGAGCGCACCAGTGCTGGGTCGCCGCGCCCCGACACGGTCGGGCCGGGCGAGGCTCAGCCGCGGCCGACGTCGACGCGGCTCGGCAGGCCGCGCTCGAGAAGGAACGCCTCGAGCGCGAACGTCGCCATGCCCAGCGCGACCATGTTGCCCTCGACCTGCGAGCTCGCCAGCGTGACGACCCGGTAGGAGCCGGGCAGCGCCTGCGCCTCCAGCCGCTCCTGCGTGGCGGGGACCAGCCAGCGCCCGAGCTGCCAGACGGTCCACCCGGTCAGCGTGATGTGCTCGGGGTTGACCATGTTGACGAGGTCGCCGAGCGCCGCGGCGAGGTAGTGCGCGGTGCGGTCGACCAGCTGCTGCAGCGCGGGGTCGTCTCGGCGCAGGCCCTCGGCGACGGCGGCGACGAAGTCGCTCTGCATGTGCTCGGCCACCGCCGGGTGGTCCGGGTCGATCTCGGCGAGCGTCTGCACCATGCCCTCGGCGCCGACGTAGGCCTCGACGCAGCCCTGCCGGCCGCACCGGCATCCTCGGCCGTCGAGCACGAGCATCGTGTGGCCCCACTCGCCGGCGTTGTTGCTGGGTCCGCGCACGATCGCGCCGCCGATCGCCAGCCCGGCGCCGACGCCGGTGCCGAGGTTGACGACGGCGATGCTGCGGCTGACCCGCCCGACGCCGAACCAGAGCTCGGCGATCGCGATCGCCTTGAGCGGGTTGTCGATGCGCACCGGCAGCCGCAGCCGCTCGGTGAGCAGGTCGTGGATGCCGACGTCGTGCCACGACCAGTGGGGAGCGAACACCGACACGCCCGCCTCCGGCTGCACCTGGCCGGGCAGGCTGACGCCGACCCCGATGACGGCGTCGCGGCCCACCCCGGCGGCCGCCAGCGCCTGCTCGACGGCGTCGGCGATGCCCTCGACGACGTACCCGGGCGCGTGGACGTGCTCGTCGAGGGCGACCGAGCGGGTGGCCAGAGCACCGAGCGCGAGGTCGAAGACGGTCGCCTCGACGTAGGTCTCGGCGACGTCGACGCCGACGAGCCGACCGCGGTCGGGGTCGATCGAGAGCCGGGCGTGCGGGCGCCCGACGCCGGTGCTCACGGTCTCGGCGACGCGGACCACGCCCTCGCTGATGAGCTCGCTGGTGAGCGTCGAGACCGTCGCGAGGCTGAGCCCGCTCTCGCGGGCGAGCTCCATGCGGGTGGAGGGGCCCAGCGCGAACAGGGCGTGCAGGACCTCGAACCTGCTCTCGCTGCGGATGTCGCGCGCGGTGCGCCTCGCCATGATCGAATCCCCGTCCAGCCCCTGGGTGGTGTGGGACGTACCGTACGGCTCAGCGCGCCGCGGCGCCGTGCAGGGCCTGGTCGACGAGTCGCGGCACCAGGCTCTCGTCGAACGGCACCCGGAGCACGAGCAGCCGGTGGTAGCAGGCGCCCCAGAGCTGGTCGACGATCACGTCGAGGTCGGCGTCGGGCCGCAGCTCCCCCTGCTCCTGCGCGACCCGCAGCCGCTCGCGCGCGAGCTCGCGGCGCGGGCGGGCGTACTGCTCGGCCCAGGCGCGCGCGACCTCGGGGTCGGTCTGCGCGGCGCCGATGAGCGCCGCGACGGGCTCGGCCGCGGCATCGCGGGTCAGCCAGCGCACGAACGCGGTGAGCTGGGTGACGAGGTCCGCCTCGACGTCGCCGGTGTCGGGGAAGGCGAGCACCGGGGCGCTCTGCGCGAAGTACGCCTCGGCGGCGAGCGCACCGGGGGAGGGCCACCACTTGTACAGCGTGACCTTGCTGGAGCCGGCCTCGCGCGCGACGCGGTCGAACGTGATCGCGGGCAGCCCCTCCTCCAGCAGCAGCCGGCCGGTCGCGGCGAGCACGGAGGCCCGGACCTCGGCCGCGGGGCGGCGACCCCGGCCTCGCCTGACGCCTGCGCGCTCCTGGCTCACGCGATCTCCTCCCGGTGGTGGCTGACGCATCTTGTGAACGCACTGTACATTTCCCGCCGTGAGGATTAATGTACAGATCGTTCACATCTTGGGAGGAGTCCATCATGACGGGCAGCAACGAGCGGGTCGCGATCGTCACCGGCGGCTCGGGCGGCATCGGGCGGGCCAGCGCGCTGCGGCTGGCCGCCGACGGGACGGCGGTCGTCGTCCACTACCGCGGCAACGCGGTACGCGCCGAGGAGGTCGTGCGCGCGATCACCGACGCCGGCGGCCGTGCGCTCGCGGTCGGCGGCGACGTCGCGGACGAGGAGCAGGCGGCGGCGCTGTTCGACACCGCGGAGCGCGAGCTCGGCGGCGTCGACGTGCTCGTGCACACCGCGGGCATCATGCCGCTCGCGCCGATCGCCGACCTCGACCTCGCGGTCTTCGACGAGGTGCAGCGGGTCAACGTCCGCGGCACGGTCGTCGTCGACCAGCTGGCGGCGCGGCGGCTGCGTGCGGGTGGCGCGATCATCAACGTCTCCACGTCGATCACGCGGCTGCAGCCGCCCGGCTATGGCGCGTACGCGGCCTCGAAGGGCGCGGTCGAGGCGCTCACGCTGATCCTCGCGCGCGAGCTCCGGGGCCGCGACGTCACGGTCAACGCGGTCGCCCCTGGCCCGACCGCGACGCCGCTGTTCCTCGACGGCAAGAGCCCCGAGCTGGTCGAGCAGATCGCCAGCGGCAACCCGTTCGGCCGGCTCGGCGAGCCTGCCGACATCGCCGAGATGATCGCGTTCCTCGCCGGCCCCGGCCGCTGGGTGAACGGCCAGACCGTGTTCGTCAACGGCGGCGCGGCGTAGCGTGGCGGTCCGGAGGGTGCCGACGGTGCGAGCGGTCCGAGGTCGTGCGGCCCGACGGCGCGGGGTCGCGACGGCGCTCGCGGTCGCGGCGGTCGTGGCGCTCGCGGCCGGCTGCACCGCGCCGGACGGCGCCCCGCCCGTCACGTCGTCGGAGCAGCCGACCGGCTCGACGACGCCCAGCCCCACGAGCGGAGCGGGCGCGACCGAGCCGGGTCACGCCGTCGCGACGCTGGGCGAGCCCGAGGAGCTGACCACCGGCCTCGAGGCGCCGAGGGGGCTCACGTTCCTGCCGGACGGCTCGGCGCTGGTGTCCGAGCGGCGCACCGCACGCATCCTGCGCGTGCCGGCCGACGGCGGGGACGCCACGGTGGTGGGCGTCGTGCCGGACGTGACGCCGTCGGCCGAGGGCGGGCTGCTCGGGATCGCGGCCTCACCGGGGTTCGCCGAGGACCGCACGGTGTACGCGTACGTCTCCGGCGCGTCCCAGAACCGGGTGGTCGTGCTGACGGTCGCCGACGACCTCGGCTCGCTCGCCGTCGAGCGGGTGCTGCTCGACGGCATCGAGACCGCGGACCGCCACCACGGCGGCCGGCTCGTCCTCGGCCCCGACGGGCACCTGTGGATCGGGACCGGTGACGCGTTCGAGCCGACGAACGCCGCCGTCGAGGACTCGCTCAACGGCAAGGTCCTGCGCATCACGACCGACGGCGAGGTGCCCGCGGACAACCCGGGAGGCTCGCCGATCTTCTCCAGCGGCCACCGCAACGTGCAGGGCATCGCGTTCGGCCCGGACGGCACCGCGTACGCCTCGGAGCTGGGTCACCGCACGTGGGACGAGGTGAACGTGCTGCGACCGGGCGAGGACTACGGGTGGCCGGATACCGAGGGCATCGAGGGCGACACCGGGGTGGCGCCGATCGCGACGCTCCACCCGGACGAGGCGAGCCCGTCGGGCGTCGCGTACGCGGCGGGATCGCTGTGGATCGGTGCGCTGGGCGGCCAGCGGCTGTGGCAGCTGCCGGTCGACGGCGGGGTCGCCACCGCCGACCCGATCGAGCACCTCGTCGGCACCTACGGCCGGATCCGTACCGTCGAGGTCGCCCCCGACGGCGCGCTGTGGCTGGTGACGTCCAACACCGACGGCGCGACCTGGGGCGGCACGAGCCCGGCCGAGGGCGACGACCGGATCCTGCGCGTCGAGGTCGTGCCGCCGGCCGGGTGAGGCAGGTGCGTGGCCGAGGCCCCGTCCGCCGCGCTGGCGACGTCGGCGTTCGGCTCACGGACACGTCCGTGCCGGTGAGCGGCGCTCCACGGTGGGCCCCGTGGGGCTCGAACCCACAACCCACGGATTAAAAGTCCGCTGCTCTACCGATTGAGCTAGAGGCCCGGGGTCAGCGTAGTGACCCTGCCGGGCGCCGCCGTCAGGCGATCTGCACGGGCGAGGTGTGGTCGTCGGCGGGGAGGTCGCCGTCGACGGTGGCGGTGACGGTCTGCGGGCCCATCCGGATGCCGGCGCCGTAGCTGGAGAGGAAGGCGGTGTCGGCGGCGTCGCGGCCGGTCGAGATGCGCAGCAGGCTCGGGCGCGGCGCGAGCCGGGTGCCGTCGACGACGTACCAGCGGCCGTCCACCCACGCCTCGGTGACCGCGTGGAAGTCCATCGGCGACAGTCCCGGCGCGTAGACCGCCACCAGCCGGGCGGGCACGTCGAGCGCGCGCAGCAGCGCCACGGTCAGGTGGGCGTAGTCGCGGCAGACGCCGGCGCCTGCCAGCAGGGTCTCGACGGCGCCGTCGGTCACACGGCTCGAGCCCGGCACGTACCGGAGCCGGCCGTGCACCCAGTCGGCCGCCGCCTGCACCAGGTCGAGGCCGTCGGCGCCGCCGAGCTCGCGGCGCGCGACCGAGAACAGCCGGTCGGACTCCGCGTACCGGCTGGGGCGCAGGTAGATGTCGCGGTCGTCGGGGTTGTCCGGCGCGGTGGTCTCGAGGTCGTCGTCGCTGCCGACCTCGGCGTCGTACCGCAGCCGGATCGTGCGGCCGCCCGGGGTCTCCGGCGGCAGCGTGACGGTGTGGATGACGCCGCCGTGCGCCGTCGGGACCTCCGCAGCCTGGAGCGGGGCGCCGTCGATCGTGAGCGCGAGGGTCTCCTCGACCTGCAGGCCGGGCACGCGCGCGACCGCGAGCTGCATCACGAGGCGGGTCGCCCCGGCGAGCGTGGTGAGCTCCAGCTGGGCGCTGACGGTGCGTCGCATCGGGCGCCTCCTGGTCCTGGGAAGCCTCGATGCTAACCGGTCAGCGACCCAGCACCCGCTCCGTGTAGGCGTTGCCGAACACCCGGTCGGGGTCGACGGCGTCCCGCACCCGGCAGGCGTCGTCGAACCTCGGGTACAGCGCCGCCAGGTCCTCGGCCCGCCGCCGGTGCAGCTTGCCCCAGTGCGGGCGGCCGGCGTGCTCGGTCATGATCGCCTCGACGGCGCGGAAGTACCGCGCGTACGGCAGCCGCCGGGCCTGGTGGACGGCGACGTAGGCGGTGTCGCGGCCGTGCGCCGTCGACAGCCAGACGTCGTCGGCGGCGGCGAACCGGACCTCGACGGGGAACGGGACGTTCTCGCCCGTGCGGCGCAGCCACGCGTCGACCTCCCGCAGCGCCGGCACCACCCGGTCGCGGGGGATCGCGTACTCCATCTCGCGGAACACGACCCGGCGCGGGGAGGTGAAGACCTCGTAGGAGGGCGCGGTGTAGCGGCGCTCGCCGAGCGCGCGCGCCGCGACGCGGTTGATCGTCGGGGTGAACGCGCGGACGCTCGCGCACAGCTCGGTGGTGAGCGTGAGGGCGCCGTTGGAGAGGATCTCGTCGTCGAGCAGGCGCCGCAGCGGGTGCAGCGGCCCGGCGCCGGTGCCCGCGCGGTCGTTGATCTTGGTGAGCGCGACGTCGGTGTAGGGGAACCAGTAGAACTCGACGTGGTCGTGGGCGTCGACCAGCCCGCTGCCGTCGGTCGGCTCGATCGCCTCCAGCACCTCGGCGAGCGGGCGCGGCGCCTCGTGCGCCTCGAGCGTGAAGGCGGGCACGACCCGCAGCGTGACGGCGGTCACCACGCCCGCGGTCCCGAGCCCCAGCCGCGCGAGCTCGAAGACCTCGGGGTGCCGGGTCGCGTCGGCCTCGACGACGTCGCCGGCCGCCGTCACCAGCCGGACGGCGCGCACCTGGGTCGCGAACCCGCCCAGCCGGGCGCCGGTGCCGTGGGTGCCGGTCGAGATCGCGCCCGCGATCGACTGCCGGTCGATGTCACCCATGTTCTCCAGGGCCAGGCCCCGGGCCGCGAGCTCGCGGCACAGCCGGTGCAGCCGGATGCCCGCGCCGACGCGGACCTCCCGCGAGCCGTCCGGGGCCGGTGGCCCCACGTGCTCGACGCCGTCCATCGCGTCGAGGTCCAGCAGCACGCCGTCGGTGACGGCGCAGTCGGTGAAGGAGTGCCCGGCCCCGACGGCGCGCACCCGCGTGCCGCGCGCCGCCGCCCAGCGGACGAGCGCGGCCACCTCCTCGTCGCTCTCCGGCCTCGCCACCAGCTCGGGATCGGCGCTCGCCGTGCGCGCCCAGTTCCGCCACACCACGGGGCACATCCTGGCAGGGGTGACCCGCGCTACGCCCGCAGCACCTCGACGGCCAGCCGCGCGGCGCGCCCGATCGCCCGGTCGACCTCGGGCTGCACCTCGGCGGGCACGCTGGACTCGGTGAGCGCGGCGATCGCGATGCGGTCGCCGGTGCTGGTCTCGACCACGCCGACCTCGTGCCGCGTGTGCAGGAACGTCCCGGTCTTCGAGCGCACGGACACGGTGTCGGAGACCAGCTCGGCGCCGAGCCGGAACCGCAGCAGCGGTGTGCCCAGGAGCTCGCGCACCCGTGCGGTCGCGACCGGCACCGAGACGGCGTCGGTCCAGACGTCGGCCAGCAGCGCGACCAGCGCGCGGGCGGTGCCGACGTTGCCCGAGGACACGTCGAGCACCGGCAGCGTGTGGCCGCCGCCGCTCGTGGTCGCGGCCGCCGCCATCCGCAGGGCGAGCCGCATGTCGTTGTCCGACCAGCGCGCGACGGCGTCGTAGAGCGCCCGCATCGGGTGCCGGACGACGATGTCCTCATACCCCCACGCGTGCAGCCGGCTCGTCACCTCCTCGGGCGGCACGAGCGCGAACAGGGCGTCCGAGGCGGCGTTGTCGCTGAACGCCGTCGCGAGGTAGGCGAGGTCGTCGACGGCGACGCTCGCGGGGTGCCGGAACCGTGCCACACCGGTCGGGCCCGGGGTGCGGCTGTCGACGTCGAGCCGGACCTGGCGGGCGCCGTCGAGCTCGCCGCGCGCGATGTGGTCCTCGACGACGAGCACCTGCGGGAGCTTGACGACCGAGGCCAGCGGGAACGGGCGGTCGACGGCGAAGCCCAGCTCCTCGCCGGTGCCGAGGTCGCGCGCGAGCAGCGCACCGCGCAGCCCCAGCGCCTGCCAGCGGTCGAGCACCTCGTGCGCGACCTGCAGAGCCTCGACCGACCCACCGACGACGCTCATGCGGCCACCTCCGCGACCTCGCCGCCGACGGCGTCGGCGAGCAGGGCGAGCACGGCCGCGCGGTCGTCCCCGACGATCACCGCGCCGGGGTGCTCGGGTGCCACCCGCAGCCGGTAGCCGCGGACGACGTCGAGAGCGAGGTGCCGGAACGGCAGCCCCTGACGCGCGGCCTCGACCTCGGCGCACACGAGCACGTCGCCGCGCTCGTGGACCGCCGTCCACGCCTCGGCGAGCGGCAGCCCGGTGACGACGTGGTCGGCGGCGAGACCCGCGGCGTGCGCGTGCTGGGTGAGCAGGTCGCGCACGTGCGGGACGTCGTCCTCGTCCTGGATGAGCAGCCGCGGCGGGTCGCCGGGCTCGTCCTCGGAGGGGCGCAGCTGCTCGAGGTGGAGCCGCCGGCCTCGCAGCCGGGCGGGCAGGCTCGCGCCGCCGAGCCGCACGCGCACCTGGGCGCGGTCGGGCGCGACCGGCAGCAGCGCCAGCTGCACGACCCCGCGCGCGAGCGCCTCCTCGCGGGCGGCGGGGGCGTCTTCGTGCAGCGCGAGCGAGACCCCGCGCCCGCGCAGCCGCTGCCGCAGCCGGGCCAGCGCCTGCGGGTCGGCGTGGACGGGCAGCGCTGCGCGGACGTCGCTGAGCACCTGCGCGCGGGCGACGTCGAGCAGGTGGTCGGTGCGCACGACGACGTCCCGGGCGTGGGGGAGGACGGCCTGCCCGAGCGTGGTGAGCCGGACGCCGCGCGGCTCCCGGTCGAAGACCGGCCCGCCGAGCTCGCGCTCCAGCGACGCCACCCGTCGGCTCAGCACCGGCTGGGGCGTGGTCGTCGCGGCCGCGGCGCCGGTGAAGCTGCCTTCCTCCGCCACCGCGACGAACGCGCGCAGGCGCATGAGCAGGTCCACGGCCTCAGGGTATGCGATCCGGGTATACCTGCATGACGTAGACGTCTTCGACATCGCGCACGGCAGCGTTCACACTCGCGACCATGAGACGGAGAGCAGCAGCAGGCGCCGCGCTCGTCGGCGTCGTCGCCTCGGCCGGTCTGGTGGCGTGCAGCGGCAGCGGCGCGGCCGGAGGATCGGAGCACGAGCGCGTCGCCCACGAGCTCGCGGAGGCGTTGGAGACGGGCGAGACCACCTACCTGTGGACCGGCGTCGACCTCGCCGAGCACCTGACGAACCTCGTCGACCTGCCGCGGCGGGTGGCGGTGACCGAGGTCGGCGAGCCGCACGTCCTGGCCGACGACGGCCCGCGGGTCGCCGACGTGGAGCTCGAGTGGGCCTGGGACCTCGACGCCGACGGCACCGACGACTGGACCTACGCGACGAGCACGCAGCTCATGGAGGACCAGGACGGCGCCTGGCGGGCGCCCTTCGACGCCGCGGCGCTCGCGCCGGAGCTCGCCGCCGGTGGTGAGCTGCGGCTGGCGCGACCCGCGCCCGAGCGCGGCGACATCCGTGACGGCGGTGGCCGCCCGATCGTCACCGCGCGGCCGGTGCACCGGGTGGGCATCGACAAGACCGCGCTGCCGGAGCCGCTGACCGACGAGCAGCTGCGGGCCGCCGCCGTCGACCTGGCCGAGTTCGTGGGCCTGGACGACCCCGTCGCCTACGCCGACCGGGTGCTGGCGTCGGGGCCGCGGGCGTTCGTCGAGATCATCACGGTGCGCCAGGGGTCGGACGACGTCCAGCTGGACGCGCTCGCGGACATCCCGGGCGCCGTCGCCCTGCCCGGCGAGCTGCCGCTGGCGCCGACCGCCACCTGGGCGCGGCCGCTGCTGGGGCGGGCCGGCGAGGCCACGGCCGAGATCGTCGAGGAGTCCGACGGCGCGGTGCGGCCGAGCGACGTCGTCGGGCTCTCGGGGCTGCAGCGGACCTACGACACCCACCTGCGCGGCGTCCCCGGTCTGGTTGTGACGCACGACCTCGGCGGCGAGAGCACCGTCCTGCTGGAGCGCGAGCCGGAGCCCGGGCAGGACCTGCAGCTGAGCCTGAGCACCGACCTGCAGACGGCGGCCGAGCACGTCCTCGCGGACGTGGCGGCGCCCGCCGGGCTCGTGGCGATCCGACCGTCGACGGGCGAGGTGCTCGCCGTCGGGAACTCGCCCGGCACCGAGGGTTACGACCTGGCGATGCGGGCGACGCTGGCGCCGGGGTCCACGTTCAAGATGGTGACGGCGCTGGCGCTGCTGCGGGCCGGCGTCGGCCCGGGCGACGTCCTGGCGTGCACCGAGTCCGCGACCGTGGCCGGGTACACGATCCGCAACTACCCCGGGTACCCGGCGGCGTACGTCGGCGACATCACGCTGCGGGACGCGATCGCGCAGTCGTGCAACTCCGCGCTCGTGAACGCGCGGAACCGGCTGAGCGCGGCCGATCTCGCGGACGCGGCCGCGAGCCTGGGCCTCGGCCAGCCGCTGCGGGTGGACTGGCCCGCGTTCACGGGCTCGGTGCCGGCCGAGATGACCGAGACCGAGCTGGCCGCGTCGCTGATCGGCCAGGGTGACGTGCTCGCCTCGCCGCTCGCGATGGCGACGGTGGCCGCGACGATCCAGGCGGGCGAGGTGGTGCGGCCGCGGCTGGTCGTGGGGCCGTCGGAGCTGGCCGACGAGGGTGCGCTCGCGAGCGAGACGCCGCCGCACCCGCTGACCGCCGAGGAGGCCGAGACGCTCGCGGAGCTGATGCGGGCGGTCGTCGACACCGGGACGGCACGGCTGCTGCAGGACGTGCCGGGGGAGCCGGTGCACGCGAAGACCGGCTCCGCCGAGGCGGGTGAGGGCGACGAGTACCGGGTCGACTCCTGGATGATCGCCTTCCAGGGCGATCTCGCCGTCGCCGCCCTCGTGCAGGGCGGCGGTCACGGCGCGGGTGCGGCGGGCGAGGTCGTCGAGAGCTTCCTGACGGAGGCCGGGCGGTGACGGCGTCCGACGGTGACGACGGCGGGGCGGCGAGTGGTGAGCCGGGCGCGGCGGCGGGCGGTGCTCGCGACGCGTCGGCGAGCGACGGGCGGGACGGGACCGCGGTTCGCGCGGAACCCGCGCAGCGCGGTTTGGCGGTGCCAGGAGCGAGGGGGAGCGGGGTGCGCACCGCGGCGGCTGGGCTGCTGGTCGTCGCATGGCTGGCTGCCCCGGTGCTGGCCTACGGCGCGATGATCACGGCCACGCCGTTCTTCGGCGAGCTCCCCACCCCGGAGGAGCAGCGTGACGCGTCGGTGCTGGCGCTCGCGGCGGCCGCGCTCGCGTTCGGGGCCCCCGTGCTCGCGTGGACGCTCGCCGGGCGGGGGAGCGCGCTGCGGGTGGTTGCGGCCCTGGAGGTCACGTTGGCGGTCGTCGCGGTGGTCGTCGTCGGGAGCGTGTCGCTGGGGTAGGGCGTCTGGCGGGCCTCGAGGTCACCGGCCGGCCCGGCGCCGACCCCGCCGCGGCACGCCGGGAGGCGGGAGGCAGGCAGGTGGGCGCCGGGCTCGCACCACGCGGCGTCCCGCGCCTCGACCAGGACCCCCGGCCCTCGCACGCGCGCACCGAACCGACCACAACGCCACGAATGCCGGCGCCGACACCGCCTCAGCGTGCAGAAGTGACCGCAGCGGCACGAATGCCACGCGAGCACCCCGCCTGCGCGTGCAGAAGTGACCGCAACGGCACGAATGCCCCGCGACCGCCCCGGTGCACCACGCCTACGGGGCGGCACAGGGAGGCGAGGCCCCGAGGGCATGGCGGCTCACCAACAGAGGCCTCGGGGCCGCGGCTCGGGGCCGGCGGCCCCGACGCCGTCCCCTGCCCCGATGCACGACCGGACCCGACGAAGCACTGCCGCTCCGTGCACGACGGAACCCGTAGACCCTCGCGGGTGAGCCGCAGCGAGGGGGCTTCCGCCGCCGAGTCGGCCACCAGCCACCGACAGCCACCGACTCGACAACGGCCACCCACCCACGTCACACCCACCGCCACACCCCACCCCACCCCTCGGGCGACAATGTCCCGGTGAGCGCACCCGCACCCTGGCGCCGAGCGACGGCGTCGCTCCCGGCGCCGCTGGCCGTCGTCGACCTGGACGCGTTCGAGGCGAATGCGCGCGACCTGCTCGCGCGCGCCCAGGGCACACCGATCCGGGTGGCCTCGAAGTCCCTGCGGGTGCGCGGCCTGCTCGAGCGCGTCCTGGACCAGCCGGGCTTCGCCGGGGTCATGGGGTTCTCCCTCGCCGAGGCGCTGTGGCTGGTCGAGCACGGCGCCACCGACGTCCTCCTCGGCTACCCGACGGTGGACCGCGCCGCCCTCGCCCGCCTCGTCACCGACCCCCGCGCCCGCGCGGCGATCACCCTCATGGTCGACGACGTCGCCCAGGTCGCGCTGATCGAGCGCGCCCTCACGCGCGCCGGCTCCCCCGAGGGCCCACCCGTGCAGGTGTGCCTCGACATCGACGCCGGCTTGCGCCTCGGCCCGCTGCACGTGGGCCCCCGGCGCTCCCCGGTCCGCACCGTCGCCGACGCGCTGGCGCTCGCCCGCGCCTGCGAGCGCACCGGGCGCCTGCGGGTCCGCGGCGTCATGTTCTACGAGGGCCAGGTCGCCGGCGTGAACGAGGCCGGCCCCACCGGCCCCGTCGTGCGCGCCATGAAGGCCGCGAGCCTCGCCCAGCTCCGCCGCCGCCGTTCCGAGGTCGTCGCCGCCCTGACCGACGCGCTCGGCCGCGACCTCCTCGTCAACGGCGGCGGCACCGGCTCGGTCGGCGACACCGTCGCCGACCCCACGATCACCGAGGTCACCGCCGGCAGCGGCCTCTACTGCCCGACGCTCTTCGACCACTACCGGGCGTTCCGCCCCCGCCCCGCCGCCTTCTTCGGCCTCGACGTCGTCCGCAGCCCCGCCCCGGGCATCGCCACCGCCTTCGGCGGCGGCTACGTCGCCTCCGGGCCCACCGGCGCCGACCGCCTCCCGCGCCCGCTCGGCGGCGGCCGCCTCCTCGCGACCGAGGGCGCCGGCGAGGTGCAGACCCCGGTGCGCTTCCGCTCCGGCGCCACGCCCGCCGTCGGCGACCGCGTCTGGTTCCGCCACGCCAAGGCCGGGGAGATGATGGAGCGCTTCGACACCGTCCACCTCGTCCGCGGCGACACGCTCGAGGAGACCCTGCCGACGTATCGTGGGGAGTCCCGCACGTTCGGCTGAGCGCTCGCCGCCGCCACCCCCACGCCCCCGACCGGGAGGAGAGCTCCGTGACCGAACGACGCTTCCGCCGCCCGGCGATGCTCGCCCCCGAGCAGGCCGAGCAGATCGTGAGCGACATCGACCCCGCCGTCCGCTCCGAGGCCGCCCACACCGCCGCCGGCGCCATCGTCCACCGCGGCCGCGCCGGCTCCGACGACCCCGAGCTCGTCGACCGCCTCGTCCACCTCGTCGACACCGAGGGCCTCGACACGGTCGCCGCGCTCTGGGCCGACAGCCCCGCCGACACCCTCCCGGGCGCCCTCTGGCGCCTCTACGCGCTGCGGGAGTGGACCCGCCGCGACCCCCGCACCATCGCCGAGCGGTACCGCCTCGGCATCGACCGCGCCGAGGTCGCCGGCGCCGTCGCCGGTGTCGCCGACACCCCCGGCCCCGAGGAGATCCGCACCATGGCCGACGCCGTGCTCTCCGGCGTCTTCCGCGGCGACCTCGACGTCGCGCTCGAGCGGGCCGGCGCCTTCTGCCGGGTGCTCGCCGTCGGCTCCGCCGTCGACGCCGACGCGATCGCCGGCTCCGACGACCTCGTCGCCACCCGCGTCACCCGCTCGGCGAGCGCGCTCCTCGACACCGCGGGCGAGCTCGAGCACGCCGCGGTCCTCTGGCGCGCGGAGCGCCTCGACTGATGCCGTCCGTCGACCCCGGCCAGGTGCGCGCGCTCGCGACCGTCGTCCACGAGCACGACGGCGTCGCCGCCTTCTCCGAGCAGACCCTCCTCAACCTCACCACGCCGGGCCGCGACGTCGTGCACCTGCCGGTCGTCGAGGGCGAGACCCTCGTCGCCTACGCCCAGCTCGACGACGGCTCCGCCGAGCTCGCCGTGCACCCCGATCACCGCCGCCGCGGCCTCGGGGGCCGGCTGCTCGACGACGTCCTCGCCGCCGCGCCGCAGACCCGGGTCTGGGCGCACGGCCCGCACCCCGGCGCCGCGCGGCTCGCCGCCGGCCGCGGCATGCACGTCGTCCGCGAGCTCTGGCTCATGACGGGGCCGGTCCCGCCGGCGCCCGCACCGCCCGAGGTCCCCGACGGCGTCACCGTCACGACGTTCGACCCCGACCGCGACGCCGAGGACTGGCTCGCCGTCAACGCGCGCGCGTTCGCCCACCACCCCGAGCAGGGCCGCATGACCCGCGCCGACCTCGACGCCCGCCTCGCCGAGCCCTGGTTCGACCCGGAGGGCTTCTGGCTCGCCCGCGACGCCGGTACCGGCGCGCTGCTGGCCTCGATGTGGACCAAGGTGAGCGACGGCGTCGCCGAGATCTACGTGCTCGGCGTCGACCCCGACGCGCAGGGCCGTCGCCTCGGCACCCTGCTCACCGCGCTCGCGATGCACCGGTTCGCCAGCCAGGGCCTGCGCGAGGTCGAGCTCTACGTCGAGGGCGACAACGAGCCCGCGATCCGCACGTATCGCCGAGCGGGACTCGCCCGCGTGCGGGCCGACGTCCAGTACGCGCAGGGTTAGGTTCGACCGGTCGGGAGGAGACCGGGAATGACCCTGCGCTGGTACAGCGTCGTCGTCGACACCCCCGACCCGCGAGCGCTCGCGCGCTGGTGGGCGGAGGCGATCGACTGGCGGATCGTGTTCGAGTCCGACGACGAGGTCGCCCTCGTCCCCGGCTACGTCCGGGGCGAGGAGGACGTGCGCGCGATGGACTGGGAGCGCATGCCACCCGGCCTCGTCTTCGTCCGGGTGCCGGAGCCGAAGACGGCGAAGAACCGCCTCCACATCGACCTCGCCCCGCACACCTCGCAGGACCGCGAGGCCGAGATCGCCCGGCTGGAGGCGCTGGGCGCCACCCGGGTCGACGTCGGCCAGGGCCCGGACGCGTCCTGGACCGTGCTCGCCGACCCCGAGGGCAACGAGTTCTGCGTGCTGTCGGCCCGCGACATGTAGCGCGCCGTTCACCGGCGGGTGTCACGATGTGCACATGAGCGTGGACCAGGCGGCGCCGGCGGCGTCGGACGTCGAGGACGGGGCCGGCGGCCCGGGCGGGGAGCTGCAGCAGCCGCACCTGCCCGAGGACCGCTTCGCCGACCGCGAGCTGTCGTGGCTGCGGTTCAACGAGCGCGTGCTCGAGCTCGCCGAGGACCCCGACATCCCGCTGCTGGAGCGGGTCCGCTACCTCGCGATCTTCGCCTCGAACCTCGACGAGTTCTTCATGGTCCGCGTCGCCGGCCTCAAGCGCCGCATCGCCACCGGCATGGCGGTCACCGCCGCCTCGGGCCTGACCCCGCGGCAGGTGCTCGAGCAGATCAGCGTCACCGCGCACGAGCTGACCGCCCGTCACGCGCGCGTCTTCACCGACGTCGTGCAGCCCGCGCTGCAGGCCGAGGGCATCACGCTCGTGCACTTCGACGCGCTGTCGGACTCCGAGAAGGAGCGCCTGCACAAGTACTTCCGCCGCATGATCTTCCCGGTGCTGACGCCGCTCGCGGTCGACCCGGCGCACCCGTTCCCCTACATCTCGGGGCTCTCGCTCAACCTCGGCGTCATCGTTCGCAACCCCGCCACCGGCAAGGAGCACTTCGCCCGCGTCAAGGTGCCGCCGCTGCTGCCGCGGTTCATCGCCGTCGACGCCCGGGGCAAGCCCCGCTCGCCCGACGACGTCACCGCCGAGATGGCCACCGAGTCCTCGTTCGTGCCGATCGAGGACGTCATCGCCTCCTTCCTCGACTACCTGTTCCCCGGCATGGACGTCGTCGAGCACCACGTGTTCCGGGTGACCCGCAACGAGGACCTCGAGGTGGAGGAGGACGACGCCGAGAACCTGCTCAAGGCGCTCGAGAAGGAGCTGCTGCGGCGCCGATTCGGGCCGCCGGTGCGGCTCGAGCTCGCGGCGGGCTTCACGCCCAAGCTGCGCGAGATGCTCGTGCGCGAGCTGAGCATCGGCGAGCAGGACGTGTACGAGCTGCCGCCGCCGCTGGACCTCACCGGCCTCAACGTCATCGCCGACCTCGACCGCGCCGAGCTGAGCTTCCCGCGGTTCGTGCCCACCACCAACCGCGACCTCGCCGAGGTGGAGAGCGCCAACCCCACCGACATCTTCGCCGCCATCCGCGCCCGCGACGTGCTGCTGCACCACCCCTACGACTCGTTCTCCACGAGCGTGCAGCAGTTCCTCGAGCAGGCGGCCGCCGACCCGCGTGTGCTCGCGATCAAGCAGACCCTCTACCGCACGTCCGGCGACTCGCCGATCGTCGACGCCCTCATCGACGCCGCCGAGGCCGGCAAGCAGGTGCTGGCGATCGTGGAGATCAAGGCCCGTTTCGACGAGCAGGCCAACATCGAGTGGGCGCGCAAGCTCGAGCAGGCCGGCGTCCACGTCGTCTACGGCATCGTCGGGCTCAAGACCCACTGCAAGCTCTCGCTCGTGGTGCGCCAGGAGACCGACGGGCTGCGCCGCTACTGCCACATCGGCACCGGCAACTACAACCCGAAGACCGCGCGGCTGTACGAGGACCACGGGCTGCTCACCTGCCACCCCGACGTCGGGCAGGACCTCACCCGGCTGTTCAACCAGCTCTCCGGCTACGCGCCCAAGTCGAAGTTCCACCGGCTGCTGGTCGCGCCCCGGTCGATCCGCACCGGCCTGATCGAGCGCATCGAGCGCGAGATCGAGCACCACCGCGCCGGCAAGGACGCGTGGATCAAGATGAAGATGAACTCCGTCGTCGACGAGGCGACGATCGACGCGCTCTACCGCGCCTCGCAGGCCGGGGTGCCGATCGACGTCGTCGTCCGCGGCATCTGCGCGATCAAGGCCGGGGTGCCCGGGCTGTCGGAGAACATCCGGGTCCGGTCGATCCTCGGCCGGTTCCTCGAGCACTCCCGCATCTACGCGTTCGCCAACGACGGCGACCCCGACGTCTTCATCGGCAGCGCCGACCTCATGCACCGCAACCTCGACCGCCGGGTCGAGGTGCTCGTCAAGGTCGTCGAGCCCGACCACGTCGCCGAGCTCGTCGGGCTCATCGACGCCTCGGTCGCACCGACGACGGCGTCCTGGCACCTCGAGCACGACCCGGGCGGCGACCAGGTGTGGCGGCGCGTGCACCGCGACGCCGACGGGCAGCCGCTCGCCGACCTGCAGTCGCTGCTGATGTCCGCGCACCGGCGTCCCACCGCGGCGGGCAGGTAGTCGCGGGTGGGCCGGAGGTCGTCGAAGGTCGTCGTCGCGGCCGGTGCGGTCGTGTGGCGTCAGCGCAAGCGCAGCGTCGAGGTGCTGCTCATCCACCGTCCTCGCTACGACGACTGGTCGTGGCCCAAGGGCAAGCTCGCCCCCGGCGAGAGCCTCCCGGCCTGCGCGGTGCGCGAGGTCGCGGAGGAGACCGGGGTGCAGGTGGTGCTCGGGCGCCCGCTGCCCGCGGTCAGCTACCGGCTCACCAGCGGCGCCACCAAGGTCAGCCACTACTGGGCCGCGACCGTCGCACCCGAGGGCGCGGCCGCCGTCAGGGCGCGGACGCGTGTCAAGCCCGCCAAGAACGAGGTCGACGAGGTCCGCTGGGTGTCCGCCGAGAAGGCGATGCGGATGCTCAGCCGCCGCTCGGACCGGGCGCCGTTGTCGGCCCTGCTCGACTACCTCGACGAGGGCAGGCTCGACACCTGGACCGTGCAGCTCGCCCGGCACGGCCGGGCACGGTCGCGCAGCGCGTGGACGAAGGGCGAGGACACCCGGCCGCTCACCTCGGCAGGTCGTCGGCAGGCCCTCGGTCTGGTGCCCTTGCTGTCGGCGTTCGGCGCCGAGGAGGTCGTCACCTCCCCGTGGGCACGCTGCCGCGACACCGTGGCGCCGTACGCTGAGGCCGCCGGGCTCGACCTCGTGCTGGCGCCGCAGCTCACCGAGGACGGCGCCGAGGCGGACCCGCGCAGCGCCCGCGCGCTCGTGCTGGAGACGCTGCGCACCCGCAGCCCCGGCGCGGCCCTGTGCCTGCACCGGCCGACGCTGCCGCTCGTGCTCGACGCCGTCAGCGCGCGCAGCGTGCACCGCGTGCGCGACGTGCTCCCCGAGACCGACCCGTGGCTCGCCAAGGGTGAGCTGCTCGTGCTCCACCTCGCGACGCCCGGCAAGCGCAGGGCACGCGTCGTCGCCGCCGAGCTGCACCGCACCTGAACGCTCCTCGACGGCCCCGTCGCCCCGCCGTCACCCGCTCGTCACCGCGCTCGTGACACGGATCACGACGGCGTGCCGCCGCCGTTCACCTGGCGTTCACCTGGTCGGGGGAGTGCGGTCACCAGCCGCACCTAGCGTCGGGACCGCCCGAGGGAATCGGGCCCCATGACCACAGATAAGGATCGAACGTGAAGCGTGCAACTTGGCGCCCCACCCGCGTGGCGGGCCTTGCGCTCCTGGGCGCGGTCGCGCTCACCGTGGCCGCCTGCGGCCCGGGCGGCGTCGATGGCGACAGCGGGAACGACGACACAGCCGCGACCGGTGGCGGCGCGGACGAGACCAGCGAGCTCTCCGGCGCAATCGCCGGCTCCGGCGCCTCCTCGCAGGAGAACGCCCAGCTCGGCTGGGTGGCCGGGTTCACCGAGGCCAACCCGGGCGTGACGGTCAGCTACGACCCGACCGGCTCCAGCACCGGTCGCGAGCAGTTCCTCAACGGCGCCGTGCAGTTCGCCGGCACCGACTCCCCCCTGAAGCCGGAGGAGCTCGAGGCGGCGCAGGAGCGCTGCGGCGACGGCGAGGCCCTCGAGCTGCCGCTCTACATCTCGCCGATCGCGGTCGTCTACAACCTCCCCGAGGTCGACGCCGAGCACGTCAACCTCACCCCGGAGGCGCTCGCGGGCATCTTCGCCGGCGAGATCACCCGCTGGGACGACCCCGCGATCACCGAGGCCAACGAGGGCGTCGAGCTGCCCGACCTGGCGATCACCCCGGTCAACCGCTCCGACGGCTCCGGCACCACCGAGAACTTCACCGAGTACCTCGCGGCCGTGGCGCCCGACGTCTGGACCCACGAGCCGTCGGACACCTGGCCGATCGAGGGCACCGTCTCCGGTGCGCAGACCCAGGGCATGATCGACACCGTCAGCAGCCAGGAGGGCGCGATCGGCTACGCCGACGCCTCCCGCGCGGGCGACCTCGGCACCGCCGCGATCGGCGTGGGCGAGGAGTTCGTGCCGTACTCCGCGGAGGCCGCCGCGGCCGTCGTCGACGCCTCGCCGCCGACCGAGGACGCCTCCGACCTGCGCCTGACGATCGAGCTGGCCCGCGACACGACCGAGTCCGGCACGTACCCGATCGTGCTGATCTCCTACCTGGTCGCCTGCTCGACGTACGAGAGCGAGGCCGACGCCGCCAACGTCGCCGCCTACCTCTCCTACGTCGCGAGCGAGGAGGGTCAGGAGCGCGCGGCCCAGCCGGACGTCGCCGGGTCCGCCCCGATCTCCGACACCCTGCGCGAGCAGGTCGATGCCGCGATCGAGCAGATCACTGCTGCGGGCTGATTCCCGAGCGGGCTCGGGCACGGGCGGGGAGCGCGACGGCTCCCCGCCCTGTGCCGCGCCCGGAACCGTGACGAGAGGAGTGACCGGTGGCTGCGGTGGCCGGTAGCGAGACGATCCGGCGCGGGCGCGCACCCGGCCGGGTCGGCAACGCGATCTTCCGCGGGGTCTCCTCGAGCGCCGGGATCACGATCGTCGTGCTCCTGGGGCTCGTCGCCGCGTTCCTGGTCTACCGGGCCGTGCCGGCGCTGCTCGCCACGCGCGAGGAGCTCGCCGACGTCGGCTTCATGCGCGGGCAGAGCCTGCTCGGCTACGTCGCGCCGCTCGCGTTCGGGACGGTGCTCTCCTCGGTGATCGCGCTCGTCGTCGCGGTGCCGCTCAGCATCGGGATCGCGCTGTTCATCTCCCACTACGCGCCGCGCCGGCTCGCGCAGGGGCTCGGCTACCTCGTCGACCTGCTCGCCGCGATCCCGTCGGTGATCTTCGGGCTCTGGGGGCTGCAGTTCCTGCAGCCGCTCGTCGGCCCGCTGTTCCAGTGGCTGTCCGACCACATGGGCTGGTTCCCGCCGTTCTCCGGCTACGTCGGCCCCGCGAAGAACATCATGACGGCGGGGCTCGTGCTCGCCGTCATGATCCTGCCGATCATCACCGCGACGATCCGCGAGGTGTTCCTGCAGACGCCGCGGCTGCACGAGGAGGCCTCGCTCGCGCTCGGCGCCACCCGCTGGGAGATGATCCGGCAGGCGGTGCTGCCGTTCGGCCGCTCCGGCATCATCTCCGCCGCGATGCTCGGCATGGGCCGGGCGCTCGGCGAGACGATGGCCGTGCTCATGGTGCTGGCGCCCGGGTTCGCCATGAACCTCTACGTGCTGCGACCGGGCCAGCACCAGTCGATCGCCGCGAACATCGCCAACCAGTTCCCCGAGGCCGGGGCGCTCGGCGCCGACGTGCTCATCGCGACCGGTCTGTTCCTGTTCCTGCTGACGTTCGCCGTCAACCTCGCCGCCCGCTGGGTGATCAACCGGCGGGCCGAGTTCTCCGGAGCCAACTGATGACCGCGGTCTCGGTCCCGCCCAAGCCCGTCCGGCGCCGCCGGCGGCTGCCCGCCTACGCGCCGTGGGCGGTGCTCGCGGGCGCGCTCGGCGTCGGCGCGCTGCTGTCGCTGCTGAGCGGCACCTTCACGTTCACGGGTGCGCTGCTCTTCGGCGCGCTGGTGCACGTCGTCGCGATCACGACGCTCTCCGCGGTCGTCGAGGGCCGCCGCTGGGCGACCGACCGGCTCGCGACCACGCTGGTGACGGCGGCCTTCGTGCTCGCCGCCATCCCGCTGGTCTCGCTCGTCGTGCTGGTGCTGCGGTTCGGCATGGAGCGGTTCAGCTGGACCTTCCTCAACGACGACATGGTCGGGATCTTCGGGGCCTCGGTCGAGGGCGGCGTCTTCCACGCGATCATCGGCACGCTCTGGGTGACCGGGCTGTGCTCGCTCGTCGCGATCCCGCTCGGGATCCTTACCGCCGTCTACCTCGTCGAGTACGCCCGTCCCGGCCCGCTCAAGCGCGCGATCACCGTGCTGGTCGACGTCATGACCGGCATCCCCTCGATCGTCGCCGGCCTGTTCGCGGCGACGCTGTTCATGGTCGTCGTCGGGCCGCAGTACAAGGCCGGCGTCATGGGCGCGGTCGCGCTCGCGCTGCTGATGACGCCGGTGGTGGTGCGCTCGGTCGAGGAGATGCTGCGGCTCGTGCCGAACGAGCTCCGCGAGGCCGCGTACGCGCTCGGCGTCCCGAAGTGGCTGACGGTCGTCAAGGTCGTGCTGCGCACCGCGATCGCCGGCATCACGACCGGCGTCATGATCGCGATCGCCCGCGTCATCGGCGAGACGGCGCCGCTGCTGCTGACCGTCGGCATCGTCGCCAACGTCAACTGGAACGCCTTCGACGGCCGCATCGCCACGCTGCCGGTCTACGTGTTCCGGCAGTACGCGCAGGGCGGCGCCAGCGTCGACCGCGCGTGGGCCGGCGCGCTCACCCTCATCCTCATCGTCATGCTGCTCAACCTGGTGGCCCGCCTCGTGAGCAGGTACTTCTCCCCGAAGGGCGCCCGCTGACGCGGCGCCCTCGACGACCCACCCCAGGAGCCCCCACCGTGTCCAAGCGCATCGACGTGAGCGACCTCGACGTCTACTACGGCGACTTCCTCGCCGTCGAGGGCGTCACGATGACGATCGAGGCGCGCTCGATCACCGCCCTCATCGGGCCCTCCGGCTGCGGCAAGTCCACCTTCCTCCGCACCCTCAACCGCATGCACGAGGTCATCCCCGGTGCGCGCGTCGAGGGCAAGGCGGTCATGGACGGCGTCGACCTGTACGGCAAGCACGTCGACCCGGTCGAGGTGCGCCGTCAGATCGGGATGGTGTTCCAGCGCCCCAACCCGTTCCCGACGATGTCGATCGCCGACAACGTCCTCGCCGGTGTCAAGCTCAACAACCGTCGGCTGCCGCGGTCGGAGCAGGAGGAGATCGTCGAGCGTGCGCTCACCGGCGCGAACCTCTGGAACGAGGTCAAGGACCGGCTGAACCGGCCCGGCTCGTCGCTCTCGGGTGGTCAGCAGCAGCGGCTGTGCATCGCGCGCGCGATCGCCGTCCGGCCGCAGGTGCTGCTCATGGACGAGCCCTGCTCGGCGCTCGACCCGATCTCCACGCTGGCGATCGAGGACCTCATGAACGAGCTCAAGGACGACTACACGATCGTCATCGTCACCCACAACATGCAGCAGGCCGCGCGGGTGTCCGACCGGACCGGCTTCTTCAACATCGCCGGCACCGGCAAGCCGGGTCGTCTCATCGAGATCGACGACACCTCGGTGATGTTCTCCAGCCCGTCGCAGAAGGCGACCGAGGACTACATCTCCGGCCGCTTCGGCTGAGCCGGTTACAGCCCGGAGCCCTCGAAGCTCTCGGTGACCGTGCGGAGGTCCTCGTGGAAGGCGAGGCAGATGATCTCGCGGTCGCCCACCGTCCAGGTCGCCTCCGAGGGGCCGAGCCCGTCGTGCTCCAGCTCGGACTCCGACGGCGGGGTGCCGACGAAGCCCTCGAACGCGGCCTCGCACTCGGTCGCGATCGCCTCGGTCACCGCCTGGTCGCCGGGGAAGTCGCCGTCGGGCAGGTCGACGACGGCGAACACCTGGGCGTCGTGCTCGGTCGTGCAGTCGACGGCGGGGAGGTCGGAGACGCCCTCGGCGGTGAGGATCTCCATGAGGTTGATGCAGGCGCCGACGTCGGCGGTCGGGACGTCCTCGATCCCGGGCGTGCCGTCGTCGGCGGGGTCGGTGGTGCCCGCGTCGTCGGTCGGCTCGGCCGGCTCGGTCGGCTCGGTCGCGGCGTCGTCGGTGGCGGCGTCCTCGGTGGTCGCCGACCCGGTCGGGTCGGCGGGCGCGGGGTCCTCGGACCCCCCGCTGCACGCCGCGAGGGCGACGAGGAGGCTCGCCGACCCGGCCAGGCCGAGCAGGGCGCGGGCGGCGGGTCGGCGAGCTCTCATCAGGTCTCCCTCGTGGCGCGTGCGGATGACGCGGCTCAGATCGCCGCGCCCTCCCACGACTCGGTCGTGGACTCGCCCACGGCGAAGCAGATGACCTCGCGGTCGTTGGCCTGGTCCCAGGTGTCCTGCGACGGGCCGACGTAGGTCATCTGCAGCGAGGACTCGTCGAAGGAGATCCCGACGAAGCTCTCGAAGGCCTCGCGGCAGCCCTCCTCGGCGGCGGCGCTGATGCCCTCCTGGCCGGGGAAGTCGCCGTCCTCGATGTCGAACTTGCCGATGACCTGGCTGTCGTGCTCCTCGGAGCAGTCGACCGTGGGGATCTCGGTGATCTCGCCCATGAGGTCGTCGGAGTTCACGCACTCTCCGACCTCGGCGGTGGCGACCTGCTGGTTGCACGCGGCCAGCGAGCCGATGAGGCCGAGGCCGGCGAGCGCAACGAACGAGGTCCGGATGATGCGGGTCTTCACAGGTGCTCCCCTGAGCTGTCGAGTCTGACGGACGGTGCGAGTCTAGGGGCAGGCCTCCCGGCGGCACCGCCGCCGCGATGGGCAGGCCTCCCCACCCCGCGACAGGCGCGACGCGCAGGACTCAGAGGCGCAGGACTCAGAGGAACAGCGAGATCAGCAGGTAGAGCCCGGCGGCGACCGCGGCCGCGGCCGGGATCGTCAGCACCCAGGCCGTCGCGATCGAGCGGGCCACGCCCCACCGCACGGCCGAGAGCCGCTTGGTGGCACCGACGCCCATGATCGCCGAGGTGATCGTGTGCGTCGTCGAGATCGGCGCGTGGAACACGAACGCGGTCGTGTACAGCACCGACGCGGCCACCGACTCCGCGACGAAGCCGCGCGCGGGGTCGAGCTCGATGATCTTGCGACCGAGGGTGCGCATGATGCGCCAGCCGCCCGCGTAGGTGCCGGCCGAGATCGCGAGCGCCGCGGCCAGCTTCACCCACAGCGGGATCTCGTGGTCGGTCTGGAAGCCGCCGACGACGAGCGCGAGCACGATGACGCCCATCGTCTTCTGCGCGTCCTGCAGGCCGTGCCCGAGCGCCATCGCGCCGGCCGAGATCGTCTGCGCGATCCGGAACCGGCGGAACGCCTTGCCGGGGGCGGCGTTGCGGAAGATCCACAGCACGCCGACCATCAGCAGGAACGCCAGCGTGAACCCGACGAGCGGCGACACCACCATCGGGATGACGACCTTGTCGAGGATGACCTGCCAGTGCACGCCCGTGAACGAGGCGACGCCCGCGCCGGTGAGGCCGCCGATGAGGGCGTGCGTCGAGGAGGACGGCAGCCCCAGCCACCAGGTGATGAGGTTCCACACGATCGCACCCACCAGACCTGTGAGCACGACGACGAGGCCGTCCGGCCCCGTGGGGGCGTCGATGATGCCGCTGCCGATGGTCTGCGCGACCCCGGTGCCCAGCAGCGCACCGATGAGGTTCATGACCGCCGCGAGGATGAGCGCGGTGCGCGGCGTCAGCGCCCGCGTCGAGACCGAGGTCGCGATCGCGTTCGCGGCGTCGTGGAAGCCGTTCGTGTAGTCGAACGCCAGCGCGAGGACGACGACGAGGACGACGAGCAGGAAGGTGAGGTCCACCGGTCCTCAGGACTCCTTGAGGCAGATCGTCTCGACCCAGTTCGCGACGGTCTCGAAGCTGTCGGCGGCCCCCTCGAGGGCGTCGATGACGCCCTTGAGCTTCATCATCTCCACGACGCCGGCCGGGGTGGCCTGGTAGCGCGGGTTGCTGAACAGGTCGGCGTTGAGGGCCCGGTAGGCGCGGTCGGCCTCGTTCTCGAGCCGGTTGACCTCGATCCAGTACTCCTGCAGGCCCTCCATCGTGCGCAGCCGCGGCATCGCGTCGGCCGTCAGCTCCGCCGCCCGCTGCAGCGTGACCACCTGGTCGTTGACCTTCGCGGGGAGGTCGTCGACGGCGTAGAGCACGACCATCTCGCCCGCCGCCTCCATGAAGTCCATGCAGTCGTCGAGGTTCGAGGCGAGCGCGTAGATGTCGTCACGGTCGAACGGGGTGACGAACGTCTGGTTGAGCCGCCGCATGATGCCGTGGGTGGCATCGTCGGCGAGGTGCTCGACGTCGCGCAGCTTCTCCGTCAGCGGAGGGCGCTCAGCGGGTGGCGCGCCGATCACCTGGGCGAGCACGTCGGCTCCCGTCACCAGGTGGCCTGCGAGGCTCGCGAACAGGTCGAAGAACGTGGTGTCGCGAGGAGTCATGCGGAACCGCATGGGTGTCTCCGTGGTCTCGAGAAGCCAAATCGGTGCCAAGGCTAGGGCACTCGGGGGACTCGTGGCGCCCGTCGGGCGCATGCGGAGGTGCGGTGAACGTCACGCCCGCGTCGTCGCGCACGGCGGGCCCATGTTGCGCGACGACGTGCCGGCCACCTCGGAGGGCTGCGGTGATGATGCCGGGCCGTCCAGCGCCTGACGGCGCGAAGGCCGCTCGTAGCGGCTGTGTGTGGAGCCCGGGGCCGGTAAGCGGCCCGGCATCGCGACGAGTCTAGGTGCCGCGACCCGGTGCACCGCACCACGGGCCGGGGGTCGCGGATCTCAGCGGTGACCGCTGCGCTGCTCGGAGAGCCCGTCCCGGTCGGCCCGGTCCGCCGGGTCGGTCTGCTCGTCCGTGCCGGTGCCGGTGCCGGTGCCGTCGACGTCGTCGCTCGGGCGGGCGTCACGCCGCTCGCGCTGGGGCTCGAACCGGTACCCCACGTTGCGGACGGTGCCGATCATCGAGTCGTGCTCGGGTCCGAGCTTCGCGCGCAGCCGCCGCACGTGCACGTCGACCGTGCGCGTGCCGCCGAAGTAGTCGTAGCCCCACACCTCCTGCAGCAGCTGCGCCCGGGTGAACACCCGGCCCGGGTGCTGCGAGAGGTACTTGAGGAGCTCGAACTCCTTGTAGGTGAGGTCGAGCGCACGCCCGCGCAGCCGGGCCGTGTAGCCGCCGGCGTCGATGCGCAGCTCGCCCGCCTCGATCTCCTCGACCTCGTTCTCTGCGGGGGAGACGTGGCCGCGGTCGATCGCCAGCCGCAGCCGGGCGTCCAGCTCCGCGGGCCCGGCATCGGCGAGCACGACGTCGTCCATGCCCCAGTCGACGCCCACGACCGGCAGCCCGCCCTCGGTCAGCACGAGCAGCAGCGGCACGTCGATGCCGGTGGAGCGCATCAGCTGGCACGTCGAGCGCGCGCGTGCCAGGTCGCGCCGGCCGTCGACCAGGACCGCGTCGGACTCCGGCGCGTCGAGCAGCGCCGAGGGCTCCAGCGGCACCACCCGCACGCGATGCGGCAGCAGAGCCAGGGCGCCGAGCACCTGCGCCGACCCACCTGGCTCCGAGGTAAGCATCAGCAGATCCGCCATGCGTCTTCCTCCCGCACCAGTCGTCGCAGTCTAGAGCCCCGGCGTGCCGGGCGACTCCGGGTAGGTTGAGCGCTGGACGGCGCAGCGCGCGTGGACGCGTCGTCGACTCGGTCGAGGGGTTGGGCTGGCGATGATCAGGGGTGCCTTCCGCAGCGTCGTGACGGCGACCGCCGCCGCCGGCGTCGGCATCACCGCGTTCGGCGAGCGGCCCCTCCTCGTCGGCACCGTGCTCGGCGTGTCGGCCCTGTTCTCGGTCGGCTGGCCGAGCCTTCTCGGGCTCCCCACACGTCGGGGTGCGGTCGCCGTCCTGCTGCTCACCGCGGCGAGCGCGGTGGCGGTCGTCGAGCTGACCGCGGACGTCGCGTGGCTGGCGCTCGTGCTGGCCGGCGCGGTGCTCGCGGGGTTCGTGCACGAGCTCGCGCGACGCGACGGCCGGCCCCGTCTCGTGGAGTCGGTCTCCGGCATGGTCGCCGGCAGCGTCGTCGTCGTCTCCGCCGCCGGGTGGCTCGCGCTCGGCACCGGCGGCGCCCAGGTGGCGCTGCTGCTCACCGGTGCGGTGACGCTGGCCGCGGCCTCGGCGGTGATGGCGATCCCGCTGCCCTCGCCCTACTCCTCGGTGCTGACGATCACGCTGACGGCGCTCGTCGGCGTCGGCGTCGGCTATCTGCTGGTGACGGTCGGCATGACCACCGGCGTGCTGGTCGGCCTCGCGGCGGGCCTCCTCACCGCGACCGTGCACCACCTGTTCGGGCAGTTCCCCGCCTCCGGCCGGCTCTGGCCCGCGATCTCGGCCGCGATGCTCGCGGTGGCCGTCAGCGGGCTGCCTGTCTACGTCGTCGGCCGGGTCCTCCTCGTCACCTGACCGGTACCGCCGCCTCGTCGTAGGCTCACGACGTGACGTTCTCCTTCCCCGAGGGGCTGGCCCCGGAGGTCTACCCGCTCGCCTGGCTCGTCGGAGGCTGGCGCGGCCCGGGCTTCCTCGAGTACCCCGACATCCCCAAGCGCCCGATCGTCTCCGAGGTCACCTTCGACCACGACGGCGGCCCGTACCTGCTGTACCGGGCGACCACGTGGCTGCTCGACGGCGAGCTCGACTCGATCGAGGAGCGTGTCGACCTCGACACGCTGCGCCCGGGGCAGCTGTGGTCGAGCGAGTCCGGCTACTGGCGGGTGACCCCGCGCCCGCCGGACGACGCGAGCGCGCTCACCGAGCAGCCCTCCGCGCCCGGGACCGTACCGAGCGAGATCGAGGTGCTGCTCGCCGACCCCAGCGGGCACGTGTCGGTGTACCTCGGGCAGGCGCAGGGCCCGCGCGTGGAGCTGGCGACCGACGTCGTCGCGCGCACGAACTTCGGCGCGGAGGTCACCGCCGCCAGCCGCATCTACGGCCTCGTGCAGAGCGAGCTGTTCTGGGCGTGGGACCTCGCCGCCTTCGGGCACGAGCTGCAGTCCTACGCCTCCGGGCGGCTGCAGCGGCTGTGAGCGCGGCCGGTCGCAGGAATGCCCACGACGCGCGGGCGTTGAGGACGGTATGAGCTCTCCGTTGCTGACCAGGCCGGGCGCGGTCCCCGCGGGCGGACCCGACGAGGGCGTCGCCGCGCACTACGGCGACCCGGTGGCCGAGCAGCGCGCGCTCGAGCGCGGCATCGGCGTCACCGACCTGTCCCACCTCGGGGTCGCGGCCGTCACCGGCCCGGACCGGCTCACCTGGCTGCACTCGCTCGCCAGCCAGCAGCTGGCCGACCTGGCGCCGCTGGTCCCGACCGAGATGCTGCTGCTCGACCCGCAGGGGCACGTCCAGCACGCCGCGGCGGTGCTCGACGACGGCACCACGACCTGGCTGGTCACCGAGCGCGACGGCGTCGGGCCGCTGGTCGCGTTCCTCGACTCGATGCGGTTCATGCTGCGCGTCGAGGTCCGCGAGGTCGACGAGCTCGCGGTGCTCGGCACGCACGGCGACGGGCCCGGGCTGCGGCTGCCCGACGGGGAGGAGCCGCTGCGCTGGCTCGACCCCTGGCCGCGGGTCGCGGACAGCTCGACCGCGTACGGCCCCACCACCGGCCACCCCGGCGAGCAGCGCTCGGCCGCCTGGTGGCTCGTCCCGCGGGACCGGCTCGAGGCGGTCGTCGACGCCGCCACCGCCGCGGGCGCCCGGCTCGCCGGCGTCTGGGCGTGGGAGGCGCTGCGGGTCGCCGCCTGGCGGCCGCGGCTGGCCCGTGAGGTCGACGAGCGCACGCTGCCGCACGAGCTCGACTGGCTCCGCACCGCCGTCCACCTCACCAAGGGCTGCTACCGCGGCCAGGAGACGGTCGCGAAGCTGTTCAACCTCGGCAAGCCGCCGCGGCGGCTCGTCGCGCTGCACATCGACGGCTCCGACCACCTGATCCCCGAGGTCGGTGCGGCGGTCATGGCCGGGGAGCGGGAGGTCGGCAGGCTCACCTCGGTCGCGCGGCACCACGACCTCGGACCCATCGGGCTGGCGGTCGTCAAGCGTTCGCTCGACCCGACCCTGGAGCTCGTGGTCGACGGCGTCGCGGCCGCGCAGGAGACGATCGTCTCGCCCGACGGCGTCGGGACCGGACGCCCCGACCCGATCGACCGCGCGGGGCTGCGCCGCCGCCCCTAGCGCGGCACCGGAGCGGCCCCGGCGATCCCACACAGCGGTGGCGTACGCTGCTCGGGTGAGCGCGATCGGCCTGCTGCAGATGTATCTGTTCCTGGGCCTCTCGCTCGTGGGCGTGGCGCTGGAGATCTGGGCGCTGATCCACGCGGCCCGCACGCCCGCCCCCAGCTTCGAGGCGGCCGACAAGCGCACGAAGACCTTCTGGGCGGCCGTGCTCGCCGGTGCGGTGCTCGTCGGGTTCCTCGGCATCCCGCCGCCGATCGGCGTCTCGCCGCTGCCGGTCCTGTTCGTGCTGATCGCCGTCGTCCCCGCCGGCGTCTACCTCGCCGACGTGCGCCCCGCCGTGGACCGCTACTCGGGTCGCGGGCGCCGCGACGGATCGCGCTGGTGACCCCGCAGCCCCACCTGCTGCGCACCCCGCCCGGCGAGCCGCTGGCGTGGGTGGTGCGCGGCCGCGTCGCGGAGTCCGTGCACACCGGCCACCTGCTGGTCACGTCGGCCGGCGGCGACCGGCTCGTCCTCGGCGACCCCGACGCCCCGGTGCTGGCCCGCTCCTCGCTCAAGCCGCTGCAGGCGCTCGCGATGCTGCGCACGGGTGTGCGGCTCGACGACCGCCAGCTCGCGCTCGCGTGCGGCTCGCACGCCGGCACCCCCGCCCACGTCGAGGTCGCGCGCTCGGTCCTGCGCTCGGTCGGTCTCGACGACGACGCGCTGCAGAACACGCCCGACTGGCCGCTGGACCGCGAGGCGCGCTCCGCCGTCGTGCGCGCCGGCGCGGGCCCGGCGTCGATCACGCAGAACTGCTCGGGCAAGCACGCCGCGATGCTCGCGACGTGCGTCGCGGCGGGCTGGTCGACGGCGGACTACCGCTCGCCGGACCACCCGCTGCAGCGGGCGATCGCCGAGGTGGTCGCCGAGGTCAGCGGCGTCCGGCCCGGCGAGGTGACTGTCGACGGCTGCGGCGCCCCGCTGTTCTCCGGGACGCTGCGCGGGCTGGCACGGGGGCTGAGCGCGCTCGTCGACGCCGAGCCAGGCACCCACGAGCACCGCATCGCGCACGTGATGCGCAGCCACCCCGAGCTCGTGGCGGGCGAGGGCCGCGTCGACACCGAGGCGATGCGCACGGTGCCGGGGCTCGTCGTCAAGGGTGGCGCCGAGGGCGTGCTCGCCGCCGCGCTGCCCGGCGGCCGCGCCGTCGTCGCGAAGGTCGCCGACGGCAGCCAGCGGCCGGTGCCGGTGGTGCTCGCCGAGGCGCTGCGGCTGCTGGGGGAGCGCGGCCCGGGGGAGTGGGCGCGCGTGCCGGTGCTCGGGCACGGCGAGCCGGTGGGCTCCGTCGTGGCGGCCTTCGGGGGCTGAGGGCGTGCGAGCGGTCCTGCAACGCGTGACGTCCGCGCGGGTGCGCGTCGACGGCGAGGTCGTCGGCGAGATCGGCGCGGGACTGGTCGCGCTCGTGGGTGTCGCACCGACCGACGGCGAGGACGACGCCGCCACGATCGCGCGCAAGATCGCCGAGCTGCGGATCCTGCGCGACGAGCGGTCGGTCGTCGACACCGGCGCCGGCGTGCTCGTCGTCTCGCAGTTCACGCTCTACGGCGACGCCCGCAAGGGGCGTCGCCCCTCGTGGTCCGGCGCCGCTCCCGGGCCCGTGGCCGAGCCGCTGGTCGACCGGGTGGCGGCGCTGCTGCGCGAGCGCGGCGTCGTCGTCGCGACCGGGGTGTTCGGCGCGATGATGGAGGTCGAGCTCGTCAACGACGGCCCGATGACGCTGCTGCTGGAGACCTAGCCGAGGGTCCGCGTCTCGCCCACCGCGCGGGTGAACCGGCCGGTCTCGCGCCAGGCACGGAGCCGGTCGCACGTGACGGCGGCGTAGGCGGCGGCCTCGGCGCGCAGCGACGCCGTGCTCGTGGTGAGCAGGTCGTTGCCCAGCAGCAGCTGACGACCGGCGACCAGCGTCTCGAACGTCGCCTCGTCCACCTCGGGCAGCGGCCGCACGGTCGCGTACCCGGCGCGCATCGCCGCCTCGGCGGCGTCGCCGGAGGCGGACCAGCCGCGCAGGTAGAACGCGCTGATCGCGAGGTCCAGCACGGGTGTGCCGAGGCCGGAGTCGTCGAAGTCGAACACCGCGAGTCGGCCCTCGTGCCACTTGAGGTTGCCGCCGTGCAGGTCGGCGTGGATCGGGATGAGGTCGGCCTCGCCGATGGCGGCGTACGCCGCGCAGGCGTCGGCGAGCGCGCCGAGCACCAGCTCGGCGCCGCCGTCGGGCAGCGGCGAGGAGCTCAGCACGTCCTCGGCGCCGAACAGCGGGTCGTCATAGACCGGCAGCGACGCGCCCTCGGGCGGGTGCCACCGCTCGGCGTGCTCGTGCATCCGCGCCATCGTGGCGCCGAGCGTGTGCGCCTGCTCCTCGGAGAGGTCGGTGCCGACATCGTCGCCTGGCAGCCAGGAGGCCGCGACGACGACGACGTCGCGACCCACCTCGGCGCTGGCGACGACCGCGTGGTCCTGGCCGTCGGGTCCGAGCACCGGGTCCGGCACGGCGATGGCGGTGTCTCGCGCGAGCGCGTGCATCCACGCGTGCTGCGCCGCCAGCTGCGCGGTCGTGCTGTCGGAGTTCGTCAGCACCCGCACCGCGACGACCTCGCCCTGCGGCGTGGTCAGGCGGAACGTCGTGTTGTAGGCGTGGCTCACCAGGGCCAGGTCGGCGGCCTCCAGCCCCAGCTGGCGGGCGCCCTCGGCCGCGACCGGCCGCAGCAGCTCGACCTGGGAGTCGGCGTCGAGGTCGGCGTAGGTCATCGGCCCAGCGTAGGACCGGCTGACGCCGCGGGGCCGGGCGCGGCATGATCGACCGCATGATCGTCGAGCTCCCCGACCGCGACGGCCCGCACGTGCACGACGGCGCCTGGGTCGCGCCCACCGCCACCCTGATCGGCGACGTCCACCTCGCCGAGGGTGCCAACGTCTGGTACGGCGCCGTCCTGCGCGGCGACGAGGACCGCATCGAGATCGGTCCCCGGTCCAACGTCCAGGACGGCTGCGTCATGCACACCGACCCCGGGCACCCGGTCCGCGTCGGCGCGGACGTCACGATCGGGCACGGCGCGATCGTGCACGGCGCCACGATCGCCGACGGCGTGCTGATCGGGATGGGGTCGATCCTGCTCAACGGCGCCGTCATCGGCTCCGGCTCAGTCATCGGTGCGGGTGCGCTCGTGTCGGAGGGCGTCGAGATCCCGCCGAACTCGCTCGTGCTCGGGGTGCCCGGCAAGGTGCGCCGCGAGACCACCGAGGAGGAGCGGGCCGCCGTCGCCCGCAGCGCGCCCGGCTACGTCGCGCGCGCGCAGCGGCACCGGGGAGCGACCACCCGGTGAGCACGGGCGCGACCATCGAGGCCGTCCAGGGCGACATCACGACCCAGCAGGTCGACGCGATCGTCAACGCGGCGAACTCCTCGCTGCTGGGCGGCGGCGGTGTCGACGGCGCCATCCACCGCGCCGCCGGCCCAGCGCTGCTGGCCGAGTGCCGGCGACTGCGCGAGGAGCGGCTCCCGGACGGGCTGCCCACCGGCCAGGCCGTCGCCACCGGCGCGGGGAACCTCCCCGCACGCTGGGTGATCCACACGGTCGGCCCCGACCGCGGCCGCGGTCAGACCGACCCCGCGCTGCTCGCGTCCTGCTTCGCCTCCAGCCTGCAGGTCGCCGCCGACCTGGGCGCGACGTCGGTCGCGTTCCCGGCCGTCTCGGCCGGTGTCTACGGGTGGGACGTCACCGAGGTGGCGCGGGCCGCCGTCGGGACCGTCCGCGAGGTGCTCGACGACGGCCGGGCCGGCCCGGTGCGCCTGGTCCGGTTCGTGCTGTTCTCGCCCGCCGCGCTCGCGGCGTTCGACGCCGCGCTCGCGCAGGCCTGAGGTTGCCAGGCACGCGCAGGTCGCCGGTACCCCCGCGGGCAGGGCGTGACACGCCTCTCCGCCTGCGGCGAACACCGGCAGAACCGGGGGGTGGGCGTGGTTAGCCTTGACGAAACCCGCCCCCGCTCGTTGGGAGAAGTGTCATGTTCGAGAGGTTCACGGACCGTGCTCGCCGCGTGGTCGTCCTCGCGCAAGAAGAAGCGAGGATGCTCAACCACAACTACATCGGCACCGAGCACATCCTGCTCGGGCTGATCCACGAGGGCGAGGGCATCGCCGCGAAGACGATGGAGTCCCTCAACATCTCCCTCGACGCGGTGCGGCAGCAGGTGCAGGACATCATCGGCGAGGGCCAGCAGGCCCCGGTCGGTCACATCCCGTTCACCCCGCGCGCCAAGAAGGTGCTCGAGCTGTCGCTCCGCGAGGCGCTGCAGCTCGGCCACAACTACATCGGCACCGAGCACATCCTGCTCGGCCTCATCCGTGAGGGCGAGGGAGTCGCCGCCCAGGTGCTGACCAAGCTCGGCGCCGACCTCAACCGCGTGCGCCAGCAGGTGATCCAGCTGATCTCCGGCCACCAGGGTGGCAAGGAGGCCGTCTCGGCCGGTGGGCCCGCCGAGGGCACGCCGTCGGGCTCGGCGGTGCTCGACCAGTTCGGGCGCAACCTCACCCAGGCGGCCCGCGAGGGCAAGCTCGACCCGGTCATCATGCGCAACAAGGAGATCGAGCGCGTGATGCAGGTGCTGAGCCGTCGCACCAAGAACAACCCGGTGCTGATCGGTGAGCCCGGCGTCGGCAAGACCGCCGTCGTCGAGGGCCTCGCGCAGGACATCGCCCGCGGCGACGTCCCCGAGACCCTCAAGGACAAGCAGCTCTACACGCTCGACCTGGGTGCGCTGGTCGCCGGCTCGCGCTACCGCGGTGACTTCGAGGAGCGCCTCAAGAAGGTGCTCAAGGAGATCTCGACCCGCGGCGACATCATCCTGTTCATCGACGAGATCCACACGCTCGTCGGTGCGGGTGCCGCCGAGGGTGCGATCGACGCGGCCAGCATCCTCAAGCCGAAGCTGGCCCGCGGCGAGCTGCAGACCATCGGTGCGACGACGCTGGACGAGTACCGCAAGTACATCGAGAAGGACGCCGCGCTCGAGCGCCGCTTCCAGCCGATCCAGGTCGCGGAGCCGACGCTCACGCACACGATCGAGATCCTCAAGGGTCTGCGCGACCGGTACGAGGCGCACCACCGCGTCACGATCACCGACAGCGCGATCGTCGCGGCCGCGAACCTCGCCGACCGCTACGTCAACGACCGCTTCCTGCCGGACAAGGCGATCGACCTGATCGACGAGGCCGGCGCCCGGCTGCGCATCCGTCGTATGACGGCGCCGCCGGAGCTGCGCGAGCTCGACGAGAAGATCGCCGAGGCCAAGCGCAGCAAGGAGTCGGCGATCGACGACCAGGACTTCGAGCGCGCCGCGCGGCTGCGTGACGAGGAGAAGCGCCTCGTCGCCGAGCGTGCCGAGAAGGAGAAGGCCTGGCGCAACGGCGACATGGACAACGTCGCCGAGGTCGACGAGGAGCTGATCGCGGAGGTGCTCGCCGCCTCGACCGGCATCCCGGTCTTCAAGCTCACCGAGGAGGAGTCCAGCCGGCTGCTCCGCATGGAGGACGAGCTGCACAAGCGCGTCATCGGCCAGGACGAGGCCGTCAAGGCGCTGTCGCAGGCGATCCGTCGCACGCGTGCGGGCCTCAAGGACCCGCGCCGCCCGGGTGGTTCGTTCATCTTCGCCGGCCCGACCGGCGTCGGGAAGACCGAGCTGGCGCGCGCGCTGGCCGAGTTCCTCTTCGGCGACGAGGACTCCCTCATCCAGCTGGACATGAGCGAGTTCGCCGAGAAGCACACGGTCTCGCGGCTGTTCGGCTCCCCGCCCGGCTACGTCGGCTACGAGGAGGGTGGCCAGCTCACCGAGAAGGTGCGCCGTCGGCCGTTCTCCGTGGTGCTGTTCGACGAGGTGGAGAAGGCCCACGCGGACATCTTCAACTCGCTGCTGCAGATCCTGGAGGAGGGCAAGCTCACCGACTCCCAGGGTCGTCAGGTGGACTTCAAGAACACCGTCATCATCATGACGACGAACCTGGGCACCCGGGACATCAGCAAGGGTCTGCTCACCGGCTTCCAGGCCGGCGGCGACCTGTCGACGAGCTACGACCGCATGAAGGTCAAGGTCAACGACGAGCTGAAGCAGCACTTCCGCCCGGAGTTCCTCAACCGCGTGGACGACGTCATCGTCTTCCCGCAGCTCGGCAAGGACGAGATCTTCCAGATCGTCGACCTGATGATCGCGCGCCTGGCCAAGCGGCTCGCGGACAAGGACATGCAGATCGAGCTCACGCCCGCGGCCAAGGAGCTGCTGGCCGAGCGCGGGTTCGACCCGGTGCTGGGTGCGCGGCCGCTGCGCCGCGCGATCCAGCGCGAGATCGAGGACCAGCTGTCCGAGAAGATCCTCTACGGCGAGCTGAAGAGCGGCCAGAAGGTCGTCGTCGACGCCGAGGGCGAGGGTCTGCTGGGCGAGTTCACGTTCGCGGGCGTCGCCAAGGACGTCACGACCGAGGACGCCCCGGTCGAGGACGCCGAGATCGAGCCGGTCGGCGTGGGCGCGGCCACCACCGACGCCCCGCCGTCGAGCACCGGCGAGGCGCGCGGCACCGCGTGACCGCAGCGCGCTGAACGACCCGAGGGTCGCCGTCGAGACATCGACGGCGGCCCTCGGTGCGTCCGGGCAGGGGTCCCCACCGGTCGTGCGACCTCCACGGTCGCCCGACGCCCTACCCTGGGCGGCGTCCGGGGAAGGGGTGCACATGACCGAGGAGGTGTCGCCGCGGCTGACGCCGCGCGACCGCGGGGCCGAGCGCGAGCGGACCGCCCGCGGCCGACGGCGCGGCCTGACGATCGCCGCTGCGGTGCTGGTCGTCGCCGCGCTCGTCGTGGGTCAGCTGGCGTTCGGGCTGATCACGCGGGTGGTCGAGGTGACCGGCTGGACGTGCGGGCGAGGGTGGGACCGCGTCGGCACCGACGAGCTCGACGAGCTGACGATCGTGCGCTGGGGAACACCCGAGGCTCGCGAGCTCGTCGACCCGCAGCGGCTCGCCGACCTGCCGCCGGGTCTCGACCAGCCCAGCCTCACCACCTACCCGCCGAGCGACCCGCGCGACTTCAACCCCACCCTTCACCCCCTCGGTGACGGCGCGGTGCTCCTGAGCGACGGCTACACCGAGCACACCTGGGTGGTGGTCGACGCCCGCACCGGTGAACCCCTGTGGGGGGTCCGGGCCGGTGACGGCCATGACGTCAGCACCGTGGGTGGCAGGCTGACGGTGCTCGGCGCGGCCGGCGACCGCACCGACCTGACGACGTTCGATGCCCGCACGGGTGAGCGGCTGTCGTGCGTGCGGCTGGACGGTCGACCGACCGCGATGGCCGACCTCGGCGACGAGGTGGCCGTCGGGCTGCACCTGCGCGACGCCGGCGAGGACGGGGATCCGGGACGGCTGGTCGTGCTCGACTCGGTGACCGGCCGCGTGCGCTGGGACCGGACGCTGCCGGTGCGTCCGACCGCGTTGCACGCCGCCGCGGGCACGATCGCCGCGTCCGCCACGAACGGCCAGGGCCTCCTCGAACGTCCCTTCCTGCCGGCGGGCCCCGCCGTCGTCGCGGTGTCCGCCGAGGACGGCGACGAGCTGTGGCGCCTCGACGCCGACGCGACCGTGCCGGCGGTGCTCGACGCAGTGACGACGGCGGACGGCGCCGGTGCGACGCTCGTGCAGTCCGTCTCCGACGAGCTCCGGGACCGCGACGCGGTGGGTTACTCGCTGCTCGACGCCACCGGCCAGGAGGTGTGGAGCGTCGAGCTCGCCCGACCGGTCGAGGTCGGGAGCTGGCAGAGCGGGGACGTGCTGCTGCTGCCGGACGGCTCGACGTCGGTCGCTGTCGACGTGGGGACGGGCGAGCGGCTGTGGGAGGACGGCCCGTACCTGCTGCCCGACGACGTCGTCGTGCTCGGCGGCGCGTTCGTCGTCACCGACCGGTTCGTCGAGGGCGGCGACGGCGAGCAGCGCGCGATCGCCCTCGTGCTGGACGCGCGCACGGGCGAGGTGCTCGACACCGTCTCACCGTTGCTCGACGTCCGGCCGTCCGACTCCTACCTGCTCGCCGACACCGGCTCCACGCAGGTCGTGATCCCGCTGACCGGCTGACGTCGAGGGGCTCAGCCCGAGCGGTAGGCGTCGAGCCAGAGATCGGCGAGGAACCGGTGGCCGTCGGGGGTGGGGTGCACGCCGTCGTAGGCGAGCGCGGCCGGGCCGACGGCGGCGGCGCGCTGGGTGAGCGGGCCGTCGGTCGCCACGTAGTCGGTGCCCAGGTCGAGGGCGATGCGGCGCACCGCCTGGATCTTGGGGTCGAGGTCCTCGCGCCAGTCCCACTGGTCCGGCCGCACCGGCAGCAGGAACGGCTCGACGAGCATGATCCGGCCCACGCCCGCGTCGCGGGCCTGCGTGACGAGGTCGCGGTAGCCGCTCTCGAACTGCTCGACCGAGGTCGGGTCGTCGGAGTCGTAGCGGCGCCAGGTGTCGTTGATGCCGATCTTGATCGACAGCACCGCCGGTGCGTGGACGAGCACGTCGTCGTGCCAGCGCGCCAGCAGGTCGACGACCCGGTTGCCGGAGATCCCGGTGTTGACGACCCTCTGGTCGGGCAGCGCCTGCGCGACCAGGGCGGGGTAGCCCTCGCCCAGGCTGGTCGGGTCGGTCCGGTCACGTCCGGCGTCGGTGATGGAGTCTCCGGTGAGCACGATCGTCATGGCACGCACTCTGGCACGGCCGGAGGTGGCCGCGCGCGCCCGGGAACGGCGCGGCGTCCCCTAGCGTGGTCGACGACGACGAGCACGGAGGGGGTCGCGTGAGCGACGAGCCGGCGCCGGGCCTTGCGCCGCGCGACCACGAGGCCGAGGGGCGAGCACGAGCGCGCCGTCGGCGACGGAACGTGGCGATCGGTGCCGTCGCGGCCCTCGCCGTCGGGCTGGGCGTCGCGGAGCTGACGACCGGGCTGGTGAGTCGCGCCGTCGACGCCACCGGGCTGACCTGCGGGGGCGGCTGGAGCCGGATCGATGCCGACGAGCTCGACGGCATGCGCGTGGTCCGGTGGGGCACGCCGGAGGCCCGCGAGCAGGACCTCGACCCGGTGGACCTCACCGACCTGCCGCCCGGGCTCGCCGAGCCCAGCCTCACGACGGCGGCGTTCCCCGACGACGGGGCGTACGACCCGCTGCTCTACCCGCTGGGCGGGGACGTCGTGCTGCAGGGGGCCGGGTACACCGAGCAGACCTGGGTGGCCGCCGACGCGCGCACGGGCGAGCCGCTGTGGGGCGTCGCGACCGACGGCGCCGTCAGCGGGGTGCAGGGCGTCATCGGGCTGCTCGCCGTCTCGGGCGACCGCACCGATCTCACCACCCTCGACGCACGCACCGGGGACGAGCTGTCGTGCGTCGGTCTCGACGGCGCGGTGCTCGACGTCGCGCCCGTCGGCGACCGCGACCTCGTCGTCGCGACCGACGTGGGCGACGCGCACGAGGAGGACGGCAGCGCCTACCGGCTCACACGCGTCGACCCCGTCGACGGCGAGGTGCGCTGGTCGACGCCGGTGACCGCCTTCCCGGGCGGTCTCCACGTCGCCGGCGGGACGATCGTGGTCTCCTCGCGCAGCGCGGGCGCGATCACGACCGGCTGGCAGGAGGACACCGGGGGCGACCGGGACCTGGTCATCGGCGTCGACGCCGAGACCGGGCGCGAGACGTGGGCCCACCGCGACCCCGCGCAGTCGGCCGTGCTCGACGCGGTCGCCCTGCCCGACGGCGGTACCGGCGCGCTGCTGCTCGAGGTCCCCGACCGGCAGGCGTGGGACGAGGCGCAGGGCGAGTACGTGCTCCTCGACGACACCGGGGAGCAGGTGTGGCGGACGCCGGCGACCTACCGACGTGACGACGTCGCCGCGTGGCACGCCGACGGCGTCGGGGTCGTCCTCGAGGACCTCCACCCCGTCGGGCTGGACCTGGGCACCGGCGAGCGGCTGTGGCGCGCCGAGGGTGCGGGGCTCGAGGGCGACGTCGGGCTGCTCACGGGCGGCGACGGCGCGGTCGTCGTGCTCGCGAACCAGCGCGTCGAGGACGACGACGGCGGGCGCTTCGTGACGCACGTGCTCGACATCCGCACGGGCGCGCTCACCGTGCACGAGGCGCCGCTGCGCTCGTTCCGGGTCACCGACACCTACGTGATCAGCAGCACCGGCGCCACCCAGCTCGTCATCCCGCGGCTCGAGCGCTGACGGGGTGACCCCGGCCACACCGGCACCGCGGGGCCCCGCGGTCTGCGACAATGGACGCAGCGGGCACCTCGCCCGTGGCATCGCGGTTCCGAATGCGCCGGCTCAGGCCTGGACGCACCAGTGACATCTGCACTGCGGTGAACCCCCTCAGAAGAAGGCAACACATCTCTGTGTCAGGCATGACTTTCGGCGCGCTCGGCGTGCCCTCCTCCCTCGTGGCGTCGCTCGAGAAGCGCGGCATCACCGAGCCCTTCCCCATCCAGACGGCGACCCTCCCGGACACCCTCCGGGGCCGTGACGTCCTCGGCCGTGGCCGCACCGGCTCCGGCAAGACGCTGGCGTTCTCGCTGCCGCTCGTCGCCCGGCTGGCCGACGGCGGCCGCGCCCGGTCGCGCACGCCGCGCGCCCTCGTGCTCGCGCCGACGCGTGAGCTGGCCACCCAGATCGCCGACACCCTCGGCCCGCTCGCGGCGGCCGCCGGTCTGAGCCACACCGTGATCTTCGGCGGCGTCGGCCAGAACCCGCAGGTCAACGCGCTAGCGCGTGGCGTCGACGTCGTCGTGGCCTGCCCCGGCCGGCTGGAGGACCTCCTCGGCCAGGGCGCGCTGCGGCTCGACCAGATCGAGATCACCGTCCTCGACGAGGCCGACCACATGGCAGACCTCGGGTTCCTCCCCGGCGTCAAGCGCATCCTCGACAAGACGCCGCGCGGCGGGCAGCGGATGCTGTTCTCCGCGACGCTCGACAACGGCGTGGACGTGCTCGTGAAGCGCTACCTGTCCGACCCGGTGACGCACTCGGTCGACCCGGCCAGCTCGCCCGTGGCCGCGATGACCCACCACGTGTTCACCGTCGCCGGCAAGGACGAGAAGCGCGAGGTCGTCGAGACGCTCGCCTCCGGCACCACGCGCCGGCTGCTGTTCACGCGCACCAAGCACCAGGCGAAGCGGCTCGCGAAGCAGCTGACCGCCGCTGGCATCCCCGCCGTCGACCTGCACGGCAACCTGTCCCAGAACGCCCGGCAGCGCAACCTCGAGGCCTTCAGCACTGGTGCGGTGCGGGTGCTCGTGGCGACCGACATCGCCGCGCGCGGCATCCACGTCGACGACGTCGAGCTCGTCGTGCACGTGGACCCGCCGGCCGAGCACAAGGCGTACCTGCACCGCTCGGGTCGTACCGCGCGTGCGGGCTCCGGCGGCGACGTCGTCACGATCGTGCTCCCGGAGGAGCGGGGCGACTTCCGCTCGCTGGCGCGCGCCGCGAAGATCACCGCGGCTCCCGAGCAGCCGACCGCGGCACGCCTCGCCGGCCTCGTCGGCGAGGTCGCCCCGCGGGTGACCCCCGCCCCGACGGTCGCGCCCGCCGGCCGTGGCGAGCCCGCCGCGCGCGGCCCGCGCCG
>NZ_WNXX01000007.1 GCF_009733795.1 Actinotalea caeni
GCAGGGCTCCCAGCCCGCCCGCGCCGGCTCGGGCACCGGGCCGCGCCCGACGAGCGGCGGCCCCGCGCCGTCGAGCGGGCGTCGCCGCGGCCCGCGTCGCGCCACGCGCGACGTCGGTACCCCGCGCGGCTGACGCCGTCCCACCTCTCGCCCGCCTCGCCCCACGACCGTCCGGCCGTGGGGCGTGGTGGGCGTCGGCATGTCGGCAGGAGTGATGCAGACCACAGCCGAGGCGGCGTCATGGCGGACGGCGCCCGGCGTCTCCTTCTCGACAGTCGCGCCGGGGGCCCGGAGACGGGGGCGCGAGACACCGTCGCACAGGGGAGACACCCATGCACTCACGACGTGCCGACGCCACCGCGTCGCACACCCACCGGTGGGCAGCGCTGCTCGCCGCCGTCCTCGCGCTCGTCGCGGCGCTGGTACCCACCACGCCCGCGGCGGCCGCGGACATCCCAGGAGCCATCACCGGCGTCGACATCACCCAGGAGTCGGCGGCGTACGGCGGCTCGGTCGACGTCCGGATGACCTGGGCGGTGCCGGACGACAGCCAGGCAGGTGACACCTTCTGGGTGCAGCTGCCGGACAGCCTCGCCAAGATCGGGGGGCTGACCTTCGACCTCCACGAGGACAACGACCCGGCCAAGCCCGTGGTCGCCCGTGCCCAGGTGGTCGATGGTCGCATCGTCTTCACGCTCACCGACTACGTCGACACCCACACCAACGTGCGCGGCGACGCCTTCATCACGGCGCAGCTCGTGCAGGGCGAGACGACCGCGGGCGAGACGAACGAGTTCACGTTCGTCACCGAGGTGGGCGAGTACACCGACACGGTCGTGGTCGGCCCGGTGGGCAACAACATCAGCCGCCCGGTGAAGTACGGCTACTGGACCGACCCCGTGCTGGAGGACGAGGGCAGCCGCGACGGCGCCCTCACCTGGCGGCTGCGGTCCTCGGTCGGCCCGCTGTCGCGGATCGTCTTCACCGACGAGCGGGGCCCCGGCCACGTCCTCGACTGCGCCGGGCTCGACGTGCGGCTGCTGAGCGACTTCGACGCCAACGGCGTGTGGCACAGCAACGTCGCGATGCCCGCGTCGCAGCACGAGATCGTCCGCTGCGACGAGACCGGCTTCCAGATCGTCGTGACCGATCTCGACGAGGGCGAGGTCGCCATCGTCCGCTACACGAGCACCGTCACGGAGGAGCGCGACAGCTACACGAACTCGGCGATCGTCGTCGAGGACGACGTGCCGAGCTCGACGGGCACCCACGTGGAGCGTGTGACCGCTGGCGGTGGCGGGATCGGTGACAACATCCCGTCGATCGACATCGAGAAGTGGTCCACCGTCGACGGCCCTGACGCCGGCGACCACGACGCAGGCCCCGGCAAGGAGCTCGACCCGGTCGCGGACGAGGAGATCACCTTCACGATCACCAACGACGGCCGCGAGGACCTCGTCGACGTCGTCGTCACCGACACCACCGAGGCGGGACCGGACCTGCAGGACCTGGTGTGCTCGTTCCCCGACGGGTCCACCGGCACGACGTGGGCCGGTCCGTTCGAGATCGGCGACTCCTTCACGTGCACGGCCACGCTCCCTGCGATGGGGCCGAGCGCCGAGCACGCCGACGTCGCGGGCGTCACCGGCACGGGAGCGGGCAGCGGCCGCACCGTGACCGACAGCGACCCGTGGCACGGCTACACGCCCGAGGCGCCGCCGACCGAGGAGCCGAGCGAGCCCACCGAGGAGCCGACGGAGCCCACGACGGAGCCGGCGGAGCCGACGGAGCCGACCGAGCCGGCGGAGCCGATCGAGGAGCCGACGGAGCCGACCGTCACGCCGTCGGTGTCGTCGGGCGGCACGGTCGAGGCTCCCGCACTGGCGCACACCGGTGCCGGGTCGGCGGCCTGGCTGGCCGGTGCCTCCGGGCTGCTGCTCGTCGCGGGCGTCGCGCTGCTCGTCGCACGCCGCCGGCAGGCTGCGTCGCAGGGCTGAGGCGGGGCCGGCAGGCCGACCACGCGGACGGGCCCCCACCGGGTGCGGTGGGGGCCCGTCGTCGTCTCCGGCTAGCGGGTGAGGCGCACGAGCGTCGCTCGACCGGGCTTGAGCCGGACCGCGAGGTCGCCCGGGCGCTGGTCGGCCCAGCGGTCCTTCTTCGGGTCGTAGGTGGCGACGCCGGTCACCGCCGAGCCCCACGTGAGCGCCGCGTGGGCCTGCTCGTGGCGGGAGTGGTTGACCACGAGCACGTACCGGGCGTCGTCCGGGCCGTCGAAGCGGCCGAGGACGAGGCCGTCGCCGCTGGTGGCGGCGATCTCGTCGTCGGGCTCGAACGCCGCGAGCCCGTCGGGCACCTGCGCGAGGTTGGCCGCCTGCACCGCGGTCGAGGTGAGCGGCAGCAGCTGCCGCCCGATCGGCGCCAGGTAGTCGTTGTTGACCTCCGCCGACGCCGCGTACAGCGGGGTCTTGCGGCCGTCCGGCTGGATGAGCGCCTCGTGGAAGTCCTCCCCGCGCGCCGGGTCCGGCGTCCAGTAGGTGAAGTACTGGATGCCCTTGCAGCCGTAGGCCAGCGCGACGTTGATCTGCCAGTACAGGTCGTCCTTGTCGGGCACCGCGTGCGCGGTGTAGCCGACCGACTGGATGTAGGCCCACGTCGGGATGTCCTGCGGCAGCGCGGCGGCCCGCACGGCCGCCCAGTTCGCGAAGAAGCCGCCGTCCTCGCCGGACTCGAGGATCGGGTAGCGGTCGAAGGAGAGCACCTCGGGGTCCAGGTGCTCGACGGCGGCCGCGTAGTCGAAGCCGGGCAGGTGGTTGACGTAGGGGAGGTTGTCCGGGTCGACGGTGCGGATGATGTCGAGCAGCACGCCCAGGTCGGGCAGCTTGTCGACGCCGGGCTCGTCGAAGACGTGAAGGCCCGCGTAGCTCTCGAAGCCGCCACCGCCTGGGGTGCGCCAGGCCGACAGGTCGCCGGAGAAGTCCTCGGTCAGCAGCACGGTGCCGTCCGCGGCGGTGACGACGACGTCGTCGAACAGGGCCGACTCGCTGCCCGCCTCGCGGAAGCCCACGGAGCCCGACGCGTAGGTCGCGTCCTCGACGGTGTCGACGACGACGCCGTCGACCGAGGTGGTGATCGTGGTGCCGACGACCTCGGTGCGTACCCGGTAGGCGGTGTCGGGCTCGATCGGGAACGGCAGCTGCACGGTGGTGACCTGCGGCGCGCCGTCGACGAAGATCGCGCGCGTGAGGTTGCCGTTGCCGCCGCCGGTGTCGCGGTCGCCGATGATCCAGACGTAGGCGTTGCGCTCGTCCTGGACGCGGAACGCCCAGCCCGCCTGGGCGTAGCCGCCTGCACCCGTGGGCAGCGGGGTCGCGGTGAACTCGAACACGTAGTCGGTCCAGTCGGCGCCGTCGAGCGCCCAGCCGATCGACCCGTCGCCGGTGCCGCCGTCGAAGAGGAGCCGGCCGTCGCGCAGCCGCCAGTAGCGGGTGGGGGCGTAGCGGTTGACGATCTGGCGCACCAGCGTCTCGGCCTCGTCGCGGGTGAGCGTGAACGGGCCGCCGTCGTCGCTGATGCGGAAGTTGCGGGTGATCCAGCGCAGGTCGTCGTCGTCGACGAGGACCTTGAGGCCGACCTGGTCGGCGATGCGCAGCGCGTGCTGCTGGATCTGCCAGTCGGCGAACAGGTAGTTGTTCGAGTGCACGTAGGTGAAGCCGGCGTCGACGATCTGGCGGTAGCGGTCGACCGTCGTCTGGTACGGCGGGGGCGGCCAGAAGATGCCGATCGGGAACTCGCCGCCCTCGAGCAGCGGGCCACCGCTCGCGCGCGGCGCGGGCACGCGCGGCCGCGGGGCGGCGGAGGCGCCGCCGGCGACCATCCCGGTCGCGGCGAGCGCCCCTCCCAGAGCGCCGCCGAGACGCAGGAACGTCTGTCTGCTGAGGGTGCTGTCGGCCATGGTTCCTCCTCCGCCCGGGTGGGCTGTCGTGGCGCGTGCCGCGCCGGTCAGGCTCGACCCGGCCTCGGTGCCGGGCGCCGTCGTTGATGGCTGCGCACGGCGTGGGCCGTGCGGTCCAGCAGCTCGGTCGTGCGCGCGACGCTCGCCTGGCTGACGGCGAGGTACAGCAGCTCGACGACCGTGAGCTCGGAGAACCGGGCCGCGAGCGGGCCCTCGCGGAACGTCGTCTCCTCGGTGACCGTGACCAGCACGTGGTCGGCTGCGCGGGCGAGGGTGGACTCGGCGCCGCCGGTGACGGCCGCCGTCAGGGCGCCGCGCTCGGCGGCGGTACGCAGCATCTCGACCGTCTCGACGGTCTCGCCGGTGAAGGAGACGGCGATCGCGACGTCGCCCGGCTCGAGCAGGGCCGCGCCCGTGAGACCCTCGTGGACGTCGGTGAACGACCAGGTCGGGACGCCGATGCGGTGCAGCCGCAGCTGCAGCTCCATCGTCATGACGGCGGAGCCGCTGACCGCGTAGAGCTGCACGCGGCGCGCGGCGGCGATCGCGTCGGCGAGGGCGCGGACGGCGTCGAGGTCGAGCCCCGCGAGGGTGTCCATGACCGCGTAGGTCTGCGCCGCCCCGAGGGTGCGCGCGACGTCCTCGAGCGGGTCGGTGGGGGAGATGGTGCGGGAGATGTCGAGCTCCCACGGCGAGCCGGTGCCGGCCGCCGCGTCCGCGATGACGGCCAGCCGCAGCGTGGGGTAGCCGTCGACGCCGAGCCGCCGGCACAGCCGCGACACCGCCGACGGCGAGGTCCCGCTCGTCACCGCCAGCTCCTGCAGCGTCCCGGCGACCGCCCCGGCCGGGTCGGCGAGCACCGTGTCCGCCACCTTCCGCACCGACGCCGGCAGCTCCGGGCGGAGCCTCCGCAGGTCGGTGAGGACCCCGGAGGAGCGCAGCGACGACGCAGGCATGACAGGAAGTGTCAGTGAGATCACGTGACGTGTCAACGTTCTGACAAGAATCGTCAGACCGTCGAGTAGGCCGTGACGTCGCAGGCAGGGTCGCGGTGCTACCTTCGTGGCGCGATCCCGTGTGTCGCGGATGTGCACGGAGATCAGCGCAGTCGTGAGCCAGTCGACGCGGGCCGCACCTCGTGCCAGAGCATCGCCCGGACATACTCAGAACCACCCTTCGGAGCCGATGATGGACAACGAGATCGCGCTGATCAGTGACGGCGACGGCCTGGCTGTGATCGGCGAGCCGAGCGTCGTCGCGCAGTTCCTCGACTCCGAAGGCTTGACGTCGGTCGACCTGGGACTGGATCGACTTCGCCATCGAGCGGGTGCTGCCGCAGGGGCGCTCCAGGCGGCTTCAGAGATCTCCGCGGGCTCAGGTCGATGGGTCCAGCTCACGACGCAGTCTGCCGAGCTCGCGAAGAAGTACCCGATGGTCACCAAGACCTCCTCGGGACTCCAGACGGGTGTGCTCCGTGGTGAGAAGGGTCGGTTCGTCCACCTCGTCGAGTTCGCCCGAGGCCCCGGAGCGACCCTCACTAGTCCCGCCTTCCTCGCCGGAGCGGCCGGGGTCATGGCTCAGGTCGCCATGCAGCAGACGATGGACGAGATCACCGACTACCTCGCCACGATCGACCAGAAGGTCGACGATGTGCTCCGCGCCCAGAGCGATGCCGTTCTGGCCGACATGATCGGGGTCGACCTCACCATCGAGGAGGCGATGAGCATCCGCGAGCACACGGGTCGGGTCTCCGAGACGACGTGGTCGAAGGTGCAGGCCACGTCGATGACGATCGCTCGTACCCAGGGATACGCGCTCCGCCAGCTCGACGCGCTTGCAGAGAAGCTCGAGAGCAAGCGAGGAATGGGCGACCTGGTCAAGGCAGCCAAGGAGGCCGAGACCAAGGCAGCCGAGTGGCTCGTGGTGCTTGCCCGGTGCGTCCAGCTCCAGGACGCCATCGCGATCCTCGAGCTCGACCGGGTGCTCGATGCGGAGCCGGAGCAGCTGGATGCGCACCGGCAAGGGCTGCAGGTTGCTCGGCAGAAGCGGCGTGATGCGATCGCGGATGCCACGCGGCTCTTGATCACGCGCCTCGACGCAGCCGCCGGTTACGCCAACAACAAGGTGCTGCTGAATCCCATCGAGTCGCCGGCCGTCGTGCGCTCGAGTGCCCACGTGGCCGCCGCCGTCATCGACTTCCAGGAGCGGCTCGGGATCGAAGCGAGCGGGTCGGCCATGGAAGCGAGGCGCTGGCTCGACGCGGCTTCCGATGTGAAGGACCGGGCGCTCGAGACCGGAGCCGGAGGGGTTGACGTCGCCAAGCGGCTGGGCAGCGAGACGCTCGGTCGCGCGAAGTCGGCGACGGCCAAGTTCTCGAGCCGGATGGACACTCTGGCGCTGCGCCGCCGTGATCGGACGGGTGACTGAGCTACCTCGGTCGCGCTGAAGGCATGCGATCCGATGCGAGGACGCGCACGCAGCCTGTGACCCGGGCGTGGGCGGCGACGAACGCGTGCCCCGATCCCGTGTGAACGCTCACAAAGTCCGGGATCCGCGATCTGGCAGCCGTTATGTTGCAGGCGAGGGGCGGAGCGTGCGCTCGGTACCCTGCGACGACCGGTCGAGGCGGAGGGGGCGGTGTGGAGGGCGGCAAGCGGCCCGGGATGACCGACGTGGCGCGGCTCGCGGGCGTCTCCCACCAGACGGTGAGCCGGGTGCTCAACGACCACCCCTCGGTGCGGCCGGAGACGCGCGAGCGGGTGCTCGCCGCGGTCGAGCAGCTCGGGTACCGGCGCAACCTGTCGGCCCGCGCCCTCGTGACGCGCCGCTCCGGGCTGCTGGGCATCGTCTCCAGCGGGTCGTGGCGATCGGGGCCCGCGGGCACGCTCGGCGCGCTCGAGCAGGCCGCGCGCTCGGCCGGCTACTTCGTCACCGTCGCCATCGCCCCCGAGCCCGACCCGGCCCGGCACGCGGAGATCGCCAACGCGTTCGTCGAGCAGGGGGTGGAGGGCGTCGTCGTCATCGCGCCGACGCCCGGGGTCGCCGAGGTCGCGCAAGCGCTCAGCACCCAGGTGCCCGTGCTCGTCGTCTCGGCCTGGGACCCGCCCGACGACGTCGCCACCATCTCCGTGGACCAGCGCGGCGGCGCGCGGCTGGCCGCCGAGCACCTGCTCGGGCTCGGCCACACCGACGTCGTCCACGTCTCCGGCCCCACGGACTGGTTCGACGCCGCCGCACGCGTCGAGGGCTGGCACGCCGCGCTCGCGGACGCGGGCGTCCGGCCTCGGCCCGACGTCGTCGGCGACTGGAGCTCCGATCGCGGCTACGCGATCGGCCACGAGCTCCTCGACGACCTGCCGACCGCGGTGTTCGCCGCCAACGACCTCATGGCGCTCGGCATGCTCCGCGCCTTCGCCGAGGCCGGTGTGCGGGTGCCCGACGACGTCTCGGTCGTCGGCTTCGACGACTTCGAGGGCGCCGCCAACTACTACCCGCCGCTCACCACCGTGCGGCAGGACCTGCGCGCGCTGGGTGCCGCCGCCCTCGGCGCGCTCGTCGAGGTCATCGCGGGCGGCCCCGCGCTGCCGCGCCGGCTGCCCGCGACCCTCGTGCCTCGCGCCTCGACGGCGGCACCCCGGAGCGCCCGGTGAGCCCGGACGAGCGGCCCGAGCCGCCGCACGCGACCGACGAGCTCGGCACCCTCACCGGCTTCCTCGAGTTCCTGCGCGCCACGCTCGCCTGGAAGACCGACGGCCTCGACGAGGCCGGGCTGCGCGCCACCCTGCCGCCGTCGGACATGACGCTCGGCGGCATGCTGCACCATCTCGCCTTCGTCGAGGACTACTGGTTCGGCTGCCGGCTGGCGGGCGAGCAGCCCGCCCCGCCCTGGGACGCCGTCGACTGGGACGCCGACCCCGACTGGGACTGGCACGCACCCGCGACCCTCGACGCCGCGACCGTCCGGGAACGCTGGACCGCCGCCGTCGAGCGCTCCCGCCGACTGCTCGCCGAGATCCTCGCCGACGGCGACCTCGGCACCCTCGAGCGGCGCGAACCCGCGCGCGTCTCCGTGCGGTACGTGCTCACCCACATGATCGAGGAGTACGCCCGGCACGCCGGTCACGCCGACCTGCTGCGGCAGTCGATCGACGGTCTCGTGGGCGAGTAGTCAGCCGGCGAGGCCACGCACCAGCGCGGCGAGCGCCTCGTCGAGCTGGGCGTCGGTCACCCCGCCCACGCCGACCAGCAGCCCGGTCAGCCCGGCGCTGCGGCAGTAGTCCGCCAGCAGGTTGACCTGGTAGCCCGCCGCGAGCGCCGCGTCGCGGGCGCGCACCGCGTCGGCGTGCGGCAGCAGCCACGTCGTGTACATGCCGGCGGGCGAGGGGGTCGACGGCGTCGCGTACGGTCGTAGCGCCTCGGTCACCCGCTGCGCGCGCTCGGCGTACACCCGCCGCGCGGAGCGCACCACGCGGTCCAGGTAGCCGTCGCGGACCAGCGTGAGGAACGCGCGCTGCACCGGCCACGGCGCGGCGTCGTGCGTCGCGGTGCGCCGAGCGTTGACGGCGTCGGTCACCTCCGGCGGCGCCACCAGCCACCCGATCCGCATGCTGGGCCCGACCGACTTCGCGGCGGTGCCGAGGTAGCCGACCCGCTCCGGCGCCAGCGACGCGAGCGCGGGGATCGGCGCGACGTCGTAGCGGAACTCGGAGTCGTAGTCGTCCTCGATCACCAGCGCATCGGACGCGCGCGCCCGGTCCAGCAGGTGCAGCCGCTGCGAGGCCGACATCACGTGCCCGAGCGGGTGCTGGTGCGCGGGCGTCACGTAGACGGCGGCGAGCCCGTCGAGCGCCCAGCCGTCCGGGTCGATAGCGGGCAGGTCGCGCACCTCGCGGCCCACCTGCCGGGCGGTCGCGACGGCGGCGCGGTAGCCGGGGTCCTCGATGCCGACCGCGCCGGGTGGCAGCGCGCCCAGCAGGTGCCGCAGGCCGTCGGTCGTGCCCGAGGTGACCACGACCTGCTCGGGCTCGCACGCCAGCCCCCGCGTGCGGGCCAGCCGCTCCGCCAGCAGCCGCCGCAGCTCCGGCAGCCCCCGCGAGTCGTCGTAGCCGCGCGGCGGCGTCGCGGTGGAGACCTCGCGCCACGCCCGCCGCCAGCCCGCCGCGTGCCGCGGGTCGATGAAGGGCGTGCCGGCGTCGAGCGTCACCAGCGGCCGAGCGGCAGCCGGCTCGGCGGCCCGCCGCGAGGCGGCACGTCGCAGCCCGCGGGAGGCCACGAACGTGCCCGACCCGTGCCGGCCGCGCAACCAGCCCTCCGCCACGAGCTGCGAGTACGCCTGCTCGACCACCGACCGCGAGGTCCCCAGCTCGGCGGCCAGCGCGCGCGAGCTCGGCAGCCGGTGCCCCTCGGGCAGCGACTCGTCGAGGATGCGCGCGCGGATCTGGGTGCTCAGCTGCACGCCGAGCGGCACCGCGCCGTCGCGCTCCAGCACCACCGGCAACGTGCTCACGACCACCTCCGGTGGCCTGCCGAAGTGGAGGCCGATTGGCCGTTGATGGCAGGCCACTGGGCAGCGAGCCTAGCGCCATGACCGACACGCTCTCGCCGACGCCCCGCACGACCGTCGTGCGCGGCCGCAGCCGGGCCCGCACCGACCGGGCCGAGCTGCACGCGCTGCTCGCCGATGCCCTCGTCGCGCACCTCGGCGTCGACGTCGGCGACCACCCGCTCGTGCTCCCGGTCGCGTTCGCGGTCGACCTCGACGGCCCCGACGACGGCGGCTCGCTCTACATCCACGGCTCGGTCGCGGCCCGCTGGCTCACCGCCTCCGCGCGGCGCACCGTGTGCGTGACCGTCACCGAGCTGGACGGTCTGGTCGCGGCGCGCTCGGCGTTCCACCACTCGATGAACTACCGGTCCGCCGTCGTGATCGGCGAGGCGCGCCTGGTCACCGACCCCGACGAGCGGGCGCGAGCGCTGGCGCTCACGGTCGACCACATGATCCCGGGGCGGTCAGCCACGCTGCGGCCGAGCACCCGCAAGGAGCTCGCCGCGACCGCGATCCTCGCCGTGCCGCTGCGGGAGGCGTCGATGAAGGTCCGCTCGGGCGGGCCGGTCGACGAGCCCGCCGACGTCGACGCCGAGGTGTGGGCCGGCGTCGTCCCGGTCCGCCGGGTCGCCGAGCCGCCGGTCACCTCGCCGGACGCCGCCGCGGAGGTGCCCGACGACGTCGCCCGGCAGGCCGCGCGGCTGGGGGCGCGGCCGGTGGATCCGCACGAGGGTGTGCGTTCACCTGCCTGACGTCCGCGCCAGGGGTGTGATGGGTGGATGAGCACGCACCGCGAGACCCTCGACATCGCCCTCGAACAGCTGGGCTCGCTCGTCGCGCAGGTCCGCGACGAGGACCTGTCGCGCGCGACCCGTGCGCGGACTGGGACATCACCCACCTGGTCGACCACGTCGTGCACAGCGTGACGAACCTCGCCGCCGCCACCCGCGGCGAGCAGCCCGACTTCGGGGCCGAGGGCCCCGCACGTGCACGACCGCGAGGCCGAGTACGCCGCCGCGGCCGACCGGCTGCACGACGCCTGGCGCGACCCCGCCGACCCCGACGCCGACTCCCGCTGGTGCACCGGTGAGATCGCGGTGCACACGTGGGACCTGGCCACCGCGCTCGGCGTGGGGACCGCCGGGTTCGACCCGCGCGTCGCGGAGGACGGCCTCGCCTTCATGAGCGGCGCGCTCACCCCCGAGAACCGCGACACCATGTTCGGCCCCGAACAGCCCGCGCCCGCCGGCGCCGGACCGTACGAGCGGCTCGCGGCCCTCGCCGGGCGGGTCGTCCCGACCGCCTGAGGCCCTGTCGGGCACCGCACCGGTGCGCTCGGAAAGTCGGTTGCCCTGTGCGCAGCGGCCTGCCTACCCTGGCGGCATGCGGATGTGACCTGCCCCGAGCCCGTACCCCACGACCGAGGCAGGTCTTCGCATGTCATCCGTCACCACCCTCTCCCCGGTGCTGCGCGCCGACGGCGTCTCCGTCTCCTTCGACGGCCGCCCCGTGCTCACCGACATCTCGCTCGCCGTCGACCCCGGTCACCGCGCCGGCCTGGTCGGCGAGAACGGCGTCGGCAAGTCGACGCTGCTGCGCGTGCTCGCCGGCACCCTCGAGCCCGATGCGGGCACCGTCGAGAGGCCGCCGGACCTCGGCCTGCTCGACCAGGAGCTGCCCTACCCGGCGAGCACGCCCGCGCGCTCGGTCGTCGAGGACGCGCTGCGACACGTGCGCCGCCTCGAGGCCGACCTGGAGCGCGCGGCCGCGGCGCTCGCCGACCGGCCGGAGGAGGCGTCGGTGGCGCGCGCCTACGACCGCGCGCTCGCGGCGGCGCAGCAGGCCGAGGTCTGGGACGCCGACGTGCGGGCGGCGCGCACCCTCGCCGGGCTGCGGCTCGACGCGCTCCCCGACGACCAACGGGTGGGCGAGATGTCAGGCGGGCAGCGCACCCGGCTGGGCCTGGCCGCGCTGCTGCTGCGGCGGCCGCGGGCGCTGCTGCTCGACGAGCCCACGAACCACCTCGACGACGACGCGGCGGACTTCCTCGCCGGCGAGCTCGCCACACTCACGGGCGCGGTGCTGCTCGCCAGCCACGACCGGACGTTTCTCGAGCAGGTGGCGACCGAGATCGTCGACCTCGACCCCGGCTCCAGTCCGGAACCGCCGCCGGTCGTCTACGGCGGCCGCTACTCCGACTACCTGCAGCAGCGACGGGTCGCGCTGGCGCGCTGGCAGGAGCGCTACGAGCGCGAGCAGGAGGAGCTGACGCAGCTGCGGCGCGCCGTGGCCGTCACCGCACGCGAGGTCGCGCCCGGCCGCGGCCCCCGCGACAACGACAAGTTCCTCTTCAACTTCAAGGGCGCACGCGTCGACCAGACGGTCTCCCGGCGGGTCCGCAACGCGGAGGTGCGGCTGGAGCAGCTCGAGCGCGAGCAGGTGCGCAAGCCCCGGCCGCCGCTGCGGTTCGAGCCGCCGAGCGGGCCGGCGCCCGACGGCGGTCTGCTCGCCTGGGCGCACCACGTCCGGCTGGCCGGCCGTCTCGACATGGACGCCGCCGGGCTGCCCTCGTTCGAGGTGCCCGCGGGCGCGCGGCTGCTGCTGACCGGGCCGAACGGCTCCGGCAAGTCGACGCTGCTGCACCTGCTCGCCGGCGACCTCCAGCCCGACGGCGGCAGCGTCGGAGCGGCCCGCGGCGTCCGGATCGGCCTGCTGGAGCAGGATCTCCCGCTCGAGGACGAGGCCAGCACCCCTCGGCAGCTGCTCGCAGCCGCCGAGGGGCGTGAGCTGCAGCCGGGCGAGCGTGCGGCGGTCGAGGGTCACGGGCTGGTGGCACCGCGCGACCTCGACCGTCCGGTCGCCGACCTCTCGGTCGGCACCCGGCGCCGGGTCGTGCTGGCGATGCTCGTGACGCAGCGACCCGACGTGCTGCTGCTCGACGAGCCGACCAACCACATCTCGCTCGCCCTCGCGGACGAGCTCGTGGCGGGGCTGCGCGACTGGCCGGGCGCCGTCGTCGTCGCCTCCCACGACCGGTGGTTGCGCCGGCAGTGGGAGGGCGACGTGGCCGAGCTCAGCCTCGGACGGCGGTGACCAGGAGGTACTCCCAGTCCATCGCGCCGTCACCGACGTCGTGGGCCGCCGCGAGCGCCAGCAGGTCGGTGTCGAGCGCGGCCGCCCGAGCCGGGTCGTCCGCGAGGCCGGCGTAGGCCGCGATCGTCGGGCCGTAGCGCTCCTTGAAGAACGCCAGGAACGTCGCGGCATCGCCGAACGTGGTCACGCGGAGACTGCGTCGCTGTGCGCGGAGGTCGACGACACGGTCGCCGAGCAGCCCGGCGACGTGCTCCTCGTCGCCCCACAGCGGCGGTGGCTGGACGCCCGGCGGAGGTGCGGGCACGTACGGCTTCATCGTCGCGAACATGCGGCCGATGAAGCCCTCGGGCGTCCAGGACACCAGGGCCAGCCGGCCACCGGGTCGCAGGACGCGGACCAGCTCGTCGGCGCTCGCCCGGTGGTCGGGGGCGAACATCACCCCGACGCTGGACACGACGACGTCGAACGCCGCGTCCGGGAACGGCAGGTCCTCGGCGTCGGCCTCCTGCCAGGTGAGCGCCAGCCCCTCGGCCTCCGCATCGCAGCGGCCGACGTCGAGCAGCTCGGGCGTGAGGTCGGTCGCCACGACCTCCGCGCCGCGCCGGGCGGCCGGGATCGCGGCGTTGCCGGAGCCGGCGGCCACGTCGAGCACACGGTCGCCGGGTCCGACGGCGGCCGCCTCGACCGCCGTCGGACCGAGCTCGGCGACCACCTCGGAGGCGACGCTGGGGTAGTCGCCCAGCGCCCACATGCGTCGGTGGCGCGCCTTGAGCTCCGGTCGCAGCGTGCTGGTGAACGTCGTCATCATGGGATCTCCTCGTCGTCTGGTTCGGATGGGTCGGCGAGCTCGGCGAGGAGGACCTCGACCCGCACCTGCTCATGTGGGACATGAAGCGCACGATCCCGGTCGAGGAGTGGCCGCGCAGCCGCACCGTGCTCCAGTTCCGGCTCCGCGACGTGCCCGCGCGGACGTCGCGCTGGTGGCTGGTCGTCCACGGTGGCGAGGTCGACCTGTGCGACGTCGACCCGGGCTACGACGTGACCGCCGAGGTCGTGACCGGGCTGCGCGAGCTCGTGCGGGTCCGGCGCGGCACAGGTCCTGGGAGGAGCTGCTGCGCACCGGGGTGCTGACGGTCTCCGGTCCCGAGCCGGTCCGGCGGGCGCTGCCGCGCTGGATCGGCCAGTCGACCGTGGCCGCCACCCCGCGGCCGGCCTGACGGCGCAGGCCCGCGCCGGCTGCGCGGCGAAGGAGCCCGCAGCCCTTGACACGGGCGTCTCAGCAGGTCATCGTGTAGGCAACTGCTTACGTAAGGACCTGCCTACATGCCGATCGCCACCGATTCGCTGAGCCGGATCTTCTTCGCGCTCGCCGACCCCACCCGGCGCGCGGTGCTGGAGCGGCTCGCTGCCGGCAGCGCCACCGTCGGGGAGCTCGCCGAGCCGTTCGCGATGAGCCGGCCCGCGATCTCCCAACACCTCGGCGTGCTCGAGGACGCCGGGCTCATCGAGCGCACGCGCGAGGGGCAGTGGCGCCGGTGCACGCTGCGGCCCGAGGGTCTGGACGGCGCCGAGCGCTGGGTTGCCGAGCACCGCGCCGCCTGGCAGGCCCGCTTCGACCGCCTCGACCGCACGCTCGAGGCCCTGGCCTCCACCCGCCCTGCCGGGCCGGGTGGCACCGATCGCGCCGCGCGCGACAGCGCCGACGCGGAGACGGAGGAGTGATGGAGACCAAGGAGTTCACGATCGAGCGCGAGCTCGACGCGCCGCGCGAGACGGTGTGGCAGGCCTGGACCGATCCGGTGCTCGCCGCTCGGTGGTGGCACCCGCACGAGGTCGTGACGCCCCCGGAGTCGGTCGTCGTCGACGTCCGTGAAGGCGGTCGCTACCGCTACCTCATGGTCGCGCCCGACGGCCGCGAGTACCCGACGGGCGGCGAGTTCATCGAGGTGCGCGAACCGGAGCGGCTCCGCTTCTCGTGGGCCGAGCCGGGCGCCGACGTCGAGGACGCGTACGTCATCACCGTCGACCTGCGCGAGCTGCCGGGCGGCCGTTGCGCGATGACGTTCCACCTGCTGGGGCGCGACGAGGACCGTGGCCGCGACGACAGCGTGCACGACGGCTGGGTCGAGGCGTTCGAGGAGCTCGACGCGCTGCTGGTGCAGCGGTGATCACCGTCGAGCAGCTCGTCTCGATCGACGGGTTCGCGGCCGAGCGCGACGGCGGTCTGCGCTTCGTCGAGGCGACCCACCCCGGCGTCGAGCCACCCGACCGAGGTCAGCTCGAGCTGCTCGCGTCCGTGGGCGCGATCGTCCTCGGCCGCCGCACCTACGAGATGTTCGCGGGCTACTGGCCGATGGTGGACCCCGCGACCGAGCCCGTCGCGGAGCCGATCGCGAGGCTGCCCAAGCTCGTGGTCTCCGCGACGCTCGACCGAGCCCCGTGGGGTGACGGCGAGATCGAGGTGGTCCGGCCGCGGCCGAGCGCGGTCGAGGCCGTGCGCGAGGTGGCGCGGCGCCACGGCTCGGTCATCGTGTGGGGCTCGCTGATGCTGACCGACGCGCTGCTGGCCGCCGGCGCCGTCGACCGCCTTCGGTTGCGGACGTGCGCGGCCCTCGTCGGCGCCGGACGGCGTCTCGCGCCGTCGGACCTCGGCATGCGGCTGATGCGGCTGGGCTCCGTCGAGGCGTTGCCGACGGGGCACGTCGTCTCGGAGTACCTGCCCGACCCCGTGCGGCGGTGACCGCCGCAGAACGCGTGCGCACCGAGGATGTGAACGCTAACATCGAGTCATGACTGTCGACGCCGACCGTGCGCTCGTCGTCGGCGTGGACTACGGCACCCTCTCCGGACGGGCTGTTGTGGTGCGCGTCGCGGACGGGGCCGAGCTGGGCAGCGCGGTGCACGAGTACCGCCACGCCGTGATGGACCGGACGCTCACCGCCCACGCGGACGAGCCGCTCCCGCCGGACTGGGCGCTGCAGGTGCCCGCCGACTACGTCGAGGTGCTCAAGACGGCGGTGCCCGCCGCGCTCGCGCAGGCCGGGGTGGAGGCGTCCGACGTCGTCGGCATCGGGATCGACTTCACCTCCTGCACCATGGTGCCGACGGCCGCCGACGGCACCCCGCTGTGCGAGCAGGAGCGGTTCGCCGCCCGCCCCCACGCCTACGTGAAGCTGTGGAAGCACCACGCGGCGCAGGAGCAGGCCGACCGCATCACCGACCTCGCGCGCGAGCGCGGCGAGTCCTGGCTGCCGCGCTACGGCGGGCGGATCTCGAGCGAGTGGCAGTTCGCGAAGGCGCTGCAGCTGCTCGAGGAGGACCCGGAGGTCTACGAGGCGACCGAGCACTGGATCGAGGCGGCCGACTGGATCGTCTGGCAGCTCTGCGGCCGCTACGTGCGCAACGCCTGCACGCTCGGCTACAAGGGCATCTACCAGGACGGCCGGTACCCGAGCCAGGACTTCCTCGCCGCGCTCAACCCCGGCTTCACCGGCTTCATCGACAAGCTCGACGGCGCCCCGATCGCCCAGCTCGGCGAGGCCGCCGGCACGCTGACCGCCGAGGCCGCCGGGTGGACCGGGCTGCCCGAGGGCATCGCGGTCGCCGTCGGCAACGTCGACGCCCACGTCACCGCGCCCGCGGCGAACGCCGTCGAGCCCGGGCAGATGACGCTGATCATGGGCACCTCGACGTGCCACATCCTCAGCAGCGACGCGCTCGCCGAGGTGCCGGGGATGTGCGGTGTGGTCGACGGCGGCGTCGTCGCCGGCCGCTGGGGGTACGAAGCCGGCCAGTCCGGCGTCGGCGACATCTTCGCCTGGTTCGTCTCCACCGGCGTGCCCGCCGCCTACAGCGAGGCCGCCGCGGCCAAGGGCCAGAACCTCCACGAGTACCTGACCGACCTCGCGAGCGCCCAGCCGATCGGTGCGCACGGGCTGGTCGCGCTCGACTGGCACTCCGGCAACCGCTCCACCCTGGTGGACCACGAGCTCTCCGGGCTCGTGCTCGGCCAGACGCTGGCCACCCGGCCGGAGGACATCTACCGGGCGCTGCTGGAGTCGACCGCGTTCGGCACCCGCACGATCATCGAGGCGTTCCTCGACTCCGGGGTCGAGGTGCGCGAGCTCGTCGTCGCGGGCGGGCTGCTCAAGAACCGGTTCCTCATGCAGATGTACGCCGACGTCACGCGGCTGCCGCTGTCGACGATCGTCTCCGAGCAGGGCCCCGCGCTCGGCTCCGCGATCCACGCCGCCGTCGCCGCCGGCCGCTACCCCGACGTCCCGACCGCCGCCGCGGCGATGGGCGGGCGCGTCGAGGCCGCCTACACGCCCGACCCGGCGGCGTCGGACGCCTACGACCGGCTCTACGCCGAGTACCGCACCCTGTACGACTACTTCGGCCGCGGCGCCAACGAGGTCATGCACCGCCTCAAGGCGATCCGCCGCGAGGCGCACGCCGCCCAGGGCGGCGCGACCGCGCCCGCCGCGCCCGAGCTCGAGCCGACCGAGGACATCGCGTGACCACCCCCACCTGCGACGACCCCGACCAGAACGCCGGCAGCAGCCCGCTCGTGCTCGCCGAGCTCCCGCTGGAGCTCCAGGACGCCGTGCAGGCCACCCGCGAACGGGTCTCCGCGCTGCACGCCGAGCTGGTGCGCTACCAGCTGGTCATCTGGACCGCCGGCAACGTCAGCGAGCGGGTGCCCGGCTCGGAGTCGGTCGGCGGGCTGTTCGTCATTAAGCCCTCCGGCGTCTCCTACGACGAGCTGTCGCCGGCCTCGATGGTCGTCTGCACGCTCGACGGCGCGAAGATCGCCGACGGCACCTCCGAGCGGCTCACGCCGTCGTCCGACACCGCCGCGCACGCCTACGTCTACCGGCACATGGACGAGGTCGGCGGCGTCGTGCACACCCACTCGACCTACGCGTGCGCGTGGGCGGCCCGGCGCGAGCCGGTGCCGTGCGTGCTCACGATGGCCGCCGACGAGTTCGGCGGCGACATCCCGATCGGACCGTTCGCGATCATCGGCGACGACTCGATCGGGCGCGGCATCGTCGAGACCCTGCGCGGCTCCCGCAGCCGCGCCGTCATCATGGCCAACCACGGCCCCTTCACGATCGGCAAGGACGCCCGCGACGCCGTCAAGGCTGCGGTCATGTGCGAGGACGTCGCCCGCTCGGTGCACATCGCGCGCCAGCTCGGCGACCCCGTGCCGATCGAGCAGCACCACGTCGACGCGCTCTTCGAGCGCTACCAGAACGTCTACGGGCAGAAGCCCGACGAGCAGGAGGCAGCACGGTGAAGAATCCCTTCGAGGGTCGTCAGATCTGGTTCCTCACGGGGAGCCAGGACCTGTACGGCGAGGAGACCCTCGCGCAGGTCGCGACGCAGTCCCGCGAGGTGGCCGCCCACCTGCAGGGGTCCGACGACGTGCCGGTCGAGATCGTGTGGAAGCCGGTCCTCAAGGACGCGGCCGCGATCCGTCGCGTCGCGCTCGAGGCCAACGCCGACGACTCCTGCATCGGCGTCGTCGTCTGGATGCACACCTTCAGCCCCGCGAAGATGTGGATCACCGGGCTGGAGGCGCTGCAGACCCCGCTGCTGCACCTGCACACCCAGGCCAACGTCGAGCTGCCGTGGGCAGAGATCGACATGGACTTCATGAACCTCAACCAGGCCGCGCACGGCGACCGCGAGTTCGGCTACGTCGCGGCCCGGCTGGGCGTGCCGCGCAAGATCGTCGTCGGGCACGCCAGCACGCCGCACGTGCAGGCGCAGGTGGGCCGGTGGGCCCGCGCCGCCGCAGGCTGGGCGGCGCTGCGCGGTGCGACGCTGGCCCGCTTCGGCGACAACATGCGCTTCGTCGCGGTCACCGAGGGCGACAAGACCGAGGCCGAGGTGCGGTTCGGTGTCGCGGTCAACACCTGGGGCGTCAACGAGCTGGTCGAGCGGGTCGACGCCGTCGACGGCGCCGCGATCGACGCGCTGGTCGCCGAGTACGAGCAGACCTACGACGTCGTCCCCGAGCTGCGCGCCGGCGGCGAGCGGCACGAGTCGCTGCGCTACGGCGCCGCGCAGGAGATCGCGCTGCGGTCCTTCCTCGAGGAGGTCGGCGCGACCGCGTTCACCACGACGTTCGAGGACCTCGGCGGGCTGCGGCAGCTGCCGGGTCTCGCCGTCCAGCGCCTCATGGCCGACGGCTACGGCTTCGGCGCCGAGGGCGACTGGAAGACCGCGCTGCTGGTGCGGCTCGCGAAGGTCATGGGCCACGGGCTGCCCGGCGGCGCATCGCTCATGGAGGACTACACCTACGAGCTCACGCCCGGCAAGGAGAAGATCCTCGGCGCGCACATGCTCGAGATCTGCCCGACGCTGACGACGTCGACGCCGCGGCTGGAGATCCACCCGCTCGGCATCGGCGGTCGCGAGGACCCGGTGCGGCTGGTGTTCGACACCGACCCGGGCGAGGGCATCGTCGTCGCGATGTCGGACATGCGCGAGCGGTTCCGGCTCACCGCGAACGTCGTCGACATCGTGCCTCCGGACGCCGAGCTGCCGAAGCTGCCGGTCGCGCGTGCGGTGTGGGAGCCGCGCCCGGACTTCACGACCTCGGCGACCGCGTGGCTGACCGCCGGTGGCGCCCACCACACGGTGCTGACGACCGCGGTGGGCCGCGAGGTCTGGGAGGACTTCGCCGACATCGCGCAGGTCGAGCTCAACGTCATCGACGCCGATACCACCGTCCGCGGCTTCACCCAGCAGCTGCGCTGGAACGCCGCGTACTACCGCCTCGCGCAGGGCCTCTAGGTTTCAACCCACTTTCGCCCCCACGCGGGGTTTCAACCCACTTTCGCCCCCAGCGGGGGTTTCAACCCACTTCTGCCAGGTCAGGAGCCGGCTCCGGGCAGAAGTGGGTTGAAACCTGTCCCGGGGGGGCAGAAGTGGGTTGAAACCTGTCCCGGGGGGCAGAAGTGGGTTGACACCTGTTCTGGGGGCAGAAGTGGGTTGAAAGCGGTCAGGTGGGGAGCGAGAGCAGCGCGGCGGCGCGACGCTGCCACGCGTGGGCGGCGGCCTGCGTGCGCCGCGCGAGCGCCGTGACCGGCGGCAGCGGTCCCGGCTGGGCGAGGGCGCGGTCGTAGGGCATCCGCACCAGCAGCGGCGACGGCACCGCGTGCGGCGTCGCCGCACGACCCGGTCCGCCCACCTGGCTGAGCACCACCGCGACGCCGGCGAGCGCGTCCTCACCCAGCTCGGAGATCGTGCTCAGCATGCTGGCCGCGTCGGCGACGCCGAGCGGCGTCGCGGGAGCCGCGACGGCGAGCACGCAGCCGCCCGCCTCCAGCAGCGCGGCCGCGCTCTCGGGCGTGTGCACGCCCGCGTCCCAGACGGCGAGCTCGCCGTTGAGGGCCGGCACCTGGTCGTCGCCCACGCGGTCGATGAGGTGCGCGCTCGGCCGCGCGTACAGCATCGGGGCGCCGTGCGGGTGGTGACGCAGCCCCGCGAACGCGAGCGCGGCGACCGTCGTCGTGCCCACGCCGCCCGCGGTGCCCACGACGGCGAGCGTCCTCATGAGCGGGCCCCCGCGGCCGGCACGGCACCGGTGCCGGCGTCGTCCGGCTGCTGCTCGGGCGTGTGGGCGATCTGGACGATGTGCGGCCGCTCGCCGCGCCGCAGGTACCGCCCTCGGCCGGGCGGGAACCGCTCGGCGTAGACCCGCGGCGCCACCTGGCCCTCGCTGCGCTCGCCCGACATGACGAGCAGCGAGCCGCCCGTGTCGCGCAGCACCTGCAGCGTGAGGTCGTACATCGCGCGGCTCGCACCGGCGACCGGTCGGGTCAGGATGACGTGCAGGTCGAGGTCGCGCGCGTTCGGCAGGTGCGGCACGAGCGGGCCGAGCGGGTCGGTGCCGCCGGCGCCGACGATGTCGTAGTCGTCGACGAGCAGCACGATCCGCGGGGCCTTCGCACGCACCGCCGGGTCCATGCCCGGGCGCTTCTCGAGCTCGCCCGCGATCGTGGTGCACAGCCCGCGCGCCTGCCCGGCGTTGCGGGCGTGCGCGGCGAGGTAGTCGTCACTGATGACGCCCGGCACGTGACCGCGCGGGTCGATGACGGCGATCGCGAGCTCGTCGCTGGTGAACCGCTCCATGAGCCCGACGGCGATCGTGCGCAGCAGCGTCGACTTGCCGCACTTGGCGTCGCCGAGCACGAGCATGTGCTGGTCCTCGCCGGCGAAGTCCCACACCGCCGTCTCCATCGTGTCCTGCCGCAGCCCGACCGGCACCGCGTCCGGCTCCTCGTACGCCTTCGGCAGGTCCGCCGGGGACAGCTCGTGGGGCAGCAGCCGGATCGGAGCGGCGGCGGGACCGCTCCACGACTGCGCCACCCGGGCGGCGAGCTGCTCGAGCTCCTCGCCGACCTCGTCGTCGCTCACGACGTCGAGCACCGGCAGCGCCGTCTGGGCGATCTTCTTGTCGTCGAGCAGCACCCGGCCCGGCCGGTCGGCGGTGAGCAGCGCCGACAGCTTGCGGTCGACGCTGGACTCCGCCGGGTCGTTGAGCCGCAGCTCGATACGCGTGCCGAACAGCGCCTGGTGCGCCATCCGGAGCTCGCTCCAGCGGGTCAGCCCGAGCACGAGGTGGATGCCGAAGCTGGAGGCGCGCATCATGATGTCGACGAACGCCTCCTCGAGCTCCTCGAAGTCCTGCCGGATCGCGCCGTAGCCGTCGACGAGCAGCACGATGTCCGCCGCCGGCAGCTCCGGCACCTGACCTGCCGCGTGCATCGCGCGCAGCTGCGCCATCGAGTCGATCGCGCGGTTGCGGAAGACCGCCTCGCGGTGGGCGAGCATGCCCGCGAGCTCCTCGAGCAGCCGCCGCAGCCGGTCCCGGTTCGACCGGGTCGCCACACCACCGACGTGCGGGAAGCCCTCGATGCGCTGCAGACCTCCGGTCGTGAGGTCCATGCCGTAGATCGCGACGTCGCGCGGCGTGTAGGACAGCGCCAGCGACGCCGCGACCGTGCGCAGGAACGTGCTGCGACCGGTCTGCGGGGCGCCGATGAGCGCGACGTGCCCACCCGCGCGGGTGAGGTCGAGCAGCCACGGGTCCTGCGCCTGGTGCTCGGGGTCGTCGACGAGACCCATCGCGATCGTCAGCGCCCGGTCCTTGGCGGTGGCGCGGTCGACGACGGCGCCCAGCGCCAGCCGCTCGGGCAGCGGCGGCAGCCAGACCGGGCGCACCGCGCGGTCGTCGTCGCGCGTCCGCTCGACGGCGGCCTCGACCAGGGTCTGCGAGGTGTCGGGACGCGTGAGCGGCGACAGCGCGGGACCCTGCGAGTCGTCCCCGCCGCGGCGGATGCCGTTGTAGAGCGGTAGCAGCAGCGGTCGGGGCGCGGTCGGCTCCTCCTCGCGCGGCGCCCGGTTGCGCACGACCGGTCCCGACACGTAGCCCGCGCGGAACCGCGTGTACACGCTGGTGTCGACCTTGAGGTAGCCGTAGCCCGGCAGCGCAGGCAGGTGGAACGCGTCGGGCGTGTTGAGCACGACCTGCGACTCCGACTCCGAGAACGTCCGCAGCCCCAGCCGGTAGGAGAGGTAGGTGTCGAGACCGCGGAGCTTGCCGCCCTCGATGCGCTGGCTCGACAGCAGCAGGTGCACGCCGATCGAGCGGCCGATGCGACCGATCTGGAGGAACAGGTCGATGAACTCCGGCTCCGCCGTCAGCAGCTCGCCGAACTCGTCGATGACGACGAACAGGTGCGGCATCACCGGCAGCTCGGGGTTGTCCTCGCGCAGCTGCCGGTAGTGGGTGATCGACGGTGAGGAGCCGGCCGCCTTGAGCATCTGCTGGCGGCGCACGACCTCGCCCTGGATCGAGGCGCGGGCCCGCGTGGTCAGCTGCGGGTCGTCGGCGAGGTTGTCGATGAGTCCCGCCAGGTGCGGCAGCCCCTCGAAGGGCGCGAACGCCGCGCCGCCCTTGTAGTCGACGAGGATCATCGACAGGTCCTCGGGCGGGTGGTTGAGCGCGAGCGAGAGGATCAGCGTCCGCAGCATCTCCGACTTGCCGGAGCCGGTGGCGCCGATGCAGATGCCGTGCGGACCCATGCCCAGCTGGGCGCTCTCCTTGATGTCGAGCAGCACCGGGTTGCCGAGGTCGTCGATGCCGAACGGCACCCGGAGGAAGTCGGCGGGGGAGCGCGGCTGCCACAGCTGTTCGGGGTCGAACGACGTCGGGTCCTCGATGCCGAGCAGGTCCTCGACGTCGAGGGTCGCGTCGCCCTCCTCGTCGCGCGAGGCGACGAGCGTCACCCGCAGCGCGGCCATCGCCCGTGCGGTGGCGGTGAACAGCGAGGTGTCGACGGCGTCCGGCCGCAGCGGCACGTCGACGGCGTCGCGCGTGCCGGGCTTGAGCGTCAGCACCGCGCCCTGATCGGTGACGTCGGCGTCCTCGGTGTCGTCGGTGAGGACGATCCGGGCGTCGACGTCGCCCGGCTCGTGGAGCCGGTCGGAGAGCAGGTGGACGACCGTGATGCCGAGCTCGTGCAGCGGCACCGAGCCGCCGACCGGCAGCTTCGAGGCGACCGACCCGTGGTCGTCGGCGATCACGACGAGGTGCGGCGGCTGGCTGCGCTGCGGACCGGCCCGGCGGGCGGAGTTCGCGGCCTGCACCCGGTCGGTGAAGGTCTCGCCGAGCACGCGGCCGAGCTCGCCGAGCGAGGGTGCGATGCGGCGCGCCGGCACCGGGCCGTCGAACAGCTCGGGCTCCTGGACGTGGGGGAGCAGGTCGGCGCCCGCCCAGTCGGCGGCGCGGTCGTCGGCGAACGCGAGCGCGATGCCGACGTCGTCGGGCGCGTGGAGGGCGGCGATCTGCAGCAGCATCGACCGGATCAGCGCGACGCCGCGGTCCCGGTCGCCGATGACGGCGACGACGCCCGACTGCCGCAGCGGCACCGTCATCGGCATCGACTCCACGCGCGAGGCGGCGGCGGCGACCAGCTCGGCCTCGGAGAGCAGGATCGGGTCGTGCGGCTGCACGGGCGACTCCGGCGCCGGCACGTCGATCTGGAACCACGGCACCACGCCGAGACCGGCGCGGACGTCGAGGAAGTCGGTGTCCCGGCGCCGCCGCTCCCACAGCCGCTTCGGGTCGCGGATCAGCGACATCAGCGCATCGGGCTGCGGGTGCAGCACGCTCGCCTCGAGTCGGACCTCGTGCGTGCGCCGCTCGAGGTCGCCCCGCGTGCGCTCGAGGTAGTCGAGGTAGAGCTCGCGCTTGGCGGCCTGCTGGCGGGCGTTGCGGCCGCGCGCCGAGAGCGCGAACCCGACGCCGCCGATGATCGCGACCACGAACACGAGGCCGGCGACGGCGAGGAACAACGGCTGCGCGTTGCGCATCACGACCATCATGACGACCGAGGTCGAGGCGCCGAGGATCGGCAGCAGCATCTGGAGGGGGACGACGCCGGCGTCCTCGGCGAGCGGCGGCGGCGGCGCGATCGCCTCGGGCTCGGGGCGCGTGAGGGGGAGGGTCTCCCGCGTCGGCCGGTGGACGGTCCTGACGGTCATGCGGTCACCACCTGGCGCTCGCCGTCGGTCCGTTCGCGCTGCGCGGCACCCGCACGGCGGGCGGCGGCGACCGAGACGAGCTCGGCGGCGAGCCGGATCGCGGCGAGGTTGGTCGCGTTCTTCAGCCGGCTGCTGGGCGCCGGGGCGGCCCAGCCGTGCGCCGGGTCGACGGGGAAGCGCACCACCGGGACGGGCATGGCGCGCAGCGCCTCGCCGACCCCCCAGGGGCCGCGGCCGCGCGCGGGCACGACGACCGCGACGCTCGGCACCTGCGCCGCGTGCGCCGCAGCGGCGATCTCCACGGTGCGCTGCAGCGCCTCGCGGTCGGGCGTCAGCACGATCGCGAGCAGCGAGCTCGCGGTCGCGACGTGGCCGAGCGAGCCGACGTCGCGCACGCCCCAGTCGGTGACGACGAAGTCGAAGAACCTGCTCGACGGCGCGACCGCCTCCCACCAGCGCGTGTCGTCGCCCGGCGTCACGCGGGTGAGGTCGAGGCCGTGCAGCCCCGACGGCGCCGTCGCCAGCCCGGCCAGCGCCTCGGCGGCCGTGCTGGCCGACGCGCGCTCGGCGTCCTGCGCGGACGTGCTGGTGGCGTCGGAGAGCAGGCCGGCGTGCCACAGCAGCGACCGGCGGGCGCCCGAGGCGTTGACGGCGAGCACGCGGCTGCTGCGGCGTCGTGCGAGCACCGAGGCGGCGAGCCCGGCCGCCGTCGAGCAGCCCGAGCCGCCGGCCGTGCCGACGAACCCGACCCGGGTCGACAGCGCGAGCGGGCGGCGCACCTGCTCGTCGAGCCGACGCAGCTCGGCGATCCGCCGCGGTCGCGCCGCGGCGAGCAGTCCCCAGGCGCCCCTCATCGCAGGAAGGCCCCGACGAGGTCGGAGAACACGCCGATCATCCACAGCACCAGCGGCACCAGCGCGACGACGGCGACCAGCTCGAGGGTGCCCGCGAACCGGCGCAGCCGGGCCCGGGTGTTCTCGGAGAACCGCACCCCGACCGCCGCGACGAGCGCGGCGACCAGCACGACCGCCACCAGCGTCGTCGCCCCGGGCGACAGCAGGCCGGAGACCGCGAGCGTCAGCAGCGCCACGCTGCCGCCGGCGACCAGCGCCAGCCGCTGCGGCGCCAGTGGCAGCACCTGGGTGCGCATCAGCAGCACGACGGCGACCGCGGCAGCGAGCGCGTACCCGGCCGGCTCGCCGCTGCGCGCGAGCAACCACGCCGCGACGGTCACCGGCACGACGACGGCGACCGTGGCCCAGGTCAGCGACCTGTGGGTGCGGTCGACCGCACGCTCGACCGACTCGCGCGCGACCCGCTGCCCCTCGACGACGCGGTCGTCCAGACCCGTGAGCCCGCTCGCGGTCATCGCGATGCCCGGCAGCACACCGAGCAGGGCGACCCCGGCGATCGCGACCCACGCCGCCACGTGCAGCGTCTGCATGTGCATGAGGTGCATCGCCACCCAGGCGACGACGAGCACGGCGCCGACCGCACCGCCGAGACCGAGCGGGACGTCGCGGAACCCGGCGGCACCGACCACGGCGACCACGACGCAGGCTAGCCCGAACCAGACCAGCAGGGTGGCGCCCGGGTGACTGAGGTCGAGCTGCCCCAGCAGCCAGCCCGTGCCGGCGGAGAGCGCGCCGACGGCGGTCGCGGTGAGCACGACGGCCGGCGCGGAGCGGCCGCGGCGAGCGCCGAGGACCGCGAGCAGGAGCAGCGCGAGGAGGGCACCGCCGAGCTGGGAGGTCGTGGCACCCGCGGCAGCGGCGGCGGCCGCGCCGAGCAGCCCGGCGACCCCGGCCACCGCGGCGGCCGCGATCACGCCCCACACCGGGCGCCAGCTGTCGGGCCGGCTCTCGACGGCGTCGCCGGCGAGGTCGGTGACGTCGGCGACCTCCGGCGGCGGCGGCGCCTCGTCGACGCGGACCAGCCGCAGGATCGTGCCGTGCTCGACGTCCTGCTCGGCGAGCGTGAGCGCGGGGGAGAGCTGCTCGCCGACCGTCGTCATCAGCACCAACGGTCGCGAGGACCGGTCGGTGCTCTCGTCGAGCAGCGACAGCACCTCCGGCAGCACGGCCGCGACCGGTTCGTCGTCGGGCAGCACGAGGTCCGCCTTGCGGCCCTCGCCCTGGATCGTGACGCGGGTGTAGGTGGTCACCGCGGCTCCCTCACCGTCTCCATCGTCACCGGGTCGATCGTGATGCCCGTCGCCGGGTCCGTGTAGTAGCCGGTCTCGGGGTCGTAGAACCAGTCCAGGCGCGGGTCGATGATGTTCCCCTGCGGGTCGGTGGCGAGCATGGTCTCCGGGTCGACGACGAACCCGGTCTGCGGGTCGATCCACTCACCGGTCTCGGAGTCGACGAGGAAGCCGGTGTCCTCGTCGAGGGTGCGGGTCTCGGTCTCCGGCAGCGGGTTGGAGGCCATCGCCTGCTGGAACGACGCGAGCGCGGCGTTCTCACGCTGCTGGAGCAGCAGGTTGGAGACGAACCCGTAGCCCATGCAGCCGACGCCGGCGACGGCGGCCAGCACCACCGAGCCGATGAACCGCTTGGCGTTGGTGTTGACCGGGCGACGCCGGCCGAGCGGGCCGTAGGACAGCGCCGACGCCAGCCGTGCGCGGTGCGTCTTCGTCGTCTCGATGAGGATCTTGTCCTGCTGCATCCTGCTATCCCTCGCGTGGGCCGGGGTCGGCCGCGGTCGTGGTGGGGGGTTGCCGCACCGGGCTGCCGACGGTGGCCACGCGGTCGCCGAGCTCGATCGTCGCGCCGGTGCGGACCACGGTGCGCACGTGCGGCTCGAGCGGCTCGCGCGGGCCGCCGTCCTCGACGACGGCGGTGCCGTTCATCGAGCCGAGGTCGGTGACCCACAGGACGCCGCCCTGCGGCTCGAGCAGGGCGTGGCTCTTCGACATCGTGCGGCTCAGGTCCGGGATCTGCAGCAGCCGGGTGCCGGGCTCGACCAGCGCGGGGTTGCGCCCGATCACGGTCGGCCCCACCAGGCTGTACGCCATCCCGTTGTCCAGCGTGAGCACGATCGGGGCGTCGAGCGCGCGCGACGCCGACATCTGCCACTGCTCGCCGAGCTGCGGCAGCCCGTCGGTGCCGTGCGGCACGACGCGCACCGGGTCGCGACCGCGACGCAGGTCGACCGTGCGGGTGCGCGCGAGCCGTGCGGGCGTGGCCGGCAGCCCCGTGGCCTCGTCGACGCTGCGCTGCCCGAGGACCCGGTGGCCGGGGGTCCGCCCGGTCCGCAGCAGGTCGAGGGCGGTCACGACAAGGGCGACGACGCCGAACGCCGCCGCAAGCGAGGCGAGCGGCAGCTCGAGCAGCACCGCGAGCCCGGCGCCTGCGGCCGCCGCGAGCAGCACGACCACGAGGTCGAGCGCGAACCACAGCCGCTGCGGGGAGGCCGGCCGGACGCCGTCGAGGACGAGCGCGGCAGGCAGCGGCCGGCGGTCGGCGAGAACCGGACGACTCGGCCCGGGCGGCTCGGTCAGCGGGCGGAACGCGTGCATCCTCAGCCGTCCACCACGTCGCCGAGGTCACGAGGGGTCGACGAGCTGCACGGCCCCGGGCCCCCCGTGGTCGAGGTGTGCGTCGACAGCGGCATACCTGTGCTCCAGCTCGGTGGATGACACCGTGACGTTAGCGCCTCGGCAGCGCGATGTGTCATCCCGGACCTGTGGATGGGGAGGACTCCCCTGGAGGTCGACCCCGTGCGTCGCCTAGCCTCGAGGAACGGACAAGACGTGTGTGGAAGGGATCTGGGATGAACACGAAGTTCTCGATGGAGGCCGACGCGCTGTCGGTGCTCGGCAAGAAGACGGTGACCGAGTCGGACGACCTCGGACAGCTCGTGCGCGACCTCGTGGCGGCCGCCGAGCCGCTCGAGAAGAAGTTCAACGGCCCCGCCCGGGCGGCGTTCAACCGGTTCAAGAGCCGCACCGACGAGATCTCCACGACGCTCAACAACGCGCTCGTCGGGATCACCGGGTCGATCGCCGGCCAGAACCAGGCGTTCGTGACCGCGGCCGACGAGGGTGCCGACGCGCACACCTCCGCCGAGGGCGGCGCCTCGTTCGAGGCCGCCGACGCCTCCAAGTTCGCCCCCCGGGTCTGACCAGAGCTACGAAAGGGACACCGACGATGTACAGCAACGACGACGGTCGCAACGACTACGACATCGGCGCCTCGCAGGAGGTCCAGTCGCGCTTCGAGACGATCGCCGGTCTGCTCGAGGCCGCGCTCGGCCGCCGCGACAGCGACGTGAAGGCCGCGATGGCCGTCTACCAGGCCGACGGCGTCTCCGACCAGTACGCCGCCATGGAGGCCAAGTGGAACGCCGCCGGCGAGGAGGTCCGCAACATCATCACGACGCTGCGGAACTCGCTCGGCACCAACGACGAGATCGCGGCGACCGCGCTCAAGAAGGCCGCCAGCCACGTCAACGTCTGACCGCGCCCGACGGCCCGCCACCCGCGCCGCGGGCGGTGGGCCGTCGTCTCCCGGTGCGCCCTGACGCCGGGTACCGTCACGACGATCCGATCCGCTCGCCCGACGGGAGCTGACGACCGTGCCTGACCTGTTCTTCCTCGCGCGCCGACGGGGTCTCGAGGACTTCCTGGCCGAGTACCGGCCCGTGGACGCCCGAGCGGTGGACTGCAGCGGGTCGACCCTGCTGCACGCGGCACTGTCGAACAAGCCCGGGATCCGGGCCCAGATCGCCGGGCGGCTGCTCGACGACGGCGCGGACGCGTCCGCCGTCACGCCCGACGGCGCGACGACGCTGCACGTGCTGCTCGGCAGGCCCCGCTTCGAGCCCGAGACCGACGCGCCGCTGCTGCGCCGGCTGCTCGACGGCGGCGCGGACCCCAACCGCAGCCACGGCCGTTTCGGCACCCCGCTCGTCACGCTCGCTCGGCAGCTCAACCTGACCGACGCGGAGCTCGCGCCGCTCTACGACGTGCTGCTCGCCAGCCCCGCGCTGGACCTGCTGGCACCGCCCGACGCCCCGACCTACGAGGCGGTGAAGCGGCTGGGCGAGACCCGCGCCGACCTGATCGCCCGCATGGACGCCGTGCTCGCCGAGCGCGGTCAGTCGACCCCGACCTGAGACGGACACATGGCCAGCTATCCCGAGTTCATCCCCGCCGCGGGTGCGTGCCTGGCGACCCTCAACGTCCTCGAGGGCCGCGGCCGCGTGCGCTGGATGGTGCGCGAGCCCTCGAAGAACCCCGCCGACAACGGCTGGCGGATCATGAGTCACATCGACACCTCCGAGTACCTCTCGAACCCTTCGAGCTGGAAGGTCGTCGACTTCAACCAGGTGTGCGCGATCGAGCCGGCGCTCATCGGCATCTGGGACCTGCGGGTCGGCTCGGACCTGCAGCTCGTGGACGACGAGCTGGGCCTGCGGATCGTCGACACCCCGACGGGGCGCGAGATCCCGCGCGAGAACCTGTACGTGCCGCCTGCGCACCGGGCGTGAGGTGACGCGATGAGCCGCATGGAGACGATCAACCCGGTCGCCGACGAGTGGACCGAGGAGTACGCGACGTACGTCGCCTCGTCCCGCTCGGTGCTGCTCACCGAGTCGCTGGCGACGTTCCTGGTCAGCTCGGTCGAGGCCGGCCGTCGTCCGGTCCTGCTCACCGCCGCCGACGCGCGCATCAGCTCGATCGCGATGCTCGCCCTCGGCCGCGCCGGCGCGTTCTGGGCCGTGCGGGACGAGTCCGGCGTCTACGACGGGCTCACCGGCTACCGCATCTCGGCGTTCTCCGACCTGTGGGGCAGAGCCCGGGTCGACCAGCCCCGTCTGGCGGGGTACGGCGAGCAGCGCCCCGACGCGCTCGCGGTGATGATGTTCGAGGTCTACGCCCACCATCGCGTGAGCGGGACGGTGAGCATGGGACGTCTCGCGCAGAGCGCCGTCACCGGGCTCGGTGGCGCCGAGCTGGACGTCTGGGGCCACGTCGAGCCCCTCGCGACGCACTGGAACGACGCTGCCCTGACCGAGACGATCCGCCGCACGATGCCCGACTCCGACGTCCTGCACGCCCGGGCCGGCGACGGCTCGTTCGCCGCGATCAGCGCGGGCCGCACGAAGCGCGGCGTGCTCGAGCTCGTCAAGGGCGGGGTGCCGGTCGGGCCGTACGCACCGCCCACGGCCGAGCTGCTCGAGCGGGCGACGACGATGCTCACCCGGGTGCACGCGGAGATGACGCCGACGCTCGGGCTTGTCTCGGTGGCCGAGCTCGACGCCGGCGTCACCCAGCGGGCGGCCACGCGGCGGCCCGAGGCGCCGGTCGCGGTGCTGCTCGGCCCGTCGGTGCTGCACGACCTCGGGGCCGACATCGAGACGCTGCAGCGCCGCCACGACGCGACGGTGCTCGGGCGTGCCCGGGTGCCGAGCCTGCTGATCCGCTTCGGGGCCAAGGACCGCGGCATGTGGGAGCAGCTGCTCCGGCTCGCCGCAGACCTCGGACCGGAGAACGTCCGCGCCGCGATGCTGCTGGAGGGAAGCTGATGGCCACCGAGCTGGTGCTGCTGAGTGACGTCGAGGTGACGCACGAGCACGTGGTCCACGCCGCGGCCGACGCCCACCCGGACGGGACGTACGTCACCTACCGGGGCGGCGACATCGGGCAGCTGGTGGATGCGTCGGCGCGGCCGCTGCTCACGATCTTCCGCAGCCGCCCGGTCGCACACCCGCGCGAGGCCGCGTCCGCGGTGACGGACCCGCCCGTCGCGTTCGGGCTGTGGACCGAGATGACCATCCCGTACGGAGACACCGGGGCCGGTCGCGCGGCGGCCGAGGCGGTCGCGGCAGCGGTCGGCGGTGTCGTGAAGGAACGAGTCTGAGGGGGAGACCATGACCCGATGGAGGATCAACCCCGCCGGGGTGCAGGAGGTCCTCACCAACGTCGAGACCGACCGTGGTGAGCTGAACAAGGCCCTCGCCGAGAAGAAGTTCACCGAGATCTTCGAGGGGCTCTCCTGGGGCTCCTACATCACGGCCGACGTGCCCGCGGCGCTCAACAACCTGCTCCAGGACCAGGCGACGAGACTGACGAACATCGGCAACCGGATCAACGCCTGCGTCGTCGGTGTCTCGAACGCCACGATCGCCTACAACAACGGTCAGCACGAGATGGCCGCGACCTTCCAGAGCGAGGCGGTGAGCGCGGCCGAGACCGGTGACTTCCAGTACTTCGTCGACAACGGGTACCAGGCATGACGGGCGAACAGCTCCAGGTGTGCACGGCCGAGCCGGTCGGCGGCGACGGCCTCATCGATCCCTCGACGTTCCCGTGCCGGGCGCACGACCTGGACACGAGCAAGATCACCGATGCGGCGAAGGCGCTGCGCACGATGGGCTCGACCGTCGAGCGCGAGACCTCCTCGATCGGGAGGACCTGGGAGGGCCTGAAGGACTCCTACGAGGCGCCGGAGCAGGAGACCGTCTTCGAGCTCCTGACGCCCGCCGTGAAGTCCGCCACCGACCTCAGGTCCGACCTCGACGAGGCCGCCGGCCATCTCGACACCTACGCGAGCAAGCTCGGCGGGATGAGGAAGCGCCTCGCCACCTTCGAGGCCGAGGCGTGGGAGTTCCGCAACCGGGTCAAGGACGGCGTCATGGTGCCCGCCTCGGAGGCCAAGGACGCAAGCCTCGGCGACCACTGGGACGGCCTCGTCTCGATGCTCCCCGGCGTGGGTGAGGAGCGCAAGGTGCTGGTCCACTGGAAGGAGGACACCGAGACCGTCGACCGGAACACGGAGCTGCTGCAGGAGTACGGCCGGATCGTGGCGGAGATCTCCCAGGCGGTCGCCGACTGCGCCAACGGCATCAACGGCCTGGTCAAGGGGCAGTGCATCGCCGAGGTGGAGGCGCTGCCGGCGGAGGCGTTCACCAACCCCGAGATGCCGATGCCCTGGGGTTACCCGGTCGAGGAGGACCGCAACTGCCCGGAGTCCGTCGGCCACGGTGTCTCCAGCTTCGGGTACGGCCTGTACTCCGGTGCGGCGTCGCTCGTCGGGTACGACACCGAGGAGGGGCGCTGGGGCTGGGACGTCGCCGGTCAGGCCTGGGGCGGGCTCGGCAACTTCCTGGGCTCCACGCTGGTGACGATGACGTTCACCCCGCACCTCGCGCAGCTGGGTGTGCCGATGCCCGAGGGCGTCCGGGACTGGCTGACCGAGCGCGGCGACGTCGCCGCCGCCGGTTGGTCCAGCCTCGTCGGCTACGACTACTACGCGGCGATCGAGGGCGGCGACGGCTGGCACAAGTGGAAGGAGGACGGCGTCGCGGCCGGCACGGAGTCGCTCCTCAACGTCGGCACCTTCTTCATCCCGGGGGCTCAGGTCGGCAGCGCGCTGAAGACCGGCTCCGCCGGTGCGCGGCTCATGCGCGTCGTCGCAGCGGGCGCTGACTTCGCCGTCCCGGGAGGCTCGTTCGCGCTCAAGGGCGGCGTGCGCTTCGCCAGCGGGCTCCGCAACGCGATCCGGCTCGGGGACGACGTCCCCGTCAACGGCGGCGTCAGCGGTGTGCGCTTCAACCCGGCGAGCCTGATCGACGACGTCACCGACGTCCCGACACCGCCGGTCGACCGGACGCCGGTCTCGACCGACCTGTTCGGCAGCAGCGGCCCGCGGACGCCGGACGTCCTCCCGGAGGGGCAGGGCGGAGCACGCGCGGGCGGCGTGCCGGAGCAGCCGTCGGGGAGCCAGCTGCCGGAGCAGCCGTCGGGGAGCCGGACGCCGGAGCAGCCGTCGGGGAGCCGGACGCCGGAGCAGCCGTCGGGCAGCCGGACGCCGGAGCAGCCGTCGGGCAGCCGGACGCCGGAGCAGCCGTCGGGCAGCCAGACCCCGGAGCAGCCGTCGGGCAGCCAGAAGCCGGAGCAGCCCACCGGTCACGCCCCGGAGGAGCCGGCGGGTCAGGTGCCCGAGGAGTCGACCGGCGCCGCGCCCGAGCAGCAGCCCGGCGGACACGGCCCGGAGCAGCAGCCCGGCGGACGCGCTCCCGAGCAGCCCGACGGGACGCCGTCCGACCCGACCGCCGGGCGCGCGCCCGAGCACCCGGACTCCCGGCCGAGCGACGGCACCCGCCCGACCGAGGGCCGGTCGACGACCGAGTACGACCCGGCGCAGCCCGCTCCCGAGACGATCTCGGCGAAGGAGGCCCGGGCGGAGCACGGGAAGACCTACACGCCCGAGGACGTCCAGCAGGCGCTCGACGAAGCGCCCGTCAACAGCCACGGCGACCCCGTCGACCCGCGCACGGGTGCGCCGCTGCTGCTGGAACGCAGCGACGGGGCCCGCGGCTGGGAGATGCGCTGGGACCCGGAGAACGAGCGCTGGGTGGCGCAGAACCACGGCAACGGGGAGGTCAGCGGGCTGCCCCCGCGTGGCGAGCCGAACAGCTTCGGGTACGACGCGAACGGCAACCGGATGCCGTACGCGAACCACCGACCCAGCTACGGCGAGACCCAGGTCCAGGACGTCTGGGACGCCGCCGTCCGCCCGGACGGCACGGTGCAGGTCGTCGGGCCCGACGGCCGCCCAGTCACGATCGAGTGGACGCCCGGCCAGCCGCGCGACGGCGTCTGGGACATGGGTCACCGGCCGGACTCGAAGTACTCGGACCTGCGCGACCGCTACCTGAACCACGAGATCACGCTGGAGGAGTTCCTCGAGGAGTACCGCGACCCGGACAACTACCAGGTCGAGCACCCGACGGTGAACCGGTCGCACATGAACGAGGACGGCAGCATGGACCTCGCCGGCTACGAGGGCGAGTTCCGCCCCTACGCCGACGATGCCCCCGCACGTCCCGAGCTCGAGAGCTCGGGCGACCACGGCTCACCTGACCACGGCGGCCACGGCACGGGTGCCGGTGCGTTCCCCGCGCCGGACCCGCAGCACCCGCTCGCCCACCTGGCGAGCGAGGTCGCCCCCGGCGACCCGCGGCGGGCGGTGCACGCCGGCTCGGCCGACCCGCACACCCTCCACGAGGCGTTCCGAGCCGAGTACCAGGCCCTGCTCGAGGTGAACGCGGACAGGTACGGCCGGCGCGCGGGGCACAGCAACAACTGCACGCGCTGCGTGGTCGCGGCGGACCGCATGCTCTCCGGGGCGCCGTCGTCGGCGATGCCGTTGCCCAAGGACGTGAGGGGGGACCTCTCCGCCATCACGAACGCTCTCGGGGGGTACGTGCAGCCGGTCAACGGCTACGGGCAGATCGTCGACATCATGTCGACGCTGCCGGAGGGCACCCGTGGCGTGGTCGCCATCTCGCGGCACGGCAGGCCGGGGCATGTGTTCACCGTCATCCACGACCGCAACGGTGTGGTGTTCCTCGACGCGCAGACGGGACGGTTCGCGACGCTCGAGAGCAACGTCAAGCAGATCGACCTCATCGTCGTGCCGAACAGCGCCGCGACGACGACCGGCCCGCCGTACGTGTTCCAGGCGCCGCCGCCCACGACGCCGGTCCCGCCGCCGCCCGCGACGCCGCCGGCCGCCGGTGGCGGGCTCACGGCACCACGACCTCGGCTTCCCGTGCTGGCCGACGCCGCCGCCGAGGGGACCCACCCGAGCAGCGAGGAGCCACGATGATCGACGCCCAGCAGGCACGCGCGACCGCCACGGAGGCGCTCGGGCAGCTCGAGCAGGAGCTGGGTGTGCCGCTCGCGCTCTGGGAGGGCGACCCCGAGGTGGAGCCGGTCGCCGACCACGGCGACGTGTGGGTGGTCAGCTGGAACTCGGTGGAGTACCTGCAGACGCGCGACTTCTACAAGCAACAGCTGGTCGGCCCGATCGCGATCCCGAAGGACGGTAGCGGCTGGTTCGTCCTCGGCACCGCGCTCCCGGTCGCCGAGGAGCTGCAGGAGTGGCGCGCCGCCACCGGTCGCCCGTCGCGCTGACCTGGCTGCGCAGCCGCCGCGGGTGACGGTGCGCGGTGCGGTGGCGACCGCGTCCCGTCGCAGCCGCCAGGCGGGCAGCGCCATCGCAGGGGCACATGTCGGCTCGAGGCCCTGGGTCGAGATCGGGGAGAGATCTCTCGATCTCGACCCGGGGCCTCGATCTCGTCGTGCTGCGATGGATCTCCCGTGACGAGATCGTGATGCGAAAACCTTGACGGGACTCGGGATCCCGTGCCACGGTTTATAACGTTTCAACACCCGGCGCAACGACGTGCCGGATCGTGACGAGGAGGTCATCGATGGTGGTTGGGAATCGGCGGCGGCAGCTGGCCGTCGCTGTCGCGGCGAGCGCGGCCCTGGGCCTCGCGGCCTGCTCGGGCGGCGGCGGGGGCGACGGCGACAGCGTCGAGATCACGTTCCTCACCCAGACCGGCGGCACCGGGCCGGAGTGGGCGGAGGCGCTCATCGAGGCCTTCAACGAGGAGCACCCCGAGATCACGGTGACCCTCAACACCCAGCCGGGTGGCACCGAGGGCGACAACCTCGTGAAGACCAAGCTCGCCACGGGCGAGATGGAGGACGTCTTCACCTACAACTCCGGCTCGCTGTTCCAGGCGATCAACCCCGACCAGAACCTGGTGCCGCTCACCGACGAGGAGTGGGCGGACACGCTCATCGAGTCGATGGTGGCGGTCGTCTCGACCGACAACGGCATCTACGGCGCCCCGACCGGCGCCTCGCAGGCGGGCGGCATCCTCTACAACATCCCGATCTACGAGGAGCTCGGCCTCGAGGTGCCGACGTCGTGGGACGACTTCATGGCCAACAACCAGGCGATCGCCGACGCCGGCCACACCCCCGTCATCCAGACCTACGGCGACACCTGGACCAGCCAGCTGTTCGTGCTCGGCGACTTCGCCAACGTCGCCGCGCAGGACCCGGACTGGGCCGAGGAGTACACGAGCAACAACCGCAGGTACGTCGACCAGCCGGCGCTGCAGGGCTTCCTCAACCAGCAGGAGGTCTACGAGGCCGGGTTCTTCAACGAGAACTTCGCCTCCGCGCTGTTCGACGACGGCGTGCGGATGGTCGCGACCGGCGAGGGCGCGCACTACCCGATCCTCACCGGGGCGACGTCGACGATCGCGCAGAACTTCCCGGACAACCTGGGCGACGTCGGCTTCTTCCCGCTGCCGGCCCAGGACGCCGCCGACACCCGCGCGACGATCTGGCTGCCGAACGCCGCCTACATCCCGAGCACCACCGAGGGCGAGGAGCTCGAGGCGGCCAAGCTGTTCGTCGCGTTCATCAACTCGCCCGAGGGCTGCCGCCTGCAGACCGAGTTCAACGTGCCCGCCGGGCCGTTCGCGACCAGCCTCTGCGAGCTGCCGAGCGACGTCCCGCGGGCGACGCAGGACCTGCAGACCTGGGTCGACGACGAGCTCGCCGGCCCTGCGCTGGAGTTCCTCTCGCCGATCAAGGGCCCGAACCTGGAGAACATCACGGTCCAGGTCGGCTCGGGCATCTCCACCGCGGAGGAGGGTGCGGCGCTGTACGACGACGACGTCGTCAAGCAGGCGCAGCAGCTCGGCCTCGAGGGCTGGTGACCCGCCCGCCCCGCGCCTCCACCGGCGCGGGGCGGGCGCCCCACCACCGGCCCCTCGACCAGGAAGGCGACCGATGGCACAGGCCGTCACCGCACCCGGCGCCGTGGCGAAGCGGCGGTCCGTCAAGAGCATCTACCCGACGTGGTTCTACCTCCCGGCGGGGCTCCTCTACGTCGTGCTGTTCGCGCTGCCGACGTTCGCGTCGTTCTACTTCGCGTTCACCCGGTGGTCGCTGCAGGACGTCGAGTTCACCGGCTGGGAGAACTTCGTCACGTTCTTCAGCGAGCCGCAGCTGCGCACCGGCTTCATCAACACGTTCGTCTACGGCTTCGTCACCTCCGGCGCCAAGGTCGTGCTCGGCCTGGCGCTCGCGGTCCTGCTGACGAGCCAGCTGATCGGGCGTGGGTACCTGCGCTCGGTCGTGTTCTTCCCGGTGCTGGTCTCGGCGATCGGCGTCGGCATCACCTTCAAGGTGCTGATGGACCCGTTCGACGGGCTCATCAACGAGTCACTGAGCGCGCTCGGCATCACCGGGCCCGCCTGGCTCACCGACCCGCAGTGGGCGCTGATGTCGGTCGCCCTCATCGACGTCTGGAAGGGCGTCGGGATCGCGACCCTCATCTACATCGCGGGCCTCGCCGCGATCCCGCAGGAGTACTACGAGGCGGCCAAGGTCGACGGCGCGGGTGGCTGGAAGGCGTTCCGGAGCATCACGCTGCCGCTCGTGCGCCCGGCGACCGCGACCGTCATCCTGCTGTCGCTCATCGGCGGCCTGCGCTCGTTCGACCTGATCTGGGCGACGACGCGCGGCGGGCCCGGCTTCACGAGCGACGTCATCGCGTCGGTCATCTACAAGCAGTACCAGGCCGGCTTCTACGGCCTGTCGACCGCGGGCAACGTCGTGCTGTTCCTCGTCGTCACCGCGATCGTGGTCCCGATCTCGACGCTGCTCAACCGACGGGAGGTCGAGCGATGAGGAACCGCCCCCGCGAGATCGTCCTCGGCACGGTCGCGATCCTGGCGTCGGTCGTCGTCTTCATCGTCCCGTTCGTGTTCATCTTCCTCACGGCGGCGAAGACGCCGGCGGAGGCCGCCGAGTTCGGGTTCTCGCTGCCGACCGAGTGGGCGATCTGGGACAACCTGACCACGGTCCTCACGGTCCGCAACAACCTCATCGTGCGCGCGTTCGTCAACAGCACGGTCATCACGGTGCTCAGCGTCGCGCTCATGGTCGTGCTCGCGGCGATGGTCGGCTACGTGCTGCAGCGGCGCCGCTCGCGCTGGAACCACGTCGTCAACTTCTTCGTCCTCGCCGGGCTGATCGTGCCGCCGGCCGTCGTCCCGACGATCTGGGTCATGCAGGGCCTCGGGCTCTTCAAGACGATCCCGGGCATGATCCTCATCGAGGCGACCTTCGGGCTGTCGTTCTGCATCCTGCTGTTCCGGGCGTTCGTCTCCACGATCCCGAAGGAGCTCGACGAGGCCGCCTGGATCGACGGCGCGGGCCCGTTGCGCGTGTTCTTCAGCGTCGTGGTGCCCCTGCTGCGGCCGGTGATGGTCACGGTGGTCGTCGTGCAGGCGGTCAACGTCTTCAACGACTTCACCGGTCCGCTGTACTTCCTGCCCGGCGACGACAACGCGACCGTGCAGCTGACGCTCTACAACTTCCAGAGCCAGACCATGAGCCAGTGGAACCTGCTGTTCATGGACATCCTGCTGATCACGATCCCGCCGCTGGTGATGTACATCTTCTTCAACCGGCAGATCGTCGCCGGGATGACGAGCGGGGCCGTGAAGGGGTAGGCCGTGACCGAGCGCACGACGACGGAGACCGCCGATGTGGGCGAGCCCCGCCGTCGTGGGCCCTACCGCAAGTCCAGGCTGGTGCGGCGGCGCATCCTCGACGCCGCCCTCGAGGTGTTCGCGCAGTCGGGCTACCGCACCGGGTCGGTGCGTGAGATCGCGGCACGCGTGGGGATGAGCGAGGCCGGGCTGCTCCACCACTTCCCGAGCAAGAGCGCGCTGCTCGCCGCGGTGCTCGCGCACCGCGACGCCCTGGCCGCGGAGCGGGTCGACCGCGACACCGACGACGGGCTGGTCGCGCTCGCCCGGCTGGTCGGGCTCGCGCGGGCCGACGCCGACCGGCCGCGCGTGGTCGAGCTGTACTGCGTGATCTCGGCCGAGGCGACGGCGCCGGACCACCCCGCGCACGCGTTCTTCGTCGACCGCTACGCGCGGCTGCGCGCGCGCATCGCGGACTCGTTCGAGCGGGTGCGCGCGGCGGGGCAGCTGCGCGACGGCGTCGACCCGCAGCGGGCGGCCGCGCAGATGATGGCGGTGTGGGACGGGCTGCAGCTGCAGTGGTTGCTGGACCGCAGCAGCGTCGACGTCGCCGCCGAGCTCGCCGACCACGTGCAGCGCCATCTCAGGGTGCCGCTGCCGCGCGCCTGAGCGGGCTCAGGCCGGCGGCTGCCAGCCCGGGTCACGACCGAGGTGGGCCAGCACGCCCGGCCAGGTCGACAGGTCGGCGGGGCCGTCGCCGACGGCGCGCGCGAAGAAGCCCTGGGTGACGCGGCTCTCGTCGTCCGGGATCGGCCCTGCCGCCGCGGCGACCGCGGCCACGACCGGCTCCGGCGGCGTGTGGTCGCGTCCGAGCGCACGTGCGAGGTCCCACCCGTGGACGGCGGTGTCGAGCAGCTGGGCGCCGATCACCACCGGGGCCGGCAGCGGGCGGGGCATGAGCTCGCGCACCACGACCGTGGCGGCGAGGTCGGCGCCGTCGAACGCGTGCAGCAACGCCTCGGCCGAGGCGCGCCAGGCCTCCTGCGTGAACGGCACGGGCGCGTAGGCGGACTCCGGCGCGTCGCCGTCGGCGACGGCGGCCGCCCACCCGTCCTGCTGACCGATCATGTGCGCCAGCAGGTCGGCCACGGTCCATCCCTCGCACGGCGTCGGCCGGGCGAGGTCGGCGTCGGTGACCGTGCGGACGTGGGCGTCGGTGCCCTGCATCGCCTCGTGGAACAGGTGTCGGTGGTCCATCCGGCCGAGTCTGGCAGAGGGGGTCGGGGCACCGGAAGGTCGGCGTGACATCGCAGGATGTGAACGCTAACATCGGGCCATGCGCGTCGCGATGCTGCACGGTGTGGGTGACATCCGGGTCGAGGAGGCCCCCGACCCCGACGTCCCCGAGGGGTACACGTTGGTGCGGGTCACCGACGTCGGGCTGTGCGGGTCGGACCTGCACTGGTTCGGCGAGGGCGGCATCGGCGACGCGACGCTGACCCGCCCGACCGTGCCGGGGCACGAGTTCGCCGGCGTGGGCGCCTCGGGCGAGCTCGACGGCGTGCCCGTCGCCGTCGACCCCGCGATCGCGTGCGGCCGCTGCGAGATGTGCGAGGCGGGGCACCGCAACCTCTGCGTGAACATCCAGTTCGCCGGCCACAGCACGCTCGACGGCGGCATGGCCGAGCTGATCGCCTGGCCGACCCACCTGCTGCACCCGCTGCCCGCGGGGATGACGGGAGCCGACGGCGCGATGCTCGAGCCCCTCGGCGTCGCGCTGCACGCCTGGGACCTCGCCCACAGCCGCGTCGGCGACACGATCGCCGTCGTCGGCTGCGGCCCGATCGGGCTGCTCACGGTCCAGCTCGCCAAGGCGGTCGGCTCCGGGACGGTCGTCGCCGTCGAGCCGCTCGCGCACCGCCGCGAGGCCGCAGCCCGCTACGGCGCCGACGTCGTGCTCGACGTCGACGAGGCCGGGGACCCCGACACGTGGCACCGCTGGGGTCTGGGCGCCGACGTCGTCCTCGAGATCGCCGGCAACGACGAGGCCGTCGGCATCTCGGTCACCGCGGCCCGGCCCGGCGGCCGGGTCGTGCTCGCCGGCATACCCGACGGCGAGCGCTCGTCCTTCCCGGCCCACGTCGCCCGCCGCAAGGGGCTGACGTTCGCGATGGTGCGCCGGATGAAGGAGATGTACCCGCGCACGATCCGGCTCGTCGAGCAGGGTCTCGTCGACGTGCGCTCCGTCGTCACCGAGCGCGCCCCGCTCGACGACGTCGCCGGCGCCTTCGCGCGCGCGACCGCCCGGACCGGCCTCAAGACCGTCATCGGGCTGGCGTGAGCGCCCCCGGGGCGCGGCGCACCGAGGAGCCGGTGGCCGGCGTGCACCCCGCCGCGGTCACGCCGCCCATGGGGTGGAACTCCTGGGACTGCTTCGGCACCACGGTCACCGAGGACGAGGTCCTCGCCAACGCCGAGGTGATGGCACGGCGCCTGCTGCCCTTCGGGTGGGACACCGTCGTCGTCGACATCCAGTGGTACGACCCCACGGCACGCGCGCACGGCTACAACGACGACGCGCCCCTGCTGCTCGACGAGCACGGCATCCCGCAGCCCGCGCCCAACCGGTTCCCGTCGGCGGCCGACGGCGCCGGGTTCGGCCCGCTCGCCGCGCGCGTGCACGACCTCGGGCTGCGCTTCGGCGTCCACATCATGCGCGGCATCCCGAAGATCGCCGTCGAGCGCGACCTGCCGGTCGCGGGCACGAGCTGGTCGGCGCGGGACATCGCCGACACGACCTCGACCTGCCCGTGGAACCCGGACAACTACGGCCTCGACCACGACCACCCGGGCGCGCAGGCCTACTACGACGCCCAGGTGGCGACGTTCGCGCGCTGGGGCGTCGACTACATCAAGGCCGACGACATGCTCGCGCCCTACCACGACCGCGAGATCGCGGCCTACGCCGAAGCGATCCGGCGCAGCGGCCGGGAGATCCTGCTCAGCCTCTCGCCCGGCACCGGGCTCGACCTCGCGCACCTCGAGCACCTGCGTGCCAACGCCCAGATGTGGCGGATCTCCGACGACCTGTGGGACCGCTGGGTCGACGTCGCCGACCAGTTCGACCGGCTCGCCCGCTGGGCACCGCACCAGCGTCCCGGCGGCTGGGCCGACGCCGACATGCTGCCGCTCGGCCGCATCGGGCTGCGCGCCGAGCGTGGCGAGCCGCGGATGAGCCTGCTCACCGCCGACGAGCAGCGCACCCTGCTGAGCCTGTGGGTGCTCGGCCGGTCCCCGCTCATGATGGGCGGCCACCTCCCGGAGACCGACGACGCGACCCTCGCGCTGCTCACCAACCGCGACGTGCTGCGCGTGCTCGGGCACTCGCGCGACAACGGCGAGATCCACCGCGACGGCGACCTGCGGGTCTGGCGCGCGACCGACGTCGAGACCGGCGCCGTCTGGGTCGGAGCATTCTGGCTCGGCGAGGAGGCGACGACCGTCGACCTCACCGGGCTCGACGGCGTCCCCGCCGGCGCCGCGACCGACCTGTGGGCCTCGGCGGACGCCGACCTCGCCGCCCTCGAGATCCCGCGCCACGGCGTCCGGCTGCTGCGCCTCGAGCCGTCCGCGCACCCCTGACCCACCCGCGGCCGCAGGCACCGGCCGCCCCCGTACCGACCCCAGCAAGGAGATCCCTCGCATGCCTGCCAGTGCACATCTCACCCTCGACCCCGCGTTCGTCGTCGGGCCGGTCCGGCGCCGGACCTTCGGCTCGTTCGTCGAGCACCTGGGCCGCTGCGTCTACACCGGCATCCACGACCCGGGCCACCCCACGGCCGACGCGGACGGCTTCCGCCAGGACGTCATCGACCTCGTCAAGGAGCTGGGCGTCGGCACCGTGCGCTACCCGGGCGGCAACTTCGTGTCCGGCTACCGCTGGGAGGACGGCATCGGCCCGGTCGAGCAGCGGCCGCGCCGTCTCGACCTCGCGTGGCACTCGACCGACCCGAACACCGTCGGCGTCGACGAGTTCATGCGCTGGTGCGCCAAGGCCGACATCGAGCCGATGATGGCGGTCAACCTCGGGACCCGGGGCGTGCAGGAGGCGCTCGACCTGCTCGAGTACACCAACGTCGTCGGCGGCACGCACTTCGCCGACCTGCGCCGCAGCCACGGCCAGGAGGAGCCCTACCGGATCCGCATGTGGTGCCTCGGCAACGAGATGGACGGCCCGTGGCAGATCGGTCACAAGACCGCCGAGGAGTACGCGCGGCTCGCCAAGGAGACCGCCAACGCGATGCGGATGGTCGACCCCGACCTCGAGCTCGTCGTGTGCGGCTCCTCGAGCTCGAGCATGCCGACGTTCGGGTCGTGGGAGGCCACCGTGCTGGCCGAGACCTACGAGAACATCGACTACGTCTCGGCGCACGCCTACTACCAGGAGAAGGACGGAGACCTCGCCAGCTTCCTCGCCTCCGCCGTCGACATGGACCGCTTCATCGAGTCGGTCGTGGCGACCGCGGACCACGTGCGCGCCGTCGGGCGCCACGAGAAGCGGATCAACATCAGCTTCGACGAGTGGAACGTCTGGTACCAGGACCGTGTCGCCAGCGACATCGCGAAGGGTGACGACTGGCCGGTGGCGCCGCGCCTGCTCGAGGACCGCTACAACGTCGCGGACGCCGTCGTCGTCGGGTCGCTGCTGATCTCCCTGCTGCGGCACACCGACCGCGTGCACTCGGCGAGCCTCGCCCAGCTGGTCAACGTCATCGCGCCGATCATGACCGAGCCGGGCGGCCGGGTGTGGAAGCAGACGACGTTCCACCCGTTCTCGCTCACCGCCACGCACGCCCAGGGCGAGGTGCTGCAGGTGGCGCTGTCGTCGCCGACGCACAGCACCGCCCGCTTCGGCGAGGTCACCTCGCTCGACGCGGTCGCGACGCGCGACGCCGAGACCGGCGCGGTCTCGCTGTTCGCCGTCAACCGCTCGACGACCGAGCCGCTGGAGCTGCAGGTCTCGCTCGCCGCTCTCGGCGGGAACCTGGAGCTCGTCGAGGCGCTCACCTACGCCAACGACGACCACACCTGGTCGGCGACGGCGGACGACTCCGAGTCGGTGCTGCCCGAGCCCAACGGCTCCGCCCGGCTCGCCGACGGCGTGCTCAGCGTGACGCTGCCGCCGATCTCGTGGAGCTGCGTCCGGCTGCAGGGCTGACCTCCGCCGGCCGGGTCACGGCGCTGGTCGTGACCCGGCCGTCCGCGGCGGTGACGCGGTGCACGTCGCCGACCAGCAGCGTGGAGGCCACGGCCTCCTTGTCCTCGCACGAGCCACCCACCCAGAGCTCGACGTCGCCCGGCTCGACCACCCGGGTCATGCCCGGGTCGGTGAGGGCGAGCAGTGAGGTCGGGACGGTGAACGTCACCTCGGCGCTCTCGCCCGGCTCGAGCTCGACGCGGCGGTAGCCGAGCAGCTGCGCAGCCGGCCGGGTGACGCTCGCGTGCACGTCGTGGCCGTAGAGCTGCACGACGTCGACGCCGGTGCGCTCGCCGGTGTTGGTCACCGTGACCGTCGCGGTCAGGCTGCCGTCGGTGGCGACCTCGGCCGGCACCCGCAGGTCCGTGCGCTCGAACGTCGTGTAGGTCAGCCCGAAGCCGAAGGGCCGCACCGGGGTGGTGTCCGCGCTGCTGACACCGCCGCTGCCGGCCAGCGCGGGCCGCAGGTAGGAGTACGGCTGCGCACCCGCCGAGCGCGGCATCGTGATCGGCAGCCGGCCCGACGGCGCGACGGTGCCCGCGAGCACGCGCGCGATCGCGGGGCCGCCCATCTGGCCCGGGAAGAACGACTGCAGCACGGCGGCCGCGGAGGTCTCGCCGTCGAGCGCCCAGCCGATCGCGTAGGGGCGGCCGGTGAGCAGCACCAGCACCACCGGGGTGCCGGTGGCGACGACCGCCTCGACCAGCTGGCGCTGCACGCCGGGCAGCTCGAGGGACTCGACGTCGTTGCCCTCGCCGACCGTGCCGCGCCCGAACAGGCCGGCCTGGTCGCCGACGACGACCACCGCGACGTCCGCCGCCTCGGCGGCCGCGACCGCCGCCGGGATGCCCGAGGTGTCGTCGCCGTCGACGTCGCAGCCCGGCGTCGTCGTGACCTCCACCTCGTCGAGCTCGGCGCGCAGCGCCTCGGCGACGCTCGGGATCTCGACACCCAGCGGCACGCCCGGGTGGTGCGCGAGCACGTGGTTGACGAAGGAGTAGCAGCCGAGCATCGCCTCAGGCCGGTCGGCGTTGGGGCCGATGACCGCGAGCCGCTGCGGCGCCCGGTCGGCCAGCGGCAGCAGGCCGTCGTTGCTCAGCAGCACCAGCGAGGACTCGGCGAGCCGCCGGGCGAGCTCGCGGTGCGCGGGCGGGTCCAGGTCGACGGCGGTGGGCGCCTCGTCGGTCGGCGGGTCGAGCAGCCCGAGATCCTCCTTCTGCGCGAGCACGCGCAGCACCGCGCGGTCGACGAGCGCCTCGTCGACCGTCCCGGCCGCCAGCGCCTCCGCGAGCGGCTCGGCGAACGTGTCACCGCTGGGCAGCTCGACGTCGATGCCGGCCGCGAGCGCGAGTCCCGCCGCCTCGCCCCGGTCGGCGGCCACCGCGTGGCTCATGTGCAGGAACGCGATCGAGAAGTAGTCGGCGACCACGACGCCGTCGAACCCCCACCGCTCGCGCAGCACCTCGGTGAGGTAGTACGGCGAGGCGGCGACCGGGACACCGTCGATCTCGGAGTAGGAGTTCATGACCGAGCGCACCCCGCCGTCGCGCACCGCCATCTCGAACGGCGGCAGGAACACGTCCGCGATCTCGCGCGGGCCCGCGTGCACCGGCGCGTGGTTGCGCCCCGCCTGCGACGCCGAGTACCCGACGAAGTGCTTGAGGGTGGCGTGGATGCCGGACCCCTGCAGACCGCGCACGTACGCGGTGCCGACCGTGCCCACGAGGTAGGGGTCCTCGGCGATGCACTCGTCGGTACGGCCCCACCGGGGGTCGCGCGCGACGTCGAGCACCGGCGCGAGACCCTGGTGCACCCCGATCCCGCGCAGCGTCGACCCGATCGCACGCGCGGTCTCCTCGACGAGGTCGGGGTCGAACGCGGCACCCCACGCGAGCGGCGTCGGGAAGATCGTCGCGCCCCACGCGGCCAGCCCGGTCAGGCACTCCTCGTGCACGATCGCGCCGATACCGTGACCCGAGCGCTCGCGCAGCCGCTCCTGCTCGCGCCACAGCCACCGCGCCCGCTCGACGGCGTCGACCGGCCGGGTGCCGTACACCCGGGTGAGGTGCCCGAGCCCGTGGGTCGTCGCGGTCTCGTACCGCTGCGACGCCTGCAGCTCGCCCGACATCGGGGCGACGGTCTCCTCGCCCTGGTCGACCCAGTAGCCGACCAGCTGCGCGAGCTTCTCCTCCCGGCTCATGCGGGCGTGCAGCTCGAGCACGCGGGGGGAGACGGCGGGCGTCGTGGCGGTCATGCGGTAGCTCCTCGTGGCGTCGGTCCAGGTGTGTGCGGCGGCGGGCGGCGGTGGCGCCCGGCTGCTACCCCTTCACGGCGCCCTGCAGGCCGTTGACGATGCGCTTCTGCATCGCCAGGAAGAACACGAGCGCGGGGATCATCGCCAGCGTCGTGAAGGCGTACACGCCCGCGATGTCGGCCGCGTGCTCGGAGGAGAAGTCGGCCACCCCGAGCGGCAGCGTGCGCATCCGGTCCTGCAGCAGCAGCAGCGGCAGCATGTAGTTGTTCCACGACGTGACGAACGCCAGCACGCCGACGGTCACCATGCCCGGGCCGGACAGCGGCAGCAGGATTCGCCAGAAGAACCCGAGCCGGCTCGCGCCGTCGAGCAGCGCGGCCTCCTCGATCTCGGTCGGGATCGCGGCGAGGAACGGCCGCAGGATCACGACCGTCAGGGGGAGAGCGAACGCCGCCTGCGGCAGCGCGACGCCCCACCAGGTGTTCCCCAGGCCCAGGTCCCGCGTGACGATGATGAACAGCGGGATGATCGCCACGGTCGCCGGGAAGAGCAGGCCCATGACGAAGATCGTGAACAGCGCCTCACGGCCGCGGAACCGGTACCGCGCGAGCGGGTAGGCCGCCATCACGCCCAGCAGCACCACCAGCCCGGTCGTGATGAGCGCGATCGCCGTCGAGTTCAGCGCGTAGCGCCAGAACTCCGCGCCCGTGATGACGTTCAGGTAGTTGTCGAGCACCCACGGGTCGGGCAGGCCGGCCGGGTCCTCGGCGAGCTGGGCGTTGGTGCGGAAGCCGCCGATCACGCCGACCAGCACCGGGCCGAGGCTCAGCGCCACGACGACGAGCGCCGCGACGTAGAGCAGCGGGTTGCGCGACTTCGCGTCGCGCCGGGCCCGGCGCCGCACCCGCGTGCCGGGGAGAGTCGTGGCGGTCATCGCTTCCCCCTCCGAGGCGAGTCGACGGTGTTGTCGCGGCTGAGGATGAAGCGCTGATAGGTCAGCGCCATCACGAGCGCGATGACGAACAGCACCACCGACGCCGCCGAGGCGATCCCGTAGTTGGCGCGGCGCTGGCCCTCGGTGAGCAGGAATGTCGCCATCGTCGTGGTGGCGTTGGCCGGGCCGCCGCGCGTGAGGATCCAGACCATGTCGAACAGCTGCAGCGACCCGATCATCGACAGGAACGCCCAGGTGCGCATCGTCGGGCCCAGCAGCGGGATCGTGATCCGCCACTGGGTCTGCCACCAGGAGGCGCCGTCGATCTCGGCTGCCTCGGTGACGTCGTGCGGGATGCCCTGCAGCCCCGCGAGCATGAGGATCACCGCCATGCCCAGGTACTTCCAGGTGAGCACGATCATGACGGCGTAGAGCGCCAGCTCGGGCGTGCCGAGCCAGCCCTGCGCCGGCCCGCTCAGCCCGAACCGCTCGAGCCAGGCGTCGATGACGCCGTAGCGCGGCTGCAGCAGCTGGAACCACACGACACCGGCGATGACCTCGGCCAGCACGTAGGGCACGAAGACGATCGTGCGCAGCACGCCCTGCCCGTACATCGGGCGGTTGAGCAGCAGCGCGATCGCCAGCCCCAGCGGCAGCTGCAGCACGATCGAGGCCACGACGACGAACAGGTTGTGCCTGACGGCGCCGTGGAAGACGTCGTTGGTGAGGATCGAGACGTAGTTCGCGAGCCCGACGAAGTCGACGAGCGGTCCGTACCCCTTCCAGGTGAAGAAGGACCACTGCACGGCTCGCAGCACCGGCCACGCCACGAAGACCACCATGAGCACGAGCGCGGGCGCGACGAGCACGGCGATCTCGAGGCGCTGCCGCCACGAGATGCCGCGCCGTCGCGCCGCGGCTGCCGCGGGCCCCGCGGGAGGGTCGGTGCGCGGGGTGCGCACCGTCTCCTGCGCGGGGCCGGCGGCAGCGGCGGTCGCCACGGCGGACGGAGCCCTGGTTGCGCCGTCCGCCACGCTCAGCCTGCCGTCCCGGCGGCCTGCTCGATGGCGTCGACGACGTCCTGAGCGGTCGCCTGCCCGGCGAAGAGCAGCGCGATCTCGTCGTTCATCGCGCCACCGACGGCCTGACCGAAGGCGGTGTCGAGGTAGAGCTGCACGTAGGGCGCGGAGTCACGCACCTCGAGCAGACCTGCCAGCGCCGGGTCGCTGATCGAGTCGACGGCGGCCGGGTTGGTCGGCAGCCCCATGTCGTTCTCGGCGAAGCCCTGCTGCACCTCGTCGGAGAGCAGGTACTCGATGAACTCGAGCGCCTCGTCCGGCGCGTCGCCCGACAGCGCCCAGGCGTCGCCGCCGCCGAGCGCGGCCGTCGGGTCGCCCTCGCCGGTCGGGGTCGTCGGGAACGGGAACCAGCCGGTGTTCTCGCCGAGGCCCTGGCCGTCGTCGGTGAGGCCCTGCATGACCCCGGGCTCCCAGTGGCCGGCGAGCTCCATCGCGACCTTGCCGGTCGCGAGCAGACCCGAGGCGCTCGTCGCGCCGGCCTGCGCCGGCGTCGAGAGGAAGCCGGGGTTGAACGGCTCGGCGGCGATCAGCTCCTCGAGCGCCTCACCGGCGCGGATGAAGCACGGGTCGTCGAACTGCAGCGAGCTGACCGCGGTGTTGAGGGCCTCCTCGGAGCACTCGCGCAGCGCGAAGTAGTACCAGTAGTGCGCGGCCGGCCAGCCCTCGCCCGCCCCGACGGAGATCGGGTCGATGCCGGCGGCCTTGAGCGCGTCGATGGTCTCGAAGAGCTCGTCCATCGTGGTCGGGGTGTCGGTGATCCCGGCCTCCTCGAAGAGGGCGGTGTTGTACCAGAAGCCCACCACGCCGATCGAGAACGGCAGCGCGTAGGTGCGGCCGTCGAGCGTCCAGCCGGCGACCGAGCCGCCCAGCTTCTCGATGGTCTCCGCCGCGTCGTCGGTGAGGTCGCGGATCAGACCGGCGTCGATCTTGTCGGCCATCTCGCCGCCGCCGCGCTCCATGAAGATGTCCGGCATGTCGCCGCTCTGCATGGCCGCGTCGAGCTTGGTGCCCATGTCCTCGTGCTGCATGGCGCTGATCTCGATCGTGACACCCGGGTTGTCGGCCATGAAGTCCTCGGCCACCTGCTGGTAGTAGCCCAGCCCCGGCTCGTTGTTCGAGTTGTGCCACCAGGTGATCGTGACACCGTCGCCGTCGCTGCTACCCCCGTTGCCGCCGGCGTCGGAGCCGCACGCCGTGAGCAGCATCCCTGCGGCGACCGCAGCGGCTGCACCGGCTGCCCATCGTGACTTCCTCATCAACATGCCCTTCTGTCGTCGTCGACCGTCGTGGGGAACTGTCGCAAACCCCGAGGGCGCATGTCAATCGTTATCGATAACGTTTTAGTCGCGATCGAACAGCGGTATGGTCAGCGGCATGCCGCGGGTCACGATCACCGACGTCGCGCGCGAAGCAGGGGTCTCGGTCGCCACCGTCTCGAAGGTTCTCAACGGCCGCGACGGCGTCGCCGCGAGCACGCTGCTGCGCGTCCAGGGCGTGATCGCGCGGCTCGGCTACGAGTCCAGCCTGGTGGCCACCAGCCTGCGCTCGCGGCGCACGAACGTCATCGGCTGCCTCGTCGCCGACTTCGAGCCGTTCAGCGCCGAGATCCTCAAGGGCGTCGGCACCGCGCTGCACGGCAGCGACCTGGAGCTGCTGGCCTACAGCGCCCGCCGCGCCGACGGCTCGGAGTGGGAGAACCGGTCGCTGCGCCGGCTGAGCGGCACCCTCATCGACGGCGCCATCCTGGTGACGCCGACCGTGCTCGCCGCACCGGTCGACATCCCGGTCGTCGTCATCGACCCGCACACCGGACCCGAGGGCACGCCCGCGGTCGAGTCCGACAGCCTCGAGGGCGCGCTGACGGCCACCCGGCACCTGCTCGACCTCGGCCACACCCGCATCGGGTTCCTCGCCGGCCGCCCGGACCTGCGCTCGGCGCAGCTGCGCGAGCAGGGCTACCGCGACGCGCTGGCGGCCGCCGGCGTCCCGTTCGACCCCTCGCTGATCCGCATCGGCCACTACGAGGACGAGCTCGCCAAGGAGGCGGTGCGGGAGCTGCTGACGCAGCCGGAGCCGCCGACCGCGGTGTTCGCCGCCAACGACCGGTCCGCGCTCGTCACGCTCGAGGTCGCCCACGAGGTCGGCCTCCGCGTCCCGGACGACCTCTCGATCATCGGCTTCGACGACATCCCGGAGTCGACCCGCGTCGCGGTGCCGCTGACGACGGTGCGCCAGCACATCCAGCGCCTGGGCGCGGTGGCGACGGAGATGCTGCGCACGCTGCTCGACGGCGGCACGCTCGAGACCAGCCACGTGCAGCTCCCGACCGAGCTCGTCGTCCGCGCGAGCACCGCCCCACCCCGCTAGCGATCCAGCCCGGCGACCCCCGCCCCGCCGGCGCTCCCGCCCGGTGCGCGCCCCGCCCGGTGCGCGCCCCGCCCCGTGCGCGAACTCGTACCTGCGCGCCGATCTCGTACGGTGCACGCTACGAGTTGGGTCGGGGGCTACGAGTTGGTCGGCGCGGCGCGGCGCGGTGCGGTGCGGCGCGGTGCGGTGCGAGGCAGCGATGGGCAGGGTGGCCGCCCGGTGGGGAGCGGGACCGGGGTGGGTGCCGGCCGGAGTGTCGGTGCGGTCGCCGTCGCGCTCGCTGCTGTTTCCGCGGCCCTGCGAACTCGTACCTGGGTGCCGAGCTCGTACGGTGCACGCTACGAGTTGGGCGCCGCAGTACGAGTTGGTCGACGCGGGGGGGGCATGGTGACCGGGCGCCGGGCAGGCTGGGCCGGGGCGGGCGCCGGTGGGAGTGTGGTCAGGGTGGCCGGCCGGCCGGTGCGCCGGTGGGGTCGCCGTCGCGCTCGCTGCTGTTTCCGCGGCCCTGCGAACTCGTACCTGGGTGCCGAGCTCGTACGGTGCACGCTACGAGTTGGGCGCCGCAGTACGAGTTCGGCGTGATGGAGCGAGGTCAGGCCGGCCGGCCGGCGTGCCGGTGGGTCGCCGTCGCGCTCTCTGTTCCCGTTGCCCTGCGAGCTCGTACCTGGGTGCCGAGCTCGTACGGTGCACGCTGCGAGCTCGGCACCCAGGTACGAGCTCGTGGATGCGGGTGGTGCCAGGGCGTCGCCGAGGGTGGGTGGTGGTGTGGCGGCCCCGCCGGTGGTGGGTGAGTGGACCAGGCGCGGTGCGCGTGTCAGCCCTGGCGGGCGAGCCGGCGCACCGTCTGCTCGGCGGCCGCGGGGGAGAGGTCGCGGCAGCCCTTGGCGACCCAGCCGCTGATCAGCTCGGGCTCGTGGCGCATGAGCGCGAGACCGCGCCGCACGAGCGTCGTCGGCGCCTTGCGCCCCTCGCCGAGGTCGCGCAGCAGCCGGAACCAGAACGTCGTGAGCCGGGGCCGCACGAGGCAGAGCGCGTCCGCCAGCACGTCCTCGCGCCGCAGGTCCGCGACGATCTCGGCCGCGAAGATCCCCTCGGCCACGACCACCGGTTCGCCGTCGAGCACCAGACGCGTCTCGCCGGTGCGGCGCGACGTCGGGATGTCGTAGACCGGGATCGTCGCCTCGCCCTCGCGGCACAGCGACACGAGCGCCTCGACGGCGGCCTCGCGGTCCCACGACGCCGGGTCGTCCCAGTCGACGATGCCGTAGCGGCGCGGCAGCCCGGGGTGGTCGACGTCGCGGTAGAAGTCGTCGAGCGCGACGGTCGGCAGGCCGAGCCGGCGCACGAGCGAGGACTTGCCGGAACCGGACGGCCCGGTCAGCAGCACCACCCGGGTCGGGACCTGACGGCTGCCCGCCGGGATCGCGAAGAGCCCGCCGTCGTCACCGACGCCGTCCGGGGGCGGGCTGTCGGCTGGCACCGAGCCATTATCCCCGAGCCCCCACGTGCCTGCGTCGGCGACGAGATCGAGGTCTTGGGTCGAGATCGAGGATCCAGATCCTCGATCTCGACCCAAGACCTCGATCTCGCGGGCGGGGGCTGCTAGGTGTAGCGGCGGGACCTGTCGAGAAGGGCGGCAGGTGTGGCCTGCAGAGGAGGGGTGCCGTGGGGGGTGTCGTGGCGGAGCCGGACGAGGCGCTGGTCGAGGCCGCGCGGCGGGGGCTCGCCGAGCTGGCGGATCCCGTCAAGGCGCCTCAGATGCAGCGGTACATGCGGTCGGAGATGCCGTTCCGCGGGGTGCCGAAGCCTGAACGGGCGGCGCTCGCACGGCGGTTGTTCGCCGCGCACCCGCTGCCCTCACCGGCCGTGCTCGTCGCGACCGTGCGCACGCTGTGGGACGCGGCGCGGTTCCGCGAGGAGCGGTACCTGGCGACCGATCTCACCGGCTGGCGCGGCTACCGCGCCTGGCAGGGCCCGGAGCTGCTGCCGCTGTACGAGCACATGATCGTCACCGGTGCCTGGTGGGACCACGTCGACGAGATCGCGAACCGCCGGGTGGGCCCGCTGCTGCTCGCGCACCCCGACGAGGTGGCGCCCGCGATGCGCGCGTGGGCCCACGACGACGACCGCTGGCGGCGCCGGACGGCGATCATCTGCCAGCTCGGGGCCAAGGAGCGCACCGATGTCGCCCTGCTGACCGAGGCGATCGAGGCGAGCATCGGCGAGGGCGACTTCTTCCTCCGCAAGGCGATCGGCTGGGCGCTGCGGCAGCACGCCCGGGTCGACCCCGACTGGGTGCGGGCGTTCGTCGCCGCCCATCCCGACCTGTCCCCGCTGTCGGTCCGCGAAGCGACCAAGCATCTCTAGCGAGCGTCTCGTCCGGCAGCCGAGACCGATCGTTGACGCGTCACGTATCGATGCGCTAGCGTCGTGCCGACGCCTGAATCGATTCAGTCTCATCGGCGGAGATGATCATGGCACCGCACGCCCGACCGCCGCGCCCTGCGCGCGGCTCCCGCAGGCTCACGACCGCCCTCGCGACGGCGGCACTCGCGCTGGGAGGAGCCGTCGCCGTCGGGCTGCCCGCGGGCGCCGAGCCGCCCGGGCCGGAGCAGGTGCCGGTCCGCGACGCCGAGCACCTCGACCGCGCTCCCGTCGCGGTCGTGACCGAGGGTGGCGTCTACGTGGGCTGGCGGATGCTCGGGCTCGACCCCGAGGAGATCGTCTTCAACGTCTTCCGCGACGGCGTCAAGGTCAACGACGCGGCCGTCGCAGGCTCGACCAACCTGCTCGACCCGGACGGCGCCGCGGGCTCGGTCTACCGGGTGCAGGCGATCACGCCCGACGGCGCCTTCTGGGCCACCGAGGAGTTCACGCCCTGGGCGCAGAACCACCTCGACGTGCCGCTGGAGGTCCCCGAGGGCGGCGTGACGCCCGACGGCGTCGCGTACGAGTACCGGGCGAGCGACGCGAGCGTCGGCGACCTCGACGGCGACGGCCGGCTCGAGATCGTGCTGCTGTGGAACCCGACCAACGCCAAGGACAACAGCCAGTCGGGCCACACCGGCAACGTCTACGTCGACGCCTACACGCTCGACGGCGAGCAGCTGTGGCGGATCGACCTCGGCCGCAACATCCGCGCCGGCGCCCACTACACGCAGCTCATGGTCTTCGACCTCGACAGCGACGGCCGCGCGGAGGTCGCCGTCAAGACCGCCGACGGCACGGTCGACGGCGTCGGGACCGTCATCGGGGACCCCGAGGCCGACTGGCGCAACGAGGCCGGCTACGTGCTGGACGGCCCCGAGCTCCTCACGGTGTTCGACGGTCTCACCGGTGCCGCGATCGACACGGTCGACTACGTGCCGCCCCGCGGCGTCGTCGACGACTGGGGCGACGGCTACGGCAACCGGGTGGACCGCTTCCTCGCCGCCGTCGCCTACCTCGACGGCGGGCACCCGAGCGTCGTCTTCACGCGCGGCTACTACACGCGGGCCGTGCTGGCCGCGTGGGACTTCGACGGCGAGCGGCTGGCCCTGCGCTGGGTGTTCGACTCCGACGAGCCGGGCAACGAGGCGGCCGCCGGGCAGGGCAACCACAACCTCTCGGTCGCCGACGTCGACGGCGACCACCGCGACGAGATCGTGTTCGGCTCGGCGACGATCGACGACGACGGAACGCTCGCGTACGCGACCGGCCTCGGTCACGGCGACGCCATGCACGTGAGCGACCTGGTGCCGAGCAACGACGGCCTCGAGGTGTTCGCCGTCCACGAGTGCATGGACTGCTCGGGTGGCCGCGGCGCGACGATGCGCGACGCCGCCACCGGCGAGATCCTGTGGAGCATCCCGGCCACCCGCGACACCGGCCGCGGCGCCGCCGCCGACATCGACCCGCGCTACCCCGGTGCCGAGGGCTGGGCCGTCGGCTCGGGCGAGTGGGACGACACGACCGGTTACCTCATGAGCGCCGACGGCGAGCGGATCGGCAGCAGCATCCCGGCGGCGAACTTCGTCGTGCAGTGGGACGCGGACCTGCTGTACGAGATCGCCGACCACGTCTTCGACGACGTGCCGCGCACGGGCGACCCCTACGTCTACGACTGGGACCACGAGGCCGGCGAGCAGGTCGAGATCTTCGCGCCCGAGGGCGTCAAGACGAACAACGACACCAAGGGCAACCCGAGCCTGCAGGCGGACCTGTTCGGCGACTGGCGCGAGGAGCTGGTGTACCGCACCGAGGACTCGACGGCGCTGCGGATCTTCACGACGACCGACGTCACCGAGCACCGGCTGCGCACGCTGATGTCCGACCCGGTGTACCGGCTCGCGGTCGCGTGGCAGAACGTCGCGTACAACCAGCCCCCGCACACGAGCTACTTCCTCGGCGAGGGCATGGCGACGCCGCCGGCGCCGCGGATCGCCTACACCGACGCCCCCGAGCCGGTGGTCGACACCACCCGCCCGCTCGTCGAGCTCGTCGAGCCGACCACCGGCGCCGTCGAGGAGCTGACGATCCGGGTGGACGCGAGCGACGAGGTCGGGCTCGCCCGTGTCGTCGCGAACGTCTACGCCGACGGCGTGCTGGTGCGCAGCACCCAGTCACGCGTCGACGGCGACCTGACGGCGACCCACACCGCGACGGTCGCGCTGCCGCCGGGCGACTACACGGTCCGGTACAACGCGCACGACCTCAACGGCAACGTCTCGCGCACGTACGAGCACGACGTCACGGTGGGGGCGGCGACCGGCTGAGCCTCAGCGCCTCGCATCCAACGCGGCCTGCGCGGCGGCGAACCGGGCGATCGGCACGCGGTACGGCGAGCACGACACGTAGTCGAGGCCGAGCCGCTCGAACAGCGCGATCGAGGCCGGGTCGCCGCCGTGCTCGCCGCACACCCCGAGCTTGAGACCGGGCTTGCGGGACCGGCCGCCCTCGGCTCCGAGCCGCACCAGCCCACCGACGCCGTCGACGTCGATCGAGGAGAACGGGTTGTCGGGCACGAGGTCGGTGTCGAGGTAGGACGACAGGAACGCGCCCTCGGCGTCGTCGCGGGAGATGCCGACGCCGGTCTGGGTGAGGTCGTTGGTGCCGAACGAGAAGAAGTCGGCGTGCTCGGCGATCTGGTCGGCGACGACGGCGGCGCGGGGCAGCTCGATCATCGTGCCGATCGGGATCTCGAGACGGCGGCCGGCGCGCTCGAACTCCTCCTCCAGCGTCTCGGTGATGATCGCCCGCATCCGGCGCAGCTCCTCGGCGAAGGCGACGAGCGGCACCATGATCTCCACGCGTGGGTCGCCGCCGCGGTCGGCGACGGCGAACGCCGCCCGCGCGATCGCGCGCACCTGCATCTGCGGGATCTCTGGGTGCAGCAGCGCGAGCCGGACGCCGCGGGTGCCGAGCATCGGGTTCTGCTCGGTGAGCTTCTTGATCTGCGCCAGCAGCGCGCGGGCGTGCTGCAGGTCGGTCGGGTGGCCTTCGCCCGCGAGCTCCAGCCGCTGCACCTCCAGCGCCTGGTCGACGAGGTTCGGGAGGAACTCGTGCAGGGGCGGGTCGAGCAGCCGGATCGTGACCGGGAGCCCGGACATCGCCTCGAGGATCTCCTCGAAGTCGGCCTGCTGCATCGGCAGGATCTCCGCGAGCGCGGCCGCGCGCTCGTCGTCGTCGCTCGCGAGGATCATGCGCCGGACCGCCGGCAGCCGGTCGTGCTCCATGAACATGTGCTCGGTGCGGCACAGCCCGATGCCCTCGGCGCCGAACTCCCGCGCCCGGGCGGCGTCGGGTCCGTTGTCGGCGTTGGCGCGCACCCCGAGCCGGCGGATCTCGTCGGCCCAGCCGACGACGGTCGCGAAGTCGGTGTTGATCTGCGGCGGCACCAGCTCCAGGGCCCCGCGGTACACGGCGCCGGTCGAGCCGTCGAGCGTGATCCAGTCGCCCTCGGCGAGCGTGACGTCGCCGACCGTCAGCGTCCGCGCCTCGGTGTCGATCGCGATCTCCGAGGCGCCCGCGACGCAGGGCTTGCCCATGCCGCGCGCGACGACGGCCGCGTGGCTGGTCATGCCGCCGTGCGCCGTCAGCACGCCCTGCGCGGCCAGGGTGCCCGCGATGTCGTCGGGCGTGGTCTCCCACCGCACGAGCACGACGGCGTCGCCGGCCTTGCCGCGCCGCTCGGCGAGGTCGGAGTCGAGCACGATCTCGCCGACGGCGGCGCCGGGGGAGGCGGCGAGCCCGCGCGTGAGCGGCTCCCGGCCGTGCGCGGGGTCGATCGCGGGGTGCAGCAGCTGGTCGAGCTGGGCGGGCTCGATGCGGCGCAGCGCCTCCTCGCGGGTGATCACGCCCTCCTCGACGAGGTCGCGGGCCACCTTGAGCGCGGCGGCGGCGGTGCGCTTGCCGGTGCGGGTCTGCAGCAGGTAGAGCGAGCCCTCCTCGACGGTGAACTCGATGTCCTGCATGTCGCGGTAGTGCGCCTCGAGCCGCTGCATGACGTCGAGCAGCTGGCCGTAGGCCTCGGGCAGCACCTGCTCCATCTCGGCGAGCGGTCGCGGCGTCCGGATGCCGGCGACGACGTCCTCGCCCTGGGCGTTGAGCAGGAACTCGCCGTAGAGCTCCTTCGCGCCGGTCGACGGGTTGCGGGTGAAGCAGACGCCGGTCGCCGAGGTCTCGCCGCGGTTGCCGAACACCATCTGCATGACGTTGACGGCGGTGCCGAGGTCGTCGGGGATGCCGTTCGCGCGCCGGTACACGCGGGCGCGCGGGTTCAGCCAGGACCGGAACACCGCGTCGATCGCGCGCCGCAGCGCCTCGCGGGGGTCGCTCGGCAGGTCGTCGCCGATGTGCTGCCGGCTCACCTGCTTGAAGGTGTCGACGAGCTCGCGCAGGTCGTCGGTGCTCAGGTCGGTGTCCTGCGCGGCGCCGCGGGCCTTCTTGAGCGCGGTGAGCGCGTCCTCGTAGACGTGCGCGGGCACGCCCTCGACGACCTCGCCGTACATCTGCACGAAGCGGCGGTAGGAGTCCCACGCGAACCGCGGGTCGCCCGCCTCGCGGCCGAGCGCGTCGACCGTGTCGTCGCCGATGCCGAGGTTGAGGATCGTGTCCATCATGCCGGGCATCGACACGACCGCGCCCGAGCGCACCGAGACCAGCAGCGGCCGCTCGGGGTCGCCCAGGCCACGCCCCGTGCGCTCCTCGAGCCGCGCGAGCGCGGCGAGCGTCTCCTCCCACAGCCCGTCGGGCCACGTGCCGCCCGCCGCCATCGTGTCGACGCAGGCCGCGGTGGTGACGGTGAAGCCGTCCGGCACCGGGACCCCGAGGCGCATCATCTCCGCGACGCCGGCGCCCTTGCCTCCGAGCAGGGCCTTCATCGAGGCGTCGCCCTCGGCCAGGTCGTACAGGTAGTGCTGATCCGTCATCGGGTCTCACTCCATCGGGACAACCGACGGCTGGCCCGTGCGCCAGCGTCAAGCGCACCCTAGCGGCGCCGTGCGGCGGGTGTCCGACGGCGTGGGCGTGCGCGAGACGTCGAATCGATCCAGTGTGAGCGAGGTCACGCGAGCTGGTCGCGGCGGTGCTCGACCAGCTCGATGACGCGCACCGCGGCCTCCTCCATCGCGAGGGCCGTCGTGTCGAGGACGGGGCAGCCGAGCCGCCGCTGCACCGCGCCCACCTCCTCGAGCTCGTCGTAGATCTTGGCGAGCTCGGCGTAGCCGTCGCGGCCTGCCGTCGCGCCCAGGTGCCGGACCCGCCGGTGCCGGATCTCCTGCAGCCGCTCGGGGTCGATCGTCAGGCCGACGATCTTCCAGCGGTCGACCTCGAACAGCGCACGCGGCGCCGGGATCCCGGGGACCAGCGGGATGTTGGTGGTCTTGTAGCCGAGGTAGCCGAGGTACATCGACAGCGGCGTCTTGCCGGTGCGGGAGGCGCCGACGAGCACGATGTCGGCGGCGGAGAGCGGGCTGGTGAGCTTGCCGTCGTCGTTGGCGATCGCGAACTCCATCGCCTGGATCCGCCGGAAGTAGTCCTCGCCCACCCCGATCGGGTGCACCGTCCGCGAGGGGGCCTCGCCGATCGCGCGCTGCAGCGCGTCGACCGCGGGCTCCAGCAGGTCGACGTGCACGAGCCCGGCCTCGGCGCACAGCTGCGCGAGCAGCGCCTTGAGCTCCTCGTCGGCGAGCGTCGAGAACACCACGACCGTGCGTGTGAGCCCGGTGAGCGGGTCGACGACGGCGCGCAGCGCCTCGGGGGAGCCGACCCGAGGGTGCCGGATGATCCGGATCTCCCGGTCGGCGTACTGCGCGCGAGCCGCGCGCGCGACGCGCGCTGCCGTGTCGCCCGTGGAGTCCGCGACGACGTGGATGTGGATCACCTCGGCCACCCGGCGATCCTGCCACCGCGGCGCGTGGCCGCGAGGCCGAACCGCGGCCGGGCCTCAGGCGCGGGGTCGCTGCTGGCGCGCACGACGAGCTCGGGCGTGAACACGACCTGCTCCGGCTCGCCCGCGCCGGAGCGCAGCAGGATGTCGGCGGCGGTCCAGCCGAGGGTGTGCATCGGCTGCCGGACCGAGGTCAGCGGCGTCGTGAGCATCGACGCGAACGACACGTCGTCGTAGCCGACGACGGCCATCTCCTCGGGGACGGGCACACCGTGCTCCCGCAGCGCGCGCAGCACGCCGAGCGCGGTGAGGTCGTTGACGCAGAACACCGCCGTCGGGCGCGGCCCGGGCCGGTCGAGCAGGTCGTCCAGCGCCGCGGCGCCCGCGTCGGCGTTGAGGTTGTCGACGCCGAGCTCGACCAGCGCCTCGGCGGGGTCGAGCCCGTGCTCGGTCAGCGTCTGCACGACGCCGTCGCGGCGGTCGACGCACTGCCGCAACGTCATCGGGCCGTTGACGAACGCGATACGGCGGTGGCCCTGCTCGAGCAGGTGCGTGATCGCCAGGCCCGCGCCCGTGACGTCGTCGACCGCGACCGAGCCGAGCTCCGGCACGGGGGAGACGTGGTCGAGCAGGACGACGGGGATGCCCTTGTCCTGCACCGCCAGCAGCGCGTCGATGCTGCCGTGCGACGGTGTCGCGAGCAGGCCGCGGACGCCGTGCTCGGCGAACAGCCGCAGGTAGCGCGCCTCGCGGTCGGGGTTCTCGTCGGAGCTCGCGAGCATGAGCGTGAGGTCGTCGACCGCGAGCCGGTCCTCGATGCCGCGGGCGATCTCGGTGAAGAACGGGTTGGCGATGTCGAGCAGCACCGCCCCGATCGTCGTGATCTCGCCGCTGCGCAGCTGCCGGGCCGAGGCGTTGCGGACGAAGCCGAGCTCCTCGATCGCGGCGAGCACGCGCTCGCGGGTCGCGCCCGCCACCCGGTCGGGGCGGTTGAGCACGTTCGAGACCGTGCCGACCGACACCCCGGCGAGCCGCGCGACGTCGGTGACGCTCGGTCGCCGCACCCGGCCCGCGCCGGCGTCCGTCTGCGTCGGCATGCTGGCCCCCTCGTTCCTCACGGGCCGTGCGCCCGCCGGGAGTTTATCGATTCAACGCCGCGCCGTCACGCATGCTCGCCGATGCTGCCTCGCCTTCGGCGGGGCCCAGGGGCGCGTCGCGACAGCGGCTCAGCCCGCGTCGCCGGCCGCGCCGCTCGAGGCGCGCACCACGAGCTCGGGGACGAACTCGACGTGCCGCTCTGCGCCCTCGTCGTCGCCGCGCAGGAGGATGTCGGCCGCGGTCCAGCCGAGCTGGCGCTTCGGCTGCCGCACCGAGGTCAGCGGCGTCGTCAGCATCGAGGCGAACATGACGTCGTCGTAGCCGACCACCGCGACGTCGTCCGGCACGGACATGCCGCGCTCGCGCAGCGCGCGCAGCACGCCCAGCGCGACGATGTCGTTGATGCAGAAGATGCCGTCCGGGTGCGGCCCGGGACGGTCGAGCAGCTCGTGCGTGGCGCTCTCGGCGAGCTCGGCGGTCATCGGGGCGGGCAGCGTCACCTCGGTGACCGCCGCCGGGTCGAGCTCACGGGTGAGGAAGGCGCGCTCGACGCCGGCGTGCCGCTCGGCGCACTGCCGCACCGTGTGCGGGCCGTTGAAGAACGCGAGCCGGCTGCGGCCGCCGTCGAGCAGGTGCGCCGCCGCGAGCGCGCCGCCCGCGACGTCGTCGACACCCACGGAGGGGAACTCGCGCGAGTAGGCGTCCAGCAGCACGACGTCGGTGCCGCGGTCGCGGATCTCGCGCAGGTGGTCGAGGTCGGCGCCGGCGGGCGTCACCAGCACGCCACGCACGCCCTGCTGCAGCAGCAGGTCGAGGTAGCGGCGCTCGCGGTCGAGGTTCTCGTCGGAGCTGGCGAGCATGAGGACGTAGCCGTCCTGCGCGAGCCGGTCCTCGATGCCGCGGGCGATCTCGGTGAAGAAGGGGTTCGCGAGGTCGAGCACGACCGCGCCGATCGTCGTGACCTCGCCCGAGCGCAGCCGGCGGGCCGTCGCGTTCGGCACGTACCCGATCCGGCGGATCACCTCCAGCACCCGCTCACGCGTCTCCGGGCTCACCGTCGGGCGGTCGTTGAGGACGTTCGAGACCGTGCCGACGGCGACGCCCGCCAGGCGTGCGACGTCCTTGATCGCCGGCTTCTTGCCCGGCGGGATCCCGAGGTCGTCTGCGGGCTCCTCGCCCGTGGCCATGTCGCTCCCTCACGTCGGCGGTCGTGGGCGACATGGTAGGCGCCTCGCTCCGTGACCCCGACCACACGTCCGCCGTGCAGACGTACCGTCGTCTTGACACCGCGCCGGTGCGGTCACTACCGTTCGAGCAAGCATGAAACGTTTCAACGTCTCGCCGATCCACGCCGTCGTCGATCACCCCCGCAAGGAGCCCCGATGAGCACGCCGTCCGCCGACGTCCGGTCTGCCCTGGAGGCCCAGACCATCGAGCTGCCCTCCTGGGCGTTCGGGAACTCGGGCACCCGGTTCAAGGTGTTCAGCACGCCAGGCGTGCCGCGCGACCCCTACGAGAAGATCGCCGACGCCGCGCAGGTGCACCGCTACACCGGCGCCGCCCCCCGCGTCTCGCTGCACATCCCCTGGGACCTCGTCGACGACTTCGACGACCTCGCCCGCCACGCGCGCGAGCTCGGCGTCAGCATCGGCGCGATCAACTCCAACGTCTTCCAGGACGACGACTACAAGCTCGGCTCGCTCACCAACCCCGACCCGCGGGTACGCGCCAAGGCGGTCAAGCACCACCTCGACTGCATCGATGTCATGCGCGCCACCGGCTCGACCGATCTCAAGATCTGGCTCGCCGACGGTCTCAACTACCCCGGTCAGGACGACCTGCGGTCGCGGCAGGAGCGGCTCGCCGAGGGCCTCGCCGAGATCTACGCCGCCCTCGACCCGCACATGCGGATCCTGCTCGAGTACAAGTTCTTCGAGCCCGCGTTCTACGCCACCGACGTGCCGGACTGGGGCACCTCGCTCGTGCACTGCCTCGCGCTGGGCGAGCAGGCGACCGTCGTGCTCGACACCGGCCACCACGCGCCCGGCACCAACATCGAGTTCATCGTGGCCCAGCTGCTGCGGCTCGGCCGCCTCGGGGCGTTCGACTTCAACTCGCGCTTCTACGCCGACGACGACCTCATGGTCGGCGCCGCCGACCCGTTCCAGCTGTTCCGGATCATGAACGAGATCGTCGCCGCCGACGCGCTCGACCCCTCCTCCGGCGTCAACTTCATGCTCGACCAGTGCCACAACATCGAGCCGAAGATCCAGGCCCAGATCCGCTCGGTCATGAACGTCCAGGAGGCGACCGCCAAGGCGCTCCTGGTCGACCGGGAGGCGCTGGCCACCGCGCAGCGCGAGGGCGACGTGCTCGGCGCCAACGCCGCGCTCATGGACGCCTACAACACCGACGTGCGCCCGCTGCTCGCCGAGATCCGCGAGAGCAAGGGGCTCGACGGCGACCCGGTCGCCGCCTTCGTCGCCTCCGGCTACGCCGAGAAGGTCGCGCAGGAGCGGGTCGGCGGGACCCAGGCGGGCTGGGGCGCCTGAGGCGACCCGCCGCCGTCGGGCGGACGCACACCATCACCACGACAGCACAGGAAGACCGATGACGAACCAGGCAGCAGCCGAGCTGATCGCGCGTTCCAACGCGCTCGGCGCCGACCCGCGCAACACCAACTACGCCGGCGGCAACACCTCCGCCAAGGGCGCCGACACCGACCCGGTCACCGGCGAGCCCGTCGAGCTGCTGTGGGTCAAGGGCTCGGGCGGCGACCTCGGCACGCTGACCGAGGCGGGGCTGGCGGTGCTGCGGCTGGACCGGATGCGCTCGCTCGTCGACGTCTACCCGGGCGTCGAGCGCGAGGACGAGATGGTGGCCGCGTTCGACTACTGCCTGCACGGCAAGGGCGGTGCGGCGCCGTCGATCGACACCGCGATGCACGGCCTGGTCGACGCCGCGCACGTCGACCACCTGCACCCCGACTCCGGCATCGCGATCGCGACCGCCGTCGACGGCGAGGAGCTCACCCGCACGATCTTCGGCGACAAGGTCGTGTGGGTGCCGTGGCGCCGCCCGGGCTTCCAGCTCGGCCTCGACATCGCCGCGATCAAGGAGGCCAACCCGCACGCGATCGGCTGCATCCTCGGCGGGCACGGCATCACCGCGTGGGGCGACACCTCGGCCCAGTGCCAGAAGAACTCGCTGTGGATCATCCGGACCGCGGAGAAGTACATCAAGGCCCACAGCAAGAAGAACCCGTTCGGCGCCCGTGTCAAGAAGTACGAGCCGCTGCCGAGGGCCAGGCGCCGCGCCCGCGCCGCGGAGCTCGCGCCGCTGCTGCGCGGCGTGGCCTCCCACGACCGGCCGATGGTGGGGCACTTCACCGACGACAAGGTCGTGCTCGACTTCCTCGCGTCCCGCAACCACCCGCGGCTGGCCGAGCTCGGCACCAGCTGCCCCGACCACTTCCTGCGCACCAAGGTCAAGCCGATGGTGCTCGACCTCGCGCCGGACGCGCCGTGGGAGAAGGTCGTGGCCCGCGTCGAGGAGCTGCACGAGGCCTACCGCGCCGACTACGCCGCCTACTACGAGCGGCACGCCACCCCGGACAGCCCGCCCATGCGCGGCGCCGATCCGCTGATCATCCTCGTGCCGGGCGTCGGGATGTTCTCCTACGGCAAGGACAAGCAGACCGCGCGCGTGGCGGGCGAGTTCTACATCAACGCGATCAACGTGATGCGCGGCGCCGAGGGCCTGAGCACCTACGCGCCGATCGAGGAGAGCGAGAAGTTCCGCATCGAGTACTGGGCGCTGGAGGAGGCGAAGCTGCAGCGCATGCCGAAGCCGAAGCCGCTCGCCACCCGCGTCGCGCTCGTCACCGGCGCCGGCTCCGGGATCGGCAAGGCGATCGCCGAGCGGTTCGTCGCCGAGGGCGCGTGCGTCGTCGTCGCCGACCTCGACGAGGAGAAGGCGCAGGCCGTGGCGACCGAGCTCGGCGGCCCGGACAAGGCCGTCGCGGTGCGCGCCGACGTCACGAGCGAGGACGACGTCAAGGCGATGATCGCGGCCGCGAACCTCGCGTTCGGCGGCGTCGACCTCGTCGTCAACAACGCCGGGCTGTCGATCAGCAAGCCCCTGCTGGAGACCGAGGTCGCCGACTGGGACCTGCAGCACGACGTGATGGCGCGCGGCTCCTTCCTCGTCTCCCGCGAGGCGGCGCGCGCGATGATCGCCCAGAAGCTCGGCGGCGACATCATCTACATCAGCTCGAAGAACTCGATCTTCGCGGGTCCGAACAACATCGCCTACTCCGCGACCAAGGCCGACCAGGCGCACCAGGTGCGGCTGCTGGCCGCCGAGCTCGGCGGCCACGGCATCCGGGTCAACGGCATCAACCCCGACGGCGTCGTCCGCGGCTCCGGCATCTTCGCCGGCGGCTGGGGTGCCCAGCGGGCGGCCGTCTACGGCGTGCCGGAGTCCGAGCTCGGCGCGTACTACGCGCAGCGCACCCTCCTCAAGAAGGAGGTGCTGCCCGAGCACGTGGCCGCCGCCGCGTTCGCGCTCGCGGCCGGTGACCTGTCGCAGACGACCGGCCTGCACATCCCGGTGGACTCCGGGGTGGCGGCCGCGTTCCTGCGCTGACGATGGCGACCGAGCCCGCAGCGGTCGCGGCGTTCGCGGCCGTCGACCTCGGTGCGTCCAGCGGCCGGGTGATCCGGGGCGAGGTGCGCCGCGCCGACGGCGACGACGGCCCGGTCGTGACGCTCGCCGAGGTCGCCCGGTTCCCGAACGGGGCCGTGCCCGACGCCGACGGCACCCTGCGCTGGGACCTCACCGCGCTGCTCGACGCGATCCTCGACGGCCTCCGGGCCGCGGGCGAGGCGGGGCCGCTGACGGCGATCGGCGTCGACACGTGGGCGGTCGACTACGGCCTGCTCGACGCGGACGGCGCGCTGCTCGCCGAGCCGGTCGCGTACCGCGACGGGCGCACCGAGGCGGCGGTGCCGCGCGTGCACGCCCGGGTCCCGGCGGCGGAGCTCTACCGGGTCACCGGCATGCAGCACCTGCCGTTCAACACCGTGTTCCAGCTCGAGGCCGAGCGCTCCGGGCCGCTGTGGGGCCGCGCGCAGACCCTGCTGCTCATGCCCGACCTCGTCGCCCACCGGCTCACCGGTGCGCGCGTCGCGGAGCTCACCAACGCCTCGACGACCGCCCTGCTCGACGTCGGTACCGGGGAGTGGTCCGACGAGCTCCTCGAGCGGCTGGGGATCCCACGGTCGCTGCTGCCCGACGTCGTGCCGCCCGGCACCGTGATCGGGACGCTCACGCCCGAGGTCGCGGGGCGCACCGGGCTGGGGGAGGTGCCGGTGGTCGCGGTCGGCTCGCACGACACGGCCTCCGCCGTCGTCGGGGTGCCCGCGCGCCGACCCGACTTCGCCTACGTCTCCTGCGGGACGTGGTCGCTCGTGGGTGTCGAGCTCGACGAGCCGATCCGCACCGAGGCGAGCCGCGCGAAGAACTTCACCAACGAGCTGGGCGTCGACGGCACGGTCCGTTACCTGCGCAACGTCATGGGGCTGTGGCTGCTGCAGGAGTCCCAGCGGGTGTGGCAGGAGCGCGGCGAGACCCACGACCTGGCGACGCTGCTCGCCGAGGCCGCGCGGGTACCGGCGTGGCGCACGGTCGTCGACGTCGACCACGCGGACTTCCTGCCGCCCGGGGACATGCCGGCGCGGCTCGCCGCGCACGCGCGGGCCAGCGGGCAGCCGGTGCCGGGCACGCCCGCCGAGGTGACGCGCTGCATCCTCGACTCCCTCGCCGTGGCCTACCGGCGGGCGGTGCGCGACGCCGTCGAGCTCTCCGGCCGCGAGGTGGGGGTCGTGCACGTCGTCGGCGGCGGCGCGCGCAACGCGCTGCTCATGCAGCAGACCGCCGACGCGACCGGGCTGCCGGTGGTCGCCGGCCCCGAGGAGTCGACGGCGCTGGGCAACGTGCTCGTGCAGGCGCGCGCGCTCGGCGTGCTCGACGGCGGTCTCGCCGAGCTGCGCGAGGTCGCCGCCCGTGGGGTGCGGCTGCGCACGTACGAGCCGGCCACCGACGAGGCGGCGCTGCAGGGCTGGCGCGAGGCCGAGCAGCGGGTGCTGCGGAGCCTGCCGACGCACGCCTGACCGACCCGCCCGCCGCCACTTTCACCGCACTTTGGAACACGGCCCACTTTCACCGCACTGTGCAACACCGCGCGGATTGACCGCACTGTGCAACACGCCCCCTCACCGCACTGCGGGACAGGGCCCACCGTCGGCTCACCTGGAACGGCCCACCGTCACCAGCACTGTGGATCGGCCACCCGCACGGCGCTGCGGAGCACGGCGCGGCGCAGGGCCTCGGGTCACCGCATCGGTGTCGCCGCGCAGCTGCTCGTCACGCCGCTCGCCGAGCTGCCGCCGGCACCGGCGAGGCCGCGGTGGGGTCCGGTCGGGGCGGCGACCGACCCGTGAGGCAATGAGTCGATTCATAACGATCTGGCAACGCTGCGCGCCGCACGGTCCGCGGCGGGTATTGTATCGATTCATCCACGAGGCCGGCGCTGACAGCCGCTCGTCGGTACCGAGTCCTGGACCGCCGTCCCCGACGTCCCGAGCAGAGAGGCTCCCAGCCCATGAAGCGCACGACCCTTGCCCTGGCCGCCGCGGGCGCCGCCGCGGCCCTGACCCTGTCCGCGTGCGGTGGCGGTGGTGACACCCCCGGCTCCGACAGCACCGGCGGCACCGTCGACCCCGACGAGGAGATCACCCTCACGATGACGTGGTGGGGCAACGACGACCGCGCCGCCCGCTACACCGAGGCCCTCGAGCTCTTCAACGAGGAGTACCCGAACATCACCGTCCAGCCCACGTTCTCGACGTGGGACGACTACTGGACCGCGCGGGCGACCGAGGCCGCGGGCAACTCGCTCCCCGACGTCATGCAGACCGACCTCGCCTACCTGAGCCAGTTCGGCAACCGCAACCAGTTCCTCGACCTCACCCCGTTCGTCGACAACGGCATCGACGTCTCCGGGATGTCGGACTCGCTGCTCGCCTCCGGACAGGTCGGGGACGCGCTCGTCGGGATCCCGCAGTCGACCAACACGCTCGCGCTCTTCTACAACCCGGCCACGCTGGAGTCCCTCGGCGTCGACGCCCCGGACGCCGAGCAGACCTGGGCCGACTTCGTCGACTGGAGCGTCGCCGCCGCCGAGGCCGGCGCCTCGCTCGACCCGCAGCTGTACGGCACCGGCGACTTCACCGGCGTGTTCTGGCTGTTCGTCCAGCACCTGGTGCAGGAGGGCATCGAGGTCTTCGACGCCGACGGCCAGGTCGCCTTCAGCGAGCAGGACGTCGTCGACTGGCTGCAGCTCGTGGCGCCGCTGCGCGACAACGACCTGTTCATGGCGCCCGAGGCCGTCGCCCAGCTCGAGCCGCTCGGGGGGTTCACCGCGAACCTGTTCGCGACCGAGTTCTCCTGGGACAACTTCCTCGCCGGCTACCTCGCCGACTCCGGCGCCGAGAGCCTCGAGATGCTCCCGCTCCCGGTGGGCTCCACCGGTGAGCACGCGCAGTTCTTCAAGCCCTCGATGCTGCTGTCCGCCTCGGCGAACACCCAGCACCCGGAGGCCGCGGCCGCGCTGATCGACTTCCTCACCAACGACCCGGAGGTCGGCGCGATCTTCGGCACCTCCCGGGGCGTCCCGTCGTCGGAGTCCGCACGCTCGCAGCTGTCGGCCGAGGGGGCCGACGCTCAGGTGATCGCGTTCGAGGAGGAGTGGGCCGACGTCATCACCGAGTCGACCCCGGTGCTGCCCGAGGGCTACGGCTCGATCGAGGCCGAGTGGCTGCGGCTGGCGAGCGAGCTCGCCTACGGCAACATCACGGTCGAGGAGTTCGCCTCGCAGTGGATGTCCGCCGCTCAGTCGACGCTCTCCTGAGCCGATCTCATCCGCGACCCCTGCCCGGCGACCCCGCCGGGCAGGGGCGCTCTGCCCCCGATGACCGACCGGAGCACCCCGTGACCACCACGCACCCTCCGGCGACGCTCACCGCGCCGCGCCCGTCCCAGCGACGGGCGCGGATGCGGGAGACGATCGCCGGCTACGCCTTCCTGCTGCCGTGGCTGCTCGGCTTCTTCCTGCTCACCTTCGGGCCGATGGTGGCCTCGCTGTACCTGTCGTTCACCGACTACGACCTCTTCGAGGCGAACTGGGTGGGGCTGGACAACTACACCGGGCTGTTCTCCGACCCGCGGTACCTGAAGTCGGTCCAGGTCACCGTCACGTACGTGCTCATCAGCACGCCCGTCAAGCTCGTGGCGGCGCTGCTGGTCGCGATGCTGCTCAACGCCAGGCGCCGCGGGCTCGGCTTCTACCGCTCGGCCTTCTACGCGCCGTCGCTGGTCGCCGCGAGCATCTCGATCGCCATCGTCTGGAAGGCGATGTTCGTCGACGACGCCGCCGTCGACAGCTTCCTGCAGATCTTCGGCATCGACACCGGCGGCTGGGTCGGCAACCAGGACCTCACGATGCCGATGTTCGTGCTGCTGGCGCTGTGGAGCTTCGGCGGTCCCATGGTCATCTTCCTCGCCGGCCTCAAGCAGGTGCCGACCGAGCTCTACGAGGCGGCGGAGATGGACGGCGCGGGCGCGTTCCGCCGGTTCCTCACGATCACGGTGCCGATGATGAGCCCGGTCATCTTCTTCAACCTGCTGATGGAGACGATCGGCGCCTTCCAGGTGTTCGGCTCGGCGTTCATCATCTCCGGCGGCACCGGCGCCCCGGCCGACTCCGCGCTGTTCTACACGCTGTACCTCTACATCCGCGGCTTCACCGACTTCCGGATGGGCTACGCCTCGGCGATGGCCTGGGTGCTCGTGGTCGTGGTCGGCGTCATCACCGTGCTGCTGTTCAAGACCTCCAAGGGCTGGGTCCACTACCAGGGAGACTCCCGATGACGACGACGCTCACCGACGCGACGCCGCCCACGTCGTCGCCGGTCACCCAGGAGGACAGCGACCGGCTCCGCCAGCAGGCCCAGGGCCGCTCGCGGCTGGGCAGCGTGGCCTACCACGCGTTCATGGTCGTCGTCAGCCTCGTCGTGCTGTACCCGGCGATCTGGATGGTGTTCAGCTCCACGAAGCCGCACGCCGAGATCCTCGGCAGCGTCAGCCCGTTCTCGCCCAACGCCTCCTTCGACAACTACCTCACCGCCCTGCAGGGCATCGGCGGCGTCTCGTTCTGGACGTTCGTGTGGAACTCGACGTTCGTCGCGGTGGTCTCGGTGGTCGCGACGGTCGCGTCGTCGGCCGTGACGGCGTACGCGTTCGCCCGGATCGACTTCCGCGGGCGAGGGCTGTGGTTCGCGGTGATGCTCGGCACGCTGCTGCTGCCGTTCCACGTGACGATGATCCCGCAGTACATCCTGTTCCAGCGGCTGGGCCTCATCAACACCTTCACCGCGCTGCTCATCGGCAACTTCCTGGCGACGTCGGCCTTCCACGTCTTCCTCATCGTGCAGTTCCTGCGCGGGCTGCCGCGCGAGCTCGACGAGGCCGCACGCATCGACGGCGCGGGTCACCTGCGCGTGTTCACCTCGATCATCCTGCCGCTGCTGCGGCCGGCGCTGATCACGGTCGCGATCTTCGTGTTCATCAGCACCTGGAACGAGTTCATGGGGCCGCTGCTGTACCTCAAGCGCCCGGACCTGTACACGCTGCCGATCGCGCTGCGGCTGTTCGTCGACCAGACGACGACCTCCGACTACGGCGCGCAGGTCGCGATGGCGGTGCTCGCGCTGATCCCGGTCGCGATCTTCTTCTTCGTCTTCCAGCGCTACCTCATCGACGGCGTCGCCACCCAGGGGCTCAAGGGGTGACGGTGACCGAGCGGGACCGGTCGACCGGGCCGGCGGGGCTGCCCCGCCGGGACCGGCCGCCGGGCTTCACGCTGTTCGCGGAGATGCTGCTGGTCGGCGCGATCGTGACCGTGCTGTCGTTGCCGGTCGTCACGTTCCTCGCCGCGCTCGCGGCCGGTGCCGGCCACCTGCGTCGCCACGCCGCGCTGACCGGTGACCCGCTGTCGCGGCTGCTCGCGGAGTTCCGCGAGAACCTGCGCGGCGTGTGGGGCTACGGCGTGGCGCTGCCGCTGCTGCTGGGGGTGCTCGCGTTCAACGTGCTGCTGCTGGCCACCACGCCGCTGCCCGGCGGTGCGGTCGTCCGCTGGGTCAGCATCGGGCTCGGCGTCGCGGTCTGCGTCGTCGCGCTCCGGGCGGTCGGGCGGCGCGCGCGGGACCGCGCGACGACGTGGCGCGAGGCGGTGCGCGGCGCGGGTGCCGAGGCGCGTGGGGACCTCGGCGGCAGCGTGCTGCTCGCCGTCGCGACCGGGCTGTGCGCGCTGCTGGTCTGGATGCTGCCGATCCTCCTGGTGGTCGTGCCGGGCATGCTCACGCTGGCCGTGGTCGCCGTCGAGAACCGCCGCGCGGGGCGCACCGGCTGAGCCGGCGCAACTGGCGGCAAGAGCGCGACTCCTGGGTCGCGCGCGGGGCAGGCTCTGTCCCAGTCGTTCATGCACGTCGAGAGGACACAGTCAGATGAGGTACGCCGTCGCCGGGACCGGCTCGCGGGCAGGGATGTACGTCGGCGCTCTCACGGGCGAGCACGCGGGCGCGGGCGAGCTGGTCGCGTGGTGCGAGCCGAACCCGACGCGCGCCGCCTGGTACGACGGCCGCGTCGGTGCGTCGCTGCCGCGCTACGAGCCCGCCGACCTCGAGCGCATGATCGCCGAGGAGCGTGTCGACCGCCTCGTCGTCACCGCGCCCGACCACGCGCACGCCGACGTCGTCGCGCGCGCGATGCGGGCGGGCGCCGACGTCGTCGTCGAGAAGCCGCTGACGATCTCCGAGCAGGGCTGCCGCACGATCGTCGAGGCGATGCGGGAGACCGGGCGCGACCTCGTCATGACGTTCAACTACCGCTACTCGCCGCGCAACAGCGAGCTGCGCCGGGTCATCGCCGACGGCGAGATCGGCCGGGTGCTCTCGGTGCATTTCGAGTGGGTGCTCGACACTGCCCACGGCGCCGACTACTTCCGCCGCTGGCACCGCGAGAAGGACAAGTCGGGCGGCCTTCTCATCCACAAGTCCTCGCACCACTTCGACCTCGTCAACTGGTGGCTGCAGGACGTGCCGGTGCGGGTCTACGCCACCGGCGGGCTGGCGTTCTACGGCCCCGAGGGCGCCGGTGCCGCGAAGGCCGGCGAGCGCCCCGCGCGCGGCACGGGTGCACCCGCGGACGACCCGTGGTCGCTCGACCTCACCGCCGACGAGCGGCTCAAGGCGCTCTACCACGACGCCGAGCACCACGACGGCTACATCCGTGACCAGGACGTGTTCGCACCGGGCATCACGATCGAGGACGACCTCGGGCTCGTCGTCGACTACGCCGGCGGCGCGTTCATGACCTACAACCTCACCGCGCACGGCCCCTGGGAGGGCTACCGCGTCGTCGTCAACGGCTCCGAGGGCCGCGCCGAGCTCGACGTCGTCGAGCGGTCCTGGGTCGAGGCCTCGGGCGCCGTCGTGGACCCGAGCGCGAACCCGGTCGAGCAGGCCGAGCGCACCCGACCGGTCGGGGAGCGGCTCGTCGTGCAGCGGCACTGGGAGCCGGCGCGCGAGGTCGAGATCCCCGCCGGCAAGGGCGGTCACGGCGGCGGCGACGCATTCCTGCTGCAGGACATCTTCGAGCCCGGCACCCGTGAGGACCCGCTCGGCCAGGCGGCCGGGGTGCTCGACGGCGTTCGGGCGGTGTGCGTCGGCATCGCCGGCAACGCCTCGCTGGTCTCGGGCCAGGCGGTGCGCGTCGCCGACCTCGACCTCGGCGTCGACCCGGCCGCGCGCGAGCTGACCTAGACGCCGGGGTCGGCGGCGCGGACGAAGGCCAGCGCCGCCGGCAGCTCGGCCGCGAGGTCGCCCCAGCGGCACTCGATCGTCAGCGTGCCGTCGTAGCCGGCCTCGCGCACGACGCGCAGCAGCTCGGCGACCGGCCAGTCGCCGGTGCCGGGCGCGCGGCGGCCGGTGTCGGCGAGGTGCACGTGGCCGACGCGGTCCGCGTGCGCCGCGACGTCGGCCAGCGGTTCGCCCGCGGTCATGACGTGGAAGAGGTCGGCGACGACGTCGACGCCCTCGATGCCGTACTCGTCGAGGAACGCGACCGCCTCGCCGATGCCGTTGAGCAGGTTGGTCTCGCCCGCGTGCAGCGGCTCCAGCACCACCCGCAGGTCGTGCACCCGGGCCAGGTCGCGCGCCTGCCGCACCACGTCGGCGAAGCGGACGCGGGCGGCGTCGAGCGGCGCGGCGTCGGGGACCGTGCGCGCGGCCCCGCTGCCGAGCACGACCTTCGCGCCCGGGAGCGCGACCGTGCCGATCGCGGCGAGCGCGGCGCCGAGGTAGTCCGTGACCGGGCCGGGGTCGGCCGTCGGGTCGGACAGCGGCAGGTCGCCGGGCACGAGCACCGCGAAGGAGGGTGCGGCGGGCTGGGTGTAGCCGGGGTCGCGGGCCCAGCGCCCCTGCGCGTCGCGCCGCACGAGGTCGCCGACGACGGTGGGCTCGACGTAGTCGGCGCCCGCGGCCCGTGCGAGCGCGGCCTGCGTGGAGGGGACGATGACACCGACGGCGGTGGGCGCGAGCATCCCGCCAGCGTAGGAACGGCGCCGCCGCCGCAGCAGCGGGTGCCATAGATTGCCGGTGACCGAGAGGAGTCATGGTGCGGTACTGCTTCATCAACCGGGTGCGACCGGACGCGCTCGAGGAGTACACCGAGGCGCACGCGGCCGTGTGGCCACAGATGCTGGAGGCGCTGCGCGACTCCGGCTGGCGCAACTACTCGCTGTACCTGTCGCAGGACGGGCTGCTCGTCGGCCACTTCGAGGCCGACGACTACGCCGCCGCGCAGGAGGCGATGACCCGCACCGAGGTCAACCCGCGGTGGCAGGCCAGCATGGAGCGGTTCTTCGTCGACCCCGGCAACCCCGACGAGGGCTTCGAGCTGCTGCCGGAGATCTTCAACCTCGAGGACCAGCTCCGCGCCGCCGGGCTGCCGACCGAGCCGCAGCACTGACCCCGGGCCGGCGCCGGCCGGCGCCGGGCATCCCAGCTCCCGCACACCCGCCGAGTTCGCACCGTCGCGCTGCGCTACTCGAGGCCGACGACGAGGTAGCGGTCGGTGGTCGCGGGCGGGCAGGACTCGGGCACGACGGCGCCGTCGGGCGGTCGTGCGTGGAAGCCGCCGCCCAGGGAGATCTCCTCGCCGACCGCGGCGGAGGAGGCGTTGACGGTCAGGGTCGTGCCGTCCCACGTCGTCGCGACGACCGGGACGACGGGCACGACCGGATCCTGCATCCCGTCATGGATCGGCAGCACGACGAGGCAGCCGTCCTGGAGCTCGAGGGTGCCCTCGAGCAAGGCGCCGTCCCCACCGGGCTGCGTCTGCGTGTGGTAGGCGAACGGGACGTCGGTCGGGAGCGGCTCCGGCAGCGGTCGGTCGCCCGCACCGCCGCACCCAGCCGCGAGGCAGGCGAGGGCGATCGCCAGGGCGGGGGACGCCGTCGTGCGCCGCATGGACCGAGGCTATCCGTGCCGCACGTCACAGCGCAGGCGGGCCTCCAGCGCATTCACGTGCCTGCGGTCGGCGGGAGGATGAGGACCGACGTCAGGGAGCTCGCTCCCACCACCGTTGAGAGCGTTCGTCCGAATGTCCGGACAAACTGTTGACCGGCCGCATGCGCGCTGCTACGGTCGCCCGGTAACCGCATTCCGGGCACCCAGCGCGCAGCGCGATCGGGCGGACGCATCTCAGAGAAGAGGCACGTAGATGAGCACAGTCTTCAGCCGCCGGCAGGTCCTGCTGGGCGGCCTCACCGGGGCCGCCGTGGTCGGCCTCACCGCGGCCTGCGGCAACGACTCGGGCGGCAGCGGCGACGGCGGCGACGTCGGCACGCTGCAGTTCTTCCTCTCCGGCGACGCCAACCAGGGCGGCGGCTTCGCGCACATGGCCGCGAAGTACAAGGAGGAGACCGGCGTCACCGTCGAGATCGTCGACATCGCCAACGAGGACCTCACCACGCGGCTGAAGAACGCCGCGCAGGCCAACGACCTGCCCGCGCTCGCCCGCGTCGGCGCCGTCGACCCGGTCTGGAAGAACGCCACCATGGACCTCGCCGAGATCATGACCGCGAACAACGTCATGGCGGACCTCGCGGCGCAGGACGAGGACGGCAAGGTCATGTCGCTGCCGACCGACGTCACCGCCGTCGGGCTGTTCCTCAACAAGTCCCTCTTCGACGAGGCCGGCGTGGAGTTCCCGACCGACCCCGAGGGACAGGTGTGGTCCTGGGACGAGTTCGTGGCCGCCGTCACGGAGGTGCAGGCGGCGACCGGCGCCTCCTACGGCATGGCGATGGACCGCAGCTCGCACCGGCTCAAGTCGTTCCTCTACGAGTTCGGCTCGACGATGTGGCAGCCGGACGCCTCCGGCACCTTCACGACCAACGACGCGACGAAGACCGCGCTCGAGTACTTCTACGGCCTCAACGACGACAGCTTCATGCCGCGCTCGGTGTGGCTCAGCGAGGCCGACGGCAACGCGCTGTTCAAGTCCGGCGACGTCGTCTCCTACTACTCGGGCTCCTGGCAGATCGCGGACTTCGCGGTCAACATCGCCGACTTCGAGTGGGTCTCGGTGCCGACGCCGCGCCAGCCGGTCCGGGCGGTGCAGTACGGCAACGCCGCCTCGATCGTCGTCTTCGAGGGCACCGGTCAGGAGCAGGCGGCGTACGACTTCGTGAACTGGCTGTTCACCAAGGAGAACTACGACGAGCTCGCCACCACCTCGGGCTTCCTGCCCGCGGTCGAGGGCGCCGACGTCGACTACGGCGACCAGCAGGTCGCGTTCGACCTCTACAACGCCGAGATCGCGGCGTCCGACCCGATCGTCACGACCATCAAGCAGATGGAGCTCGGGTTCGAGGTCGCCGGGCTCGGCGTGGACGGCGACCCGCTGCGCGACAACGTGATCCGCTACCTCAACGACGAGATCACCGTCGACGAGGCGATCACCATCATCGGCGAGCAGATGACCGAGGCCTTCGGCCAGGCCGGCTGACCGCACGCGGCGGGTCCTGCCCCACCCGGGCAGGGCCCGCCGCGCACTTCTACGCAGGAGGTCCGATGGCGCAGGACGCCGCCGTGACAACCGCGCCGGCCGCACGCCGACGCCGCATCCGCAAGCCGGGGCAGACGATCGCACCGCTGGTGTTCATCTCGGCAGCGGTCGTGCTGTTCGCGCTGTTCTTCCTCGGCCCGGGGATCCTGGGGCTCTACTACTCGTTCACCGACTACACCGGCGTGGGCGAGCCCGAGTTCATCGGGGTCGCGAACTACCTCAAGCTGTTCGACGACCAGCAGTTCTACTCCTCGCTCACCAGGACGCTGCTGTACACCGTGCTCGCGGTGCCGGTGCACTACGTCGTGGCGCTGGGCATCTCGCTGCTGCTGACCTCGGCCGCCACCCGGTTCCGCACCGCCGCGCGCGTCATCTTCTTCCTGCCGTGGCTGATCTCGCCGATCGTCATCGGCGTCATCTGGCGCTGGATGTTCGGGGAGAACTTCGGGCTCGTCAACTACGTGCTGAGCGTGCTCGGCGCCCCCGGGCAGCGGTGGGAGACCGACGGCAGCCTGGCGCTCGCCGTCGTCATCCTCGCCGGCGCGTGGGGTGGCACCGCGTTCACGATGCTGCTGTTCATCGCGGCGCTGCGCAACATCCCGACCTCCTACCTGGAGGCCGCGCAGATCGACGGCGCCTCGGCCGCGCAGCGGTTCTTCAGGATCACGCTGCCGCTGCTGCGTCCGACGTCGTTCATGGTGATCCTGCTCGGCACGCTCGGCGCGATGAAGGAGTTCGCGATGGTTCAGGCGCTCAACGGCGGCGGACCGGGCACCGAGAACATGTTCATGGTCCAGTACATCTACCAGACCGGTTTCCAGCGGGCCCAGATCGGCTACGCCAGCGCCGTCTCGATGGTGCTCATGGTGATCCTCATCGTCATCGCGCTGGTGCAGATGCGCTTCGACCGGCGGGAGGACCTGTCATGAGGATCCGCGGTGTCAACATCTGGCTGACGGCGCTGCTCGTGCTGATCGCCGCGGTCTTCGCGTTCCCGATGCTGTGGTTCCTCCTCAGCTCGTTCAAGCCCGGCAGCGAGCTGTTCAGCCTGCCGCTGTCGCTGCTGCCGGAGACCTGGACGGTCTCGGGCTACCAGACGGCGTGGACGCGGTTCGACTTCTGGCGCTACTTCGCCAACACCGGCATCGTCGCCGTCGTCACGACAGCGCTCACCGTGCTGGTGTCTGCGATGACCGGGTACGCGTTCGCGAAGTACAAGCACTGGTGGCTGCAGGGGTTCTTCATCTGCATCCTCATCACGACGATGCTGCCGACCGAGGTCATCATGCCCTCGACGTTCGCGATCATCCGCGACCTGGGCCTGTACAACAGCCTCGCCGGCATCATCGTGCCGTCGATCGTCACCGCGACCGGTGTGTTCATGTTCCGGCAGTACTTCCGCACCGTGCCGGACGAGCTGCTCGAGGCGGCCCGGATCGACGGCGTCGGGGAGTTCCGCGCGTTCTTCCAGATCATGCTGCCGATCGCCCGACCGATCGCCGTCGTGCTCGCGATCTTCTCGTTCCAGTGGCGCTGGAACGACTACATCTGGCCGCTGATCGTGCTCAACGACCCGAACAAGTACACGCTGCAGATCGCGCTCCGCTCGATCGTGGGGGCGGACAACATCGACTGGTCGGTGCTGCTGTCGGCCTCGGTGATCTCGCTGATCCCCATGGTGATCCTGTTCATCATCTTCCAGCGCCAGATCATGAGTGCTGACATCAACTCGGGGCTGAAGGACTGATGACGTTCCTCGACCGCATGGCCGACCTCGCCGAGTCGTGGTGGGAGGCGACCGCGACCGCGACGCCCCCGACCGCACCGGCGCCGGGGCATCGCGAGCTGATGCGCCAGGTAGCGGCCGCCGTCGCGCTGCGGGTGGTGCGACCCGAGGTCGGCGGCGCCGACCCCTCGCGGCTCGTGGTCGCCGAGGAGGTCGCGGCCCGGCTGGCGGCGCTGCAGGGTGCCGACGGCCTGTTCTCCTCCGACGGCAACCTGCACTCGCCGCCGGACAGCGCGTTCGCGATCAACGACCTCGGCGCCACGATCGCGGTCATCGACGCGGCCGACGACCCCGCGCTCGCGCCGCTGCGCCGTCGGCTCCTCGAGATCGGGGAGCGGGCGCTGCCGGCCCTGCTCGCCGGCGGCGTGCACACGCCCAACCATCGCTGGGAGATCGCCTCGGCGCTCGTGCGGCTGCGGGCCCTCGACGAGCGGGCCGTGCAGCGCGCCGAGCAGTGGCTGGCCGAGGGGGTCGACGTCGACGCCGATGGGCTCTACTCCGAGCGCAGCGCCAACTACGCCGCGTTCGTGAGCAACCCGAGCCTGCTCGTGCTCGCGGAGGCGCTGGTGCGCCCCGACCTCGTCGAGGTGGTGCACCGCAACCTGCACGCCCAGCTGGTGCTCACCGACGCCGACGGCGTCGTCGAGACCGTGTTCTCCCGTCGTCAGGACCAGGACGGCGCGATCCCGCTGTCGGCGTTCCACACCCAGCTGCGACGGTTCGCGCTCGCGGGCTGCGAGACCTGCGCCGCGGGGGCCGAGGTGAGCGAGCCGCGCACGCCCGAGCTCGCGGTGGGCGCCCTGCTCGAGATCGTCCAGGAGCCCACGCTCGGCGCGGAGCTGCCCCCGCTGGAGCGGTGGCCGGAGACGGACGTCGTGCGCCACTTCCCAGGAGTCGGGCTGCTGGTGCACCAGCACGGCGGCGTGCGGACCGTCGTCTACGGCGGCTCCGACGTGCCGCACGTCAACAGGATCGGGTCCGGGCTGGCCGGCAACCCCACGTTCCTGCGGTTCCGCGCCGGCGACGCGGTGATCCGGTCGTTGCGGCTGTCCCGCGTGATGTTCGGCCTCGGCCCGTTCCGGTCCGAGGGCCTCGTCGTCGACGACGGCGTCGCGCACCTGCACGAGCGCGCCGCCGCCCGCTACTACCAGCCCCTGCCGGTCGCCTCGCACCAGCCCGACGGCGGCTACCGGCTCACCGACGACGGCCGGTTCCAGGCCTCGATGGCGTTCGGCGAGCGCGCCCACGACGAGGTCGAGCTCGTCACCGACGTCGCCGTGCGCCCCGGGCCCGACGGTGTCGAGGTCGAGGTGACCGCCGCCGGGGTCGACACCGGCTGGTCGCTCGAGATCGCGCTCGGCGAGGGCACCGTCACAGGGGCCGCGGAGGTCGCGCCGGAGGTCTACCGACCGCTCAGCGGGGTCGTCGAGCTGCGCAAGGGCCGCGACGCCGTCGTCATCGAGACCTCGGTCGGGTCCGGCGCGGACGTCGCCGGCTGGTACGACCCGGGCGAGGCGTACACCTTCCTCGGAGGCACCGACGCGCTCGCCGGCCCCCGGCTCTACCTCACCGGCACCACGCCCGGCACCTGGACCCTCACGCTCCGCCGCGCCTAGGTTTCAACCCACTTCCGCCCCCAGGCGCGCTTTCAACCCACTTCTGCCCCCCCCCCCCCCGCACGTCCCCACCGGTCGGCCCGTCGCCGTCCCGCCGTGCGCAAGCAGGAGAGACGACAGTGTGTTGGAACCGCCTGGAGGGGGCAGAACTGGGTTGAAACCGTCTGAGGGGGCGACAGTGGGTTGAAACCGCCTGTGGGGGCAGGACTGGGTTGAAAGCGCTTGACCCTCACGCAGCGTGAGGCGGGACCGTCTCGGGTGTGGTGGACCTGCTCGAGCGCGAGGCCGACCTGGCGGTGCCGGTCGGCACCGTGGCGCACCCCGCTGCGCGCCGGGTGCGCGACGTGCTGCGCTCGCGCGCGGCCGCGCCGCGATCCTTCGTCGTCGACGACGAGGACAACGTGCGCGAGGCGGTCCGGCAGGGCGTGCGGATCGAGGCGCTCTACGCGACGGCCGCGGCGGCCGACGTCCGCGACGCCGTCGCACGCGACCTCCCGGCGCGGGTCGCCCGGTACGTGCTCGCCGACGACGTCGCGACAGCGCTGTTCGGCACCGAGCGCAGGTCGCGGTTCTTCGCGCTCGCCCGGCGGCCGCGGCTCCCCGGGCTGGACGAGGTGCTCGCGCGACGGGGCGACGTCGTCGTGCTCGACGGCGTGCGGCTCGTCGGCAACATCGGGGCCGTCACACGCAGCGCGGCCGCGTTCGGCGCGGCCGGCGTCGTGCTCGTCGACAGCGGGCTGGTGAGCACGCTCGACCGCCGCCTGGTCCGCGCCAGCCGCGGTCTCGTGCTCGCGCTCCCGGTCGTGCTCGCCGGCCGCCGCGAGACCTCTCGCGCGCTGGCGCGCGCCGGCATCCCGGTGGCGACCCTGAGCCCCGACGCGCCCGCACCGCTGCGCGCGGTGCGCGACGTCCGACGGCGGGTGGCCCTGGTCCTCGGCGGCGAGCGACGCGGCGTCGACCCCGACAGGTGGGGGCGAGGCGGGCTGCGCCTGACGATCCCGATGACCGGCGACGTCGAGTCGCTCAACGTCTCGGTCGCGGCCGCGCTCGCGCTCTACGAGCGCCAGGCCGCGGTCGCCGAGCCGGCGCGCGCACCCGTCGGCGCCGCCCCGGTCGACTACCCCCGATAGCCGACCAGGGGCAGGAAGACGTCGTCGACGATCTGCTCGATCTGCTGGGGCGACGCGGCGGAACGGTGCAGCAGCACGTCGTGGCGCCACAGGTCGAGCGCGACGTCACGAGCCCGTCGGGGCACGTCCGCCGTCGGGATCTCGCCGCGATCCTCGGCGCGGCCGAGGATCGCGGTCATGCGCTCCTCGTTGCGCCTCGCGACGGGTCTCCGGAGATCGGCGAGGCTGACGCCGCCCGTGGAGCCGAGCTGGGCGACCAGCTGCAGGCCGAGCCGTGCCCGGGAGCCGTTGGCCACCGTCAGCAGCTCGAGGACGTCACCGCGCAGGGAACCGGTGTCGGGCGTGGGGACGGGGTGGGAGTCGAGCAGCTGCAGCGCGGCGGCCAGCGCGAGCTCGCGCTTGGTGGGCCAGCGTCGGTAGAGCACCGCGCGACTGGTCTGCGCGCGCTCGGCGACCGCCTCGTAGGTGAGGTCGTCGTACCCGGAGGCCAGGAGCTCAGCGAGTGCGGCGTCGAGGAGCGCGGCCTCGAGCTCGGCGCCTCGGCGGCGGCGCGCGGGTGTGGCAGACGTCTCATTAAGAGGCATTGTGTTCCTTATCGACCAAGCGTACTCTGCTCATCCAAGATACACATTGTCTCTTAGATCTCGGAGGGATCGTGATGGAGACGACACTCGAGAGGGTCGAGCCGAAGGTCTGGCCCGTCGCCTGGTCGACCCTCGTCGGCGGGATGTCGGTGCTCTTCGCGACGACGATCGTCGCCGTCGCCGTCGAGCCCCTCGCCGGTGAGCTCGGTGTGCCGCTGTCGAGCGTGCAGTGGATCAGCACCGGGTACCTGCTGGCGCTCGCCATGGTCATCCCGATCACGCCGTGGGCGCAGCGGCGCGTCGGCGGTCGCCGGCTCTGGCTCTACGCCCTGGCGGGGTTCACGGTCGCCTCGGTGCTCGCGGCGCTCGCCTGGGACGCGCCCTCGCTCATCGCGTTCCGCGTGCTGCAGGGCGCGGCGGGCGGGATCCTCGTGCCCCTGATGTCGACGCTGGTCATCCAGGCCGCGGCGGGCAAGGGGCTGGCACGCGTGATGGCGGTGGTGAGCCTGCCCGCCGTCCTCGGCCCCGTCCTCGGCCCGGTGCTCGGCGGCGTCGTGCTCGACTCGCTCGGCTGGCGCTGGCTCTTCCTGGTCACGCTGCCGCTCGCGGTCGTCGGCATCCCGCTCGCCGCCCGGTACCTGCCGGCGGACGAGCAGCCCGAGCCCGCCACGCTCGACGTCGTCGGGCTGGTCCTGATGGCGGGCGGCATCGCAGGCGTGCTGCTCGGGACGAGCAACGCCAGCCACGACGGCGGCTTCCTGCACCCCGACGTGCTGCTGCCGCTGGTCGCCGGCCTGCTCGCCGTCGCTGTCTTCGCCTGGCGCGCCGTGCGCAGCCCCGAGGACGCGCTGGTCGACCTGCGCCTGCTGCGGCACCGCTCGCTGTCGTCGGCGACGGCCCTGCTGCTGCTGTCGGGGATCGCGCTCTACGGGGCCATGCTGCTGGTGCCGCTGTACTTCCAGCAGCTGCGCGGTGAGAGCGCGATGGTCGCCGGCCTGCTGCTCCTCCCGCAGGGCGTGGGGATGCTGCTGAGCCGCAGCGTCGTCGCCCGGCTGTCGGAGACGCTCGGTGCGCGGGCCGTCGTCGTCGCCGGGTTCGCGGTCGTCGCGCTCGGCACCGTCCCGTTCGTCGCTGCCACCGAGAGCACCGGCATGGGCCTGATCGGTGCGGCCCTGCTGCTGCGCGGCCTCGGGCTCGGCGCGGTCACGGTGCCGCTGATGGCGGTCGCCTACGAGGGGCTCGCGCACGACGAGGTCCCGCACGCGAGCGTCATCAGCCGCGTCGGGCAGCAGCTCGGCGGCTCGTTCGGGACGGCGGTCCTCGCCGTCGTGCTGCAGGGTGCGCTCGCGACGGCGAGTGCCCCGGCTCTCGGCTTCCACGTCGCGTTCGGGTGGGCGACCGCGCTCACCGTCGTGGCCGTGGCGCTGGCGTTCCTGCTCCCCGGCAGGGCGGCTCGGGTGTGACGTGAGTCACATCCGCTTGCGCAGAGAACGACCGTTCTCTACTCTCATGGATGTCGGAGAACGACCGTTCTCCCACCGAACCAGGAAACACGGAGAGAGATCATGGGCTACATCACCGTCGGCACCGAGAACTCGACCGACATCCAGCTGCACTACACCGACCGCGGCGCAGGCCAGCCGGTCGTGCTGATCCACGGCTACCCCCTCAACGGCGCGAGCTGGGAGAAGCAGGAGCGGGCGCTCATCGACGCCGGCTACCGCGTCATCACCTACGACCGCCGCGGCTTCGGCGACTCGTCGAAGGTCGGCACGGGCTACGACTACGACACGTTCGCCGCCGACCTCGACACGGTCCTCGAGACGCTCGACCTGCGCGACGTCATCCTCGTCGGGTTCTCGATGGGGACCGGCGAGCTGGCCCGCTACGTCCGCCGGCACGGCACCGAGCGGGTCGCCAAGCTGGCCTTCCTCGCCTCGCTCGAGCCCTTCCTCGTCCAGCGCGACGACAACCCCGAGGGCGTGCCCCAGGACGTCTTCGACGGCATCATCGAGGCTGCGCGCAACGACCGCTACGCGTGGTTCACGCAGTTCTACAAGGACTTCTACAACCTCGACGAGACGCTCGGGACCCGGATCTCCGAGGAGGTCGTGCGGGCGAGCTGGAACACCGCGGTGGGCAGCGCCCCGGTGGCCGCGTACGCGGTCGTGCCGACCTGGATCGAGGACTTCCGTCCGGACGTCGAGGCGGTCCGCGAGGCCGGTCTGCCGACGCTGATCCTGCACGGCACGAAGGACAACATCCTGCCGATCGACGCGACCGGGCGCCGGTTCCACGAGCTCGTCCCCGACGCGACGTACGTCGAGATCGAGGACGCGCCCCACGGCCTGCTCTGGACGCACGCCGAGGAGGTCAACCAGGCCCTGCTCGACTTCGTCAAGGCCTGAGGAACGACCCGACGGCCGCCGGGAGAACGGAAGTTCTCTCGGCGGCCTACACTGAGGGGGTGGACGCCGTGACGACCGAGGACCGACGCGAGCGGATCGTGGCCGCAGCCGACCGGCTGTTCTACGGCCGCGGCATCGGCCAGGTCGGCATGGACGCGGTGCGCGACGAGTCCGGCGTCTCGCTCAAGTCGATCTACCGCGAGTTCCCCTCCAAGGAGGACCTCGTGCTCGCGGTGCTCGCGCACCGGCACGCCATGTGGACCGACGGCGTCGACCGCGCGGTCGCCCGCACCACGGACCCGAGGGAGCGGCTGCTGGCGGTCTACGACTTCCTCGCCGAGTGGTTCAGCGAGCGGGACTTCCGCGGCTGCGGGTTCATCAACGCCTTCGGCGAGCTCGGCGCCGCGAGCCAGCGGGTCGCCGAGGCGGTCCGCGAGCACAAGGCGTCCTTCCAGCGCCACGTCGACCGGCTGGTCGCCGAGGCCGGCGGGCCCGCGAGCCTCGGCCCGCAGCTGGCGATCCTCGCCGAGGGTGCGCAGACGACGGCGGCCATCTCCGGCAACGCCGAGGCCGCCGAGTCCGCGCGCGAGGCCGCGCGGACCCTCATCGAGTCCGCGCTCTGAGAGCGCGGCGCACGCGCACCAGCGCCCGTCGGGTACCGACCCGGCGGGCGCTGTCGCGCGCCTAGGACGCGAGCGAGCGCAGGTGGGCCAGGCTGCGCCTGACGTCGGCGACCGGGCCCTCGCCGTCGGGCTCGCCGGCAAGGATCGTGTCCTGCTCGAGCACCCACCAGCCGTCGTAGCCGACGCGCGTGAGGACGGCGACGATCGCGGGCAGGTCGACGTCGCCGTCGCCCAGCGGCACGTACATCCCGGCCCGGACGGCGTCGGTGTAGGTGAGCTCGCCGGCCTGCACCTTCGCGGCGAGGTCGGCGCGCACGTCCTTGGCGTGCACGTGCCCGATGCGGTCGGCGTGCGAGCGGACGAGCTCGGCCGGGTCGGTGCCGCCGATCATGAGGTGGCCGGTGTCCAGGCACAGCGGCACCGAGGTGCGGTCGAGCACGCGGGCGACGTCGTCGAACGTCTCGACGAGCGTGCCGACGTGAGGGTGCAGGGTGGGGCGGATGCCGCGGCCGCGTGCGTGCTCGGCGAGCCGGTCCAGGTTGTCGAGCAGCCGCCGCCACTCCTCGTTCGTCAGCTCGGGGCGGGCGTCGTAGCCGTCGCTGCCGGTCGCCGCGGCCATGACGAGCACGTCCCCGCCGGCGGCGTCGAACGCGTCGAGCTCGGCCTCGAGCGCGGGCAGCGGGTCGTGATCGGCGACGTGGCCCACCACCGGCACGAACGCGCCGACGGCGGCCAGCCCGGCGTCGGCGAGCACCCGTGCTCGCTCGGCGGGCGCCTCCGGCAGCCAGCCCTGCGGGCCGAACTCGGTGGCGACCAGGCCGACCTCGCGCATCTCGCGCAGCACGCGCTCCGGCTCGAGCTGGTGGCCCCAGCCCGGCACCTCGCAGACGCCCCAGCTGATCGGTGCCCCGGCGACCCTCATGCGCGGGCCTCGCAGACCTGCGCGGTGGGTCGGGGCAGGCGGGCGGGCTGCGTCGTGCTCATCGGTGGGCCTCCTCGTGGATCGAGATCGTGGTGCCGGTGCGGGCGGACTCGGCGGCCGCCTCGGCGAGGACGAGGGCGGCGCGGCCGTCGGCCAGCGCCGGCCGCTGCGGGGTGCCGGCGAGCGCCGCCTGCACGAACGCGTCCAGCTCGGCCGCGTAGGCGCGCCGGTAGCGCTCGAGGAAGAACGGCAGGAACGGCCCGGACTGCTCGGTGCCGCTCGCGTCGTGCAGCCGCACCGAGCTGGCGCGCTGGTTGGTCACCTCGAGCGTGCCGGTGCTGCCGAACACCTCGATCCGCTGGTCGTAGCCGGCGACGCTGTGCCGGGAGTTGACGACGACGGCGACGGCGCCGCTCGCGCCGGTGAGGGTGAGCGTGGCGGCGTCGTAGGTGTCCTCGACCGCGGGGTCGAGGTGCTGGCCGACGGCGTGCACGGCGACGACCTCGCCCAGCAGGTGCCGCGCCATGTCGAGGTCGTGGATCGTCATGTCCTTGAAGATCCCGCCCGAGACGCGCAGGTACTCCGCAGGCGGCGGCGCCGGGTCGCGGCTGATGATCGTCACCTGCTCGACGGCGCCGACCTCGCCGGCCTGCACGCGCGCGTGCACCTCGGCGACGCTCGGGTCGAACCGGCGGTTGAAGCCGACCATCACGCGGCCCGCCCGCTCGCCCAGGGCGTCGATGCAGGCGTCGACGGCGGCGACCTCGAGCGCGACCGGCTTCTCCATGAGCACCGACTTGCCCGCGCCGACCGCCGCCAGCGTGTGCGGCACGTGCAGCGGCGTGGGGGAGGCGACGACGACGGCGTCGACGTCGTCGCTGGTCAGCGCGGCGTCGGCGTCGGTCGTCGAGGCCGCGCCGTAGGAGCCGGCGAGGCGGGCGGCCGCGTCGGCGTCGGGGTCGGCGACGAGCACGAGCTCGGCGTCGGCGTGGTCGCGGATCGTGCGTGCGTGCACGGCGCCGATACGACCGGCGCCGACGACGGCGATCCTCAGTCGGGTGGTCATGGCGCCTACTTCTCGCCGTCGCCGGAGAAGTGGAACGACGCGGCCACCTTCCGAGCGGGCCAGCGCTGCGTCGTCACCTTCGCACGCGTGCAGAAGCGGACGCCCTCGGGTCCGTAGATCGGGCTGTCGCCGAACATCGAGTCCTTCCAGCCGCCGAAGCTGTGCCACGCGACCGGCACCGGGATCGGCACGTTGACGCCGACCATGCCGACCTGCACGCGACGCCGGAACTCGCGCGCCGCGGCGCCCGAGGAGGTGAAGATCGCGGTGCCGTTGCCGTAGGGGTTGGCGTTGACGACGTCGATCGCCTCGTCGAGGTCGGCGACGCGGACGACGTCGAGGACCGGCCCGAAGACCTCCTCGCGGTACACCTCGTGGTCGGTCGCGACGTGGTCGATGAGCGTCGGGCCGACGAAGAAGCCCTCCTCGTGGCCCTCGACGACCAGGCCGCGGCCGTCGACGACGAGCGAGGCGCCCTCGCGCTCGGCGGAGCCGATGAGGCCCTCGATGCGCTCCTTGGCGGCGGCCGTGATGACCGGGCCCATGTCGGCGTCGGGGTGGTCGCCCGGGGCGACGCGCACCGCGCGCGCCCGCTCGGCGAGCAGCGCGACCAGCTCGTCGGCGACCTCCTCGGCGACGACGGCGACCGACAGCGCCATGCAGCGCTCGCCGGCAGACCCGTACGCGGCGGCGGTCAGGTGGTCGGCGGCGTCGGAGAGGTCGGCGTCGGCGAGCACGACGCCGTGGTTCTTCGCCCCGCCCAGCGCCTGCACGCGCTTGCCGGCCGCGCTCGCGGCCGCGTGCACCTGGCGCGCGATCGGCGTCGAGCCCACGAACGAGACCGCGGCGACGTCCGGGTGCTCGATCAGCGCCGTCACGGTGTCCTTGTCGCCGTGCACGACCGTGAACACGCCGTCGGGCAGCCCGGCCTCCTGCCAGAGGCGGGCGAGCACGTTGGCGGCGGACGGGTCGCGCTCGGACGGCTTGAGGACGAAGGCGTTGCCGGTCGCGATCGCGACCGGGGACATCCATAGCGGCACCATCGCGGGGAAGTTGAACGGCGTGACGCCGGCGACGACGCCCAGCGGCTCGCGCAGCGTGAACACCTCGATGCCGGTGGCGGCCTCGTCGCTCAGCTCGCCCTTGAGCAGCTGCGGCAGCCCGCACGCGTGCTCGACGACCTCCAGGCCGCGCGCCACCTCGCCGCGCGCGTCGGAGAGCACCTTGCCGTGCTCGCGGCTGATGACCCTCGCCAGCTCGTCGGTGTGCGCGGCGAGCAGCTCGCGGAACCGGAACAGCACCGCCGCGCGCTTGGCCAGCGACAGCCCGCCCCACACCCGCTGCGCGGCGACGGCCGAGCGCACGGCGGCGTCGACCTCCTCGGCACCGGCCAGCGCGACACGGCCGACCTGGGCGCCGGTCGCGGGGTTGAAGACGGGCGCGGTACGCGCGGGCTCGGCCTCGATCTGGGCGCCGTCGACCCAGTGACCGACCAGGTAGGTCTCGGTCGTCGGGCTGGGGGCGGTGGTGGTCACAGGTAGTACCTCTGGTTCGTGCGGTCGCGCTCGTAGTCGGCACGAGCGCGCTGGGTGGCGGGGAGCGTGGAGACCTCGCTGACGGGGACGTCCCACCAGGCGGTGCCGGGCGGGTTCGGCCCGGTGAGGTCGGTCTCGACGACGACGACGGTCGTGCGGTCGTTCTCGCGCGCCTTCCGCAGCGCCGTGCGCAGCTCGTCCAGACCGCCGGGGGTGAGGACGTCGGCGCCGAGGCTCGCGGCGTTGGCGGCGAGGTCGACCGGGTCCGGGCCGCCGTCGAGCAGGCCGGTCTCGGGGTTGCGGGTGCGGTAGGCGGTGCCGAACCGCTCGGAGCCGTGCGACTCCGACAGCGACCCGATCGAGGCGAACCCGTGGTTCTGCACGAGCACGACGATCACCTTGATGCCTTCCGACACCAGGGTCGCGAGCTCCTGCGGGGCCATCTGGTAGCCGCCGTCGCCGACGAGCGCGTACACCTCGGCGTCGGGGCGCGCGAGCTTGACGCCCATCGCGGCGGGGATCTCGTACCCCATGCAGGAGTAGCCGTACTCGAGGTGGTACTGGCCCGGTGCGGAGGCGCGGAACAGCTGCTGCAGGTCGCCGGGCGCGGAGCCGGCGGCGTTGATCAGCACGTCGTCGGCGGTCACGGCCTCGTTGAGGACGCCGAGCACCGCGGTCTGCGCGGGCAGCGGCCCGTGCTCGACGCCGTAGCAGGCGTCGACCGTGCGCTGGGCCTCCTCGCGCAGCCGGGTCACCTCGGCCGCGTAGCCCTGCTCGACGGCGTACCCCGCGAGCGCCGCGGTCAGCGCGGTGAGCGCCTCCCGGGCGTCGGCGACGACCATCTCGGCGCCGTGCTTGGCGGCGTCGAAGCCCGCGACGTTGATGTTGACGAAGGTCGCGTCGGGCCCGAACACCGTGCGGCTCGCGGTCGTGAAGTCGGTCCAGCGGGTGCCGACACCGATGACGACGTCGGCCTGCGCGGCGAGCGCGTTGGCGCTGCCGGCGCCGGTCGCGCCGAGCCCGCCGACCGCCGCCGGGTGGTCCCAGCGGATCGCGCCCTTGCCGGCCTGGGTGTCGGCGACGGGGATGCCGGTGGCGTCGGCGAACGCCGTGAGGGCCTCGCTCGCGCCGGAGTAGATCGCGCCGCCGCCGGCGACGAGCAGGGGCCGGCGGGCGTGCCTGATCGCCTCGACGGCGCGCGCCAGCGCGTCGGGCTGGGGGACCGGGCGGCCGATGTGCCAGACCCGGTCGCGGAAGAACTCGACCGGCCAGTCGAAGGCCTCGGCCTGCACGTCCTGCGGGAGCGCGAGCGTCACCGCGCCGGTCTCGGCGGGGTCGGCGAGGACGCGCATCGCCTGCGGGGCGCTGGCGAGCAGCTGCTCGGGCCGCCAGATCCGGTCGAAGTAGCGCGACAGCGGCCGGAACGCGTCGTTGACGGTGATGTCGGGGCCGGTGGGCAGCTCGAGCTGCTGCAGCACCGGGTCCGGCACGCGGTTGGCGAAGACGTCCGAGGGCAGCAGCAGCACCGGGACGTGGTCGATGGTCGCCAGCGCGGCGCCGGTGAGCATGTTGGTCGAGCCGGGGCCGATCGAGGCCGCGCACGCCATCATCCGGGTGCGGTTGGCGGCGCGCGCGTAGCCGACCGCGGCGTGCACCATGCCCTGCTCGTTGCGGGCGAGGTAGTACGGGAGCTCGTCGGGGCCGCGCTCGCCGGCGGGCACGCCCGCCTCGCGGGCCTCGGTGTAGGCCTGCAGCAGGCCCTGCCCGAGACCGGCGACGTTGCCGTGCCCGAAGATCCCGAAGCACCCGGCGAACATCTGCTCGCGCACGCCGTCGCGCTCGGTCCACTGGTGCGCGAGGAACCGGACCAGCGCCTGCCCGGTCGTGAGCCGGACCGTCTCCTGGGTGCTCATGCGTCCTCCTCCGTCGTCGGTCGCGTGTACGGCAGCCGCGGGTCGACCTGCTGGTGCTCCCAGCTCTCGCGCAGCCACGCCCACGCCGGGTCGTCGGTCATCAGCCAGACGCCGTCGGTGGCGGGGCCGGCCATGACGTTGAGGTAGTACAGGTCGACGCCGGGCAGCGTCATCGAGGGGCCGTGGTAGCCGTGCGGGACGAGCGCGACGTCGCCGGTGCGGACCTCGGCGGCGACGTCGATGGGCCGCTCGGGCGTGCCGTAGTTGCGGTGGTAGGCCATGCCGGGGCCGCCCGGCGTGTCGGCCACCTCGAAGTAGTAGATCTCCTCGAGCTCGCGCTCGACGTCGCTGTGGGTGTCGTGCTTGTGCGGCGGGTAGCCGGAGGTGTTGCCGCCCGGCGTGTAGACCTCGCACACCAGCATCCGCTCGACCTCGACGCCGGAGTCGATCGTGTAGTTGTGGACCTGGCGGGAGCATGCGCCCGCGCCGCGCAGCAGCGTCGGCACCTCCTCGGACCGCAGCACCTGCAGCGGCAGCGTCCGCTCGGCCCGGGCGCGCGTCAGCGCCACCCGGGCGCCGGTGCCGCCCGCGACGACCTCGACCGTGCTGCCCAGCGGCAGGTAGGCGAAGTCGACGGGGCCGTGCCAGATCTCGGCGCGGCCGGCGAGGTCGACCGTGGTCCGCTCGCCGGTCGAGGTGGTCGCCGCCAGGCTCACGTCGCCGCGCAGCGGCAGCAGCCCGCCCTCGTCCGCGGTGAGGTCGAACCGCAGCCGGGCACCGGCGTCGAGGTCCTGCACGAGCAGGCCGGACCAGGCCCAGCCGGCGGTCTCGGGCGTGACGTCGGTGACGACGCCGGGCCGACCGGTCGAGCCGGCGCGCACCACGTGCTCGGTCACAGCAGCCCCACCGCCTGGTCGACGGCGGCGGCGACGTCGCCGTCCGGCGGGTACAGCAGCGCGCGACCGACCGCGAGACCGGTCACCGCGGGCAGCGAGGCCGCGGCGCGCCAGGGCTGGGCCTCGGCCGGGTCCGGCCCGACCTCGCCGCCCAGCAGCAGCACCGGCAGCGTGGTGGCGGCCAGCACGCGGTCCATCTCCGGCACCGCGGGCAGCTTCAGCCAGGTGTAGGCGGAGCTGCGCCCGAGGCCCGAGGCGATCGTGACCGACCGGATGACGGCGTCGGGGGAGAGGTCGTTGCGGACCCGCCCGTCGACCCGGGTGCTCCAGAACGGCTCGACGAGCGCGACCAGCCCGCGCTCGGCGAGCTCGTCGACGGCGCGCGCGCACGCCTCCATGGTCGCGACGCTCGCGGGGTCGTCGGGGTCGATCCGCAGCAGCATCTTGCCGCCGTCGAGACCCGACTCGGCGATGCCGCGGGCGTCGTAGCCGGTGAACCGGTCGTCGAGCTCGAACGCCGTGCCGGCCAGCCCGCCGCGGTTCATCGAGCCCAGCACGAGCTTGTGGTCGAGCGCACCGAGCAGCGCCAGCTCCTCGACGAGGTCGGCGGTGCCGAGGAAGCCGTGCACACCGGGCCGCGACAGCGCGACGGCGATGCGCTCGAGGAGGTCCGCGCGGTCGGCCATCGCGCGCGGGTCGTCCGCGACGGCGAGCGAGCCGCGCGCGGGGTGGTCGGCCGCGATGACCAGCAGCTTCTCGCCCGCGGGTGCACCGGGGAAGCGCGGGCGCTCGCGCAGCCGCTCGGCGAGCAGGCCTGGCCGCTCGCGGCGCACCGCGGTGATGTCGGCGCCGGTGGTCGCCGTCATGCCGAGGCCCCTGCGAGCAGGTCCTCGACCTCCGCCGTCGTCGGCATCGCGGTCGAGCACTCCAGACGGGAGGCGACGATCGCACCGGCCGCGCTCGCGAACGCGATCGTGCGGTGCAGGTCCCAGCTGCTGAGCAGGCCGTGGCACAGCGCGCCCCCGAAGCCGTCCCCGGCGCCGAGGCCGTTGACGACCTCGACCCGGCTCGCCTCGACGACGACCTCCTCGTCCGCGGTGCGGGCGAGCACGCCGCGCGGCCCCATCTTGACGATCGCGAGCTCGACGCCGGCCTCCAGCAGCGCGGCCGCGGCGCGGTCGGGTTCGGTCTCGCCGACCGCCATCGCGCACTCCTCGCGGTTGCCGACCGCGACGGTCACGTGGCCGAGCACGTCCCGGACGGCGGCGCTCGCGGTCGCCTCGTCGGCCCACAGCGTCGGCCGGTAGTCGAGGTCGAGCACGGTGTGCGTGCGACGGCCGCGGATCTCCAGCGCGGCGTGGTGCGCGGCGCGGCTGGGCTCGACCGAGAGCCCGGTGACGGTCGTCCACAGCAGCCGCGCGGAGGTGACGGCGTCGGCGTGGGCGCGCAGGTGCTCGGCGGTGATCTGCAGGTCGGGTGCGCTCGGCTCGCGGTAGAACCACAGCGGGAAGTCGTCCGGCGGGTGGATCTCGCAGAAGGTGATCGGGGTGTGCAGGTGGGGGTCGACGACGACGAACCGGTCGTCGACGCCGAGGTCGCGCATCTGGCGGCGCACGTAGATGCCGAACGGGTCGTCGCCGACGCCGGTGACGACCGCCGCGCTGCGCCCGTGCCGGGCGGCCGCGACCGCCACGTTGGTGGGGCTGCCCCCGAGGAACTTGCCGAAGGACGTGACATCCTCCAGGCCGACACCGATCTGCAGCGGGTACAGGTCGACGCCGCTGCGCCCCATCGTGAGGACGTCGAAGCCGGGCTCGTCCTGGGTCATGGAAGGTCCCCCTGGTGGTGCTCGTGCGGTCGGTCGGTGACGCGCTCGGTACCGAGCCTGCCCGCTCCGGCGACGATCCGCAAGTCTTTGTCAGGACATTCTTTCAAACGATCGTCCGCAGTAGTGTGTCCACCATCCACCGACGGAGAGGGGGAGTGGTGACGGAGTCGACGCCGCTGCGGCTGGACCTGGACCGCTCGAGCCCGGTGCCGCTGTACCACCAGCTCGCCTCGGCCATCGAGGCCGCGATCGCGGACGGCCAGCTCGCGCCCGGCACGAGTCTCGAGAACGAGATCGCGCTCGCGGCCCGTCTCGGGATCTCGCGCCCCACGGCGCGGCAGGCGCTGAAGTCGCTCGTCGACCGGGGCCTGCTGGTGCGCCGCCGTGGTGTCGGCACCCAGGTCGCGCCGGCGCAGATCCACCGGTCCGTCGGGCTGACAAGCCTCTACGACGACCTCGCGGGCGCCGGCCGCCGGCCCGCGACCGAGCTGCTGGAGTGGCAGCCCGTCGAGGCGTCCGCCGAGGTCGCCGCGGAGCTCGAGGTCGAGCCCGGTGCGCCCGTGGTCATGGTCCGGCGGCTGCGGACCGCCGACGGCGAGCCGATCGCGCTGCTCACCAACTACCTGCCCGAGCACCTCGCGCCGCCGGCCGAGGACCTGGAGCGCACCGGGCTGTACGAGTGCCTGCGCGCACGCGGCACGCAGCCCGCGGTGGCGCGGCAGCGGATCGGCGCCCGTGTCGCGACCGCGGCCGAGGCGCGTGCGCTCGGCGAGGGGGCGCGCAGCGCGGTGCTCACCGCCGTCCGCGTGGCCTTCGACGACGCCGGTCGCGCCATCGAGTCCGGCCACCACGTCTACCGCGCCTCGGTGTACGCCTTCGAGACGACGATGTTCGCGCGCTGAGGGCGCGCCCGGTCCCGGCGCGGCACCGCGTCTACAGCAGCGCCGCCGTCGTGGCCACGAGCGCGAACGCCCCGACGATCAGCGCCACCCGCGCGAGGTGGAAGCCGTCCCAGCGGCGGCGCTGCTCGCGCCAGTCGTCGGGGTGGGAGTCGGCCGTCCAGGTCGAGGTGCGGTTGTTGATCGGGACCAGCACCGCGACCGACAGCACCACGCTCACGGCCAGCAGCGCAGCGGCCGTGAGCGACAGCGCGCCGCCGGCGCCGCCCGTGGCCGCCGCGAGGCCCGCCGTCAGCGCGAGCGAGGTGATGTACCAGACGGGCATGAGCCGCCCGAGCATGCGTGCGCCGTGGGCGCCGGCCTCGAGCGACGGCCCGACGGCGAGCCCGTGGATGATCGGGTTGAGCACGGCGGCGACCGCGAGCTCGACGCCGACCATGAGGCCGACGACGGTGACGGTGAGCGCTGCGAGGGCGACGGTCATGGGATCCTTTGGGTTAGCGGCGCTAGCGAGGTTAGCAGTGCTAACCTAAGGCTGCGACCGACGATGGTCGAGGAGGGGTCGTGACGGACGAGGCTGGACGCAGGCGGGACGACGAGCGCCGTCGGCGGATCCTCGAGCTCGCGCGCGAGCGAGCGGACGCCGAGGGCTGGGGCGCCGTGACGACGCGCCACCTCGCCACCGCCATCGGCTACACCCAGCCCGTGCTCTACCGGCACTTCCCGGGCGGCAAGGCCGAGATCATGCTCGCGGTCGCGCTCGAGGGCTTCGCGGAGCTGACGCGGCGGTGCCGGGCTGCGGTGGCGGGCAGGCGCGGCCGCCCCGCGATCGAGACCGCCGCACGGGCCTACCTCGACTTCGCGCGCGAGCACCCGGCGGTCTACGAGGCGATGTTCGAGCAGGTGATCGGCGCCCGCTTCGCCAGCGCGGACACGCCCCAGGTGCTGCGCGAGGGGTTCGAGACCCTCGCCGCCGTGCTCGGCGACGACGGGGAGACGACGACCGAGGTGTTCTGGGCCGCGCTGCACGGCATGAGCGAGCTGGAGCGCGCCGGCCGCATGCGGGCCGAGCACCGCGACGCCCGCGTGGCCGAGCTGGCGGCCCGCTTCGGCTGACCGGGCGGGCCCGCTCGCTCAGGAGGTGATGTCCGCCGTCGTGAACCGCGCCCACGCGAGCGAGCCGAAGACGGCGACCCAGGCCAGCTGCACGAGCAGCCCCTGGCCGAGCAGCGACCACGACACCTCGGCGCGGAGGAACTCGGCGAAGTCGAACCAGTGGTGCGACAGCAGGAACGGGTGGATCGCCTCCACCTGCGGCAGCGAGTCCAGCACGTTGGACAGGATCGAGACGACGACGGTCGCCGCGATGACGCCGATCGGCACCTCGGTCAGCGTCGAGAAGAACAGCCCGACGGCGAGCAGACCGGTCAGCGACAGCGCCACGTAGCCGGCCACGCCCAGCATCCGGGCGAACCCGGCAGCCGCGCTGACGCTCTGGCCCGAGAGCAGATCGAGGTCGCCGTAGCCGAAGTACACCCACCCGGTCACGAGCGCGGCCGCCGTCACCAGCGCGATCGCGACGACGACGAGCGTCAGCGCCGCGATCGCCTTGGCCGCGAGCAGCCGGCCGCGGCCCACGGGCACGACCAGCAGGTAGCGCAGCGTGCCGGCCGACGCCTCGCCCGCGACGGCGTCGGCGGCGGCGATGCTCACGCCGAGCGGCAGCAGCAGCGGCAGGCACAGGAACAGCGCGGTGACGACCAGGAACAGCCCGTTGCCGCTCACCCGCTCGATGAACCCCGGGCCCTGGCCGCTGAAGGCGCTGTCGACCGTGGCGCGCACGATCGTGCCGACCAGCACCGGCACCAGCGCGAGCAGCAGCACGAGCAGCTGCGTGCGGCGGCGGCCGAGCACGAGCCGCAGCTCGCTGCGCAGCAGCCGGCCGAAGGCGCCGCGGGTCGCGCGCACCTCGGCGTCCTCCCGCGCCGCGGCCGCGGGGGTCGTCGCAGCCGCGGCCGGTGCGACCGTGGCCGGCCCGGTCTCCAGCGCCTCACCCCGAGACATCGAAACCCTGCCCGGTCAGCTCCACGAAGAGGTCCTCCAGCGTCGGACGGCGGATCTCCAGACCCAGCACCGGCACCCCGGCGGCGACGAGCGCGGGCGCGACGTCGGCGAGCGCCACCGCGCCCAGCCGCGCCGCCACCACCTCGCCGTCGACGGCGGTCTCCTCGAGCCCGAGACGAGCGAACGTCTCGCGGGCCTGCGCGAGCGAGCCCGGCTCGGTCGTCACGACGACCTGGGCGGCGTCGGCCGTGCCCAGCGCGTCGCGCGGGCCCTGCACGAGCAGCCGACCCTGGCGCATGACGCCGACGTGCGTGCACACCTGGTCGATCTCCGACAGCAGGTGCGAGGACACGAGGATCGTCGCGCCCTCGCCCGCGAGCTCGCGCACGAGGTGCCGCACCTCGCGGGTGCCCTGCGGGTCGAGACCGTTGGTGGGCTCGTCGAGCACGAGCAGCTCGCGCGGGCGCAGCAGCGCGGCGGCGAGGCCGAGCCGCTGCTTCATGCCGAGCGAGTACTGCCGGTAGGGCTTGCGCGCGGCCGCCGCGAGCCCGACCCGCTCCAGCGCGTCGCCGATCCGGCGGGCCGAGGTGCGGCGCGGCGCGCTGGCGTCGACGGCGTCGAGCCGCTCGAGGTTCGCACGGCCCGACAGGTACGGCTGGAACGCCGGCCCCTCGACGAGGGCACCGACGCGTGGCAGCACCCGGGCCCCGCCGTCGGGCATCGGCTCACCGAGCAGCCAGGCACGCCCGGCGGTGGCCTGCACCAGCCCGAGCAGCATCCGGATCGTCGTCGTCTTGCCGGAGCCGTTGGGGCCGAGGAAGCCGTACACGGCGCCGCGGGGCACCTCCAGGTCGATGCCGTCGACGGCGACCTGGCCGTTGCGGAACCGCTTCGTCAGGCCCTCGCTGCGCACCACCGGCGCGCCGACGGCGCCCCCGTCGAGGGCGCCGTCGGGCCGAGTCGCGGTCGGGGTCACGCGAGGCCGGCAGCCTCGAGCAGCGTCTCGCCGGGCACCGCCCCGACGAGGATGCGGCCGTCGTCGGTGACGAGGACCGACAGCAGCGTCGAGGAGAGCAGCCGGCCGCCGTCGACCGGGGTCGTCAGCTGCTCGTAGAGCGCGGCGCGGTCGAGCTCGGTGCCGCCGCCCATGTCGCCGAACAGCTCCTCACCGGGCCCGCCCCCGAGCGGGTGGTCGAGCTCGTCGGCCACGGCCGCGGGGTCACCGGTCAGCAGCGCCTCCAGGTCGCCCCCGGAGCGCTCGACGACGGTGGCGAAGCCCTCGCCGCTGACGGTCACGCCGTCGGGGACGTCGCCGGTGTGCTCGGGCGCGGCGTCGAGGTCGCCGAGCTCGACGACCTTCTCGGTCACCTCGGCGCCCGACGGCGTCGAGAACGTGAGCGCGGCGTCGCTCGGCGCGGAGAAGCTCACGTCGGTGTAGGCGAGCTCGAGCGCCGGGGCGTTGGTGGCCTCGGTGCTCCACACCTGCACCGACAGCGGCACGAGGGTCTCGCCGTCGACGGCCACGACCACGCGGTCGACGAGGGTGCCGTCGTCGGTCGGCGTCACGACGACCTGGTAGGCGGCCCGCCCGGCGACGACCACCGCGTCACCGACGGTGACGTCGGCGTGCTCCTCGGCGCGCTCGAGCAGCTGCTGGGCGAGGTCCTGCGGCGTCGGCAGCGTGCCGGCGGCCTCGGCCGCGGCGTGCTCGGCCTCGGCGTCGGCGAGGTGCTCCTGGGCGTCCGGCCCGAGCGTCAGGTGCACGACCTGGTGGCTGGAGGACGCGTAGGTCCAGGCCTCCGGGCCGTCGGTCACCACCGAGTACTCCGAGGTGGTGCCGAGCAGCGAGACGCGCGAGCGACCCTCGGCGTCGGTCCACATCCGGATCGTGCTCGAGCCCGACAGCAGGTTGAGCGGGTCGGCGCCACCGGTCATCTGGGCGGGGATCTCCGGCAGCCCCAGCCGCGCGGTGTAGACCGCGGAGCCGGACATCGGCACCGGCTCCGCCTCGACGACGGCGGCGGCCAGCTCCTCGGGCGTGCGGTCGGGGAGCTCGGGGGAGTCCGCGGAGGCGAGGGTCGGGATCGTGGCGGCTGCCACGACCGCGACCGCGGCGGCTGCCGGGACGGTCCAGCGCAGGAGCGTGCGGTTCATGCCCTCGAGTATCCGACGGCGTCCCTGAGAGGCCGCTGAGAGCGTCCGCCCGCGCGCGGCGGGCGTGCGCGATGCTGGACCCATGCGGATCCTCGTGGTCGACGACGAGCGCACGCTCGCGCGGTCGGTCGCGCGCGGGCTGCAGGCCGAGGGGTTCGCCGTCGACCTCGCCCACGACGGCGTCAGCGGGCTGGAGATGGCGCGGTTCGGCGAGTACGACGCGATCGTCCTCGACATCATGCTGCCGGGCCGCAACGGCTACGACGTCGTCACGCAGCTGCGTCGCGACGGGGTGTGGACGCCGGTGCTGCTGCTCTCGGCGAAGGACGGCGACCACGACGTCGCCGACGGGCTCGACGTCGGTGCCGACGACTACCTCACGAAGCCGTTCTCGTTCGTGGTGCTGCTGGCGCGGCTGCGGGCCCTCACGCGACGCCCGGCCGCGCCGCGCCCGGCGGCGGTGACCGTCGGCCCGGTCACGCTCGACCCGGCGACCCACGAGGTGACCCGCGGCGGCGAGCCGATCGAGCTGACCACGCGGGAGTTCGCCCTGCTCGAGTACCTCATGCGGCACCCCGACCGGGTGGTCGGCAAGCTCGAGCTGCTCGACCACGTCTGGGACGGCGACGACGTCAACGTCGTCGAGCAGTACGTCGGCTACCTGCGCCGCAAGCTCGGGCGCGACCTCATCGTCACCGTCCGCGGCGCCGGGTACCGCCTCGCCGCCCAGCCGTCGTGACCGCGCCGCGGCGGCGGACGCTGCGCCGCCGGCTGACGCTGCTGACGGCCGGCGCGCTCGCGGTGGCGCTCGCGGCCGGCGGGGTGCTGCTCGTGCAGGTCGTCACCGCGCAGCGCGTCGACGCCCTCGACGAGGCGGTCGTCTCGCGCGCGGTCACCGTCGCCGACCTCGTGCGCACCGACCGGCTGCCCGACAGCCTCCCGGTCGTCGCGCCAGGGGAGGTCGTGCAGATCCTCGACCCCGCCGGGCGGGTGGTGGCGACGTCCGGCACCGCCTCGCAGACGCTGCCGGTCGTCACGCCCGAGGTGGCGGCGCGTGGCGAGGCCGCCGACGGCACCCGCCCGCTGGTCGTCACCGCGGCGAGCCCGTACGCGGGGCAGGCGCGGGTGGCGATGCTGACGGTGCCCGCCGCCGAGGTGCCGGCGCGGCTGGCCGACGTCGCGGGCGACCGGGGGCTGCTGGTCGTCGCCGCCACCTCGCTCGGCGACGTGCACGCCACCGCCCGCACGCTCGGGTGGTTGCTCGCGGGCGTGGTGCCGGTGCTCGTGCTGGGGCTCGGGCTCGCCGTCTGGCTCGTCCTCGGTCGCGCGCTGCGACCCGTCGAGGACCTGCGCGCGGCGGCCGAGGAGGTCGCCGACTCCGGCGGGCCCGGCTCGCTGCCGGTGCCCGCGACCGGCGAGCTGGCGGCGCTCGCGACCACGCTCAACACGATGCTGGACCGGCTGGACGCCGCCGCGTCGGCCGAGCGGGCCGCCGCCAGCAGCGCGCGGGCCGCGGCGCAGCGGCAGCAGGCGTTCGTCGCGGACGCCGCGCACGAGCTGCGCTCGCCGCTGGCGTCGCTGCGCACGGCGCTCGAGGTCGCCGCGCGGCACCCCGAGGTCTACCCGCGCACCGAGCTGGTCGCCGACCTCGGCGCCGACGTCGCCCGCATCTCCGCGCTCGTGGAGGACCTGCTGCTGCTCGCACGCGTCGGCAGCCGGCCGCTGCGGGCGGAGCCGCTCGACCTCGCCGCCGTCGCCGCGCGCGTCGCCGCCGAGACGGCGGAGGCGCCGGCCCGAGCGGTCGCCGTCGAGGTCGTCGGCGAGGGTGGCGCGACCGGCGACGCGGCCGCCGTCGAGCGCGTGCTGCGCAACCTGGTCGCCAACGCCCGGCGGCACGCCCGCACCCGGGTGCGGGTGACCGTCGCACCGGGCGAGGTCGCCGTCGAGGACGACGGCCACGGCGTCCCCGAGGCCGAGCGGGAGCGGGTGTTCGCCCGGTTCGTGCGTCTGGAGGAGGCACGCGAGCGCGACGCCGGCGGCTCCGGGCTGGGGCTGGCGATCGCCCGGGAGCTCGCCCGCGAGCAGGGCGGCGACGTGACCCTGCACGACTCCTCGCTGGGCGGGCTGTCGGCCCGGCTGGAGCTGCCCGTGCCGTGACGTCGACCGGGTGCGTGCAGGCCCTACATTGACGCGCGTGACCACCGCACCCGCGCGCTCGACGGACCCCGTCGTCAGCGCCTCAGGGCTGACCAGGCGCTTCGGCGACCGCGTCGCCGTCGCCGACCTCGACCTCGCGATCACGGCCGGCCACGCCTTCGGGCTGCTCGGCCCGAACGGCGCCGGGAAGACGACCACCGTCCGCCTCCTCAACGGGCTGCTGCCGCCGACCTCCGGCAGCGTGACGCTGTTCGGGGAGCCGCTGACGCCGGCGTCGGCGGACCGGCTGCGGGCCCGCGTCGGCGTGCAGACCGACACCAACCTCTACGAGTCGCTCTCGGTGGCCGAGAACCTGCGCACGTGGGGCCGGCTGTACGGCCTGCGCGGCGCGGCGCTGGACCGGCGCATCGACGACGTCCTCGACCTGCTGCGGCTGACCGACCGGACCCGCTCGCTGGTCGGCGAGCTCAGCAAGGGCATGCGGCAGAAGCTCTCGGTGGGTCGCGCGATCCTCCACGACCCCGCGCTGCTCTACCTCGACGAGCCGACCGCAGGGCTGGACCCGGAGGCCGCCGTCGAGCTCCTCGACCACGTGCGCGAGATGATGCGCACCTCCGGCACCACCGTGGTCATCTGCACCCATCAGCTCTACGGGCTGGAGACCCTGTGCGACGACGTCGGCATCATCGCCGGCGGTCGCATGGCCGTCAGCGGGCCGGTGGCGGCGCTGATCGCGCAGCGGTGGCCGCAGCCGGAGCTGACGATCGACGTCGTCTCCGAGGGCGAGCGGGCGGCCGCGGTCGTCGCCGGCGAGACCGGCACGACGCCCGAGCGGACGGGCGGCCGGCTGCGGCTGACGCTGCCGGCGGGTGGGCAGCCGAGCGCGGTCGTCGCCGCCCTGGTGCGTGCGGGCGTCGACGTCGCCGCCGTGGTGCCGACGCAGCGGACCGTGCAGGACCTGTACTTCGCCACGATCGACGCCGGCCAGGCGCGCGAGGACACGACGGAGGTGGCGCGATGATCGACCGCGACCGGGTGCGCACGGTGATGCGCAAGGACTGGCTGGAGGTCGTGCGCAGCCCGCAGTCGCTCGCCGCGCTGCTCGTGGTGCCGGCGGTGTTCGTCGTCGTGCTCCCCACCGTGGTGCTGCTGCTCGCCCGGCAGCCGGGGTTCGTCGAGAGCGCCGACGACGTGCGCCCGCTGCTCGACGTCATCCCGGCCGGGCTGCTGCCGGAGGGGCTCGACGAGGTGCAGCAGCTCGTCTACGTCGTCGTCGTGTTCCTGCTGGCGCCGTTCTTCCTGCTCATCCCGGTGATGGTCGCGTCGGTCACCGCGAGCTCCAGCGTGGTGGGAGAGAAGGAGCGGCGCACGATCGAGGGGCTGCTGTACACCCCGCTGACCGACCGCGAGCTCGTGCTCGCGAAGATCCTCGGCTCCGTCCTGCCGGCGGTCGCGATCACGTGGCTGTCGTTCCTGGTCTACACCGTGCTCGTCAACGTGCTCGGCTGGCCGCTGCTCGGTCGGCTGTACTTCCCGACCTGGACGTGGGCCGTGATCATGCTCCTGGTGGTGCCCGCGATCGCGTTCCTCGGCACCAGCCTGGTCGTCGCGGTCTCCGGTCGCGCCACGACCGTCCAGGGTGCGCAGGGCGTCGCGGTGCTGGTCGTGCTCCCCGTGGTCGGCCTCGTCGTCGGCCAGGCGGCCGGGGTCGCGCTCCTCGACGTGCCGGTCGCGCTGGTCGCCGCCGGCGTCATCGTCGTCCTCGACGTCGTGCTGTTCCGGTTCGCGGTCGGCCGGTTCCAGCGCGAACGGGTGCTCACGCAGCTCTGAGGCCGGGGGCGCACGTCGCGCGAGCATCGACGCGGAAAGCGCTTGCCGTTCCGGGCGCGCTGGGGCAGACTGAGGGCGGTCCCGTCCGTCGTCCCAGGAGCTCCATCGTGCCCAGCCAGCAACCCGTCGCGCTCGTCACCGGGGGCAACCGAGGCATCGGTCTCGGCATCACCGAGGCGTTGCTCGCCGAGGGGTACGCCGTCGCGATCCTCGCCACCCGCGAGGAGCCGACCGAGCTGATCGCGCGGCTGCGCGAGCAGGGCGACGTCATCTACGTCCGCGGCTCGGTCGCCGAGCTCGACGACCACGCGCGCTACGTCGACGCCGCGCTGCAGCGGTGGGGCCGGATCGACCTGCTGGTCAACAACGCCGGGGTCGCACCGAGCGTGCGCGCCGACATCCTGGAGGCCGAGCCGGAGAGCTTCGACCGCGTGCTCGGCATCAACCTGCGCGGCCCGTACTTCCTCACCCAGCGGGTCGCGAACGCGATGATCGAGCTGCGCGGCCCGGTCGACGGTCTTCCCGCGGAGCCCGTCGGCACGATCCTCAACGTCTCGTCGGTCTCGGCGACGACCGTGAGCACCAACCGCGGCGAGTACTGCATCTCCAAGGCCGGCGTCGGGATGGCGACGCAGCTGTGGGCGGTGCGGCTCGCGCCCGAGGGCATCCTCGTCTACGAGGTCCGCCCCGGCGTCATCGCGACCGACATGACGGCCGGTGTGCAGGCGAGGTACGACGAGCAGTTCGCCAACGGGCTCGCCCCGATCGCGCGGTGGGGCACCCCGGCCGACGTCGCGGGCGCCGTCGTCCAGCTCGCCGCGAAGCGGATGCCCTACTCGACCGGCGACGTCATCACCGTCGGCGGCGGCATGCAGATCCCGACGCTCTAGCGCCGGCCGCGCCCGCCACCCGCGACCGCACCGAGGGAGACCCGCCACCGTGACCACGCCGCTCGACCACGACACCAACCCCGGGCTGGAGCCCGCCCACCTGGAGTCCGCCGACACCGTCGTGCTCGGCGACCCCGACGCCGCGCCCACCGTGCGGCTCGCCGGCCACGACATCCCGGTCGTGGTGGCGAACACGGTCGTCGTCGGCACCGGGTCCGCCGGCTACTGCGCCGCGGACCGGCTCTGGGAGTTCGGCCAGACCGACGTCGTCATGGTCGCCGACAAGATCAACGCCGGCTCCTCGCGCAACGCGGGCAGCGACAAGCAGACCTACTACAAGCTCACGCTGTCGGGCGGCGACGGCGACTCGGTCCACGAGATGGCGCAGACGCTGTTCTCCGGTGGCGCGATGGACGGCGACAACGCGCTCGCCGAGGCCGCGCTGTCCGCGCGCGGCTTCCTGCGGCTGTGCGACCTCGGCGTCCCGTTCCCGCAGAACCGCTACGGCGAGTTCATCGGGTACAAGACCGACCACGACCCGCGCCGCCGGGCGACGTCGGTCGGCCCCTACACGTCGCGCTCGATGGTCGCCCAGCTCGAGAAGAAGGTCGCGCGCAACGGAACTCCTGTGTACGACGAGTGCCGTGTGGTCGACCTCATCCGGGGCGCGGACGGCCAGATCGCCGGCCTGCTGGTGTTCCGCACCGACGTCAAGCCCGGCTCCGGCCGCAGCCCGTACCTGCTGTTCCGGTGCACCAACGTCGTCTACGCGACCGGTGGCCCCGCCGGCATCTACGCGACCCGGGTGTTCCCCAACGGCCAGTGGGGTGCGAGCGGCGCGGCGTACCGCGCGGGCGTGCACGGCAAGAACCTCACCGAGTGGCAGTTCGGGCTCGCCTCGATCAAGCCGCGCTGGAACGTCTCGGGCACCTACATGCAGGTGATCCCGCGGTTCGTCTCCACCGACGCCGACGGCAACGACGAGCGCGAGTTCCTCACCGAGGTCATCGAGGACTACGGCCGCCTCATGACGCTGGTGTTCCTCAAGGGTTACCAGTGGCCCTTCGACATCCGGAAGGCGCGCGACGGCTCGAGCCTCATCGACCTGCTCGTGTACCGCGAGACCGTGCTGCGCGGGCGCCGGGTGTTCCTCGACTTCCGCTCCAACCCGGTGCAGGAGACGTTCGACCCGAGCGCGCTCGCCCCGGAGGCGTACGAGTACCTGGAGCGGGCCGGCGTGCTGTTCGGCACCCCCATCGAGCGGCTGCGCCGCATGAACGAGCCCGCCTACCAGTTCTACCTGGGCAAGAACCCCTACGTGGACCTCGAGAAGGAGATGCTCGAGGTCGACGTGTGCGCCCAGCACAACAACGGCGGGCTGCTCGTCGACGCGTGGTGGCAGTCGAACGTGCCCGGGTTCTTCCCGGTGGGCGAGGCCGGCGGTGCGCACGGCGTCTACCGGCCCGGTGGTGCCGCGCTCAACTCCGGTCAGGTCGGCGCGACCCGGGCGGCGCGCTACGTCTCGGCGGTCCGCACCGAGGACCCGATCGACGAGGCCGCGTTCGCGGCCGCGGCGGAGCCGGTGGTGAGCGACGCCGTCGGGCTGGTCGCGCGGGCGACCGAGCGGGCGGCGTCGGGCACCCCGGACAACACCGGCGAGCTGCTGCGCGAGGTGCAGGTGCTCATGAGCGCCAAGGCCGGGCCGGTGCGCAGCGCCGCCTCGATCGACGAGGCGCTGGCGCAGGTCCACGACTGGCTCTCGCGCTACGACGACCTCGTGAGCGCCGACGCCTCCTCGCGCCGTTCGATCAACCGCACCTTCCTCGTGCGCGACATCCTCGTCACCGCCTACGTCTACCTGAGCGCGATGAAGGACTACGTCGAGCACGGCGGCCGCTCGCGCGGCTCGGTGCTCTACACCGACCCCGACGGCGAGCTGCCGCGGGTCGGCTACGGCGACCGCGCGCAGGAGCCGCTCGACCTGCCGGAGCTGTTCCGGTTCCGGCTCGACGGCGGCGCGCTCGACGGCGAGGTGCAGGAGGCGGCCTACGTCACCGACGGCGACCTGCCGGGCGAGGAGTGGCACGCGCCGGTCGAGCGCGACCAGGGCGACCCGGCCGGGCTGCCGCTGTTCCGCTGGCGGCCGGTGCGGCCGATCCCCGCCGACGACGACTTCTTCGAGAACGTGTGGCGCGAGTTCCGCGAGCACGGGAACGTGCGCTGAGGGCGTTCAGTCCCAGACCAGCCGCGTCGTCGAGGTGCCGTCGCTGACCACCAGCCCACCCGCGCCGTCGGCGACCACGACGAAGACACCGGTCTCGCTCGGGACGCGCCAGCGCACGTCGCCCGTGCGCGGGTCGACCGCGAGGACGCCCTCGCCGCCGTAGCCGGCGAGCACGAGCGTGTCGCGCGAGGCGGTGACCGGACGGTACGTGCCCTCCAGGTGCCAGACCTCCGCACCGGTCGCCTCCTCGACGGCGACCAGGCCGACGCCGTCCCCGTCCGGCGGCCAGCAGGCGAGGACCACCCGGTGCTGCAGACGCACGTCCGGCGAGCAGCCCTCGCGGCGCCACACCTCCTCACCGGTCGAGCGGAGCCGGGCGACGGCGCCGCCGTCGGGGTGCTGGCCCAGCACCAGGCCTGCGCCCAGCGAGTCGTCGATCGAGAGCAGCACCTCGTCCTGCGCGAGCGTCGCGGACCCCTCGCCGACGTGCACGACCATCCGGCCCTCGACGAGCTCGGCCCACATCTGCTCGCCGACGACGAGCGACCCCGTGCCGACCGGCTCACCCGTCGCGAGGTCCAGGCGGGTGCCCGAGAGCGGGATCAGGACCCGGTCGTCGACGACCGCGACGGAGGCGAGAGGCGGCTCCGAGTCGTCGGCGGCGCTGGCCTGGACGCGCCAGCGCTCGCCGCCGTCGGCGGCGAGCCGCACGACGTCGTCGAGACCGGGCCCGTGCCGCTCGACCACCACCAGGTCGGCGCCGGCGGCGGTCGCTGCGACCGCGGCCGGGTGCTCGCGTCGCTCGACGTCACCCGTGCTCGGGTCGATCGTCACCACCTGGGCGTCGTCCTCGCCCGGGGCCTCGACGCAGACGACGGGCGAGACCCCGTGGCAGGTGCGGTCCGGGTCCGCGAAGCGCCATCGTTCGGCGCCGGAGGCGAGGTCCAGCCCGGTGACGTATCGGGCGGGCTCGCCCTCCAGGGTGACGACGAGCGACGTGCCCTCGTGACCTCGCGGCACGGCGTAGGCGAGGTCCACGACCCACGCGGGGCGAGGCGCCGCGGCGAGCGAGGTGCCGACCACCCCGAGCATGATCTCGGGCCCGTCGGACGCCAGCTCCGGCACGGGCTCGGCGGTGGCCGCGCCGATCAGCACGAGCCCCGTCGCAGCCGCGACCCACGGCAGCGCGCGGGCACGACCACGCCGCCGTCGCCGCCGGGCCGTCCCGCGGTCGGCCGCGAGCTCGAACTCGTCGACGTCGACCATGCGTCCTTCCTACCCGGTCACGCCGGCGAGCGGCCAGGGTCGGCCGCTGAGGGCCGACGACGGACGGGCTCGGATCAGTCCCACACGAGCCGGGTCAGACCCGACTCGTCGCTGACGAGCAGCCCGCCGGCGTCGTCGAGCGTCGCCGTGAAGGCGGGGCCCTGCGTCTCGACGGCCCATCGGACGTCGCCGCTCGTCGGGTCGACGCCGAGCACACCCGACGCGTCGTCGACGACCACCAGTGTGTCCCCTGTCGCGGCGACCACCCAGTAGACGGAGTCGACTCGCCACACGGCGTCGCCGCTGACCTCGTCGATGCCGACCGTCTCGGCGCCGTCGGGCGACCAGCAACCGACGACGACCCGCCCGCGCAGGCGCACCTGCGGGAAGCAGCTGCCGTCCAGCTGCCACAGCTGCTCGCCGGTGCCGCGCACCTGCGCCGAGAGACCGCCGTCGGGGCGCTGGACCAGCGCCGCTCCGGCCCCGACGGAGTCGTCGATCATCAGCGGGAGCTCGTCCGGCTCCAGCGTCGCGGACCGGCCGTCGACATGGATGACGACGCGGTCGTCGACCATCTCGACCATGGCGCCACCGATGACCGAGGAGGACGCGTCCCTGGCCTCGCCGCTGCTCAGGTCGAGCCCGACACCTTCGAACCCGAGCCGCACGGTGCCCTCGCCGAGGGACAGCGGTGCCCACGGCGGGTCCGACTCGTCGGCGGCGTCGGCCTGCACGCGCCAGCGCTCGGCGCCGTCGGGCTCGACGAGCACGACGTCCTCGGGGACGGACCCGGTCGTCTCGACCACGACGAGGCCGTCGTCCGTGGCGACCGCGCCGACGGCGCCGGGGTGCGCTCTCTCGGTGACCTCGCCGGTCGCCGCGTCGATCGTCACGACCTGGGCGTCGGGGCTCCCCGGGTCGACGACACAGGTCACCACCGTGGTCGGGTGGCACCGCTGGTGGGGGTCCGGGTGCCGCCAGCGCTCGGCGCCGGTCTCGAGGTCGAGCCCGAGCACGTGCTGGGAGCTCGGCGAGGTCGCGGTGGCCAGCCCGACGACGACGGTCGAGCCGATCAGCCCCATCGGTGCCGGGGAGTCGAGCTCGGTGGTCCAGACCATCGCGGGCTCGGCCGCGGCCGGCACGTCGGACACGCCGACCACCAGCCCGGGCGGCCCCGTCAGCAGCACCGGCTCCGCACAGACGGAACCGACGAGGACGAGCGCGGCTGCGGTCGTCACCCACGGCCAGGCGTGGGCGCGGCGTCGCGAGCCCGGGGGCGGGGTGGGAGCAAGGTCGCGGTCGGGCGCGAGCTCGAACTCGTCGACGTCGACCATGCCTCCTTCCTACCCGGTCACGTCGCGCGCGGCCAGCACCGCCGGCCGCCGCAGATCCGGGGCTGCCCCCGCCGAGGGTGGGTGGTGCGTTACCAGGACAGCCGGACGAGGCCCGCGTCGTCGTAGAGCACGATCCCGTCCGGCAGCACGGCGACGGAGTCGACCGACACCCGCGAGCCGTGCACCCACAGCTCCTCACCGGTGAGGACGTCGATGCCGTGCAGCGCGCCGTCGACCCAGTCCTGGACGACGAGCGTGCTGCCGCCGGCGACCACCGGTGTCGCGGGAGCCCGCACGTCCCACAGGGCGCGGCCCGTCTCGGGGTCGTGCCCGACGAGCCGGGGTACCGCGCCCGCCTGCTCGGCGAGCACCAGCACGCCGGCGAGGCGGGCGACGGCGCTGCGGGACGGCTCCTGCCACAGCACGGTGCCGTCGCTCGTGACGCTGACGCCGTCCCCGTGCCTGACGCCGAGCACGCTCGTGGGGTCGTCGTCCACCAGGGCCGCCAGATGCTCGACGCGCGTGACGCCGTCGGCGTCGACCAGGCTGGCGTCGAGGACGCCGTCCTCACCCTGGGAGACGACGACCCGGCCCGCCCCGGTCACGAGCGTCCAGAGCACGTCGGTGGCCACCTCGGTGCCGTCCCGGAGGTCGAGCGCGACGGACTCGCCGGCGGCGAGGTGGAGGACGTCGCCGAGCACGGCCATCGAAGCCCACACCCAGTCCTCCCGGTCGGCAGCCCCGACGGCGAGCGCCGTGGTCCAGACGGTGCCGCCGTCGGGTGCCACGCGACGCGCCACGACGCCGTCGTCGTCGACGGCCAGCACGACGACGTCGTCCTCGACCGCCGCGGCCTGCACCGCGCCGGGGACCTGCGTCCGTGTCGTCGCGCCGTCGGGCCCGACGCGCGCGACCTCCGCGGTGTCCGCACCCGGCTGGTCGACGCACACCACCGCCTGCTGCACCGTGCACGGTCCGGGGCCGGTCTCGAGCCGCCACCGGGTCGCACCGGTCGTGGGGTCGAGGCCCTGGACGCCGTCACCGACCGTCACGAGCGTGGAGCCCAGCAGCACGACCTGCCGGGAGCCGCCCTGCCGGTCGAGGTCGACGCGCCACCGCTCGACCGGCGGTGCCGCGAGGTCCAGCGCGAGCACCCCGACCTTGTCCCGTGGGACCGCGCCCAGCGAGACGCCACCGGGCGGCGCGACGACGGCGCCCACGAGCACGAGCGCGACCGCGAGCGCCACCCAGCCCGTCGGGCGGCGCGCTCGACGGCCACGAAAGGACGGCTCCGTCGCGTCGGGCGACGGGTCCGCGACGTCGAACTCCTCGACGGCGGTCCTGGCGGTCGTCCTGCCGCCGTGCGGCGGGTTCCTCACCAGCTCCACCGCACGAGCCGGCCGTCGGTCACCCCGACGAGGTCGCCGTCGACGACGGTGCTCGCCGACATCGTCGCCGGGACGGTCCAGAGCACCTCGCCGGTGGCGACGTCCACCGCCGCGGTACCGGTCCCGTGGCCGTCGTCGCCGAGCACCAGCGGCCAGGGCGCGCCCGGCAGCCGCCCGCCCTCGGCGTGCGTCACACGCACGGCGGCGACGTCCTCGCCCGGGCGCAGCCGTTCGCCGTCCGGCAGCACGACCGTCGCGGCACCCTCGCCGTCGACGACCTCGACGGCGCCCTCCGCGCCCGGCTGCACGCGGGCCGGCCGCGCGACGACCGCGCCCGTGCCGACGTCGAGGACGGCCGGCGCGGTGCCTCCGAGGTAGAGCGAGTCGCCCGCGCTCAGCAGCGTGTCGGTGCCGAGCCGGCCGGGCAGCAGCGTGCGCCACCGCTCGCCGCCACGGGCGTCGAGGACGGTCACCCAGGTGCCCGACCCGTCGGCGCCCAGGACGGCCGCGGTGCCGGCGGCCGCGACCAGCTCCTCGCCGCCCGGCCGGTCGACGGCGACCGCGTGACCTGCCCCGGGCACCTCGAGCACGGTGCGCTCACCGGTGACGACGTCGACCAGCGACACCGACGCACGCCACTTGCCCACCGCGTGCACACAGGTGACCGCGGTCGTGACCTCGCAGAACGTGCCGCTGATCTCGTGCTCCCACAGCAGCGCACCGGTCGCGGCGTCGAGGCCCGCCACGCCGACCAGCCCGGCGGCGACGACCACCCGGGGCTCGCCCGTGCTCACCCGCAGCGTCCCGGTGAACGCCGGGCCGCCCTGCCACCTGGCGACGTCGTCGGCGAGGGAGGCCGGCAGCGCCACCGACCAGACCTCCTCGGGCGGCCGGCGCAGGTCGCCCTGCAGCACCCCGGTGCTCAGCGGCGGGAGCGGTCGAGGCGTCGCGAGCAGCGCGACGAGCACGAGCGAGATCCCGACGCCCACCCAGGTCCAGGCGTCGTGCGACGGTCGCGGCGCGTGCGTCGCCGACCCACGGGGCTCGACCGACGCCGTCGTGAGATCGAACTCGTCGACCTCGACCATGCTCCATTCTGCGCCCGCGACGCCGCGCGCGACAGGGGCTCGGGAGGAGGCGGAGCGGTCAGAAGCACGTGCGTACGAGCCCGACGGCGACCGACCCGGGTGCGAGCGGGCCGGCCACCTCGACGATGTCGCGCCACTTGTCGAACGTGGTGCACGGGTGCGAGATGCCGAGGACCACACGGTCGCCGACCTCGGGAACTGCGGCGAACGACCCGGCGGCGAGGAAGCCGTGCTGGTCGTTCATCCGGACCACCGCTGCGTCCGCGGTGGCTGTGCCGACGACATCGTCACCGCGCCACAGCTCGAACGGGGTCGGCAGGCCCGCGTCCTGGCCGACGTCACGACGCCCGCAGTCGAGCAGCGCCGTGCCGCCGTCGTGCACGGAGATCACCGTGGCGACCAGACGCAGCGCCGCACGGAACCGCGGCACCGGGCCGGGCGCGGTCTCCTGCTCGTGGCGGTAGTGGCCGTCGTCGTGCGTGATGCTCACACCCGACCGGACGACGACACGCCCGTCGTCGGCGGACAGTCCGGCGAGCCCGTCGGCCACCTCGCCCAGCCGGTCGCTGCCGCCGATGCTCAGCAGCGCGGTGGCACCCGTGCGGGGCAGCACGACGTCGCGGTGCACCGCCAGCACATGGGCGGCGAACGCGGCGATGTCGGCGCGGCCAGGGGTCCCGCCGATCGCACCCTCGTACGCGGCGGTCCCGGCGAGTCGCACGCCGGGCGTCGCGAGCACCTTCTCGACGACGGCGCGCGCCTCGTCGAGGTCGCGCACGCCGGTCCGGCCGCCGGGACGGCCGACGTCGAGCAGCACGGGGAGCTCGGGGCCCTCGGTGTCGCCGAGCGCCTCGACCGCGGCGACGCCGTCGACCCACGACACCACCTCGTGCCCTGGGCGGTCAGCGAGCAGGGCACGCACGCGCGCGGCGGCCGCCGGCGTCGCCAGGGGGTTCGCGAGCAGCACCCGCCGGACCCCGCACGCGAGCGCGACCCGGATCTGCGCGAGCGTCGCCACCGTGATGCCCCAGGCGCCCGCGGCCAGCTGGCGCGACCACAGCTGGGGGGCCATCGTCGTCTTGCCGTGCGGCGCCAGCAGGTAGCCCCGCTCGTCGCACCAGCGCTGCAGCGCGGTGACGTTGTGCTCCACCGCGTCGGCGTCGATCGTGAGGTACGGCGTCGCGAGCTCCGCCACCGGTGGTGTCGTGCGCGCGAGCTCCCCGCGCGGGATCCCGTCGAAGCCGTCGCCGAGGATCTTGCCGAGCGGATCCGGAGGCAGCGCCGCGAAGGCCGAGAGGTCGAGGGCGTCAGGGGTGCGGCTCATGCGTGCGGCTCCGGGTCGGACGGGTGGGTGGAGGGCGAGAGGCCCCAGGCGCTCTCGAGCTCGTCGGCGGCGCGCCGCAGCGAGCGGGCGATGCCGTCGATGCGGTCCTCGGTCACGCGGTAGCTGGGGCCGGAGACCGAGATCGCGTAGGTGGGGTGGCCGGCACCGTCCCGGACGGCGACGCCCACGCAGCGCAGCCCGAGCTCGCTCTCCTCGTCGTCGAGGGCGAACCCACGTCGCCGCGTCGTCTCGAGGTCGCGTCGCACGGCTGCCGGCTCGGTGAGGGAGCGCTCGGTCAGCGCGGACAGGTCGAGGGAGCGCAGCAGCCGCTCGGCGCGCTCGGGCGGCAGCGCCGCGAGCAGCGACTTGCCGACCGCCGTGGTGTGCCACGGCTCCTCGTCGCCCACCCGGACCGCCCTGCTGATGCCGTGCGTGCCCTGCCGCGCGTCGAGCACGACGAGGCGATCACCAGCCTCGACGCCGACCAGCTCGGCGGTCTCGCCGTGCTCCTCGACGAGGCCCTCGAGCAGCGGGGCGGCGGCCTCGACCGGGTCGTAGGCACCCGCGGCCGCGGCACCCCACTCCTGGAGGCGCACGCCGAGGCCGTACAGACCGGTCGCGGGGTCGCGCCGGACGACGCGGTGGTCACGCAGCGCCGTGAGGTAGCGCAGGGTGGTGGGCTCCGTCAGGCCCGCTGCCCGGGCGACCTGCGCCAGGGAGGCCGGCTGCGTCGCCCGGACGCCGTCGACGACGGCGACCAGTCGCTCGACCGCCTGGAAGCCGGCGCGAGCCCGGTCACCGCTCACGCGTGCTCCTCGGCGCTGCGGGAGAGCGGTGCGGCGTGCGACTCGACCGGGGACTCCTCGACGTGAGCATCCGCGTCCATCCCTCCGCACGGCCGTGCCCGGTGTCTGTCGTTGTGCGGAAGACCGTATCATCCAGTGACAGGCGGCCTGCGAGCGGGTGGGACGCCGCCGCACCGACGGAGGGACGAGGCGTGGGGCGACGGTTCGAGGGGCGGGTCGTGCTGGTCACGGGCGCCGGGTCGGGGATCGGGGCCCGGCTCGCCGAGCGGTTCGCGGGCGAGGGTGCTCGGCTCGCGGTTCTGGACGTCGACGAGGAGCGCGCACGCGCGGTCGCGCAGGCGCTCCCGGACGCCGTCGCCATCGGTGCCGACGTGAGCTCGCGCGAGCAGGTCAAGGACGCGCTCGCGGTGGTCCGGGAGCGCTGGGACCGGCTCGACGTCGTCGTCAACAACGCCGCGACCTGCGCGGACGTGCCCTTCGAGGCCGTCAGCGACGAGGAGTGGGAGCGCGACCTCGCGGTCGACCTGTCGGGGCCGTACCGGCTCGTGCAGGAGGCGCTGCCCGACCTGCTGGCGGCGCGCGGAGTCGTGCTGAGCATCGCCAGCGTCAACGGGCTGACGCACCTCGGCAACGATGCGTACTCGGCGGCCAAGGCGGGGCTGATGGCGCTCACGCGCGGGCTCGCCGTCAGCTACGGGTCGCAGGGCCTGCGCGCCAACGCGATCGCGCCGGGCACGATCGTCACCCCGATCTGGGACGAGCGGCTGGCCCGCGACCCGCACGTGCTCGACACCGCCACGCGCTGGTACCCGCTCGGTCGGCTGGGCCGGCCCGACGACGTCGCGAACGCCGCCCTGTTCCTGTGCTCGGAGGAGGCCTCCTGGATCACGGGCACGACGCTGGTGGTCGACGGCGGCCTGCTGGCGGGCAACGCCGTGATGATGCACGACATCACGGCGCAGTCATGAGCGTCCTGATCGTGTCCCGGTCGCCCGAGGGCGGGCTGTGGCGCTGGGACGGTTCCGGGGCGACCGCCGAGATGGTGGTGCAGGCGCCCGACACCGCGTTCGCGCTGCCGCTGCCCGACGGTCGCGTGCTCACGCTCGGCGGCGCCGAGGAGGGCCGCCTCCGGCTGCTCGCCCGGACTGCGGCCGGGTACGCCGTCACCGCCGAGGTCGCCACCCAGGGCGGCGAGCCCTGTCATGCGGCGGTGCTCCCTGGCGGCCGGCACGTCGTCGTCGTCAACTACCACCTCGAGGGGTCGGTGCTCGTGCTCGCCCTCGACCCCGAGCCGCGGGTCGTGCAGCGTCTCGTGCTCGGGGACCCGGGCGCCGGGGTCGTGGTCGACCGGCAGGAGGCCGCGCACCCTCACTTCGCGCTCGTCGTCGACGAGAGCACGGTGCTGGTGTCCGACCTCGGCTGCGACCGGATCCGTCGGTTCGCGTGGCGCGACGAGCGCCTCGAGGAGGTCGGCAGCTGCGCCACACCGGCGGGCTCCGGCCCGCGGCACCTCGCGCGGCACGGCGGTGCGGTGGTCGTCAGTGCCGAGCTGTCCGACGAGGTGCTCGCGGCCCCGCTGGCCGATGTCCTCGCCGGCGACGCCGGCTGGCAGGTCGCGCAGGCGAGCTCGAGGTCTCTGGCCTCCGCGCGTGACGGCGGTGAGCGGCTGACCCACCCGGGCGAGATCGTCGTCGCACCCGACGGTCGCGTCCACGTCGCGAACCGAGGTGCCGGCACCATCGGGCAGCTCGTGGTGGACGGCGAGACGGCCCGGCTCACCTGGCTGGGCGAGATCGACGCGGCCGGCGTCTGGCCGCAGCACCTGCTGCTCATGAACGATGACCTGCTGATCGCCGCGCACGACGCCGACCTCGTCGTCGGGCCGCGCGGGCAGGTACGCGTGCCGACGCCGGTGTGGCTGGCGCGCGGGGCCTGACGGCCCGCCGTCACCAGCGGTACAGCAGCACCCGGTCGGTGCCGGCGACGACGACGCCGCCCGGGACCAGGTCGACGACGTGCGTGGCGGGCGGGAACGCGAGCTGCCACTGCGGCCGGCCGGTGTGCACGTCGATCGCGGTGAGCCCGGCCGGCACGGTCGTGGAGGAGCTGACCAGGAGCGTGCCGCCCGAGCCCAGGCACGGGCAGCTCATGAGCTCGCTCTCCCACAGCTGCGCCCCGGTGGCGAGGTCGATCCCGTGGGTGCTCGCCTGGTACGGGGTGGCGGTGACGAGCACGCCGTCGAGCCGCGCCAGCGGGCTCTCACCGCCCGCGCCCGCCCAGTGCGGCTCGGCCGGGCCGTCGCGCAGCACGGTGATGCCGGTGGCGTGGGAGACGAGCACCGAGGTGCGGGCGTCGAGGTCGTCGTCGACCGCGAGCCGAGCGGCCCCCTCCGCGAGGGTGACCTGCTCGCCCGACCAGAGGTGCCACCAGGTCTCGTTGAAGCCGAGGCCGAAGATGCCGGCCTCGTCGTAGCGCAGCTGCAGCGGGCGCGCGAGCGTGATCCCGGTGGCGACGTCGAGCACGGCGGGCCCGGCGGTCCCGACGTAGAGGCGGTCGTCGATCCGCGCGAACGGGTAGCCGCGCGCCGCGCCGCCGATCCCCGGCTGGTAGGGCACCTCGGTGGCCCACACGACGTCGTCGCCGGACATCCGCACCACAGTCTGGGTGCGCCGGGAGTAGAGCAGCGCGAGGACGTCGCCGTCGAGGCGCAGCGCCCACGCCGCGCTGGGCAGCGCGACCACGTCGACCGCGCCGCTGCGCGGGTCGAGGGTGACGACCTCGGCCGACCAGCCCCGGCCCGTCACGCACACCACCTGCTCCTGGTAGGTGCAGCGGGGCCGGTCGAGCAGCACCTCCCAGCGCAGCGCCCCGGTGGCGGCGTCGAACCCCGTCACCCCGGCGTCGGTCGTGACGGCGACGGAGTCGCCCACGAGCTCCGCCTCCAGCCGCGGGCTCGGCCGCTCCGTGATCGTCACGGGCGCCTCCCACGCCAGCGCGGGCGGCGCGGCCAGCGACGCGACGAGGTTGAGGCCGTCGGTCGGGCTCGGCGGCGGCGCGGACAGCGCGCCGAGCGCGACGAGCACCGCGGCGGCGACGACCCAGAGCCAGCCGCGCTCGGGCGGGTGCGGCCGTGGTCCCGGGGCGGGCTCGCTCGCACCGAGCTCGAACTCCTCGACGAGCCCGGCCCCCGCGACGGCGCCGCGTGCCATGCGTCATTGTGCCGCGTGGCGGGCCGCCGCACCAGGGCGGAGCCGCGGGTCAGCCCGGGGGGGCGTCAGAGGTACGGCGCGACGAGGCGGTCGTAGCGCTCGGTCATGGTGGCCACGATCTCGTCGGTCGGCATGGCCCACACGTCGGCGTTGAAGATCTCGACCTCGACGGCGCCGGTGTACCCGGCCTCGGCGACCCAGCGGGTGATCGTGGGGAAGTCGACGTAGCCGTCGCCCATGAAGCCGCGCGAGAGCAGCGGGTCGGCCGCGAGCGGCAGCAGCCAGTCGCACACCTGGTAGAGCGCGAGCCGGCCCTCGCGGCCCGCGCGGGCGATCTGCTGCTCCAGCTGCGGGTCCCACCACACGTGGTAGGTGTCGACGAGCACGCCGACCTCGCTGCTGTCGAACGGGGCGGCGACATCGAGGCACTGGCCCAGCGTCGACAGCACCGCGCGGTCGGCCGCGAACATCGGGTGCAGCGGCTCCAGCACCAGACGCACGCCGTGCTCGGCGGCGAACGGCACCAGCTCGCCCACGCGGTCGACGACGCGCTGCCGCGCCGCCGCGATGTCCTTGTCGCCGTCGGGCAGCGCCGCGGCGCCCGGCTCCGGGTTGGCGGGCAGCCCGCCGACGACGAGCACCAGCTCGCTCGCGCCGAGGGTCGCGGCCTCGACGATCGCCGCGCGGTTGTCGGCGAGCGCGGCCTCGCGGCCCGCGTCGTCGGCCGCCGTGAGGAAGCCGCCGCGGCACAGGCTCGAGACCTGCAGCCCGGCGTCACGGATGATCCTCGCGGCGGCCTCGGTGCCGACCTCGGCGACCCTGTCGCGCCACGGCCCGACCGCGGGCAGGCCCGCGCGGGCGGCCGCCTCGACGGCCTCGGCCAGCGTGGCGCGCTTGGCGGTCGCGGTGTTGAGCGCCAGCCGGGTCACAGCGTGATCGGCTCCAGCTCGACGCGGCGGCCCTCGGCGGAGGAGCGCAGCCCGGCCTCGGCCAGCTGCACGCCGCGTGCGGCCGACAGCAGGTCGTAGCGGTGCGCGCGCCCGGCGACGACGTCGCGGATGAACTCCTCCCACTGCAGCTTGAAGCCGTTGTCGAGGTCGGCGTTCGCGGGGACCTCCATCCACTGGTCGCGGAACGGCTCGGTGACCGGCAGGTCCGGGTTCCACACCGGCTTGGGCGTGTGCGAGCGGTGCTGGGCGACGCACTTGCGCAGCCCGGCCACCGCCGAGCCGTGGGTGCCGTCGACCTGGAACTCGACCAGCTCGTCGCGGTACACGCGCACCGCCCACGAGGAGTTGATCTGCGCGACGATCTCCTCGCCGTCCGGGCCGGCGACCTCGAAGATGCCGTAGGCGGCGTCGTCGGCGGTCGCCGCGTACTCGCGGCCCTGCTCGTCCCAGCGGGTGGGGATGTGGGTGATCGTCTTCGCCGTGACGCTGCGGACCTGGCCGAGGATGCCCTCGAGGACGTAGTTCCAGTGGCAGAACATGTCGGTCGTCATGCCGCCGCCGTCCTCCTTGCGGTAGTTCCACGACGGCCGCTGGGCGGCCTGCACGTCGCCCTCGAACACCCAGTAGCCGAACTCGCCGCGCAGCGACAGGATGCGGCCGAAGAAGCCCTCGTCGACGAGACGGCGGAGCTTGACCAGACCGGGCAGGTAGAGCTTGTCGTGCACGACGCCGGCGGTCACGCCGGTCTCCTCGCGCAGCCGCGCGAGCTCGATCGCCTCGGCGAGCGTCTCCGCCGTCGGCTTCTCGGTGAACACGTGCTTGCCGGCCTTCATGGCCGCGGTGAGCGTGCCCGCGCGCAGCGAGGTCATCGACGCGTCGAAGAGGACGTCGATGCTCGGGTCGGCGATCGTGGCGTCGAGGTCGGTGGTCCAGTGCTCGACGTCGTGCCGCTCGGCGATCTCCCGCACGGCGTCCGGACGGCGACCCACGAGCACCGGCTCGACCTGCACCTTCGTGCCGTCGGCGAGCGTCACCCCGCCCTGCTCGCGGATCGGCAGGATCGACCGGACCAGGTGCTGGCGGTACCCCATCCGGCCGGTGATGCCGTTCATGCCGATGCGGAGGGTGCGGGTGGCCATGTGACTCCTCGAAGACGTGGGAATGCGCTTTCCGCAGCGTACGGGAGGCCCTGACGGGTGTCAACGGCCGCGAGTCCTCCCCGCGCCCACGCCCCTCCCAGCAGCCACCGCCTCCCGCGTGCCCGCCCACCGACCGCCCCTGTGCCCGCCGAGTTCGCACCTTCGCGCCGAGTTCGCACCGTGCGCGGTGCGAACTCGGCGCGAAGGTGCGAACTCGATGCCGCGAGGGGGTGGGCGAGGCGGGCGCGATCTCACAACGTCGGTCACCGCGCTGAGCGGAAGACGTAACAGGTCCGACCGCCTCCCGGTGACGGAGGTGAAACGCGCGGTTCCTAGCGTCGACGGCACGCCGCGACGAGCAGGGCCAGGCCCGGCGAGGCGCGACCCCCTCCAGACCCGGGAGCACACCGATGTCCTACGTGAAGCCGTCCGACCTGGTCGTCGCGATGACCGACGCCGGCGAGGCCAAGATCCGCATGTCCACCTCCGACACCCTCGCCAAGGCGGCGATGGGTGGCGCGATGCTGAGCGTCGCGGCGGCCTTCGCCGTGACGATCTCGGTGACCACCGGGGTCCCGCTGCTGGGCGCGGTCCTGTTCCCCGTCGGGTTCGCGCTGCTGTACCTGCTCGGCTACGACCTCCTCACGGGCGTGCTGGTGCTCGGACCGATGGCGTGGCTCGACCGCTCGCGCGGGATCGGCGCCCGCGACGTGCTGCGGAACTGGGGGCTGGTGTTCGCCGGCAACTTCGCGGGTGCCTTCACCGTCGCGGTGCTCATGGCCGTGGTCGTCACCTACGGCTTCGACACCACGCCCAACGAGGTCGGCCAGGCGATCGGCCACATCGGCGAGGGCCGCACCGTCGGGTACGCCGCGCACGGCGCCGGCGGCATGCTCACGCTGTTCGTGCGGGCGATGCTGTGCAACTGGATGGTCTCGACCGGTGTCATCGGCGCGATGGTCGCGCGCGACGTCGTCGGCAAGGTCCTCGTGATGTGGCTGCCGATCATGCTGTTCTTCTTCATGGGCTTCGAGCACTCGATCGTCAACATGTTCCTGTTCCCCTCCGGGCTGCTGCTCGGCGGGAACTTCACGATCGGGGACTACCTCGTGTGGAACGAGCTGCCGACGCTGCTCGGCAACCTCGCGGGCGGGATCCTCTTCACCGTGACGCCGCTGTTCTTCGTCTACGGCCGGCGCCGCGCCGCCGCGGCGGCCGAGCCCGAGCCGGCGCCGGTCGCGACGCCGCGCACGCAGCCCGCGCTGGTGGGCGAGGCCGTCTGAGGAGCGGTTGGTCGTCCCCGGTCAGTCGGAGGTGGGCGTGAGCCCGTCCGCCTCGACCGGGCACGACAGACCCGCGAGCAGGGCCTCGAGGCCGCGTGCGAGCACTGTCTCGGGCTCGACGGCGTGCGCCTCGCGCAGGGCGGCGTACCGGGGAGCGATGGCGGGGTCGACCGGCGTGCTGCGCTCCGCCGCCGCGGCGGCCGCGGTCAGAGCGGAGCCGATCACGAGGTTGGAGAGCGCGTAGGCGTCGCCGAGCGGGTCGGGGGACCCGGCGTCGGCCGTGAGCACGCACATGCGCTCGGACAGACGGAGGTAGTGGGGACCGCGCGGAGCCCGCATCGACACCACCTGGCACGCCCACGGGTGGGCCAGCAGGTGCCGGTGGAGCGCGAGCGCCAGGTCGCGCAGCGGCGCCGAGGCGATCGCCTCCTGCAGGTGCGCGTCGTCGCGCAGCGCCGCGTCCAGAGCGAGGTCGTACAGGTCGTCGACGGACCGGATGCGCGAGTACAGGCTCGCCGGTGCGACGCCGAGGCGCGAGGCCACCGCGCGCAGCGTCAGCGCGCGGAACCCGCCGGCGTCGAGCAGCTCGACGGCGACGCTCGCGATCCGCGCCACGTCCACCGCGCGCACGCGACGGGGTACCGGTGGGTCGGTCCAGTAGCCCATGCGCCTCCTTATCCGAATGCTGTTAGTTTAAGGGCGATGCTGGATCCACGCCATCTCCCTCTCATCGGTGACCGCACCCGCCTGCGTGCGCTGCGGCACGAGGACGCGGCCGCGTACGCCGCGGGGACGGCGGACCCCGAGGTGCGCAGGTTCGCCCACCTCCCCGAGCCCGAGTACACCGAGGACTCGGTCGTCGCACTCGTCGACGGCCCGGTCCGCGACGGGCTCGCACGGGGCGACCTGGCCGTGCTCGCGATCGCCGACGTCGCCACCGACCGGTTCGCGGGCAGCCTGGTGCTGTTCGACGTCGACGATGCCACGGCTGAGGTCGGTTTCTGGGTCCACGCCGACCACCGCGGGCGCGGGTTCGCCGTCGAGGCGCTCGATCTCGCGGGACGCCTGGCGCGCCTGAGCGGCCTGCGCCTGCTCACCGCGCGGACCGCGGTCGACAACCTCGGCGCGCAGCGTGCGCTGGAGACCGCCGGGTACCGGGTCCGCTCGCGCGGCCGCGACGTCGCGCCGTCGGGCCGTGAGGTCGTCGCGGCGCACTACGTGCGCGGGCTCGTCTGACGGGCGGTCGCGGGTCAGGTACGCGGCGGGGTCGACTCGCGCAGCACGACCTCGCCGCCCACCTCGAGCACGCGCGGCTCGCCCGCGGCCTCCTCGAGCGCCAGCTCGGTGGCGCGTGCCCCGAGCTCGACCAGCGGCAGCCGCACGGTCGTGAGGCCCGGGCTGACGTCGCGCAGCGTGACGATGTCGTCGAAGCCGGCCACGGCGATGTCGCGGCCGACCTCGCGACCGGCGTCGCGGGCGGCGGCCATCGCGCCGACCGCCATGACGTCGTTGACCGCGAACACGAGCTCGACGTCGGGCTCCTGCGCCAGCAGCCGGGCCATGCCGTCGTAGCCGCCGTCGCGCGTGAAGGCCGTCTCGAGCGTGACGGCGCTGCTCTCACCGAGCTCGTCGACGGTGCGGGCGAAGCCCTCGCGCCGGTCGCGCGCGGTGAGGTGCCCGGCCGGTCCGCCGAGGATGCCGAAGCGGCGGTAGCCCAACCCGTGCAGCGCGCGGGCGAGGTCGACCACCGCCGCGGTGTTGGCGATCGCGATCGTGCTGACGCCCGGCAGCGGCTGCCCGATCAGCGCCGCCGACCCGCCCGAGGCCATGTAGCCGGCGAGCGCGTGCGTGAGCGCCTCGGTGCCCTCGGGGTCGTCGTAGCGGCCGCCCGCGATGACGATCGCGCGTGCCCGCTGGCTGTGCATGACCTCGACGAACTGGACCTCGCGGCCGCGCTGGTGCTGGGTGGTCGCGAGCGTGACGACCAGCTTGTGCCGGTCGGCCGCGCCGGTGACGCCCGCGGCGATCGAGGAGAAGTAGGGGTCGGCGATGTCGTGGACGATCAGCCCGACCGTCGTGGTGCGGCCGCGCGCCATCGCCTGCGCGTTGGCGTCCGGGCTGTACTTCAGCCGCGCGGCCGCCGCGAGCACGCGCTCGCGCAGCTCGGGGCGCACCGTGCGGTTCGCCGAGCCGTTGATCGCCCGGGAGGCGGTGGCGAGCGAGACGCCCGCCTCCTTGGCGACGTCGCTGAGGGTGGTGGGGCCCGCCATGGTCACAGGGTAAGCGCGTTCCTGCCCCGTGGCTCCGCGACTGGCCGAGCCGTCGCCGGCGGGTGCGCGCCACGCCGTCGCGCGCTTGACGCTGCGGCCCCCAGAAGATAAGTTGCGAGCAACAACAAAACTACGAGCAGCGGAGCGACGCGATGGTGCGCAAGCCCACCCCCGACGACAAGTTCTCCTTCGGCCTCTGGACGGTCGGCTGGCCCGCCAACGACCAGTTCGGCTCGGCCACCCGGCCCGCCCTCGACCCGCGCGAGTACGCGACGAAGCTCGCCGAGCTCGGCGCCTGGGCCGTCACCTTCCACGACGACGACGTCGTCCCGTTCGGGACCGACGACGCCACGCGCGCGAAGATCCTCACCGACTTCAAGAAGGCCACCGACGAGGCCGGCATCGTCATCGAGATGGTGACGACCAACCTGTTCAGCCACCCGGTCTTCAAGGACGGCGGCTTCACCTCCAACGACCGCGGCGTGCGCCGGTTCGCGCTGCGCAAGGTGCTGCGCAACGTCGACCTCGCCGCCGAGCTCGGCGCCGAGACCTTCGTCATGTGGGGCGGTCGCGAGGGCAGCGAGTACGACGGCGTCAAGGACACCAACGCCGCGCTCGACCGCTACGCCGAGGCCGTCGACACGGTCGCCGCCTACATCAAGGAGAAGGGCTACGGGCTGCGCATCGCGCTCGAGCCCAAGCCCAACGAGCCCCGCGGCGACATCCTGCTGCCGACGATCGGCCACGCGCTCGGCTTCATCGCCAAGCTCGAGAACGGCGACATCGTGGGCCTCAACCCCGAGGTCGGCCACGAGCAGATGGCCGGGCTGAACTTCACCACCGGCATCGGCCAGGCGCTGTGGAGCGGCAAGCTCTTCCACATCGACCTCAACGGCCAGCGCTCGATCAAGTACGACCAGGACCTCGTGTTCGGTCACGGCGACCTGCTCTCGGCGTTCTTCACCGTCGACCTCATCGAGAACGGCTTCCCGGGCGGCGGCCCGCGCTACGAGGGCGCCCGCCACTTCGACTACAAGCCGTCGCGCACCGAGGGCCTCGAGGGCGTGTGGGAGTCCGCCGAGGCGAACATGCAGACCTACCTGCTGCTCGCGGAGAAGGCCAAGGCCTACCGCGCCGACCCCGAGGTGCAGGCCGCCTTCGAGGCCGCCGGCGTGCTCGAGCTGTCGCAGCCGACGCTCGGCGAGGGCGAGTCCGTGGCCGACCTGCTCGCCGACCGCAGCGCGTTCGAGGACTTCGACCCCGACGCCGCCGGCGAGCGCGAGTACCACTTCGTGCGCCTCAACCAGCTCGCGATCAACCACCTCATCGGGTAGGAACGAGGGCATGCCAACCGAGCGTCTCGTCGCCGGCGTCGACACCTCGACGCAGTCGTGCAAGGTCGTCGTCCGGGACGCCGAGACCGGGGCGCTGCGGCGCTTCGGCCAGGCCAAGCACCCGGACGGCACCGAGGTCGACCCTCGCGCCTGGTGGGAGGCGTTCACACAGGCGAGCGCGGCCGCCGGCGGTCTCGACGACGTCGAGGCCGTCGCGGTCGGCGGTCAGCAGCACGGCATGGTCGCGCTCGACGCCGAGGGCGCGGTCGTGCGCCCCGCGCTGCTGTGGAACGACACCCGCTCGGCGAAGGCCGCGCGCGACCTCGTCGAGGAGCTGGGCGACGGCACCGAGGGCTCGGGCGAGCGCGCCTGGGCCGAGGCGGTCGGCAGCGTCCCGGTGGCGTCGTTCACGGTGACGAAGCTGCGCTGGCTCGCCGAGCACGAGCCCGAGAACGCCGAGCGGGTGGCGGCCGTCGCGCTGCCGCACGACTGGCTGACCTGGCGCATCGCCGGCGACGGCCCGGTCGCCGAGGGCCACAGCCCCGACGGGTTGGCCCGACTGGTGACCGACCGCTCCGACGCCTCCGGCACCGGCTACTTCGACGGCCGCACCGACAGCTACCGGTTCGACCTGCTCGAGCGTGCGTTCGGGCGCCGGGTGGCGGTGCCCGCGGTCGTCGGCCCTGGCCAGCAGGCGCGCACCGGCCCGAACGGGCTGGTGATCGGCCCCGGCACCGGGGACAACGCGGGCGCGGCGCTCGGTCTCGGCGCCCGGCCGGGCGACGTCATGGTCTCGATCGGGACCTCCGGCGTCGTCACCGCGGTCTCCGACACCTCGACGCACGACGCCAGCGGGCTCGTCGCCGGCTTCTCCGACGCCACGGGCCGGTTCCTGCCGCTGCTGGCGACGCTCAACGGGTCGCGCACGTTCGACGCCGTCGGGCGGCTGCTCGGTGTCGACCACAAGGGGTTCGCCGAGCTCGCGCTGTCGGCGCCTCCGGGAGCCGAGGGCCTCGTGCTCGTGCCCTACCTCGAGGGCGAGCGCACGCCGAACCTGCCGGACGCGACCGGGTCGCTGCACGGCGTCCGGCTGAGCAACACGACGCCGGCCAACCTCGCCCGCGCGGCGATCGAGGGCGTGCTGTGCTCGCTCGCGTTCGCGCTGGACGCGCTCGTGGCCCAGGACGTCGAGGTGGAGCGGATCATCCTCATCGGCGGGGCCGCGCAGTCGGAGGCCGTGCGACGCATCGCGCCGTCGGTGCTCGGCCGCCCGGTCGCCGTGCCGGCCCCCGGTGAGTACGTCGCCGACGGCGCCGCGCGCCAGGCCGCGTGGGTGCTCTCGGGCGCGGACGAGCCGCCGGCCTGGGAGGTCGCGGGCGTGCAGGTCTACGAGGCCGACGCGCCTGCCGTGGGGCTGCGAGAGCGGTACGCCGACGCCTCGCAGATGTTCCTCACCCGCTGAGGTTTCAACCCACTTCTGCCAGCTGCCCAGACCCTGAGACGGTGATGCCGCGGAGACGGCTCACCTCGTGAGATGGGGGGGGCAGAACCTCGTTGAAACCGGGAGACCGATGTCCGCGCACGTCCTGCACTACGACCGCCCTGCCCGTGAGTGGACCGAGGCGCTGCCCGTGGGCAACGGTCGGCTCGGTGCGATGGTCTTCGGCGGGGTCGACGTCGAACGGCTGCAGCTCAACGAGGACACCCTGTGGTCCGGCGGGCCGTACGACCCGGTCAACCCGCTCGCGGCCGAAGGGCTGGCCGAGGTCCGGGCGCTGGTGGCGCAGGGCCGCTACGCCGAGGCCGAGGCCCGCACCGACGAGACGCTCATGGGCGTGCCGGTCAAGCAGGCGCCCTACTCGACCGTCGGCTCGCTGCTGCTCGAGCTCGACGGCGTCGACCCGGCCGCGGTCTCGGGGTACCGGCGCTCGCTCGACCTCGACACCGCCGAGGCCGTCACCACCTGGACGCTCGACGGCTCGACCTACGTGCGCCGCGTCGTCGCCTCGCCGGTCGACCAGGTCGTCGCGGTGCACCTGGCGGTGACCGGCCCGGCGACGCTCACCGGCCGGGTGTGGTTCACGAGCCCGCTGCAGGAGACCTGGACGCACGCGACCGACGACGAGCTCGTGCTCGGCGGCCGCAACGACCCCCACGGCGACATCCCGGGCGCGCTCTCGTTCGAGGCCCGGGTGCGGGTGCTGACCGCCGGCGGCACCGTGCGCGAGGACGGCGACGCCGTCGCCGTGGAGGGGGCGACCGCGCTGACGCTGCTGGTCGCGATCGCGACCAGCTACGTGACCTTCGAGGACCTCTCCGGTCACCCGTCGGCCAGGACGACGGCGCAGCTCGCCGCGGCCGCGCGGCGCGGCTACGACGAGATCGCCTCGGACACCGCCCGCGAGCACCAGGCGCTGTTCCGCCGTCTCGACCTCGACCTGGGGGCTGCGCCGGACCTGCCGACCGACGAGCGGATCCGGCGCGCCGAGACCGTCGACGACCCGGCGCTCGCGGCGCTGTACCTGCAGTACGGCCGCTACCTGCTGATCAGCTCCTCGCGCCCGGGCAGCCAGCCCGCGAACCTGCAGGGGCTCTGGAACGCCGAGACCGACCCGCCGTGGGGCAGCAAGTACACGGTCAACATCAACACCGAGATGAACTACTGGCCCGCGGAGCCGGCTGCGCTGCCGGAGCTGGTGGAGCCGCTCGACCGGCTCGTGCGCGAGGTTGCGGTCTCCGGGGCGCGCACCGCGCAGCGCATGTACGGCGCGCGGGGCTGGGTGTGCCACCACAACACCGACGGCTGGCGGGCGACCGCACCGGTCGACGGCGCGCCCTGGGGGATGTGGCCGACCGGCGGCGCGTGGCTGAGCCTGCACCTGTGGGAGCACTACCGGTACGCGCCCGAGGAGGCCTACCTCGCCTCGATCTACCCGCTGCTGCGCGGCGCGTGCGAGTTCTTCCTCGACACGCTCGTGGAGGGGCCCGGCGGCACGCTGGTCACCTCGCCGTCGCTGTCGCCCGAGAACATCCACCCGTGCGGCGCCGCCGTCGTGGCGGGGCCGACGATGGACGCCCAGATCCTGCGCGACCTGTTCACCGCGACCGCCGAGGCGGCACGGCTGCTGGGCCGCGACGCCGACCTCGTCGAGACCCTCGGGGCGACCGTCGACCGGCTGCCGCCCAGCCGGGTGGGCGCGCACGGCCAGCTGCAGGAGTGGCTGGAGGACTGGGACGCCGACGCGCCCGAGCAGGACCACCGCCACGTCTCGCACCTGTTCGGGCTGTACCCGAGCCGGCAGATCTCACCCGACCGGACGCCGGAGCTCGCCGCAGCTGCACGGCGCACGCTCGAGGACCGCGGCGACGAGTCCACCGGCTGGGCGACCGCCTGGCGCATCGCGCTGTGGGCGCGGCTGCGCGACGGCGACCGCGCGCACCGCGTGCTGCGGCTGCTGCTCGACACCTCGCGCACCTACCCGAACATGTTCGACGCCCACCCGCCGTTCCAGATCGACGGCAACTTCGGGGGCGCCGCCGCCATCCTCGAGATGCTCGTGCAGCACGACGGCGACGAGATCCACCTGCTGCCCGCGCTGCCCAGCGCGTGGCCCAGCGGGCGGCTGCGCGGCGTCCGGACGCCGGGTCCGTGCTCGCTCGACCTCACCTGGGCCGACGGCGAGCCCACCGAGGTCCGCATCACCGCCGAGCGCGGCGGCGAGCGGGTGCTGCGGCACGGCGAGAGCAGGGTGCCGGTGACCCTCGAGCCCGGTGTCGAGGCCGTCGTCGGGTTCTGACGGCGGGATCCGACGGGCGAGGCTCAGACGCCGGTCGCGCGCAGCTCGGTCGCGACCTCGGCGTACCCGGGAGCCGACGCCACCACGCGCACGTCGCCCGAGCCGCCCGCGCGCACGACGGCGAGGGCGCGCCCGTCGAACAGCCGGTGCCGGTCGTCGGTGAACGACTCGAGCGTGCGCGGCGCGGCGCTGCCGAAGCCCTGCAGCGCGGCCGGCCCCTCGACCCGCAGGGTCACCTCGTCGTCGGCGTCGGTGGCACGGACGCCCTCGTCGTCGGTCACCTCGATCGTGAGGAACGCCAGCGCGTCGGGGCCGTCGAGCCGGGTGCGGTCGGGGTGGACGCGCAGCACCCGGGGCCCGGACGCGGTCACGAGCCTGGCGCGCTCGGCCGGCACGCCGTCGCGGATCGCCACGGCCTCGATCGCGCCCGGCTGGTACCCGACCTCGACGAGCGCGCGGTACCGGTGCTCGGGGCCGGTCGGGTAGCGGCCGAGCGTGCGCCCGCCGAGGAGGACCTCGACCTCGGGGGCGTCCGCGTACACCTCGACCTCCAGCGGGGTGCCCGGCGCGACCGGCCAGGTCCACGACGGCAGGCAGTCGGTCCACGACCACGGGGCGGGTGCGGCCTCGCGGCCGTAGGTCTCGGGCCGCCGGACGGCGAGGAAGGGCTCACGGCGCAGGCCGTAGACGATCTCGCGGTAGTACGAGGCCGGTCGGCGCTCGCCGGTGATGTCGATGTCGCCGGCGCCGGAGAGCAGCCAGGGGTACGGCGCGAGCGGCGGCGTGCCCGGCGGCTCGTCGCGGTAGCGGGGCCGCCCGAGGCCCGGCTCGCCGAGGTAGTCCCAGCCGGTCCACGTGAAGTCACCGATCACGTGGGGGAGCGAGCGCACCAGGTCCCACAGCACGTCGATACGGGTCGGGAAGGTCTCCGAGCCCACGATCACCCGGTGCGGGAAGGCGGTGCGGTCGTGCTCGTAGCGCGACTCGAGGTAGTTCATGCCCGCGACGTCGAGCGCGCCGTAGGCCTCCTCGGTGAGGGCGGTCACGGCGTCGGAGACCCCGAGCGCGTTCATGCGGTCGGCCAGCTGCATCATGAAGCCGTTGATCTCCTCGACCTCCTCGAGGCTCGCGCCGCCGAGCAGCTCCGGATCCACGGGGACCGCGCCGTCCATGACCAGCAGCGCGCCGTTGACGCCGGCGGTGACGTAGCGCGTCGGGTCCAGCCGTCGGGTCCTCGCGGCGAGGCGGCGGGCGAGCTCGGCGCCGGTGCGGGTGCCGGCCTCGGGGATCTCGTTGCCGATCGAGTACATGATCACGCTGGGGTGGTTGCGGTCCTTGCGGACCATGTCCTCGAGGTCGCGCTGCCACCACTCGGTGAACGTGGACGATCCGTCCTCGGGCCGCTTCGCGCGCGTCCAGACGTCGGTCAGCTCGTCCATGACCAGCATCCCGAGCCGGTCGCAGGCGTCGAGCATCGCGCGGCTCATCGGCTGGTGCGCGCTGCGGATCGCGTTGAAGCCCGCCTCCTTGAGGATCGTGACCCGCCGCTCCTCCGCGTCGTCGAGCACGACGCCGCCGATCACCCCGTTGTCGGCGTGCACGCAGGCACCGCGCAGGTCGACCGGGACGCCGTCGATGCGCAGGCCCCGCCGTGCGTCGAGCTGCAGGGTACGGATCCCGACGACGACGCGGCTCTCGTCCACCTCGTCACCGGTGTCGGTCGCGAGCACGCTCTCGACCGTGTGGAGGTCGGGGTGCGCGGGCGACCAGCGTCGAGGCTCCGCCACGAGCATGCGCTGGGACACCTCGCGGGACTCGTTCGCCGGCACCGTGACCCGTGTGGTGTCGGCGGCGACCGCCTCGCCGTCGGGGCCGACGACGGTCGTCCGCAGCCGGCGCACGGCGGGCCTCGGCTCGAGGTTGCGCACCGTCGTGACGACCTGCACGAGCGCCGTCTCGTCGTCGCTCTCCGGGACCGTGACCACGACGCCGTCCAGCGGCACGTGCACGCGCGGCCCCACCGCCAGGTGCACGGGGCGGAGGATCCCGCCGCCGGTGTACCACCGCGCGTCGCGGTCGGCACGTGCCTCGACCGTGAGCTCGTTCGGCGCCCCGTACCGCAGCGCGCCGTCGAGAGGGACCGTGAGGGCCGCGGTGCCGGACGGGCGGCGCGCGAGCAGGTCCCCGTTGAGCGAGACCGCCGGCGACCGGTAGACCGCCTCGAGCTCCAGCACGACGTGCCGCTGCTGCCAGTCGGGCGGCGCCTCGAAGTGTGAGCGGTACTCCCAGGTCCCGCCGGGGACGTAGCCGGTGGCGGTCAGCGCAGGGTCGTCCACGCGCTCGACGCCCAGCACGGCGTCGTGCGGGACGACGACCGGGCGGGCCGGGGACGGCCCGTGCGCGGTGATCGTCCGCCACTCCCACGGGTACGGGTACCGCTGGCGCTGCATCCTCAGGTGCTCCCTGGTCCGGGTCGGGCGGGGTCGAGCCCGTCGGTCGGGTGCGCGGCGGCGAAGACCTCGACGCCGAGCAGGTGTGCCGCCATCCGCACGCGTGCGTGCTCGGCGTCGCGGGTGCGCAGCGCGGCGAGGATCGCGCGGTGCTCGGCGTGCGCCTCGTCGACCGAGGCGCGCTCGGTGATCGCGCGCCACAGCCGCCCGCGCAGCGTGCGGGTCATCAGGCTGTCGATCAGCGCCGCGAGCGCGCCGTTGCCGCTCGCGGCCGCGATCGTGCGGTGGAACTCGGCGTCGGTGTCGATGAACGTCTCGGGGTCGAGCCGGCCCGTGGCCATGCCCTCCTCGATGCCGGTGAGCACGTCGTCGAGCCGCGCGAGCTCCTCCTCCGTGAGCCGGACGGCGGCGAGCCCCGCCGACTCGGTCTCGAGCACGCGCCGCACCGCGAGCAGCTCGGCCGACTGGGAGACCTGCTGGAGGTCGGCCCAGAACTCGAGCGGCCGCAGCAGCGACCCGGGGTCGAGCTGCGTCACGTAGGTGCCGTCGCCCTGCCGCGTCTCCAGCACGCCGAGCGCGGCCAGCGACCGGACGGCCTCGCGCAGGGACCCGCGCGAGACGCCCCACCGGGCGGCCAGCTCCTTCTCGACCGGCAGCCGGTCGCCGGCGCGCAGCTCGCCCGAGGCGATGAGGTTCTTGACGATGTCGATGACGTGGTCGGAGCGTGACGAGCCTGCGCTCGACCTGTTCTCGGTGCGGCTCGACACGCGGTCAGTGTAGGGGCAGTGGGGTCGATAGATCAGATCATTGGGCGGCAACGCTGTCTCCGCGCTGAGGAGGTCGGAGCGGTTCAGCTCCGGCGCGATCCACGCGACGTTGAGCAAACGGGCCGCGAAGACCGAGCTTGGAGCCCGGTCGGCAGGCTCGCTGAGATGCTCGACGAGGAAGCTTCTCGGAAGCGTTGACTTCCGAATGATCAGACGATTATCGTCGCCACCGGGCTTGACTGCAGTGCGGCAGAGGAGGACGACCGGATGACCCGTCAGACGTCGGCGCGCAGCCTGCCGTGGTCCCGTGCGCACGACCCCGCAAAGGGCTTGGGCCGCGCGTGGTGATGCCCGTCGGCGTGGGTGCCGCCGGTGCTGCGCCCACGCTCCGCGACCGCGACAAGCAGCGCGGCTGGCCCGGGGCCCGGCGCAGCCTGCAGCGCCACTGGCAGCTCTACCTGCTGATGCTGGCGCCGCTGCTCTACTTCGTCGTCTTCAAGTACGTGCCGATGACGAACGCGGTCATCGCCTTCAAGGACTACAACGTCGTCGACGGCGTGTGGGGCAGCGACTGGGTCGGGCTCAAGCACTTCGAGCGCTTCTTCTCCAACCCGATCTTCTGGCCCGTGCTGCGCAACACGTTCCTGCTCTCGGCCTACGTGGTGCTCGCGAGCTTCCCCGTGCCGATCGTGCTGGCGCTCGCGCTCAACGAGGTGCGGCTGCGGTTCTTCAAGAACACCGTCCAGATGGTCACCTACGCGCCGTACTTCATCTCGACGGTCGTGGTCGTGTCGATGACGATCCTGTTCCTGTCCCCGCGCCTGGGACTGGCCGGCGACGTCACCCAGTTCTTCGGCCTCGGCAGGATCGACTTCCTCAGCGACCCGAACTACTTCCGGCACATCTACGTCGCCAGCGACATCTGGCAGACGATGGGCTACTCCGCCGTCATCTACATCGCGGCGCTCGCGGGCATCGACCCGGCCCTGTACGAGGCGGCCCGCGTCGACGGCGCGAACCGGTGGCAGAAGATCGTCAACGTCGACATCCCCGGGATCATGCCGACGGCGATGATCATCCTGGTCCTCGGCGTCGGCAACGTGATGGCGATCGGGTTCGAGAAGGCCTACCTGTTCCAGAACACGCTGAACATCTCGCAGTCGGAGATCATCCCGACCTACACCTACAAGGTCGGCCTCCTCAGCGCGGAGTTCAGCCAGGCCTCGGCGATCGGCCTGTTCAACGGTGTCATCAACCTGGTGCTGCTGCTGGGCGTCAACGCCCTGGTCAAGCGACTGACGGGGAGCGGGCTGTGGTGAGCACCGACGTCGAGCGCCCCGCGGTGGGTATCGGGAGGGCGCGGAGCCTCGCGACGCGACGGCCGCCCCGGCCGCGGCGCGTCAAGGACGGGCTCGACGACCGTCTGTTCATGGTGGGCGTCTACGTCCTGCTGACCACCTTCCTGCTGGTGGTGCTGCTCCCGCTCGTCTACATCGTCGCGAGCTCGCTCAGCGACCCGCTCGCCGTCTCCTCCGGTCGCGTGTCGTTCTGGCCGGTCGACTTCACGCTCGAGGGCTACCGGCGGGTGCTGAGCGACCCCTCGATCCTCACCGGGTTCGGCAACTCGATCTTCTACACGCTCGTCGGCACCGCGATCAGCCTCGTGCTCACGGTCTCGATCGCGTACCCGTTGTCGCGCCGCGACCTCTGGGGGCGCCGGGGCATCACGCTCTTCGTCGTGTTCACGATGCTGTTCGCCGGCGGCATCATCCCCACCTACCTCGTGGTGCAGAACCTCGGGATGCTCGACACCCGGCTCGCGCTGGTGCTGCCGCAGGCGATCGGCGTCTGGCAGGTCATCATCGCGATGTCGTTCTTCCGCACCTCGATCCCGGACGAGCTGTACGAGGCCGCGCAGCTCGACGGCGCGAGCGACCTGCGGTTCCTGGTCTCGACCGTGCTGCCGCTGTCCAAGCCGCTGCTGGCGGTGATCGCGCTCATGTACGCGATCTACCAGTGGAACTCCTACTTCGACGCGCTGCTCTACCTGCGCGACCCGGACCTGTACCCGTTGCAGCTGGTGCTGCGCAACGTGCTGATCCTCAACCAGACCGCGCCGGGGCTGGACGCCGCCGCGGCGCTGGAGCGCCAGCAGCTCGCCGACCTCATGAAGTACTCGCTCATCGTCATCTCCACGGTGCCGGTGATGCTCGTCTACCCCTTCGTCGCCCGGTACTTCAACAAGGGGCTCCTCGTGGGTGCCGTCAAGGGGTGATGCGTCGCCGCACCTGCAGGTCACAGGACCGACACGGCCGACAGGGCCGACCCGGCCCACCAGGCCACCCACCCGTCCCACCGAAAGGCACGCACGTGTTCAGACCCTCACTGTCAGACATGCGACGTCGGCGCGCGGTCGTCGCCGCCGCCTCCGTGGCGGCGCTCGCCCTCACGCTCGCCGCCTGCTCGGGCTCGAACGCCGAGGAGGACCAGGGCGTCATCACCATCTTCGGCTCGCAGGGCGGCCAGATGGACCTCAACACCAACTCGTTCACGCTGCTGCTCGAGGAGAAGTTCGACGTCGACATCGAGTTCCAGACGACGGGCTACGACTCGGCCGCGGCGACCGAGGCGCGGCAGGTCTCGCTGGCAGGCGGCGACCTGCCGGAGGCGTACATGCTCGTGCCGTGGGCGTCGCAGTTCACGCAGGCCGAGCTGCTCCGCTACGGCGACCAGGGCCTCATCCTGCCGCTGAACGACCTCATCGCCGAGCACGCGCCGGCGATCGCCGACGCGCTCGAGGCGGAGCCCGACTTCGCGACCCTCGCCACCGCGCCCGACGGCACGATCTGGGGCCTGCCGCAGTGGAACGACTGCTACCACTGCTCCTACCCGTACAAGTTCTGGATCAACACCGAGTGGCTCGACACCCTCGGGCTGGAGATGCCGACCACGCCCGAGGAGCTCTACGACGTCATGACGGCGTTCAAGAACGACGACCCCAACGGCAACGGCGTCGCCGACGAGATCCCGATCACCGGCAGCGCGCAGTGGTCGATCGTGCCCTTCATCATGAACGCCTTCATCCCGAACGCGTTCAACACCGGCGCAGGCGCCAACAGCCAGCCGGTCTCGCTCGGGCTCGACGGCGACACCGTGCAGATGCAGACGATGCAGGACGGCTGGCGCGAGGGCCTGAGGTTCCTCCACCGGATGTGGGAGGACGGTCTCATCGACCAGGCGGCGTTCTCGCAGGGCGGCGACACCATGCAGGCCACGGGCAACAACGCCGAGGCCGTGATCGTGGGCGGCTTCACCGCGATGCACCCCGGCATCGGGGTGAGCATCGGCCAGGAGGACGGCCGCGACAACCTCTACGACCCGCTGCCGCCGCTGAACGGCGCCGAGGGCGAGATCACCACCTACCAGCTGCCGAGCGTCCCGGGCGCGACCTTCGTGATCACCAAGGAGGCCGACGAGGTCGAGCAGCAGGTGATCATGGAGATCATGAACTACCTGTTCACGCCCGAGGGCCACATCCGGGCGCAGTTCGGCGAGGAGGGCATCGGCTGGCGGCAGCCCGAGGAGGGCGAGATCGCGCTCGACCGCGACCTCGAGCCGAGCCTGGTCGACCTGCCGCTGGACGAGGAGAACGAGGCCGACTACAACGGCAGCTGGGGTCCGATGGCGCAGGTGTTCGACACCGAGGAGTTCCGCAACGCCCAGGTCCAGCCGGAGGACATCTACACCCAGGAGGGCTTCGAGCGGCGGCTCTTCGAGGCGACGACGCTGTACGAGGGCAAGGAGTCCGACGCGATCCTCCCGTACTGGAACCTGTGGGTGCCGCTCGAGGACGCCAGCGAGCTCGCCACGCTCACGACCAACATCGAGAGCAACGTCGCGACGGCGACCGCCGAGTTCATCACCGGCGTGCGCGACCCCGAGAACGACGGCGACTGGCAGAGCTACCTCGACGGGCTGCAGGGCCTCGGCGTCGACCGCTACGTCGAGATCTGGCAGGCCGCGTACGACGCCAGCTGACCGCGGCGACCGGGCCGGGGTGCGGGCGGACCGCACCCCGGCCCGGCGCCGTCCGACGCCGACAGGGGAGGGGCCCGTGGCCGCCGAGCAGACCGTCACGTGGCGCCCGGGCGCCGTCGAGCTCGACCTGACCTACGGCCCGGGGTCGCCACCGGCCGTCACGCGCCTGGGCGTGCCGGGCGAGGACACCCGGCACACCGAGCCGGTGGCGATACCCGTCGCCGAGATCCACGTGGACGCCGAGGGGTCGGCGACGTCGTCGTCGGAGCGGCTGATGGGCAGCGCGGTCGGCCGGCGTCTGCGCGTGGTCGACCACCGCACCTGGACGGAGGGCGACCGCGCCCACCTCGAGGTCCGCGCGCGGGACGCCGTCTCCGGGGTCCTCGTCGTCGTCACCTGGTCGGCCTGGGCCGACCTGCCGGTCGTGCGGTGCCGCACCGAGGTCGTCAACGACGGCGAACGACCGGTGACGCTGCGTGCCGTGTCGTCGGTCGCGCTCGGGGGGATCACGGCGCCGGGGTCGGCGTGGTGGCACGACCACGAGGTCGGGTTCGCGCACAACACCTGGTTCCGGGAGATGGTGTGGCAGGCGCGCACGCCCGCGGAGCTCGGCCTGGACGACACGGGCCTGCGGACGTGGGGCATCCCGAGCTCGCGAGCGTCGTTCTCCCTCGGGCAGCGGGGGAGCTGGTCGACCGGCGGCCACCTGCCGATGGGCGTGGTCCGTTCTCGGGCGCAGCAGCGGTCGCTGCTGTGGCAGGTCGAGCACAACGGCGCGTGGCGCTGGGAGATCGGCGACCAGGGCGGAGCGCTGTACCTCGTCGCGTCCGGTCCCACCGACCAGAGCGCGGCCTGGTCACGGCGGCTGGCCCCGACCGAGCGGTTCGAGGCGGTCCCGGCCCTGCTGGTGCTGGGTGGTGACGACGACGACGTCGTCGGCTCGCTCACGCAGGCGCGGCGCCGGTTGCGCCGCCCGCACCCGGACCACACGACGCTGCCGGTGATCGTCAACGACTTCATGAACTGCCTCATGGGCGACCCGACGGCGCAGAACCTCCCGGCGGTCGTCGACGCCGCGGCGCGGTTGGGTGCGGAGGTCTACTGCATCGACGCCGGGTGGTACACCGACGGCGACGCGTGGTGGGAGGACCTCGGGGCGTGGCAGCCCTCGACCAGGCGCTTCCCCGACGGCCTCGGTGCGATCACCGAGCGCATCCGGGCGCACGGCATGGTGCCGGGCCTGTGGCTGGAGCCCGAGGCCGTGTCGGTCTCGAGCCCGGTCGCCGACGCGTTGCCGGCCGAGGCGTTCTTCCAGCGCGACGGCGCCCGGGTGGTCGAGTCGGGCAGGCTCCAGCTGGACCTGCGGCACCCGGCCGCGCTCGCGCACCTCGACAACGCCGTCGACCGCCTCGTCGGCGAGCTCGGGCTCGGCTACCTCAAGCTCGACCACAACATGGACGTCACGCAGGGCACCGACCGCGACGCCGACAGCCCCGGCGACGGGCAGCTGGAGCACCAGCGCGCACTGCTGCGCTGGGTGCGCGACCTCATGGACCGGCACCCCGGTCTCGTCGTCGAGAGCTGCGCGAGCGGCGGCCAGCGGATGGACGCCGCGACCCTCGCCGTGCACCCGGTGCAGTCCACGAGCGACAACCAGGACCCGCTGCTGACGGCCGCGATCGCAGCCGCGGCCCCGACCGCCGTCACCCCGGAGCAGGGCGCGGTCTGGGCCTACCCCGACCCGGGCTGGTCGGAGGAGCGGATCGCGTTCTCGCTCGCGAGCCCGCTGCTGGGCCGGGTGCACCTCGCGGGGCAGATCCACCGGCTGGACGAGCGGCGGACCGCACTCGTACGTGAGACGGTGGCGGCCTACCGCCGGATCCGGCACCGGCTGCCGGCCGCGCTGCCGTTCTGGCCGCTCGGGCTGCCCGGCTGGCACGACGACGTCGTCGCCCTCGGGCTGCGCGACGACGACGGCGACCTGCTGACCGTGTGGCGCCGCTCCGGTCCCACGACCGTGCGGCTCCCGCTGCCACGACGAGCCGGCTCGCTGCTCGACGTCGAGCCCGTGTTCCCCACGAGCCTGCCGACCCAGGCGCGGTGGGACGCCCGCACGGCCGAGCTCGTGCTCGAGCTGCCGGACGAGCCGGCCGCCCGCACGCTGGCGCTCCGCCCCGCCGGCTGAGCGACCCGGGGCGCGCGACCACCGGGCCGCTGCCGGGGGGCCACGGGCTGCGGCTGACGCCCGCCGGTGCAGGGGGCTACCCCCGCAGCGTCGGCCGGCCGCCGCTGGGAGGTTGGTGACATGCCCGTCCAGACAGCCCCGAGCGCCCGCGCGACGCTCCCGACCGCCGTCCGAGCGGCATGAGCCCCGCACGCGCGCTGCGGTGGCGGCAGGTCCGTGGCGACCTGCGCCACGACGCCGCCGTCAACGTCGCGCTCGTCGTCGTGGTCGCCCTCTCCGCCTGCCTCATGGGCACCGGGGCGATGGTGATGGAGCGGCTGCTCTCCTCGGTCGACCGGCTGTTCGAGGTCGCCCAGCCGCCGCACTTCCTCCAGATGCACAAGGGCGAGGTCGACCTCGCCGCGCTCACGCGGTTCGCGGACCGGCACCCGGAGATCGAGTCCTGGTTCGTCGAGGAGATGGTCGGGTTCGACGGCGCCGCCCTCGCCTGGGAGCGTCCCGCCACCGGCGCCTCGGGAGACCTCGGCGAGAGCCTGATCGACAACCTGTTCGTCGCCCAGAACGAGACCTTCGACCGCCTGGTCGACGCCGCCGACGCCGCCCCGGTCCCCGAGGACGGCGAGGTCTACGTCCCGGTGGCGTACCAGGAGAGCATCGGCCTCCAGGTGGGCGACCTGCTCACCGTGGCGACGAGCAGCGGCCCCCGCACGTGGGAGGTGCGCGGCTTCGTGCGCGACGCGCAGATGGCGTCCTCGCTCTCCTCGGCGACCCGGTTCGTCGTCTCCGAGTCCGACCTGGCCGCGCTGACCGCCGCCGGCGGCGGCCAGCCCGAGGTGATCGTCGAGTACCTGCTGACCGATCCCGGCCTGGCGTCGGACCTCGAGCGGGCCTACGCCGCCGACCCGGCGCTGCCCAAGAACGGCCAGGCGGTCACCTACACGATGATCCGCACGCTGCACGCGATCAGCGACGGGCTCGCCGCCGTGGCGCTCGTGCTCGTCGCGGCCCTGCTGATCGCGATCGCGCTGCTCGTGATCCGGTTCGTCGTCCGCGGCAGGCTCGAGGACGACGTCCGCCAGATCGGCGCGATGCGGGCGATCGGGATCCCGGCCCGCGACATCGGCCGGGTCTACCTGACCCGCTACTCGCTGCTGGCCGCGGTGGGCTGCGCCGTCGGCGGCGCGCTGGCCGTGCTCGCCGTGCCGCTGCTCACCCGAGGGGTCCAGACGCACTACGGCGCCGCCGCTGCCGGCGGCCGGGGCACCCTCGTGCTGCTGGTGGCGCTCGCCGCCGTGGCACTCGTGGTCGTGCTCGGCTGTCGCCGGGCGCTCCGGCTGGTGCGGCGCGTCGAGGTCGTCGACGCCCTCGTGCACGGCAGCACGCTGGACCGACGGCAGAGCCGGCGGCGCGCCCGTCGGCAGGCCCGACGTGCCCGCCGGACCAGCCTCGCAGGAGCGCGCGGCGGCGTCACCCGCAGGCTCGCGCTGATCGACCTGCGCGCCGATGCCCGGCAGTGGTCGCTGGTGCCGGTCGTCTTCTTCCTCTGCGCGTTCCTCATGGGGCTCCCCGCCCACCTGCTCAGCACGCTCGAGAGCCCGCGCTTCCTCACCTACATGGGTGCGCCGCAGGTCGACGTCCGCGCCGACCTGCAGCTCGCCGACGACCTGGAGGCGCTCCGCACCGACCTGACCGCGGCGCTGACGGCGGACGACCGGGTCGCCGACGTCCAGGTGCACGCGCTGGTCCTCGCCGATGTCGAAGCCCCCGACGGCCGGCGGACCGTGCGCGTCGAGGTGGGCGAGGGCGCCGCGCAGGGCATCGAGATGATCGACGGCGCAGCGCCGGGACCGGGGGAGATCGCCCTCTCGCTGCTCAACGCCGAGGAGCTGCAGGCCGCCGTCGGCGACACGCTCACGATCCACGAGGGCGACCAGTCGCGGTCCGTCGTCGTCAGCGGCGTCTACCAGGACGTCACAAGCGGCGGCAAGACCGCCAAGATGCACGGCGACCCGCCTCCCGGTGCCACCGGGTACACGTTCTTCGTCGACCTCGCCGAGGGGGTCGACCCCGTGGCGCTGGCGGCGTCCTACGACGAGCGGTTCGAGGACGTCACCGTGCTGCCGATGACCGCCTACGTCGAGCAGACGATGACGCACGTGACCAGCGCGTTCCGCGCCACGGCGGTGCTCGCGACCGCGTTCGGCCTCGGGGTCGCGACGCTGATCACCGTCACGTTCCTGCAGCTACGGCTGGCGCGCGAGCGGCGTGCGATGGGCACGCTGTCCGCCGTCGGGTTCTCGACGGCGGAGATCCTCGGCCAGCTGCGCGGCAAGACCGCGGCGACCGCCGCCGTCGGCGCCGGCCTGGGGGCCGTCGGGGCGGTGACGCTGGGCGGACCCGTGCTCGACGTGCTGGTCGCCTCGGCCGGGGTGGGGCTCGCGCACCTGGAGCTCGCACCCGACCCCTGGGTGGCGACCGGCGGTGCCGTGGCGCTGGTCGCCGCGGCCTGGCTGGCCGCCGTCGGGCTCACCGTGCGCCTGCGTGGCGCGAGCACGAGCACCTGGCTACGAGACTGAAGGAGACACCGATGACCGTCACCCTGGAGTGCCGCGACCTGACCAAGACCTACACCTCGACCGACCCACCGACCGACGTGCTGCGCGGCGTCGACCTCAGCGTCCGCAGCGGTGAGTTCGTCGCCGTCATGGGCGCCTCCGGGTCGGGGAAGTCGACGCTGCTGCACGGCCTCAGCGGCATGGACCGGCCGACGGGCGGGACCGTGCACCTGGAGGGCAGGGACCTCACGGCGCTGACCGACGCACAGATGAGCCGCGCGCGGCTCACCCGGATCGGGTTCGTGTTCCAGCAGGCCCACTTCCTGCCCAACCTCAGCATCCGCGACAACGTGCTGCTGCCGGCGCTCAAGGCGGCACCGCGCGAGCAGCGCGCGGTGCTCGAGCGAGTCGACGCGCTCCTGGAGCGGTTCGGCATCGCGCACGTGCGTGACCACGCGAGCACGCAGGTCTCGGGCGGGCAGCTGCAGCGCGCCTCGATCTGCCGCGCGCTCGCGACCGAGCCGGCCGTGCTGCTCGCGGACGAGCCGACCGGTGCGCTCAACAGCAGCATGTCCCGGGAGGTGATGGACGCGTTCACCGACGTCCACGCCGCCGGCACGACGATCGTCATGGTGACCCACGACCCGGCCTGCGCGGCGCGCGCCGACCGTGTCGTGTACCTGCGCGACGGCCGCGAGACGGGCACCCGTGCGCTCGGTCCGTGGCACGCCGAGGACGCAGCCAGGCGGGAGGACGAGCTGCTGGGATGGTTGAGGACGCTCGGCTTCTGAACCACCCGACGACGGAGCGATGCCCGTGACCACGTCCCCCACCACCCCCGACCCCGCCGACCTCCGCGCCGTCCCCGGCCTGCTGCCGCTGCTGCGGTCCGCCGGCCCGGTGCTGCCCAGCGGTGACGACGGCGCGGCCGTGCGCGACCGGCTGCGGGAGGTGCTGAACCCGCCGCCGTGGCAGCCGGTGACCACCACCACGGGCCGCACCTGGCAGGCCGACGGGGTCGACGGCGTCGAGCTCACCTGGGACGTCGGGTTCGGGGCGCCGACGCAGGCGTGGCTGCTGCGGCCCGCGGGCGCGACCGGCGAGCTGCCCGGCGTCGTCGCCCTGCACTGCCACAGCGGCATGAAGTTCTTCGGCAAGGAGAAGATCGCCGACGGGCCGGACGGACCGCGGGCGGAGGTGCAGGCGCTGCGCGCCGAGTGCTACGGCGGCCGCCCGTGGGCGACCGACCTCGCGCGGCGCGGCTACGCGGTGCTGGTGCACGACGTGTTCGGGTGGGGCAGCCGGCGCACGGGCGTCGAGGACATGCCCGCCCGCAGCGAGACCTACGCCGCGCTGGTGCTCGCCGAGGCCGAGCGCAGCGGCCGCCGGCTCACCGAGAGCGAGGTCTACGACGTCCACGCGGCCGCGCACGAGGACGCGATGGCCAAGCTGCTCGGCGTGCTCGGTACCTCCTGGGGCGGCGTCGTCGCGCGCGAGGACCTCGTCGCCGTCGACGTCCTCGCCGGGCTCGACGGCGTCGCGCCGGGTGGTGTCGCCGTCATGGGTCTGTCGGGCGGCGGCGCCCGGGCGGCGACGGTCTCGGCGCTCGCGGCCCCGGGCCGCATCCGGGCGACCGTGGTCGCGTCGATGATGTCGACGATCGAGCACGTGCTCGACGGCTACCTGCACAAGCACACCTGGGTGATGATGAACCCCGGGCTGGCACACGTCGCCGACTGGCCCGACGTCGCCGCCTCGGTACGCCCGCAGCCGCTGTTCGTCGGCTACGGGCTGGCCGACGCGCTCTTCCCCGAGGAGGGCATGCGCGCCGCGCACGAACGGATCGCGCACCTGTACGCCGAGGCCGGGGCGCCGGACGCCTACCGCGCGGTGCTCGCCGACCTGCCGCACTGCCTCGCGGGCGAGATCCGCGACGGCGCGTTCGCCTGGCTCGACGAGACGATGCGCTGAGTCACAGCAGCAGCGCCGCCGCGTGCGCCTCGGCCCACGCGAGGTGCTCCGCGTTGCGCGCGAGGAACCCCTCCGCCACCCAGGTGCGCTGGGGCTCCAGGCCCCGCCGCGCCAGGTCGGCGACCTCCTCCGCCGTGCGTCGCTTGCGGGCGAGGACGGCCGCGACCGCCTCCGCGGGCGTCGCCCGCGACCCGTAGGCGTCGAGGAACGTGCGCAGCCGGGCGGCGCGGTCCGGGACGTCGAGGAAGCCGTGCCAGCGCAGGCAGTCCTCGTCCGGGCGCAGCGGCGCGAGGTAGTCGAGCGCGTACGCGACGTCGTCCAGCGCTAGGCCGGGGCGTGCGAGGTCCCAGTCGAACAGACCCACCGCGACGCCGTCGCACCACGCCATGTTCCACGGCCCCGGGTCGCCGTGGAGGATCGTCGTGGCCGCGCCCGGCCGGGCCGGGAAGACCCAGACGGCGTCGGGCGGCGGCACGAACGAGGCGGCGGCGTCGTGCACCGCGCGCAGCAGCCGTGCGACCGAGCGCAGCCCTTCCTCGGTCGCCTGCAGCGGCCACGCGTCGGCCCCCGCGGCGCCGTCGACCCGCCGCACCACCTCGACGCCCGGGCTGGTCTCGGTCCCCGGCTCGAGCGCGACCGGCTGGGGCACCTCCAGCCCGGCCGCGCGCAGGTGGCGCAGCAACGCGTGCACGGTGGCCGTCCACGGGTAGGCGGGGCGGCGCACGAGGTCGCCATCGACATCCACCCGGCGCTCGTCCATGCCTCGATGCTCCCAGCACCGTCCAGCACTGCCCAGCACGGCCCAGCACTGCCCAGTGATCAGCCCAGTGCTCAGCCCAGCAGCACCGCCACGACGACGAGCAGCGGCACCGCGAGCACGGTCGTCACCAGCTGGGCGTCCCGCGCGATCGGCTGCCCGGTGCCGTACCGCATCGCGTAGACGAGCACGTTCTGCGCCGTCGGCAGCGCGGACATCGCGACGACCCCGAACAGCGCCGGCCCGGACAGCCCCAGCCACGCGCCCAGCCCCCACGCGAGCAGCGGGTGCACGAGCGAGCGCAGCACGACCGCGAGCGCCAGGTCGGGCAGCGGCGCCCGTGTCGCCGATCGCCGCGCGCCGGTGAGCGACATCCCAAGCATGAGCAGCGCGAGCGGTGCCGCGGCGGCCCCGACCAGCTGGAACGGGTTGAGCAGCCAGTCCGGCGGGGTCACCGGCAGCAGCGAGACCGCGACGCCGACCAGCGCGGCGATGATGATGGGGTTGCGCAGGGCGCCGCCGAGACCGGTCAGCAGCGCGCGCCGGCCGGTGCCGCTGCCTCGCGCCTCGAGCACGACGAACGACACCGGTGCCAGCACCAGCAGCTGGAACAGCAGCGTCGGCACCACCGCGACCGGGTTGCCGAGCAGGTAGACCGACAGCGGCAGGCCGAGGTTGCCGGCGTTGAGGTAGGAGGCAGCGAGCGCGCCGATCGTCGAGTCGCCGACGCTGCGTCGCAGCAGCAGCCGCAGCACCGTGAGCGCGACCAGCGCCACCAGCGCGGTGCTCACCGCGGTGACCAGCGCCGGCGCGGTCAGCAGCAGGTGCAGGTCCGCGGTCGCGATGGTCGCCACGAGCAGCGAGGGGGTGGCGACCATGAAGACGGTCTTGGCCAGCACGAGCTGGGCACCGTCGCCGAGCACGCGCAGCCGTCCCAGCAGCCACCCGACGGCGGCGATTGCGGCCATGGTGCCGAGCGAGGTCAGCACCGCGGTCACGGGCACACCTGCGCAGTCACGCCCGCGACGCTACTCGGCGCGCACGGCGGCGAGCCCGCGGTTGAAGTCGGTTGCCGCGGCGCCGGGACGACGGCGCAGCCGCGGTGTGTGAAACGATAAAATCCGGCTGACTAGGCTAGGCACGGCGACCGCGTCGGTGCGCCGTCGAGCACCTCGAGAGAGCGGGTCATGGAACGACGACTCCCCAAGCTGTCCGTGCTGCGCGAGCAGCTCAACTTCCGCCGGCCGAGCCTGGACCTCACCGCGAACCGGCTCGAGAAGGCGCAGACGATCTGGGACCTGCGACGCATCGCCAAGCGCCGCACGCCCAAGGGGCCGTTCGACTACACCGACGGCGCCGCGGAGAACGAGGTCGGCCTCGCGCGGGCACGCACCGCGTTCGAGGACGTCGAGTTCCACCCGAGCATCCTGCGCGACGTCACGCACGTCTCGACGTCGTGGGACGTGCTCGGGGCGCCCGTCGCCTATCCGCTCGGCATCGCCCCGACCGGCTTCACCCGGCTGATGCACGCGGCCGGCGAGCGCGCCGGCGCCGCGGCCGCCCAGCGGTTCGGGATCCCCTTCGCGCTCTCGACGCTCGGCACGACGTCGATCGAGGAGGTCCGCAAGGCGGCCCCGCGCGGTCGGCTGTGGTTCCAGCTCTACATGATGAAGGAGCGCCAGCGCTCGCTCGACCTCGTCGCGCGCGCCAAGGCGGCGGGCTACGACACCCTGCTGATCACCGTCGACACCCCGGTCGCGGGCGCCCGGCACCGTGACAAGCGCAACGGCATGGCGTTCCCGCCGCAGCTGACGCCGATGACGATCATCGACGCGCTGCCGCGCCCCGAGTGGTGGATCAACTACCTCACGACCGAGCCGCTGGAGTTCGCCTCGGTCTCCAAGTGGGACGGCACGGTCGCCGAGCTGCTGGACGCGATGTTCGACCCGAGCATCGACTACGACGCGCTCGAGGAGATCCGCTCGCACTGGGACGGCAAGGTCGTCGTCAAGGGCGTGCAGAACGTCGACGACGCGCGCCGGCTCGCCGATGCCGGCGTGGACGGCATCGTGCTCTCCAACCACGGCGGTCGCCAGCTCGACCGGGCGCCGGTGCCGTTCCTGCTGCTTCCCGAGGTCGTGCGCGAGGTCGGCAAGGACCTCGAGGTCCACCTCGACACCGGCATCATGAGCGGTGCCGACGTCGTCGCCTCGGTCGCGATGGGCGCGCGCTTCACCTCGGTCGGCCGCGCGTACCTGTACGGGCTGATGGCCGGCGGTGAGGCCGGTGTGGTGCGCGCGCTGCAGATCCTCACCGGCGAGATCGAGCGGGTGATGCGGCTCATCGGGGTCGCGAGCCTCGAGGAGCTCGGCCCGCAGCACGTCACCCAGCTGATGCGGCTGACGCCGCGCGAGCTCGGCGCTCCCGAGGCCGGTGCCGCGACCGCGCCGGCGCGCACGCCCGCCCGCAAGCCGGCTGCACGCACGCGCGCCCGCTCCTCCTAGCACCGGCGGGCGCGGCCCCGGCCGCGCCTGTGGACCCGGCCGCGCTCGTCGACCCGGCCGCGCCTGTGGACCCAGCCCTGCGCGGTCGGGTGCCTGGCTACCATGCGCGGAGGGGACGGTGAGATCTCCGACGCCGCCGGAGCGTGTCCGGACCGGAGGTGAGGGACCCGATGACCGTGCCCACCGCGCCTGGTCACCCCCCGCACGAGGGCGGGTCCGGCTGGGACCCCGCGGCGTCGGGGCACCCCGGACCCAGCCCGACGCAGCAGCCGTACGGCTACCAGTACCAGCCGCTCGGCAGCTACCCGGGCCAGCCGCCAAGCCCGCAGCAGCAGGTGCCCGCGTACGGCACGCCGCCCATGGCGTACCCGGCGCCCGCGAGCGGCCCCTACGGTGCTGGCCCCGCCGCGTACGTCCAGGGCCACCCGCACAGCGCCTACCCGTACGACCGCGTCTACGGTCCGGCCGGTGAGCTCGTCTCCACCAAGAGCCGCACGGTCGCGTCCCTGCTCAGCTTCTTCCTCGGCGCGCTCGGCGTGGACCGGTTCTACCTCGGAAACATCGGCATGGGGGTCGCCAAGCTGCTGCTCGGCTGGGCGACGTTCGGCATCTGGCCGCTCATCGACTTCATCGTCATCGTCGCCGGCAGCGCGCACGACGGCCAGGGGGCGCGCGTCAGCCGCTGGGAGTAGCCGCCGGGACGGCCTGCCCGGCCCCGGGCGGGCGCCGGGCTCGGGTGCGTGCCTGGCACGGGTGCGTGCTGGCCACGGGCCCTCGCCCGGCCACGGCGCGTGCCGGTCACAGCTCGCCGGACATGCCGACGCCCCGCCGGCCGGTGGCCGACGGGGCGCCTCGACAGTCCCTCGCGAGTCAGTCCTTCTCGGTGTCCTCGTCCACCCAGTCGAAGGTCTTCGTGACGGCCTTCTTCCAGTTGCGGTAGAGGCGGTCGCGCTCGGCGTCCTCCATCTGGGGCTCCCAGCGCTTGTCCTCGGCCCAGTTGTCGATGACGTCCTGCTCGCCGTTCCAGAACCCGACGGCGATGCCCGCGGCGTAGGCGGCGCCGAGCGCCGTCGTCTCCGCGACCTGCGGCCGGACCACCGGCACGCCCAGGATGTCCGCCTGGAACTGCATGAGCGTCTCGTTGGCGATCATGCCGCCGTCGACCTTCAGCTCGGTGAGGTCGACGCCGGAGTCGGCGTTCATCGCGTCGAGCACCTCACGGGTCTGGAAGGCGGTCGCCTCCAGGGCCGCGCGGGCGATGTGACCCTTGTTGACGTACCGGGTCAGACCGACGAGCGCGCCGCGGGCGTCCGAGCGCCAGTACGGCGCGAACAGACCCGAGAACGCCGGCACGAAGTACGCACCGCCGTTGTCGTCGACGCTCTTGGCCAGGTCCTCGACCTCCGGCGCCGAGCCGATGAGGCCCAGGTTGTCGCGCAGCCACTGCACCAGCGAGCCGGTGACGGCGATCGAGCCCTCGAGCGCGTAGACCGTCGGCTGGTCACCGATCTTGTAGCAGACCGTCGTCAGCAGGCCGTTCTCGCTCGGCACCTTCTCGGTACCGGTGTTGATCAGCATGAAGTTGCCGGTGCCGTAGGTGTTCTTGGCCATGCCGACCTCGAAGCACGCCTGCCCGAAGGTCGCCGCCTGCTGGTCGCCCAGGATCCCGGCGATCGGTACGCCGGCGAGGTTGCCCTGCGCGCGGCCCTCGCCGTAGACCTCGGAGGAGGAACGGATCTCGGGCAGCATCGACATCGGGATGCCCATGTCCGCGGCGATGCTCTCGTCCCAGCTCAGGGTCTCGAGGTCCATGAGCATCGTGCGCGAGGCGTTGGTGACGTCGGTGACGTGGACGCCGCCCTGGGTGCCACCGGTGAGGTTCCACAGCAGCCAGGTGTCGGTGTTGCCGAACACCAGGTCGCCGGCCTCGGCCTTCTCGCGCGCACCCTCGACGTTGTCGAGGATCCACTTGACCTTGGGGCCGGAGAAGTAGGTCGCCAGCGGCAGACCGACCTTCGACTTGTACTTGTCCGGGTCGCCGCCACCGAGCTCGTCGACGATCTTCTGGGTGCGGGTGTCCTGCCAGACGATCGCGTTGTAGACGGGCTCGCCGGTGGTCTTGTCCCAGACGACCGCGGTCTCGCGCTGGTTCGTGATGCCGACGGCGACCAGGTCGTCCTTGGTGATGTTCGCGCGGGTCAGGGCGAGCGCCACGACCTCGCGGGTGTTGCGCCAGATCTCGGCGGGGTCGTGCTCGACCCAACCGGCGCGCGGGAAGATCTGCTCGTGCTCGAGCTGGCCGCTCTCGACGATCTGACCGGAGTGGTTGAAGACGATCGCGCGGGTGCTGGTGGTGCCCTGGTCGATCGCGAGGACGTACTTGTCCGCCATGGGGATGGTGCCTTTCACTTCGTCGTGGCGCACCGCGTTCGGGTGCGGGTCGGGGCCTGTGCCGCCGGTGGGCGCCGGGTCGCGACGCCCACCGGCAGGTGGCCGCTCGTCAGTCGAGCGGCAGGAAGGTCAGCAGCGGGTCGGCCAGGAGGCCGGCCAGCACGCCACCGATGATCGGGCCGAGCACCGGGACCCAGGAGTAGCCCCAGTCGGACGAGCCCTTGCCCTTGATCGGCAGGATCGCGTGCGCGATGCGCGGGCCGAGGTCACGGGCGGGGTTGATCGCGTAGCCGGTCGGCCCGCCGAGGCTGGCGCCGATGCCGACGACCAGGAGCGCCACGGCCAGTGGGCCGAGCTCGCTCGGGGTGCCGGCGAACGCGATGACGACGAACACGAGGACGAAGGTCGCGATGACCTCGGTGACGGTGTTCCAGCCGTAGCTCCGCTTGGCGGGAGCCGTGGAGAACACCGCGAGCTTGAGCGCCGGGTCGGGCTCGTCGTCGAAGTGCTGCTTGTAGGCGAGCCAGCAGGCCACGGCACCGAGGATCGCGCCGATGAACTGGCCGACGATGTAGAGCAGCACGTTGCCGACCGTGGCGTCGATCCCGTCCGCGAGGTCGCCCCCGGCGGCCCAGAGACCGAACGTGACGGCGGGGTTGATGTGCGCGCCCGTGTCGACAGCGGCGTAGACACCGGCGAAGACGCCGAGCCCCCATCCGAAGTTGATCAGCAGCCAGCCGCCGCCGAAGCCCTTGGTGCCCGCGAGCACCACGTTGGCCACGACACCGCAGCCGAGGAGGACCAGCAGGAAGGTACCTACCGCCTCCGGGAGGATGATGTCCATCTGACTCTCTTTCTCGTCATCGAGTGGTGAGTGATGTGGAGCGCCCCGGTTGCGCCACATCACGAAGCATGCCGCCGAGCGGCACGCGGATCACGCAGGCGCGTCGATCGGACGCAACGGAACGATGTCGGGCGCCTGCGCCCGAGCCAGCGCGCCCTCGGCGTCGCTGGTGGTCTGTGCGGCGGCCGCCTCGGCGTCGCGCAGCGCGAGGTAGGCCTTCTTCTCGGCCTCCTGGCGCTCGGCGTCCCAGCCGAGGATCGGGGCCAGGATGTCGACGATCTCGTCGAGGGCGGCCGCGCCGCCGTCCTCGCGCTCGTAGACGAGCCGGGTGCGGTGCAGCATCACGTCCTCGAGGTGCAGCGCCTGCTCGTGCGTGGCCGCGAACGCGACCTCGACCCGCAGGTAGTCCGGCGCGCCGGCGAGCGGCCGCGCGAGGTCGGGCTGCTGCTCGATCATCGCGACGAGGTCGGCCAGCTGGCCGCCGTAGCGGTTGAGCAGGTGGTCGCAGCGGTCCTTGGTCCAGCCGTAGGTCTCGGCCCAGCCGCGCGCCTTGCGGCGCGCCGTCGTGAACCCGACGGCGCCGGCGAGCGGCACCCGGTCGGTGATCGACGGCGTCGTGCGGGCCTCCTCGCCGAGCGCGAAGTCGACGGCGTCCTTCGCCATCACGCGGTAGGTGGTGAGCTTGCCGCCGGCGATGACGACCAGCCCCGGGGTGGGGGAGGCGGTCGTGTGCTCGCGCGACACCTTGGCCGAGGAGGTGCCCTCCTTGGTGCCCGGCTGCAGCAGCGGCCGCAGACCCGCGTAGGTGCCGATGATGTCGTCGCGCGTGAGCGGGTCCTTGAGCACGGCGTTGGCCCGCTCGAGGACGTAGTCGATGTCCTCGGCCGTGGCGACCGGGTGCACCGGGTCCTCGGTGTAGGGGGTGTCGGTGGTGCCGATGATCCAGTAGCGCTGCCACGGGATGACGAACAGCACGCTCTTCTCGGTCTGCAGGATCAGACCCCGCTCGCCGCGGATGCGCGAGCGCGGCACCACGATGTGGATGCCCTTCGACGCCAGCACCCGCAGCCCGCCGTCGGTGCCGGCGAGCGCCTCGGTGTCCTCGGTCCAGACGCCGGTCGCGTTGATGACGGCCTTCGCCTTGATCGTGTGCTGCTCGCCGCTCTCGAGGTCGACGACGACGGCGCCCGTCACCCGCTCGCCGTCGCGCGTCATCTCCACGACCTGCGTGCGCGACGCCGCCAGCGCGCCGTACGCGGCGGCGGTGCGGACGAGCGTGACGACCAGCCGGGCGTCGTCGACCTGGGCGTCCCAGTACTGGATCGCGCCGACCGCGACGTCGGGGCGCATGTCGGGGAAGACCCGCCCGAGCTCGGAGTGGCTGACGTGCTTGTGGAACCTGGTGGCGCGGCGGCGCTTGGACAGCGAGGCGAGCGCGTCGTAGAGCGCGATGCCGGAGCCGACGTAGAACCGCTCCCACACGTGGTGCTTGAGCGGGTACAGGAACGGCACCGGCCGCACGAGGTGGGGCGCGAGCTCCGAGAGCAGCAGGTCGCGCTCGGTCAGCGCCTCGTGCACGAGGTTGAAGTCGAGCATCTGCAGGTAGCGCAGGCCGCCGTGGACGAGCTTCGAGGACCGCGACGACGTGCCGCTGGCCCAGTCCTGGGCCTCGACGATGCCGACGCGCAGGCCGCGCGTGGCCGCGTCGAGCGCGATCCCGGCACCGGTCACGCCTCCTCCGACGACCAGGACGTCCAGCCCGGTCTCGTCGCTCATCTGCGCGAGCGCCTGGGCCCGGCTCTCTGCGGTGATCGCGGTCGTGGCCACGGTGCCTCCTGATGTCGATGGTGTTCAGGACTACCCGGACGCGGGGTGCAGGCCCCCACACATCCCACACACTTGTGGAGAGCGCACGTTCGCGCAAGCATGCTGCACATATGTGCAGCCGCCGTCGAGCCGCCTGGGAGCCCGTGAACCGTGCATGACGAGGACGCCTACCGCGCGGCGACGATGTACTACCTCCAGAACCAGACGATGGAGGTGATCGCGAAGACCCTGCGGGTCTCGCGCTCCACGGTGTCACGGCTCATCGCGCAGGCGCGAGCCGAGGGCATGGTGCGGATCGCCGTCGAGCAGCCCGCGAGCCGCAGCGGCGCCGCGCTCGGGCACCGGCTGGCCGCGACCTTCGGCATCCGCGCGCACGTGGTGCCGGTGCGGCCGCGCTCGACCGAGCTGCAGCGCCTCGATCAGGTCGCCGCGGTGGCGGCGAACCTGCTCGGCCAGTGGTTCGGCTCCGACATGGTGCTCGGCATCGCGTGGGGCACGACGGTGTCGGCGATCGCCGGCCACCTGCGGCGCTACCCGACGTCCGCCTCGACGGTCGTGCAGCTCAACGGGGCAGCGAACACCGATGCCAGCGGCGTCACCTACGCGAGCGAGCTCATCGGCACGATCGCGGAGTCCTTCGGCGCGACGAGCGTGCACTTCCCGGTGCCCGCGTTCTTCGACCACGCCCAGACGAAGACGCTGATGTGGCGCGAGCGGAGCGTGCAGCGCGTGCTCGAGGTGCAGCGCCGCGCCGATCTCGCGGTGTTCGGCGTCGGCGCCGTGACGGCCGAGGTGCCCTCGCACGTGTACTCGGCCGGGTACCTGTCCGAGGAGGAGATGCGCGACCTCACCGCCGACGGCGTCGTCGGCGACGTCTGCACGGTGTTCCACCGCGAGGACGGCACCTACCGCGACATCGAGATCAACCAGCGCGCGACCGGGCCGACCCCGCGGGAGCTGCGACGCATCGGGCGGCGGATGTGCGTCGTCGTCGGCGACCGCAAGGTGCCGGCGCTGCTGGGGGCGCTGCGGGCGCGGGTCGCGACCGACCTCGTCATCGACGAGACGACGGCGGGGCGGCTCCTGGAGCGGGCGACGGCGCGACCCTGAGCCGCCGGTGCGGGCCGCCCCCGGGCCGTGCGGCTAGACCGAGCGGAGCAGGTGCACGCGCAGGAGCGCGAGCACGACGACCAGCTGGGCGGTGACGAGCGCACCGACGAAGGCCCCCAGCAGGCCGGCGCTCGCCACCAGCGCCCACACCGTGATCGCGAGGACGCACGCGCCGAGGGTGATGCGCATGAGGACGGCCAGCCGCGACGCCGTCGCGCGGGTCGTGGTGCGCGGGACGTCCTCGCGGACGGCGTCCGAGGAGGCGTCGCTGCCCGGCTCGCCGACGCCGCGCAGCACCCGCACGAGCCCCACGCCCGCGACCGCGGCCGACGCCAGCGCGCACACCTGGCCGACGCCCAGCAGCGTCAGCCCGGCCGTGATCGGCGGCGTGCGCAGGTCGTCGCCCGCGAGCGACAGCCCGCCGAGCCCGACCGCCGCGAGCGCCAGGCACGCACCGGCCAGCGCCACCAGAGTGCGGGTGTGCGCGCGAACCGCACGCGCGATGACGACGTCGGGCGGCACGCGTTCCACACGCCCGAGGGTAGGCGCTCGCGGGGGAGGAGGCCGACCGGGCGCGACGGCGGCGCGGCACCGGACGAGGCGAGCAACCGAGCCCGGGCGGGGCCGCCCGGCGCGGCGCACTCGCGCACGCTCGCCTCTTGCCGAGCTCGTACCTGCGTGCCGAGCTCGTAGCGTGCACCGTACGGGCTCGGTGCGGCGGTGCGGGTTGGCGGGGTGGCCGGAGGTGGGGCTCGCGCGACGGGGGCGAGCCGGCGGGTGCGCGGCGGGGCGGCGCGTGCGCGGTGCGGCAGGCGCGGTCGAACGCGCGCCCGCTGCCGAGCTCGTACCTGTGTGCCGAGCTCGTAGCGTGCACCGTACGAGCTCGGTACGGGGGTACGAGTTGGTGGGGTGGCTGCCGGGGGTGGCGCTCGCGCGAGGTGGTGGCGCCGCTGGCGGTGTGACCTCGCGCGGCGGGGCGAGCTGGCGGTGTGACCTCGCGCGGCGGGGCGAGCTGGCGGGTGGCTCCCGGGGTGGCGCTTGTGGGGCGCGCAGTCGTGGCCGAACGCTGCGTCTTGCCGAGCTCGTACCGGCGTGCCGAGCTCGTAGCGTGCACCGTACGAGCTCGGCACCGGGGTACGAGTTGGTGGTGGGTGCTAGGAGGTGGCCCGACGGCCGGTGGCGGCCATGTGCGTGGGCATCGTGCGTGAGTGCGGGCCGGTGGCGACGTCCGGCGGCGGAAACACGTCGCTCGATGCACCGGCAACCGGTTGTCACGGGGTCGCGCGCCCATCGAGTGGCGGGTGTCCGCGAGGGTCGGTGCCCACACGCGCCAGGGTGCGGCGCCCACATCCGCCAGGTTGCGGCGCCCACACGCGCCGGGGCGCGGTGCCCACACGCGCCAGGGTGCGGCGCCCACACGCGCCGGGTGCGGCGGCCACGGGCGTCGGGGTGGGGTGGCCACAGGCGCCGACGCTGCGCGGTCGAGCCACACCAAGTCTCGACGCGCTGCCCGCGCGCCCCATCAGTCTCCCGCGCTCCGAGCGCCCGTCGGTTCACCGCACGTGCTGCCGCGCGCCGCTCTCACCGCAGCTCTTGCGGCGTGCTCGTAACGACGCGACGACCTCCGTCGGCACGGCGGGCGCCGCGGACGGTGCCGCTCCTGCCTCGCGTGCCGAAGCGTGCGCGCGCCGTGCCGCCGCGGTGCGCGCTTGGGGAGCGGGTGGACGCCGCCCGCCATGCGATCACTATCAAGAATGCTTGAGCAAGAACTCTTGATCAAGAACTCTTGAGAATGCTACGGTCCCTGCATGCGGCAGCCCGAGAGCATCAACAACCCCGAGCGGATCAGGGCGCTCGCGCACCCGATCCGGCTCGCCCTGCTCGACCACCTCCAGCGCGTCGAGGACGCGACCGCGACGCAGTGCGCGGAGGCGATCGGCGAGTCCGTGGCATCGTGCTCGTTCCACCTGCACACGCTCGCGAGGTACGGGTTCATCGAGCCCGCGCCGCGGCGGGGTCGGGAGCGGCCGTGGCGCAGCACGGTCGCCGACGGCTACGCGGTGAGGCCCAGCGACGAGGTGCCCGGCTCCCGGCACGCGGTCGCCGAGCTGGCGAGCATGCAGGTGATGCGGCAGGCCGAGCGGGTGCGCGCCTACCTCGCCACGATCGCCGACGAGGACGACGCCTGGGTCCAGGCGAGCCTCGTCACCTCGAGCACCTTCTGGGCCACCGCGGAGGAGACCGCGAGGCTCAGCCAGCACCTCCAGGAGGTCGCCGCCGAGTGGTTCGGCGGCCGTGACGCCGACCCCACGGCACGCCCCGAGGGCGCCCGCCGCGTCCAGCTCTTCGCCACCGTCAACCCCGAGCCCACCACGAAGGAGGCGCGATGAGCGCCCTGGCCGTGCTCCGCCGTCGCCCCGCCGCCTGGCAGCACCAGCCGTTCCGTCGGCTGCTGCCCGCGTGGGTCTCGACCAACCTCGCCGACAGCGCCCTCTACCTCTCGGTCGCGGTCTGGGTGAAGGACCTCACCGGCTCCGACGCCGCCGCCGCGATCGTGTTCGCGGCGCTCGGGCTGGCGAACCTCACCGGGCCGCTCATGGGGCACCTGGTCGACAAGGTGTCCCGGCGGCCGGTCATGATCGTCGCGAACCTCGTCGGGGCCGCGCTCGTCGCGGCGCTGCTGCTCGTGACCTCCGCCTCGCAGCTGTGGCTCGTCTACGCCGTGATCTTCGGGTACGGCACGCTCAACGTGCTGACGGCCACCGCGCAGTCGGGCCTGCTGCGTGACATGCTGCCCGACGAGCACCTCGCCTCCGGCAACGGCCTGCTGTCGACGATCGACCAGGCGCTGCGGCTGGTGTCGCCGCTTCTCGGCACCGCGCTCTACGTCGCGCTCGGCCCGGCCGCGGTCGTGTGGGTGACGGTCGCGTGCTTCCTCCTCACCGCGCTGCTGCTCACCCGTGTGCACGTCCGCGAGACGCCGCCCGAGCCCAGCACCGACGCCTTCCTGAGGCAGGCCGGCGCGGGTTTCCGGCACCTGGCCGCCACGTCGCCGCTGGGTGCCGTCACCGTGCTGACCTCGGCCGCGTTCGCCGCGACCGCGATGCTCAACGTCGCGGTGTTCCCGGTCATCGAGCACGGCCTGCAGCTGCCGACGGCGTCGCTCGGTGTGCTCGTCAGCCTGCAGGGCGTCGGCGCGGTCGTCGCGGGCGCGACCGCCGCCACCGTCATCGGCAGGCGCGGCGAGGTGTGGACCCTCTCGGCCGGGCTCGGCCTGCTCGCGCTCGGCGCGGTGACGCTGCTGTCGGGCTCGCTCGCGCTCGTGCTGCCTGGCATCGCGGCCGTCGGGTTCGGCGTCACCTGGTGCGTCGTCGCGTTCGTGACGCTGCGGCAGCGTCTCACCCCCGCCCGCATGCAGGGCCGGACGGCGGCCGCCACGATGATGGCGCTCAACCTCCCCCAGGCGTTGCTCACCCTCGTCGGTGCGGCGCTGGTGGCGGCCATCGACTACCGGCTGCTCATCGCCGGCACCGTCCTGGTCGTGCTGCTCTCCACGGTCGGCGGCTTCGTCGTCGGGCGCCGCCCCGTCATCGTCCCGGCAGCCGATAGCGCGCCGGCGACCCCGTGACGGCGACCAGACCGTCGGCGACCAGCCCGGTGAGCGCGCGCGCTCGCTGGGCCTCGTCGTGCCACGCGGGCAGCGCCTCCAGCGGCAGCGGCTCGGTGGCCTCGCGCAGCGCCGCCATCAGCCGGCCGCGCACCTGCCGGTCGGTGCCCTCCCAGGCCTGGGCGCGCCGTCGGTCCGCGTACGGGTCCGGCGGGTAGCCGGCGGCGCGCCACGCGCACCGCTCGGCGACCGGGCACGCCTCGCAGCGCGGCGAGCGGGCCGTGCAGACGAGCGCACCCAGCTCCATGAGGCCGATGTTCCACAGCGCGCTGTCGGCCGGTCCCGGCGGCAGCAGGTCGCTCGCGCGCCGCTCCTCGGCGCGGCTGAGGCTCGGCGGCGGCAGCGGCAGCCCGTCCAGCAGCCGGGTGAGCACGCGCCGCACGTTGGTGTCGAGCACGGTGTCGCGCTCCCCGAAGGCGAACGCGCGCACCGCGGCCGCCGTGTAGCCGCCGACGCCCGGCAGGTCCAGCAGCGCCTCCCGGTCACGCGGCACCTCTCCGCCGTGCCGCTCGACGACGGCGACCGCCGTCCCGTGCAGCCGCAGCGCCCGCCGCGGGTAACCGAGCGTGCCCCAGGCGCGCAGCACCTCGTCGTGCCCGGCCGCGGCGAACGCGGCCGGCGTCGGCCACCGACGCATCCACGCCCGCCACACCGGCTCGACGCGCGCGACCGGTGTCTGCTGCAGCATCACCTCCGACACCAGCACCGCCCACGGCGACGTGCCCGGCTCGCGCCACGGCAGGTCGCGGCGGTGCGCGGCGTACCACGCGGTCACCGCGTGCCACAGCGCCGGCCAGGGGTCGTCGTCCACGCGCACAGTCTCGCCCGCGCGGCGGGTGCCTCGTCACCGACGCGACACCAGCGCACGCCGGAGCGCGGCTGCGGGACCCGCACGGGAGGCTGCAGCACTTTATGCCGGGCGCCCGCGGAATGTCTCCCGAGGTCCGCGCCGCGGCTCGGATACCGTCGCGACCATGGCGCGGACGACCGATCGCACGACCCGAGGACCTGCGTCCTCCGGTCGGGGTCGCACCGCACCCACGTCACGGACGCGGCAGCAGCCGGGCGCGCGATCGAGCGCGGCTAGCCGCACCGGCGCAGCGCGCCGCACGGGTGCGCGCGCGACGTCGACGCCACCCCGCCGGCCTGCCGGTGGACCGCACCGTCCGAGCCCGGCGACCCTGCGCCGTCGTCGGGTCGTCGCGCTGGTGCTCGTCGTCGCGCTGCTGACCGGGCTGGCCCTCGGGGTGCGCGCCGCCTACCTCGCGATCACCGCGGCGGCCGCCGACGACCCGGTCACCGTCGACACCCCCGAGGTCACCAGCGCCCCGGAGGACGCCGAGACCACCGGGCCGCCGACCGACGACGAGCTCGCCAACCCGGTCGACTGCGTGCCGGGCGCGGTGGCCGTGTCGGTGGGGCTGCCGTCGAGCACGCTGGCGCGCGGGGCGTCGACGTCGCTGCCGGTCACCGTGACCAACACCGGGCCGGTGCCGTGCCTGGTCGACGTCGGGCGCGCCCAGCTCGTGGTCGAGATCCACTCCGGCGACGACCTCGTGTGGAGCTCGCAGCACTGCGGCCGCGGCGAGCGCCGCGTGCTGCTCGACATCGACGGCGAGGACGTCACCACGTTCGAGTGGGACGGGCACCGGTCCTGGCCGTCGTGCCCCGCCAAGCGGCCGGTCGCCGAGCCGGGCACCTACCGCGCCGTCGTCACGCTGACGAGCGCCGAGGGTGGCGGCACCGAGCTCGCGACCACGGAGAGCGTCTTCACCGTGCGGTGAGCCGCGCCGTCGGCGACCGGGCGTGCGGGTCTAGGAGAACCGCTCCAGCAGGCTCGACTCCGCCTGGCGGGAAAGCCCCTCACGGACGGCTCGCGCGCGCTGCGCACCCACGCCGTCGACCACCTCGAGGTCCTCGATCGTGGCCGAGAGCATCTTCTGCAGCGACCCGAAGTGCTCGACGAGGGCGGAGACGACCGACGCCGGCAGCCGCGGGATGCGCATGAGCATCCGGTAGCCGCGGGGCGCGATCGCCGAGTCGAGCGCCTCGCCCTGCCGGCCGCCGAGGCCGAGGACCCGGGCGATGAGCGAGAGGTCGAGCAGCTGGGAGGAGTCGAGCGCCGCGAGGTCGGCGAGCACGTCGTCGATCGTGCGGGCGGACCGCTCGTCGAGGTAGTCGCGGATGACCAGCTCCAGCCCGGTGCCGATGCCGCCGCTCATCTCGTCGAACTGCAGCTCCAGCAGGCGGCCGTTGGTGCCGAGCTCGATGACGTAGTCGGAGATCTCGCCCGAGATGCGCCGCACCATCTCCAGGCGCTGCACGACGGCGGCGACGTCGCGGACCGTGACGAGGTCCTCGATCTCGAGCGCGGACAGCGTGCCGGCCACCTCGTCGAGGCGCTCCTTGTACCGCTCGAGCGTGGCGAGGGCCTGGTTGGCGCGGGAGAGGATCGCGTCGGAGTCCTCGAGCACGTAGCGCTGCGAGCCGACGTAGAGCGCGACGATCCGCATCGACTGGCTGACGGAGATCACAGGGAAGCCGGTCTGCTTGGCCGCCCGCTCGGCGGTGCGGTGGCGGGTGCCGGACTCGCTGGTCTCGATCGCGGCGTCGGGGAGCAGCTGCACGGCGGCGCGCAGGATCCGCGTGGCCTTGGCGTCGAGCACGATCGCGCCGTCCATCTTCGCGAGCTCGCGCAGGCGGGTCGAGGAGAACTCGACGTCCAGCTCGAAGCCGCCGGTGCAGATGCTCTCGACGACGTCGTCGTAGCCGAGCACGATCAGCGCACCCGTGCGGCCGCGGAGGATCCGCTCCAGCCCGTCACGCAGCTCGGTTCCCGGCGCGACCCAGCCGAGGATCTCGCGCAACGACGGCGTGGACAACTCCGCACTCCCATCCCGCGTCCGATCCGGCCTGGGGTGAGTCTATGCGGGGGATCGACCCGGTGAGCGCTGCTGTTGCGGACCTGTGACCCTCGGGAGGGCCGGTCGCGCACGACCGGCCCTCCCTCGGCTCATCGGGTGACGCGACGTCGCACCGCGAGCGCGGCGGACCCGATCGCCATGAGCAGCAGCGCGACTGCCGGCAGCGTCGCATCGGGCGCGAACCCGGTCGATGGCAGCGCTGACGCCGGTGGCGCGGGCGGGACCGCGATCGGTGCGCAGGCGGTGCCCTGCGCCTCGAGGCCGTTGTGCTGCACGGTCGCCACGTTGCGCAGTCCGCCGGCCTGGTCGCCGTCGGCGCAGCCGGAGACGTCCTGCGCGCGCTCGCCGGGGGCCAGCGATGTGGACACGTGCACCAGGAACCGGTGCGTCGCGCCTGCGGCGAGGTCGACGTCGGTGGCGATGGCGTTCGCCGCGGCGTCCGGCTCGGTGCCGAGTCCTGTGAACGCGCCGGAGGTCGTGACGTCACCCGGGACGGTGTTGGTGACCTCGACGTCCTCCACGGCCAGCAGTGGGTCGAACCGGAGCTGGTCGAACAGCGAGTACACGCCTGCTGCGGCCCCTGCGTTCGTCACGTCGATCGCGTAGGTGACCGCGTACGAGTCACCATCGCTCTCGACCTCGCCGACGAGCGACTTATCGATCGTGATCGACGGCAGCTCGGCGCAGGCCTGGTCGTCCTGGGTCCGCCCGTCGCGGCCGGTGAGCGTCGAGACGTTGTTGAACGCACGGTCGGAGTCGTCGCCGCTGTCGCCGCACGCCGTCGGGTCGTCGGGGCTGCCCGCGCCCTCGAGCGACAGCGGCACCGACGCGACGACGGCCAGCACGTAGCGGTGCGGCGCGTAGTCCGCATCACCGTTGCCTGCGAGCGGCACCGCCGTCGCGATCCTCGTGCTGTCCTGGCCGTCCCACGCCGGGTCGGCGAGCTCGACGCCGTCGGGCGCCTCGGTGACCTCAGCCGCCACCACGGAGGCCTGCTCGGTGAAGTGCAGCTCGTCGTCCAGCGAGTAGCTCGTCGCCACGCCGGTGCTGTTGGTGACGTCGATCGCGTACACGACCTCCCAGAGCCCGTCGCCGACCGGTGTCGCCGACAGCAGAGACTTCTCGTGCACGGGGGTGCCGTCCACCTCGAAGCCCGCGGGGTCGCAGTTGATCGTCGGCGGCTGCTCGGCATCCGCCGGCTGGTCCGCCGTCGCGCATGCCGTGTTGACGACCGGACCCTGGACGCCGTCCGTGAGCTCGATCTCGAGCTCGTGGGCCTCGGAGGCCCCCGGTTCGAGCTCGTCGACCGTGAAGGAACCCAGCTCCGGTTGGCGGTCGTCGCTCACCTCGACGTTGGTCAGCGTGCCCTGACCGGTGTTCTCGACGACGATCCGGTAACGGATCGTGTCGCCCGCCTGGAAGAGGGGGTAGTCCTCGACCGTGTTCGCGTCGTGCCACTCGCCGTCGGTGCCCAGCACGTACTTCTTCAGAGCCGCCGAGTAGGTGTTGGCGATCGTGATGGGCGCCGACGTGCGCATCACGAGCTCGGTGTGCTCGGCCCTGGCCTGGGCGCGGTTGACGAGCACGTCACCGCCGTCCATGCCCTCGGTGACGATGCCCACGACGAACTGCTGCGTGGCACCCGGCGCCAGCTCGGGTGCGATGACGCGCACCGCTGTGGCATCCGGTGTGAAGGTCGTCGTCCAGCCGACCGTGTTGCCGACCGCGTCACCCGCGGAACCGTTCGACGGATCGGCCGGGTCGTCGCTCAGCGTCGCCGGGTCAGCGGTCGTGTAGTAGACCACCGCGCCATCCACGGCCTCGACGCCCGTCAGCTCGTAGCTGCCCGAGAAGCTCGTTCCCCGGTCGTCGCCCAGGTACGGGAGGATGTCGATCGTGTCGGTGAACGCCTGCGCCACCGGGTCGTCGGAGGCGATGGTCACGGTCCACGAGCCCTCGCCGCTGCCCGACCCGTCGGGGTTGGGGATGTAGGGCGAGTCCGGGGTCTTGCCGATCGAGGTCGTGCCCGACGTCGTGACCGTGACCTGCGCGGTCGCGGGCTGGCTGGTGGCGCCGCCGACAGACGCCGTCGCCGTGTTCTCGAGCACCGACCCCGGGTCGACGTCAACCGGCATCGCCTGGTAGGTGAGCGCCTGCACGGCGTTGGTCGGCACGCCGTCGAGCGTCCAGGTCAGCACCTGGGCGCCGTCGCCGTTCGTCGAGACGCTCGGCTCCGGGGCCGCGCTGCCCGCGACGTACTCCATGCCCACCGGGAGCGTGTCGACGATCTCGAAGTCGTCCACGGTCTCGGGGATCGCGCCCGTGCCGTTCGCCGAGTACTCCAGCGTGTAGACCGCGGGCTCACCAGGCGCGACGACCGAGCGATCGACCGACTTCGCGATCGCCGGCGTCGCGGCGATGATCCGCACGACGTCGCGGCCGTTGCCGATGAACGGGTAGCGCAGCCCAGGTGTCGGCAGCGCGTTGCCGACGTCGGCCGGGTCCGTGCTGCGGTTCGGCTCGGACCACGTGCCGTCCTCGGCGATCGAGCCCCACTGCCAGATGTCCTGACCGACCTCGACGTCCTCGGCCACGCGCTGCTCCACGCGCAGCGGCGTGTGCTGCGGGCCACCGGCGATCATCGAGAACGGATAACGTGCTCGCACGGCGCGGACGCCGGTGAGGTCGGCAGGCGGCTCCGTGGTCCAGCCCCCCTCGGTCGCGCACGAGAAGGCGTTCGGGTCGTAGGAGCCGCTCGCAGGATCGAGCAACGTCGACGGCCCGGTCCAGTACTCGAGCACGAGTCCGTCGTCCTGCGTGTAGGGCGTGCCACCCCAGCCGCGCTCCAAGCGGGCGCTCTCGAATGCCAGATACCGGGTGTCGAGCACGACGCACTGCGAGATCGCGGTGGTGCCTGGCAGGGCACGCTCCGACCACGTGTTGGTGTTGACCGACTCCACGGGCGTGCCCGGCGCGACCTCGAACAGGTTGCTCCACCAGCTCCCCGTGTCCACGCCGGAGTACTCCGGGCGCCAGGCGTTCGACCATGAGCCTCGGACGAGCTGTCGGCTCGCGCCGTTGTTCTCGGCATCGTCGACGTCCGTGGCGCCGGATCCTGGAGCGACGTAGGTGGGGGTGCTCGCGGACAGCTCGATGGCCGAGTTCTGGGTACCGAGCTTCGTCAGCCAGATCGATCCGCTCGCGACCGCGACGCTGTCGGTCGGAAGAGGCCTGCCGGTCGAGTCGTGCGTGGGAACCTGCACCAGCGAGTAGTCGATGCCGGTGAGCGTCAGCTCGAACGCGCCCGGCGCCGCCTGCGTGAGGGTGCAGTCGTCGACGAACGGGGCGACCCGCTCCGGGTGCTCGGCGCTCGCTCCCGACCAGGGGTGCCCGGTCGCACCCGCCCCGGTGAACGGCGTGCAGAGGTCGGCACCGGCCACGATCGCTTCGCCGGTCGCCGCGCTGACGTCGAGCGTGTAGCTGACCGAGTCGGGTCCTGGCTCGCTGCCGGCGTCGAGGAACAGGGTCCACTCGAAGTCGAAGTCGACCGTGTCCTCGCCCCAGGTGGTGCGCGACGTCGCCTGCTCCCACCGGATGTCCATACCGAAGGGGTTGGTGATCGGGATCGGCGTCAGGTCCACGCGCTGGCCCGCGATCTCGCCCGACGCGACGACCTCGTCGCCCGTCACGCCGTCGACGCGGATCGGCGTCAGGATCGCCGCTGCGGTGCCCTGGTCGAGCGTGCCCAGGTTGCACACGAGGGTTCGGCCGTCGTCGGAGATCGACGAGATCGGCTCGACGCCGTCGACGAGACAGACGCTCGGCACCTCGGCGAACACACCGTGCTCGGTGGTCGCCGTGAACGTCACGTCGTCCACCGGGTCGTTCGACGGCGCCGGGGCGTCGTCGTTGACGTTGACGTGCCAGATCGCGTTGACGACGTCACCGTCGGAGACGATCGACGGCGTCCCCTCCTCCCAGGCTCCGGTGATCTCGTAGACCGGTACAGCGCTCGCAGGCAGAGCCGAACCGGCCATCGCCATCGTCCCCGCGAGCAGTGCCGCCGAGGCCACTCTCCCCGCCTGCCGACCACGAGACCGAGGTCCCGGTGGGGCCGTCGATCCTCGCGTCGACCCAGTCCGATCTGGACCGCCCCCGAAGACCGCACGCCGAATCAACCGTCGCATATCGCCCTCTCTGCTCCCTGCTCAGGGAGCCGATGCATATGCTTCGGCGAGATCGGCCGGTGCTCCGGTCGTCACTCTCGATTTCATCACCGATTTCATCAACCCGGTTCGCAGGCCCGCTCTTTCGCGAGCCTGTGAGCCGCTGCTAGCGTCGACGGCGTTGTCAAGAGCGGGTCATGGTGCAGGGGACGCCACGGTCGGCGCTCCGCACCGAACGATCACCACAGGGGGACGTCGGGCGTGGGCCTCATCAGCGACCTCGAGGTCTCCGAGGCGCTCGAGGGACTTGATATCCGTACGATCGAGCGCGCGAGCGACGAGCTCTGGTACGACCTCCCGGTCCGATTCGCAGAGCCGCTGCTGCGCGCCGTCGCACGACTGGACGACGCAACGGTCGAGGCACATCCACGGCTGCTGCTCGCCGCATTCTTCGCCCATGCGTTCATCAGCTCTCCCGGAGACGTGAGCCTCGCCCGCGCGCGCCACTTCTACCTGACGCGTGGCCCGCACTACGCGGCACGTCTCGCGGCGTTCCGAGATCCGGGTGATCTCGTCGCAGCCGGCATGGCCGCGATGATCGGCGCGCGCATGCGCGGGGCCCTCAGCACCGCCGAACGCATCGGCGAGCGCGTCGAGCACCTCATGGGTCGTGTGGACGTGTACGCCCACCTGCCCTGGAGCCGTCACCGCAGCGGGAGCAGGCCGGGTTGGGTCGCTGCCCAGCGCGCCTTCGTCGCGCTCTTCGACGGCCGGTGGGATGACGCGATCGGCTTCCTCAACCGTGCCTTCCTCGAGATCGGTCCGCCGCCGCACCATCACGTCGCCGGCGTCAACGCCTGCGCGAACCTCGTCTTCTTCAACGCGTGTCACGGCTACACGAGCAGGGCTCGGGAGTGGCTCGTCGAGCTCCAGCAGCTGCCACCTGTCCCGGAGCCGATCGCGCACCTCGCCATGATGGGCGCCGATCTGGGGCGGGCGTGGCTCGCCATGGACGAGATGGACCTGCCCAGAGCGACCGAGGCTGTCGACGCCGCCGGGGTGGCCACGGACCAGGTGGAGCACTGGCCGTGGATCGCCTCGACGCGGGCGCGGCTGGACCTGCTGCTCGACCAGCCGGTCGCGGGACTCGCTCGGCTGGAGGAGGCTTGCACCGCGCACGGCGTCACGCTCTCGGGGGCTCCCGGCGGTGGCGTGGTGCAGCGCGCGTTCGCCGAGCTGCGGCTGGCCGAGGGCAACGGCACGACGGCGATCGAGCTCGCGCGGCAGGGCAGGTCGCCCGCGTATGTCGCGCCCGCCGCGGCACGCGCCTACCTGCTTTCCGACGAGCCGCGGCGGGCGATCCGTGTCGCGGCCCACGCCCTTCGTGCGCACACGATCGGGCCGCGTGCGGCGCTCGATCTCCAGCTGTCGTTGGCGATCGCCTACCTGCGGGTGGGCGACGCCGACGCCGCACGCGAGTGCGCCGAGCATGTGCACGCGATGTTCCAGGTCGTGGGCGATCGCACCGTGTTCCGCGATGTCGAGCCGAGCGAGCTCCAGATGATCTGGGCCGTCGCACCTCGATCATCGGCGATGGTGCACGAGGGCCGTGCCTGGCGGCGGGCGAAGCCCCGCATCGTCTCGCTCACGGCACGCGAACGGCTCGTCCTCGAACACCTGGCAGGCGAGGCCAGCGTCGTCGACATCGCGGCACGGCTCACGGTCGCCGTGTCCACGGTGCGGTCACAGGTCCGCAGCATCTATCGCAAGCTCGAGGTGCGCAATCGCGAGGACGCGGTGGCGCAGGCCGTCGCGCTCGGACTGCTGCACGGCCGGCCGCCGCTCGACGGAGACGTGGCGACCGCGCCGAGGGCCCCCTGCTAGTCAGTCACGCGAGCGCGGCCACGACGGCGGAGCGCAGGTCGGGCGCCTCGGTCACGTCCATGCCCGCGGGGGCGCCGCCGAGCAGGTCTGAGCGGGCCGGCACGATCGCGCGCGTGAACCCGAGCCGGCGCGCCTCGGCCAGCCGGCGGCCGGTCCCGACGACAGGGCGCAGCTCGCCCGCGAGCCCGATCTCGCCGACGGCGACCAGCCCCTCGGCCAGCGGCTCGTCGCGACGTGCGCTGACGACGGCGAGCGCGACCGCGAGGTCCACCGCGGGCTCGGGGGCGCGCGAGCCGCCGACCGTCGAGACGTAGGTGTCGAAGCCCGAGGCGTCCAGACCCAGCCGGGCCGAGAGCACCGCGAGGGTCATCGCGACGCGCGAGGAGTCGAGGCCGTGGGTGGCGCGACGCGGCTGCGGAGCGGTGGTGCGCGCCAGCAGCGCCTGCACCTCGATCGGCATCGGGCGGCGGCCGTCGAGGGTGACGGTGACGCAGCTGCCCGCGACGGGTTCGCGGCCGCCGGAGAGGAACAGGCCGGAGGGGTCGGGCAGCCCGTGGATGCCGCGCTCGTCGAGCGTGAAGCAGCCGACCTCGTCGACCGACCCGAACCGGTTCTTCACGGCGCGCACCAGCCGCAGCTGGGCGTGCTTGTCGCCCTCGAACTGGCACACGACGTCGACGAGGTGCTCGAGCACCCGGGGCCCGGCGATCGCGCCGTCCTTCGTCACGTGGCCGACGAGCACGACGGGCAGGTTGGTGCGCTTCGCGACCGCGATGAGCGCGGCGGCGACCTCGCGCACCTGGGACACGCCGCCGGCGGACCCGTCGACCTGGGCCGAGGCGATCGTCTGCACGGAGTCGACGACGAGCAGGTCGGGCTGCTGGGACTCGACGTGGCCGAGCAGGCGACCGAGGTCGGTCTCCGCGGCGAGCAGCAGCGTGGGCCGCAGCGCACCGATCCGCTCGGCGCGCAGCCGCACCTGGGCGGCGCTCTCCTCGCCGGTGACGTAGAGGACCTTGTCGCCGCCGTCGGCGGCGCGCGCGGCGACGTCGAGCAGCAGCGTCGACTTCCCGACGCCGGGCTCACCCGCGAGCAGCACCACTGCACCGGGCACGATGCCGCCGCCGAGCACGCGGTCGAACTCGCCGACGCCGGTGGGGCGGTAGGCCGCGGCCTGCGCGTCGACGTCGGCGATCGGTTGCGCGCGCGTGCCCGGAGCGGTCGCGGTGGTGCGCGGCCCGGTCGCCTCGGGACCGCCTGCCTCGGTGAGCGTCCCCCAGGCCTGGCACTCGCCGCACCGCCCGACCCACTTGGGCGCGCTCCACCCGCACTCGGTGCAGACGAACCCGGCGCGCGCGGGCTTGGCGGCGGTCTTGGTGCTCACCCGGCGAACCTACCCGTCGCCCCCGACACCGCCCCAGCTGCGCTGTCACCGCGCTGGGCACCCGGCCCGATGCGGCCGCACGACCGCGCTGTCGGCGACGTGCGCCGTCGGCAGGCCGACCGCCTCGCGCGTCACCTGGGCGCCGTGCCGGGCGAGCGCCAGACGGTGCGGTGGGATCGAGGCGCGGCAGGACGTGCGGTGAGACCGGGGGTGCTGCCGGGCTACTCCGCGAGCCAGGCGGCGAAGGCGTCGACCGAGTAGGGGCGGCCGAGGAAGTCGGCGACGAGGTCGGCGGCGTCCTTCTGGCCGCCGGGGGCGAGCACGAGGTCGCGGTAGCGGCGGGCCACCTCGGGGTCGAACATGTTCGCGCGGTCGAAGGCGGAGAACAGGTCCTTCGCGATCACCAGCGACCACATGTAGGTGTAGTAGCCCGAGGAGTAGCCGTCGAGGTGCCCGAACGAGGCGGCCATGTGCGTGCCGTCGACGTAGGGGTACAGCGAGTAGGCGTTCTGCAGCTCCTTGGTGAGCTCGGTGACGTCGGTGACCGGCTCGGCGTGCAGGCGGTAGGACAGCGCGGCGTAGAACATCTGCGTGCGGGCGTCGGAGCCCTTGCCGAAGTCGTTCGCCGTGCGCATCCGCGCGACGAGCTCCTCGGGGATCGGGGTGCCGTCGGCGTCGAGCGCGAAGGTGCGCAGCACCTCGGCGTCCCACGCCCACTCCTCGAGCAGCTGGCTCGGGGCCTCGACGAAGTCCCACTCGGTCGCCACGCCCGAGAACCGCACGTACGGGACGCGCCCGGCCAGCACGTGGTGCACCAGGTGCCCGAACTCGTGGAACAGGGTCACGACGTCGTCGTGCTCGATCAGGCCGCGGCCGATGTTGCAGCCCAGCACGCCCTCGGGCAGCTGGCGACCGGCCACGCCGGGGCTGAGGTCGAACTGCGCCGCGTGCTTGTACTTGCCCTCGCGAGGGTGCAGGTCGAGGTAGATGCGGCCGATCCGCTCGCCGGTGTCGGTGAGGTGGACGTCGTAGGCGTCGACGTCGGGGTGCCAGACGACGGCGTCCGCGGCCGGCCGGTACTCCAGCCCGAGCAGTCGGCCGGTCACGTCGAGCAGACCGTCCCGCACGCGCGTGAAGGCGAAGTAGCGCCGCACCTGCTGGGCGTCGACGTCGAACCGCTCGCGGCGGATCTTCTCCGCGTAGTAGGCGGCGTCGGCGCGGTCGATGTGCTCGGCGTCGGGGCGGTCCTGGCGCAGCCGCTCCAGCAGCAGCGCGACGTCGCGCCGCGCGGAGGCGTCCGCGGCCTCGGACACCTGGTCGATGAACGCGGCGACGGCGTCGCCGGAGCCGATCATCTTGACCTCGGTGTCGTAGTCCGGCCAGGAGTCGTAGCCGACCAGCGAGGCGTACTCGCGCCGCAGCTCGACCAGCTCCTTGAGGCGTGCGTCGTTCGCGGGCCAGGCGCGGTTGAGGTAGTGGATCATCAGCCGGCGGCGCGACTCGGCGTCGTCGGCGAACATGAGGAACGGCACGTAGTCGGGGTAGTCGGTCGTCACCTCGACGAGCCCGTCCTCGCCCACGGGATGCGCCTCGACCCAGTCCTCGGGCATGCCCGCGAGCCGGTCCGGGGTGACCTTGATCGAGCGGACGTCGTCGCGGATCTCGCGCCCGAACTCCTGCCCGACGACGACGATCCGGTCCGAGATCTCGGCCAGTCGCGCCCGGGTCGCCTCGTCCGTGTTCACGCCGGAGCGGCGGAAGTCACGCAGCACCCGCTCCAGCAGCCGCGCCGCGAGCGGGTCGCGGCCGGCCAGCTCGGCCGGGTCGAGCGCGGCGAACACCTCGTAGAGGTCGCGGTCGAGCGACAGCTCGGTGCGGAACCGCTCCACCTGCTGCACGGCCTCGTCGCCGCGGGCGCGTGCCTCCTCCTCGGGGTGCAGCTCGGAGAACGTGTGCGCGGGCGCGCCGAGGTTGCGCAGCATCAGCTCGATCGCGTCCCAGCGCCGCACGGCCTCGAGCGCGTCGGTGGGGCGGTCGGCCTTGAGGCGCTCGACGGCGTCGCGCGCCTCGGCGAGCAGCGTCGTCGTGCGCTGCTCCAGCCAGGCGGCCGTCTGCGACGGCGCAGGCAGCTCGAGCGGGTGCGGGGCGGCGGTGGAGTCGGTCACGAGCGGCAGCGTATGCCGCGCGCGGGCGCGCATCGCACCTCATTCACCGCGTCGCCCTCGGCTGGGACCGCGACCGGGTGGCCGTGACGCGTGCGACCACGCCACTACGCTGACCGCGTGACCTCGCCGTCCGAGCTGCCCGAACCCAGCCGCGCCGGCGGTCCCGACGACGCGGCGACCGCACCCGGTGCGCCCGACGCGACGCCCGCCGAGGGTCTGCGGCGACGCGACATCCGGTCGCGTCACGCGACGTCCGGAGCCGGCGAGGCCGACACCGGCGAGATCCCGCTGCTCGACGGCGCCGCCGCGGCCGCCGGCCCCGAGGCGGTCCCGCAGCACGGCGACACCGCGGCCCCGCCGGGCTCCGACGACACCACCGTCGCGCCCGCGGCTGCCGCGCGGCGTGCGCCCACCAGCTCGCGGCGGCGGCTGCTGGTCGTGCTCGGCGTGGTCGTCGCGGCGCTCGTCGTCGTGCTCGTGGTGCTGCTGGTGACGCGGGGCGGCGGCGAGCGGGACCCGATGCAGGTCGTCACCGTCACCCTCGACCCCGGCGCCGAGACACCGCCGGTGGAGCCCGTCGAGCGCGACACCGGCACGGCCCTGCTGGAGGCGCTGCCCGACGTCGTCGGCGGCTACGCCGTCACCGAGCAGAACGAGTCCGAGGCGATGCTCGACGCCGGAGCCCTGGAGGGCTGGTCGCTGCTCTACACCGGTGCCGAGGGCGACGTCACCGTCCAGGTGGGTCAGTGGCCCACCGAGGAGGAGGCGGTCGCGGCCTTCGACGACCTCGTCGCGGACGGCGGCGACGCGACCACCGAGGGCGACGTCGTCGTCGACGGCGACACGGTCGGCGGCTTCGTGGTGCAGCCCGTGGACGGTGCGGGCGAGCGCACCGTGTGGCGCAACGCCACCGCGGTGTTCGTCGCCGAGGGCCCGGCCGGCACCACCCAGCCCTTCTACGAGACGTTCCCCTTCTGAGGTTCGGAGGTCGCATGCAGCAGGTGGAGGTCGCGCTCGTCGGCGCCGGCGTCATGGGCGAGGCGGTGCTGGGCTCGCTCGTCGCCGCGGTCGGCGCGGACCGGGTGCGCGTGACCGACGGCCGCCCGGAGCACGGCCGCGAGGTCGCGCAGCGGCACGGCGTGAGCTGGGCGGAGGACAACGCGGCCGCGGCCGACGGCGCCGACGTCGTCGTGCTCGCCGTCAAGCCGAAGGACGTCGCGGCGGTGTGCGCCGACCTGTCGCGCACGCTGCGCGAGGGTGCGCTGGTCGTCAGCGTCGCCGCCGGGATCTCGACGGCGTACCTCGCCGACCGGCTGCCCGCCGGCACCCGCGTCGTGCGGGTGATGCCGAACACCCCGGCGACGATCGGGCGCGGCATCGCCGCGCTGAGCGCGGGTTCGAGCGCGTCGGAGGACGACCTCGACCTCGTGGCGCAGCTGCTCGCCGGCACCGGGGCGACCGTGCGGGTGCCCGAGGACCAGCAGGACGTCGTGACCGCGGTGTCCGGCTCCGGCCCGGCCTACGTGTTCTACCTGCTGGAGGCGATGCGCGACGCGGGGGTCGCGGGCGGGCTGGAGCCCGAGCTCGCGCTCCAGCTGGCGCGGCACACGGTCGCCGGTGCGGCCGAGCTCGCGCTCGCGAGCGACGCCGACCCGGCGGTGCTGCGCGAGCGTGTCACCTCACCCGGCGGCACGACCCTCGCGGCGATCACCGAGCTCGACGCGCGCGGCGTGCGCGACGCCGTCCAGGACGCCGTCCGCAAGGCGTGGGAGCGCGCCGCGGAGCTCGGCCAGGGCTGACGGCTGCGACAGCCCACCGGTCCCGTCGCGGCCCGGTCCTCATGGCCTGCTGGCGAACCGCTCCAGCAGCTGCGTGTCGCCGGAGAGGATGAGGATGTCCTCGGCGTCGATGCGGGTGTCGGGGTCGGCGTAGGTGAACGGCTTGCCCGGCGGCTTCACACCGATGACCGTCACGCCGTAGCGCTTGCCGATCTGCGACTCGGCGATCGTGTAGCCGTGGGTCTCGCGCGGCGGGCGCATCTTGACGATCGTGAACCCGTCCTCGAGCTCGATGAAGTCGAGCATGCGGCCGGAGACCAGGTGCGCGACCCGGGTGCCGGCGTCCCACTCGGGGTAGACGACGTGGTGCGCGCCGATGCGCTGCAGGATCCGGCCGTGCTCGGCGGAGATCGCCTTGGCCCAGATCAGCGGGGTGCCGAGGTCGACGAGGTTGCCGGTGATGAGCACGCTCGCCTCGATCGAGGTGCCGACACCCACGACCGCGACCGGGAAGTCCTTCGCGCCGAGCTGCTCCAGCGCATCGGGGTTCGTCGCATCGGCCTCGACGAGCGGCAGGCGCCCGGACCACTGCTGGATGAGGTCGGCGTCCTTCTCGACGCCGAGCACGTCGCGGCCGAGGGAGTCGAGGGTCTGCGCGATCGCGCTGCCGAAGCGTCCCAGCCCGATGACCAGCACGCCGGAGTCGGCGGCGGGCGCGGGGCCCTGGGGCGTGTTGCCGCGGGGGCGTAGCTCAACCAATGATCGGCCTCTCCTCAGGCAGTCGGATCACCCGGCGCCGGTCGCGCAGGGCGAGGGCCGCCGCCAGCGTCATTGTCCCCGTGCGGCCCGCGAACATGAGCGCGACCAGCACGTACTTCGCGCCGTCGGGCAGCTGCGGCGTGACGCCGGTCGACAGGCCGCTGGTCGCGAACGCCGAGATCACCTCGAACAGGATGACGTCGAGGTGCAGGTCGGTGAGCACGAGCAGGGCGAGCGCGGCGAGTCCGACGAACGTCGACCCGATGAAGGCGACGGCGATCGCGAGCCGCACGACCCCGCCGTCGAGCCGGCGCCCGAAGGCCTCGATGTCGCGGTCGCCGCGCGCCTCGGCGACGATCGCGAGCAGCATGACGGCGAACGTCGTCACCTTGATGCCGCCGCCGGTCGACGCCGAGCCGCCGCCGACGAACATCAGCGCGTCCTGCATGAACCAGGTCGCCTCGCTCATGTCGGCGATGTCGACGGTCGTGAAGCCGGACGAGCGCGGCGTCATGCCGGCGAGCATCGACGCCAGCAGCTTCCCGTGCAGCGGCAGGTCGCCGAAGGTCGCGGCGTTGCGCCACTCGAACGCGCCGATGAGGACGGTGCCGAGCACCCACAGCCCGACGCTGGTCGTGATCGTCAGCTTTGGCGTGGACCGACCACCGGCGCGGCGAGCGCCAGTGCGAGGAGACCGACAGCAGCACCGGGAACCCGAGCGCGCCGACGAAGGTGCCGACGATGATCGGCAGGCACATCCACCAGTCGGTGACGTAGGGCGCGAGGCCGCCGTCGAGGATGACGATGCCGGCGTTGTTGAACACCGACACCGCCATGAACCAGCCCTGCCACAGCGACTCGCCGAACCCGTGCCCGTCGGCGAGGAACCGCGGCACGAGGACGACGGCGAGCCCCACCGTGATCGAGAGGCTGGCGACGATGACCGCGCTGATGAGCGAGCCGACCTCGCCGAGCCGCGTCACCTTGGTCTCGGCCGCCGTCAGCAGCTTGGAGGTCAGCCCGACCCGCCGCGAGACGGCGAGCCCGAGGATCGAGGCGAGCGTCATGACGCCGAGCCCGCCGACCATCATCCCGATCATGATGACGACGTGACCCATGTCGGACCAGTAGGTCGGCACGTCGGTGGTCACCAGGCCGGTGACGCAGACGGCCGAGGTCGCCATGAACAGCGCGTCGACGAAGGGTGCGCGCTCGCCGTCGGTCGTGGCCGCCGGCAGCGAGAGCAGCGCGGTCTCGACCGCGATGACGCCCAGGAACACCAGCAGCGTCAGCCGCGCCGGGGACTGGCGCGCCATCGCGTCGATCGCGTCCCGGACGGCGGACAGGGCACCCGGCAGCTCTCTCGCCACCTCGTCCCCTCTCGTCAGGTCGCGCGCCCGGACCACCCGTGAGACCTACTGTGCCACCGGCGCGTCCCCGATCAGCGCAACCAGGCGCGCGCCACGAGAGCGCCCGGGCACGACGGGTCGGACACCCGCCGCGAACTCGTACCTCCGCACCCAGCTCGTACGGTGCACGCTACGAGCTCGGCACGGAGGTACGAGCTCGCGCCCGCACCGGGAGGGGGTGGGGGCCGGACGCGGCGGTGGAGGGAGCAGCGTCACGGCGGGTGCGTGGGTGACGGGTGGGCCGGTCTGGGGGCCTGGCGCCTCCCCGTCCGCGCTCCCACCGACCGGGCACCCCGGCGAACTCGTACCTCCGCACCCAACTCGTACGGTGCACGCTACGAGCTCGGCGTGGCGGTACGAGCTCGCTGGCGTGCCCCACGTGCGTCTGGCGAGCGTGGCCGGCCCGGGGGAGCGTGGGTGGGCCGTGGGACGGGAGGCGCGGCGGGACCGGCGCCCGTCGGCGCCCGCGCGAGCCCTCCCCGCGAACTCGTACCTCCGCACCCAACTCGTACGGTGCACGCTACGAGCTCGGCACGGGCGTACGAGTTCGTTGCCCGCACCGGAGGGGGCGGGGCTGGACCCTGTGGTGGAGGTCGCGTCGTGTCGCGGCCGGTTGCGTCGGGGACGCGGGCTGGTCTGACGTCCGGCGCGTCCCGTCCGCGCTCCCACCGACCGGGCACCCCGGCGAGCTCGTACCTCCGCACCCAGCTCGTACGGTGCACGCTACGAGCTCGGCACGGAGGTACGAGCTCGCCGCTGCGCTGGGTGGGGTATGCGGGGCGACGGTCGCGGGTGGTGGGTGGTGACGGTCGGTCCGTCCGCTGCTCGGCCCCGGCGGCTGCTCGTGGGTCGGTGCGCGCTAGCGTGGTCGCATGGCGGCGGACGCGCGGGCGGTGCTGCTCTGGTCACCGGAGCTGCTGGGGTACGACTTCGGCCCCGGTCACCCGATGTCCCCGCTGCGGCTGCGGCTGACGATGGGGCTGATCACGGCGTTCGGGCTGCTGGACGACCTGGACGTCGTCGCCCCCGAGCCGGCCTCGGACGAGCTGCTGCGCCTCGTGCACGAGCAGGCCTACATCGACCAGGTGCGTGCCGAGGACGGCGCGGGGCCGCCCTACCCGTGGGGGATCGGCGACACCGACAACCCGGTCTTCGCCGGCATGCACGAGGCGAGCTCGCGCGTCGTCGGCGGCACGGTCGCGGCGACCCGGGCGGTGTGGCGCGGGGAGGCGCCTCGCGCGGTCAACCCCGCCGGGGGCCTGCACCACGCGATGCCGAGTGCCGCGTCGGGCTTCTGCGTCTACAACGACATCGCGGTCGGCATCGCCGCCGTGCTGGCCGAGGGTGCGGAGCGGGTGCTCTACGTCGACGTCGACGCCCACCACGGCGACGGCGTCGAGCGCGCGTTCTGGGACGACCCCCGGGTGCTCACGGTCTCGATCCACCAGTCCGGGCGCAGCCTGTTCCCCGGCACCGGCTACCCGCAGGACGCCGGTGGGCCGCGAGCCCGCGGCTCCGCCGCGAACATCGCGCTGCCGCCGCGCACCTCCGACGCCGCGTGGCTGCGGGCGCTGGACGCCGTCGTCGGCCCGCTGGTGGAGGAGTGGCGGCCGCAGCTGGTCGTGAGCCAGCACGGCGCGGACGCCCACCACCGCGACCCGATCACCGACCTCGACATCTCGGTCGACGCCCAGCGCGCCGCCGCGATCATGATCCGCGGCTGGGCCGACGAGCACTGCGAGGGTCGGTGGGTCGCGACCGGGGGCGGCGGCTACGACGTCGTCTCGACCGTGCCGCGGGTGTGGACGCACCTGGCGGCCGTGGTCGCGGGGCGGCCGATCGATCCCACGGCGCCGGTGCCGGAGTCCTGGCTGGCGCAGGTGCACGAGCTGCTCGGCGAGGACGGGCCGGCGGCGATGACCGAGGGCCGGCCGGCCACGTTCCGGCGCTGGGAGGACGGTTACGACCCCGGCGACCCGGTCGACCGGGCGGTGCTGGCCACCCGGCGGGCGGTGTTCCCGGAGCACGGCCTGGACCCGCAGCTCGTGTGAGTGCCGCGGATCGTTACCGTTTCGGTCCTCGGAGCCTCTAGAGTTGCTCTTCGAGCCGGGAGTGCGGGTCGCCTCCGGGCACCCGTCGGGGTCGTCAACCGAGAGGAGAGCCGCGCATGGCCGAGCCGAGCGCACCGCGCTTCCTCACGGTCGCGGAGGTCGCCGAGATGGCGCGGGTCTCCCGGATGACCGTGTACCGGATGGTGCACGCCGGCGACCTGCCGGCGATCCGGGTGGGCAAGTCCTTCCGCGTGCCGGAGGCCGCGGTGGAGGAGATGCTGTCGCAGGGTCTGCCGCTGCAGGGGCCCGCCGCGAACGCGCGCTGACGCACCCGGTAGACTGTGCCGCTGGTGGGCGGCTCGTCGTCGCTTCCGCCGACAGCCGTCATCGACATCAGTGAGGTCCGCGTGGGTTCCGTCATCAAGAAGCGCCGCAAGCGCATGGCGAAGAAGAAGCACCGCAAGATGCTTCGCAAGACTCGTCACCAGCGCCGCAACAAGAAGTAGCGGTCGCGAGGTACGCCTGAGGCCGGGCCCCTGCGGGGGTTCGGCCTTTCGCATGCCCGCGTGTCGACGGCGACCGGCGCTGCAGCGGGCGTCCGGCGCCGGCGGCCTCCCCGCCCTGCCCTCGTGCCCGCCCTCGGCGCCGGCCGACCGGTGCGCTGCTCGTCCGTCCGCGCCGGCGTCGGCCACCGCGGGCTCGCGGCAGGTGGGCCCGGACACCGGCCAGGGCCCGGACACCGGCCACCGCCCGCCACC
>NZ_WNXX01000008.1 GCF_009733795.1 Actinotalea caeni
CACCCGGGCGCGGCCACCCGGGCGCGGGCACCCGGGCGCGGGCACCCGGCACGGCCACCTGGGTGCGGCCACCTGGCGCGGGCCGCTGGGTGCGGCCACCTGGGCGCGGGCGCCTACGTGCGGGGCGCCGGCACCAGGCGCGGCGACCACTCGGCGACCCCACCTGGCGAGCTCGTACACCTGTGCCGAGCTCGTACGGTGCACGCTACGAGATCGGCAGCGGGCTACGAGATCGCGGGCCGGGACGAGGGGGCGGGCCGGGACGAGGAGGCGGGGCTGCGCGCATGGCCTGCTGCGCGTCAGGCCAGGCGCAGCGGGTCGGCGAGCAGGTCGGCGAAGGCGGCCTCGGCCGCCCCGATCATGAGGCGGTCCTCCCCCAGCGCCGCGACGCGGAGCTCGAGGTCGTCGGCGACGCCGGTCATCGCCTGCTCGGCGACGGCGTCGCGCAGGCCGGCGAGGGCGGGCGCGGCCAGCGTCGCGAGGAACCCGCCGAGCACGACGACCGACGGGTCGAGCACGTTGACCGCGTTGGCGAGGGCGGTCGCGAGCACGCGCCGCTGCCGGTCCACCTCGGCGGGGACCGCCGGGTCGGTGGCGGTCGCGATCGCCTCGGCGAGCGTGGGCTCGTCGGCGCTGCGCAGCCCGACGGCGTCGAGCAGCCGGGCCCTGCTGACCTCGTCCTCGAGCACCGCGGCGCCGGTCTCCGGGCCGGCGCGGCGGTCGGCTGTGGCCGCGATGCCGGGCCGGTTCTGCCCGAACTCGCCCGCGTACCCGTGCGCGCCCGCGACCGGGTGCCCGGCGACGACGAGACCGCCGCCGATGCCGCTCGCGCCGCCGTTGAGGTAGACGAGGTCGTCGACGCCCCGGCCGGCCCCGAACCGGTGCTCGGCGACCGCGCCCAGGCTCGCGTCGTTGCCGACGGCGACCGGCAGCCCGGTGGCCTCCTCGACGAGCGCGCGCACCGGGGCGTCGCGCCACTCCAGGTGCGGCGCGTACCGGACCAGACCGTCCGAGGCACGCACGAGGCCCGGCACCGCGAGCCCGACGCCGACCAGGTGGGTCTCGACGAGCGGGCCGGCCTGCCAGCGCTCGACGACCGCCCGGGTGAGCTCCGCCGTCTCGGCCGGGGTGACGAGGCTGCTCGTCTCGACGCGCTCGCGCACCACGACCTGGCCGCCGAGGCCGACCGCGGCGAGCGTGACGGCGTCGACCTCGGGGTTGACCGCGACGGCCAGCACGCCGGGGTGCGCGGCGAGCACGGGCGAGGGCCGACCGACGCGGTTGGTCTCCTCGGGCGCGCGCTCCTCGACGAGCCCGAGGTCGACCAGCTCGGCCGCGAGCGCGGCGACGGTCGAGCGGTTGAGGCCGGTCAGCGCGGTCAGCCGCGCGCGCGAGGACGGTCCGTGCAGGTGCACCAGCCGGAGCACCGCCGCGAGGTTGCCCGAGCGCACGCCCTCGCTCCCACGACGCTCCGCCACGCCAGCACTGTAGTTGCCCGGGTGGTCCACGCCCGCGCAGCGAGCCCCGGCGCCCGCCGGTGGCTACCCGTTCGTGCCGCACCTCGTGACCGGCAGGAACTAGGCGCGCGCGGCGTCGTCGAGGTCACCGCGAGGCGTCGGGCGCTCGGACGGCGAGGGCCTCGGCGGCTATCTCGACGAGCCGGTGGTCGTGGGTCTCCTCGTGCGCCGTGATGGTGACGACGGCGTCGCGGGCGTCGTCGACGTAGACGTACTGCCCGTAGAGGCCGTCGAGGCGCCAGCCCTCGCCGGGTCCGGCCCAGGTGGCGAGGCCGTAGCGGGCGAAGCGGCCGGGGCGGCCGCTCGGGTCGGTCTGCACCCAGTCCGCGTGCATGGCATCGACCCACCCGCCGCTGACGAGGCGCCGGCCGTTCCAGACGCCGCGGTCGCGCAGCAGGCGTCCGATCCGCGCGAGCTCCGCGGTGCGCAGCTGCAGACCGGTGCCACCGATGATCCAGCCGAGCGGGCACCGGTGCCACTGCGGGTCGTGGATGCCGAGCGGGTCGAACAGGCGCGGCAGCAGCCAGTCCCGCACGTCGCCCACGAGCGCCCCGAGCATCCGCATCGCCACGTAGGTGCTGGCGTCGGAGTACTGGAACAGCTCGCCCGGGCCACGGCTGGGGCGGCGCAGCATCTCCTGGGCGAGGTCGGGCCACCGGACGCCGTGGTCGCCGAACCACGCGAAGTCGATCCCGCTCGTCATCGTCAGCAGGTGGCGCAGGGTCACGCGCTCGACGCCGTCGCCGAGGTCCATCGTCGTGAGGACGTCGCCGACGCGGGTGTCGAGCGACAGCAGCCCGTCGTCGACGGCGATTCCGGCCGCGAGCGCGCTCACGCCCTTCGACACCGAGTAGATGTCGACGCGGTCGTCGCTGCGCCAGCGGTGCTGGGCCTCGTCGTCGCCCACGAGCACGTGCACCCCGTACGCGCCCAGGCGCTCGGCGTCGATCGCGGTCACCATCCGGTCGAGGACGTCGGTCGCGGTGGTCACCCCGCGACGGTAGCCGCCCCCGGTGACGGCTCCGCGAGGTCGAGGCGGACCCCGAGCAGACGGACCGGCCGCTCGATCTCGAACCTGGCCAGCGCGACCTCGGCACGCTCGCGCAGCGCCGCGAGGTCGGTGGTGGGCTCGGGCAGCTTCGCGGCGCGGGTGCGGGTCCAGAACGACGCCGTCCGCACCGTCACCGCGACATGGGTCGCCACCCGGCCCTCGGCGAGCAGCAGCGCGTGGACGTCGTCGAGGAGGGCGAGCACCGCCGTCGTGATCTCCTCGCGGCTGGTGAGGTCCGTCGGGTAGGTGACCTGCTTGCTGACGGACCTGCGTACCCACGGCTCGGTGGTGACGGTGCGGCTGGCGCCGCCGCGCGCGAGCCGGCGCAGACCCGGCCCGATCGTGGGGCCGAACCAGGCGGCGAGCGCGTCGGCGTCCGCGTGACCGAGGTCGGCGACGGTGACGATGCCGTGCTCGGCGAGCCGCGCCGCGGTCTTCGTGCCGATCCCCCACAGGTCCGCGACGGGGCGCTCGCCCATGACCTGCCACCAGGTGTCGCGGTCGAGCCGGAACACCCCGCCCGGCTTGCCGAACGATGTCGCCATCTTGGCGCGCTCCTTGGTGTCGCCGATCCCGACGGCGCAGGTCAGGCCGGTCTCCTCGCGCACGCGGGCGCGGATCGCGTCGGCCAGCGTGTGCGGGTCGTCGGTCTCGGCGCCGACGAACGCCTCGTCCCAGCCCCACACCTCGACCGGGTGGCCGAAGGACCGGAGCACGGCCATCACCTCGGCCGAGGCGGCCTCGTAGGTGGGGTGGTCGCTCGGGAGGAAGACGGCGTCGGGCGCCTTGCGAAGCGCGGCACGCAGCGGCATCCCGCTGTGCACGCCGAGCGCGCGTGCCTCGTAGGTGGCGGTGGCCACAACCTGGCGCGGGCGCGTGGGGTCCCCGTCGCCGCCGACCACCACCGCCTTGCCGGCCAGTTCCGGGCGCCGCCGGATCTCGACCGCAGCGAGGAACTGGTCGAGGTCGACGTGGAACAGCCACCACGCCTTCGCGTCCTCGCCGGCCATGGTCGCCAGGCTAGTCCTGGCGGCGGTGCGGGGTCAGGGGCGTGCGCCGCCCGGACTGACCGGGAGGGCTGCGACCTGGCCCACCGCCGCACCGAGCAGCTGGTTGGCGGAGCGGAGCACGGTCGGCGCCAGCACGGCCTCCGGGTCGAGCGGACCGCCGGCCACCACGGCGAGCTGCAAGCTCTCACCGGGCAGGAGGCTGATCAGCGAGTCGTCGACGGTCGCGTCCGGGTGCGCGCGGTCGGCGAGCACGACGACGTCGCGCACGTACGAGGCCGCGGTCACCGTGATCACCGCGCCGTCCGCGCTCGTGACCGCCGTCGCCGTCATCGCGTCGGGATCGAGGCGCTGCTCGAGCACGTCGGCGTAGTCGTGCACCACTGGTGCGTAGCCGGGCAGCTCCGCGAGCAGGATCTCGGCGGCGGGATCGGCGGCCGTGGCGACGTCGGCCGGAACCCGGACGCGGGTGACGCCGCGTGCGGGCACCACGGCCTCGGCCACGGTCCGCGCGAGCGCGGTACCCGCGAAGTCGTGGCGGGTGATCACGGCCTCGCCGACCGTGGGCTCGTCGGTGTCGTTGAGGATCACGAGCTCCAGCCCGCCGTCGGCCGTCGGTTGCAGCGTGGCGAACCGGGCGGCGTAGACCTGGCGCAGCGCGTACCACAGCGGCTTGCGGCGCTCGGCGTGGTCGACCGCGGCCCACGAGACCGAGGGCCAGTTGTCGTTGAGCTGCCACACCACCGTGCCGGTGTTGAGCGGCGCGAGCGCACGGAAGTGCGAGACGCCGAACCGGATCGCGTGGGCCTGGTTGAGCTGGGTGGTCAGGTGCCAGTCGTCGAAGGTGCGCGGGGGCGGGAAGTGCCCGGTGTAGCCGCGCTCGAGCTTGAGGTTGCCCTCCTCGGCCTTCTGGTGCACCAGCAGCTGGTGGCCGTAGGGGTCGAGCGGTTCGTCGTGGACGGCGTCGAGCAGCGTGGTCCAGGCGGGCGGGGCCTGGAAGCCGAACTCGGCCACGAAACGCGGCCGCCAGTCGCGGTAGCGGGTGTAGTCCTCGCGGTTCCACACGTCCCAGATGTGCACGGTCCCGTTGGCCTCGTCGTTGGGCGCCATCAACGGCGACGGCGAGAAGGGGCTGCCGGGGATGTAGGGCCGGGTGGGGTCGAGCTCGGCGACCAGCCGCGGCAGCAGGTCGACGTAGTAGCCCTCGCCCCAGGTGCGGCCCGCCAGCTCGGCGCGCCAGCCCCACTCGACGTAACCCCACACGTTCTCGTTGTTGCCGCACCACAGCACGAGCGCGGCGTGCGCGCTGAGCCGCGCGACGTGCTCGCGGGCCTCGGCCTCGACCTCGCGGGCGAGCCACGGCTCCTCGGCGTACGCAGCGCACGCGAACAGGAAGTCCTGCCACACGAGCACGCCCTGCTCGGAGCAGATCTCGTAGAAGTCCTCCGACTCGTACAGGCCACCACCCCACACGCGCAGCAGGTTCATGTTGGCCTCGACGGCGTCGCGCACCCTCCGCTTCAGCCTCGCCTCATCGATCGCGGGGAAGAAGGCGTGGTCCGGGATCCAGTTGGCGCCGCGGACCTGGATCGGGCGGTCGTTGACCCGCAGCACGAAGGGCGTGCCGTGCTCGTCGGGCGTCGTGTCGATCTCGACGGTGCGGAACCCCACCTTGTGCGTCCAGGTCTGGTCGGCCACCCGGACCACGACGTCGTACCGGTGCGGCTCGCCGTGCCCGATCGGCCACCACCGCTCGACGTCGGGCACCCGCACGCGCACCGCGCCCGTGGTGCGGACGGTGCCACCGGCCGCCCAGCTCTCGCCGCCGCGCGAGACGGTGACCTCGACCTCACGGTCGCGGGCGAGCCCGTCCTGCTGCAGCTCGACGTGCGCGGTCAGCACGCCGTCGGCGCCGTCGACGTCGACGAGCGGTCGCACCTGCGCGATCCGTACCCCGCTCCAGCCCTCGATCGCGATCGAGCGCCAGATCCCGGAGGTCGCGACGTCGGGTCCCCAGTCCCAGCCGAAGTTCGAGGCGGTCTTGCGCAGGGTGTTGTACGGGTGGTGGTTGACGTGCGGGAGCGGACCGCCGTGCTGCCGCTCGCGCCGCTCGGCCTCGGGGACCGGCGCTGCGAAGGTCACGGCGATCTCGTTGCGGCCCTCGCGGAGGAGGTGCCCCACGTCCCACCGGTAGCTGCGGTGCTGGTTCTCCGTGACCGCGACGACGTGACCGTTGAGCTCGACGGTCGCGAGCGTGTCGAGGCCGTGCGCGACCAGGTCGTGGCGGTCGTCGCCACCCGGGTGCCAGTCGAAGCTGCGGTGGTACCGCCACGTGGTCGCCCCGATCCACTGCTGTGAGGTCTCGTTGTCACCGTCGAGCGGCGGGGCGATCAGGCCCGCCGCGTGCAGGTCGAGGTGGACGCAACCGGGTACCGCGGCGGCGATGTCGGCGCCCCGGAGCTGGTCAGGCACGTCTCCGTCGACGACCCGCAACGTCCACGGTCCATCAAGGCTGATGCTCGTCACGGTCGTCCTTCTGCACGGCGGTGTGGGGGTCAGGCGCCGCACACACTTTCATCGGCTGCCTAAGTTAGTCAAGTCCCCGCCGGGTTAGGCCAGCTCGGAGACCACACCCAGATGCCGCGGCGCGAGCTCCAGCTGGAGCACGAGCGCAGCGCTGCCCACCGCGGCGGCGTCGGAGATCTGGGCCGAGAGCCGGACGTCGACGCCGTGCCTGCCGCGCGCGTGGAACGAGGTCGCGAGGCGGTGCCGCACGGCGGCGAGATAGATCGAGCCCGCGACCGCGAACGACGGGCCTGCCAGCACGACCGAGTCGAGGTCGAGGACGTTGGCGAGCATGAGCACCGCGTCGGCGATGTGCTCGGCGGACTCCTCGATCAGCGACGTGGCGAGCGGGTCCCCGAGCACGGCGGCCGTGGCGACGGCGGCGAAGTCGGTGAACGGGTCCGCGGGCTCGGGAAGCACGACCGAGGACGTGCGTCCCCGCGCCAGCGCCGCGCGGGCGTTGGCCGCCACGGCGGCGGGGCCGGCGAGGTCGTCGAGACCGGTCTGCGCCGCACGACCGACACCGAGGCCGACCGGGCCCAAGGCCCCCGCGTTGCCGCTCGCGCCGCGGTAGAGGCTCCCGGCCAGCACGATCCCCGCACCGATGCCTACCCCCATGTACAACGTGCAGTGCGCCTTGGAGTCCCCGTCACCGCTGGCCCAGAACTCCCCGATCGCCGCGGCTGCCGAGTTGGTCTCGACCTCGACGTCCAGACCCGCGGCATCCGCCAGCGCGTCACGCACCCCGAAGCCCTCCCACCGCGGCAACGAGGTCGAGGACAGGATCGACCCGTGCTCGAGATCGACGACGCCCGGCAGGGCGAGGCCGAGCCCGACGACGACCTCCCGCGGCAGCCCGGCCACGGCGAGCAGGTGCTCGACGTCGCGCGCGATGCTCGCCACCACGACCTCCGGCGCCTCGTCCCGGGCGCCGCGGACGCGGGTCCGCGCGACGATCGCGCCGGCCGCGTCGACCACGGCGAGGATGATCCAGTCCGCGCCGAGCTGGACTCCCACGGCGCAGCGCGCACGCGGGTTGAGCACGAGCTTGACGCGAGGCTTGCCACCGGTGAACTCGCGCTCGCCGGACTCGACGAGCAGGCCGTCGTCGAGAAGCCCTCGGACGACCGTGGAGATCGTGGCCTGCGTGAGCCCGGTGATCTCGGCCAGCTCGACCCGGGAGACGGCCCGGCGCTGTCGCACGACGTCGAGGACGAGACCCCTGCTCGTTGCCGCTGCTGTGCGCACGCGCTCTCCTCGCTCACCATCGGGCGCCGTGGGCCATACTGCCGAGGTGAGCAGTCGCGGCCAGGCGTCATCGGCGACCCTACCGGCGCCCACACCCCCCGTGCGGTTCGGCATGGCGGTGCTCCGCGCGCCCGGCCATCGAGGGATGGATGTGTTCTTCTCGGGCCTGCTGGACGGCATGGACCCGGTGCTGCAGGCCGCTGGCGCTGCCATCGAGCTGCTGATCGTCGGCTCCCCCGAGGAGGAGCGCGTCGCGCTGCGACGCTGGGCCGAGGCAGGCCTGGTCGGGGGCGTGGTCATCGCGGATCTGGTCGAGGACGACCCGCGCCCCACCCTGTGCCGGGAGCTCGGGATGCCCGCCGTCGCTCTGGGTGGGTGCGACGACGAGGCGACCTCCGCCGTCCTCGTCGACAACGCGGCCGCCATGCGGCTCGGCGTCGCGCACCTGACCGGCCTCGGCCACCGGCGGCTGGGGCGCGTCTCCGGCCCGAGCCGGCTGCGGCACACGCGCCAGCGCGATCTGGCCTTCGCCGAGGAGCTGGCCGCGCGTGGCGCGTCGAGCGAGACCCTCGAGGGCGACTACACCGAGGAGCGCGGCTACCGCGCCACCGCCGGCATGCTCGCCCGGCCGGACCGCCCGACGGCGATCGTCTACGACAACGACGAGATGGCGATCGGTGGGCTGCGCGCCGCGCGTGACGCCGGACTCGCGGTGCCGGGCGACCTGTCGGTGCTCGCGTGGGACGACTCGTCGGTCTCGCGCCTGGCGGACCCGCCGCTGTCGGTGATCAGCCGCGACGTGCACGAACTCGGCGGGCTGACGGCCCGGGCGCTGCTCGCTGCAGCCGCGGGGGATCTGGTGCACCTGGTGCACGACGCCGACGCCCAGGTGATCACCCGCCGCAGCACCGGTCCCGCACCGCGCTGACCAGGAAGCGCACCGGCGGCACCGCCCGCAGTTTCGCCGTGCCCGTTGACAGGCTTACTTAAGCGCTCTAAGTTACTCGCCAGCCGGTCAATGAACGCCCGGCCAAGACGTGAGGAGACAACGATGCTCTTGACTCGGACCACGAGGACCGCCGTCGTGGTGGCCGCGACGGCCGCGATGCTGGGCCTGGCAGCGTGCGGGGGCGGCAGCGCCGGTGAGGGCGGCGAGTCCGGTGCGCAGGACATGGACCCGGAGACGTGCGGACCCGCCGGTGACCTGACCGTGCTGACGTGGCGCACCGACCTCGTCGAGGACGGCACCTTCGACGACTACGTCGCCACCTTCAAGGAGGCGTACCCGGAGATCGGCGACGTCGACATCCAGGGCATCACCGACTACGAGGGCGAGGTGAAGACCCGGATGAGCACCGACGACTACGGCGACGTGCTCGCGATCCCGGGATCGGTGGCCCCCGACCAGCTCTCGCAGTTCTTCGAACCGCTGGGCGAGCTGTCCGAGATGCAGACGCAGTACCGCTGGGTCGAGCCGGAGTCCTTCGAGGGCTTGTCCTACGGGATCCCCGTGGTGGGCAACGTGATGGGCGCCGTCTACAACGTCGAGGTCTTCGAGAGCGCCGGGGTGACCGACTTCGCGACGACGCCCGAGGAGTTCCTCAGCGACCTCGAGGCGGTCAAGGCCGCGCACCCGGACATCGCGCCGCTCTACACGAACTACAAGGACGGCTGGCCGCTGACGGCCTGGCAGTCCTACGCGGGCGGCGTCTCGGGCGACCCCGAGTACACCAACGGCATGACGACCGACGAGGCGCCCTGGTCGGGCGGCGGTGACATGGAGGTCATCGACGGCCTCCTTTACGACGTCGTCGCGCAGGGCCTGACCGAGGCCGACCCGACGACGACGAACTGGGAGCAGTCCAAGCAGATGCTCGCCACCGGTCAGATCGGCGTCATGATGCTCGGCTCGTGGGCCATCCCGCAGATGCAGGATGCCGCCGAGGCCGCGGGTGAGACCCGCGACATCATCGGCTACATGCCGTTCCCGGCGCAGGTCGACGGCACCTTCCACGCCGTCGCGGGTGGCGACTACAACCTCGCCATCAACGTCCACTCGAGCAACAAGTGCGCCGCCCGCGCATGGATCGACTGGTTCAACCACGAGTCGGGCTTCTCCGAGTCCCAGATCGGGCTGTCACCGCTGGTCGACGGGCCGGTGCCCGAGTCGCTCCAGGCGTTCATCGACCAGGTCGAGCTGGTCGAGATGGCTCCAGCCCCCGAGGGCCAGGAGTCCCTGTTCAGCGACATCGACACCGAGTCGGGCATCCTGACGACCTCGCCGGACTACCGGATGAAGATCGTCGACGACGCCCGCTCGGGCGCCCGGACCAAGCAGCAGGTCTTCGACGACCTCAACGCCGCCTGGAGCGAGGCGATCCAGGCCGTCAGCGGGGGCTGATGGCGCTGATGACGCCGGCGCGGCGAGCGCCCGGCCGAGCCGTCGACCCGTCCGCCCGGCAACCGGGCAGGCGGGTCACGGCGCGGCGTGGTCGCGACCGGGTGGTCCCGTACCTGTTCGTGCTGGCACCGATCGTGCTGCTCGTGACCTTCACCTACGTGCCGGTGGCGAACATGTTCTTCTACTCGGTCACCGACTGGGACGGCCTGGACCGGGTGAAGAACTTCGTGGGGCTGGCCAACTACGTCGACGTCTTCACCGAGCCGGACAACCTGCGCGTCTTCGTCGTCTCGCTGTACTACCTGGGCGCCTCCTTCGTGCAGATGGCGCTGGCGCTGTACTTCGCGACGATCCTCAGCTTCCGGGTCCGGCTGAAGAACCTCTGGAAGGGCATCCTGTTCTTCCCGTACCTCATCAACGGGGTGGCGATCGGGCTGATCTTCCTCAACTTCATCAGACCGGGAGGCGGACTCGACAGCGCGCTGCTCGCGGTCGGCCTCGAGAGCGTGATCCGGCAGTGGACCGGCGACCCGGAGGTCATCAACTACACGCTCGCGGCCGTGAGCGTGTGGCGCTACATGGGCCTGAACTTCGTCATGTTCCTCGGTGCGATCGCCTCGGTCCCCGGCGAGATCTACGAGGCCGCCGAGCTCGACGGCGCGAACCGCTGGCACCAGTTCCGTCACCTGATCCTGCCCGCGATCAAGCCGATCGTCGGGCTGAGCTTCATCCTCGCGATCTCGGGCTCGCTGTCGGTCTTCGAGGTGCCGTACATCATGACCAACGGCGGCAACGGCTCCGAGACCTTCGTGATCCGCACGATCAAGATGGCGTTCGAGAACAACAAGGTCGGGCTCGCCTCGGCGATGGCGGTGGTGCTGCTGGCGATCGTGCTCGTCGTCACGTGGATCCAACGGCGGCTGGTGCCCGAGGAGAGGGTGGACCTGACATGAGACGGGCAGCGGTCGCCGTCGTGAAGTACGCCTCGCTCGTGGTGGCGTCCGTGATGATGCTGCTGCCGGTGGCGCTGATCATCACGGGATCCTTCAAGACCAACCAGGAGTTCCTCAGCACGGGGCCGTTCGACGCACCGGAGAACTGGCTGAACCTGTCGAACTACGCGACGGCGTTCACGCGCGGCGGGATGCTGCTGGGGTTCGCCAACACGGCGATCATCCTGGTGGCGGCGATCACCGGCACCATCCTCATCGGCGCGGCCGCGGCGTACGCGATCGACCGCTTCACGTTCGCCGGCCGCAGGGTGACGCTCGCGCTGTTCCTGCTCGCGACGCTCGTCCCCGGGGTGACGACGCAGGTGGCCACGTTCCAGGTGGTGAAGGCGCTGGGTCTGTACAACAGTCAGGCTGCCTTGATCGTGCTCTTCATGGGGACCGACATCATCTCGATCTACATCTTCGTGCAGTTCATGCGCAGCATCCCGCGCTCGCTCGACGAGGCGGCCAAGATCGACGGCGCCGGTCACCTGCGGATCTTCCTGCAGGTGATCCTGCCGAACCTGAAGCCGGCGATCGCGACCGTGATCATCATCAAGGGCATCGCGATCTACAACGAGTTCTACATCCCGTTCCTGTACATCACGAACCCGGACCTGCGCCCGATCTCGACCTCGCTGTTCGCGTTCAAGGGCCCGTTCGGCGCGCAGTGGGAGGTGATCTCGGCGGGGGTCGTGATCACGATCATCCCGATCCTCGTGCTGTTCCTGGCGCTGCAGCGGTACGTCTACAACGGGTTCACGTCGGGGGCGACGAAGTAACCGTCAGCCGGCGATGTCCGCGAGCGTGGCACCGAGGCCGCGTACGAGGTCGTCGACCTCGACCCACACGCTGTACCCGTGCGCGCCGCTGCCCATCGAGACCCGGCGGCCGGCCAGCGAGGCGTCCACGTAGGTGGGGTACTCGTGCAGGCTCCCCAGCGGGGTGATGGTGCCCCGCTCGTGCCCGACGGCGTCGAGCGCCTCCTGCGCCGACGGGAACTTCAGCTTGTTCACCCCGAGCAGCGCGCGGAGCTTGGCGAACGAGACCGAGGCATCGCCCGGCACGATCGCGAACACGTACCGATCGCTGCCCGCACGCATCACGATCGACTTCGCGATGTCGGCCGGGCGGATCCCCAGGATCGCCGCGGCCTCCTCGAGGCTGTTCGCGTAGGGCCGCTCCTTGACCTCGATGGGGATGTCGCGCGCCTGCGCATCGGCGCGGACACGGACCAGGCCATCGGGCTCACTCACCTGCACGAGCATACGAGCCGGCACATATTGATCGTGCTCACCTGCATCGTGACCGGAACACTGACGCAGGTGAGCATCGCGATCCGCGCCGAGAACCCTTCCGACCCTGCTGAGGTGGCGGCGATCGCCGCCGTCAACGCCGCCGCGTTCGACCGCGAGGAGCACGGCGAGCTCCCCGCCGCCCTGCGCGCCACGTCGCACCATCGGCCGGGCTGGTGTCTCGTGGCACTCGACGGCGGCGCGGTCGTCGGGCACGTCATGGTCGGCACGGCGTTCCTCGAGCGCCCGGACGGTTCCGTCCTCGAGGTCCCGAACCTCAGCCCGCTCGCCGTCGCCCCTGAGCGGCAACGTGAAGGCATCGGCGCTGCGCTGGTGCACGCCGCCGTCGCGGCCGTCGACGCCGACGGCGAGCCATTCGTCGTCCTCGAGGGGTCACCGGCGTACTACGGCCGGCTCGGTTTCGAGGACGCCCGCGCGCACGGCGTCAGCCTGCCGCTACCCGACTGGGCTCCACCGGCCGCAGGCCAGCTGCGGCCGCTCAGCGCGTACCGCCGGCTCCCCGGCACGATCGTCTACCCGGCCGCCGTGCAGGCCGCCTTCGACGCGCTCGAGTAGCCCCCCGGCTGTGCCACCGCCTCCGCCGGCGGCGATGAGCTTGCCCTGTCCGCGCTGTCCCCTCGCGTCGCTAGAGTCGCAGGCATGACCGAGCGCAGACCCGTGATCGTCGCGCACCGCGGCAACTCCGCCATCGCCCCGCAGAACACGATGGCCGCGTTCGAGGCGGCCTGGCGCGCCGGCGCCGACTACTTCGAGCTCGACATCCAGGTCACCTCCGACGGCGAGGCCGCCGTCATCCACAACAGCACCCTCGACGAGACCACCACCGGCACGGGCCGCGTCGCCGAGCACACCGCGGCCGAGGTCGCGGCCCTCGATGCCGGCTCCTGGTTCTCCCCCGTCTACGCCGGCGAGCGGGTGCCGCTGCTGGCCGACGTGATCGAGTTCCTCCGCACGCATCCCGAGATCGGGCTCGTGCTCGAGATCAAGGGGGACTGGCCCACCGAGCCGCTCTCCCGAGTGCTCGACGGCGTCTCGCAGCCCTTCCTCGAGGGTCGCCTGATCGTGGAGAGCTTCTCGCTGACCACCATGGCCACCGCCCGCGACGTCGCCCCGCAGCTGCGCCGCGAGCTGCTGATCGACGAGGTGCCCGCCGACCTGCTGGGGCTGCTCGCCGAGCTGGACGTGAGCGGATGCAACCCCAACGGGCGGCGGCTGCTCGAGGACCCGGAGCTGCTCGGCACGCTGCAGCGCGCGGGTCACACCGTCATCCCCTGGACGCTCAACCACCCCGAGGAGTGGGCGCTGGCTCTCGATGCCGGTGTCGACGGCATCGTCACCGACCGACCCGACCGCCTCGCCGGTTGGCTCAGCGGCCGGGGCCGGTAGGCACCTCAGTCGAGGCAGAACTCGTTCCCCTCGGGGTCGGCCATGACGATGAACCCGCCGCTCATGGGTGGCTCGGGCTCGTGGCGGCGCAGCCGGGTGGCGCCGAGTGCGACCAGCCGCTCGCACTCGGCCTCCAGGGCCGCCATCCGCTCGTCCCCCTCGAGACCGGGCGCGGCCCGGACGTCGAGGTGCACGCGGTTCTTCGCGACCTTGTCCTCGGGGACCTGCTGGAAGAACAGCCGGGGCCCGACGCCGTCGGGGTCCTCGAGCGCGGAGGCCGAGTTGCGCTGCTCCTCGGGCAGGCCGGAGCGCTCGACGAACTCGTCCCATGCCGCCTGGCCGTCGACGCCGGGCTCGAGCTCGACGCCCGGCGGGGCGGGGTGCAGGTAGCCGAGCACCTGCTGCCAGAACGCGGACAGGCCGCGCGGGTCGTGGGCGTCGAAGGTGATCTGGACGGTCCTGCTCATGCGGATGCTCCCGTGGTCGCGTGGGTGTGCTGGTAGAGGTCGCGCAGCAGGCAGACCTCGGACAGGTGGTGGATGAGCTCGCGGTGGATGTGCAGCACCAGGGCGGACATCGGGTACTCGGCGAACGGTCCTTCGGCCGGCCCGCAGGGTCGCTGCAGACCATCGTCGCCGAGCGCGGTCACCCCGGCGACCCACGTCGCGTACTCCGCCTCCAGCTGCGCGAGCGCCTCGGCAGCGGTGGCGGCGTAGGTGTGGGTCCGCTCGGTCACCGGGTCGCGCCCGAAGTGCGACGCGTTGCGCATGCCGAGCACCCCGACGATCACGTGGCCGAGCCGCCAGGCGATCGTCGTCACCGGGGCCGGCTCCGGCTCGGGGATCTCGACGTCCCAGGTCATCTCGCCCGCGCCGAGCTGCATCGGCGCCGCACCGGTGCCCCGCGGCCGCACCGACCACGAGCCCGGTGCAGGCTCCCAGAGGTACTCCTCGTCGGTCAGCCCCGCGAACCGGGGGCGCACGTGGTGCTCCCAGTGCCACTCGATCTGGTCGCGGAGCAGGGCGTTCCACCCGGTCGGTTCCGTCATGGGTGGCATCGTGCTCGCTATTGCGGACAGTGACGTTCCGGGATCGGTGAGAGAGTGTCGGTATGGGCGTGACGAGCACCGAGGCGACCGCCGAGCGGGTGCTGCGACTCCTCGCCCTCCTGCAGCGCCGCCCGTCCTGGACGGCGACCGACCTCGCGGCCGAGCTCGGCGTCACCGACCGCTCGGTGCGGCGCGACGTCGACCGCCTGCGGGCGCTGGGCTACCCGGTGCAGGCCACGCCCGGCGTCGGGGGCGGCTACCGCCTCGGGCCGGGCAGCCGGCTGCCACCGCTGCTCCTCGACGACGAGGAGGCGGTCGCCACCGTCGTCTCGCTGCAGCTGGCGGCGACCAGCGCGGTCACCGGAGCGGGAGACGCGGCGGTGCGCACGCTCGCCAAGCTCGACCAGGTGATGCCGCCGCGGCTGCGGGCCGAGGTGCGCGCGCTCTACCAGGCGACGGACTCGCTCGTGGCGGGCGCCGCCGTCGAGCCGGACGTGCTCGTGACGATCGCGCGCGCCGTCCGGGACCGCGTCCGTGTGCGGTTCCGCCACGCCCGGGCCGACGGCGCGGCGACCGAGCGCGTCGTCGAACCGGTGCGCATGGTGACGACCGGGCAGCGCTGGTACCTCATGGCCTTCGACGTCGACCGCGACGACTGGCGCACCTTCCGGCTCGACCGCGTGGAGGGGGTCGAGGCGACCACGTGGCGCTTCCACGCCCGTGAGCACCCCGACCCCGTGGCCTACGTCCAGGACGCGATCGCGACCGCGGCCTACCGCCACCACGCGCGGGTGCGGCTGCGCGCGCCGGCCGCCGAGGTGCGCCGTCGGGTGCCGCCCGACGCCGGCCGTGTGGAGGACGACGGCGACGGCTGGTGCGTGCTGGTGGCGGGCGCGCAGGACCTCGACTGGCTCGCGATGCACGTCGCCGCGCTCGGGCTGGAGACCGAGGTCCTCGACCCGCCGGAGCTGCGCGACGCCGCGGCCCGGCTGGCCGGGCACCTCGGCAGGATCGCCGGCGGCTGAGCGAGCGGGAGCTCACGAAGCCGGGCGGCGGGACCGGCCTCCCGCCGTCGGGCACCTACCCACGACCCGACGACGGAGGCCGGCGTCAGGAGGTCAGTGGGTGTCCTCGGCCTCGACCTCGGTGCGGTCGCCGGACCACAGCGTGTGGAAGGTGCCCTCGCGGTCGACGCGCTTGTAGGTGTGGGCGCCGAAGAAGTCGCGCTGGCCCTGCACGAGCGAGGCGGGCAGCCGCTCGGCGCGCAGCCCGTCGTAGTACGCGAGCGAGGCCGCGAACGCCGGCGCCGGGATCCCCGACATGGCGGCACCGGCGACGACGCGGCGCCAGGAGTCCTGCGCCTGCGCGAGCGCGTCGCGGAAGTACGGCGCGGTCGCGAGGCTGACCAGCCCGGGGTCGGTCTCGTAGGCCTCGGTGATCCGGTTGAGGAACCGCGCGCGGATGATGCAGCCGCCGCGCCAGATCTTGGCGATCTCGCCCTTCTTGATGTCCCAGCCGTACTCCTTGGCGCCGGCGATGATCTCGTCGAAGCCCTGGCTGTAGGCGATGATCTTCGACGCGTACAGGGCGCGCCGCACGTCCTCGACGAACGCGGCCTCGTCCTCCACCTGCCACGTCTGGTCCGGCCCGGGCAGGTGTCGGGCGGCGGCGCGCGCCTCGCGGTCGGAGGACAGCGAGCGGGCGAACACGGCCTCGGCGATGCCCGAGACCGGGACGCCGAGGTCGAGCGCGGTCTGCACCGTCCAGGCGCCGGTGCCCTTGGCGCCGGCGGAGTCGAGGATGACGTCGACGAGCGGCGTGCCGGTGGCCGCGTCGACCTGGCGCAGCACCTCGGCGGTGATCTCGATGAGGTAGGAGTCCAGCTCGCCGGTGTTCCACTCGGCGAAGATGTCGGCGATCTCGGCCGGGGACCTGCCGGTGCCCTGTCGGATGAGGTCGTACGCCTCGGCGATCAGCTGCATGTCGGCGTACTCGATGCCGTTGTGGATCATCTTGACGAAGTGACCCGCGCCGTCGGTGCCGACGTGCGTGACGCACGGCTCGCCCTCGGCGACGGCCGCGATCGAGCGCAGGATCGGGCCGAGCGTCTCCCACGCCTCGGCGCTGCCGCCGGGCATGATCGACGGGCCGCGCAGCGCGCCCTCCTCGCCGCCGGAGATGCCGGCCCCGACGAAGTTGATGCCGGTCTCGCGGACGGCCTTCTCGCGGCGGATCGTGTCGGTGAACAGGGCGTTGCCGCCGTCGACGATGATGTCGCCCGGCTCGAACACGCTCACCAGCTCGTCGATGACGGCGTCGGTGGCGCGGCCGGCCTTGACCATGATGATCGCCGTGCGCGGCCGCACGAGCACGTCGGCGAGCTCCTGCACCGTGGTCGCCTTGACGAACCCGGCCTCGGGGTGCGCCTCGAGCAGCGCGTCGGTCTTGGCCGTGGTCCGGTTGTAGACCGCGACGACGTTGCCCTCGCGGCTGGCGAGGTTGCGCGCCAGGTTCGAGCCCATGACGGCGAGGCCGACCACGGCGATGTTGGCGGTGGGGGTGGTCATCGTGTCTCCGTTCGTGCGCGTGCGTGCGGGCGGCGACCGGGCCGGCCGCGGTCAGCACAGACGATGCCAGCATCCCGCACCGGTGACGAACGCGTCTCACCCTCGCGACGCCGTCGCCCCCCCACAGCACGTCTCAACCCACTTCCGCCCCCACACCAGGTTTCAACCCACGTCCGCCCTGCCGCATCGGGCGGGTGGGGCAGAAGTGGGTTGAAACCTCGGCAGGGGGCAGACGTGGGTTGAAACCTCAGGCGGAGGTGGAGGCGGGTTCGCGGTCCTCGGTGCGGACGGCGTCGCGCGCCTCCGCCTCCTCGGTGCGGTCCGCGGTGGCGGCACCGGGCTCGGTGTCGGAGTCGCGGAACAGGTCCTCGGCGGTGGCGGAGTCGTACTTCGCCTGGTCGATGATGCCCTCGCGCTTGGCGACGATCGTCGGCACCAGGGCCTGCCCGGCGACGTTGACCGCGGTGCGGCCCATGTCGAGGATCGGGTCGATCGCCAGCAGCAGGCCGACGCCCTCCAGCGGCAGCCCGAGCGTCGACAGCGTCAGCGTGAGCATGACGACCGCGCCGGTGACGCCCGCCGTCGCGGCGGAGCCGACGACCGACACGAACGCGATGAGCACGTAGTGCCAGATGGTGAGGTCGATCCCGAAGAACTGCGCGACGAAGATCGCCGACAGCGCCGGGTAGATCGCAGCGCAGCCGTCCATCTTCGTGGTCGCGCCGAACGGCACGGCGAACGAGGCGTACTCGCGTGGCACGCCCAGGTTGCGCTCGACCACGCGCTGCGTCACGGGCAGCGTGCCGATCGAGGAGCGCGACACGAACGCCAGCTGGATGGCCGGCCACGCGCCGCGGAAGTAGCGGGCGATGCTGAGCCCGTTGGCGCGGAGCACGATCGGGTACACCGCGAACAGCACGAGCGCCAGCCCGATGTAGATCGCGATCGTGAAGGTGCCCAGCGGGGCGAGGGAGTCCCAGCCGTAGGTCGCGACGGCGCGCCCGATGAGGCCGATCGTGCCGAGCGGCGCGAGCCGGATGACCCACCACAGAACCTTCTGGATCACCTCGAGCGCCGAGCGGTTGAACGCGAGGAACGGCTCGGCCTTGTTGCCGGTGCGCAGCGCGGCGATGCCGACGACGATGCCGATGACCACGAGCTGCAGCACGTTGAAGCTCGCGCCGTTGCCCGAGACCTCGAGGCCGAGGAAGTTCGCCGGGATCAGACCGGTGAGGAAGTCGACCCACGTACCGGTGCGGCCCGGCTCGCCGGCCTGGGAGGCGTCGACCGACGTGTTCGCACCCGGCTGCAGGATCAGCCCGAGCCCGATACCGATGAGGACCGAGATCAGCGCGGTGATCGCGAACCACAGCAGCGTCTGCCCCGCGAGGCGGGCGGCGTTGGTGACCTTCCGCAGGTTGGCGATCGAGGCGATGATCGCCGTCACGACCAGCGGCGGCACGATCGTGCGCAGCAGCGTGACGAAGCTCGACCCGATCGTGGCCAGGGTGTCGGTGAGCCAGTTCGGGATGTCGTTGCCGTCGGCGTCGACGCCGACGGGGCCCATGCGCAGGGCGACGGCGCCGAGCACGACGCCCAGGACGAGCGAGATGAGGATCTGGACGGAGAACGAGGGCAGCCGCAGCCGTCGTCGTGGCTGCTCCGTCGGGGTGCCGCTCGAGGCGGCGGTGTCGGTCGAGGACATGGAGATGCTCCAGGTAGGTGGTGGAGGAGGTCGCGGGGTCGCCGCGGGGGCCGGGTAGGGCGGCGAGCGCACGCCTGGTCGGTCAGGCGGTGCGTGCGGTCAGCGACACATGGCGCTGGCGACCCGGAGCAGGTCGACGGCGCGGCGGCTCGTGAAGGAGCCCGAGGTGAACGTGTGCATGACGAGTGCACGGTACCCGCGTCGGGACGGGCAGGGCGCCGCCGTCGGCACGTCTCACCATCTGGGACGCGCTCAGGCGGGGACCGTGCGGTGGCCCTCCGCGACGTGGTGGCGCCCGAGCGGCAGCACCATCGGCTTGCCGCACGTCGGGTCCGGCACGACGACGCTGCTCAGCCCGAACACGTCGGCGACGCACTCGCGGGTGAGCACCTCGGCGGCCTCGCCGCAGGCGTAGAGGGCGCCGTCGCGGATCGCGACGAGGTGGTCGGCGTAGCGGGCGGCGAGGTTGAGGTCGTGCAGCACCATGACGATCGTGGTGCCGAGCTCGCGGTTGAGGTCGGTCAGCAGGTCGAGCACCTCGACCTGGTGCGCGACGTCGAGGAACGTGGTCGGCTCGTCGAGCAGCAGCACGTCGGTCTCCTGCGCGAGCACCATCGCGATCCACACGCGCTGCCGCTGCCCACCCGAGAGCTCGTCGACGGCGCGATCGGCCAGGTCGGCGGTGCCGGTCACCTCGAGCGCACGCGCGACGGCGGCGTCGTCCTCGGCGCTCCAGCGCGACAGCATGCCCTGGTGCGGGTGGCGGCCCCGGCCGACGAGGTCGGCGACGGCGATGCCCTCGGGCGCGACCGGCGACTGCGGCAGCAGCCCCAGCGTGCGCGCCACCTCCTTGGTGGGCGTCCGGTGGATCTCCTTGCCGTCCAGCAGCACCGCACCCGTGCGCGGGGCGAGCAGGCGCGACATCGCCTTGAGCACGGTCGACTTGCCGGAGGCGTTCGCCCCGACGATCGCGGTCACCTTGCCGGGCGGGATCACGAGGTCGAGGTCGTCGACGACGGTGCGGTCGCCGTAGCCGAGGCTGAGGCCCGCCGCGGCGAGCGTGTGGTCGGAGGTCATGCGGAGGCCTCGCAGAGCCGGTCGGTGGGTCGGGTCGGGAGGAGGGAGCTCGGCAGGGTCGGACGGATCGGCCGGATCGGACGGGTCGGCCGGGTCGGACGGGTCGGGCGGGTCGGGCGGGTCGGCTGACGAGGCACGGTCACATCACCCCTCCGGTCCGCTGGGAGCGCACGAGCAGGTAGATGAGGAACGGGGCGCCGAGCGCGCCGGTGATGACGCCGACCGGGAACCGGGTGCCGAGCGCGTACTGCGCGACGAAGTCGGCCACGAGCACCAGCAGCGCGCCGAACAGCCCCGACGCGAGCACGGGCGAGCCCACCGGGCCGAGGATGCGCGCCGTGATCGGGCCGGAGAGGAAGGCGACGAACGCGATCGGGCCGGCGGCCGCCGTCCCGAAGGCCATGAGCGCGACGGCGCAGACGATCAGCAGCACCCGGACGCGCTCGACGGGTACGCCCAGCGCGGCGGCGGTCTGGTCGCCGAGCCGGAGCGCCTCCAGGTCGCGGGTGAGGCGCAGCAGCACCGGGGTGAGCACGACGACCGCGAGCAGCAGCGGCAGCAGCCGCTCGTAGGTGGCGCCGTTGAGGTTGCCGGTCAGCCACCGCATCGCGACCTGCATGTCCCACGCGGCCGCGCCGGACAGCACGTAGGAGACCACGCTCGCGAGCATCGAGGAGATGCCGATGCCGACGAGGATCAGCCGGGTGTTGGCGACCCCCTGCCGGTAGGCGAGCAGGTAGATGACGAGCGCGGTCAGCAGCGCGACCACGGTCGCGAACGCCGACACCGCGCTCGGGCTCAGGTCGAGCACGAGGATGCCGATGACGGCGGCCGCGCTCGCGCCGGAGCTGATGCCGATGACGTCCGGGCTGGCGAGCGGGTTGCGGAGCATCGTCTGGAACGTCGACCCCGCGAGGCCGAACGCGAGCCCGACCATCAGCCCGGTGAGCGCGCGCGGCAGCCGCAGCGTGCCGACCGTGAAGGACGCGCCGTCGACGTCGGCGCCCATGATCACCGCGACGACGTCGGAGAGCGGGTAGACGGTGCGGCCGAGCACGAGCGAGAGCACGAGCGCGACGACGACCGCGACCGCGAGCCCGACGTGCACGAGCAGGCGCCGTCGTGCGCGGCGACGGCGGCCGGCGGCGACGACGTCGGCGGTGGCGGGGCTCGCCTCCTGCACCGCCGTCACAGCTCGCGCACCTTCTGCCGGCGCACGATCCAGATGAAGAACGGGGCGCCGACGATCGCGGTGATGATGCCTGCCTGGATCTCCTCGGTGCCGCCCACGAGGCGGCCGACGACGTCGGCGCCGGTGAGCAGCGCGGCGCCGCCGAGCCCCGAGAGCGGGATCAGCCAGCGGTGGTCGACCCCGGTGAGCAGCCGCACGACGTGCGGCACGACCAGGCCGACGAACCCGATGGGGCCGGCGACCGCCGTCGCGGCGCCGCAGAGCACGACACCACCGAGCGCGGCGACCAGCCGGGCGCGCACGACGTCCTGCCCGAGCCCCGCGGCGAGCTCGTCGCCGAGCGCGAGCGAGTTGAGCGCGCGCGCCGAGGCCCACGAGATCAGCAGCCCCGCCGCGAGGAACGGCAGCGCGAGCGCGATCGTGGCCCAGGTGCCGCCCCCGACGCCGCCGATCTGCCAGAACCGGAACTGCTGCATGTCCTGCGCGCGCGGCAGCAGGATCGCGCTCACCAGCGAGCCCAGCGCCACCGAGGTCGCGGCGCCCGCGAGCGCCAGCTTGAGCGGCGTCGCGCCGCCACGGCCCAGCGAGCCGACGACGTAGACGAACACCGCGGCGACCGCGGCCCCGACCATCGCGACCCAGATGTAGCCGACCGCCGTCGACAGCCCCAGGAACACGATGCCCACGACGACGGCGAGCGAGGCGCCGGCGTTGACGCCGAGGATCTCGGGGTCGGCCAGCGGGTTGCGGGTGACGCCCTGCATGACGGCGCCCGAGATGCCGAGCGCGGCCCCGATGACCATCGCGAACACCGTCCGCGGCATGCGCTTGACGACTGCGGCCTGCGCCGTCGTGTCCTGGTGCCCGGTGATGCCCGCGACCAGGTCGTCCCAGCCGACGTCGAGCACGCCGAACGTCACCGACGCGACGCCGAGGAGCGCGACGACCACGACGAGCAGCAGCGCCACGAGGGTGCGCACGGAGGCCGGGCGCCGCCTCGCGGCGGCGACCGGCCTGACGGCGACGACCGCTGGGGCCGTCACCTCGCGCTGCGTCGTGGTCGTGGTTCGCTCCTCGGGCTCAGGAGGCCTTGCCGGCGGCCTCGTCGAGCAGCGGCAGGTAGTTCTCGATGAGGTGCGCGATGCCGAGCGGGCTCGGGTTCGCCGACGACGCCGTCGTGGGGTCGGTCGTCTCGTCGAGGAAGACGATCGCGCCGTCGGCGACCGCCGGGATCCGGGAGAGCAGCGGGTCGGACTGCAGCACCTCGAGCTCCTCGCCGGTGCCGTAGGTGACGATGACCTCGACGTCGGCGAGCTCGTCGACCGCCTCGGCGCTGATCGTGGTGAAGAACTCGTCGGTGCTCGCCGCCGCGACGGCCTGCGGCACCGTGAACCCGGCCTCCTCGACGAGGAACCGCTCGCGGGGGTCGGCGAGGCTGTAGAAGCCGACGCTCGACAGGTCGGTGACGTCCACCCAGGCGAACATCGCGGGCTGGCCGTCGATGTTGTCGTAGCCGGCGACGGCGTCGGCCAGCTGGGTCTGCAGCTCCTCGACGAGCGCCTCGGCCTCGGCCGCCAGGCCGAGCGCGGTGCCGTTCATCGTGATCGTCTGCTGCCAGGTGGTGCCCCACGGCACGTCCGGGTAGGCGACGACCGGGGCGATCTGGCTGAGCGTGCTGTAGTCGTCGTCCGTCAGGCCCGAGTAGGCGGAGAGGATGACGTCGGGGTCGGCGTCGGCGACGGCCTCGAAGTCGATGCCGTCGGTGCCGTCGTAGAGCGCCGGGGTCTCGGCGCCGAGCTCGGCGAGCGCGTCCTCGACCCACGGCAGCACGCCGTCGCCGTCGTCGTCGCCCCAGGTGGCCTCCTCCATGACGACCGGGACGACGCCGAGCGCGAGCGCGGCCTCCTGGTTGCTCCACCCGACGGTCGCGACCCGCTCGGGCTGCGACTCGATCACGGTCTCGCCGAACGCGTGGGTGATCGTGACCGGGAACGCGGACGACGCCTCGGGGGTGTCGACGGCGCCATCGCCGTCACCGGCGTCGCTGCCGGCGTCGCCGCCGGCGCAGGAGGCGAGGACCAGGGAGGCGGCAACCGCGACGGCGGCCGCGAACGGGCGCGTGACGCGCATGTGAGCTCCGTTTCAGGGGCTGGCAGGAACTAGGCAAGGCTAGCCTTTCCTAATTCGTGCTGGAAACCACAGACCCGTGTGACGTAGATCGCTCTACGAGACCGGGCCGGCCGCGGCCTGTCCGGTGCCCCTCCTATGCTCGGGTCACCGGCACCGGCCACCACCCCTGGCACGGTCACTGCGACCGGGCGACGTCGCCCGGGAGCCGCCGGCGAGACCGACCTCACGAAGGACATGCGCGCGTGACCACCCTCTCCGCCCACGTCGCCCACACGCTCGCCCGGCACGTCGACCACGTGTTCGGCGTGATGGGCAACGGCAACGCCCACCTCATCGACGCGCTCGAGCGCGGCACCGGCGTCGGCTACACGCCGATGCGCCACGAGGCCGGCTGCGTCGTCGCCGCCGACGCCTACTTCCGCGCGTCGGGTCGCCTCGCGGCGGCGACCGCCACCTACGGCGCCGGGTTCACGAACACGATCACGGCGCTGGCGGAGGCGGCGCAGGCGCGTGTGCCGCTGCTGCTGATCGCGGGCGAGGCGCCGACGTCGGGCCACCGACCCTGGGACGTGGACCAGATCGCTCTCGCCGCAGCGGTCGGGGCACGCACGTACACGGTCGGCCGGGCCGACGCGGGCGGCACCGTGGTGCTCGCCGTCGAGCACGCGCTCAGCTATCGCACGCCCGCGGTGCTCGCGCTGCCGTACGACGTCGTCACCACCGAGGTCGCGACGACGACGACGCAGGGCGGCGGCGACGTCGGCTCGCCGCCGGAGCCGCGCCTGCTGCCCCCGCTCGCACCGACCGGCCCGTTCGCGCAGGCGCAGCTGGCGCGGTTCGCCGAGCGGCTCGCGAGCGCACGCCGGCCGCTGCTGCTCGCGGGGCGCGGCGCCTGGCTGGCCGGGGCCGGCCCGGCGCTCGGGCAGCTGGCCGAGCGCGTGGGCGCGCTCACCGCGACGACGGCGCTGGGCCGCGGGGTCTTCCCCGACGACGCGCACGACCTCGGTGTCACCGGCGGATTCGGCGCCGAGGGGGCGATGGAGCTCGTGGGGCAGGCCGACGTCGTGCTGGTCGTCGGCGCCGGGCTCAACCAGTTCACGATGCGCTTCGGGCAGCTGTTCGCGCCGGGCACCGAGGTGCTGCAGGTCGATGTCGCCGCGACCGCGACGCACCCCTTCGTCAGCGGGTACGTGCGCGGCGACGCCCGGCTGGTCGCCGAGGCGCTGCTGGTCGAGCTGGACCGGCTGGGTTCGGCACCCAGCGGCTGGCGGGAGTCGGTCGACGTCGCCGCGGCGCGCGCCTACGACGCCGGCGAGGAGCTGGCCGCCGACGGCCGCCTCGACCCCCGCAGCGCCGCCCGGCGCATCGCCGAGCTGCTGCCGGAGGACCGCGTCGTCGTCTCCGACGGCGGGCACTTCATCGGCTGGGCGAACATGTACTGGCCGGTCGCCTCGCCGGACCGGATGATCATGGTCGGGACGGCGTTCCAGTCGATCGGGCTCGGGTTCCCGAGCGTCCCGGGCGCAGCCCGCGCCAAGCCCGACGCGACCGTGGTGCTGAGCACCGGCGACGGCGGCGGCCTGATGGCGGCCGCGGACCTCGAGTCCGCGGTGCGCGTCGCGGGCGGCCGCGGGCTGTGCGTCGTCTGGAACGACGGCGCCTACGGCGCCGAGGTCCACGTCTACGGCCGGCAGGGCCTGGCCAGCGGCCCGATGACGATCGACGAGGTCGACTTCGCCGCTCTCGCCCGCGCGGTCGGGGCCGAGGGTGTCGTGGTGCGCACGCTCGCCGACCTCGACGCGCTCGCCTCCTGGCGCGACCGCTCCCCCGACGAGCGCCCCTTCCTGCTCCTCGACCTGCGCGTCTCGCCCACCGTCGTCGCCCCGTACCAGGAGGAGATCCTGCGGGCCAACACCTCCCGCCCCACCTCCTGACCGGCGTCAGCGGGCGGGGAGGAGGCTGCGGGCGAAGAAGTCGGCGAGGTCGGCGCGGGCGGTGAGCGGGAGGATCGCGGCCACGTACTGGTCGGGGCGGACCACGACGACGGCGCCGTCGCGCGAGATCCCGCGCTCGTCGAAGATGTCGGTCGGGCTCCAGACGGTCGGGCCGGCGGCGAAGACCTTCTCCCAGTCGACCAGGCCGAGGGGGCCGGAGACCGGCCGGAACACGGACGGCACGCGGGTCACGTCGACGTCGGCGAAGCACTGCTGGTAGATCGCCTTGACGTCGAGGACGGCGTCCGGGTCGCCGTCGGGCGGGGTGTGGCGCAGCAGCGGCGAGTCCTCGGCCGTCGCCAGCCACTCGGCCCAGTCCGCGAGCGCCGACGGCTCGCCCGGGCCGGGCCGGTCGGCGAAGGCGTACACGCGCCACCGACCGTCGGCGCGCGCGTGGTGGCCGAGGTGGACGACGTTGCCGTCGCACGCGAGCGTGACCGTCGCCGACTTGAACCGCATCCCGATCGGGAAGCCGGTCGCGAGGTGCTGGTGCTCGTCGGTGCCGGTGATCGCCGATGGCTCGTACCTGGTCATGAAGCCCGACGGGAACTCGGCCGTGGCGAGGTAGTAGCGCGCGAGGTCGTCGGGCGAGGTGATCTCGTGCGGCTTGCGCGCCATCAGCGAGGACCACTCGCGGTCGAAGTCGATCAGCTGCTGGGCGACCGGCTGCCGCTCGGCCGAGTAGGTCGACAGCAGCGACTCGGGGCTGCGGCCGCTCACCACCAGCCCGAGCTTCCAGCCGAGGTTGAAGCCGTCCTGCATCGACACGTTCATGCCCTGGCCGGCCTTGGCGCTGTGGGTGTGGCAGGCGTCGCCGGTGAGGAACACCCGCGGCGTGCGGTCCTCCCCTTCGGGGACGTCGTCGAACTTGTCGGTCACCCGGTGCCCGACCTCGTAGACGCTGTGCCACGCGACCTCGCGCACCTCGATCGAGTACGGGTGCAGGATCGCGTTGGCGCGCCGCACGATCTCCTCGATCGGGGTCTCGCGCACCTTGTGGTTGTCGTCGGGCGGCACCTCGCCGAGGTCGATGTACATGCGGCTGAGGTAGCCGCCCTCGCGCGGGATGTGCAGGATGTTCCCGGCGCTGGAGCTGATCGCGCACTTGATGCGCCAGTCGGGGAAGTCGGTGTTGACGAGCACGTCCATGACGCCCCACGCGTGCTTGGCGAAGTCGCCGACGTGCTTGCGGCCGATCGCGTCGCGCACGCGGCTGCGGGCGCCGTCGCACCCGGCGACGTACCGGGCCCGCACGGTCCGGGTCTCGCCGGCGCGCGGCCCGGTCGTGTGCCGCACCGTCACCTCGACGGGGTGGCTGCCGTCGTCGTGCACGCGCAGCCCGAGGAACTCGATGCCGTAGTCGGGCACGATCCGCCCCGGGCCGGTCGCGGCGGCCTCGGCGAAGTAGTCGAGCACGCGCGCCTGGTTGACGATGAGGTGCGGGAACTCGCTGATCTTGTAGCCGTAGTCCTCGGTGCGGGAGGTCCGCACGATCCGGCTCGGGTCGTCGAGGTCGGGACCCCAGAAGTTCATCCAGCCGATGTTGTAGGCCTCGGCGATGATTCGCTCGGCGAAGCCGAACGCCTGGAACGTCTCGACGCTGCGGGGCTGGATGCCGTCCGCCTGGCCGAGGCGCAGCCGACCCTCGCGGCGCTCGATGACGCGTGTGACGACGTCGGGGAACTGCGACATCTGGGCGGCGAGCAGCATGCCGGCCGGGCCGGAGCCGACGACGAGCACGTCGACCTCGTCGGGCAGCTCGGCGGGGCGGTCGACGCCGGTGCCCGCCGCGGGCAGCACGCGGGGGTCGCCGGAGACGTAGCCGTGGTGGTGGAACTGCATCAGCGCTCCTTCGCCTCGGGCACGGCGCCTGCCGTGCGGTGATGGGCTCGCGCGCTCATGCGCGGCTCGCCCCCACGACGGGGCTCGCGGCCTGCTCGGCCTCGTGGTCCGGACCCAGCGGGATGCCGGTGCGGTCGCGGATCAGCAGCGTCGCCGCGAGCCCGACGGCGGTCATCGCCATGAGGTAGACGGTCACCGCGTTCGTCGAGCCGGTCGCCTCCAGCAGCGCCTGCGCGATCGTGCTCGCGAACGCACCGCCCGCGATCGAGCCGATCGCGTAGGCGATCGAGACGCCGGAGAAGCGGATCGACGCCGGGAACAGCTCGGCGTAAAAGGCCGACACCGGCCCGTAGGTGAACCCGAGCCCGACGCTGAGCAGCGCGAACGCGGCGAACACCGCGGTGACCGAGCCGAGGTGGATGAGCGGGAACAGCGCGAGCACGCCGGCGGCCTGCAGCACCCACCCGAGCACGAAGGTGTTCCGGCGGCCGAGGTGGTCGCTGGCCCAGCCGGCGACCAGCGTCGAGACCAGCCACACGAGCGCGCCGCCCACGACGGCCCACAGCACGTCGCTGCGCGGCAGCCCGAGCGGGCCGTCCGGGTTGATCGTGTAGCTCTGCAGGAACGGCCCGGTCGTCATGTAGCCGACCGCGTTGTTGCCGGCGAACACGAGCGCCGCGAGCAGCACCAGCGGGGTGTGGGCGCGGAACAGTCGGGCGATCGGCGTCCGCGTCTGCACCGCGCGCTGCGCGATCTCGGTGAACACCGGACTCTCCTCGACCTTGCGGCGCACGTAGTAGCCGACACCGATGAGGACGACGGAGAGCAGGAACGGCACCCGCCACCCCCAGGCGAGGAAGGCGTCCCCCGGGGCGACCTGACTCATGATCGCCATCGCGCCCGCCGCGCCGATGAGGCCGAGCGGGACGCCGATCTGCGGCCCGGCGCCGTACAGGCCGCGCTTGCGCACGGGCGCGTGCTCGCAGGCCATCAGGGCGGCGCCGCCCCACTCGCCGCCGGCCGAGATGCCCTGCAGCACCCGCAGGAGCAGCAGCAGCGCGGGCGCGAGCGCCCCGACCGCCTGGTAGGTCGGCAGCACGCCGACGAGCGCGGTCGCCACGCCCATGAGGACGAGCGTGCCGACCAGCACGACGCGGCGGCCGTAGCGGTCGCCGAGATGCCCGGCGATGAACGCACCGAACGGTCGGAACAGGAAGCTGATGCCGACGGTGAGGAACGCGGCGATCGTGGCGCCGGCGCCGCTGAGGCCCTCGAAGAACAGGGTCGGCAGCACGAGCGCGGCCGCCGAGGAGTAGATGAAGAAGTCGTACCACTCGACCGTGGTGCCGACGATCGTGGCGGCGACGACGCGGCGCCGCTCCCGCAGGGTGATGCCACCGCTCGGGGTGGCCGCCGAGGTCTCCATGAGAGCTCCCGCTGGGTGTCGTGACGTCGGTGTCTGGCGACGGGGGTGACGTCTCTGTCGTGGTAGCGGGCACCGGCAGCACCGTTGCCCCTCGGATCGTCATCGTATACGATTTCGGATACATGACAAGGGCGAGGGAGCTCATGACGACACCACCGGTGCCCCCGGCGCACGTGACCGACGACCGCTTCGCCGCGCTCCCGTGCCGCCCGGGCAAGATCGTCGCCGTCCACCTCTCGTACGCCTCCCGCGCCGAGCAGCGCGGCCGCCGACCGGCCCACCCGTCGTACTTCCTCAAGCCGTCGAGCTCCGTCGCCGCCTCGGGCGGCACGGTCGAACGTCCGGCGGGCACCGAGCTGCTCGCCTTCGAGGGCGAGATCGCGCTCGTCATCGGCACCGAGGCGCGGCGCGTGCCGCTCGCCGAGGCCTGGCGCCACGTCGGCTGGGTCACGGCCGCCAACGACCTCGGCGTGTACGACCTGCGCGCGAACGACAAGGGCTCGAACGTCCGCTCCAAGGGCGGCGACGGCTTCACCCCGATCGGGCCGTCGCTGCTGGACGCGGCCGCCCTCGACCCGGCGGCGCTGCGGGTTCGCACCTGGGTGAACGGCCGGCTCGTGCAGGACGACACGACCGCCGGTCTGCTGTTCCCGCTCGCGCAGGTCGTCGCCGACCTCTCGCAGCACATGACGCTCGAGGTGGGCGACGTCGTGCTGACCGGGACCCCCGCCGGGTCGAGCGTCGTCGGCCCGGGCGACGTCGTCGAGGTCGAGGTCGACTCCCCCGCCGCCGGCGTCGCGACCGGCCGGCTGGTCACGACCGTCACCGCGGGCAGCACGCCCTTCGACCCCGCCCTCGGGTCGACGCCCGCGGTCGACGACCGGCAGCGCGAGGAGGCCTGGGGCTCGCGCGAGGCGGCCGGGCTGCCCGCGCCTGGCCTGGACCCGGCGCTGCGCGCCAAGCTCGAGGCCGCTCCCACCGCAGGCCTCTCGGCGCAGCTGCGCAAGCGCGGCCTCGACAACGTCGTGCTCGACGGCGTGGCACCCCTGCGCCCCGGCGCCCGCCTCGTCGGCACGGCCCGCACGCTGCGGTTCGTCCCGAACCGCGAGGACCTGTTCGCCTCCCACGGCGGCGGCTACAACGCCCAGAAGCGCTGCTTCGACGCCGTCGGCGAGGGCGAGGTGATCGTCATCGAGGCGCGCGGCGAGACCGGGTCGGGCACGCTCGGCGACGTCCTCGCGCTGCGCGCCCGCGCCCGCGGCGCGGCCGGCGTCGTCACCGACGGCGGCGTGCGCGACTCCGAGGCGGTCGCCGGCATCCTGCCGGTGTTCGCGGCCGGCCGGCACCCCGCCGTCCTCGGCCGCCGCCACGTGCCGTGGGACACCGACGTCACGATCTCCTGCGGCGGCGCGACCGTGCAGCCGGGCGACATCCTCGTCGGCGACGACGACGGCGTCGTCGTCGTCCCGCCGTCGCTCGCCGAGGAGGTGGCCGACGCTGCGCTCGCGCAGGAGGAGGAGGACGCCTGGATCGCCGAGCAGGTGGCCGCCGGGGCCCCGGTCGACGGGCTGTTCCCGATGAACGCGCAGTGGCGGGCCCGCTTCGAGCAGCAGCGGGGACGGCCGTGACAGAGACCGACAGCCGGCTGGCGCTCAGCAAGTCGCAGCGGGCCTACCGGTGGATCAAGGAGCGCATCGCGTCGCAGCAGTTCACGCCCGGCTACCGGCTCGTGCTCGGCACGATCGCGGCCGAGCTGCAGATGAGCGTGGTGCCGGTGCGCGAGGCGATCCGCCAGCTCGAGGCCGAGGGCCTGGTGACGTTCGAGCGCAACGTGGGCGCCCACGTGTCGATGGTCGACGAGCGCCGCTACAGCGCGAGCATGCAGGCGCTCAGCCTTGTCGAGGCCGCCGCGGTCGCGCTCGCCGCACCCGAGCTGAGCGCGGCCGACCTGCGCCGCGCGCGCGAGATCAACCAGCACATGCGCGACGGCCTCGACCACCCGCGCGGCTTCGACCCGCACGCGTTCACGGTGCTCAACCAGGAGTTCCACGCCACGCTCTACCGGGCCTGCCCCAACCCGCGGCTCGTCGAGCTCGTCGACGCCGAGTGGGCACGGCTGGGCAACATGCGCGACTCGATCTTCGCGTTCGTGCCGGACCGTGCCCGGGAGTCGGTGACCGAGCACGACGCGATCGTCGACCTGATCGAGCGCGGTGCGCCGGTCACCGAGATCGAGCAGCAGATGCGCCGCCACCGCGCCGGCACCCTGCAGGCGTTCCTCAGCACCACCCACCCCGACCAGACCGTCACGCTGCCCGAGCTGTGAGCGCAGCCGAAGGAGGCACCCGCATGAGCACCGCCAGCGAGTACCCGGCCCGGCACGTCCCCGCGGACCTGCCGACCCGGATCCAGCACTACGTCGACGGCGAGACCGTCGACTCCCTCGACGGCGCCACCTTCGACGTGCTCGACCCGGTCAGCAACACGACCTACGTGCAGTGCGCGGCTGGCGGTGCGGCCGACGTCGACAGGGCGGTGCAGGCCGCGCGGCGCGCCTTCCACGAGGGCCCGTGGCCCCGGATGCTGCCGCGTGAGCGGTCGCGGATCCTGCACCGGGTCGCCGACATCGTCGAGTCCCGCGACGCGCGGCTGGCGGAGCTGGAGTCGTTCGACTCGGGGCTGCCGATCACGCAGGCGCTGGGGCAGGCGCGGCGGGCGGCCGAGAACTTCCGGTTCTTCGCCGACCTGATCGTGGCGCAGGCGGACGACGCCTTCAAGGTGCCGGGCCGGCAGATCAACTACGTCAACCGCAAGCCGATCGGCGTCGCCGGGCTGATCACACCCTGGAACACGCCGTTCATGCTGGAGTCCTGGAAGCTGGCGCCCGCGCTGACCACCGGCAACACCGTGGTGCTCAAGCCGGCCGAGTTCACGCCGCTGTCGGCCTCGCTGTGGGCGGGCATCTTTGAGGAGGCCGGGCTGCCGCAGGGCGTGTTCAACCTCGTGCACGGCCTCGGCGAGGACGCCGGCGACGCCCTGGTCAAGCACCCGGACGTGCCGCTGATCTCGTTCACGGGCGAGAGCCGCACCGGGCAGATCATCTTCGCCAACGCCGCGCCCCACCTGAAGGGCCTGTCGATGGAGCTCGGCGGCAAGAGCCCGGCGGTCGTGTTCGCCGACGCCGACCTGGACGCCGCGATCGACGCGACGATCTTCGGGGTGTTCTCGCTCAACGGCGAGCGCTGCACCGCGGGGTCGCGGATCCTCGTGCAGCGCGAGATCTACGACACCTTCGTCGAGCGCTACGCCGCGCAGGCCGCGCGCGTGCGCGTGGGGCTGCCGCACGAGAAGGAGACCGAGGTCGGCGCGCTCGTGCACCCCGAGCACTTTCAGAAGGTGATGAGCTACATCGAGATCGGGCGGTCCGAGGGCCGGCTGGTCGCCGGCGGCGGCCGCCCGGAGGCGTTCCCGACCGGCAACTTCGTCGCGCCGACGGTGTTCGCGGACGTGCCGCCGACGGCGCGGATCTTCCAGGAGGAGATCTTCGGCCCGGTCGTGGCGATCACGCCGTTCGCCGACGACGCGGAGGCGCTCGCGCTCGCCAACGACACCAGGTACGGGCTCGCGGCGTACGTGTGGACGAACGACCTCAAGCGCGCCCACAACTTCTCGCAGGCGATCGACGCCGGCATGGTCTGGCTCAACAGCAACAACGTGCGCGACCTGCGCACCCCGTTCGGCGGCGTCAAGGCCTCCGGGCTCGGTCACGAGGGCGGCTACCGCTCGATCGACTTCTACACCCACCAGCAGGCGGTGCACGTCACGCTGGGCAAGGTCCACAACCCCACCTTCGGCAGGTCGGAGCAGGGCTCCGACGCCGTCGCACCGGCGGGGCCCGTCACCCGCTGAGCCGCCGTCGTCGTCGACACGCAAGGACGCCTGACATGACCACGCACGACAAGACCATGACCTCCTCGGGCTTCTCCGTCTCGCAGGAGGCGCCGATCGTCTGCGCGAACCCGGTGCCGCGACCCTCGGCGCCGCCGCCCGACATCGTGCGGTGCGCCTCGATGGAGCTCGTGGTGACCGACCTCGCCGCCTCCCGGGCGTTCTACGTCGACGTGCTGGGCCTGGTCGTCACCGAGGAGGACGAGAGCACCGTCTACCTGCGCTCGCTCGAGGAGTTCATCCACCACAACCTCGTGCTGCGGCAGGGACCGGTCGCGGCGGCGGCCGCGTTCTCCTACCGGGTGCGCACCCCGGAGGACCTCGACCGGGCGGTCGCCTACTACACCGAGCTCGGCTGCCGGGTCGAGCGGCGGCCGGAGGGCTGGGCGAAGGGCCTCGGCGACTCGGTGCGGGTCGAGGACCCTCTCGGGTTCCCCTACGAGTTCTTCCACGACGTCGAGCACGTCGAGCGGCTCGCGTGGCGCTACGACCTCTACACCCCCGGCGCGCTGGTGCGGCTGGACCACTTCAACCAGGTCACGCCGGACGTGCCGCGCGCGGTGTCGTACATGCAGCACCTGGGGTTCCGGGTGACCGAGGACATCCAGGACGAGGAGGGCACCGTCTACGCGGCGTGGATGCGCCGCAAGCCGACCGTGCACGACACCGCGATGACCGGCGGCGACGGGCCGCGCATGCACCACGTCGCGTTCTCGACCCACGAGAAGCACAACATCCTCGCGATCTGCGACAAGCTCGGCGCGCTGCGGCGCTCCGACTGCATCGAGCGGGGCCCGGGCCGGCACGGCGTCTCCAACGCCTTCTACCTCTACCTGCGCGACCCGGACGGGCACCGCGTGGAGATCTACACGCAGGACTACTACACCGGCGACCCCGACAACCCGGTGATCACGTGGGACGTCCACGACAACCAGCGCCGCGACTGGTGGGGCAACCCCGTGGTGCCGAGCTGGTACACCGAGGCCTCGCTCGTGCTCGACCTCGACGGCAACCCGCAGCCGGTGGTCGCGCGCACCGACTCCTCGGAGATGGCGGTGACGATCGGCGCCGACGGGTTCTCCTACACCCGCCGCGACGACGAGGAGCCGCTGCCCGAGTGGAAGCAGGGCGAGTACAAGCTCGGCCACCAGCTGTGACCGGCCCGGCCCCCGCGCCGTTCGCGCGGCCGTAGGTTGGACATCTCGAGAGGAGGACGGATGCTCCCTGCCGAGACGATCGCGGCGATCGCCGACGAGCTCGCCGAGGCCGACCGCAGCCGGACCGTGGTGCCCCGCATCACCGCCCGCTACCCGGACGCCGACGTCGAGGACGCCTACCGGATCCAGCGGGTCTGGCGCGACCGGGCGACGGCGGCCGGCCGGCGCCTCGTCGGCCGCAAGATCGGGCTGACGTCGAAGGCGATGCAGGCGGCGACCGGGATCGACGAGCCGGACTACGGCGTCGTGCTCGACGACACGGTCTGGCCCAACGGCGCGACGCTGCCGTTCGACGCGTTCTCCAACGTCCGCATCGAGGTCGAGCTGGCGTTCCTGCTCCGCGAGCCGCTCGAGGGCCCGGGGCGCACGGTCGCCGACGTGCTGCGCGCGACCGAGTACGTGGTGCCGGCGCTGGAGGTGCTCAACTCCCACATCGAGCTCGAGGGCCGCACGATCGTCGACACGATCGCCGACAACGCCGCTTACGGCGCGATGGTCACCGGCGGCAACCCAACCCGGCCCGACGCCGTCGACCTGCGCTGGGTGTCAGCGCTGCTGTACCGCAACGAGACGATCGAGGAGACCGGGGTGGCCGCGGGCGTGCTCAACCACCCCGCGACCGGGGTGGCGTGGCTCGCCGACAAGCTCGCGCAGCACGGCGACCGGCTGGAGGCCGGCGAGATCGTGCTCGCGGGCTCGTTCACGCGCCCGGTGTGGGTCTCCCGCGGCGACAGCGTGCTGTGCGACTACGGACCGATGGGGACGATCACGTGCCGGTTCCAGTGACCTTCCGCGACGCGCTCGCCGCCGCCGACCGAGCGCTGGTGGGGATGTGGTGCTGCTCCGGCAGCCCGCTCGTCGCCGAGATCTGCGCCGGCGCCGGTCTCGACTGGCTGCTGATCGACGGCGAGCACGGGCCCAACGACCTCGGCACGATCCTCGCCCAGCTGCAGGCCGCGGCCGCCTACCCGGTGACGACGGTGGTCCGGGTGCCGAGCAACGACACCGTCGTCATCAAGCAGGTGCTCGACCTCGGGGCGCAGACGCTGATCGTGCCGATGGTCGGCTCGGCCGAGGAGGCCCGTGCGGCGGTGGCCGCGGTGCGGTACCCGCCCGGTGGCGTGCGTGGCGTCGGGTCGGCGCTCGCACGGTCCTCGCGCTGGAACCGGACGGAGGGCTACCTCGCCGACGGCGACGCGCACGTCAGCCTGCTCGTCCAGGTCGAGAGCGCGGCGGCCGTCGAGGCGGCCGGGGAGATCGCGGCGGTCGACGGCGTGGACGGCGTGTTCGTGGGCCCGGCGGACCTGGCCGCCTCGATGGGCCTGCTCGGGCAGCAGACACACCCCGACGTCGTCGAGGCGGTGCTGCGCACGTTCGCGGCGGTTCGCGCGCAGGGCAAGGCGGTGGGCGTCAACGCGTTCGACCCCGACGCGGCGCAGCGCTATCTCGACGCGGGCGCGAGCTTCGTCGTCGTCGGCGCCGACGTCACCCTGCTCGCGCGCGGCAGCGAGGCACTCGCCGCGCGCTTCATCCCCTGAGCTCTCGCCCCACGTCCGCCCCCACACAAGGTTTCAACCCACTTCTGCCCCCACACCAGGTTTCAACCCACGTCTGCCCCCGAGAGGACGGGAACGATGACCGACGAGCGAGAGGCACGGCTGCTGGCGAGCGTCCCGGACGGGCTGTTCATCGGCGGCGAGTGGCGGCCGGCCGAGGGCGGCCGCACGCTGGCGGTGCAGGACCCGGCCACCGGCGAGGTCGTCAAGGAGGTCGCCGACGCCTCGGTCGCCGACGGCACCGCGGCGCTCGACGCCGCGTGCGCGGCCGCCGACGACTGGGCCGCGACGCCGGCCCGCGAGCGCGCCGAGCTGCTGCGCCGCACCTTCGAGCTGGTCCGCGAGCGCACCGAGGACCTCGCGCTGCTCATGACGATCGAGATGGGCAAGCCGCTCGCCGAGGCGCGCGGCGAGGTCGCCTACGGCAACGAGTTCGTGCGGTGGTTCAGCGAGCAGGCCGCGCACGTGCAGGGTCGCTACGGCGCCAACCCCGAGGGCACCGGCCGGATGGTCGTCACCCAGCACCCGGTGGGGCCGTGCTTCCTCATCACGCCGTGGAACTTCCCGCTGGCGATGGCGACCCGCAAGATCGCGCCGGCGCTGGCCGCGGGCTGCACCGTCGTCGTCAAGCCGGCGGCGCTGACCCCGCTGACGACGACGTTCTTCGTGCAGCTCCTCGTCGAGGCGGGGCTGCCGGCCGGTGTCGTCAACGTCGTCAACACCTCCGACTCCGGGGCGCTGTCGGAGCCGATCATCACCGACCCGCGGCTGCGCAAGCTGTCGTTCACGGGCTCGACGCCGGTCGGGCAGACGCTGCTGCGGCAGGCGGCCGACCGCGTGCTGCGCACCTCGATGGAGCTGGGCGGCAACGCCCCGTTCGTCGTGTTCGACGACGCCGACCTCGACAAGGCGGTCGACGGCGCGATCGCGGCGAAGTTCCGCAACATCGGGCAGGCGTGCACGGCGGCCAACCGCTTCATCGTGCACGCCGACGTCGCCGAGGAGTTCACCCGGCGGGTCACCGAGCGCGTCGAGTCCTTCCGGACCGGTCGCGGCACCGAGGAGGGCGTGACGATCGGCCCGCTCATCGACGACCGTGCGGTCGCGAAGGCGGAGGCGCTGGTGACCGACGCCGTCGAGCGGGGCGCGACCCTGCGCACCGGCGGGCACCGGCTCGACCGGCCGGGGTCGTTCTACGCGGCGACCGTGCTCAGCGACGTGCAGGCGGGCAGCGACATCCTGCGCGAGGAGATCTTCGGCCCGGTGCTGGCGATCGTGCCGTTCCGCGACGAGGACGAGGCGGTGCGGCTGGCGAACGACACCGACTTCGGGCTGGTCTCCTACGTCTACACCGAGAACCTGGCGCGCGGGCAGCGCATGATCGAGCGGCTGCAGACCGGGATGATGGGACTCAACGTGGGCGTGGTCTCGAACGCGGCCGCGCCGTTCGGTGGCTGGAAGCTCTCCGGGCTGGGCCGCGAGGGCGGCGCCGAGGGCATCCACGAGTACCTGCAGACCAAGTACACGCTGACGCCGAACCCGTTCGGCTGAGGAGCCCGAGCGCTGCGCGCGCCCGGCACCCTCAGCCCGCGGCCGGCTGCGCGAGCGTGCGCAGCGACGCGAGCGTGGCTGAGGCGATCTCGTCGAAGGGTCGCTGCTCGTCCTCGCGCAGCCACTGCGCGACCGCGGTCCGGAACACCACGACCGCCGACTCCGCCGCCAGCATGGCCTCCGGTTCGAAACCACCCGCTGGAAGATCGCCGTCCTCACCTGGGTGGGCATCTACCCGGTGGTGACGGCGCTGCTGTGGCTGCTGGGGCCGCTGCTCGACGGGCTGCCGCTGCCGGTCGTCACGCTGGTGCTGACGCTCGTGCTGGTGTCCCTGATGAGCTACGTCGTGATGCCGCGGCTCACGCGCGCGTTCGGCGGCTGGCTGAGCCGGTGTCGTGCGCTCGCCGGTGACACGGCGCAGCCGAGCGCGGCCGAGCGGGACCCCGCACCCAGCCGCTGATCAGCGACGCGCGGCGCACCCGACGCAGGTGCGGGCCGTCGGCCGCGCCCGCAGCCGCTCGACGGCGATCGGGCCGCCGCACACCTCGCACGTCCCGTAGCGGCCCTCGTCGAGCCGCGCGAGCGCGGCGTCGACCTCGGCGAGATCCCGCCGGGTGTCGCGTGCGAGCGCGTCCACCTGGGAGCGCTCGAACGCGATGGTCGCACCCTCGGGGTCGTGCTCGTCGTCGGCGTTGGAGCTCACGCTGGCGTCGACGATGTCCTGGAAGTGTCCCGTGAGCGAGGCGAGCCGCCGCTGCGACTCGCCTCGCCGCGCGAGCAGCGCCTCGCGCAGCTCGGCGGTCAGCCGCTCGTCGAGCACACCGGCCCCCTGCTCAGTTGAGCGCGCGGGTCGAGGCGGGGATCACGCCGTCGGCGTACAGGCTCGCGGCGACGTCCTGGAGCGCGGTGAGCGCGACGTTCTGGGTGGTCGGGCCGTAGGAGATGCGGGCGACGCCGAGCGCCTCGTACTCGGCGGCGCTCAGCGCGCCGGGCAGGCCGATGACCGAGACCTTGCGCTCGCCGATGCCCTCGACCAGCTGCCGGGTGACGTCGGCGTCGAGGATGCCTGGCACGAACACGATGTCGGCGCCGGCGTCGAGGTAGGCCCGGCCGCGCTCGACGGCGTCGGCGACCGACTCCTCGACCGCCCGCCCGGGCGCGCGCAGGAACGCGTCGGTGCGGGCGTTGAGCGCGAACGGCACGCCCTCGGCGTCGGCGGCGCGGACGAGCGCCTCGACGCGCGCGGCGGCCTCCGGCAGCGGTGCCAGCCGGTCCTCCATGTTGGCGCCGGCGATGCCGACCCCGATCGCGCGCCGCACGGTGTCGGCCGGGTCGTCGTAGCCGTCGTCGAGGTCGGCGGAGACCGGCACGTCGCCGGCGACCGCGACGATCCGGCCGACCATGTCGAGCGTGGTCTCGAGCGGGATCGTGCCGTCGGCGTAGCCGAACGACGCGGCGATCGAGTGCCCGGCGGTGGCGAGCGCGGTCGTCTGGGGCAGCGCGAGCACCGTCCGCGCGGACACGACGTCCCACACGTTGACGACGCGGAGGATCTCGGGCGCGGCGTGCAGCTCGGAGAGGCGGCGAGCGCGCGCGGCGGTCGCGGCGGCGTCGGGCGCGGGGGTCGCGGTCATCGGGTCAGGCTAGCCGGGGCCGCCGACGCCGGGGCGGCGGTTGCGCGCCCGCTCACCCGGTGGGCGCCGGGAATGCTCACAGCGGCGGCGGGGTTCGGCCACCCATGGATCTCGACGTGGTGCTCCCGAACGAGTCGCCGTCCATGCCGGTCGGGGCGCTGCGCGACCTGGCCCGCGAGGCCGAGGACCTCGGGTTCGCGACGGCGTGGCTCCCCGACCACGTGCTGCCGCCCGGGCCGTACGGGCCGGAGTTCGGTGGCGTGCTCGAGCCGCTGGTGACGATCGGCCACCTCGCGGCGGTCACCGAGCGGCTCCGGTTCGGCACCTCGGTGCTGGTGGCGCCGCTGCGCAACCCGTTCGTGCTGGCGAAGCAGGCCGCGACGCTGCAGGAGCTCTCCGGCGGGCGGCTCCTGCTCGGGCTCGGTGCCGGCTGGAGCCGGGAGGAGTTCGACGCTGTCGGCGCCGACCACGCGCACCGCGGCGCCGTCACCGAGGACGTGCTCGCGCTGCTGCGGCACCTGTTCTCCGGCGGTGGTGCGCCCTACACCGGCCGCCGGTTCTCCTACGAGCAGGGGGTGTTCGCGCCGCTCCCTGCGGTGCCGGTGCCGCTCGTGGTCGGCGGCCAGAGCGACGCGGCGCTGCGCCGGGCGGCGCGGTACGGCGACGCCTGGCAGGGCATGGCGACCACGCCGGCGCAGTACACGCGGCTCGCCGGGCGGCTCGCCGACCTCGCCGGTGACCGCGAGGTGGCCGCGACCGTGCGGCTGGAGTGGGGCGGCGGCGTCGACGAGCTCGCCGAGCGCGTCGCGGTCTACCGGGAGGCCGGGGCCACGCGCGTCGCCGTGCACCTGGGCGAGCACGAGCGCGTGAGCGAGCGGATGGCGGCGCTGGTGCGAGCGCTCGGCCGCTGAGCGCAGAGACAGGAACGGCGCCACCCGCTCTCGCGGAGTGACGCCGTTCCGTACTGTCTCAACCAGTGCGCGCCCGGAGGGACTCGAACCCCCAACCTTCTGATCCGTAGTCAGATGCTCTATCCATTAAGCTACGGGCGCTTGTCCGCCGATCTGGCTGGCGGGCCGCAGAGCATGTTACCGCCTCGCGGTGAGCGACGCGAACCGAGGGTTGTCGGCTGCGCCACACCGGGCCCCGCGACCGAGCCGGACCGGCGCCCGCGTCAGCAGGTCTCGGACATCTCCTCGTCCGGCTCGTCCATGGCGTCGGCGGTGCCGTCGTCCATGTCCTCGGCGTCGTCGGTCATGTCCTCGGTCATCTCCTCGTCCATGTCCTCGGCGTCGTCCATGTCCTCGGCGTCCTCCGACATCCCCTCGGCGTCCTCGGACATCTCCTCCGTCGCGCAGTCGGTGGCCATGTCCTCGGTGGTCATCTCCTCCGAGGGCTCCGGCGTCATGTCGTCGCCGTCGCCGGACCCGGCGCCGCAGCCGGCGAGCGCCAGCGCGGCCGCCAGGCCCAGCGCTGCCCAGGTCCTCCGGGCGGTGGTCGTGCTCATCCCATCTCCTCCTTCTCGTGCCGGGACGTTCCCGTCCTGGGCCGACGGCGGAGCTAGCCGACGACCTCGAACTCCTGCTCGTGCAGCCCGGTCGCCCCGTCGGGGGCGGGCGGGCGCACCTCCTCGCTCTGGGGGCGACCCTCGGCGTCGATCGCGCGCACCCGCGCGCGGTGCCGCCCGGCGGGCAGGCCGGGCAGCGGCAGCCGCCACTGCACCCAGGTGTCGGTGCTCGCGACCGGGGCCAGCTCGCACTCCTGCCAGGGGCCCTCGTCGACGCTCACCTCGACCGCGCCCACGCCGGTCGCCGGCAGCCACGCGACACCGCCGAGCACCAGCGCGTCGGCCGGCACCTGGGCGCCGCGGCGCGGCACGTCGATCCGCGAGGCGAGCTTGATCGGCCCCTCCTTGGCCCAGCCGCGCGGCACCCAGTAGCCGTCGCGACCCTCCCAGGTCGTCAGCTCGATCGTCTCCAGCCACTTCGTGGCCGACACGTAGCCGTACAGGCCGGACACCACGAGCCGCACCGGGAACCCGTGCTCGGCGGGCAGCGGCTCGCCGTTCATGCCGTAGGCGACGAGCGCCGTCCGCTCGCCGTCGAGCACCTCGACCGGGAAGCCGGACGTCCAGCCGTCCACCGAGGTGCTGAGCACCTGCTCCGCGCCGGGCTGCGCAACCTGCTCGACAACGCGGTGCGGCACGCGCCTGCCGGCACCGAGGTCACGGTGCGCGTCGACCGCGAGGGCCGACCACGCGTCCAGGTGCTCGACGACGGCCCCGGGTTCGCTCCCGACTTCGTCGACCGGGCGCTGCAGCCCTGGGCGCGTGCCGACGAGTCCCGCACCCGCGGCACCGGCGGCAGCGGGCTGGGGCTGGCGATCGCGGCGGGGCTCGTCGACGCGCACGGCGGCCGGCTGTGGGTCGAGCCCGGGCCGGGCGGCCGCGCGTGCTTCACGCTGCCCGACCCGTACGACCGTGGGGGGACCCCGGTACCCACCTGAGGGCGGGCGCCGTCGTCGCAGGTCCCGCCCGGCGGCCGACGCGGACGCGGCCGGCCCAGCGCGAACCTGGGTGGCATGACGACACGTTCCCCTCTCACGGCCCGCGCCCTCACCAAGGTCTACGGCGCCGCCGCCCGCGACGTCAGCGGCCCCGTCCCCCGCGTCGCGACACCACCCGGCGGCGCGCAGCCCGGTCTGCCCGCGCAGCCCGGCGCCGGCACGGTGGCGCTCGCCGGTGTCGACCTGGAGATCGCCCCCGGTGAGTCCGTCGCGATCATGGGCCCGTCGGGCTCGGGCAAGACGACGCTGCTGCACTGCCTCGCGGGCATCCTGCCGCCGACGAGCGGGCAGGTGATCTGGGCGGGCCGCGACCTCGCGACGATGTCCGACGGCGAGCGCACCGCGCTGCGGCGCCACGACTTCGGGTTCGTGTTCCAGTCCGGCCAACTGCTGCCCGAGCTGCCGGCCGAGGAGAACGCCGCGCTGCCGCTCATGCTCGGCGGGGTACCGCGCGCGCAGGCCGTCGAGGCCGCGCGGCAGTGGCTCGGCTACCTCGGGCTGGCCGGCATGGAGGACCGTCGGCCGGGCGAGCTCTCCGGCGGCCAGGCCCAGCGGGTCGCGATCGCACGCGCCCTCACCTGCTCCCCCGGCGTGATCTTCGCCGACGAGCCGACCGGCGCGCTCGACCAGCAGACCGGCCAGGAGGTGCTTCGCGTGCTGCGCGAGGCGACCCAGGCCACCGGCGCGAGCCTCGTCGTCGTCACCCACGACCCGCAGGTCGCCGCCTGGTGCGCGCGAACCGTGCGGATGCGCGACGGCCGCGTCGAGTCGCCGGACGCCGGCGAGCCGCCGGCGGTCCCGACGGCGCCGCCCGCCCCGGTCGCCCAGCAGGCGCCGGTCGCCGCGCCCGCCCCGACGACGCCGCTGGCGGCCGCCGTCCCCACCTGGACCCCGACCGGCCAGGCGGGTGCCCGATGAGGACGACCCTGCAGATGTGGCTGCTGCTGCGCCGTCGCGACGCCGGCCGCAGCGACCCGCAGCGCCTCACCGGCGTGCTCGCGGTCGTCGCGTTCGCGGTGACGACGGCGGTCGCGCTGCTCGTGCTCGGCGGCTTCCAGGCGTTCGCCGAGCGCGCCGCGTCGGCCCCGGCGGACGACTACGACGCCGGCTTCTACGTCCTGCTCGCCGGCACCGCGTCCGGGCTGCTGCTCATCCCGCTCGCGACGCTGGGCGGCGCGGCCTCCCGGCTCGCCGTCGCGCGTCGCGACGAGCGCCTGGCGGCGCTGCGGCTGGCGGGCGGCACCACGAGCCAGGTGTCGACGCTCGCGCTCCTGGACTCGACCGCGCAGGCCGCGCTCGGTGCGGTCATCGGCGCGGTGGCCTACTTCGGGCTGATCCCGCTCGTGCTGCCGGTCACCTTCCAGCGTCAGCCGTTCAGCTACGCCGAGCTCGTGCTGCCCTGGTGGGCGCTGCCCGCCGCGGTGCTGGCGGTCGTGCTGGTCGCGCTGGTCTCGGCCGCCGCGAGCCTGCGCCGGGTGGCGATCACCCCGCTCGGCGTCGCCGCCCGTACGACGCCGCCCGGTCTGCACTGGACCCGGGTGCTGCCGGCGCTGCTGGTCGGCGGCGCGTTCGTCGTCCTCTGGAACACCGGCCAGGCGCCGGTGATCGTGCTGATCCTGCTCCTGCTCGGCGGTCTCGCCGTCGTCAACATGGTGGGGCCGTGGCTCATGGGTGTCGTCGGTCGGGTCGCGGTCAAGCGCGCCAAGGACGCCACCCAGCTGATCGCCGCACGTCGGCTGCTCGACGCCCCGAAGACGGCGTGGCGCAGCGTCGGCGGCGTCGCGCTCGCGACCTTCGTCGCGAGCATGACCGCCGCGGCGGCGATGTTCGCCGGCATGGAGGGGGCCGACACGATGATGGCCGACATCGGCACCGGCGGTCAGCTGACCCTGGTGATCGCGGCGGTCGTCGCCGCGACCTCGACCGGCGTCATGCAGGCGGGCCGGATCATCGACCAGCGCGCCGAGTACCGGGCGCTGCACCTGGCAGGCACCGACGTCGCGCTCATGGACCGGGCGCGACTGCGCGAGGTCGCGGTGCCGCTGGTCGCCGCCGTGCTGCTGGCCACGGCCGCCGCCTCGGTGTTCCTCGTGCCCGCGCTCGGGTTCGCGCTGTTCACGAACCCGGCGGCGGTCGGCTCCTACCTCGTCAGCGTGGTGGGCGCGTGCCTGCTCGTCCTCGCCGGCTCGTGGGCCAGCAAGGGCGTGGTGCGGACCGTGCTCGCCTGAGAACCCCGCCGACCGGCCCGGGATGGAGGGTCCCGGGCCGGTCAGTGCGGCTTCGCCGGCGGCGGCGCGTCGAGCGCCGCCAGCATCCGCACGAGGATCTCCCGCAGCTGCGAGCGGCTGGGCTCCGGCAGGTCGGTGGTGTACGGCACGCCCTCGGGGATCCAGGACATCGCGACCATCGTGTCGCGGACCTCGACGCTGCCGACCGGCCACCGCGTGCGACCGCCGCCATCGTCGGTCGCACCCTGGCTCCACGGCCCGAAGTACTCGCGCACCGCTGGCAGGTCGAGGTCCATGACGACGTCGACGGCCGGCGCGCGGGGGGTCCACGAGCTCGCCGAGCTCGCCGCGAGCACCCGCTCCTCGATCTCCTCCTGACTGATCTGGCGCGGCTCGAACCGCAGGTAGGTGTGCGCCAGCTCGCTCAGCCGGTCCACCCGGAAGGTGCGCCAGTCCTCGCGGTCGAGGTCCCAGCAGAGCAGGTACCAGTGCCTGTCCGCAGGCGCCAGGGTGAGCGGCTCGACCCGCCGCTCGGTCACCTCGCCGGAGGCGGCGGTGTACCGGAACCGCAGCCGCTCGTGGTCGCGGCAGGCGAGCGCGAGCTCGCCGAGCACGGCGCCCGAGACGACCGAGCCGCGCGCGACCCCGCTGGGCCGCACCGCGTCCGCGAGCGCGTTGATGCGGGTGCGCAGCGCCGGCGCCAGCACCTGCTCCAGCTTGGCGAGCGCCGTCAACGTCGTCTGCGGGCCGTCCGCCAGCCGCTGGGTGGCCGCGAGCCGCAGCCCGATCGCGATCGCCACCGCCTCCTCGTCGGTGAGCAGCAGCGGCGGGAGCGTCGAGCCCGCCGCGAGCCGGTAACCGCCGTCGACACCGGGCGTGGACTCGACCCGGTAGCCGAGGCCTCGCAGGCGCCCCACGTCGCGGCGCACCGTCCGCTCGGTGACACCCAGCCGGCGCGCGAGCTCGCGCCCCGGCCAGTGCCGGTGCGTCTGCAACAGGTCGAGCAGCGCGAGCGCGCGCTCGGTGGTGTCGGCCATGCCGCGATCCTGCCTCGAATCGAGGACAAGATCTGGCCGCATCGCTTCCTAGCGTGCCGGTATGCACCACGACACCGTGATCTCCAGCCACGGCCTGACGCGTCGCTTCACCGTCAAGAAGCAGGTCGTCGAGGCCGTCACCGACCTCAGCATCGACGTTCGGCGCGGCGAGCTCGTCGCGTTCCTCGGCCCCAACGGCGCCGGCAAGTCCACGAGCCTGCGGATGCTCACCACGCTGATCCCGCCGACGTCGGGCACCGCGACCGTCGCCGGGCACGACATCCTCACCGATCCGGCGGGCGTGCGGTCCCGCATCGGCTACGTCGGCCAGGGCAGCTCCGGCAGCTTCGCCCAGCGGGTCCGCGACGAGCTGCTCAGCCAGGGCGCCTTCTACGGGCTGGGCCGCCGCGAACGCACCGAGCGCACCGACGAGCTGATCGCCTCGCTCGACCTCACCGACGTCGCCTCCCGCTCGGTGCAGCAGCTCTCGGGCGGCCAGAAGCGACGCCTCGACGTCGCGCTCGGGCTCGTGCACGCACCCGAGGTGCTGTTCCTCGACGAGCCCTCCACCGGTCTCGACCCGCAGAGCCGCGCCAACCTCTGGGAGCACGTCTTGACGCTGCGCGCCCAGCACGGCACCACCGTCTTCCTCACCACGCACTACCTCGAGGAGGCCGACCGCTACGCCGAGCGGGTGATGGTGATGGACAGCGGCCGGGTCATCGCCGACGACACCGCAGCCGCCCTCAAGGCCGACCTGGCGGGCGACGCCATCACGCTCGTGCTCGACGACGAGACGCAGCTGCCGGTCGCGCGCTCCGTCGTCGAGCGGGTCGCGGCGGTGAGCGCGGAGCAGCCGGAGCCGCGCACCCTCGCGTTCGCCGCGCCGTCGGGCTCGGCGCTGCTGCCGACGCTGCTGCGCGAGCTCGACCACCACGACGTCCGGGTGGCGACCGCGACCGCGGTGCCGCCGACGCTCGACGACGTCTTCCTCGCCCTGACCGGGCGCACCCTGCGCGAGGCCGACGCACCCGGCGGCACCGGCGAGGACGCACCGGCCGGGACCGCCGGCCCCGCGACCACCGACACCCGCGCGCTCGAGGGGAGCACCCGATGACCACCGCCGTCCGGACCCGCGTCGTCCGCCCGCACCTGGCTCGCGACACCTGGCACGTGCTCGTCCGCGAGCTCAAGCCGGTGCTGCGCGACCCGTTCTCGCTGATCTTCAGCCTGCTGCAGCCGCTGGTGTTCCTCGGCCTGTTCGGCCCGCTGCTGGTGGCGCAGTCCGGCGGCGACCTCGCCGGCACGCTGCAGTGGTTCGTGCCGGGCGTGCTCGTGATGATCGTGCTGTTCGGTACCGGCGCCACCGGGTCGAACCTGCAGTACGAGATGATGACCGGCTCCCACGAGCGCACGCTGGTGGCGCCGCTGTCACGGTCCTCGCTGCTCGTGGGGCGGGCGCTCAAGGAGATCGCCCCGATCGTCGTGCAGGGGCTCGCGATCGTCGCGATCGCGCTGCCGTTCGGGTACCGGGCCGACGCGTTCGGGCTGCTGCTCGGGCTCGCGCTGCTCGCGGTGTTCGGCGTCGGCCTCGGTGCGCTCAGCTACGCGCTGGCGCTGGCGACCAAGGAGCACGAGTGGCTGTTCTGGGGCGTGCAGCAGAGCCTGATCTTCCCGCTGCTCATCCTCTCGGGGGTGATGCTCCCGCTCGACGGCGGCCCGGCCTGGATGCGCGCCGTCGCGTCCGTCAACCCCGTCAGGCACGTGGTCGAGGCGATGCGTGCGCAGCTCACGGGCGACCTCGGTGCCACCGCCGTGCTCTGGGGCTGGCTCGCCGCGACCGCCCTCGCCGTCGTCGGGCTCGCGGTCGGGGTGCGGGCGATCCGGCGCAGCAGCTGAGCGCCGCGCGGCCGAGGTCGCCGCGCACGAACGAGGCGGTCCGGGGCGGAGGGTTCCCGGACCGCCTCGCGGCTCGTGCTGGGCCTGCGGCCCGGCGCCTCAGTGGATGAGCACCTTGAGCGCGTCGTGCTCGGCGGCGTTCGCGAACACGTCGTAGGCCTCGAGCATCTGGTCGAACGAGAACTCGTGGGTGACGAACGCCTCGGCGGGCAGCTTCTTCTGCGCCACCAGCTTGAGCAGCATCCCCAAGGTGCTCGTGTTGACCAGACCGGTCGTGATCGCGATGTTCTCGATCCACAGCCGGTCCAGCGGCAGCTCGACGCCGGTGCCGTGCACCCCGACGTTGGCGACCCGGCCACCGGGCCGGATCATGTCGAGGCACATCGTGAAGGTCGCCGGGATGCCGACCGCCTCGATCGCGACGTCGACGCCGAGGCCGTCGGTCATCGCCATCACCTGCTCGCGCCAGTCCGCAGCACCCGAGTTCACGGTGTCGGTCGCGCCGAAGCTGCGGGCGCGGGCGAGCCGGGCGTCGTCGAGGTCGATCGCGATGACGCGCGACGGGCCGTACAGCTGCGCGGTCATGACGACCGACAGCCCGACCGGTCCGGCGCCGACCACGGCGACGACGTCACCGGGCTTGACCTGGCCGTACTGCACGCCGATCTCGAAGCCGGTGGGGAGGATGTCGGAGAGGAGAATGCCCTCGGCGTCCGTGACGCCGTCGGGCACCAGGTGCACCGAGGTCTCGGCGAACGGCACCCGCACGTACTCGGCCTGGGTGCCGTCGATGAGGTGCCCGAAGATCCAGCCGATGCCCTCGGCACCCTCGGGGCTGCGGCAGTGGGAGTACATGCCCTGCACGCAGTACGAGCACGACCCGCAGGCCGACACGCACGCGAGGATGACGCGGTCGCCGACCGTGAGCCGGGTGACCCCGCTGCCCACCTCGGTGATGACGCCGATGCCCTCGTGGCCGAGGACGCGGCCGGGCTGCACGGCCGGGACGTCGCCCTTGAGGATGTGCAGGTCGGTGCCGCAGATGGTCGTGGCGACCATCTTGACGATCACGTCCGTGGGGTGCTGGATGGTGGGTTCGGGGACGTCGGTCCAGCTCTTGCGGCCGGGTCCCTCGTAGACGAGTGCCTTCATCGTGATCTCCTTCGGTCACGATCGAGGCTAGGGCCGAGAAGCCGCAGGATTCCGGGACCAAGGGCCCGTCCGCCCGCGGTCGGTGCCACGCACCCGCCGGTGTCCGCCGCACGAGCTCGTAGCGCCGTACCGAGCTCGTAGCGTGCACGGTACGAGCTCGGCACGGGGCTACGAGCTCGGGCACCGTCGGCGTCATGGCCGCTGCTGCCTGGAGGTCAGGAGGGCGTGGGCCCCGTCAGGCGGGGCGGCGCGCGAGGCGGCGGGCGAGGACGCTGCTGACGATCAGCTGGAGCTGGTGGAACACGATCACCGGGACCGCGATCGGGCCGGCGAGCGCGGCGGGGAACAGCGCGCCGAGCATCGGCAGACCGGTGGCGAGCGACTTCTGCGACCCGCACATGAGCAGCGCGATGCGATCCTCGGTCGTGAGGCCGAGGGCACGGCCGCCCCACCAGGACACCGCGAGCGCGATCGCGAGCATGACGGCGCTGATGACGAGCACCCACGCGAGCGTCGCGGGCGAGACGGCGGACCAGATGCCTGTGGCGGTCGCCGTCGAGACCGCGACGAGCACGACCAGCAGCACGGTGCTGCGGTCCCAGATGGTGGTGAGCCGCTTGCGGGCGCGCACGTACCGCCCGATCACGGGCTGCAGCAGCTGGCCGACGACGAACGGGGCGAGCAGGAGCAGCAGCACCGAGCGGATGCCGCCGGTGCCGACGTCGCCGCGCGCGTGCATCAGCCACAGCACCAGCAGCGGTGTGAGCACCATGCCGAGGACGTTGGAGACCGTCGCCGAGGTGATCGTCGCCGCGACGTTGCCGCGCGCGACCCCGACCAGCGCCACCGACGACTGCACGGTCGAGGGCAGCAGGCTGAGGTAGAGGACGCCGTCGGCCAGCGGGTCGCCGAGCAGCGGCCGGGCGAGCGTGGCAGCGGCCAGCCCCAGCACGGGGAACAGCACGAACGTCACCGCGAGCGCGGTCCCCTGCATCCGGACGTTGCGCAGACCGGCGACGATCTCGCTCGTGGCCAGCCGGGCGCCGTAGAGGAAGAACAGCACGACGATCGCGATGTCGCTGCAGATGTCGAGCGCCGCACGCATCTCGTCGGGGATCGGGACGAGCAGCCCGACCAGCAGCATCGCGAGCAGCGCGACGACGAAGGGGTCCACGAAGCGTCGCACCAGGCGACGCTACCCCCTCTCCCCCCGCCCACCTTTCCACCCACTTCTGCCCCCACCCGAGGTTTCAACCCACTTCCGCCCCCACTCGAGATCTCAACCCACTTCCGCCCCCACCAGGGGCTCGACCGTCCGACCGGAGACGCGGCGCCGGTACCGGCGGCGCGCTCCCGAGCACCGGCACCGACGCACCCCTGGCGGCCGTCGGCCTCGCCGTGGTGACCCTCCTGGCCGGCGTGCTCGCGCTCGCCCTCCGACGACGCCTGCGCTCCCGTACCCCCACCGCCTGACCACACCCGGACCGGTGCGCCTCGCGCGGCCACCCGATCACGGTGCAGCGCTCGTCGTCGCGCCGCGGGCCCCGCTCGCCCTGCGCTGCGCGCCATTGGCACAACTTTCGAAACTCGACCGAAAGTATTGCTCTCGCCCGCTGCGTCTCACTATGGTCGGGGACAACCGCCGTGCGGTGGTCCGCAGCGCAGCGGAGGCGTTGCGGAGGACACGCAAGACGAACGGATCAGCCGTGCAACGACGCACTTCCAGGCACACAGCCCTCGCAAGTTTCGGCATCGCTGCCCTCATCGGCAGCGGCGCGCTGCTCGCGGCGCCACCCGCGCAGGCCGACGACGCCGTCATCAGCTCGGTGACGTTCGACGACGGCACGACCGGCGGCTGGGTGCCCACCGGTGACCCGACGCTCGACTACGTCCCCGACGACGAGGGCGGTCTCGCGCTCGCCGTCGTCGACCGGGAGGCCGACTACGTCGGCATCGAGACCCCGGTCGGGCTGCTCGACGGGTTCAGCGAGGGCGACCTGCTGACCTTCAGCATGCAGGTCCGTCTCGCCGACGGTGCGCCCGACTCCTCCGCGCGCTTCGTCATGAAGCCCGACTACACGTGGATCGGCAACACCGCCGTGACCGCGGACGCCTGGACCACCGTGACCGGCACCTTCACGGTGCCGGCGGGCGCGACCGAGCTCGTCGCCTACCTCGGCACCGAGGACACCGGCGCCCCGTACACCTACTACGTCGACGACATCGTCGTCACCGCGCCCGCCGACGACGGCAACGCCGCCGACGAGCCGCCGCTGCACGAGACGATGCCGTTCCCGCTGGGCGTCGCGATCGACGAGCGCGAGACGATCGGCGCGGCCTCGGACGTGCTGCGGCAGCACTTCACGCAGATCACGGCCGAGAACCACATGAAGCCCGACGCCTGGTACGCCGAGGACCACTCGTTCTCGCCGAACCCGCAGGTCGACGCGCTCATGGACTACGCGCAGGCGAACGGTCTGCGCGTCTACGGGCACGTGCTCGTGTGGCACAGCCAGGTCCCGGACTGGTTCTTCACGCACGACGACGGCACCCCGCTCACCGACGACCCCGCCGACCAGGAGATCCTGCGGGAGCGGCTGCGCACCCACGTGTTCTCGGTCGCCGAGTACCTCGCCGACGGCTGGGGTGCGTTCGGCGGCGGCAACCCGCTGGTGGCGTGGGACGTCGTCAACGAGGTCGTCGACGACGGCACCGCCTACGAGGACGGCATGCGTCGCAGCCGGTGGTACCAGGTGCTGGGCGAGGAGTTCGTCGACCTCGCGTTCACGTACGCGGAGCAGGCGTTCAACGAGCAGTACGCCGACCCGGCCGCCGACCGGCCGGTCGCCCTGTTCATCAACGACTACAACACCGAGACCGCCGGTAAGCAGGACCGCTACCACGCGCTCGTCGAGCGGCTGCTCGGTCGAGGGGTCCCGCTCGACGGCGTCGGGCACCAGTTCCACCTCAACCTCGCGGTGCCGGTCTCCTCGCTCGAGGCGACGTTCGAGCGGTTCGCCGACCTGCCGGTGACGCAGGCGGTCACCGAGCTCGACGTGCCCACCGGCTCCCCGGTCACCCAGCCCGGTCTCGTCGAGCAGGGCTACTACTACCGCGACGTGTTCCGCACCTTCCGCGAGCACGCCGACGACCTGTACTCGGTCACGGTGTGGGGCCTCAACGACGGCCGCTCGTGGCGCAGCGACCAGGGTGCGCCGCTGCTGTTCAACGACCGCTTCCAGGCCAAGCTCGCCTTCCACGGCGCGGCCGACGGCGAGCTGCCCGCCACCCCGCGGTCGGCGCTGTCGTTCGCGGGCGACGTCGCGCTCGACGACGCTGCCACCGGCGCGCTCGCCTGGCAGCAGCTGCCGCCGATCGCGATCGGTGAGATCGCGACGTTCCAGACCCGCTGGGCGCCCGACCACCTCACCGTGCACGTCGACGTCGACGACGCGACCACCGAGGCGAGCGACGCCGTCGAGATCGCGCTCGGCACCGACACGGTGACGATCGCGCGCGACGGCACCGCCGACGTCCCGACCGTCGTCGCCGAGCGCGACGGCGGGTACGCACTGGTGGCGCACGTGCCGCTGACCGGTGCGGCCGAGGGCGACGTGCTCGACCTCGACCTCCGCGTCACCGACGGCGGCACCACGACCGGCTGGAACGAGGAGGGCACCCTCGGCGCGCTGTCGCTCGTGGAGGAGCTCTCCTACCTCGAGGTCGCCGAGGCCGCGCAGGCCCCGGAGATCGACGGCGCGGTCGACGACGTGTGGGCCGGGGCCGGCACCGTCACCACCGACGTGCTGACCGAGGGCGAGATCGGCGCGGTCGCGCAGGTCCGCACGCTGTGGCGCGACGACGAGCTGTTCGTGCTCGCCGAGGTGACCGACCCCGTGGTCGACTCCACCGGGTCGAACCCGTGGACGCAGGACTCGGTCGAGATCTACCTCGACGCGGGCAACGCGAAGAACGGCGCCTACCGCCCGCTCGACACCCAGATCCGCATCGGTGCCGACGGCGCCGTCACCTTCGGCACCGGCGACCCCGACGAGCAGGCCGAGCGGCTCCGCTACGCGGTCACCACGACCGACGTCGGGTACACGGTCGAGGCCGCGATCACGCTCGAGGGCACCGGCGGCGCCGGCACCTTCCACGGGTTCGACGTCCAGGTCAACGACGCGAGCGAGGGCGAGCGCACCGGCGTCGTCAACTGGGCCGACCCGACCGGGCTCGGCTACCAGTCGACCGCCCGCTGGGGCGTCGCGCAGCTGGTCGAGGCCCCCGTGGTCGCGGACCCGAGCGTCGTCGTCGACCCCGCCCGGGTGCGGATCCTCGGCTCGGTGCAGGTGCAGCTCACCGGTTTCGAGCCGGGTGAGCGGGTGACCGTGCGCAGCGTCTGGCTGCCCGGGACGATCCTGGCGCTGCCGACGTCGACCGTGCGGCTCACCGCCGACGACAACGGCGAGGCGAGCACGCGCATCGGCGGGCTGAGCCTGCTGCTGCCCGGCCCGTACCAGATCACCGCGGCCGTCGACGGCGACGTGGTCGCCCGCACCGGGCTGACGGTGACGCTGCTGCGCTGACGTGTCGCTTTCGTCCACGACGGCGCCCCCGCGGCGTCCTACGGTGAGCGCATCCGCACACCCTGAGGAGGACTGCATGACCCGCAAGCTGGTCTGGACCGGCTTCATCACCGTGGACGGCGCGATGGACTCGCCCGGCGGCACCCGCGAGGGCCACCCGAGCGGCGGCTGGGTGTTCGACACCGAGTTCGTCGAGGAGGCGTACTCGCTCAAGGGCGAGGAGCTCGCCGACACCTCGGCGCTGGTCTTCGGGCGGCGCAGCTACGAGGCGTTCGGCGCGGTGTGGCCGCGCTCGCAGGACCACGCCGCGTACAAGGAGCTGCCGAAGTACGTCGTGTCGAGCACCATCGGCGAGGACGCCCTCGTCGGCGACTGGGGCCCGACGACGATCCTGCGCTCGACCGAGGACGTCGCCGCGCTCAAGCAGACCGACGGCGGCAACCTCTACATCCACGGCAGCGGCGAGCTCGCGCAGCGGCTCGCGGCCGCCGGGCTGATCGACCAGTACAACCTGCTGCTGTTCCCCTACCTGCTGGGGTCCGGCAAGCGGCCGTTCGACCTCTCCGACCGGCCCCGGCAGACGCTGCGGCTCCGGGAGTCCGACACCTACACCAACGGCGTCGTCAAGCTCGTGTACGACGTCGTGTCCTGAGGGTCGAGCGCGATCGCTCCGCCCTCGCCCGCGCGCAGCGCCCCGGCCGTCCGGCCGACGAAGCGGCGCAGCGCGCGGGCGAGGTGCGGCTCGTCGTAGTAGCCGAGCCGCCACGCGACGTCGGCGGTCTCCTCGCCCCGCATGAGCGCCACCGCGGCCGCGCGCGCCCGGGCGATCTGCTGCACGCGACCCGGGGAGAAGCCGGTCGCCGCGCGGAAGCGGCGCTCCACGCTCCGTGAGGACAGCGCGGGGCGGCCGCCGCGCAGCACGTCGTCGACCACGGGGTCGCGGACCACGACGCCGGCGCCCACCAGCCGCTCGACCAGTGCCTCGACGTCGTCGACGCCCGGCGTCTCCCAGCGCCAGCCGTCGAGCACGAAACCCCGCCGCGTCACCTCCGGCAGCGAGATCCCGCCGTCGAGCAGCCGACCGGTAGGGACCATCCGCAGCGCGGTGCCCACCGCCATCTGCACGCCGACGAACGTCGCGCCCGCGGGGACCGGCGCGGTGGCGGTGCCGGTCTCGGGCCCGGTCACCTCGACGTGCGGCACGCCGTCCTGCTCCCAGAAGATCAGGCCCCACGTCTCGGACGCGACCGAGGTCATCCACCGCACCTGCTCGGTCGAGCAGGTCCACACCGAGGCGATCCACGGCGAGTCGGACTCGCGCATGCCGAGCACCAGGTCCACGCGCGTCAGCCTAGGGCCGGCCACCGACGTGCGCGCCGGGCGCGGGATCAGGCCCCGCGGACCTCCAGCCACCAGTCGAGCCGTCCGGACGGGCCGAGCACCGCCGCCTCGCCCGGCGCGGCGTCGGCGAGCGCGGTGGCGGCGCCGAGCATCGGCTCGACCCCGAACGACCGGTACGGCGCCCCCGCCGGCCAGCCGCCGAGGTTGCGCCACACCAGGAACGACGTCGGCGCGCCCGGCTCGCTGCCCCAGCGCAGCGCGAGCACGTCCTCGCCGTCGTGGACCTCGACGGCGTCGCTCACCACGACCGCGCAGACCGCGGTGCCGTCGTCGGGCCCGAGACGGTCGAGCGGCAAGCCACCGGCGTCCGGCCACCTGGTGCGGGTGACGGCGCCGACCTCAGGGTGGTCGGGGACCACGACGTCGGGCGTGCCGGGCACGTGCAGCCGGGCGTCGGTCGAGAGGTCGAGCAGGAGGTGCACCGCGTGCAGGAACGGCGTGCCCGGGGCGCCGGTCACGGCGTAGTCCACCCGCAGGTGCTCGTCGTCGTGCCGCACCCGGCGGCGCAGCGTCAGCCCGTCCCAGGTCTGCGCGGCCGCGTCGTCGGGCACACCCACCCACGGCCGGTGCCACACGTCGCCGTGGTCGAGCCCGGCCGCGGGGTCGCCGCCGACCGAGGGGAAGCACTCCTCGCCGCCGCCGGCGTCGACGAACGGCGTGCCCGGTCGCGCGGCCGCGCGCTCGGCGAGCGTCACTGCCGGGTTCTGCCACAGCCACTCCCGCGAGCCGGTCCGCAGCGAGGTCCAGCGGCCGCCGCGCGCGAGGTCGGTGGACATCCGCACGGTCACCGGCGCACCACCTCGGCGACGTCGCAGTCGCCCCAGCCCCACGGGACGGCCAGCCCGGCAGCGAGCTCGGCACCGCGGTGCTCCGCCTCCGCCCCGGAGCCCCACGCGACCCGGTAGGTCGCGTCCGCGTCGAGGTCGGCGAGCGGCACGGCCAGGGCGCCGTCGCCGCGTCGCCACGCGAGCACGACCGCCCGGTCGCCGAGCACGTGCTGCACGGCGTAGGCGGCGCCGTCGGGCGAGCCGTGCCGGCGCAGCCGGCCGTGGTGGACGACGTCACGGAACCGCAGGTACCGCGCGACGTGCTCGCGTGCGCGGGCGCGGGTCGCGTCGTCCCACGCGAGCAGGTCGGAGCCGATCCCGAGCACACCGGCGCTCGCGACGACGAACCGGAAGTCGAGGCTCACGGGCTCGGTGTCGAGCAGGTCCGGCTCGTCGGTGACCCAGGAGCTCATCGTCCACGCGGGGTAGACACCGCTGAAGCCGTGCTGGATCGCCAGCCGGTCCCGGGGCCCGGTCTCGTCGCTGGGCCATACGACGTCGGAGCGCTCGAGGACGGCGAGGTCGATGCGGCCGCCACCGCCCGAGCACGCCTCGACGGTGACGTGCGGGAACTCCGCCCGCAGCATTTCCATCACCCGGTAGTAGGCGTGCGTGTGCCGCCACGACCAGTCGTCGCCGCCGGGCCGCGTCTGCCCGCCGTCGGCGATCGTCCGGTTCATGTCCCACTTGAGGTAGGTGATGTCGGCGCTGGTCAGCAGCGTGCGCAGGGTGTCGACGACCCACGCCTCCACCTCCGGCAGGCCGAGGTCGAGCACGAGCTGGTTGCGTAGCGTGCGCAGCGGCCTGCCCGCGACGTGGTGCACCCAGTCGGGGTGGGCCCGGTACAGGTCGCTGTCCGGGTTGACCGCCTCGGGCTCGACCCACACGCCGAACCGCATGCCTCGCTCGCGCACACCGTCGGCGAGCTCGGCGAGCCCGCGCGGGAACTTCGCGGGGTCGGGCTGCCAGTCGCCCAGCCCGGCGTGGTCGCTGGTGCGGCCGCGGAACCAGCCGTCGTCGAGCACGAACACCTCGACGCCGAGGTCGGCGGCGACGTCGGCGAGCGCGAGCTGGTGCTCGACCCGCACGTCGAAGGTCGTGGCGTACCAGGAGTTGTAGACGACCGGGCGGTGCTCCGGCCCGGTGCCGCGCGCGAGCGCGCGCTGGTAGGTGTGCCAGGCGTGCGCGACGGCGTCGCCGTCGCCGTGCGCCCACAGGCCCGCCAGCACGGGGGTCGTGAGCGTGCCGCCCGGCGGCAGCGTGAGCACGCCGGACTCGTCGTCGGGCCCGCCCGACACCCGGACGTGCCGGGTGAACGGCACGACGTCGACCGCGAGCCGCCACGACCCCGACCAGGCGAGCGCGACCGACCAGGCGTCGCCGTCGGGCACGCCGCGCGGGCGCACGGTGACGACCGGGGCGGCGGTGTGGGAGGTGATCCCCTGCCGGCTGCCGGTGCTGAAGGTGCCGGCCGGCAGGTCGACGAGCGCCGGGGTCGTCTCGCGCGACCACGCGCCGTGCCTGGTCTCGACGCTCGCCCCGGCGCCGGTCGGCGCCTCGAACGCGCCGCCCCAGGCCCGCAGCAGCTCGACGGCGTGGGGCGAGCGGTTGCGGACCACGGCCCACTTGGTGACGACGTCGTGCGCCGGGTGGCTGCGCAGGTGCAGCTCGACGTCGACCTGCGCCACCTCGTCGGCGAGCGGGCACACGAGGTGGCTGCCGCCGTCGTCGTCGGAGCTCAGCGCGACCTCGCCGGCGATCTCCAGCCGCAGCCCGCGCAGGCCGTCGGCCCGGCGCGCGACGATCTCGGCGGCGTGCACGTCCCGCGTGCCCAGCGCCGTCGCCTCGAGAGGCAGCAGGTCCTCCTCGCGCACGAACGAGGCGGCCCGGCGGGGCGGCGTCGGCGGCGCCGGGTCGTCCTCGAGCGGGCCGCCCCAGTGGTGCAGCACCAGCCCGAGCCCGCCCGGCGCCGGCCCGACGACATAGCAGCCCGACGCGGTCGGGAGCGTCCACGTGGTCACTTGTTCGACCCCACCAGCAGCCCGGAGACGAACTGCTTCTGGAAGGCGAAGAACACGATCGCGGTCGGGATCGCCGCCACCAGCGAGCCCGCCGCGATGACGTTGTACGCGCTGGAGTAGCCGCCCTGCAGGTTGAGCAGCGCGGCCGTGATCGGGAACCGAGCCTCGGTCCGCAGCACCGTCATCGCCCAGATCAGGTCGTTGAAGATCCAGGTCGTGGCGAGCGCGGCGAGCGCCGCGAGCGACGGCCGCGACAGCGGCAGCACGATCCGCCAGAAGATCAGCCCGGCACCGGCACCGTCGATCCGGGCGGCCTCGAACACCTCGGCCGGGAGCCCGCGCATGAACCCGTGCAGCACGAACGTGTAGAACCCGATGCCGAACCCGACCTGCACGACGACCAGCGCCGTGAGCGTGTCGTAGATCCCCACCGCCTCGGTGATGGCCGAGACCGGCACCAGCAGGATCTGCGGCGGCAGCAGGTTGCCCGCGAGCATCGTGAGCAGGATCGTGCGCCGGCCCGGGATCGCGAACCGCGACAACGCGTACGCCGCGCACGCGCTGAGCGCGAGCGAGAGCACGACGCCGGCCGCCGTGACGACGAGGCTGTTGCCGAGCGCCCGCACCAGGCCGCCGCCCTCGAAGGCGGTGCGGAACCCCTCCCAGGAGATCGAGACCGGGAACGCCCCCAGACCGCGCGCGGCGAGGTCGTCGAACGGCCGGATCGCGACGAAGACGACGAACACGATCGGGCTGAGCCACAGCAGCGTCAGCGGGATCATGCCGACGTGCAGCCACGGCGAGCGGGCCGGCCGGGGCTTGCGCACCGGCGGCCGCGCCGGCAGGGCGGTGTCGGTCATGTCAGTCCTCCTCCGCACGCGCCTGGCGGGCCAGGTACGTGATGATGAAGCCGATCGCGAGCACGAAGATCACGACGGCGATCGCGGACGCGTAGCCGAGGTTCCCGAGCGTGAACGCCTGCTGGAACATGTACGTGCTCAGCAGCTGCGTCATGTTGTACGGCCCGCCCCGCGTCATCGCCCACACGATGTCGAAGGTGCGCAGCGAGTCGATGACCGTCACCGCGAACACGACCATGCTCACGCCCTTGAGCTGCGGCATCACGATCGTCCAGAACCGTTGCCAGGCGCTGGCGCCGTCGACGGCGGCCGCCTCCTCCAGCGAGGCGTCGCAGCTCTTCAGGCCCGCCAGGTACAGCACCATGATGTAGCCGACCTGGCGCCAGACGGCGGCGACCAGCACCGCGTACAGCGCGAGGTCCGGGTCGGCGAGCCACTGGTTGCGCAGCGACTCCAGCCCGATCGCCCCGAGCGCGGCGTTGATCGGCCCCTCGGGCGCGTACATGACGCGCCAGAACAGACCGGTCACCGCGAGCGAGACGACCATCGGCAGGTAGATCGCGCTGCGGTACAGGCCGACCAGCGGGCCCGGCTTGTTGAGCGCGACCGCGAGCGCGAGCCCGCCCGCGACCGACAGGCCGCCGAACCCGATGGCCCACACGACGTTGTTCCGCAGCGCCCGCGTGAAGATCGGGTCGTCCCACAGGTCGACGAAGTTCTGCCCGCCGACCGGCACGGCCGGCGAGATGCCGTCCCACCGGGTCAGCGACAGCGAGAACGAGTTCGCCGCCGGCCAGAACACCCAGAACAGCTCGACCGCCAGCGGGATCGCGAGGAACAGCCACACCAGCGGCGGCACCCGCCGCAGCGCACGGCCGAGCCGCCCGGTCCGGCCGGGCGCAGCCGCCGCTGCGGCGGGAGCCTGCGCGGTCACGAGCCCCAGACGCCCTCAGCCGCCCGCTGCCACTCCTCGAGGATGGTCGTCATCGAGTCGGGGTCGGCGAGGAACTGGGTGAGCGCCGTGTCGGCGGTGGCCTGCAGCGCGTCGGAGGAGTCCCGGTTGAAGAACTGGGTGATCTCCTCGGTGCTGTTGAGCAGCTCGATGCCCTTCTGCACGAGCGGGCTGAACTGCGAGGTGTCGACGTCGGGCGAGGTCGGCAGGTTCGCCGACTTCGACATCTCGATGTAGCGCTCCTGCTGCTCGGGCGAGGCGAGGTAGTCCAGGAGCGCGAGCGCACCCTCGGGGTTGTCGGAGTTCGCGGCCGCGAAGAACCCGTCGGTGGGCGCCTCCTCGGCGGTCGGGATCGCGTCGTCGATGACCGGGACCGAGAAGAAGTCCAGGTCGTCGCGCTGGTCCTCCGGCATGTACTGCGACACGAACGCACCGATGAGGTACATGCCCGCCTGGTTCTGCGCGAACGGCGTCGCGCCCTCCTGCGCGGAGTAGGAGGCCATGTTCGGGTCGAAGTACGGGATCAGCCGCTTGTACTCCTCCATCACCGCGACCACCTCGGGGTCGGTGAAGGCGTGCTCGCCCGCGAGCAGCTCGCGGTGGTACTGCGCGCCGTTGATCCGCAGGTTCAGGTAGTCGAACCAGCCCGAGGCCATCCATGGCGTCGAGCCGATGCCGTTCGCCAGCGGCGCGACACCCTTGGAGAGCAGGGTCTCGCACAGCGCGTGGAACTCGTCCCACGTCGTCGGCGGTTCCACGCCCCACTCCTCGAAGGCCGACTTCTTGTAGAAGACCGACCACCAGTAGTAGCTCGTGGGCACGAAGATCTGCTTGCCGTCGGGGTCGCTCGACAGGCTGCGCAGCGCGTCGGAGAAGCCGGCGCAGGCGCCGTCGCCCTCCCACAGGCTGGAGACGTCGAGCAGCAGGCCCTCGCTCGCGTAGGCGCGCGCGACCGAGCCGGCGTACCAGGTGAGCACCTCCGGCGGGTCGTTGGAGCGCAGGTAGTTGGTGAGCTGGGCACGGAACTGCTCGGTCGCGACCGAGTTCAGCGTGACGTCGGCGTCGGTGTAGTCGCCGACGAGCGCCTCCAGCGCCGCCTTGGGGTCGGTGTCCTGGATCGAGGACTGCAGCACGACCGCGCCGTTGCCGCCGCCCCCGCCGCCGCCACCGGTGGCGCCGCCGCCACCCCCGCCGCCTCCGGAACCACCGGAGCCGACACAGCTGCTGAGCAGCCCGGCCAGGCCGAGCGAGGCACCGCCGAGGAGGACCCCGCGGCGGGTGATCGAGGTGCTGGACATGTCGTTCCTTCCTTGCGCCGTCGTTGGCGCGGGTGGGGTGTTCCCCGGCCGGCTCAGACGAGCTGCCGGTCGGTGAGGAGCGCAGCGCACTCGCGCTGCAGTGCGACATCCGCCCACATCGGGTGGTGCGGTGCCGCGTTGGAGCAGACGACGGCCCCCCAGACGTCGTGCCGGACCGCCTCGCGGAGGGCGAACCGGCACACCTCGGCGCCGACGGGACCCTCCTCGAAGCCCGCGCGCAGCGGTGTGTAGCCCACGTAGCCCTCGCCGAGCACGACCGGGATGCCCCGCGCGGCCGCCGCGTCGGCAGCCACCGCGACCCAGGTCGCCAGCCGGTCGAGGGTCATGTGCCGGAAGGCGCCCCAGCGGTCGTAGAGACGGCGGTCCCAGACGTCGGGGTCGCACCAGTCGTGGACGTACATCTCCGGCTCGGCGACGATCGTCGCCCGCAGCTTCCACGCCTTCTCGGCGGGCAGCCGCCAGTCGGCGAGGTCCGGCGCGCCGGGCCGCAGCAGCTCGCGCGCACGGTCGTTGTCGAACTCCTCGACCGGGCCGCGCAGGCCGTAGGTCTCGACGAGGTCGCCGAGCGGGCCCTGCACGTACGGGTGCACCACCAGCGCGTCGAGGTCGCGCGGCAGCGCCGACATCGCGTCGTAGGGCACCCGCGAGTAGTTGACGGTCACCGGCCGGTCGGGGTGCCGCTCGCGGAAGCGGGCGATCCCGGCCTCCAGCCGCGGCGTGAGCGCGGCGACCGAGTCGGCACCGGGCGCCGTCCCGAGACCGGCGACCAGGTGACCCGCCTGCACCTCGTTGTGCAGCTCGGTGAGCAGCAGCCGGTCGCCCAGGCCCTCGGCGTCGAGCAGGTCGAGGAGGTCGGCGTGGGCGTCGGCGAGCACGACGGCGCGCTCGTCGGGCGGCACCGCCTGCAGCGCCTCGTGCCAGGCGGGCTCGGCGGCGAACGCCGGGGTCTGCTGGTACTCCCACGAGGAGGCGATCACCCACAGGTCGTGCCGCTGCGCCGCGCGGAACAGGGCGAGCAGGCGTGCCCGGACGTCGACGACGGTCGGGCCCGCGACGTCGTACCAGCGCACGTGCTGCCAGTACCGGTCGGCCATCGGGGTGCCGGCACCGAGCGGCTCGAGCCGCAGCGCGGTGGTGTCGAGCCCGGAGCGGAACAGCAGGAACGGCACCGCGCAGATGCGGATCGTGTTGTACCCGCGCTCACGCGCCTGGGCGCACGCCGCGTCGAGGTCCTCGAACGGCTCGCCTGCACCGCTGCGGGTGAGCCAGGAGAAGTCCCACAGCGTGATGACGAGGCGGTCGGGGGCGCCCGGGCGGCGTCGTGGGTCTGCGGTCATCGCATCCCCTCCGCTCCCACGAGGAGGCGCTCGCCGAGCCGGCCGAGGGCGTGCCGCAGGTCGGCGGCGTGCCGCTCGGCGAGCATCTCGGGACGGTCGAGCAGCCGCTCGGCCGCGTCGCGGTCGCCGGCGAGCAGCGCGAGCTGGGCGTCGAACACCGCCACCCGCCGGTCGCGTGCCGCCACCGGGTCGCCGCTGAAGAGCAGCAGGTCCGGCAGCGAGGTGGCGAAGTAGTCGACCGTCGGCGCGGTGGCGGCGTAGCGGTCCCGGAACGCGCGCAGCTCCTCGGCGAGCGCGTCGGCCTCGGCGTGCCGCCCGACCCTGCGCAGGGCGAGCACCGACCAGTACGTGGTCTCGCTGTGCTCGGCGGTGCTCATGCCGAGGAAGTCACCCCGCTGGCCGGCGGCGTCCTCCCACGCCTGCCGGGCCTCCTCGGTGCGGCCGGCGGCGGCGAGCGCGTCGCCGAGCTGCTGCCGCAGCGCCGCGGTGCTCGCGAGCGGGTGCCGCGCCTCGCCGAGGTTCGCGGGCGGCTCGAGCGCGGCCTGCAGGTGCGCGACCGCGGCCTCGGCGTCGCCGTCGGCGAGCGCGTCGAGCGCGAGCTGGGTGCGCGTGCGCTCCCACGCGGCGAGCACCTGACCCTCGCCGCCCTCCCAGGCCTGGAACCGGCCGTCGGTGAGCAGCGGCAGCGCGTCGGCGGCGCGGCCGGCGCTGATCAGCAGGTGCAGGTACTCGACCGTGAGGTCGACCCGCTCGGCGAGCAGGTCGGCATGCGCCTCGAGCCGCGCGAGCCGCTGCGCCGGCGACTCCCCCAGCAGCGCCGCGAGCTGGTCGCGCTCGTAGAGCAGCCGGGCGTCGTCGGGCCGGCTCGCGATCGCGGCCTCGTAGTGCTCGACGGCGGCCGCGGGGTCGCCCTGGTCGTTCGCCGTCCACAGCCCGAGGTTGCGCCGCACGACGGCGTCGCCCGGCTCGGTCGCGGCGCTCTCCCGCCACAGGCGTGCCGCCTCGTCGTGGCGCCCGACGGCGTAGCTCCAGTGCCCGAGCAGGGCGCGGGCGCGGTGGTCGGCCGGGTCGGCCGCGGCGGCCTCGGCGAGCACGGCGGCGTCCGCGAGCCGCGACGGGTAGCAGTCGGCGGGGTCGAGGGTCGCGGCCCGCGCGCGCTCGGCGGCGGCCTCGGCGTGCCGCCCGGCCAGCGCGAGCACGTGCGCGCGGTGGTAGGCGATCAGCGGCCCGGCCGCCGTCTGGCCGAGCGGGCGGTGCCGCTCGCGCTCGTCGGCGGCGTCGAGGCAGGCGAGCGCGCGGTCGTGCTCGCCCAGGTCCGCGAGCTCGATCGCGGTGTCGAGGCAGGTCTGGGCGTCCTCGCTCGGCTGCTCGCCGGCGAGCGCGAGCAGCACGGGGTCGAGCGGGTCGAGCGCGCGCGCCTCCGCCAGCGCCGCGGCGGCGGCGTCGCGGTGGCCGAGCCGGTCGTGCGCGACGACGGCGACCGCACGGGCCTGCAGGTGGTCGGGCTCGCTGCGCAGCACGTCCTCGACACGGTGCAGCGCGTCGGCGTCGCGGCCGTGCCGGGCGTCGATACGGGCCATGCGGTACCCGGCGGGCGCGCGCCACAGCCGCATCCACAGCGCCCGGCCGTACCGGTCGTAGGCGCCGCTGTCGTCGCCCATCGCCTCGCGGACGAGCCCGTGCAGGTAGAGGGCGCGGGTGTCGCGGGGGTTGGCGTGGCGGCGCGTCAGCCGCGCGGTCGCGCGCGCGAGCAGCTCGTCGGCGGTCTCCAGGTCGCGCGCGGCGTAGGCGCGCTGCGCGAGCCCGAGCAGGCTCTCGACGTGCTCGGGGTCGCGCCGCAGCGCCTCGCGCCAGTACGGCACCGGCGAGCGGGTGGCGTGGCGGTAGAGCTCGAGGTGGGTCGCCACCATCGCGAGCTCCTCGACCGCCTCGATCTCGTGCGGCAGCGGCGGCTCGGTGGCCGGGTCGGGCTCCGGCCCCGGGTCGGTGGGCTGCGGCTCGGTCCAGGTGACCAGCGTGCGCCCCTCGTGCCGCACGGTCACGGTGACCGGCCCGGCACCGCTGGGCAGCGCGTGCTCGGCCCGGTAGGGGGTCGCCGGGTCGAGGTCGACGACGTGCTCGGCGACCTGCTCGCCGTCGGCCGACACCTCGACGCGGACGCCCGCGAGCGACCGGGTGACGACGACGCCCACGTGGGCGGAGCCGTCGGCGCGGCGCAACGAGACGGCCGCATCGGCCGTGGCGCGGTCGATCGGCCCGAGCTCGCGGATCGGGTACCAGCGCTGCGTGAAGACCTTGGTCTCGCCCGGCGCGAGGTAGGCGAAGTCGGGCTGGTTGTCGGTGAACACGCCGGCCATCAGCTCGATGTAGTGGGCGCCGTCGTCGGAGAGGTTGGCGTCCCACGCGTGCCCGAACGGTGCGTTGCCCCAGGTCCACTGCTTCTTGCCGACCGCGATGTGGTGGTCGGCCACGTGCACGAACCCGACCCGGGTGGCGTGGTCGTAGCCGCCGAAGAAGTCCTCCGCGGAGCCGAGCACCATGTAGGAGGTCGGCACCGGGATGTTCGAGTACCAGTCGAGCCGGTCGCCGGTGACCTCGGTGCCGTCGGACGCGTGCCGCACCTCCCCGGCCCGAGCGGCGTAGTCGATGCCGTAGTAGGGGTTGTCGGCGTGCGGGAACGCCGTGACCGCACGCCGGGCGTGGTCGGCCACGTGCCGGACGTCGTGCGGGAAGAACGACTGGTAGTCGTCGTCGACGCGGGCGGCGACGTTGGCCCACCACAGGAACGTCTGGGTGAGCTCGGTGCGGTTGTAGAGCCGCACGTCGAGCTCGATCGCGCTGGAGTCCGGGCGCAGCCGGAACCCGTGCATGCCCTTCATGCGGGCGAACGGGTCGTGGTCGGAGCACCACACGACCGCCGAGCCGTCGTCCTCGGTCGCCAGGTGGTAGTCGGTCGGCAGGTAGGTGGCGGGCCGGTGGTGCTGCGGCCAGTTGAGCTCGATGCCGCCGGCGATCCAGGGGCCGGCGAGACCGACGAGGGCGGGCTTGATGACGGGGTTGCAGTAGAACAGGTCGACGCCGGAGGCCAGGTCGCGCGCGACGTGCAGCCGGCCGCCGAGCTCCGGGAGCACCACGACCCGGACCCAGGCGTTCTCGAGGTGGACCGCACGCCACGTGCGCGGGGTCGGCTCGGTCGCGATCCGGTGGTGGAACGGCAGCGGGTAGACCCGGCCGGAGGAGCCCTGGTAGACGCGACGGTCGAGGTAGGAGGGGTAGCGCTCGGGCGGCATCGGCTCGTAGGTCGGCAGCGTCAGCGGCTCCTCCCAGACCGCGACCGGTGCGTCGGAGAGGTGGGCGGGCCGGGGCGGCAGCGCAAGCTGTGCCGTCGAGGTCTCCACATCGAGCATGGCACCACCGTAGGAAGCCGCCCCGCCGCCGGAGAATGCAGAGAACGACGGCATTGCCTGGACGATCCGATGATCCGCAGCCACTTACGGGACCGCTAGGGTCGGCGCCATGCGGATCCGCGAGGGGTTCCCGGGCGAGCGGCGCCGGGTACTGCCGCCCGACGTCGTGCGCACCGCGCTCGCGTCCGGCCTGACCCGCCGGTTGCTCGTGACCGACGCCGGCTACTACCCGCACGCCCTGCACCACGGCGCCACACGGCAGCACGGCTCGCGCGGCACGATCGTCATCGTCGCCTCCTCCGGCCGCGGTGCGTGCCGGTCGGGCGACCGGTTGCTCAGGGTGGGGCCGGGCCAGGCGCTGGTGATCCCGGCGCGCACGCCGCACCGGTACTGGAGCCACGACGACGACCCATGGACGATCACATGGATGCACGTGCGCGGCGAGGACGTGGCCGACGTCGAGCGGGCGGTCGCTCCCGACGGCCTCGCCGCCGTCGTCGACACCCACGAGCCGCTGCGCGTCGTCGGCGAGCTCGAGCGGGCGCTGGCCGCGCTGGAGACCGACGAGACCGTGCCCAGCCTGCTGCGCGCCTCGGGTGCGGCATGGTCGGTGCTGGCGCAGCTGGCGGCCGACGCCGCGGCGGGCAGCCAGGAGCGCACCGAGCCCGTGCGGGCCGCGCAGGCCTACCTGCGCGACCACCTGGACACCCCGGTGCGGGTCGGCGACCTCGCGGCACGCGTCGGGCTGAGCACGTCCCACTTCGCGGCGCTGTTCCGCAAGGCGACCGGCGGCGGCGTCATCGAGTACGTCAAGCGGCTGCGGATCGCGCGGGCCTCCGAGCTGCTGATGACGACGTCGATGCCGGTCGCCGACGTCGCGCGCGCCGTCGGCTACGACGACCCGTTCTACTTCTCGCGCCAGTTCCGCGCCGTGCACGCCTGCAGCCCGACCGTGTTCAGGGAGCGGGCCGGCACGTAGAACGGCTACCGCGACCGGTCGCGGAACGCCGTGGGCGAGAGCCCGTTCGCGCGGTGGAACTGCCGCGAGAAGTACAGCGGGTCGTCGTAGCCGCACGCCTGGGCGACCGAGGCCACCGGCAGCGAGGTCGTGTCGAGCAGCTCGCGCGCCCGCGCCATCCGCAGGTCGCGCTGGTAGCGCACGGGCGGTACGCCGACCTGCTGCCGGAACAGGGTGCCGAGCTGGGAGGCGCTGAGCCCGACCATCGCGGCGAGCGACGCGACCGAGGTGCGGCGCGGCGTCGTCGCGCGCAGGTGCTCCAGCGCCTGCTCGACCGGCGTCGTGGCGCTGCCGCGCGTGCGGCGACCGGTCGCGACCACGTGCGTGAGGGCGTTCCACGCGAGCCCGCTCGCCCGCACCAGGTCGCCCGAGGTCCCGGCGTCGAGGTGGTCGATCACCTGCGAGACCAGGCTCGCGACCGCGGCCGCGTCGCGCAGGTGGACGACGGCGGAGCCCGCCGCCTCGAGCGCCGCGCGCACGACCTCGCCCGCCTGCGCACCGGCGACGTGCAACCACCACAGCGTCCACGGCGCGTGGTCCGACGCGCGGTACTCGTGCGGCTGCCCCGCGGGGATCACGACCGCGTCGCCGCGCTCGACCGTGACCGTCCCCGCCGGGGTGGTGCACTGCCCGCCGCCGTCGGTGCAGACCAGCAGGATGTGCTCCTCGCACCCCGCAGGTCGACGCCGCCCGTGGCGACTGGCGCGCGGGAAGAAGCCGGCGTCGGTGACCAGCAGCGACCCGGTCACCGGCCGGGTGAGCGCCGCCCGCACCACCGGGCGGGCGACCACGACCATCCGCTGGCCCGCGAACCCGTCGCCGACCAGCGTGTCCGGCACCGCCGCTTCCTCCATGGGCGGCATGCAATCCGCTCGTCGCCGGCAGGTCAAACCCGGCGCTGTCGTCAGCGCGCCGCGTCGAACTCCGCTCGCGCCCGCGCGATCTCGAGCTGGTGCTCCTCGGTCCACGTCACGAGCGACTCGATCGTCCCGAGCAGCGTCAGCCCGAGAGGAGACACGCGGTACTCGACCCGCGGCGGGACCTCGGGGTACACCGTGCGCGTCACGAGCCCGTCACGCTCGAGGTTCCGGAGCGTGACGGTGAGCATCCGCTGGCTGATGCCGTCGATCGCCCGGCGCAGCTCGCTGAACCGGAGCGTGTCCTCGCGCAGCAGCGCGATGACGAGCAGCGACCACTTGTCGGCGACACGGTCGAGGATCTGGCGGACCTCGCAGCCCTCCCGCGCGTCCCACTGGAGGACGTCCCACCCCGTGTCGCAGGCGTCGGTCACCTCGGTGTGACCGGGTGAGGTCGAAGTGCCTTCTTCCGTCATGACCCGAGGGTGCCGCAGACTCCAGCTGGTTACAAGAGGTAACCAGGCGCACGTTCCGTGCGTGAGCACTCTGAGCACCGGAAGCAGGCCATGACCGCTGCCACCTCCACCCCCTCCCCGCGACGAGCCGAGCGGATGACCGCTCGCGCCTGGGCGCTGCTGCTCGTCGTGTGCGGCGCCCTCTTCCTCGAGGGGATCGACATCGCGATGCTCAACGTCGCCGTGCCCGTGATCAGCGACGACCTGGGGGTGGCCGACCACGACGCGCACTGGATCATCAGCGCGTACGTGCTGGGCTACGCCGGGTTCATGCTCCTGGGAGGCAGGGTCTCCGACCTCGTCGGGAGGCGCCGCGTCTTCCTCGGCGCGCTCGTGGTCTTCATCGGATTCTCGGTCCTCGGCGGGGTCGCCACCGCCGGCTGGATCCTCGTCGTAGCCCGGTTCGCCACGGGTGTGGCTGCCGCCTTCCTGACCCCGGCCGGGTTCAGCATCGTCACCACGAGCTTTCCCGAGGGCCCGCTGCGCACGCGCGCCCTGGCGGTGTACGGAGCGGTCGGCGCCGCGGGCTTCACGCTCGGCACGGTCGCGGGCGGCGCGCTCACCAGCGTCGGCTGGCGCTGGGTCTTCTTCGCCCCGGTGGTCATCGGGCTGGCGCTGCTCGCCGTGGCGGTCCGTCCGATCCGGGCGGACGGGCCGCGCGCGAGCCTCGTGGGCAGCTTCGACCTGGCCGGGGCGGTCACCGCGACCGGCGGCATGGTCGCCCTCGTGCTCGCGGTCGTGAGCGCGAGCGAGGGCGGGCTGTCGCCCGGCGCGCTCGCCGGCGCCGTCCTCGCGGCCGCGCTGTTCGTGGCGTTCGTCGTCGTCGAGCGCCGGGCCGCCGCGCCGCTCGTCCGGCTCGGCCTGCTGCGGGAGGGGCTGCTCGCGCACGCCGGCGCCGTCGGCCTGCTGTTCATGGGCGCGTTCTTCGGGTTCCAGTTCGTCCTCACTCTCTACCTCCAGGAGCTGCGTGGCTGGTCGCCGCTGGAGGTGGGCCTCACGTTCGCGATCATGGGCGCGGACCTCCTGCTCGCCCCGCTGCTGGCGCCGCGGCTGGTCCAGCGGCTCGGGAGCGCCGTCGTGATGACGCTCGGCGTCGCGGCCGGTCTCGGCTCGTACCTGCTCGTCCTCCGGCTGACCGACGACTGGGCCTACCTCGACCTGCTGCCCTCGCTCCTGCTCGTCGCCGTCGCGTTCGCGCTGGTGTACGGCCCGCTCACCGACGCAGCGACCGAGGGCATCCGGGAGGACGAGCACGGCGTCGCCGGTGGCGTCGTCTACACGGCGTTCCAGTTCGGCGGGGCGCTCGGTCTCGCACTCGTGACCGCCGTGCTGGTGGCCGGCGACGGACCCCCGGCGCTCGCCGACCACACCCGCGCCCTCCTGGTCCCGGCGGTCGCCACCGGGCTCGCGCTCGTGATCGGGCTGGCGGCCTCGAGGCGGCAGCGCCGGCTCACGCGCCCCGTCGGCTGATGCCGTCGTTTCGTCCATGGACCGCGCGGGATCCGCTATCCCGCGTCGCGGTGAGCGGCCCTAGCGTCGTGCTAGCTCAGCGGGTCCGAAGGAGGAAGCGCCATGACCACCGCACCCCGGCTCTCCGACGCCGTCACCGATCGCCGGGAGGTCGACCTCGCCGGCACGTGGGCCTGCCGGCTCGACCCGGACGGCGTGGGCGAGCGCGAGCAGTGGTTCCTCGCACCGTTGGCCGCCGAGCACGAGGTGACGCTGCCGGGCTCGATCCAGGAGCAGGGCATCGGCGACGAGATCGCGCTCGACACCCCGTGGACCGGGAGCATCGCCGACCGGTCGTTCTTCGACGACGAGCGCTACGAGCCCTACCGGCAGCCCGGCGACATCTCGATCCCGTTCTGGCTGCAGCCCCGGGTGTACTACCGGGGCGCCGCCTGGTTCCAGCGCGAGATCGTGGTCCCGGCCGACTGGGCGGACCGCCCGGTCGTGCTGCGCCTGGAGCGGGTGCACTGGGAGTCGACGGTCTGGGTCGACGGGCGCCTGGTCGGGCGCGCCGACAGCCTGACGACGCCGCACGCCCACGACCTCGGCCATCTCTCCCCCGGCACCCACCTGCTGACGCTGCGCGTCGACAACCGCATGGTCGTCGACGTCGGCCCCAACGCCCACAGCGTCACCGACCACACGCAGGGGAACTGGAACGGCGTCGTCGGCGCACTGACCCTCACGGCCGAGCCGGCGGTGCGGATCAGCCGCGTGCGTGCCGTCCCCGATGTCGCGCGGCGGGTCGTGACCGCCAAGATCGACCTCGCGGCCGGGCCTGCCGGCGCCGGCGTCGGCACCGTCCGCGTCCTCGCACGCAGCCGCGAGGACGGCGTCGCGACCGAGCCCGTCGTCGTCGCCTTCGACGAGGACTACGGCGAGCACCTCGACGCCCGCGGGCTGACAGCGGCGGGCGGGCACGTCGACGTCGAGGTGCCGCTCGGACCGGACGCACGGACGTGGGACGAGTTCTCGCCGCACCTGTACGACCTCGAGATCGAGATCGTCACGGTCGTCGACGGCGTCGAGCACCACGACGCCACGACGACCACCTTCGGGCTGCGCGAGATCACCACCGACGGGCCGCACCTGCTGGTCAACGGCCGCAAGACGTTCGTCCGCGGCACGCTGGAGTCCTGCGTGTTCCCGCTCACCGGCTACCCGCCCACCGACGTCGCGTCGTGGCGTCGCGTCATCGACGTCGCCCGCAGCTACGGCCTCAACCTGCTCCGGTTCCACTCCTGGTGCCCGCCGGAGGCGGCGTTCCAGGCCGCCGACGAGGCCGGGTTCTACCTCCAGGTCGAGGGCCCGGTGTGGGCCAACCAGGGCGCGGGGCTCGGCGAGTCACGCCCCGTCGACGACTACGTCCACGTCGAGACCCGCCGCATCCTCGACACCTACGGCAACCACCCGTCGTTCGTGATGATGGCGCACGGCAACGAGCCGGGCGGCCGCGACGTCGAGTTCCTCACCGCGTGGCTGCAGCGCTGGCGCTCCTACGACCCCCGCCGGCTCTACACCGCCGGCGCCGGCTGGCCGGTGCTGCCCGAGAACGACTTCGACAACGACTTCGAGCCACGCGCCCACCGATGGGGCGAGGGGCTGGAGTCCCGGATGAACGGCGCCCCGCCGGAGACCTGCACCGACTACGCCGAGCGCGTCGCACGCTCGGACCGGCCGGTGGTCAGCCACGAGATCGGGCAGTGGTGCGCGTACCCCGACCTCGCCGAGGTCGACCGCTACACCGGCCTCATGCAGCCGCGGAACTTCGGCGTGTTCGCCGACTTCCTGCGCGAGAACGGCATGGCCGACCAGGCCGAGGACTTCCTGCGCGTCTCGGGGCGGCTGCAGCTGCTCTGCTACAAGGAGGACGTCGAGTCGGCGCTGCGCACCGTGGGCTTCGGCGGCTTCCACCTGCTCGGGCTCACCGACTTCCCCGGGCAGGGCACCGCCCTCGTCGGCGTGGTCAACCCGTTCTGGGAGCCGAAGCCCTACTGCACGCCCGAGGAGTTCGCCCGCTTCTGCGGCCCGACGGTGCCGCTGGCGCGGCTGCCGCGCCGGGTGGTGCCGGCGGGCGAGGGCCTCGAGGTCGAGTTCCAGGTCGCCCACTTCGGGGCCGCGCCCCTGCGCGCGCAGGTCACCTGGTCGCTGCGCGACGACGCGGGCACCGAGGTGACCGGCGGGGTCGTCGCGGAGGACGCCGTCCTCGAGGTCGGCAACCACAACCGGTGGGGCGTCACGACGCTGCCGGTACCGGCCGGAGAGGCGGCGCGCTACTCGCTCGTGCTCACGCTGCGCACGGCCGACGGCGCCCTGCTGGAGAACGACTGGGCGGTGTGGGTGATGCCCGCCGCCGAGGGGGCCGACGGTGCCGCCAACGGCACGGTGCACGTCACCCACGACCCGCAGGACGCGATCGGGCGCGCCGAGGCCGGCGCGGACGTGCTGCTGCTCGTCCGCCCCGAGGACGTCGGCAACGACGTCGCGCTCGGCTTCACCACGGTGTTCTGGAACACCGCGTGGACGCACGACCAGGCGCCGCACACGCTGGGTCTGCTGCACGACCCGGAGCACCCGGCGTTCGCGGGATTCCCCACCGACGGGACCACCGACTGGCAGTGGTGGGAGCTCGTGCACGGCGCGAGGGCGATGCTCGTCGACGGGCTGCCGCAGCACGTGCGCCCGATCGTGCAGCCGATCGACACCTGGTTCGAGGCTCGCCGCCTCGGCGCGCTCGTCGAGGGGCGACTGGGCCGCGGCCGGCTGGTCGTCTGCTCGCTCAACCTCGAGCCCGAGCCCGACCGGCTGGTGCGGGCGGCGTTCCGGCGCTCGCTGCTGGCCTACATGGCGAGCCCGGCGTTCGCACCCGAGCACACGTTCGACGGCGCACAGGTGCTCGGCCTGCTCCGCTAGCCCGGTGTCGGGGCGGAGCCGGCCGAGCCGGACCGGGACGGTCTAGACGAGGCCCGAGCGCATCGAGCTGGCGAGCGGGCAGGCCCACACGTCGATGTTGCCGCGGCCGACGCGGTTGATGTAACGGCCGACCTCGACGTACGCACGCGGCAGCGACGTCTCGTGGTAGCTGATGCCGAGCCGCTCGCAGTGCTCGCGCACCATCGGCGCGACCTTGCGCAGGTTCGGGCGCGACATCGACGGGAAGAGGTGGTGCTCGATCTGGTAGTTCAGCCCGCCGAGCAGGGTGTCGACGGCGCGGCCGCCGCTGATGTTGCGGCTCATGAGGACCTGGCGACGCAGGAAGTCGATGCGGACCTCCTTGGGCACCATCGGCATCCCGATGTGGTTCGGCGCGAACGACATGCCGAGGTAGAACCCGAACACCAGCACCTGCACCGCGAGGAACGCGATCGCGATCGGCGGCGACATCACGACGAACGCGAAGGTGATGAGCGCGGTGTGCCGCACGGCGATGAGCCCGAGCTCGGTCCAGCGGCGGTCGACCGGACCGCGGGCGAACAGCCGCTGCAGACCCCCGATGTGCAGCTGCATGCCGGCGAGCATCATGATCGGGAAGAACCACACGCCCTGGTGGCTGGAGAACCAGCGCTGGATAGCGAACCTCCGGGAGCGGACGTCCTCGGGCGTGTAGGCGACCGTGCCGCGCCGGACGTCGGGGTCCTTGCCCGCCTGGTTGGGGGCGTTGTGGTGCTTGCCGTGCTTGAGCTGCCACCAGCCCAGCCCCATCCCGACCAGCAGGTTGATCACCAGCAGGGAGGTCCACTCGTTCGCCTTGGCCGAGCCGAAGATCTGACGGTGCGCGGCGTCGTGGCCGAGGAACGCGATCTGGGTCATCAGCAGCGCCAGCACCACCGCGATCCCCAGCTGCCACCAGCTGTCGCCGACCTGCACGGAGGCGAACGCGAGCGCGCCCAGCATCAGCGGGAACGCGACGAGCCTCGACACGTAGTAGCCGTACGAGCGCTTCATGAGGCCAGCGGCCCGCACCCGCTTCGTGAGATCGGTGAAGTCGGAGAGGTGCCGGGTGTTGCGCTCGCGCCGCGGCGCCGCGCGCGTGGGCGCGGGTGCCGGCGGGGCGTCGAGAAGCTGCGTCATGGTTCAAGACTCCTCGAGCGACGCCCCGGCGTCGTCACCCGCGAGGTTCGACCTGGGTGCTACTCGAGAGTGACGGTCAGGACCCGACGGTCACGAGACCGCTCTCGTACGCGGCCACGACGATCTGCGTCCGGTCCCGCAGCCCGAGCTTCATGAGGACCCGGCTGACGTGGGTCTTGACGGTCTGCTCGGCCAGGTAGAGCTCGGCCGCGATCTCGGCGTTCGACAGCCCGCGCGCGACGAGCCGGGTGACCGCGAGCTCGCGCTCGGTGAGGTCGGCGAACCGGGCGTCGTCGGGCTGCGTGCGTGTCGGCTGCGCGACGAACTCGGCGATGACCGAGCGTGTGATCGAGGGGCTGAGCAGCGCCTCGCCGGCCGCCACCACCCGGACCGCGTGCACGAGGTCGGAGGCCGGCGCGTCCTTGAGGAGGAAGCCGCTCGCACCGGCGCGCAGCGCCTCGAACACGTACTGGTCGAGGTCGAAGGTGGTGAGGATGACGATGCGGGGGTCGACGTCGTCGAGCGCCGCGATCCGCCTGGTCGCCTCGATCCCGTCGACCTCCGGCATCCGCACGTCCATGAGGACGACGTCGGGGCGGGTGCGCCGCACGAGGTCGACGGCGGCCGCGCCGTCGGAGGCGTCGCCGACCACCTCGATGCCGTCCTGCGCGGCCAGCAGCGCGCCGAAGCCGGCGCGCACCATCGCCTGGTCGTCGACGATGGCGACGCGGATCGGTGCGTCGTCGTGCACGTCGTGCCCCTCGGTCACTGCTGGTCCCCCTCGATCCTCTCACCCGCGGCGGCCTCGCCCTGCCGGCTCGGCAGCGCCGCGCGGACGAGGAAGCCGCCCGCCGCGGTGGGCTCGGCGACCAGGGAGCCGTGCACGAACCCCGCCCGCTCGCGCATGCCGCGCAGCCCGAACCCCTCGCCGTCGCTGGGCCGGGGCGCCCGGGTGGGGCGGGAGTTCTCCACCTCGACGACGACCCGGTCGGCGCCGATCGTGAGCCGGACGTCGATCTCGGCGCCGGGTGCGTGCCGCAGCGCGTTGCTCAGCGCCTCCTGCACGATCCGGTAGACCGTGAGCGAGGTGGCCTCGGAGACCCGCGGGTCGTCGAGGTCGCCGTCGACGTGCAGCCTGACGGTCTCGGCACCGCGCCTGCTCGACTCGACCAGCGCCGGCACCACCGCCATCGTGGGCTGCGGCGCGAGCTCCTTCTCGGCGTCCTCCTGGCGCAGCACCGCGAGCAGCCCGCGCATCTCCACGAGCGCGCGGCGCGCGGAGTCGGTGATGTCCTCGAGCTCGGCGACGACCTCCTCGCCGACGTCGGGGATCCGGTACTGCATCGTCGAGGCCTGGATCGAGATGACCGAGAGCCCGTGGGCGACGACGTCGTGCAGCTCGCGCGCGATCCGGTTGCGCTCCTCCATGAGGAGCTGACGCTCCTGCGCGTGCGCGACGATCTCCTGCTGCTCGAGCAGCTCGGCGCGGCTGCGCAGCCACTGGTGCACGAGGATCCCGAACGTGACGACGAGCGCGAGCACCGAGATCGCCGTCACCAGGTTGGTGGCGACCGCGCCCTGCCGGCCCTCCTGCCACGGCAGCGAGGCAAGGATGGCGGCCGCGACGGGCGCCAGCGCACCGGCGACGGGCGCCGGCCAGCTCGCACGCACCGCCAGCACGAACACCGTGAGCGCGAGCGTGACCAGCGTGACGACCGGGATCGGCCAGGGCCAGCCGCCGTCGGCCGTGGCGGTGAGCAGGGCGGTCGCGAGCGTGGCGACCGTCGCGCCCGCGACCGCGAGCCACGGGCGAGTGAGCGCCCACACCAGGCTGGCCGCCTGCACGACGGCGGTCGCGAGCGCGATCGGCACGACGGCGTCGTAGAGCGCTGGCATCGTCGCGGCGTTCACCGCGAGCCCGACCGCCATCAGCAGCCAGGTGAGAGCCCACAGCCAGTCGCGCGAGAGCAGCCGCACACCGACGCGCTGGATCAGCTGCTCGACGCGGCGCACCACGTTCTGCTGCGCGGCGTCGACGACGCGCTGCGGCGAGCGGTGCCGCTCGTCCGGCGGGCGCGCCCGGGGCGGCCGGTGCGGCTGCTCGGCCATCCGGTCACACCTCCGCGCGCTCGACGTCCTCCGACGTCAGGCATCCTCCCCCATCGGCGGGGCCGACGCCGCGTCCAGCACCCGGTAGACGGGCAGCCGGTCCGCGACCTTGCGCAGCCGGGCGAGCGAGGCGTCCGGGCCGAGCCCCACGTGCGGGCGGGCGCCGGGGGCGACCGCGAGGTAGCGGCGCAGCACCGGCGGCCGGTCCTCGACCGGCACCGACGCGAGCAGGACGTCGCGCTCGCGCCCGCGCCAGTGCAGGCGGGCGCGGCCGCCGGCGGCCTCGACGTTGCGCACCCAGCCCGCGCCCGGGCCGAGCATCGAGACGAGGTGCGCGACGCCGTCGACCTCCGCGACGGCGACCGGCACCTGCACGAGCCGCCCCGAGCGGCGGCCGCGCACGGTGAGCACGGCCGCCGCGGAGCGGCGCAGCAGGGGCAGCCGGTACAGCACGGTGTCGACCCGGTTCCAGACGCGCATCAGCCGGCCCGGGCGGCCGCCGCGGTACAGCCGACGCTTGAGCGCTGCGGTCATCGGCGGCGCCACAGCGAGGCCACGGCGAGCGCGCCGACGACGCACGGCGCGAGCTGGAGCCAACCCTGCAGAGGCGCGAGCCCGACGTCGCCGGAGGTGTCCTGCAGGGTCAGGCCGGTGACGGCCACGACGAGCGCGCCGAGCAGCAGCGCGACGGCGACCCAGGTGGTCCAGCGGGCCCGGCGCCGGGCGCCCCACAGGGTGACGAGCCAGCCGCCGACGCCGAGCAGGCCGACGACGAGCAGGATCACCTGGTACGCCGTGGTCGCGGCACCGACCTCCTCCGCCGTGAACGACGGGTAGGAGGCCTGGACGTGGTCGCTGATGACCGACGAGGCGGCGAGGCTCCCGGCGGTGACGAGCACGGTGGTGGCGAGCCCGGCCCAGAGCCAGCGCTGCGGTGCCCGGCTGCGGCGGGTCTCGGGGGCGGTGGTGGTGGCGGTGGTCATACGACTCCGTTCTGAAAGTGACTGTCAGTTGCAGAGCAACTGTCTCTTATACGAACGAGAGAGTCAAGACCTTTCTGATAGTGACTGTCAGAGCGGTACGCTCGTGCCATGGCGGGACTGCGAGAGCGCTGGCGGCGCGAGGCGATGCAGACGATCCAGGAGCGCGCGCTGGACCTCTTCGACGAGCGCGGGTTCGCCAACGTGACGATCGAGCAGGTCGCGGCCGCCGCGGAGGTCTCGCCGTCGTCGGTGTACCGCTACTTCGGTACCAAGGAGGGGCTGCTGGTCGCCGACGAGTTCGACGCGATGAGCCCCGAGCAGCTGCGGGAGCGGTTCGACCCGCTCGACCCGGTGTCGTCGCTGGTCGCGGCGGTGCGGCGCTACGAGGCCGCGGCTGCCGAGCAGGGTGTCGAGACGCCCTGGCGGCGCGTGCGGTACTTCGTCTCCGAGCCCGCCGTGCGCGCCGCCGTCTGCGCGAACCTCGAGCGCATCGCGCGCGAGGTGGCGCCGATGCTGCAGACGCCGGACGGACTGACACCCGGCCAGGCGCGCGTGGCCGCGAGCGCGCTCGCCTTCGGCTACCTCGCCGCGCTCGAGCTGTGGTTCGAGGACGGCGGCGAGCACCCGATCGCCGGCTACGTCGAGGAGGGCCTGAGCCCGCTGCGCGCCATCTGGGCCGGCGCCGACGACTGACCCGCCCCGAACCGCCCGGACCCCGCCGAGTTCGCACCTTGGTGCCGAGTTCGCACCGTGCACGGTGCGAACTCGGCGGGACGGTGCGAACTCGGCGCGGGGATGGCGCGGGCGGGCGAGCGCTCAGGCCGCCGAGACCGCGGCGGTGAGGAGGTCGCGGATCGTCGCCGACGGCGGCGTCGACCCGACGACCCGGCGGTCGCCGTGCGGCTGCAGCACGCCGGCGAGGTCGGCGTCGTAGAGCCCGGCGATCTCGGCGGCGAGCGCAGCACTCGTCCCCGCCTGCTGGAGGGTGGGCTCCCACTCGCTGCGCGGCAGCGGCACCACCTGGACATCGCGGCGCAGCTCGGCCGCGAGCATCGCGCCGATCTCGCGGTCGGTGACCACCGGTCCCTCGACCGCGACCACCTGGTGCGTGCGCGGCGGTGCCTGCAGCAGCTCGGCCGCGAGCGCCCCGACGTCGCAGGTCGCGACCATCGGCACCGGCCGGTCGACGTCGTCGCCGAAGACGGGCAGGACGCCCGCGTCGAGCACGGCACCGAGGACCGGCTCGACCGCCTCCTGGAAGTGGCAGGCGCGCACGGCGGTGACGGTCGCGCCGGTCGCGCGCAGCGCGTGTTCGAACCGGTGCAGCCACCGGATCGGCCCGTTGCCGTCGGCGAGCTCGGCGCCCCACGACGAGAGCGCGACGACGTGCGGCACGCCGCTGACGGCGACCGCCGCCGCGATCGAGCCGACCAGGCGGTCGTGGTCGGCGTCGGTGCCCGAGGGCAGCGTGGGCAGCATGACGAAGGCGCCCTCGGCGCCCCGCAGCGCGTCGGCGAGCGCGAGCCGGTCGCCGAGGTCGGCGACCGCGACGTCGGCGCCGCGCGCGGCCCAGGGCGCGCCCTTCTCGCCGTCGCGCACGAGCGCGCGGATCGGCAGTCCGTGCTGGAGCAAGGTTGTGGCGACGGCCCCGCCGACGTGGCCGGTGATCCCGGTGATCGCGTACATGTCGTCCTCCTGGTGATGGGTCGTGGTGTGGTTCGACACGGCCAGTCAAGGACAGCGGGATGAGCCTTTCCATATCTGAGAGGAGCACTTTCATGCGCGAGCGTCTACGCTGATCCGATGGACCCCCTGACCGACCTGCTCGACGGCGTCCGTGCGCGGACCGCCGCGTTCTGCCAGGCGGTGCTCGAGCCGCCGTGGGGCCTGCGGATCGCCGACGGCGCCGCGCTCGCCTTCGCCACCGTGCTGCGGGGCCACGCGTGGGTGGTGCCCGACGACGGCGAGCCGCGCCGTCTCGAGGTGGGCGACGTCGCCGTCGTCAAGGGGCCCGACCACTACACGGTGGCCGACTCGCCGGGCACCGTGCCGGACATCGTCGTCCACGAGGGCAACCGACTGGCCGCGGTGGACGGCACGGACCTCACCGCTGCGCTGCGGCTGGGGCCGCGCACCAGCGGCCGCACCCCGGACGGGTCCGCGGTCCTCGCGAGCGGCACCTACCAGGTCACCAGCGACGTGACCGGCAAGCTGCTCGACGCGCTGCCACCGGTGCTGGTCGTCCCCGCCGCCGAGGTCCAGGGTCCCGTCATGCGGCTGCTGCTGGAGGAGGTCGACCGCGACGGGCCCGGTCAGCAGGTCGTGCTCGACCGGCTGCTCGACATCGCGCTCGTCGCGACGCTGCGCGCCTGGTTCGCACGCTCCGAGGCCGGTGCGCCCGGCTGGTACGGCGCCTTCAACGACCCAGTGGCGGGCCCGGCGCTGCGGGCGCTGCACGACGACCCGGCGCACCCGTGGACCGTGGCGAGCCTCGCGGCGCACGTCGGCTGCTCCCGTGCGGCACTGGCCCGGCGGTTCACGGCGGCCGTCGGTGAGACCCCGATGGCCTACCTCACCGCCTGGCGGATCGCGCTGGCGGCGGACCTGCTGCGCAGCACCGATCGCACGATCGAGTCGATCGCGCGCGAGGTGGGCTATTCCAACGCCTTCGCGCTCAGCGTCGCGTTCAAGCGCCTGCGCGGTCTGTCGCCGAAGCAGTTCCGTGACCGGCCGCGGGCGGTCGCGAGCACCGGCTGACGACGGCCACCCCACCCGTTCACCCACAGCCACCCCGACGCCGAGTTCGCACCGTCCCGCCGAGTTCGCACCGCGCCCGGTGCGAACTCGGCGGGACGGTGCGAGCTCGGTGGCTGCGGGCGCGGCTAGGTTGGCGGCGTGGTCGAGACGAGAGCGTGCTGCGCGCCGTCGCGGCCGGCGAGCGCGGCCGGGCGACCGGTCGCCGTCGCCGGGTCGGGCGGGCCGGCGGGCGACGTCGTCGAGCTGGCCGGCGGCTCGTTCCTCATGGGCGGCGACGACCCGGATGCCAACCCGCTCGACGGCGAGGGCCCGGTCCGCGAGGTCGTGCTGTCGCCGTACGCGATCGGCGCCACGCAGGTGACGACGGCGCAGCTCGCCGCGTTCGTCGAGGCCACCGGGTACGTGACGGAGGCGGAGGAGATCGGCTGGTCCTACGTCTTCGCGGGCTTCCTGCCGGCCGCGCTGCGTGCGGTGTCGCCGCGCGTGGAGCAGGCGCCGTGGTGGTGCGCCGTCGAGGGCGCGTCGTGGCGCGCGCCCGAGGGGCCCGGCTCCGACGTCACCGACCGGGCCGACCACCCCGCGGTGCACGTGTCGTGGCGCGACGCCGAGGCCTACGCGGCCTGGGTCGGCGGCCGGCTGCCCACCGAGGCGGAGTGGGAGCACGCCGCGCGCGGCGGGCTGGTCCAGGCGCGCTACCCCTGGGGCGACGAGCTCACCCCGGGCGGGGTGCACATGTGCAACATCTGGCAGGGGCGCTTCCCCACCAGGAACACCGCGGAGGACGGCTACCGCGGCACCTGCCCGGTGCGGGCGTTCCCACCGAACGGTTACGGCCTGTACGGCGTCGCGGGCAACGTGTGGGAGATGGTCGCCGACCGATGGGGCACCGAGCACACCACCGCCGTCCAGCACGACCCGCGCGGCCCGGCTCACGGCGAGGCCCGCGTGATGCGCGGCGGCTCCTACCTGTGCCACGACTCCTACTGCAACCGCTACCGGGTCGCCGCCCGCACCAGCAACACCCCGGACTCCTCCTCGGGCAACCAGGGCTTCCGGGTCGCGTTCGACCGGTGACCGACTAGCGTCGGGTGTGCGTGCCGGACGGTCGTGCCGGCCCGCCGCCGTCTGCGTGCCGACTCCGGGAGGAACACCGATGACACTGCCGCTGCGACTGGGGTACAAGGCGTCCGCGGAGCAGTTCGCGCCGCGGGAGCTGGTGGAGCTGGCCGTCGTGGCCGAGGGCGCGGGATTCGAGTCCGCGACCGTCTCCGACCACTTCCAGCCGTGGCGTCACGAGGGCGGGCACGCGCCGTTCTCGCTCGCGTGGCTGACGGCGGTCGGCGAGCGGACCTCGACGATCCGGCTGGGCACGAGCGTGATGACGCCGACGTTCCGGTACAACCCGGCTGTCGTCGCGCAGGCGTTCGCCACGATGGGTCTGCTCTACCCGGGCCGGGTGTTCCTCGGCGTCGGCACCGGCGAGGCGCTCAACGAGATCGCCTCGGGCTGGAAGGGCGAGTGGCCGCCGTTCAAGGAGCGTTTCGCGCGGCTCCGGGAGGCCGTCGACCTCATGCGGGCGCTCTGGACCGGTGACCGGGTGACCTTCGAGGGCGAGCACTACTCGACCGTCGACGCCTCGATCTACGACACCCCCGACGGCGGCGTGCCGATCTACGTCGCGGCGGGCGGCCCCGTCGTCGCCCGTTACGCCGGCCGCGCCGGCGACGGCTTCATCTGCACGTCGGGCAAGGGCGCCGAGCTCTACACCGAGCAGCTGCTGCCGGCGGTCGCCGAGGGCGCGGAGAAGGCGGGCCGTGACGTCGAGTCGATCGACCGGATGATCGAGATCAAGATCTCCTACGACACCGACGCCGACGCCGCGCTGCAGAACACCCGCTTCTGGGCCCCGCTCGCGCTGAGCAAGGAGCAGAAGCACGACATCACCGACCCGCTGGAGATGGAGAAGGCCGCAGACGCGCTGCCGATCGAGCAGATCGCGTCGCGCTGGATCGTCGGCTCCGACCCCGAGGAGGTCGCGGCGCAGGTGCGCCAGTACGTCGACTGGGGCCTCAACCACCTGGTGTTCCACTTCCCCGGGCACGACCAGCGGCGGGCGATCGAGCTGTTCAGCCGCGATGTCGCGCCGCTGCTGCGGGAGGGCTGAGCGAGGCGACCGGGCCGTCCTGGCGGTCTCAGCCGCCCAGGGTGCCGGCGAGCCGGGAGTGCCGGCGGGCGCTGTCGTCGTTCATCCCCACGATCGTGACCGTCTTGCCCCTGCGCTCGTAGCGCTGCGCGACGGCGTCGAGCGCCGCGACCGAGGACGCGTCCCAGATGTGCGCCTTCGACACGTCGATGACGATCTCGCGCGGGTCGCCGGTGTAGTCGAACTGGTACACGAGGTCGTTGGAGGAGGCGAAGAACAGCTCGCCCTCGACGGCGTAGACCCGCCGGTCGCCGTCGTCGCTGGCGTCGAGCCGGACCACCCGGGTGAGGTGGGCGACGCGGCGCGCGAACGCGACCATCGCGGCCAGCACGCCTGCGAGCACGCCGTAGGCGAGGTTGTCGGTGGCGACGGTGACCCCGACCGTCGTCAGCATGACCAGCGTCTCGGAGCGGGGCATCCGGCGCAGGGTGCGCCAGCGCACCGAGTGCCAGTCGAAGGTGCCGACGGCGACCATCACCATGACCGCGACCAGCGCGGCCATCGGCATGATCGCCACCAGGTCGCCCAGCCCGACGACGAGCACGAGGAGGAACACCCCGGCGAGGAACGTCGAGATCCGGGTGCGGGCGCCCGAGACCTTCACGTTGATCATCGTCTGGCCGATCATGGCGCAGCCGCCCATGCCGCCGAAGAACCCGGTGACGACGTTGGCGACGCCCTGCCCCCACGCCTCGCGGGTCTTGTTCGAGTGGGTGTCGGTGATGTCGTCGACGAGCTTGGCGGTGAGCAGCGACTCCAGCAGCCCGACCACCGCCATCGTGAGCGCGACCGGCGCGACGATGCGCAGCGTCTCCCAGGTGAGCGGGACGTCGGGGACCAGCAGCTGCGGCAGCGACTCGGGCAGCTCGCCCTCGTCGCCGACCGTCGGCACCCGGATCGCGGCGAGCACGGTCACCGCGGTCAGCAGCACGATCGCGACCAGCGGCGCCGGCACGACGGTGGTCCAGCGCGGCAGCAGCACCATGACGACGATCCCGACGGCGAACAGCGGGTACACCTGCCACGGCACGTCGACCAGGTGCGGCAGCTGCGCGACGAAGATGAGGATCGCGAGCGAGTTGACGAACCCGACCATCACCGAGCGCGGGATGAACCGCATGAGCCGTGCGACGCCGAGCGCGCCGAGCGCGACCTGGAGCAGCCCGCCGAGCACGACGGTGGCGAGCAGGTAGTCGACGCCGTGGTCGCGCACGACCGGGGCGACGACGAGCGCGACGGCGCCGGTCGCGGCGGAGATCATCGCGGGCCGGCCGCCGACGATCGCAATCGTCACCGCCATGGTGAAGGACGCGAACAGGCCCAGCCTGGGGTCCACGCCGGCGATGATCGAGAACGCGATGGCCTCGGGGATCAGGGCGAGCGCCACGACCAGGCCGCCCAGCACCTCGGTGCGCAGCCGGCGCGGCGAGCGCAGCGCGGACCGCACCGACCAGGACGTGTCGGCCTCAGGCGGCCCCTCGACCGGGGCGGGCGCCGCGGTGGCGTCGGTCGGCTGCGCGGGGTCGTGCTGGGGCGCAGGGGTCTCGGGCACGCTGCGGCTCCTTCGATCTGTGAGCCCGGCCGTCGGCGGCCGGGTGGAGCGCGCGACGCTGCGCTGGACGGCCTACACCCTAGCCCTGCGCGTGCCGGACGGCGGACCGGCCGGCGCGCGCAGGGTCCCGAGGCGACGGCGCAGCACCCGCGCCGGGGTCGCGGCGCGGCGCAGCCAGCGGCCGCGGTACGGCACACCGCCGCGCAGCCGCTGCAGCAGCGCGAGCCAGACGGTCACGGCGCGCTCGGCGCCCCACGCCGGCGCCCACAGCGCCGACGACGCCGGGAAGACGGCGCGGCCCCCGGCGCGCCGTCGGCCCACCTCGGCGAGCCCGACGAGCGCCAGCGCGAGCAGCCCGGCCGCCCGGGCCCGGTGCCGCGAGCCGAGCAGCACCGGCAGCACCGCGGCCTCCAGCAGCAACCGGCCGGGCTGCGCGAGGTCGTCGTAGGCCTGCCGCACACGCTGGTCGAGGAACTGCCGCACGTCCGGCGGGCGGCGCACGACGAGGATGTCGGGCCTGTCGAGCACGACCCCGAGGCGTGCCCGCACCGTGCGCTCCATCTCGAGGTTCTCGAACAGCACGTCGGCGTCGTAGCCGCCCGGCAGCAGCGCCGAGCGGCGCACCGCGTACGTGCCCGGGTAGTCGCAGGCGACCGCCCGGTTGAGCAGGGAGCGTGCGGTGTCCCAGCGGGCGTGCCAGGGCAGCGGGTCGAAGTGGTTCTGCGGTCGGACGAGGTCCGCGCCCGCCGCGGCTGCTACCAGCCGGGCGAGGGTCGTACGGTCGTGCCGGACGTCGTCGTCGGCGAGCACGACGATCTCGTGCCGCGCGAGCGCGAGCCCGGTGAGCACCCCGTTCACCTTGCCGTTCGCGCCGCGGTCGCACGCGACCGGGACGTGGCGCACGAGCGCGCCCCAGGCCCGCGCGTGCTCGGCGAAGGCGACCGGCTCGGAGCCGTCGACGACCGTGACGTCGAGCCAGTCCCGCAGCCGGCCCAGGTACGCGGTCATCTCGTCGCACGGCTCGCCGGGCGACCACCGCAGCGGGATCACGCACTCCGCCGGGAGCCGCGGGCCCATCAGTCGTCCGTGCGGAACCCGGCGGGCTTGTGCGACCCGTCGCAGAAGGGCTTGATCGTCGACAGCCCGCACCGGCACAGCGCGACGGTGCGACGCCGGCGCTCGATCGGGGCGCCGTCGGGCCCGAGGAGGTCGACGTCGCCACGGACCAGGATCGGGCCGTCCGGGTAGGGCGTGATGGTCGCGCGCTCCTCAGCCATGGTCGGGTGACCTCCGCAGCGACGACCGGCCGTGCTCCCACGCCGTCAGCATGTGACCGCCGACCCAGGCGTCGGCCGCCAGGCACGCGGCGGCGCCGAACATGATGTCCGGCAGCAGCTCGGGCCGGTCCTCGGCCAGCGCACCCGCGAGGTCGCGCCCGGCGATCTGCTCGTGGACGGCGTCGGCCTCGACGTGCTCGTCGAAGTAGTCGGTGACGTCCTCGCCGTGGCCGAGCCGGCGCAGCCCGGTGGCGTAGAAGCGGTTGGGGATCGACGACGTCATCTCGAACGCCGCCAGGTGCCCGACGATCGCACCGAGGAGCCGCCGGTTGAGACCGATCATCGACATGAGGTTGTGCGAGGCGAGCGTGACGGCGGGGACGTCGTCGACGTAGGCGCCGTAGGTGTCGTCGAGCCCGACGGCGCGCATCGCCTTCGCGAAGATCGCCGCGTGCATGCGGTCGGGCCGGCCGCCGCCGTACTCGTCGGCCTGGATCTCGACGAGTGCCGCCTTCGCGCGGCCGGACAGCCGCGGGATCGCCCACGAGTGCGGGTCGGCCTCGCGGAGCGTGTAGATCGAGCGCTGCACGAAGAACTCGCGCACCTGCTCGGCGGTCGCGCGCTTGGCGAGGTAGCGCGACAGGCTGGGGCCGGTGTCGTCGCTGGTGAGGTGGAACAGTGCGCGGGCGACGGCGTCGCCTGTCGGCGGCGGCAGCTCCGGCACCGGGACCGCGGCCCGGACGGCGTGCTCGAGGCCTGCCTCGAGCAGCAGCCTGGTCTCGATGAGCGCCGGGTCCCACTCGAGGTCGGCCGCGAGCGCCGGGATCGAGCCGTAGGCGGAGGCGTAGAGGGTGAAGAGGGCGAGCTGGATGTCGTCGTCGCGGACGACGTCCGCGGTGCCGGCGACGGCGGAGCGTGCGAGGGCGTCGAGCGCCCGGTCCCGCTCGGTGCCCGTGAGGCGGCGCAGCACCGCGTCGCTCAGCGGCCCGCGCGAGGTGAACGGCTGCTGGGTGGCCGTGTCGAGGGTGGTGGTGACCACGGGGTCCTCCGGAAGGGTGGTGGGAGAGGACGGCACCGACCGGCGGGCTCGAGGGCCCGTCCGGTCGGTGCCGGGGTGACGGATCAGCGGGAGGCGTCCCGCATGCCGTCGGCGGCGTCGCGGAGGCCGTCCTTGAGGTACTCGCCGGCCTGCTTGGCCTTCGCGCCCGCCTGGTCGGCGGCACCCTCGGCCTGCAGCTCGCGGTCGTCGGTAGCGTCGCCGACGCCCTCCTTGGCCTTGCCGAGGGCTTCCTGAGCCTTGTTCCCGATCTTGTCGTCGAGACCCATGTGCTTCTCCTTCCACACCTGGCCGCCAGGGATGTCAGCGGCTGCCTCGCCGGTACCCGTTGAGCAACGGTGCATGCACGCGACGGGATATGCACGCATCCCCGCGTGCTCGGTCCACGGCGTCGAGATCGAGCTTCTGGGTCGAGATCGAGGGTGCAGATCCTCGATCTCGACTCAGAAGCTCGATCTCGGCGGCTGGGGGCGGCGGGGTGGTGCCGGCCGGGGGTGGGGGCGGCCCGGTGTCGTGGTGGCGGGTGTGGTCGGAGTGCCCGGCTCAGGCGTCGGCCGGGCCGTCGCGCAGCAGCGCGAGGCTCGCGGCCTGGTCGAGGACGGGCTGGCGCATCTCGTCGGTGAGGAACTCCAGCATCGCCTCCGACAGGCCCGTGTTCTCCGAGGCGATCGCGTCGCCCGCGATCGCGACGTGGTAGTCGTGCGCGAACGCCGAGGTGGCGGTCGCGGCGACGCAGCTGTGGGTCGACACCCCGCCCAGCAGCAGGTGGGTGACACCGAGCTCGGTGAGGACCTCGTCGAGGCAGGTGCCGTGTAAGGCGTCGTCGCGGGTCTTGGTGATGTCGACGGCGTCGGTCGTGTCGAGCTCGTCGACGTAGGCGGCCTGCGCGGTGCCGGGGAACGCGAAGCCCTCGTCGTCGGCGTGCATGTTGATCGTCCACGTCGAGCGGTCCCGCTCGTGCTCGGTGCGCACGAGCACGACCGGGCGGCCGGCCTCGCGCGCGGCGGCGACCAGCTCGTTGGCGCGGGCGACGAGCTCGTCCTTGACGGCGGCGAGCTCGGGCGCCTCGAAGTAGGCGTTCTGCAGGTCGATGAGCAGCAGCGCGAGCGCCGAGCGCGACGCGGTGGCGGTCACGCCGTCCACCAGGTGTCGCTCGGGGTGACCGGTGTGGTGCGCTTGTGGCGCGTCCGGCGCCACGCGGCCTCGATGCGCTCGGCGACGCCGTCGGCCACCTCGCGGCCCTCGACGTAGGCGTCGATGTCGTCGTAGGTGAGCCCGAGCTCGACCTCGTCGGGCTGGCCGGGCACGCCGTCGAGCAGGTCGGCGGTGGGCACCTTGGCCCACAGCCGCTCGGGTGCGCCGAGCTCGCGCAGCACCTCCCGGTTCTGCCGCTTGTCCAGACCGAACAGCGGCAGCACGTCGGCGGCGCCGTCGCCGAACTTCGTGAAGAACCCGGTGACCGACTCCGAGCCGTGGTCGGTGCCGATCACCACGAGGCCGCGGTCGCCCGCGAGCGCGTACTGCGCGACCATCCGCAGCCGGGCCTTGGTGTTGCCCTTGGTGAAGTCGGTGACCGGCCGACCGGTCGCGCGCAGGTACTCGGCCTCGAACGCGTCGACCGCCTCGCCGACGTCGAACGTCACCACCTCGTCGGCGGCCACGAACTCCAGGGCCGCCTGGGCGTCGTCCTCGTCGTGCTGCACCCGGTAGGGCAGCCGCACGGCGACGAAGACCGCGTCACCGCCGGCCGCGCGTTGCCGCTCCACCGCGAGCTGGGCGAGCCGCCCGGCGAGCGTGGAGTCCAGGCCGCCCGAGATGCCGAGCACGTAGCCGCGTGCGCCGGTCTTCTCGAGGTAGTCGGCGAGGAACCGCGCCCTCCGCTCGATCTCGGTGGCGGGGTCGATGTCGGGCTGGACGCCCATCTCCTCGACGATCCTCCGTTGCAGCTCGCGCATGCCGACCACGCTACGCGGTCCGGTGCCCTCGACCCCCTCCGGCTGCGGGGGTCGAGGGCCACGGACCGGTCGGGACGGCGCCGTCGCTCACTCCTTGTTCAGCGCGTCCTGCGCGCGCCCGGCGAGCTTCTCGACGACGTTGGGCAGCTCGGTCGTGCCGTAGAACCGCGAGTCCGGGTGGGTGGGCGGCGGCATCGGGGCGGTCGTCGTCGGGCCGTCGTGGTAGCTGAACTCGCCGTGCCCGTCCGGGGTCGGCCCGGACGCCCACGAGCCCTCCTTGGCGTGCACGCCGTCGGAGAAGTTCAGGTACTGGGTGGCGACCTCGCGGTGCTCCTTCTCGAGCGGGAAGTTGCTCGGCACAGGCAGCTTCTCGGCGCCCTCCTCCTGCAGCTCCGCGACCGCGGCCAGCCACTGGTTCTGGTGCATCGTGTCCCGCGCCAGCAGGAAGGCGAGCAGGTCCCGCACGCCGTGGTCGTCGGTCATGTGGTAGAGCCGCGCCACCTGCACGCGGCCCTGCATCTCGGCGTTCGCGTTGGCCTGGAAGTCGGCGAGCAGGTTGCCGCTCGCGGTGATGTAGCTGCCCTGCCAGGGGTTGCCGTTGCTGTCGACCGGTCGCGCGCCGGCACCGGCGACGATCGCGTGCTGCACGTCGGTGCCGCCGACGATCGCCGCGACCGTCGGGTCGTCCTGCACCGCCTCCTCGGTGATCCCCAGGGGCGCCTTCTCGAGCAGCTGCGCGATCATGATCGCGAGCATCTCGACGTGGCCCAGCTCCTCGGCCCCGATGCCGAAGACGAGGTCGCGGTACTTGCCCGGGATGTGCATGTTCCAGGCCTGGAACTGGTACTGCATGGCGACCGTGATCTCGCCGTACTGGCCGCCCAGCACCTCCTGCAGCTTGCGGGCGTAGACGGCGTCCGGGCGCTCCGGTGTGGCGTTGAACTGGAGCTCCTGCTTGTGGAAGAACATCGTGCCTCCGTCCGGCGCCGCGACGGGGATCGGTCGGGCGACCATGGGCGGCGCCTCCGTCAGGGCACCACGCGCGGGTGGCGCGTTCCACCGGGTTGACACCGCAGCCTGCGCGGGAGTATCTGCGCGGCCCCGGGCGGCGGTCCGGCGTCGGGAGCCGCGGCGGAGACCGGGCGCTCGACGGCGTCGCAACCGCGCGTGCAGCGGCCCGAGCGCCCGTCGAGCGCCCGGTCTCCGCCGCCGTGCTCAGCGCTCGCCGCGCGCGGGGCGCTCCTCCGGTGCAGCGTCCGCGCGCCTGGGCGACTCATCCTCACCCGCTGCGCTCACGCGTCCGTCCGCGGCCTCGGACGGCTCCTCGCTCGCGCCCGCGCTGCGGCGCAGCCGGCGGCCACGCGCGACGTCCTCGGCGCGGGTGCGCTCCTTCTTGACGATCGCGGCGTCGTCCTTGAGCGGCAGCTGCACCCTCCGCTCGGCGGCGACGCCGGCCTGCAGCTCGCGACCGCGTTCCAGCTCGGCGTCGAGCTCGGCGCCGAACAGCAGCGCGAGGTTGGTGATCCACAGCCACAGCAGGAACACGATGACGCCGGCGAGCGACCCGTAGATGGCGTTGTAGCTGGAGAAGCTCGCCACGTACAGCCCGAACAGCGCCGAGGCGACGACCCACGTGAGGATCGCGACGACGGCGCCGACGCTGATCCAGCGGAACCGCGGCTGCCGCACGTTGGGGGTCACGAAGTACAGCAGCGCGACGATCACGACGACGACGGCGAGCATCACCGGCCACTTGGCGACGTTCCAGACCGTCACCGCGACCGCCCCCAGCCCGACGACGTCGCCGATCGCTCGCGCGACCGGCCCGGTGATCACCAGACCGAGGGCCACGAGGGCCGCGAGCACGACGATCAGCGCCGTCAGCACCAGCATGACGGGGCGCAGCTTCCAGATCGGGCGGCCCTCGTCGATCTCGTAGATGCGGTTCATCGCACGGCCGAAGGAGTTGACGTAGTTCGACGCCGACCACAGCGCGACGGCGAGCCCGCCGATCAGGACGAGGCCGGCGCGCGGCGTCTGGCTGAGCTCGGTGAGCACGGGCTCGAGGGTGTCGGCGGCCGAGGCCGCGCCGGCCTGCCGCAGGGTGTCGAGCACGGTGGCGACGGTGTCCTCCTGCTGGCCGGTGAGCGCCAGCAGCGACAGCATCGCGATGAGCGCCGGGAACAGCGACAGCACCGAGTAGTACGTGAGCGCGGCCGCGAGGTCGGTGCACTGGTCGCGCAGCATCTCCCGGACCGTGCGCCGCAGCACGTAGGTCCAGGAGGGCTTGGTGAGGTCGGTGGGGCCCTCGGGCGCCCGGGCCTCGCCCGCCCCGGCGTGACGACTCATCGGCGGGAGCGGGCCAGGAGCAGCACCACCACACCGGCGGCGGCGACCGCGGCGAGCGCGAGCGTCTCGGGCCGGGGCCGCCCCTCCGGGGTGAGGACGGCGGCGCGCGCCCGCGCGAGGTACGGCCGGGCGCGTGCTCCGACGTCGAGCTTGTCGGAGAGCGCGTCGACGGTGTCGCGCAGCTCGGCGCGCGTGCGGCGGATGTCGTCCTCGATGGCGGCGACGCCCTCCGGCGGGTCGTCGGGGTGCGCGGCGGTGGTCATCGGTCCTCCCCGGTGACGGCGGCGATGTCCTTCTTGACGCTCGCGATCGTGTGCTCGGGCGTCGGCGGCAGCGCCTCGTCGACCTTGCGCTTGCCGACGAGGGCCGCGACGCCGGACGCGGCGAGCAGCACGAGCGTGACCACGAGGGCGGCAAGCCACACCTCGAGGACGAGCGACAGCGCGGCGATCGCGGTGATCACCAGGGCGCCGACGCCGTACAGCGCCAGCAGCCCGGCGGCGCCGAACATGCCGGCGCCGGTCCCGACGCCGCGCGCCTTGGCGCGCATCTCCTGCTGGGCGAGCTGCAGCTCCTGCCGCACGAGCGTGCTGATCTGCTCGGTGAGGTCGGCGACGAGCTCGCCCGTGGAGCGGTCGGAGGTGCCGGTGGGCTCCTGCGACGGCGTCACCATCAGTGCCCCTGCGGGTAGCCGGTGCTCGATCCGCCGGAGTCCTGACCGTTGCCGCCGCCGAGCCCGGTGACCGAGGCGACCTTGTCCTGGACGTCGGCCACCTTGCTGCGGACCTCGTCGCTGTGCCAGAGCTCGTCGGCCTTGGCCTTGATCTTCTCGTAGCGCTGACGGCCGTCGCGCGTGCCGAGCACGTACCCGACGCCGATCCCGACCAGCAGTGCGATCTTGCCCTTCATGGTGCCCCTCTCGGGTGGGGGAGACGCGACCGGTCGGCCACGCCCTTCGGTGCGTGACACCCCGGTACCCGTCGACGCCCGAGGCATGCAGCGCGGCGGGTATCGGTCGGGCCCTTTACACGGCTGCGCCGCTCACCTAGCCTCTAAACATGCGTTTAGCAGCGCCGTCGACGACGGCGGAGACGATCCGCGAGGCCGCGGTCCGGGTGTTCGGGCGCGAGGGCCTCGGCGCCCCGCTGCGCTCGGTCGCCGCCGAGGCCGGCGTGAGCGCCGGCAGGATCGTGCAGCTCTTCGGCTCCAAGGACGCCCTGCACCGCGCCTGCGACGAGCACGTCCTCGCCGTGGTGCGCGACCTCAAGCGCGAGGGGATGACCGACGCCGGGGCCTCCTTGCTCACCCGTCTCGCCATGGTCGACGGGCTGGTGCCGTACGTCGCCTACATCGCTCGCAGCGTGCAGGCGGGCGGCGAGCACGCGCGCACGTTCGTCCAGCACATGGTCGACGACGCGATGGGCTACGTCGCCGACGCCGTCGCCGCAGGGGTGGTGCGGCCGAGCCACGACGAGGGGGCGAGGGTGCGCTACCTGACCGAGAGCGCGCTCGGCCACCTCGCGCTCCGGCTGTCCCTGGACGCGCCTCGCGACGGCGACGAGCTGGTGGCGTGCCTGCGCCGGCACCTCGACTCCACGACCCTGCCGCTCCTCGAGCTGTTCACGCAGGGCTTCCTCGCCGACCGCCGGATGCTCGACGAGTACCTGATGTACGTGGGCGACCCGCCGGCGCGCGAGCAGGCCCAGGCCTGACCGCGCCAGCAGACCCACCGACCAGAAGGAACCTCATGACCGCACCCGTGCGGGATCTCGACGCGCCCGTCGTCGAGGTCCGCGACCTCCGCAAGTCCTACGGCGACGTCGTCGCCCTCGACGGTCTCGACCTCGAGATCGGTCGGGGCGAGGTGCACGGCTTCCTCGGCCCCAACGGCGCCGGCAAGTCGACGACCATCCGTATCCTGCTCGGCCTGCTGCGCCACGACGGCGGCACCGCCCGGGTGCTCGGCGGCGACCCGTGGACCGACGCCGTCGCGCTGCACCGCCGCCTGGCCTACGTGCCGGGCGACGTCGAGCTCTGGCCCAACCTCACCGGCGGCGAGGCGATGGACCTCCTCGCACGGCTGCGCGGCGGCACCGACGCCGCACGCCGCGACGAGCTCTGCGAGCGGTTCGACCTCGACCCCAGGAAGAAGGGACGCACCTACTCCAAGGGCAACCGGCAGAAGGTCGCGCTGGTCGCCGCGCTGGCCTCCGACGTCGAGCTGCTGCTGCTCGACGAGCCGACCGCCGGGCTCGATCCCCTCATGGAGGCGGTCTTCCAGGAGTGCATCCGCGAGGCACGGGCGGCGGGGCGGACGGTGCTGCTGTCCAGCCACGTGCTCGCGCAGGTGGAGGCGCTGGCCGACCGGATCTCGATCATCCGCGACGGGCGCATCGTCGAGAGCGGGTCGCTGCAGGAGCTGCGGCACCTCACCCGCACGACGGTCACCGTCCTCACGGGCCGACCGACGGACGGGCTCGCCGCGCTGCCGGGGATCCACGACGTCCGGACCGAGGGCGGTCAGGTCACGTTCGAGGTCGACGGCGCGCACGTGGCCGGGCTGATGAGGGAGCTCGCCGGTCTCGAGGTGCAGGCGATCACCGCCCATCCGCCGACCCTGGAGCAGCTGCTGCTGCGGCACTACGGCGACGGTCTCCCGGCAGCGGCTGAGGCCTCGGTCCGATGAGCAGCACCACCGCGAGCCGGGGCGCGAGGCGCTCCGGAACCGCCGCGATCAGCGGCACGGGAGTGCTGCTGCGGTTCATGGTGCGGCGCGACAGGGTGCGGCTGCCCGCCTGGGTGCTGGGGCTGACCGCGCTCATGGGGTACTTCGTGACGGCGCTCGAGCAGATCTACGCGACCCCGGAGGACATCCGGGCCGTGGCACCGCTGCTCCAGGGCCCGATGGGGGCGCTGTTCGGCGGCCCCGGCTACGGCATGGAGGACCCCCGGCTGGAGCACCTGCTCGCCGGTCTGTACGGCACCTACGTGCTCGTCGGGGCGGGGTTGATGAGCCTGCTCACCGTCGTGCGGCACACCCGGGCCGAGGAGCACTCGGGGCGTGCCGAGCTGGTCCGCGCCGGCGTCGTCGGACGCCACGCACAGCTCACGGCTGCGCTGCTGCTGACAGCAGCGATGAACGTGGCGGTGGCCCTGCTGGTCGGGCTGCTGATGACCGGCCAGGGGTTCCCGGGGCCGGGCTCGTGGCTGTTCGCCGCCGCGGTCGGCGCGGTCGGTCTCACGTTCGCAGGGGTCGCGGCCACGACGGTGCAGCTGTCGGAGTACCCGCGCGCCGCTGCGGGCGCCGCCGGCGCGGTGCTGGGCGGGTCGTTCGCGCTGCGGGCGCTCGGCGACATGACGTCGGAGCACGGCAACGTGCTGTCGTGGCTGTCGCCGATCGGCTGGGGGCAGCAGACGGCGCCGTACGTGCTCGACCGGTGGTGGCCGCTGGCGATCTCGGTCGTGGCGGCGGTCCTGACGGCGGCGCTCGGGTACGCGCTGTCGGTCCGGCGTGACGTCGGCGCCGGCCTGGTGCCGCCCCGGCTCGGCTCGGCCCGGGCCGCGTCGTGGCTGCGCAGCCCCCTCGCCCTCGCGTGGCGGCTGCAGCGCACCCAGGTGGTGGGCTGGTCGCTGGCGCTCGCCGTCGCCGGCGGCGCCTACGGCGCGTTCACCGGCCCGGCACTGGAGGCGTTCGAGGGCGCACCGGAGGAGCTGCTGGTCGTGCTCGGCGGCACGGAGGACATCGGCGCCGGCTTCCTCGCGGTGCTGGCGCTCACGTTCGGGCTGACCGTCGCCGTCTACGCCGTGCTCGCGGCGCAGACCGTCCGCACCGAGGAGACCAGCGGCCGCAGCGAGCCGGTGCTCGCGGCGAGCGTGTCGCGACCCGCGTGGCTGGGCAGCCACCTGGGCGTCGTCGCGGGCGCCGCGCTGTGGCTGCTCGTGGTCGCCGGGCTGGCGACCGGGGTCGGTGCCGCGGTGAGCGTGGGTGAGCCGCGGATGCTCGGCGAGATGCTGCTCGCCACGGTGGCGTACGCGCCCGCCGTGTGGGTGGTGCTGGCGCTGGCGGCGCTGCTCTACGGGGGCGTGCCGCGCTGGCTGCCGCTGGTGTGGGCGGTCGTGGTGCTCGCGCTGGTCGTCGGGTTCTTCGGCCCCATGCTCGACATGCCCGACGTCGCCGGCTGGCTGTCGCCGTTCGAGCACGTCGGCGACCACCCGCTGGAGCCGGTCTCCGCCGCTGGTGTCGCGACGCTGACGGCGGTGGCCGCCGCCGTGGCCGTCGCGGGGGTGGCGGCCTACCGGCGCCGCGACGTGCTCGGCACCGGGTGACGGTCGCGGTCCGGCGGCCTCGCGGGCCGGGGCCGAGCGGCACGTAGGATGTCCGGCGGTGTGCCGGGAAGCCTGGTCGGCGAGCCGCGTCGGCGACCCTGCCGCGCGGGAGGTCCGACCCTGGGAGCCCTGTGCCCGTCGACACCCGCCCCGCCCTCCGCACGCGCCTGCACCGCTGGGGCTCGACCGAGACGACAGCCGGCGCCCTGCTGCTGATCGCGGCGGCCGCCGCGCTCGTCTGGGCGAACTCGCCGTGGCGCGGGGCCTATGCCGCGCTGTCGGACGCCGTCGTGGGCCCGGCCGCCCTGCACCTCGACCTCACCGTGGCCCACTGGGCCGCCGACGGGCTGCTGGCGATCTTCTTCTTCGTGGTGGGTGTCGAGCTCAAGCACGAGCTGGTGGCGGGCAGCCTGCGGCGGCCGCAGCAGGCGGCGGTGCCTGTGCTCGCCGCGGTGGGTGGCATGGCGCTGCCCGCTGTCGTGTTCGCGGTGACGGTCACGCTGCTGGGTGACCCGGCCGCCCAGGGCGGGTGGGCGATCCCGACGGCGACGGACATCGCGTTCGCGCTCGGTGTGCTGGCGATCTTCGGGCGCGGGCTCCCGGTGGCGCTGCGCGTTTTCCTGCTGACGCTGGCGGTCGTCGACGACCTCCTCGCGATCGGCGTGATCGCGGTCTTCTACACCGACACGATCTCCTGGCCCGCGCTGGCGGCCTCGCTCGGCGCCGTCGCCGTGTTCGGGCTGGTGGCCCGGACCCGCTACGCGCGCTGGTGGCTGCTGCTCCCGATCGCCGCGGTGGCGTGGGGCTTCATGCACGCCTCGGGCGTGCACGCGACGATCGCCGGCGTGCTGCTGGGCCTGACCGTCGCGGCCCGCCCGATCCACGGCGAGACGGAGTCGCGGGTGCACCGGTACGAGCACCTGGTACGACCGATCTCGGCGCTCGTGGCGCTGCCGGTGTTCGCGCTGTTCGCTGCGGGGGTCAACCTGGTCGACGGCGACGGCGTCGCCGCCATCTTCACCGAGCCGGTGCTGCCCGCCGTCGTGGGCGGGCTCCTGATCGGCAAGATCGCCGGCGTGCTGGGGGTCACGGCCCTGGTGACGCGGGTGACCCCGTTGCGACTGCCGGACGCGATCGGGCTGCGAGACCTGCTCCCGGTCGGTTTCCTCACCGGCATCGGGTTCACGGTCTCGCTCCTCATCGCGGAGCTCTCCTACACCGACGCCACGCACGGTGACGCCGCGACGCTCGGCGTCCTCCTCGGCACGGTGCTGGCCGCCGTGCTCGCGGCCGCCACCCTGCAGTGGGACGCACACCAGGCGCGCCAGGCGGACATGAACGACGACGGCGAGCCCGACCACGACCACCGCGAGATCGGCGGCGTCGACGACCCGGGCTGAGCCGCCAGCAGCCGCGCCGGCGCGACGCTCAGGTGCGCGTGGGCGAGGTCACCCGACGGGGTCGAGCTCCTGGTGCTCGACGATCCACTTCGTCAGTCGCGGGTAGACCCAGAACGAGTAGATGCCCAGCGTGACGACCATGAGCAGCAGCCACTTGATCCAGTGCCCGAAGAGGCCGAACGCGGTGCCGGTGAAGCGCAGCCGGCGTCCCTGCAGGTAGGTGTGCTTCGTCTTCCAGCGGTAGGTCATCACCACGGCCCACGGGTAGCAGATGCCGGCGGTCAGAAGCGTGATCAGGAAGCCGCCGAGCTGGACACCGAACCACGTGGCTGCCCCGCCGTCGAACCCGAACAGCGGCGCGTGCGGGGCAGGCTGGATCGGCATCGGTGCGCCGCTCGGGCCGGAGACGGCGGGGACGTAGGAACCGGGCGCCACGCTCTGGTGCGGTCCCGGGTAGGACATCGCACGGTCCTGCGGCTGGCTCGGGTTGACACTCATGCTCTCTCCTCGTGCGTGGCTGCACACCGTCGTGCTCAGCCCCGGATCCTGCCGGGTGGCACCGGCTTCTCGCCTGGCGTCACAGGCAACACGCCGAGCAGGCATGGCAGCTCCGCCGATGGTCCGAGCGACGAGAGCGCCACCGTCCCGCTCACGTCCGCGTCGGCGAGGTGGCGCGGCGCAGGTCGAGGTCGATGACGCCGTCGCGGTCGCAGACCAGCCGGCCGTCGACGACCGTGAGGGTCGCGACCTGCACGTCGGTGGCGTGGCGGATCGGGACGTCCGGCTGGGGTGAGAGCGCCTGGTCGGGGCCGGTCGCGGCGCCCGGCTCGTGACGGTGGGTGAAGTAGAAGACCCAGGCGAGCTCGGCACCGGCGGCGTCGGTCCCGACGACGACGTCGGCGTGGCGGCCGACCGTGGCGTCCCACGGACGCGAGCCGGGCTGGTCGAGCACGAGACCCTGCCGCTGCCGGTAGCCGCCGCCGGGCAGCGGGTGGACGGACGCGTCGATGACGCGGTCCGACGACAGCGGCACCTCGCCCACGCACTCCCACCGCTCGAGATCGGGCGAGACGTGGTGCAGGATGCGGCGCTCGTGGCCCTCCCAGCGGTCGGGCACACCGCGGATGTGGCTGACGAACATGTGATAGCTGCCCTCGCCCAGAGCACCTCCGGCGCCCACAAGGTGTTCCGCCCCTCCTCCGGGTCGACGCCGTCGAGCACGCCGAGGTAGCGCCACGTCAGGCCGCCGTCGTCGGAGGCCGCGACGCCGATGTCGGTGCCGTGCACCCACTGCACGCCCGGCCCGCGGTCGGCCGCGCGCCGCTGGGTGCAGAGCATCCGCCACGTCCCGTCCGGGGCGCGCACGAGCGTCGGGTCGGTGGGTGCGTGGTGCACCGGGTCGGCGTAGAGCGGGGCGGCGGGACGGGGGGCCGGCGGGCGCACCGCCGTCGGCGCGTCGGGCGGGGTCGGCCTCGGTCACGACCGCCACCGTAGGCCCTCGACGGCGTCGGTCACGGCAGCCGCTTGACAGCCCGCCGACACCGAGACCATCATTGCCAAATCGATTCGCCAAATCGATTCGGCGGATCGCTCGATCAGACACAGACGTCGGGAGCGGCACATGAGCAATCGGACAAGGATCGGGATCGCCGTCGCGGCGGCGCTGGCGCTGACGGCGTGCAGCAGCGGCAGCGGTGACGGCGGCTCGGAGGGCGGCGGCAGCGGTGAGGTCACCGTCTGGGCGCACCAGGGCCAGGAGTCGGAGGTGAACGCGCTGCAGGCCGCGGTCGACGCCTTCAACGAGTCCCAGGAGGACTACACCGCGACCCTCCAGCTGGTCCCGGAGGCCGACTACACCAGCACGGTCACCACCACCTCGCCGGACGCGCTGCCCGACGTGCTCGAGTACGACGGCCCGATGATGGCCTCGCTCGTGTACGCCGGCAAGCTCGCGCCGCTCGGCGACCTCGTGGCACCCGAGACGGTCGAGAACCAGACCGACTCGGTGCTCGCGCAGAACACCTACCCCGGCGACGGCGAGCTCTACGGCGTCTCGCAGTTCGACGCCTCGCTCGGCATCTACGGCAACGCCGCGCTGCTCGAGGCCGCCGGCGTCGAGTACCCGACCGGGCTCGACGACGCCTGGACCGTCGACGAGTTCGAGGCCGCCCTCGAGGCGCTCGCCGCGGTCGACGACGACGGCCAGGTGCTCGACATCAAGGAGAACTACGGCGCCGAGTGGCCGACCTACGGGTTCCTGCCCGTCGTGTGGTCGACCGGTCACGACATCCTCGTCGACAACACCGCGGAAGGGAACATCAACCACCCGGACGTCGTGGCCGCCGTCGAGCGGTTCGCCGGCTGGCGCTCCTACATCGATCCCAACACCGACGACGCCGCGTTCGTCGACGGCCGGGTCGCGCTGAGCTGGGTCGGCCACTGGACCTACAACCCCTACGCCGAGGCGCTCGGTGACGACCTCGTCGTGCTGCCGCTGCCCGACTTCGGCGCCGGCCCGAAGAGCGGTCAGGGCTCGTGGGCGTGGGGCGTCAACCCCGCCAGCGACAACGCCGAGGGCGCCGCAGCGTTCCTCGACTTCCTCGTCACCGACGAGCAGGTCGCGGCGATGACCGACGCCAACGCCGCTCCCCCGGCCACCACCACAGTGCTGGAGTCCAGCGAGCTCTACGGCGCCGACGGCCCGCTCGCGCTGTTCGCCGCCTCCCTGCAGGCCACCTGCGGCGAGGACGTCCCGAGCACGGGCTGCGTCGCGGTGCCGCGGCCGATCACCCCGGCCTACCCGTTGATCAGCCAGCAGTTCTCCGAGGCGTTCTTCGGCGCCTACGAGGGCGGCAACGCCCAGGAGCTGCTCGACTCCGCGGCGCGCACCATCGACCTGGACTTCCAGGACAACGACGGCTACGGCCAGAACTGATCACGGCGGCGGGCGGGGGCACCGCTCCCGCCCGCCGCACCCCGTGAGGAGGCACGCATGAGCGCAGTGGCGACCCGCCGGTCCGGTGCCCGGCGACGCGAGACCCTGGCCGGCTGGACGATGATGGCGCCGGCCGCCGTCGGGCTGGTCCTGTTCGTGCTGGTGCCGTTCCTGCTGGCGGGCTGGCTGTCGACGCAGAACGTCCGCCTCGACACCCCGCAGCCGCCGTCGTGGTTCGGCTTCGAGCACTACCGGCGCATCCTGCTCGACCCCGACTTTCGCACCGACTTCTGGACCGGGCTGCGCAACAACCTGATCTTCGCGGCGGTCGTCGTGCCGCTGCAGACCTCGCTCGCGCTGGCGCTGGCGCTGCTCCTCAACAAGCCGCTGCGCGGCATGCCGGTGTTCCGGACCTTCTTCTTCATGCCGGTCGTGTTCCCGATGGCGCTCGTCGCCGTCGTGTGGAAGGTGATCTACACCCGCGGCGAGCTCGGGCTGCTGAACTCGGTGCTCGACACGATCTCGTTCGGGCTGATCCCGGCGCAGGACTGGCTGGGCAACCCCAGCACCGCGCTGCTCGCGATCATCGTCATGTCGATCTGGCAGGGCGCCGGGCTGCAGATGGTCATCATCCTCGCCGGGCTGCAGTCGATCCCGGCCGAGCTGTACGAGGCCGCCGCCCTGGACCGGGCGAACGCCTGGCAGCGGCTGCGCAACGTCACGCTGCCCGGCCTGCGCAACACCCTGATCTTCGTCGCGATGGTGACGACGATCCTGTCGTTCCGGCTGTTCGACCAGGTCTACATCATGACCGGCGGCGGCCCCCAGGACGCGACCACCACCGTGATGTTCCAGGCCGTGACGACGGCGTTCCAGACCAACAACGTCGGCCGCGCCTCGGCCATCACCGTCCTCTTCTTCCTCATCGTGCTGACGATCACCCTGATCCAGCGCCGCGTGCTGCGCGAGGAGCGTGAGATCGCATGACCACCCGTCGTTCCCGCCCGGCGCGCACCGCCGGCAGCTATCTCGTCCTCACCGTGCTGGCGCTGGTGTTCGTGGCGCCGATCGCGTACCTGGTCATCGGGTCGTTCAAGCCGTCGTCGGAGGTGATCGACGGCGTCGGCGGGTTCGTGCCGCGCGACCTCTCCCTCGACAACTACACCGGCATGCTCGGGCGCTTCGCCAGCCCCGCCACCGGCTACTTCGCCGACTTCTTCTTCACGTCGCTGCTGGTCACCGTGTGCGTCGTGGCGTTCGGCCTGCTCGTCAACTCGATGGCCGCCTACGCGCTGGCGCGGCTGCAGTGGGTGGGCCGCAACGCCGTCATGCTCGGCGTCGTCGCGCTGACGATCCTGCCGTTCGAGGCGATCGCGGTGCCGCTGTTCTACGCGCTCAACGACCACCGGAACACCTACTACATCCAGATCCTGCCGTTCGTCGCGAGCGCGTTCTCGATCTACCTCTTCTACTCGTTCTTCATCGGGCTGCCGAAGGAGACCGAGGAGGCGGCCCGGCTCGACGGCGCGGGCGTGTGGCGCACGTACCTGCAGATCATCGTGCCGATGTCGAAGCCGGTGTTCGCGACGGTCGCGATCCTGTCCTTCCTCACCACCTGGGGCTCGTTCCTGTGGCCGGTGATGATGATCGACCAGCCGCAGAAGCGGCCGCTGCCGCTCGCTATCGCGGTGTTCCAGGGCCAGCCGCCCTACGACTGGGGGCAGATCTTCGCCTTCGGCGTGCTGATGGTGCTGCCGGTGCTGGTCGTGTTCCTGCTGTTCCAGCGCTGGTTCGTCCAGAGCCTGGCCTCCTCGGGCCTCAAGGGCTGACGCCCGCCCCTGCCCGAGCCCGTCCGACGAGAGAGATCGACTGCTGCATGCCTCTTGCGCTGCCCGACCGCTGGGTCTGGGACTTCTGGTTCGCCCACGACGGCGACGACGTGCACGTGTTCTACCTGCAGGCGCCGCGCGCGCTCGGCGACCCCGACCGGCGGCACCACAACGCCACGATCGGGCACGCCGTCAGCCGGGACCTGCGGAGCTGGGAGGTGCTGCCGGACGCGCTCGGACCCGGTGACGGCGAGGAGTTCGACTCGCTGGCCACGTGGACGGGCAGCGTCATGCGTCACGACGGCGTGTGGCACATGTTCTACACGGGCGTCTCGACGGCGGAGGGCGGCGCGGTGCAGCGCGTCGGGCTGGCCACCTCCCCCGACCTGCTGACCTGGACGAAGCAAGGGTTGCTGCTGGAGGCCGACGACCGCTGGTACGAGCGGCTGCACCCGGGGGTGCGCGAGGAGGCGTGGCGCGACCCGTGGGTCTGGCACGAGCCGACCGACGGCCGCTTCCACATGCTGCTGACGGCGCGCGCGAACCACGGCCCGCTCGACGGCCGCGGTGTCATCGGGCACGCCGTCTCCGACGACCTGCGCACCTGGGAGGCGACGCCGCCGGTGTCGGAGCCGCGCGAGTTCTTCCACCTCGAGGTGCCGCAGCTGGTGCACCTGGGCGGCGCGTGGCGGGTGGCGTTCTGCCTGACGGCGGCCGAGCACAGCGCGGTCCGGCGCGCGCGGCCGGGGTTCGTGGCCGAGGGCGGCACGCACGTGCTCACCGGGGACGGGCCGCTGGGTCCGTTCCGGCTGGAGAGCGACCGGTTCCTGCTGGGCGACCCCGACGCGAGCCTGTACGCGGGGCGGTTCGTAGAGCACCGCGGGTGCTGGTACCTGATGGCGTGGGAGCACGTGGACGCCGACGGCGGCTTCGGCGGTCGGATCCTCGACCCGATGCCGGTGGGCGTCGCCGAGGACGGCAGCATCACGGTGACCCGGCCGTCCTAGAGTGTGGCCGGGATCAGCCGAGGAGGGCCGTCAGTGACGAGGAGACCCCGGATCCGCGACGTCGCCGAGCTCGCGGGTGTGGCGCCGTCGACCGTGTCGGTGGTCCTCAACGACACCGCGGGTGCGCGGGTGGCCGACGACACGCGCGAACGGGTGCGGGCGGCCGCCGAGCAGCTCGGGTACGCGCCGAACTCGCTCGCGCGGGGGCTGCGCACGCAGCGGTCGAGCACGCTCGCGTTCATCAGCGACGTCATCGCGACCACGCCGTACGCGGGGCAGCTGATCCAGGGCGCGCAGGAGGCGGCCTGGGGGGCCGGCTACCTGCTGATGCTCGTCAACACCGGCGGTGACACCGCGCTCGAGGAGCACGCGGTGCGGGCGCTGCGCCAGCAGCAGGTCGCCGGTGCGCTGTACGCGACGATGTACCACCGCGTGGTGTCGCTGCCGCCGGTGCTCGACGGGCTGCCGACGGTGCTGCTGGACTCCCGGCCCGCGGACGGCGAGACGACCTTCGTGGTGCCCGACGAGCAGCAGGGTGCGGAGACCGCCGTCGAGGAGCTGGTGGCGCAGGGGCACCGGCGGATCGGGTTCGTGCGCGACCGCAACGACGGCCCCGCCGTCGACCGCCGGCTGCGCGGCTACCAGGAGGTGCTCGCGCGGCACGGGCTGGCGGCCGACCCGGCGCTGGTCGTGCGTGAGGAGTCCGGCTCGGCCGGCGGCGAGCGCGCGGCGGGCGTGCTGCTCGACTCCGCGGAGCCGCCGACGGCGATCTTCGCGTTCAACGACCAGATGGCGATCGGCGTCTACCGCGCCGCCGCGGCACGCGGCGTGCGGATCCCCGACGACCTCTCGGTCATCGGCTTCGACGACCTCTATGTGGTGTCGGCCGAGCTGACACCGGGGCTGACGACCATGGCGCTCCCCCACCGTGAGATGGGCCGCGTCGCCGCACGCGCCCTCCTCGCCGAGCTCGACGGCGCCGACCCGGTCGGTGAGCAGCTCGTCGCGTGCCCGGTGGTGCGGCGGGGGTCGGTGGGGCCGGCGCCGCGGTAGCGCGGCCGCACGGCTCGCGGGCTCGACGGCTGTGCCGTGCCGACCCATGGCAGGAACGCGATCCGTGAGAAGAGGATCCGAAAGGAAGAGAAAGAGAAAAGAACGCCGTCGTTCTTGCTCTTTCAGAATATATATCGACCCCCCTCTTGCCGCAAGACCCATTTCCCGGTCCAGAATGTCCGGAACTTATACGTGGAAATGGGAGTGATGCATGATCGACGTGGCCATCGTGGGCGCGGGCCCGACCGGTGTCTGGCTGGCGACGGAGCTCGCGCTGCACGGCATCGAGGCTGCCGTGCTGGAGCGCGATGCGGAGCCGACGAAGGTGGTGCGCGGGCTGGGCCTGCACGTCCGCAGCCTGGAGATGCTCGACCAGCGGGGCATCCTGGAGCGGTTCCTCGGGGCGGGTCAGACCTACCCGACCGGGGTGCACTTCGCGGGGATCATGAAGCCGTCGGCCGAGCTGGACACGGCCCACCCGTACATCCTAGGGCTGCGGCAGACCGAGGTGGAGCGGCTGCTGCTGGAGCACGCCGTCGAGCGCGGCGTCGTGATCCGACGCGGCGCCGAGGTGGTCGGGCTCGACCAGACCGAGGAGGCCGTCACCGGCCGGCTCGCGTCCGGTGGGACGTTCGAGGCTCGCTGGGTGGTCGCGTGCGACGGCGGCCGCAGCACGGTCCGCAAGGCGCTGGGCGTGGACTTCGCGGGCGAGCCCGCGTCGCACGAGTGGCTGCTGGCGGAGTTCGACGTCGACGCGCCCGCCGAGGAGGTCGCCGCCGTGGTGGGCGAGGTGCGGCAGACGAACCTGGGGTTCGGCGTCGGGCCGACCGGGACGGGGACGTTCCGCGGCGTCGTGCCCGCGGCGGACGTGAGCGGGAGCGCCGTGGCGCCGACGTTCGAAGAGCTCACCGCGCGCGTGCGCGAGGTGGCGGGCACCGACTTCGGCGCGCACTCGCCGCGCTGGCTGTCCCGGTTCGGCGATGCCACCCGGCTGGCGGAGCGCTACCGGGTGGGTCGAGTGCTGCTCGCGGGCGACGCGGCGCACGTGCACGCCCCGCTCGGTGGCCAGGGCCTCAACCTCGGGCTGCAGGACGCGTTCAACCTCGGCTGGAAGCTCGCCGCACAGGTGCGCGGCTGGGCACCCGACGGCCTGCTGGACAGCTACGAGAGCGAGCGCCGGCCGGTGGCGGCGGACGTGCTGGACAACACGCGCGCACAGTCGGAGCTGATGCGGCTCGAGCCCGGGCCGCAGGCCGTGCGCCGCCTGCTGTCGCACCTCATGGACATCCCGGGTGTCACGCGGCACCTCATGGAGCTGGTGACGGCGACCGGGATCCGCTACGACGTCGGCGAGGGCCCGGACCTGCTCGGACGCCGCCAGCGCGACCGCCCGCTCGCGAGCGGGCGGCGGCTGTACGAGCTCATGCACGAGGGCCGCGGCCTGCTGCTCGACCCCGCCGGGCAGCTCTCCACGGCTGGGTGGGAGGACCGGGTCGACCACGTCGTCGACTCCGCCGAGGAGGTCGACGCCGAGGCGCTGCTGCTCCGCCCGGACGGGCACGTCGTCTGGGCGGGCGACGGCGCGCTCGACGACGCGATGCGGCGGTGGTTCGGGGAGCCTGCAGGCGCTCGCTAGCCGGGGCCCGCGGCGTCGCGGCATCCGAGGCATCCGAGGCCTGGTCGGTGAGGGCGGGTCCGTGGTGGCGGCAGGCTGGCTAGGGTGGCGCGCATGGCAGCGTTGCGGATCCTGTTCATCGGCGGCAACGGCACGATCAGCGCGGCGTCGAGCCGCCTGGCGATCGAGCGGGGTCACGACCTGACGCTGCTGAACCGGGGCGTCTCGGCGTCGTCGGACGCCCCGGACGCCCGGCCCCCGATCGTGGGGGCGCGGAGCCTGGTCGGCGACGCGGGCGACCCCGACTCGATCCGGGCGGCGGTGGCGGGCCAGGAGTGGGACGTCGTCGTGAACTTCCGGTCGTTCTCGCCCGAGCAGGCGGCGGCCGACGTCGAGATCTTCGACGGCGCGGTGGGCCAGTACGTGTACATCTCCTCGGCGTCGGCATACGCGAAGCCGGTGGAGCGGCTGCCGATCACGGAGTCGACGCCACTGAAGAACCCGCACTGGGAGTACTCGCGGAACAAGATCGCGAGCGAGGAGCTGCTGGTGCGGGCGTGGCGGGAACGGGACTTCCCGGTGACGATCGTGCGGCCGAGCCACACCTACGACGAGCGCAGCATCCCGATCCCGGGCGGCTGGACGGCGGTGGACCGGATGCGCCGCGGACTCCCGGTGCCGGTGCTCGGCGACGGCACGTCGCTGTGGACGCTGACCCACACCCGCGACTTCGCGGTGGCGTTCGTGGGCCTGCTCGGCGACCGCCGTGCGGTGGGCGACACCTTCCACATCACCTCCGACGAGGTGCTCACCTGGGCGCAGATCACCCGCATCCTCGCCCGGGCCGCCGGCGCCCCGGAGCCGACGCTCGTCCCGCTCCCTGGGTGGGTCATCGGCACCGAGCTGCCCCACGAGCGCGACGGCCTCGTGGGCGACAAGGTCCACTCGGTCGTCTTCGACAACAGCAAGATCAAGGCGCTGGTGCCGGAGTACACCGCGACCACCCGCTACTGGCAGGGCGCCGCCGAGGTGATCGCCTGGTACGACGCCGACGAGCGGCGGAAGGTCGTGGACCCCGATGTCGACGCCGCGCTCGGGCGGCTGGTGGCTCGGTTCGGGTCGTAGCAGCTGCCGGCAGCGCCGTCGCCGGCAGGACCGGTCAGGAGCGGAGCTCCGCCACGACCCGATCGGGGCGCAGGGGCGGCGCGAACGGGAGCGCCAGCGCCGCCGCAGCCGCGGCGGAGTGCACTCCCAGCCGCTCTCGGACGTGCTCCATGTGCTTGCGGACCGTCGCGGGCGAGATGAACAGGACGTCGGCGACCTCGGCGTGGGTCAGGCCGCCGCCGACGAGCACCAGGACCTCCCACTCCCGTGAGGAGAGCCGCGGCGCAGCGCCTCGTCGTCGTTCGGCGTCGAGCCACAGCTCGTGCACGTAGGGGCGCATCAGCGAGACGACCTGCCGGTCGCGCTCGGCGAACGGCGCGTCGTCGGTGCGGACGAAGATGATCCGGCGCGCGTGCCGGGGTTCCGCGGGCAGGGAGAGCATCAGCTCGTGCCGGACGTCGGTATGCACCTCGCGCAGCGTCGGGTCGGCGAGCTGCTCGCGCCTCGTGGGCAGGAAGTCCGTCAGCATGATCACGGTGCGGAGATCGCCGCTGCGCTGCGGCCACGAGCACGGCGCCTGCCAGAAGAGGTCCCAGAACGGCTCCGACTCCTCCTCGGTGGGAAGCGTGTCGCGGTCTGGCCCGGAGCGGGTCAGTGCGTCGTCGACCCCCTGGATCGCGAGCGTGGACCGGCCGGCGACGTCGTGGTGCTGGTAGCTGATCGAGTCGGAGGGGATCAGCTGCGCGAGTCCCTCGAGGAGTGCCCACGGCATCCCCGCGCCGGGGTCGTCGTGATGGGCGTCGGCGATCACCCGCATCATCTGGTCCGCGTCGCCCTCGCGGAGCTGGCTGCCGTTCACGATCGCTCCCGTCGCCTGCGATCCCTTGACGGTAGACCCGCGGGTCCCCGAGCGGAATACGCACCGATGCGAATGGTCGACGTCGTGGGTGCCGCCGCACAGTCGTGAGCACGGCTCGCCGATCCGCGCGAGACCGAAGATCGCTATCCAGGAGGGGAGCTCCGATGGCACTCACCCCCACGCCCGCAGCACGCACCGGCGGCATGCGCGTCGGCTTCGTCGCCGAGCTCGTCCTCGCCCTCGCGCTCGCGCTCTCTGGGTGCTCAGCGCCGCCGTCCTTCGGAGGTGGCACCGAGGGCGAGACGCGCACGGTGGTGTGCGACGGGCCGCTCCACGTCGCCTCGACCGGGTCCGGTATCACGCGCGTGTAGGTGCCGGCGACCTCGCCGGCAGGTACGGGATGCGCAGCCGCGCACCACGCTCCACGCCTCCCGCCACCCTGAGGTCACTCGCCACGCGGGCGCGGGAAACGAAGGGGGTCAGGATCGACTCATGCGCCGACTACTCCACGTGAGTCCTGGGGTCCGGGCCGAGCCAGATCCCCACGTCGAGGACCTCGAACGAGGTCATCTCCGAATCAGTGAGCTCGAAGTCGGTGATCGCGGCATTCTCAGCGATCCGGCTGGGCGTGGCTGACTTCGGTACGGGCAGGACACCGCGCTGGACGTGCCACCGCAGCACCACCTGGCCCGGGGTACGCCCGGTCCGGCGAGCGGCGGCGAGCACTGCCTCGTGCTCGAGCACGTCCCCGCCCTTGGCCAGCGGGCTCCACGCCTGGGTACGGATGCCGGTCGAGGCGTGGAAGGCGACCTCCTCGCGCCGCCAGTTCTGCAGGTGGCACTCGATCTGGTTGAGCGCAGGCCACTCGCCGGTCTCCTCGTACAGGCGCTGCAGGTGCTCCGGAAGGAAGTTCGACACACCGATCGTGCTCACGAGGCCTTCGTCACGAAGGGTTTGCAGCGCACGCCAGGTGTCGACGTATCTGTCGACCGTTGGTAGCGGCCAGTGGATCAGCAGCACATCGAGATGCTGGCGCTGCAGCCGTTCCATGCTCTCGTGCGCGGCACGGATCGTGGAGTCATAGCCATGCGCCGGGCCGCGGATCTTGGTCGAGACCATCACCTCGTCCGCCTCGGGCAGCGCTTGAATCGCCTCGCCCACGCTGATCTCGTTGCGGTAGCTGGCCGCGGTGTCCACCAGCCGGTACCCGGCGGCAACGGCGGCCGCGATCGCCGGGCGCACCTCGTCCGGGCGCAGCTGCGACGTCCCGAACGAGGTCATGGGCACCTGCGTGCCGGAGGACAGGGTCACCATCGGGTGTCGGACCATACTGCTCATCCCTTGACCGCTCCCGCGGTCAGTCCGGAGATCAAGGTCTTCTGGACCAGCGCGAACACGATGACCACGGGCACGATCGCGAGCACCCCTGAGGCCATGATCCCGCCCCAGTTCGTCGCGCCGAGGCTCTCCATGACCTGGGCGATGCCCACCTGCACCGTCTTGGTGGTCCGGCTCGAGGTCAGCGTCAGTGCGTACTGGTAATCGTTCCACGCCAGGATGAAGGCGTACATCGTCACTGCGGCGACCCCAGGCATCGCGATCGGCAGCACCACCTGAGCCAGGGTGCGCAGCCGGCCTGCGCCGTCGATCGCTGCCGCCTCCTCCAGCTCTTGCGGGATGCGCCGGAAGAAGCTCGACATGAGCCAGACCGCAGCCGGCAGGGTGATCGTCTGGTAGATCAGGATCAGCACGGTCCGGGTGTTGAGCAAACCCAGCTGCGCGGTGACGGAGTACCACGGGATCAAGATCATCGGGCCCTGGATCATCTGCGCCAGCAGCAGGATGACCACCGCGGCGCGGGCCCCGACCCCTTGGTAGCGCGCGAGGCCGTACCCTGCGAGCATGGCGAACACGGCCGTCAGGACGGCCGTTGCCGCACACACGAACAAGGTGGTGGCCAACAGCTGCACCATGCCCATGCCGCGTTCCGACAGCGCCCACTCGTAGTTGTCGAGCGTGAGCCCCAGGAAAGACCACGACGGCATGGAGGTGAAGATCTCGCGGTTCGGCCGCAGCGAGGACAGCACCAGCCAGATCGCCGGTAGCAGCAGGAACAGCATCAGGGCGAGGACCGCGCTGTAGCGGCCCGCGACCGAGGCGACCGCGCGCCGCACGCGGACGTCGCTCACGAGGAGCCCTCCTTACGAAGCCGGGTGAGAAGCCCGAGCACACCGACGACCGTCAGCAGCGTGAGCATCGCGATCGTGGCCACCGCGCCGGCCATCCCGAAGTTGAAGTCGCGGAACGCCTGTGTGAACACGTAGATCGGCAAGATCGTCGTCGCGAACGCCGGCCCTCCGGTCGTGAGCGCCCAGATCAGCTCGAACTTGAACCACACCGTCACGAGTGCGATGAGCGTGGTCACCGCGAGCGTGGGACGCAGGTGCGGGAGCACCACGTACCGGAACCGCTTGAACGCCCCGGCACCGTCTACGCGAGCAGACTCGATCAGCTCACCGGGAAGCGACTGCAGCCCAGCGAGAACCAGCAGGATGACGAACGGCGTGCCCTTCCAGGTGGAGGCGAGCAGCACGACCGGCCAGACCCATACGTCGGAGCTCAGCCACACGAGCGGGTCGGAGAGCAGTCCAGCCTGACCGAGGTAATAGTTGACGAGGCCGTTCTCGCCGCCGTCGAACATCCACCGCCAGATGATCGCGACGACCACGACCGGGGTCACCCACGGCACCATCATCAGACCGCGCCAAAGCCCACGGAGCCGCAGGTTCATGTTCAGCACCAGCGCCCCCGCAGTGCCCACGACGACCTGGACCGCGGTCGAGCCGAGCATCCACAGAAAGCTGTTCCGGGTGATGATCCAGAACCTGCGGTCGTTGACGAACAGGTCGACGTAGTTCTGGACCCCGACGAAGGTGCTGTCGGGCGAGCGGGTCGGCTGGTAGTCGAACACGCTGATCCGACTCGTGTCGACGAGCGGCCAGAACTGGGTGACGATCAGGAACAGCAGCACCGGCGACATCAGCGCGAGCCAGAAACCCTGTCCGCGCATCCACGCGCCCGTCCTGCCGCGTACCCGGCCGGCACCGCGACCTCCGGTGCCGATCGCTGCGCTGACGGCCTCGGTCATGACGTGTGTCTCCCGGTCAGCCGTCGGCGATCGCGCCGAGCCGCTCGATCAGCAGGCCGTAGGCCTCGTCTCGTTCGATCGATCCGTCGAGGAGGTCGAGCAGGACCTCCTGCACCTCGGCCTCCATCTCGGGCTGCCCCACGATCTGCTTCAGCGGAGTCCCGCTCGTCTGGATCACCGCCATGTCGTTCTCGAGCTGGGTGAGACGGCCCTCGACGGCGTCGGGATACACCTCGGCGACCGCATCGGCCATGTCGTCGATGGTCACGTCGGCTCGCGCCGGCGTGTTGACCACGGCGGCCAGTCGCGCGGTCCACTCCGGGCTCGCCAGCTCCTGGAGCACCGTCCAGGCGAGCTCCTTGTTGGAGGAGCCGGAGAAGATCGCATAACCGGCATTGGAGACCGGTGCCAGCGCCTCGCCCGACGGGCCTGCCGGGTAGGGCATGCTGACGGCTGTCTCGAGCGCCTCGGGGTTGAGCGGCTGGACGTTCGCCGAGAAGTACGTCCCCGCGACGATCATGCCCACCTGCCCGTTCGCGAACGCCTGCCACATCTCCGGGTAGTCCCAGGCGACATCCGCCGCCGGGCGGTAGGGCTGGAGTGCCACGAGGTGGTCGAGCAGCTCCAACCACCGCTGCTCGGCGGCCGGGTCAGGGTCGCCGAGGTTGAGGTTGTTCGAGTACCCCATGGTCAGAGGCACGCGGAAGGCGAACCGAGGGTTGCCGAGCGGGCAGGCGAAGCCGTACCGGTCGCCGTCGGTCATCGCGGCCGCAGCCGCGACGACGTCGTCCCATGTCCGGAGTTCCTCCGGCGCGAAGCCCGCCTCGGCGAGCATCGGCTCGTTCACGATCAGGGTGAACGCCTGCGCCAGGTAGGGCAGGGAGTACAGCTTGCCGTCGATCGTGGAGTACTCCAGGGAACCAGGGCTGAACAAGGTCGTGTCGACCGCCGAGTCCTCGAGGTAGCCCTCGAGCGGCTCCAGCGCTCCGAGCCCGACCAGGTCGGTGACGTCCTGCGTCATCGTGATGTCCGGGACATCATTGGCCTGGATCCGGACGGCCAGCTGCTGCTGCATGTCGGCCCAGGACAGGAAGTTGAACTCGATCTCGATGCCCTGCTCGGCCATCGCGGCACCGAACTCCTCGGCGACGGCGATCTCCGGATCGGACGTACCGGGCCAGACGATCTCGAGCGAGCCGCCCGAGCCGTCCCCACCTTCATCGTCGCTCTGCGAGCTGCCGTCACCCAGCCCGCCTCCGGTGCAGGCGGTCAGGGTCGCGGCGCCTCCCGCGACGCCGATCATCAGTGCTTGACGGCGTGAAAAACGTCGGGTGTGGGACATCATCGTTCCTCCCTGATGGTCTGTGGTCAGGTCGTGGTTGTGGCTGGCGATCGCGGGCCGGCGGCTAGGAGGTCGGCGTGGCGCTGCGCCCACTCGCGCACCTCGGCGGCCTCGTCCTCGTCGAGAGCGAGCAGCGGTGCGCGGCTGGGGCCGAGGTCGACGCCGTCGCGTTCGATGAGTGCGCGCAGGAATGCGAGGAAGTTGTGGCGCTGCAGCTGTTCGACCAGCGTGTTCGCCTGAACCTGGTGCGCGCGCGCTGCGGTCAGGTCTCCGGCCGCCGCGGCTGCATAGATGGCCGCGTAGGTCTCCGGAAGCACGGTGTAGGTGGATCCGATCCCGCCGATCGCACCTAGTGCTAGCCCACCGGTCAGGACCTCGTCGGAGCCGTTGTAGACGGCGAAGCCTTCGGGAGCACGGCGGATCACCTCGACCATCGGGTACAGGTCGGTCGAGGAGTACTTGAGGCCCGCGAGAACGCCCTCCGCGGCGAGGTCGGCGAAGAAGTCCGGACCGAGCTGCACGCCCGAGCGCGCCGGGATGTGGTAGGCGATCAACGGCTTGCTCGTCTCGCGCCCGACGGCGCGGAAGTGCTCTGCGTGCTCGCGGGCCGAGAGCGCGAAGTAGACGGGCGTGATCACCGCGATCGCCGCCGCGCCCGTCTGGTCAGCCAGACGGGTGAGCTCGATCGTCGCAGTGGTGTCCATCGACCCCACGTGCGCGATCCAGGGGAAGTCGCCCAGTGTGGCGTCGGCGTGCTCGATGATCGCGGCTCGTTCGTCACGATCGAGCAGGAACGACTCACCTGTCGTCCCGCCGACGAACAGGCCGTCGATACCCCGCTCACGGAGCCGGGCGTAATGCGCCCCGGTCCGATCGAGGTCGAGAGCGCCGTCGTCGGCATATCCGACGAGCGTGGCGGCGAAGACGCCGGCCGGGATCATGAGGCCGCCTCCTGCTGCGACTGGAGCTGAGCCGGGGTGCCGACCGCCATCTCGATATCGGCGAAGTGCTCGCGGACCGCGCGTGCTGCGGCGACCGGGTCTTGCGCGCGAACAGCGTCGACGATCGCGGCGTGATCGTCGGCCGTGTGGCGTGCGGTGCGCGGTTGGCTCTCCGAAGCGCGAGTGAAGGCCTGCCAGAACACGTCGATCAGCTGCAGCACGAGGCGGTTGCCGAGCGGCTCGAACAACGCGAGATGGAACTGCTGGTCGACGGCGGGGTCGACGCCTGCCTCGGTGGCGGTCTCGTGCATCCGCTCCACGAGACCGTCCAGCCGGTCGAGCCAGGCCGGGGTGCTGAGCGGGATCACGTCGGCGATGAGTCCGGACTCCAGCGACTGGCGGACCTGAAGCAGCTCGGCGAGGGGGACGTTGTCGGCCGCGAGGGTGTAGGGAAGGTGCTTGACGATCGGGTCCAGCGAGAGGGTCCCGACGAACAAACCGAGGCCGTGGCGCACCTCGACGACACCGAGAGTCTCGAGGCGGCGGACACCCTCACGAACCGAGGGCTTGCTCATCTGGAGCAACCGAGCGATCTCACCCTCCGAGGGCAGCGGGTCCCCCGGCCGCAGCGAACGCTCCAGAATCAGCTCTCGGATGCGGCTCTCGGCCTGCTGTGACAGCGGCTGCCTCACATGTCCTCCCTTGACGTGTCGGGGCTATTGGATATGAGATATCAGTTATGTGTCAAGTATCCGTCGCAGTCGACGACGCCATCGACCGTGCCCTCGAGCACATCCACCTGGGCCTGGCGGATTTTCGAGCATGCTTCCCGTACGTGAGCGAGAACCTCGTCTACGCCACGTCGCCGCAGGAGGAGCTGCCATGGTCGGCGGGGTTCTGGCCGGGCCAGCTCCACCTGGCGGACAGCGTGCGTCCGGAGGCGGCACTGATGGAGGGCGCAGCGCATGCGCAGCAGCGCTTGGCGGCGTACCTCGACGAGCGCGCCGGCCGTCTCGATCACGATGCCGGGTTCCAGTACTTCCTCGGCGCGGCGGTGGCGGCACGGCGGACCGACGACGACGCTGCACGGGCGGTTGCGCTACGTGCTGCCGACATCCTTGCCGGTCGGTTCAACGAGGTAGGCGGGTTCATCCGCGCGCACGGCTGGTCGGACTCATCCGGCATCGCGACGCCGTGGGCCGCAGGAAACGACGGCCCGCCCGGGCGATTCATCGCCGACACCCTGATGACGGTCCCGTTGCTCTACTGGGCGTACGGAGCGAGCGGCGAGGCACGGTATCTCGAGGTCGCTCGGGCACATGTGCACACCTCGGTCCGCCATCTCGCGCGAGCCGATGGCTGGCTCTACCACGCGTTCGAGCTCGAGCCAGACACTGGAGAGCCGATCGGCGGCACGACGCTCCAGGGCGCGCACGACGATTCCGCGTGGGCGCGGGCGCAGGCATGGGCGATCTACGGGCTCGCTCTCGCTTCGCATCACCTCGACGAGCCCGACTACGCCACTCGAGCGGCCGAGCTCGCCCTGCGCTTCTTCGACAACAGCCTGCCGTCAGGCCTCGCGCCGTGGGACTTCGTGATGCCGCAGGGAGCGGACACGATCCCCGACGCCTCAGCTACCGCGATCGCGGTCTCCGGCGCGCTGTACCTGACGCGTGACAGCACGGTGGCCGAGACGACGCGGAACGAGGTGCGGGGCAAGGCGCTGAAGTCGCTCACCTCTCTCGTCACCGAAGCAGCTGTTACCGACGCTCGCAAGGGTCAGCAGGGTCTCATCGAGTACAGCTGTTACCACTACCCGGCCGGTCGCGGCCTCCGTGAGTCCACGGCGTGGGGCGACTACTTCTACCTCGAAGCGCTGGTGCAGGCCAGCGGCGGGGAGGGGTTGTACGCCCTCGCGTGACGTGCTGCGTCCGCCCACCCCGGACGCCGAGCCGCCACGTGGGGACCCGCGTCCTGCAACGAAGAGCCTCGATTTCCATCAGGGAACCGGGGCTTCGCTGCGGAGACGGTGGGACGCCGTCGCACAGCGGCCGGCTCGTCCGTCGCAGGCCGCTTGGCTCCTCCCACATCCCGCCCGTTGTCAGGTGCCCAACGACATCGAGCCCGCCCCGACAATCGCGGGGCGGGCTCGACCTCTTCGGCGGAGACGGTGGGATTTGAACCCACGGAGCCCTTGCGGGCTCACATCCTTAGCAGGGATGCGCACTAGACCTGACTATGCGACGTCTCCTAGCGGTACCTAGGGTACCCAACGTCTGGCGCGACGGGCAAAGCGCCTCTGGGCGGCGAGCCGACCGGCTCCTATCGTGGCGGGCATGCGGGTGACGGTGGTGGCCGGGGGTTCGCGCGGCGACGTGCAGCCGCTGGTGCCGCTGGCGCAGGGGCTGGCGGCGGCGGGGCACGAGGTGACGGTGGCTGCGTCGGTCGACGCCCGATCCCTCGTCACCGACCACGGGCTCGGCTTCACGGCCTTCGAGGTCTCGATCGCCGACCAGATGCGCACCGAGGCGGGGCGGGCGTGGATCGTCGACTCCGCCGGCCGGCCCTTCCGCGAGCTGCGCCACATGCGCCGCGTCTACACCGAGCTCGCACAATCCCTCGCCCACGGGCTCCTCGCCCTGCGCGGGACGGCGGACCTCTTCATCAGCGGCATCCTCACCGTCGACGCCATCGCCTCGATCGCTGCCCACGACGGCGCCGCCCATGCCACCGCGCTGCTGTGCCCGTTCCACCCCACCGCCGACGGCCGCGCCGGCCTCACCGCCCAGAACCCCCGCACCAGCGTCTTCAACCGTTCCCGCACCCGCATCGGCCACTGGCTGCTCTCCCGGTCCATCACCCAGGCGGGCCAGATCGTGCGCCGCGAGCTCGGCATGCCGGAGACCGGCCCCCGCGGCTTCCTGCGCACCCTCGGCACCGTCCCCGCCGTCCTCGGGGCCAGCCCCGTGCTCGTGCCCACCCCGGCCGACTGGCCGAGCACTGTCACCGTCACCGGCCCCTGGAGCATCGAGGAGCCCGACGGCTACTCGCCGCCCGCCGACCTCGCGACCTTCCTCGACGGCGGCGACCCGCCGCTCTACCTCGGCTTCGGCAGCCTGTCGATCGTGCAGCCGGAGCGCATCCGGGAGGTCGCCGTCGCCGCCGCCCGCGCCGCCGGTGTCCGGCTCCTGCTCTCCGGCACCGACCTGCTCGGCCCCGACGGCGACGCCTTCGGCATCGGCGACGCACCGCACTCATGGCTGTTCCGCCGGGTCGCCGGCGTCATCCACCACGGCGGCGCCGGCACCACCCACACCGCCCTCCTCGCCGGTGTCCCGCAGACCGCCGTGCCACACATCGCCGACCAGCCCTACTGGGGTCGCCGCGTCCACGAGGAGGGCCTCGGCCCCGCGCCGCTGCCGCTCAACCGTCTCACCGTCGCCGCCCTCGCCACCCGGATGCGCGAGCTCGCGGCCGCCACCGCCGCCCGGGCGCGCGCCACCGAGCTCGCCGCCCGAGCCCGGAAGGAGGACGGCGTCGCGCGCGCCCTCGAGGTGCTCGGCACGACCGTCCTGCGCTGACACCCCTCCCCTCACCCGACACACCCCCGCCCGCCGCGGAGCCGAGGTCCGGCCCCCGTCGTCGAGCTCGTGCGGTTCTCCCGAGTTCGGACCGTGCCCGGCCCGAACTCGGCACGACGGCACGAACTCGGCGACCCATCGGCCTTCCCCCCGACCCCGACGGCGCCCGCCACCCGGATCGAACCGTTTCGTCCCCGACCCCCGGCACTCGGATGGACAGTCCTTGACCTGATCGATACCGTGCTGTGGCCGTCGGACGCGCGAGTCGCGCACGGCGACATCGCCGAGACGCGACCGAACGAGACCGACAGATACGCAACCGATGGGGTCAGTACACGCATGTGGGAGTTCGTAGGCGATCGCTTCGACGAGATCGCGTTCGCCTCGGTCCAGCACCTGAGCCTGGTCGCGCAGTCGCTGGTCATCGCGACCGTCCTGGGGGTCGGCATCGCCGCCCTCGTCTACCGCAACGGCACCGCCAGCTCGCTCGCCAACGGCGTCACCGCGATCGGCCTCACGATCCCCTCGTTCGCGCTGATCGGCCTCATGGTGGCGCCGCTGGGGTTCGGCGTGGCACCGGCGGTCGTGGTCGTCGTCTTCTACGCGATGCTCCCGGTGCTGCGAAACGCCGTCGTGGGGCTCGCGGGGGTCGACCGTGCCCTCGTGGAGTCCGCGCGCGGCATCGGCATGAGCAGGTTCCGCACGTTCTGGCAGGTCGAGCTGCCGATCGCCTGGCCGGTGATCCTCTCCGGCGTGCGCATCTCCGGCCAGATGGTCATGGGCGTCGCCGCGGTCGCCGCCTACGTGCTCGGCCCCGGCCTCGGTGGCTTCATCTTCCAGGGCCTGTCCCGCATGGGCGGCGCCGGCGCCACGGAGTCGATCGTCACCGCCGTCGTCGGCGTGATCCTGCTCGCCCTCGTCCTCGACCTCGCCCTCGTCGCCCTCGGGCGGCTGACCACCCCGAAAGGTATCCGTGCCTGAGACCACCGCCGTCGCGGAGGACCGCGACGAGAGCCAGATCACCGGCAAGTCGATCCGCCTCGAGGGCGTCACCAAGCGCTACCCCGGGCAGTCGACCCCCGCGGTCGACGGCGTCACGCTCGAGATCCCGGCCGGTCAGGTCGTCATGCTGGTCGGGCCGTCCGGCTGCGGCAAGACCACGACCCTGAAGATGATCAACCGGCTCATCGAGCCGACCGAGGGCCGGATCGTCCTCGGCGACGAGGACGTCACGGCGATCGACGGCGACCAGCTGCGCCGGCGGATCGGGTACGTCATCCAGGCCGGTGGCCTGTTCCCGCACATGACGGTGGCGCAGAACATCGCGATCGTGCCGAAGATGCTCGGCTGGGACGCCCAGCGCATCGCCGACCGCACCACCGAGCTGCTCGACCTCGTCTCGCTCGACCCCGACACCTACCGCGACCGCTACCCCAAGGAGCTCTCGGGCGGGCAGCAGCAGCGCGTCGGGGTGGCGCGTGCGCTCGCCGCGGACCCGCCGGTGCTGCTCATGGACGAGCCGTTCGGCGCCGTCGACCCGATCACGCGGCAGCGGCTGCAGGACGAGCTCATCCGCATCCAGCAGGAGCTGCGCAAGACGATCGTCATCGTCACCCACGACTTCGACGAGGCGGTCAAGCTCGGCGACTGGATCGTCGTCTTCCGCGAGGGCGCCCAGATCGTCCAGTACGACACCCCCGAGCGGATCCTCGCCGAGCCCGCCGACGAGTTCGTCGAGTCGTTCATCGGCTCCGGCGCCGGCATCAAGCAGCTCGCGCTGCAGCGGGTGCGCGACGTCGACCTCAAGGAGGCGATCACCGCCCGCCCGGGCGACGACGCCGCCGAGGTGCTCGCGAAGGTCGAGAAGGCCGGGCACGGGCACGTCGTCGTCCTCGACGAGCGCGACCGCCCGCTGTCGTGGCCGTCGCGCCGCGCGCTGTCGCGGATGGCGACGATCCCCGCCGAGGCCGACGAGCGCACCCCCGTCATCGGCTCCGGCGCGACGCTCAACGACGCTCTCGACGAGATGCTCGTCTCCAACGCCGGCGCGGCCCTGGTCACCGGCCGTCGCGGCGCCTTCGCCGGCGTCATCACGATCGAGGAGGTCATGGACGCGATCCGCGCGGTGCGCGCCAGCGCGAGCGACGACCTCGCCGACGCCCCGGTCGGCACCAACGCGGGCAGCGACGACGGCACCGGCGACGAGGTGGCGCAGGATGGCTGAGGCGCTCGCCGAACCCACCGCCGCCGACTCCGCGCTCCGCCCCTGGCGGCCGCTGCTGGTTCAGGTCGCCGCCCTGCTCGCGGCGGGCGCGGCGCTCGTGATCTGGCTGGTCACCGCCGACCTCACCGCCGTCGAGCGGGAGACGCTCAACCCGGACTCGCTGCTGCAGCTGCTCGGGCAGCACCTGTGGCTCACCGCCGTCAGCACCGTCATCGTGCTCGCGATCGCGGTGCCGCTGGGGGTGCTGCTCACCCGCGGCCCGATGCGCCGCGCCGCCGGCCCGGTGCTCGCGGTCGCGAACTTCGGGCAGGCTGCCCCCGCCGTCGGCCTCATCGTGCTCATCGCCGCGGCGCCGTTCCTGCCGAACGGCTTCTGGGCCGCGATCATCGCGCTCGTGCTCTACGCCGCGCTGCCGGTGCTCGGGAACACGATGATCGGTATCCGCGGCGTCGACCAGCGGCTCGTCGAGGCCGGCCGCGGCATGGGCATGACCGCCCGCGCGGTGCTGTTCCGCATCGAGCTGCCGCTGGCGGTGCCGGTCATGCTCGCGGGCGTGCGCACCGCGCTGGTGCTGCTCGTCGGCACCGCGGCGCTCGCCAGCTTCATCAACGGCGGCGGGCTGGGGCTGCTGATCACGACCGGCGTGAACCTGTACGAGCTGCGGGTGCTGGTCACCGGTGCCGTGATGACCGCCCTGCTCGCCCTCCTGATCGACTGGGTCGGCCGCGTCGTCGAGCACGTCGCCCGCCCGAAGGGGATGTGATGACGACGACGACACCGCCCACCCGGACCGGCACCCGCCGGCGCCGCTGGGGCGCGAGCCTGGCGCTCCTCGGCGTCGGCCTGGTCGCGGCCTGCGGCCTGCAGCCCGCGACGGCGTACACGCCCGAGAGCGCACCCGGCCTCATCGAGGAGATCCCCGACCTGCCCGAGGGCGCGTCGATCACGGTCACCGGCAAGAACTTCACCGAGCAGCTCATCCTCGGGAAGATGGTCGTCATCGCGCTGCAGGCCGCCGGCTTCACCGTGACCGACCTGACGAACGTGCCCGGCAGCGTGCCGGTGCGGGAGCTGATGCTCTCCGGCGAGGCCGACGTGACGATCGAGTACACGGGCACCGCGTGGCTCACCTACCTCGGCCAGGAGGAGGGCATCCCCGACCAGCAGGAGCAGTGGGAGGCGGTCCGCGACGCCGACGCCGAGAACGGCCTCACCTGGCTGCCGCCGGCGCCGCTCAACAACACCTACGCCTTCGCGGTGCGCGCCGAGGCCGTCGAGGAGCTCGGCGGCATCTCGACGCTCAGCGACATCACCGAGCTGCCCGTCGAGGACCGCACCTTCTGCGTCGAGGCCGAGTTCAACTCCCGCGCCGACGGTCTCGGGCCGATGCTCGAGACCTACGGGATCCCGCGCGGCGCCTCCGACGGCGTGCCGGACGACAACATCCGGATCTTCGACACCGGCGCCGTCTACACCGCGACCGACCGCGGCACCTGCAACTTCGGCGAGGTGTTCACGACCGACGGCCGCATCGACAGCCTCGACCTCGTCGTCCTCGAGGACGACCTCGGCTACTTCCCCGCCTACAACGGGGCCGCCGTCGTCAGCACCGAGACGCTCGAGACCTACCCCCAGCTCGAGGAGATCCTCACGATGCTGAGCGACGAGCTGACCGACGAGCGGATGCGCGAGCTCAACCTGCGGGTCGACGAGGGCGGCGAGATGCCGGCCGACGTCGCGTTCGACTTCATGCTCGAGCTGGGGCTGGTCACCGAACCCTGAGGTGCTAGCGGCGCAGCACCTTGCGCGCCAGCGTGTTCCCGAGCACCTGGATCAGCTGCACGATGACGACGATCACCGCGAGCGCCGACCACGTCACCACAGGGTTGTACTGCCGGTAGCCGTAGGTGATCGCCCAGTTGCCCAGGCCCTCGCCACCGACGAGGCCGGCGACGGCGGACATGTCGACGACCGCGATGACCGCGAACGTGAAGCCGAGGATCAGCGGCCCGAGCGCCTCCGGCAGCACGACCGTGCGGATGATCCGCCACGGCCCCGCGCCCATCGCGCGGGCCGCCTCGATGACGCCGGGGTCGAGCGCGACGAGGTTCTGCTCGACGATGCGCGCGATGCCGAACGTCGCCGCGAGCGCGATCGCGAAGATCGCCGCGTCGGTGCCGATGCCCTTGCCGACGACGACCCTCGCCAGCGGCTGCAGCGCCGCGATGAAGATGATGAACGGGATCGGCCGGAACACGTTGACGAGGGTGTTCAGCAGCCACCACACGACCGGCTGCGCGAGGATGCCGCCGCGCCGGGTCACGTAGAGGGCAGTGCCGACGACGAGCCCGCCGGCGCCGCCGAAGAGCATGCCGAGCCCGACGATCTGCAGCATGATCCCGGTCTGCTCGAGCAGGTCCGGGAGGATCTCGACGACCTCATCCATCGCGCTCACCTCCCTCGGCGGGGCCGGCGGGCTCGGCGGGCTCGGCGGTCGCCTCGGTGACCGTGACGCCGGGGCCGACCTGGGCGAGCGCGTCTCGGATGGCCGCGTCGTCGCCGTCGACGGCGATCGTCAGCAGCCCGTAGACGCGACCCTGGATGTCGTCGACGCCGCCGTGCACGAGGTGGAAGTCCACCCCGGCACGGGCGAGCGCGCCGAACACGCGCGCCTGCGACGCGGCCTCGTCGGTGAAGGAGATCGTGAGCAGGCGGCCCTCGTGGCGGGCGCGCAGCGCGGCGAGCTCCTCGCCCTCCGGCAGCGCCCGCACCACGGTCCGCACGAACCGCTTCGCGGTCTCGGTGCGGGGCGCGGTGAACACGTCGTAGGTGGGGCCCTCCTCGACGACGCGGCCGGCCTCCATGACCGCGACCCGGTGCGCGATCCGGGTGACGACCTCCATCTCGTGGGTGATGACGACGATCGTCACGCCGAGCTCGGAGTTCACCCGGCCCAGCAGCGAGAGCACCTCCTCGGTGGTCTCGGGGTCGAGCGCGGAGGTGGCCTCGTCGGCGAGCAGGATGCTCGGGTCGGCGGCGAGCGCCCGCGCGATGCCGACCCGCTGCTGCTGCCCGCCCGAGAGCTGCTCGGGGTAGGCGTCGGCGTGCTCGGTGAGCCCGACGAACTCCAGCAGCTCGGCGACCTTCGCCTGCCGCTGCGCGCGCGGGACCCGGGCGACCTCCAGCGGGTAGGCGACGTTGCGCGCCACCGTGCGCGAGCGCAGCAGGTTGAAGCGCTGGAACACCATGCCGATGCCCTGCCGCACCCGGCGCAGCTCGCGCGGGCGCAGCGTGGTGATGTCGACGCCGTCGACGAGCACCGAGCCCGACGTCACCGGCTCGAGGCCGTTGACGAGCCGCACGAGGGTGGACTTGCCCGCGCCGGAGTAGCCGATGATCCCGTAGACCTGACCCCGCTCGACGTCGAGGGTGACGCCGTCGACGGCCGTCACCGGACGTTCCCCGCGCCGCCGCGCGGGGAACGTCTTGGTGACGTCGACCAGGCTGATGTGGGGCACTAGCGCGACTCGATCTCCGCCTGCACCTCGTCGAGGCTGGCCTGCAGGTCCTCGACGGGCGTCTGGGTGAGCACCGCGGCGCCGCCGGCGGCCTCCAGCACGCCCTCCTGCACCTCGGGGGTGTTCTGGTAGATCTCGACCAGCTGGGCGAGCACCTCGTCGTCGGCGTTGTCGGCCGTCGTCGCGAAGATGTTGATGTACGGGAACGCCGAGGGGTCGGTCGGGTCGTCCTGCGCGATGGCGTCCTCGGGCGTGAGGTCGGCGTCGGCGATGAAGTCGTTGTTGATGATCGCGGCCGCGACGTCGGGCAGCGACGACGCCGTGATGGCGGCGTCGAGCGCCGTCACCGTGACGCGGGAGGCGGCCTCGTCGACGTCGGCGACCGTCGAGAACGGGCTGCCGCCGTCGGCGAGCGTGATGAGCCCGGCCTGCTGCAGGATGAGCAGCCCGCGCGCCTGGTTGGTGTCGTCGTTGGGGACGGCGACCTCGGCGCCGTCGGGGATGTCCTCGACGCTGTCGTACTGGGTCGAGTACAGCCCCAGCGGGTAGATCGCCGTCGAGCCGATCGGCACGAGGTCGTCACCGGCCTGCACGTTGTAGTTGGCGAGGAAGATGATGTGCTGGAACTGGTTGACGTCCAGCTCGCCCTCGCTCAGCGCCGGGTTGGGCTGGTTGTAGTCGGTGAAGTCGATGATGTCGATCGCGATGCCCTCGGCCTCGACCGCCTCCTCGTAGACGGCCCAGTACGGCTCGCTCGCGCCGACGACGCCCAGCTGGACCGGGTTCTCCTCGGTGCCGAGCTCGGCGTCGCTGCCGCCACCACCGCCGCACGCCGACATCAGCAGCATCGCCCCGACGGCGGTCGCGGTGACGATCGTGCTGCGGCGTGCGTTCATGGTGGTTCTCCTGGATCGATGGGACGGCGCCCAGGCGGGGTCGCCGTCACGGGGCCTGACATGCCGACGCCGGGGCCGGTGCGCACCAGAGCGCGTCACCGCCCCGGCGACGGCCCTACTCTCGCCCGGGTCCGAGGCCTGAGCCGTCGGACGGCGGGGGTGTCTCAGATCCTGGAACCAGCACCCAGGACGGCCTGGCGGACCGGCTGACCGCACCGGCCCTCCGTCGTGGCCGAGTTCGTGCGGTTGCGCCGAGTTCGGGCCGGGCCCGGCACGAGCTCGGGACGGACGCACGAACTCGCCGGGTGGAAGCCCGGGTGGGCCCCGTCCGGTGCGGCGCGCACGCCCACCCCGCGCCCCACCGACCGCTCCGCCGCGGTGCGCGCACCGGTCCCCTGTCCTCGCCGAGTTCGTGCGGTCGTGCCGAGTTCGGGCCGGGCCCGGCTCGAGCTCGGCACGGACGCACGAACTCGGCACCGGGACCGCATGGGCTGGTCCCCTGGCCCCCACCTGCCCTCGGCCCTGCCCCTGTGGTCCGGGTGGGCGAGCTCGTACGCCAGCGCCCAGCTCGTAGCGTGCACCGTACGAGTTGGGCACCCCGGTACGAGCTCGGCGCCTGGTGGCTGGCGGTGGGGCCGCTGTACCGCACCTGGGCCGGTGCGCGCCCGGCCGCGTCCTGTGACCAGCGCGCCTCCTCGGCGGAGGGTGGGGGATTCGAACCCCCGGAGGTTTCCCTCAGCGGTTTTCAAGACCGCCACATTCGGCCGCTCTGTCAACCCTCCGTACCCGGCCGAGGCCGGGCGGCACCCATTGTGGCGCACCCGCGTCGGGCTGCGGACCGCGGGAAACCCCGTGGCTCCCGCGCGCACCCGGTGGGTAGCGTCGCCGACCACCGGACCCAGCACGCGGACCCGGCTCCCGATCCCGCACCCGATCCCGACTGGAGGCACAGCGATGCGAGCGACGCACGCCCTCGTCCCGCTCCGCCACCTCGAAGGGATCACGCGTGCCCGCACGTTCGCTCAATCTGGGCATCCTCGCCCACGTCGACGCCGGTAAGACCACCCTGACCGAGCGGCTCCTGCACCTCGCAGGGGTCATCGACCAGCCCGGCTCGGTCGACTCCGGCACCACCCGCACCGACAGCCTCGCCGTCGAGCGACGGCGCGGCATCACGGTCAAGGCCGCCGTCGTCGCGCTGCAGGTCGACGACATCACCGTCAACGTCGTCGACACCCCCGGCCACCCGGACTTCATCGCCGAGGTCGAGCGCGCGCTCGGGGTGCTCGACGGCGCGGTCCTGGTCCTCTCGGCCGTCGAGGGGGTGCAGCCCCAGACCCGGATCCTCATGCGCGCGCTCCAGCGCCAGCGGATCCCCACCCTGCTGTTCGTCAACAAGATCGACCGCGCGGGCGCCGACGTCGCCCGCGTCCTCGAGCAGGTCCGCAGCCGCCTCACGCCCGACGTGCTCGTCACCGGCACACCGGTCGGGCTGGGCTCGGCCGCAGCGTCCTTCGCCGGCTTCGCGCGCGAGGACCCCGCCTTCCAGGAGCGCGAGACGCTCGCGCTCGCCGAGCACGACGACGGCGTGCTCGCGGCCTACGCGAGGGCCGCGAGCGCAGCGCAGCCGACCTCCAGCGGGTCGCGATCGCGCAGACCCGCGCCGGCGTGCTGCACCCGGTGTACGCGGGCTCGGCCGCGACCGGCGCCGGCGTCGCGGAGCTGATGACCGGGATCGTGACCTACCTCCCGGCGATCTCACCCGCGACGGAGGGGCCGCCGTCGGGCACGGTCTTCAAGATCGAGCGGGGCGGCGCGGGTGAGAAGATCGCCTACGTCCGGATGTTCGGCGGCGCCGTGCGGCCGCGGGACCGCATCGTCCTAGGCGAGGGGCGTCACGCCACGATCGCAGCCACCGAGACCTTCGACGGCGGCGCCTGGGTGCGAACCCCCGCGGTCACCGCGGGCCAGGTCGGGCGGCTGCACGGCCTCGCCGCCGTGCGGGTCGGCGACACCTTCGGCCCCCACCGGCGCACGACCACCGCGGTGTTCGCCCCGCCCACCCTGGAGGCGTCGGTCGAGGCCGTGCGGCCGGCCCAGCGGCCCGCGCTGCGCGCCGCCCTGCTCCAGCTCGCCGACTCCGACCCGCTGATCGCCGCGCGGGTCGACGACGACGGTCGGCCGACCGTCTCCCTCTACGGCCGCGTCCAGCAGGAGGTGCTCGCGACGACCCTGGCCGAGGAGCACGGCATCGACGTCGCGTTCTCCGAGGCGGGCGTGCTCCACGTCGAGCGGCCGCGCCGGGCGGGCGAGGCGGTGCTGCGCCTCAACACCGAGGAGAACCCGTACCAGGCGACGATCGGGCCGCGTCTGGAGCCCGCCCCGCCGGGCTCGGGGCTGCGGCTCGTCTCACAGGTGCCGGCGCGCGACATGCCGCTGTACCTGTACAAGAGCGCCGAGACGTTCGTCGCGACGATCGAGCGCCACGTGCGGCAGGAGCTCGCGCACGGGCGGTACGGGTGGACGGTCACCGACTGCGTCGTCACGCTGGTCGAGGCCGCCTACAGCGTGGCCGACGGGCCGCCGTCGCGCCGCGGGCCCACGAGCACCGCCTCCGACTACCGCAACGTCACGCCGCTGGTCGCCCGCGAGGCGCTGGACCGAGCCGGCACCCGGGTGTGCGAGCCGGTGCTGCGGATCCGGCTCGAGGTCCCGCTCGCCGACGCCCCCACGCTCAACCGGCTGCTGGCCCGCTGGGGCGCGGGCATCACCCGCCAGACGAGCGCGGGCGGGCTCGCCCGGCTGGAGGCTCGGCTGGTCGCCGCCCGGCTGCACGCGCTCCAGCACCAGCTGCCCGACCTCACCGGCGGCGAGGGCACCCTGGAGTGGGACCTCGACGGCTACCAACCGGTCGTCGGGGAGCCCCCGGTCCGGGCAGGGTGGCGGGCCCGCACGGCCGGGCGGACCTGACCCGGCCCGCCTACGCTGGTCACCATGCGCGCGATGGTCATCACTCCCGACGGCGGCCTCGCGCCGGCCGACCTGCCCACGCCCGAGCCCGGGCCGGGAGAGGTGCTGGTCGAGGTCGCGGCGGCCGGCGTCAACCGCGCCGACCTGCTCCAGCTCCAGGGGCTGCACCCGCCGCCGCCCGGTGCGGCCGAGCACCCCGGTCTCGAGGTCTCCGGCCGCATCGCGGCCCTCGGTGAGGGCGTCGACGGCTGGGGAGTCGGCGACGAGGTGTGCGCGCTGCTCGACGGCGGCGGCTACGCCAGCCACGCGATCGCGCGCGCCGACACCCTGCTCCGCGTGCCCGACGGCGTCTCGCTCGTCGACGCCGCCGCGCTTCCCGAGGCGATGGCGACCGTGTGGTCGAACCTCGTGCACGTCGCCGGCCTGTCCGCCACCGACAACACCGGCCGCACCGTCCTCGTGCACGGCGGCTCCGGCGGCATCGGCACGACCGCGATCCAGCTGCTGCGCGCCACCGGCGCGGTCGTGCTCACCACCGCGGGCGGCCCCGCGCGCGTCGCCCGCTGCGAGGCGCTCGGCGCCTACGGCATCGACCACCGCAGCGAGGACTTCGTCGAGCGGGCGCGCGAGGCCACCGGCGAGCGCGGCGTCGACGTGGTGCTCGACGTCGTCGGCGCCAAGTACCTCGACCGCAACCTGCGCGCGCTCGCCCCGCACGGCCGCCTCGTCGTCATCGGCATGCAGAAGGGCACCACCGGCGAGCTCGACCTGTCCCGCGTGCTCTCCCGCTGGTTGAGCATCCACGGCACCGTGCTGCGCCGCCGCCCGCCGGAGGAGAAGGCGGCGATCGTCGCCGACCTCTGCGAGCGCGCCTGGCGCTACCTCGACCGCGGCGAGGTGCGCCCCGTCGTCCAGGACCGGCTGCCGCTGGTCGAGGCCGCCGAGGCGCACCGCATGATGGCCGACGGCGAGGTGTTCGGGAAGGTCCTGCTCCTCCCCTGAACGCTCTGCTCGCCCGGTCCCGACGGCGTCAGGCGCCGGCGCCCTCGGCCTCGACGTCGAGCACGGGCTCGTCTGACGGCCCGGCCTCCTCGCCCGCCTCCTCGTCGCGGAGCGGGTGCGCGATCTCGTCGGCGGGCAGCTTCGCGGCGACGATCGCGACGACCGCCAGCACCACGGGGACCAGGCCGGCCACCAGGAAGGTGGTGCGCAGACCGATCGCGTTGGCGACCGGCGCGGCCAGCGCCATCGACACCGGCATCAGCGAGGCCGAGACGAAGAAGTCGAGCGACGCGACCCGCCCGAGCAGCGCGGGCGGCACCCGCCGCTGCAGCAGCGTGCCCCAGATGACCATCGGGGCGCTGAACACGCCGCCGAGCACGAAGCCCGCGACCACGAGCACCCACATCTGGGACGCGAACGCGTACGCCACGAACGGCAGGCACGCCACACCCCACAGCAGGTTCATCACCGTGAGGTAGCGGCGCGGCATCCGCAGCGACCCCATGACGAACGACGCCACCGCGCCGCCGATCCCGAACGCGGCGAGCACGTTCGCGTGGTTCGAGGCGTCGCCGCCGAGCTCGTCCTTGATGAGGAACGGAGTCAGCACCTCGAGCGGGCCCATGACCACGAGCATCATCCCGGAGGCGAACAGCAGCGTCGCGAGCAGCCAGGGCGTGCGGACCATGTAGGAGAAGCCCTCACGGACGTCGGCCCACGCCCGCGCGACGGCGCGCGTCCCCGCCTCGTCGGCCGCCAGGTCCCGACGGACCGGGGTGAGCGGCACCGTCAGCAACGCCAGCAGCGCGAGCGCGGCCGAGCCCGCCGCGATCGCGGCCGCTCCGCCGGGCGACATCGCGGCGATCGCGGCACCTGCGACCGCCGGGCCGAACGCCTGACCGATCGCGGGCCGCACCATGCCCTCGAAGCCGTTGACCGCCATGAGGTCCTGCTCGGGCACCAGCGCCGGCAGCCAGGCCGAGTAGGCCGGGTAGTAGAACGCCATCCCGACACCGGTCGCGAACGAGACCGCCATCAGGTGCCAGACCTGCGTGAGGCCGTTGAGCGCGAGCGTGGCCACGAGGGCCATGCCGAGCAGCTCGACGGTGGCGACGCCCAGCAGGATCAGCTTCTGCGGCACCCGGTCCGCCACGACACCGGCCAGCAGTGCGGGGATCAGCAGACCGCCGGCGGACGCCGTCGCGACCATCGAGACGTCGGCCTCGCTGCCGCCGATGCCGATGACCTCCCAGACCAGCGCCACGATCCACACGCCGCTCGCGAACGAGGACAGCACCAGCGCGACCGCGAGCCGGCGGTACGCCCGCGTCCGGAAGGGCTGCAGGAACCGAGGCAGCCGGCGGCCGACGCGCTGGTCACCGATCGTGTCGGCGACGTTCGCGGTGAACGGGTCGGCCATGGCGCCCTCCGCATGCGTGCCGTCGTCGTCGCGCTCCTCCACGAGCGCCAGGTCATTCGCCATGCACTATGCTAAACATAGCGATCAGTTGTCGGTCAATAGTAAGTGTGAGACCATCCGGGCATGCCGATCAAGCGGACCTACGCCGAGTGCGGCGACGCGTGCATGACCGCCCGCGCCGTCGAGCTGATCGGCGACCGCTGGACCTACCCGGTGCTGCGCGAGCTGATGCTGGCGCCCAAGCGGTTCAAGGAGCTGTCGGCCGCCATCTGCGGCGTCACGCCCGCGGTGCTCACCACGCGGCTGCGCGAGATGGAGGCCGCGGGCCTCGTCGAGCGCGTGGTGCTCGCACCGCCCGCCTCGGTCGCCGTGTACCGGCTCACGCCGTGGGCGCGCGAGCTCGAGCCCACGCTGCACGAGCTCGGCCGCTGGGCGCACCGGCAGCCGGACCGGCCACCCACGTGCGGCGGTCTCACGCCCGACGGCGTCGTGCAGTCGATGCTGACGATGGCACCGCCCGAGCCGCCCGAGCCGCCGGTGAGGCTCCAGCTCGACCTGCACGACGAGCGCAGCCCCTCCGACACCCGCTACGGCTACCGGCTCGACTGGGACGACGACGGCCTGCGCATCGCCCGCGGCACGCACCCCGCCGCCGACGCCCACCTGCGCACCGGGTCGACGGCGCTCGCCGGGATGCTGTACGACCTCCACGGCCTGCCGCCCGAGGGCGACGGCGCACAGGTCGAGGGCGACCGCGACGCCGTCGAGCGCCTGCTCGCCGCGTTCTCCGACGCGTGACCCGCGCGACGGCGACCCGGGCCGCCGTCGCGCCGGCGTCAGGCGGTCACGCGAACGTGATCTCGATCAGGTGCGGCCGGTACACCGAGGAGTCGATGAAGGTCATGTACGTGACCTTGCCGTTCTCGCGCGCGAACTCCGGGTGCTCCTTGCCCGCGTTGTACAGCGACTCCGGGCGGGTGCGCTCGGGCCGGTAGACCACCTGCGGCTCGCTCCACGGGCCGGTCAGCTCCGGCGCCGTGCGGATCACCAGCATGTTGTCGCGCTGGAACGTCGTCAGCGAGATGAACATCCCGAGGTGCTCGTTCCACGAGGACGACATCTCGTTCGGGACGTCGGAGAACAGGCACGCGGTCGGCGTGAACGTGCTCGACCAGCGCGGCTGCACGTCGGGGCGCTCGAGCGTCGGGGCCTCGACGAGGTACTCGTAGGCGGAGAGGTCCTCGATCGACTCCGGTCGGACCCGCGCGAGGTACATGTCGCCGAACGACTTCTCCTCCGGCTGGATCGAGCCCCACAGGTAGAGGTGCTCGCCGTGCCGCTGCACCCAGACGCCGAAGCCGGGCTCGTCGCCCTTCCACCACTCGTAGGTGCCATCGGGCGCGCGCAGCCGCTCGAAGCGCCAGTCCCGGCCCGCCCGCGCGACCCCCATGCCGTCGAGCTGGAACGTCTCGAAGACGTCGACCTCGGGGTCCATCGTGATGCGGTGGTAGTAGAGGTACAGCTGCCCGTCGACCTGCGCGCCGTGGATCGCCCACAGCCGCTGCCGCGACTTGTGCTCCGGTGGCTCGAACTCGATGAGCTGCCGCGCCCGCGTGCCCGTGTCGTCGGTGATGTAGCGGAACTCGCGCACGCCGTCGGAGATGTCCTGCAGCGGCACCACCGCGCCGGTGTTCGACAGCACCTCGGTGAGCTCGAAGCCGCGGATCGAGTCGAACGGCCCCTCGATCGTGTCGCCGAAGATCCAGAACGTCGTGCCGTCGTCGAGCTCCACCGAGCTCACCGCGTCCTGCCCGGTGATGTCGACGTCGTTGTCGGCGAACTGGACCCCCAGGTCCCTCACCGACGCCACCAAGGGACTGTCCTGCAGCGCCATCCGGCCACCTCCAGATCGATGGTCGTGCACCACCGGTCATCGTAGGGGGCGCCGGGTCGTCCCGGGCCGGGACGGCGCCCGGCGCGCCGGTCAGGTGTCGAGCAGGCCCTGCGCGAGCGCCGAGGCGAGCGACGGCGCCAGCGGCAGGCGAGGTACGAGGGTCGCCTGGATCGCGTGGTAGATGTCGGGCTTGCCCTCCCAGACGGTCCCGCTCGGCTCGTTGGACGGCGACAGCTCGTGCACCCAGGAACCGTGCTCCTCGTCGATGAGGTGCTGCGCGGCGTACTCCCACCAGAGCCGGTACCAGGCGTCGTAGGTCTCCTCGCCGGTGCGCCGGCCCAGCGCGGCGGCCGCGCCGATCGCCTCGGTGACGACCCAGTGCATGCGCTCGCGCACGAGCGGAGCACCCTCGAAGGTGACCGTGTAGACGAAGCCGTCGTCGCCGTCGACCGACCACCCCTCCTCGACGGCGGCCTCGAACAGCGACCGCGCGCCGGTCTCGAGCCCCTCGGGGACGGCGCGGCCGCGCGCCTCCAGCGCCGCGACGACGTGCAGCGCCAGCCGGGACCACTCGAGCCAGTGGCCGATCGTGGCGCCGGCGGGCCGGAACGGGTCGGCGGGCGAGTCGGCGTTGTAGTCGAGCAGCGGCTGCCACGCCTCGTCGAAGTGCTCGGGGATGCGCCAGGCGTGCTGCGGCGCGAGGTCGACGACGACCCGCTGCGCGATGCGCAGCGCCCGGTCCAGCCAGGCGTCGTCGCCGGTGACGTCGGCGGCCGCGAGGTACGCCTCGACCGTGTGCATGTTGGCGTTGACGCCACGATAGGGCTCGAGCTCGGTGAAGCCCGCGTCCCAGGACTCCACGACCATGCCGGCCTCGTCGTCCCAGAAGTGCCGCAGCGACACCTCGAGCGCACGGTCCAGCGCCTCCCGCGCACCCGGGCGGCCCGCCGCGGTCGCGCTCGAGGTCGCGAGGACCACGAACGCGTGGGCGTACGCGGCCTTGCGGTCGTCGATCGGGCCGTGCGGGCCGACCTGGGCGTACCAGCCGCCGTGCTCGGCGTCGGCGAGCGGGCCGGCGAGCGCCGCGAGCCCGTGGTCGACCATCGACGCCGCGCCCGGGCGGCCGAGCAGCACGCCGAGCGAGAACGCGTGGATCATCCGGCAGGTCACCCACAGGTGCACGCCCTCGTCGGGCACGACCTCGCCCTCGGCGTCGAGGTAGCCGAAGCCCTCGTCGACCACCGAGCCGGCCGCGAACGCCAGCAACGCGTCCGCCTCCCGCTCGAGCCACCGTGCGTGCGCGGGTGTTCCCAGCCATCTCATGCGGCCGAGCCTAGGACCTGCACGACCCTCCCCCATGACCGGGACGCGTCGGTCGTCCTTGGCAAGATGGGGTCATGACCGAACGCAGCGAGACAGCCGAGACGCCGGAACCGCAGCCGGGCACGTCCGAGGGCGCCGGCGGCACGACCGACGCAGGGGCCGGCGACGACGGCGCTCGCCAGCGGATCGTCGTCGCGGGTGCGGACCGCATCGGCATCCACGACTCGAACAACGACCCGACGAAGTCCGTCGAGGAGCCCGCCAAGGTGATGCGGCTGGGCATGATGATCAAGCAGCTGCTCGAGGAGGTGCGCTCCGCGCCGCTGGACGAGGCCGCCCGCGAGCGGCTGGCGGAGGTGCACGAGCGGTCGCTCCACGAGCTCGAGTCCGGCCTCTCCCCCGAGCTCGTCGAGGAGCTGCACCGCATCACGCTGCCGTTCAGCGACGACGCGGCGCCGTCCGACGCCGAGCTCCGCATCGCGCAGGCCCAGCTGGTCGGGTGGCTCGAGGGCCTGTTCCACGGCATCCAGACGGCGCTGGTCGCCCAGCAGATGGCGGCGCAGAACCAGCTGCTCGAGATGCGCCGGGCGCTGCCGCCCGGTGTCGCACCCGGCCAGCCGGGGCCGGCGCAGCGGCACCCCGTGATGCCGGAGCCGGACCACGGGACCGGTCAGTACCTCTGACCGGCCCCGGGCCCGCCGCCCGGTGGCTCAGCCCTTGACCGAGCCCGCCAGCAGCCCTCGCACGAAGTAGCGCTGCAGCGAGAAGAACACGACCAGCGGGATGACGATCGAGACGAACGCCCCCGCCGTCAGCAGGTGCCAGTCCTGCCCGCGGTCACCGGTGAGCGCCGCGAGCGCCGCCGTCAGCGGCTGGATCAGCCGCTGCCCGCCCGAGAAGGTGAGGCCGACCAGCAGGTCGTTCCACACCCACAGGAACTGGAAGATCGCGAAGCTCGCGATCGCGGGCATCATCAGCGGCAGCATGATCCTGAAGAACACCGCGACGTGCCCCGCGCCGTCGATCCGGGCGGCCTCGACGAGGTCCCGCGGCACCTCGGACATGAAGTTGTGCAGCAGGAAGATCGCCAGCGGGAGCGCGAAGATCGTGTGCGCGATCCACAGCGGCAGGTACAGCAGCACGCTGCCGGCACCGGTGTCGTTGAAGAACCGCAGCAGCGGGATCAGCGCCATCTGCAGCGGCACGATCTGGAGCGCGAACACGCCGACGAACACGACGTCGCGGCCCCGCCACTCCAGCACCGAGAACGCGTAGGCCGCCATGATCGCCAGCGCCAGCGGAAGCAGCGTCGCCGGGATGCAGATCACCAACGAGTTCATGAAGTACTGCGACAGGTTCGTCGACGAGGACCCGCCGAGCACCTGCTCGTAGTTCTCCAGCGTGAGGCCCGGGTTGGCGAAGATCGTCCACCAGCCGGTGCCCTTGATCTGACGCTCCGGGCGCAGCGAGCTGAGGAACAACCCGAACGTGGGGACGGTCCACAGCACCGCGATGACGAGCGCGATCGCGCTGCCGATGCGGTTGCCGAGCATCCGGCGGGCGGACGTCGCCGCGCTGCCGCGCGGACCGCCCCCCATCGCGGCGTCGGCGGCCTGCGTCGAGGAGTCGACGTCGGTGACGGCGGCGGTCATCCCCGCACCTCCCGGTTCTTGGCCATCTGCCGGATGTTGAAGATGACCAGCGGCACCACCAGCAGGAAGATGAACACGGCCATGGCGGAGCCGAGGCCGTTGTTGCCGAAGGTGAACGACTGGTCGTACATGAGGTTCGCCAGCACCTGGGTGTCGAACTTCGCACCGGTCATCGTGCGGGTGATGTCGAAGATCTTCAGGGTGGCGATCGAGATCGTCGTCAGCACCACGACCAGCGAGGGCCGGATGCTCGGGATCGTGATCCGCCAGAACAGCTGCCACGGGGACGCGCCGTCGAGCCGCGCAGCCTCGATGATGTCCTCGGGCACCGCCTTGATCGAGGCGGACAGGATCACCATCGCGAACCCGGCCTCGATCCAGACGAGCACGAGGATGAGGAAGATCGTGTTCGCCGGGGCGTCCTGCAGGAACCGCACCGGCTCCAGCCCGAGGGCGTCGATCACCGCGTTGAGGGCACCGATCTGCTGCTGCCCGGCGCCCTTGTACTCGTAGACGAACTTCCAGATGATGCCCGCACCGACGAACGAGATCGCCATCGGCAGGAACAGCATCGCCTTGGCGACCTTCTCGAACCGCGACTTGTCGATGAGGACGGCGTAGACCAGCCCGATCCCCGTCGAGAGCAGCGGGGTGAGGATCACCCACAGGAACGTGTTGCGGAAGCCGATGAGGTTCGACGGCACCGTCAGCGCGTCGACGTAGTTCGCGAAGCCGACGTAGCTCTGCGACCGCGCGTCCATGAACGACATCCACACGGTGCGGAAGAACGGGTAGATCAGGCCCAGCGCCAGCAGCAGCAGCGCGGGACCGGCGAAGATCGCCACCATCGCGGGGCGGCGCACCCGCTCCCGCACGCCGTCGGTGGCCTTCGCGATGAGCAGCAGCGCCGCCACCACCGCGGCGAACAGCACGACCGCGACGATCAGCTGCCCCACCCGGGTGTTCAGCAAGAATCCCACGAGGTCCTCCTCTCAGGTACCCAGGGACACGGCTGGGGTGCGACACATCGTGCCGCACCCCAGTCGTGTGTCGGGCGAGATCAGCTCCAGCTGTTCTCGACGTCGGTCAGCGCCTGCTCGGTGTCGACGCCACCGTCGATCCACTGGGTCATCGCGGTCCAGAAGGAACCCGCGCCGACCTCGGACGGCATCATGTCGGAGCCGTCGAAGCGTGCCACCGCGTCGGCGTCCTGCATGAGCTCCAGCGTGAGCCGCAGGATGTCGGACGAGGCGTTGGCCGGGTCGACGTTCTGGTTCGGGCTGGTCACGCCGCCCAGGCTGACGCGGCTGTTCGCCCACTCCGGCGAGGCCATGTACTCCATGACCGCCATCGTGGCCTCCTCGTCGTTGAACGCGGCGAGCAGGTCACCACCGACGAGCAGCGGCTGCTCGTCCGCGGACAGCGAGGGCAGGTAGAACGCGAAGATGTCGCCGTCGGGGCCGACCTCGGTGCCCTCCGGCAGCTGCGCCTCGAAGAACGAGGCGCCGCGGAACATGAAGCAGTTGCCCTCGAGCACCTGCAGACCGGCGTCCGCCCACGCCGTCGTCGCGATCGAGCGCGGGTCGCCGATGCCGCCGTTGACGTAGTCGGGGTTCTGCAGGATCTCACCGGCGGTGTCGAGCGCCTCGACGACCTGCGGGTCGTTGAAGGGGATCTCGTGGTTGACCCACTGGTCGTAGACGTCCGGGCCGGCCGTGCGCAGCAGCACGTCCTCGAGGAAGTCGGTCGCCGGCCAGCCGGTCGCACCGCCGGACTCGATGCCGAAGCACCAGGGCTTGACGGTGTCGGAGCCGTGGTCGGCCGAGATCTGCTCGGTGAGCGCCATCATCTCGTCCCACGTCGTGGGGATCTCGTAGCCGTTCTCCTCGAACGCGCTCGGCGAGTACCAGACGAAGGACTTGACCGAGCCGAGGATCGGGATGGCGTACTGCTCGCCGTCGATGTTGCCGTAGGACAGCCAGTCCTCGGTGAAGTTGGCCTGCGCGGCCTCCAGCGCGGCGTCGCCGAGCGGCACGAGGTGGCCACCCTCCTGCATGCGCTGGAGCAGCCCCGGCTGCGGGAAGTCCGCGATGTCGGGGGCGTTGCCACCCTCGACCTGCACGAAGATCTGCGACTCGAACTCGTTCGTGCCGTTGTTCTGGATCGTGATGCCGGTGCAGGCCTCGAAGTCCGCCCAGGACGCCTCGAAGTTGTCGGCCTCGGCGGGGTCGGAGATCGTCGACGAGATCGTCACCGTGACGTTGTCGAACGTGCCGTACTGCTCGTAGTCGGCGCAGTCGGCGTCGGTCTCGCCGCCGCCACCACCGCCGCCGCCCCCGCCGTTCAGGTCACCGCCGCCTCCGCACGCGGTCAGCGCGAGCGCGAGAGCGGCACCGCCGACGAGCGCCGCGCTGCTGCGCCGGCGCATGGTCGTCATCCTCACTGATGCCTCCTATGTGGGTGCGTGCTCGGACGCCACTCGGCGTGAGCATCGTCAATGTAAGCGCTTACGGTCGCTCGTGCGCAACTCTCGGTGTGTCGACTTCGATAACGATCCGATCACCACGCCACCCCAGGTTTCACCGCACTTTCTGCCGCACCCTGGTCTCACCGCACGTGCTGCCGCGGCTCGGTGTCACCGCACGTGCTGCCGCGGCTCGGTCTCACCGGGTGCGCTCAGTGACGACGCGTCGAGGCCCGCCGCACGAGCTCGACCGGGAACACGACGTCGCGGTCCACGGGCGCGCCGGTGATCATCTCCAGCATCAGCCCGGCGGCCGCGCCACCGAGGGCGACGGCGTCCTGCGCCACCGTCGTCAGCCCGATGAGGTCGCCGAGCTCGTGGCCGTCGACGCCGACCACCGAGACCCGCCCGGGCACCGTGACGCCCCGCTCGCGCAGCACCTCCAGCGCCCCGAACGCCATCTCGTCGGAGTCGGCGACGATCGCCGTCAGGTCGCCGACGCGCTCCAGGAGCTCGACGGCGGCGCGGCGCCCGCCGTCGCGCTCGAACCGCCCGTAGGCGAGCAGGTCGGGGTCGTCCGGCAGCCCTGCGGCGCGCATCGCGTCCCGGTAGCCCCGCGCGCGGCACACCTCGGTCGCCCACGGTGTGCGCTGCTCCGGGTAGCCGCCGATGTGGCCGATGCGGGTGTGGCCGAGGTCGAGCAGGTGCTGGGTGGCCAGCCGCGCGGTGGCGACGTCGTCGACATGCACGCGCACCTGCTCGGGCGGGCCCGATCCCACGTAGACCAGCGGCACGCCGAGCGACTCCAGCAGCGCGACCTCCGACGCCGTCATCGTCATCCCGACGACCAGCACGCCGTCGACTCGGCGGCGCAGCACGTCGAGGTCGATCGGTGTGCGCGTCGCGTCGTGCTCGAGCTGGAAGGAGTACAGCAGGGCGTCGAAGCCGGCGAGCCGCAGCGCCTGGCACGCGCCCTCGATCGCGTTCGAGTGGAACCAGCGCGACACCCACGGCGTCAGCAGCCCGATCGTGCGGGTGCGTCCCGACGCGAGCGAGACCGCGGACGGCGTCGGGGCGTAGCCGAGCCGCACGGCGGCCTCCTCCACGCGCTTGCGCGTCGACTCGCGCACGTCGGGGAGCCCGCGCAGCGCTCGCGACACGGTCGCGGTAGAGACACCAGCCGCACGGGCAACGTCGTCGATCCCGACGGGCATGGCCATGATTGTGCACCAACCGGACACGCAGTCCCACCCGGCTGCCGAGGACCGGTACCGGGAGCGGCAGAACGTGCGGTGAAACCGGGCCGCGGCAGAAAGTGCGGTGAAACCAGGGGGCGGCAGGAGGGGTGCGGTGAGACCTGGCCCTAGGCTCTGGCCTCATGGACCTCGGGCCCGAGCTGATCATCGCCTTCCTGACCCTGTTCGTGCTCGAGCTGGTCCTCGGCGTCGACAACGTCGTGTTCATCTCGATCCTCACGAACCGGCTGCCGCAGCACCAGCAGCAGCGGGCGCGGATCATCGGTCTGTCGCTCGCGCTGGTGCTGCGCGTGGTGCTGCTGTTCTTCGCGACCTGGATCGTCGGGCTGACCGCCACGCTCGTGTCGATCGGCGGCGTCGAGGCGCTGGAGCTCTCCGGGCGCGACCTCATCCTGCTCGCGGGTGGTCTGTTCCTCATCTACAAGGCCACGATGGAGATCCACCACAAGCTCGAGGGCGAGGACGAGGAGACCGACCCGAGCACGGGCTCGACCACCTTCGGCCGCGTGATCGTCCAGATCATCCTGGTCGACGCCGTGTTCTCCCTCGACTCGGTCATCACCGCGGTCGGGATGACCGACAGCCTGCCGGTGATGATCGCCGCGGTGGTCGTCTCGATCGGGCTGATGATGGTCGTCGCCGGCTCGATCGCGGCGTTCGTCAACCGTCACCCGACCGTGAAGATGCTCGCGCTGAGCTTCCTCATCCTCATCGGCGCCACGCTGGTCGCCGAGGGCTTCGGGTACCACGTCGACAAGGCGCTCATCTACGGCCCGATCGGCTTCGCGATCGGTGTCGAGGTGCTCAACCTCGTCTACCGCACCCGGCAGGCGCGCCGGAAGGGCGCCGAGCGGGCGCCCGTGCACCTGCACGCGGGGAAGCGGGTCGGCGTCGTCGCGGGCGAGCGGCCGGTGCGCGCCACCGGGGGCGTCGCGCACCCCTGAGCGGGCTCAGCGAGGCAGCGCGTCCAGCACGGTGACCAGCCCGTCGAGCTCGACCGGGCCGGTGACGTGGTCGGCGGCCGCGCGGGTGACCTCGTCGGCGCCGTCCATCGCCACCGCGACGCCGGCCCAGCCGAACATCTCGATGTCGTTCTGGCCGTCGCCCACGACGACCGTGTGCTCCTGCGGCACCCCGTAGCGCTGCCGGACGGCGTCCAGGCCGGAGGCCTTCGAGATGCCGTCGGGCGTGAGGTCCAGCCATGCGGACCAGCCGACGGCGTAGCTCACCCCGTGCAGGCCGCTGCGGGCGACGAGGTCGTGGAACTCCTGCGCCGACCACTCCGGCGCACGCAGCGTGACGCGCGTGGCCGGTGCCGAGACGAGCTCGTCGAACGGCACGACCTGCTGCTCGCCGCCCAGCTCGCCGTCGGGGAAGGGGCGCGTGACCTTGAAGCCGCGCCCGAGGTCCTCGACCGCCACGATGACGTCCGGGGCGTGCTCGCGCAGCAGCCGCAGCGCGGGACCGGGGTCGAACGTGACGACGTCGACCATCTCGTGGCCGTGCTCGTCGAACTCGACGGTGACGGCGCCGTTGGAGCAGACCGCGAAGCCGCGTGTCAGGCCGAGCTGCTCGACGACCGGCATCACCGCGACCAGCGACCGGCCGGTCGCGAGCACGAGCCGGGTGCCGGACTCGACGACGCGCGTGATCGACCGCTGCACGCGGCCCGAGAGCGACCCGTCGAGGCCGAGGATGGTGCCGTCGATGTCCAGCCCGACGAGCAGGTCGGGGCCCAGCCGCAGGTGCGCGACCGCGTCGGGGGTGAACGCCGGGGTCGGCGGCTGGGCCGCCAGGCTCACCGCACGACCTCGAGCAGCTCGCGGCCGCCGAGGTAGGGGCGCAGCGGCTCGGGGACGACCACGCTGCCGTCGGCCTGCTGGTGGTTCTCCAGCAGCGCGACCAGCCACCGGGTCGTGACGCCGGTGCCGTTGAGGGTCGCGGCCGGGCGGGTGCGGCCGTCGGCGGTGCGCTCGCGGATGCCGAGCCGGCGTGCCTGGAAGGTCGTGCAGTTCGAGGTCGAGGTCAGCTCCAGCCACCGCTGCTGGCTGGGCAGCCAGGCCTCGCAGTCGTACTTGCGGGCGGCCGAGCTGCCGAGGTCGCCCGCGGCGACGTCGATCACGCGGTAGGGCAGCCCGAGCGCGGTGAGCGAGGCCTCCTCGAACGCCAGCATCCGCTCGTGCTCGGCCTCCGCCTCCTCGATCGGGGCGTAGACGAACATCTCGACCTTGTGGAACTGGTGCGTGCGGATGATGCCGCGCACGTCCTTGCCGTGCGAGCCGGCCTCGCGCCGGTAGCAGGCGGAGAACCCGGCGTAGCGCACCGGTCCGTCGGTGAGGTCGAGGATCTCGTTGCTGTGGTAGCCCGCGAGCGCCACCTCCGAGGTGCCCACGAGGTAGAGGTCGTCGGCGGCGAGCCGGTACACCTCGTCGGCGTGGGCGCCGAGGAAGCCGGTGCCGGCCATGATCTCCGGGCGCACCAGCGTGGGCGTCGTCATCGGGGTGAAGCCCTCGTCGACCAGCCGGTTGAGGGTCCACTGCAGCAGCGCCATCTCCAGCAGCGAGCCGATGCCGGTGAGGAAGTAGAACCGGGAGCCGCCGACCTTCGCGCCGCGCTCGGTGTCGATCGCACGCAGCCCTTCGGCGATCGCCAGGTGATCCTGGACCTCGATGCCCTCGGCGGCGAGGTCGCGCGGGGTGCCGACCTGCCGCAGCTCGACGAAGTCCTCCTCGCCGCCGGCGGGGACGCCGTCGACGATGATGTTCGGCATCGCCCACAGCAGCCGGTCGAGCTCCTCGGCGGCGGCGTCGGCCTGGGCCTCGGCGTCCTTGACCTGCTCGGCGAGCTGCTTGGCCCGACCCAGCACGGCCTCGCGCTCGGACGGCGCGGCCTTGCCGATCGATCGGGACAGCTCCTTCTGCTCCGCCCGCTGCTGCTCGAACGCCGACAGCAGCGACCGGCGCCGCTCGTCCGCGGCCAGCAGCTGGTCGACGAGGGCGGGGTCGGCGCCTCGTGCCACCTGGCTGGCGCGAGCCGTGTCGGGGTCGTCGCGCAGTGCCTTGAGATCGATCACCCCTCGAGGGTATCCGCGTCCGACGGCGCAGCCCGCCTGCCGACGAGACGTCGGCGCTGGCAGTACCGTCACCTCATGTCGTGGGAACAGGCCGTCAGCGTCGTGGCGCTGGTGCTGGCGCTGGCCGCCGTCGTCGTGGGTGTCGTGGTGCTGCGTCGGCTCGCCGAGGCGCGAGCCCGGGTGCCGGGGCTCGTCGGTCACGAGGACACCGGCGCCGTCAAGGACGCGGCGCCGACCGGGCCGCCCGCCGTCGTCATCAACCCGACCAAGGTCTCCGACGCCGAGAAGCTGCGCGCGCTCGCGGTCGAGGTGTGCGCCGAGCTCGGGCTGCCCGAGCCGATGTGGCTCGAGACGACCGCCGACGACCCGGGGCACGGGCAGGCGGTCCAGGCGCGCGAGGCCGGCGCGTCGGTCGTGGTCGCCGCGGGCGGCGACGGCACCGTGCGCGCGGTGGCGAGCGCGCTCGCGGGCTCCGACACCCCGATGGGGCTGCTGCCGCTCGGCACCGGCAACCTGCTCGCGCGCAACCTCGACCTGCCGGTCGAGGGCGGCGTCCGGTCGATGCTGTCGACGGCGTTCACCGGCAGCGAGCACCGCATCGACCTCGGGTGGCTGCGCCCGCACCGGCTGGTGACGCCCGAGCCGCCCCCGCCGCCGGAGGACACCGACACGGCGCCCGAAGTGACCGCGCCCGGCTCGGCCGAGCCCGAGCCCCCGGTCGAGCCGGACGAGGAGCACCTGTTCCTCGTCATGGCCGGTGTCGGGTTCGACGCCGCGATGGTGGCCGGCGCCGACGAGGACCTCAAGGCGCGCATGGGTTGGCTGGCGTACTTCGTCGCGGGCGCCAAGCACCTGCACGGCCGCAAGGTCCGGCTCACGATGCGCATCGGCGACGGCACCGTGGTGCCGCTGCGGCTGCGCAGCCTGCTGTTCGCCAACTGCGGCCGGCTGCCCGGCGGCATGGTGCTGCTGCCCGACGCGGAGATCAACGACGGCTGGCTCGACATCGCCGCGCTCGACACCCGCGGCGGCGTGCTCGGCTGGGCCTCGCTGTTCGGCAAGGTCGTGCTGCAGGGGCTCGGGGTGCGGCGCCAGCTGCCCGGTCAGCCCGGCTCGATCGAGTTCTGGCGCGGCCGCGAGGTCGAGGTGCGCTGCGACCAGCCCGAGCCGATCCAGGTCGACGGCGACCTCATCGGCGAGGCCGACCGCATCGAGGTCCGCGTGCAGCCCGGCGGGCTGCTGGTCCGCACCCGCTGACGCGCGCGAGGTTCCGCCGTCCGAGGGAGGCGGACCCCGACGGTCCCGGCGCAGCATGGGGCATGGTCACCGTGAACGACGCCCGCGCGTTCGCCGCGGGCCTGCTCTGCGCCAACAGCCTCCCCCACCTGGCCTCCGCCGTCGCCGGCAAGGACCACCTGACGCCGCTCGCGTGGAAGCGCTCCGGCCCGGGCGTCAACCTCGTGTGGGGGCTGCTCAACCTCGGCGGCGGGCTCGCGCTCGCCGCGACCGCCCGCACCGGGCAGCGCCGCTGGGACGAGCGGCTGCCCGCGTTCGAGGCGGGTGCGGCGGCGTTCTCGCTGTGGATGGCCGTGACCGAGCGGCTGGCGCCGGTCAACCACGACCGCGCGGCGGTCAGTCCGGGTGGACGCCCTCCCGCAGCCGCGCGACCCACTCGCGGCCGGCGCGGAAGTCCTCGTCGGTGAAGCCGCGACGCACCGGCGACCCGGGTCCGTCGACCCGCGGGTAGGAGCCGAGGAACCGCACCATCGGGCACACCCGGTGCAGCCCGACGAGCGCGGCCGCGACCCGCTCGTCGTCGATGTGACCCTCGGCGTCGATCGAGAACCCGTACCGCCCGATGGCGTCGCCGATCGGGCGCGACTCGATGCGCGAGAGGTTGACGCCGCGGACCGCGAACTGCTCGAGCATCGTCAGCAGCGCGCCGGCCTCGTTGTCGGGCAGGTGCACCATCAGCGTCGTCTTGTCCTGCCCGGTGCGCTCGGGCACGGGGCCGGGGGTCGAGACGACGACGAACCGGGTGACGGCGTTGGTGTTGTCCTCGATGCCGGCGGCCAGCACGCTCAGCCCGTACTGCTCGGCGGTGTGGGGCGCGACGACGGCGGCCTCGAAGCCGTGCTCGCCCGGCTCGGCGAGGATGGCCGCGGCAGCCGCGGTCGAGGTGGCGGGCACGTGCACCGCGCCCGGCAGGTTGGTCGAGATCCAGCGCCGGGTCTGCGCCCACGCGTGCGGGTGCGTCGAGACGTGCCGGACCTGCTCGAGCGTGGTGCCCTCGCGGCCCGCGAGCACGAACTCGATCCGCACGAGCGCCTCGCCGACGATCACCAGCGGCAGCCCGGAGCTGAGCGCGTCGAGCGTCGCGGAGACGCCGCCCTCGACCGAGTTCTCGATCGGCACGACGGCGCGGTCGGCCTCGCCGGTGCGGACGGCCTCGAGCGCGGTGGGGACGTCGGTCATCGGGAGGGCGACGTCGTCCGGGCCGGCGACCGTGCGCAGCGCGGCCTCGGTGAAGGTCCCGGTCGGCCCGAGGAAGGCGTAACGCAACGACATGGGTCCATCCTCGCGCAGGTGCCCGCGGGTTCGCGCGGCGCGCCCACGGTGCGGTCGCCGCGCGGACGCGGCGCCACCACCGCCGCTCCACACTCTCGCCACACGCACCGCCTACGCTCGTACCCGATGGCTACCCGGTGGGCTCGTGCGAGCGCGGCGCTGCCCGCCGCGGTGGTCGCGACCCTGGCTGCGCTGCTGGCGCTGCTCGCGACGGTGTGGTCCCCCGCGCCCGCCGACGCCGAGCCCGGCGACCGCACGGTCGTGCTGGTCGGCGTGCCGGGGCTGCGGTGGGACGACGCGGAGCACCTCGGCGGCTTCCTCGACTCGGTCGACGACCTCGCCGCCGGCTCGCTGGTGGTGCGCAGCACGACCGCGGTCGCGTGCCCGGCGGACGGCTGGCTCGCGATCTCGGCGGGCAACCGCGCGGCCGGCGGCTGCGACAACCCGCGCGAACCCGTCGACGGCGCGATCCCCGGCTGGGACGGCTACCTCGCCGCCGCCGACGACGCCTCCTTCGGCGCCGAGCCCGGGCTGCTGGGCGACGTGCTCGCCGAGGCCGGGGTCACGACGACCGCGATCGGCCCCGGGGCCGCGGTCGCGCTCGCCACCTCCGACGGCACCGTCGCCGACTACCGCAGCTACCTCACCTCGACGCTCACGCAGGACGTCGCGGACGCGGTCGAGCGCAGCGACCTCGTGGTCGTCGACCTCGGCGACGTCTGGCACGGCACGGCGACCGGTGACCGCACCCGCGAGGAGGCGGTCGCCACCGTCGCCGCCCAGCTCGACGCGGTGCTGGCCGGCGCGGCCGCCGGCACCGACCCGGTGGTGCTGGTCTCCGGGATCTCCGACGACGGCGCCCCCGCCGGGCTGCGGCTGCTCGCCTCCGCGGGCCTCGGCGCCGGCGAGCTGTCCAGCCCCAGCACGCGGCAGGCCGGGTACGTGCTCGCCACCGACCAGCACGCGTGGCTGCTCGACCTGCTCGGCGTCGACCCCGGCCCGACGAGCTCGATCGGCGCGCCCGCCCAGGTCGCGACCACGACCGCACCCGCCGACGTCGTCGCCGCCGCGCAGGACCGCGAGCGGCACTCCGACGCCCAGCGCCCGCTCATCCCCGGGTTCTTCCTCGGCCTCGTGCTCGTCAACCTCACGCTGTTCGCGGCGGTCGCGGTGGGGCTGCGACGACCCAAGGTCGCGCGCCGCGTCACGCCGCACCGTGGCCCGGTGCTGCGCACGCTGCGGGCGCTGTCGCTCGGCGTCGCCGCGATCCCGGTCGCCTCCTATCTCACCAACCTGCTGCCGTGGTGGCGCGTGGAGCCGCCGGTCGTGGCGCTGCTGGCGGGGGTGGTCGCGATCGCCGGCCTCATCGTCGCCGTCGCGCTGCTCGGCCCGTGGCGGAGGGCGCTGCTGGGCCCGGCCGCGGCGGTGGCTGCGGTGACCGCGGTCGTGCTCGCGGTCGACGTCGTCACCGGGGCGCGGCTGCAGGTCTCGGCGATCATGGGCATCCCGACGCTGGTCGCGGGGCGCTTCTACGGCATGAACAACACCTCGTTCGCGCTGTTCACCGCCTCGTCGATCCTGCTGACGACGGCGCTGGCGAACACGCTGGTGCAGCGAGGCCGCCGCCGCGCGGCCGCCACGGTGGTCGTCGGCGTCGGGGTCGTCGCGATCGTCGTCGACGGCGCACCGTCCCTGGGTGCCGACTTCGGCGGACCACCCGCGCTGCTGGTGGCGTTCGGGCTGCTGACGCTGTTCGCGGCGGGCATCCGGGTGACCGCGAGGCGGGTCGTGCTGGTGCTCCTCGGCGCGGCGCTGGTGACGACCGCGATCGCGTTCGTGGACTGGCTGCGGCCGCCCGGGTCGCGCACTCACCTCGGCCGGTTCTTCGCCGACGTGCTCGACGGCCAGATGTGGCCCGTCATCGGCCGCAAGCTCGACCAGAACCTCACGATCCTCTTCAACAACCGACCGCTGACGATCCTCGCGATCTGCGGCGTGCTGCTCGTGGTGCTCGTGCTGATCCGCCCCGTGAAGGAGACGATCACCTCGCCGCACGGCGGCGAGTTCGCCTGGCTGTCCGGGGGTGCCCCGATCTCGGCGATGGCGCGCACGCTGCCGATGCTGCGGCCCGGCCTGATCGCGCTCGCGGTCGCGGCGGGCATCGGGTTCGCGGTCAACGACTCCGGGATCGCGATCCCCGCGCTCGCGGTCGCGGTCGCGGTGCCGCTGCTGCTGGCCTCGTGCGCGACCTGGATGCTGGGGCGCGTCGAGCCGGGGCCCGCGCCCGCCGACGGCGCTCAGGCGCCGCGGTAGGACTCGTCGGTGTCGTCGAGCTCGCCGCTCGGCGGTGCGCTCGGCTGCTCGGCGGGCGGCGGCGACGGGTAGCGGCGCAGCTTGCGGGCCGCCACGGCCGCCATCACGTCGCGCAGCTGGGCCGCGCGGTGCAGCTGGCCGGCGAGGTCGTTGCCCGAGGGGCGGTGCCGCAGGTCGCACGGCACCTCGACGACGGCGAACCCCTTGAGCAGGACGTCGATCGTCATCGCGGTCTCCACGCCCCAGCCGCGCGCGAGCGGCAGCGCCGCCTCGAACGCCTCGCGGGTCAGGCAGCGCTGGCCGGAGAGCGGCTGCGCCGGCGACCAGCCGGTGAACGCGTGGATCGAGCGGCGGGCGAAGCCCGTGACGATGCCACGCCCACCCGCACCGGCCTGCCGCGGCAGCAGCGCGATCGACATGTCGGCCTTGCCCGCCCACACCGGCGGCACGAGCGGCGCGGCGTCGACGGCGGTCTCGCCGAGGTCGGCGTCGAGGAACAGCAGCATGCGCGGCAGCCCCTCCTCCTCGTCGCGCATCGCGACGACGGCGGCGCCGGTCTCCATCGCCGAGGCCTTGCCCCGGTTGGTGGCGTGGCGCACGACGACGGCGCCCGCCGCGCGTGCCCGCGCGCCGGTGTCGTCCTCGCTGCCGTCGTCGACGACCAGCACGAGGTCGACGTGCGGGATGGCGCGCGCCGCGCGCACGGTGGCCGCGACGCGTTCGGCCTCGTCCTTGGCGGGGATGATCGCCGCGACCCGCTGGTCGACCGGCGCGCGGCCGGTCGCGGCGCCGTCGGGCCTGCGGCGGCGGATGACCCGCAGCGGTCCGGAGCCGCCCGCGCTCGCCGCACCGCCGGCGCCGGTCTGCCCCTCGCCGCGGTCCGTGGGCGCGTCACCCTCCACGCCTCCAGCCTAGGCCCACGGCCTCGGTGTGCCGGCGCCGCGGGCGGCGTGGTGGCGAGGTGGTCTTGCCACGCGAGATCAGCGCAGGCTGACCTGCCGCGAGACGAGCCCCGCGCGCGCCCGGCGCTGCTCGGGGGTCAGCGGGTCGGTGCTCGCGAGCGCCTCGGCCAGCCGGGGCGCGAACGCCGCGGCCGGGGCCTCGACATCGGTGGCCTCGGTGCCGCGAGCGAGCTCCCAGACCGGGACGAGGATGCCGCAGCCGCGGAACGCCCCGACGAACCGGGAGCCCTCGTCGAGCCCGGACGCCCGCTCGGCGTGCAGCCGTGCCAGCGCGTCGAGCAGCTGCTCGGGGTCCTCCGGCCGGGCCCAGCGGAGGAACTCCCGGTCGCCCATGCGGCACCAGTACGCGGCGTCGACGCTGCCCAGCCGCACGGTCGGCACGATGCCGCCGGCCGCCTCCTCGAGCGCCTGGGCGGCCTCGTCGGGCGCGCTGCCGTCGGCGGGCAGGGTGTAGGAGAAGCTCTCGTGGACCGTCACCTCGAACGGCACGTCGAGGTCGAGCACGTCCTGCAGGCGCGGCCCGGACTGCGGCAGGTCGAGGTGCTCCAGCGCGGTGCCCGGCTCGGCGTCGAGCACCTCCAGCACCGCGGCCGCGACGTCGCGCGAGGGGTCCTCGCTCGAGCTGGCGGTCTGCAGCGCCACCAGCGTCACGCCGTCGGACCGCTTGAGCGCCGGCCACAGCCGCGGCAGCAGCGTCACCACCTGGACCTCGACGCCGCCGTGCTCGGCGGTGGTGCGCACGGTCGCGCTGGCCGCGGGCACGACCTCGCGCATCGCCACCCAGTCGGCCTCCGACGGCAGCCCCTCGAACGGGCGCAGCGGTGCGACGGTGCCGCCCTCGGCGAGCGCCCGCTGCGCCGCCTTGCGCGCGGCGCGCCGCTCGGCGACCTTGGGGTCGATCGTCTTCTTGCGCTTGGCCATGCCTGCTCCTCGTGGCGGGACGGGTGGGTCGATCCGACCGCGGCGACCCTAGCCCAGTGCGAGGATCGGGGCATGCACGAGCGAGCCGGTCTCCCAGCGCAGCCCGAGGACCTCATCGACGTCGACGCCGTCGTCGGCGCCTACTACGACCGCGCACCCGACCCGGACAACCCCGACGAGCAGGTCGTCTTCGGCACCTCCGGGCACCGCGGCTCCTCCCTCGACGGCGCCTTCAACGAGGCGCACATCGTCGCGATCACCGCCGCGATCGTCGAGTACCGGCGCGCGCAGGGCGTCGACGGCCCGCTCTACCTCGGTCGCGACACCCACGCGCTGTCCGGGCCCGCGACCACGACGGCGCTCGAGGTGCTCGCGGCCGCCGGCGTCGAGGTGCGCGTCGACGCGCGCGACGGCTACACGCCGACGCCGGCGCTGTCGCACTCGATCCTGCGGCACAACGGGGCGGGCAGCTCCGAGGGCGTGCGCACGCAGGGTCCGGGGCTGGCCGACGGCATCGTCGTCACGCCGTCGCACAACCCGCCGCGCGACGGCGGCTTCAAGTACAACCCGCCGCACGGCGGCCCGGCCGACTCCGACGCCACCCGATGGATCGCCGACCGCGCCAACGAGCTGCTGCGCTCCGGCATCGCGGACGTGCCGCGCACGAGCGACCCGCTCGCGGCGGAGACCGTGCGCAAGCACGACTACCTGCTCACCTACGTCGACGACCTCGACGCCGTCCTGGACATCGACGCGATCCGCGCGGCCGGCGTGCGCATCGGCGCCGACCCGCTGGGCGGCGCGGCGGTCGCGTACTGGGGCGAGATCGGCGAGCGGTACGGCCTCGACCTCACGGTCGTCAACCCCGAGGTCGACCCGCGCTGGTCGTTCATGACGCTCGACGGCGACGGCAAGATCCGCATGGACTGCTCCAGCCCGTACGCGATGGCGTCGCTGCGCCGCGTCATGGAGTCGGCCGGCGGGGGCGAGAGCCCCTACGACATCGCGACCGGCAACGACGCCGACGCCGACCGGCACGGGATCGTCACGCCCGACGGGCTGATGAACCCCAACCACTACCTCGCCGTCGCGATCGAGTACCTGTTCACGCACCGGCCCGACTGGGTCGACGGCACCGGGGTGGGCAAGACGCTCGTCAGCTCGGCGCTCATCGACCGCGTCGTCGCCGGCATGGGCCGCACGCTGCTCGAGGTGCCCGTCGGGTTCAAGTGGTTCGTGCCCGGGCTGCTCGACGGCAGCGTCGGGTTCGGCGGCGAGGAGAGCGCGGGCGCGTCGTTCCTGCGCAAGGACGGCACCGTGTGGACCACCGACAAGGACGGCATCCTGCTCGCGCTGCTCGCCAGCGAGATCCTCGCGGTCACCGGTCGCACGCCGTCGCAGCTGCACGAGGCGCAGGTCGCCGAGCACGGCCAGAGCTGGTACGCCCGCGTCGACGCACCCGCCGACCGCGAGCAGAAGGCGCGGCTGGCGTCGCTCACGCCCGAGGCGGTCACCGCGACCGAGCTCGCCGGGCAGCCGATCACCGGCCGGCTCGTCGCCGCGCCCGGGAACGGTGCCGCGATCGGCGGGCTCAAGGTGACGACGGCGGACGCGTGGTTCGCCGCCCGACCGTCGGGCACCGAGGACGTCTACAAGATCTACGCCGAGAGCTTCGTCAGCGCCGAGCACCTCGCGCAGGTCCAGGAGGCCGCGCGGCAGGTCGTCGCCGACGCGCTCGGCTGAGCCCCGGCCGCCCCTCCCCCGCCGGCGCGGCCGGTCGTGCCACGAGACTCGCCCCGCGGGCCGAGCCGCCGCGCGCGCACCGGGGCAACTCGTGGCACGGTCTTGCCAGGCCGAGAAACCGGTTACACGGTAGGGCCCAGCCCTCGAGCCGCGGCCCACCGTGGGGCCGCGAGCCGGACCGAGCGACGACGACGACGCGAGAGGACCGACCGTGCACAGGACGATCAGCCGCAGGACCCTGCTGACAGCCGCGACCGGGGTGGGGGTGATCGGCGCCCTGACCGCGTGCAGCCGCGGCGGTGGCGGCGCCAGCACCGGCGGCGCAGGTGGCGACGGCTCCTCGGGCGGGGAGTCCGTCCGGCTGACCTTCTGGGGCCCGGCGTTCCGGCAGGACTACACCAACCAGATGGTCGAGGCGTTCGTCGAGGCCAACCCCGACGTCCGGGTCGAGCAGGAGCCCTCGGAGTGGGGCGGCTACTTCGACCGCCTGGCCACCCAGGTCGCGGCGGCCGACGAGCCCGACGTCATCAACATGGACGGCAAGTTCCTCGCCGAGTACGCCGGCCGCGGCGTGCTCGCCGACCTCGAGCAGCTCGACATCGACCTGTCCAAGATCGCCGACGCCGACCTCGACTCCGGGCGGCTCGACGGCACCCTGTACGCGCTGTCGACCGGCCAGAACGCCTGGGTGCTGCTCGCCAACCCGGCGGTCCTGGAGGCCGCCGGCGCCCAGGTGCCGGACGACACCACCTGGACCTGGGACGACCTGAACGCGCTCGCCACCACGATCTCCGACGCCGACGTCGACGCCGTCGGCATCACGGGCGGCGGCTCCTACGCGGACCTCACGATCTGGGCACGGCAGCACGGCGAGGACCTGTGGAAGGCCGACGGCGTCGCCGTCAGCCCCGACGTCCTCACCGCGTGGTTCCAGTGGTACCTCGACCTGCAGTCCAGCGGCGCCACGATGGGCGCCGCCGCGACCGAGGAGCAGGGCGCGCTCGCGCTCGAGCAGCAGGCTTTCAGCGTCGGCCAGGCCGGGCTGACCTGGGCCTGGACCAACCAGCTCGGCGCCATCCGCGACGCCGCCGGCAGCGACGACATCGTCATGCTGCGCCCGCCGTCGCTGACCGGCTCGGTCGCCGAGAACGGCCTGTTCGGCAAGGCCTCGATGTTCTGGTCGATCTCGGCCCGTTCCGACGTGCAGGACGGCGCCGCCCGGCTCGTCGACTTCCTCGTCAACGACCCGGCCGCGAGCACCCTGCAGATGCTCGACCGCGGGGTGCCGTCCAACCCCGAGATCCTCGAGGAGCTGCAGCCCGAGCTGTCCGACACCGACCGCTACGTCGTCGACTTCATGTCCGAGGTGCTCGAGGAGATCACGAGCGCGCCGGCCGTGCAGCCGATGGGCGCCTCGACCGCGCCCGACGTCATCACGCGCTACCTGTCCGAGGTCCGCTTCGGCAACCTCACGCCCGAGCAGGCCGCCCAGGCCACGATCGACGAGATCGACGGGCTCGTCGTCACCGACTGACCCGCGGCCCGCGGTGGGCCGTGCGCGCCGAGATCCAGGAGGAACCCTCGTGTCGACCAGCATCAGCCGCCGTTCCCTGCTCACCGCCGCCACCGGGATCGGGGTGATCGGTGCCCTCACCGCCTGCAGCCGCGGCGGTGGTGGCAGCGGCTCCGCCGGAGGCGGCGGGACCGGCTCCGGCGGCGAGCAGATCCGGTTCACGTTCTGGGGGCCGGCCTTCTACCAGGAGTTCACCGGCGAGATGGTGGACGCGTTCACCGAGGCCCATCCCGAGATCCAGGTCTCCCTCGAGCCCTCGGAGTGGGGCGGGTACTGGGACCGGCTCGCCACCCAGGTCGCCGCGAACGACGAGCCGGACGTCATCAACATGGACGGCAAGTACCTCGCCGAGTACGCCGGCCGCGGCATGCTCGCCGACCTCGAGCAGCTCCCGATCGACCTGTCGCACGTGGCGGACGCCGACCTCGACTCCGGTCGGCTCGACGGCACCCTGTACGCCGTCTCGACCGGTCAGAACGCCTGGGTGCTGTTCGCCAACCCGGCGGTCTTCGAGGCGGCCGGTCTGGACCTGCCCGACGACACCACCTGGACGTGGGACGACATGGCCGAGATCGCGCGGACGATCTCCGAGACCGTGCCGGACACCGTCGGGTGCGCGGGCGGCGGCTCCTACGCCGACCTGACGATCTGGGCCCGCCAGCACGGCGAGGACCTGTGGAAGGCCGACGGCATGGGCATCAGCGCCGACGTGCTGGCCGGCTGGTACCAGTGGTACCTCGACCTGCAGGACAGCGGTGCGACGCTCGGCGCGACCGCGATGCAGGAGGAGGGCACGCTGCCGCTGGAGCAGCAGGCGTTCTCGGTGGGCCGGGCCGGGCTCAGCTGGTCGTGGACCAACCAGCTCGGCAGCGTCCGCGACGCCGCGGGCAGCGACGACATCGTCATGCTGCGGCCACCGTCGCGCACCGGCAAGGCGACCGAGAACGGGCTGTTCGGCAAGGCCTCGATGTTCTGGTCGATCTCGGCCCGCTCGCGCAAGCAGGAGGCCGCCGCGGCGCTGGTGGACTTCCTCGTCAACGACGAGACCGCCAACGGCATCCAGCTCCTCAACCGCGGCGTGCCGTCGAACCCGGACATCGTCGCCTCGATGCAGGACAAGCTGACCGAGACCGACACCTACGTGGTCGAGTTCATGACGGCGGTGCTCGCCGAGATCAGCTCCACGCCCGCTGTGCAGCCGACCGGCACCAGCGGCTCGCAGGACGTGTTCACCCGCTACCTCACCGACGTGCGGTTCGGAAGCATCACCCCCGCCGAGGCCGCGGCCGCGACGATCGAGGAGGTCGACGCGCAGGTCGTCACCGGCTGACGGCGCGGACCCGCGCGAGCGCCTCGTCGACCTCGGCGTCGGTCGTGGCCCAGCTCGTGACCAGCCGGACGACGCCGGGCTCGATGCCGTAGAACAGCAGCCCGGCGTCGACCCAGCGCGCGGCGACGTCGTCGGGCACCGGCAGGAACGCGATGTTGGCGCGTGCCGCCGGCTGCGGGTGGTGGCCCAGCTCGGCGAGCCCCGCGAGCAGCCGGGCCATCGCGGCGTTGGCGCGCCGCGCCGAGGCCAGCCAGCGGTCCTCGGCGAGGTAGGCGTCGAGCTGCGCGGCGACGAACCGCCCCTTGGAGGCGACGTGGCCGGCGCGCTTGAGCCGGTAGGTCAGCTGGGCCGCGACGTCGTCGTCGAAGGTGACGATCGCGTCCGCGGTCACCGTGCCGTTCTTGGTGGCGCCCAGCGAGAGCACCTCGACACCCGCACGCCAGGTGAGGTCGGCGGGCGCGCAGCCGAGCGCCGCGACCGCGTTGGCGAACCGGGCGCCGTCGAGGTGCACGCGCAGGCCGCGGGAGCGCGCGAGCTCGGCGAGCGCACCGATCTCGTCGGGCTCGTAGACCTCGCCCATCTCGGTCGCCTGCGTGACGGTCAGCACGCTGGGCTGGCTCTGGTGCGGGTCGCCCCAGCCGGTGCGCGCGAAGCACGCGGCGACGGCGTCCGTCGTCAGCCGCGAGCCCTCGCCCGCCAGCCCGAGCAGCGGCGCACCGTCGGCGAACATCGAGGTCGCGGCCGCCTCGTTGACCGCGACGTGCGCGCTCTCGTGGCACACCACCGCACCCCACGGCGGGCACAGCGCCGAGAGCCCGAGCGCGTTCGCCGCCGTCCCCGACACGACCCCGAACACGTGCGCCGGCCGCTCGAAGACCTCGCTCACCCGCCGCTGCAGCCGGGCCGTGACCTCGTCGTCGCCGTAGGAGGCGGCGGTGCCGTGGTTGACCGCGGCGAGCGCCTCGAGGACGTACGGCTCGGCACCGGCGGTGTTGTCACTGCGCAGGTCGATCGGCGTCGTCACCGGACCACTATGGCGCAGCGGCTCACGGGTCGAGCAGCACGGCGTCGAAACGCGGACGCACGACGCCCCAGTCCATCTCCGACAGCGCCCACCGCTGCGCCTCGCGGGCCGCCTCGCTGCGCGGCGGCGAGGGCGTCGCGGCGAGGATCCGGGCCGCGGCCTCCTGCGGGCTCTCGACCACCCAGTCCTGCGGGAAGACCGCGGCCGCCCCACCCCAGCCGCGCAGCTCCGGCCAGCTGCGCACCACCGGCAGCGCGCCGCTCGCGACGCCGACGAGCAGACCCTCGTGGGTGCCCTCCATGCGGCTGGTCGACAGGATGACGCCGGCCCGGCGCAGCACGGTCGGGATGTCGTCGGCGAAGCCGGTGACCTCGACGGCGTCGCGCAGCTTGACGATGCGCCGGGTGAGCTCCTCGTGGTAGTCGAAGCTGGCCTCGAGGCTGTCGGCCGGCTTCTGCTCGCCGACCAGCAGCAGCCGCCAGCGCTCGTCGGTGACGCGCAGCGCGGCGAGCACGTCGAGCGCCCACGCGGGGTCCTTGACGACCTTGTTCCAGCCGACGAGCGCGAGCGTGCGGTCGGCCTCCGGCAGCTTCTCCGCGACGCAGCGGGCCAGCTCCAGCCGGTTGGGGATGACGCTCACCTCGGTGCTCGAGCGCGCCAGCCCCGGCGCGGTCGCCTCGACCACGGCCCGGATCGGCTCGGCGACGAACACCGCTCGCTCGACCGAGCTCCACACGGTCAGCAGCGGCATCGGCGTGAGCGCCTCGTAGCGGTGCACGCGGGCGACGACCGGGCACTCGACGCCCCGCACGAGCGAGGCCCACACCAGGGCACGGTGACCCCACTCGACGAACACGACGTCCGCCCACGCGAGGTCGTCCGCGAGGTGCTCGGGCAGCGGCGGGCGGGTGCCGTCGAGCCCGTAGCGCAGCCGCGCCTCGACGAGCCCGCGCAGCGACAACCCCTGGCGCAGCCCGAGGTCGGTGGCGAGGTCGAGCGCGCGCACCTCGACGCCCGACGCGCGGTACTCGGCGACGATCGGGTCGATGAACGTGCGGTTGTCGTAGCCGAGCACGAGCATCCGCTCGGCGCGGCCGCGCCGCTCCGGCCGGCGCCGCGGGCGCGGGTCGTCCAGCAGCGCCTTCAGCGCGGACGACCGCTCGAACGGCTCGACGAACGCGCGGCGGTCGGCGAGCAGCGGCGAGGGGTCGGCGCCGAAGTGGCGGGCGGGGTGGTAGGCGAGCCCGAGCGCGTCGGCCAGCCGCGCGGCGGACTGTCCGACGTCGCCGGCGTCGAGGTGCCGGTCCGCCTCCCCGAGCGCCGCGTCGACGACGGCGAGCAGGTCCTTCGGTGGCGCGCCGGCGTCCAGCTCGGCGAGCGCACGCGCCGCGGCGAGCTCGATCCGCACCTCGGGGCTGCCGGCCTTGACCTCGGCGCTGCGCAGCACGGCGGCGGCGTCGGCGTGGTGGCCGCGATCGGCGTACATCTTCGCGACCTGCCGGCTGGAGTCGACCAGCACGTCGGCGCGGGTCGGCACCACGAGGTGCGCGCGCCACGCGGCCCGTCCGGCCGCGCGGGCGGCACCCAGCCGCAGCACGCCGTCCAGAGCCCTGCCGACGATGCCCACGTTGTGCCTCGCATCCTCCCCGGGACGGCCGGTGCCCGGTCGTGACCCCGGCCCCGGCACGGTGCGGCAAGCCTATGTCGTCGGCGACGGCACCGGCGCCGGACCGGCTCGGCGTCCGCGGTCACGGACCCTCGACGAGCGCGCCGCGCCGTCGGGGGGGCGCGCGACCTGCGCAGGACGACGCATGTCCCCGGCGGGTGGAACAATCCTCCGGTGCTCGCGCCCTACCGCAAGGTCCTCGCCGCCCCCGGCGCGCTGGCCTTCTCCTCGGCCGGCGCCCTCGCGCGGCTGCCGATGTCGATGGTCACGATCTCGATCGTGCTGCTGGTCGAGGCGGTCTACGGGTCCTACGCGCTCGCCGGCCAGGTCGCCGCCGTCTACACGGTGGCGCAGGCCGTGTGCGCGCCGCAGCTCGCGAAGCTGGTCGACCGGTACGGGCAGGCCCGGGTCATGCGTCCCTCGCTCGTGGTCGCGATGGCGGGTCTCACCGGGGTCGCGGTCGCGGCGATGCTGCACGGGCCCAGCTGGCTGCTCTACCCGGCCGCCGCGATCGCGGGCGGCACAGTCGGCTCGATGGGAGCGCTCGTGCGCTCGCGGTGGAACACCGTCGTCGAAAGCCCGTCGCAGCTGCACACCGCGTACTCGCTGGAGTCGGCGATCGACGAGCTGGTCTTCGTCGTCGGCCCCGTGCTGGCGACGACGCTCGCGGCGTCGCTGTCGCCGGTCGCCGGGCTGCTGATCGCCATCCTGGCCGCCGCGGGCGGAGGCTTCTGGTTCCTCGCGCAGCGCGCGACCGAGCCGACGCCGTCCGGGCGGCTGACCGGCGGCGACCGCGGCTCGGTCATGCGCTCGCCGGGCATGGTGATCATCGCCGTGGTGTTCATCGCGATGGGCTCGATCTTCGGGTCGATCGACGTCTCGACCGTGGCCTTCGCCGAGGAGTCCGGCGCCGCCGGGCTCGCCGGCGTCGTGCTCGGCATCTTCGCGCTCGGGTCGCTGATCTCCGGTCTGCTCTACGGGGCCCGCGAGTTCACGATGGCGCCGTGGAAGCGGTTCGTCGTCAGCATCGTGCTGCTGGCCGTCGGGGTCTCGCTGCTGATCCTCGTCAGCTCGCTGTGGGTGCTGGCGGCCGCCGGGTTCGTGGCGGGCTTCGCCATCGCGCCGACGATCATCACCGGCAATGCGCTCGTGCAGCAGCTGGTCGCGCCGTCGCGGCTCACCGAGGGACTCACGTGGGTCGGCACCTCGATCGGCGTCGGGTTCGCGATCGGCAGCTCGGTGACCGGTTCGGTCGTCGACCTCCACGGCGGGCACGCCGGCTACGTCGTGACGATGGCGGCCGCCGGCGTCGCCGCCCTCATCGCGCTGAGCACCGCCACCGTGCTGCGCCGCGTGACCACCCAGCGCCGCCCCGTCGGCTGACCCTCACCGGCCGCGCGGGCAGCGCTCCCATCGCCGCACGGGTGGTGCGCGCACGCGACCCCCTACGGTGGGTCGGACGAAGGAGGTGCCGCCGTGCACATCGGTCACTATCTCGGAGCCGCCATCGGCCCGCTGCTGATCATCGCCGGCCTCGTCGTCATCGGCGCGGTCGTCTCGGCGCGGGCGCAGGCCGGCCGCGGACGCCTGTGGGCAGGGCTCGGCGTGCTGATCGTGGTGCAGCTGCTGCAGCTGGCCTGGATCTACCTGCTGCCCGAGATCGCCTACCGCACCATGTCGAGCCTGACGGCGCTCTCGACGGGCTACGGGATCCTCTCGGGGATCGGCTTCCTCCTGGGTGTCGGGCTGGTCGCCTCCGCCGCGGCTGCCGGGCGCCGGCCGATGGGTCACCTCGACCCGACCCAACCGGGCGCACCACCGCGGTACGACGGCGTCGGCTACCCGCCCGTGGGTGGCACGCCCGAGCAGCCGCCGCAGCCCGGCACCTCGCCCTACGAGGCTCCGCCGCCGCGCTGACGGCGACCGCTCGACCGCCGACGCCCCGCTGCCTACCCTTGGCGGGATGAACGAGCTGGCGCAGTGGCTGCGCGACGTCCCCTTCCTGCGCGGGCGCACCAGCGGCGGCGGCCGGCCGCGGCGCGACTCGCGGGACGTCGTCGGGCTCGTGCTCAGCGGCGGCGGCGCCCGCTCGAGCTTTCAGGTGGGCGCGCTGCGCTACCTCTACGACGAGGTCGGGATCACGCCGTCGGTCATGACGGGGACCTCGGCGGGCTCGATCCTCGCCAGCGTGCTGGCGCAGCGCGGCGACCACGAGGGGCAGCGCGCAGCGCTGGCCGAGCTCGAGCGGATCTGGCTCGGCATGACCGACAGCTCGGACATGTTCACGCCCTACCCGTGGTTCGCGCGGCTGCGCGCGCACATGCCGACGTGGCGCAAGGTGCTGACGCTGCGCGCGCGCAACGGCCGTCACGGCGACGAGGAGCACGCGCCGGGCTGGAGCCCCAGCACGGTGTGGGAGGCGCTCGGCACGCTCGTGCAGGCCGTCGGAACCAGCACCGACCTGCAGACGATCGTGCGCGGCCCCACCGAGGAGCGCGCGGCGTTCACCCCGGGCCCGATCGTCGACCGGCTGCTCGAGCCGCACGTGTTCGACCCCGCCAGGCTGGCCTCGTCGCCGGTCACGCTGCGGATCGCCGTCGTCGGGCTCGAGAGCGGCGACCTGCGCTACGTCACCAACACCGGCGCCTTCCGCGACCGCGAGGACCGGCCGCTGCCCGGGCCCGAGGTGGACGTCGTCGAGGCGATCCGCGCCTCGTGCGCGATCCCCGGCGTGTTCCCGCCGGTTCCGCTCGGGTCGGAGCTCTACGTCGACGGCGGGGTCCGGGAGAACCTGCCGGTCCAGGTCGCGATCGACCACCTCGGCGTCACCCGCTGCTACGCGGTCATCGCCTCGCCCTCCGGGGTACCGCCGCGCGAGTCGTTCGCCGACGCGGACATGTTCGACATCATCATGCGCAGCGCGAGCGGGATCATGTCCGACGAGCTGCTGCGCGACGAGGTCGCGTTCGCGCACCGGCACGGCGTCACCGTCATCGCGCCCACGGTCGACGTGCACGACCTCGCCACGATCGACCCGGGCCTGATCTCGATCGCCGTGGACTACGGCTGGCTGCGCGCGCACGACGTCGTCACCGGCGCCTCGCCGCAGCGCCGCGCGCTCACCGACGAGATCATCCGCACCCGCCGCCGTGCGTGGGAGGCGGAGGAGGCGGTCTACGCGCCCACGCCGCTGGAGCCCGCGACCACAGGCATCGGTGCCGCCGTCCAGCCCGCCGCGGACCGCGACCGCGTCGTCGCCGTCAAAAACGAGCTGCGCGAGCTGCTCGGGCAGCTGCCGGCCGGGGAGCTGCCCGGCCACGCGGAGAGCTGGTGGCGCGGCTGGGAGCGGCACGCGTTCACGATCGACGACGCGCCGCCGCTCTGAGCCGCCCGGCGCACCTCACGTGCGCGCCCACCGCAGCGCCGCGACCACCCGTCGGTTGGTCGTGCGGTCGCGGTCGTCGCGGCCGAGCGTGCCGAAGACGTTCGTCACGTGCGTCTCGACCGTCTTGAGGCTGACTCCCAGCGACGCCGCGATCCCGTCGTTCGACAGCCCGCTCGCCAGCAGCTCCAGCACCCGCTGCTCACCGTGCGTGAGCGTCGTGCCGGTCGCACCGTGCGGCCCGTCACCCGCCTCGTCTACGCCGACGCGTTCGACCTCTGAGCCCGAGCGGTCAGTCCAGCCCGATCAGCCGACGCACCGGCTCGATGCCCTCGACCTCGATCGGCTCGCCCCGCACGAACGTCTCCGGCGTGAGCCGCAGCGCGAGGTGCTCGGCCATCTCGTCCTTGCGCCGCTTCCGCGTGACGCCGTTGTCGACGTAGCCGACCTTGCGGCTGACGGCGATCGACGCCGGGTTGTCGAGGAACGCGCCCGAGGTGACCTCGACGGCGTCGAGGTGGTCGAAGGCGAGCGCGCAGATCGCCTGCCGCATCCGGGTGCCGATGCCGCGGCCCTGGTGCGCCATGCCGAGCCAGGAGCCGGTCTCACCGGTGCGGGTGACGAGGTAGTCCTGGGTGGAGATCCCCTGCGAACCCACCAGCTCGCCGTCGACCCAGACGCCGAGGTCGAGGCTCCACGACTCGGGCGAGAACCGCGCCCGGACACCCCAGTGGAACTGCGCCACCTGGCGCGGCAGGTCCTCGGCCGGGGCCTCGGTCCACGGGTGGTAGAAGGGCATCCGGTCGGGCGGGTGGACACCCCGCACGGCCAGCTCGCCGAGGGCGACGAGGTCGTCGTCGGTCAGTCCGCGCAGCTCGAGGTCGCCCGCACGGACCCGCAGCCCGAGCGGGGGGAAGAGGTCGCTGGTCGTGGCCATCGTCGGAGTCTGGCAAAGGCCGCCGGGCGCACCCAAGCCGTTTCCACGGCCGGTAGCGTGCGCGGGTGCCCTCCGACGACCCCGGCCCGCTGCAGCACCTGGCGCTCGCACGCGACTGGGAGGCCGCGCTGGCACGTGGCGTCTACGAGGTCTCGACGCGCGGCCGCACGCTCGCCGAGGAGGGTTTCGTCCATCTCTGCCTGCCGCACCAGCTGGCCGGCGTCGCGGCACGGTTCTACGCCGACGTCACCGAGCCGCTGGTCCGGCTGACGATCGACGCAGGCCTGCTCGCCGCGCCCGTGCGGCTCGAGCCCGGCGACCCGTCCGACCCGAGCAGCGAGCTGTTCCCGCACCTGTACGGCCCGCTGCCCGTGGCCGCCGTCACCGCCGTCGACCGTGTCCGGGTGGAGGGCGGCCGGCTCGTCGTGGGCTGAGCGCCCACGGCTCTCGCCACCACGGCAGGCGGTCGGCGTGGCCGCGGCGCCGACCCGTCGCTCGGTGCCCTCCGGCCGCCTGTGAGCGTCCGGACCGCCGTCGAGGGTCCGGTGTGCGCCGGCTCGGTGCAGACGCCGCGGCGGCTGGGCGGCCGAGCGCCAGGCGCGGGGCCGGTCGTCACGACGCTGTGACGGCGACCTCGCACCTGCCCCCTGGCTCGGCGGGCGGGAGACCCGCCCACATGCCCGGATCGTGGCACGGTTCGTGGCGCCCGGGAAGCACGATCAGGTCACGATCCGATCGCGACCGTCCGTGCGCGTGTCAGCGCACGGCGGCGCACGACGGCAGGCGGCGGCAGACGCCGGCACTGCGCGGGACGCCGTCGCGGGTGCGGCGGGCGTCAGCGCGGCTGGTAGGTGAGGCAGTCCGCGAGGTCGGCGCCGGCACCGACCCGCACCGCGGTCGCGGTGCAGGTGAGGTGCTCGTTGTGGACGCAGTCGGCGCGCTGGCAGGCCCCGACGCTCGCGAGCACGGTGTCGAGGCCGCCCTTGACGTTGAGCGGGATGAAGGTCGCGCACCTGGCCTCGGACCCTTCCCCGCTGATCGTCACGGCGCCCGCGTGGCAGTGCGAGTGGTCGTTGTAGGAGCAGCCGGCGACGGTGCACTCCGACACCTGGGGCAGCTCGGCGAGAGTGGCCACGATCGTCTCCGTTCGTGCGGTGTTCGGTGGTGCACAGAATAGGCCTGCATTTCACGGAAGGAAAGGCCGGCCGCGCATTTTTCGATAACACACCGTGCACATTTCGGAAATGCTCGCGGAATTGATCATCGTCGTCTTTCCGAATGCCGCTCGAACGCCGGACGGGCGCCGTCGACGTCTCCGCATGGGCACCCCTGCACTTGCCGTGAGGTGCCCTGCGCCGCGACCCTTGCGCGCAGCCCCAGCCACGGCCCCGCCAGGAGACCACGCATGACCATGACCGACGACCCGGCCGCCAACACGACGGCGCAGGACGCGCCTGCCGCGCCCCGACGGGCTCGCTGGTACACGCGCGACGCGCTGGGCCGGTGGATCGAGTCGGCGCGCGTGCAGCACGCGATCGTCGCCGTCATCGTCCTCAACGCGGCGACGCTGGGCTTCGAGACCTCCGACGCCGTCATGGCGCGGTACGGCGACGTGCTGCACGCCGTCGACCACGTCTGCCTCGGGATCTTCGTCGCCGAGCTGCTGGTCAAGCTCTACGCGTTCCGGTGGTCGTTCTTCCGCAGCAGCTGGAACGTGTTCGACCTGCTGGTGGTCGGGATCGCGCTGGTGCCGGGCTCGGGCGCCTTCGGTGTGCTGCGGTCGCTGCGCGTGCTGCGGGTGCTGCGCCTGGTCTCGATCGTGCCGCAGCTGCGCCGGGTGGTGGAGGCGCTGGTCAAGGCGATCCCAGGCATCCTGTCGATCGGGGCGCTGCTGGTGCTGCTGTTCTACGTGAGCGCCGTGATGGCGACGATGCTGTTCAAGGACACCCACCCGGCGGAGTTCGGGTCGATCTCCAGCTCGCTGCTCACCCTCTTCCAGGTGATGACGCTGGACAGCTGGACCGCGCTGGTGCGGAGCATGCTCGACACCCACCCGTGGGCGCCGGTGTTCTTCGTGCCCTACATCCTGCTCAGCGCCTTCACGGTGCTGAACCTCTTCATCGCGGTCATCGTCGACGCGATGCAGCACCTGCGCGACGACGACGCTGCCGACACGATCGGCTCGTCCGACGCTGCCGACGACACGCCCGCCGACGCCGTCGGCGCGGCGCAGCCGGACGACGTCGTCGCCGCCGAGCTGCAGGCGCTGCGCGCGCAGGTGGCCGAGCTGAGCGAGCTCATCCGCGCCCGCGGCTGAGACCGCGGTGGCACCATCGAAGGATGGTGCTGCCCCGGTGGCTGGCGCGCGCGAACCGCGCGGTCACCAATCCGCTGCTGCGGTCGCTGGTGGGCGTGGGCTGGATGGCCGAGCTCGAGCACACGGGGCGCTCGTCGAATCGCCGCTACCGCACCGTGCTCATGGTGTTCGGCCGGGGCGACGCCGTCACGGTGGCCCTCACCTACGGACCCGGGGTCGACTGGCTGAAGAACCTCCGCGCCGCCGGCGGCGGCCGGCTGCGGCTCGGTCGCGAGCTGCTCGCCCTCGGCCCGCCCCGCACCCTCACCACCGCCGAGGGTCTCGCGCGCATGCCGCTCCCGGTGCGGTGGTTCCTGCCCGTGGTCGGCGTCGAGGACTTCGTCGAGCTGCCCGTGCTCACCAGGCGCCCCCGCCGCTGACGACACCCCCACCCCGCCCGCCCCCGGCCCGCCCACCCCGCCCCCCCGGCCCACCCCGCCCCCCGGCCCACCCCGCCGCCGAGTTCGTGCCTGGGCGTCGAGTTCGCGCCGTGCACGACCCGAACTCGGCGGGAAGGCCCGAACTCGGCGAGTCCGGGTCGGGACCGCGCCCTCCGCGATGGTCACGACTCAGTCACGTCTTCTTCCAGAAACCGAACGGAAATCTGGTCGCAGCAGCATGATGGACGGATCCCTACCGATCCGATGACGTGGAGGTAACCCCTTGGCCACCGTGCGAGCCGCGATCACGCAGACCACCTGGACCGGCGACAAGGAGTCGATGCTCGACAAGCACGAGCAGTTCGCGCGGGACGCCGCCGCCCAAGGGGCGCAGGTCGTCTGCTTCCAGGAGCTCTTCTACGGGCCCTACTTCGGGATCACCCAGGACAAGAAGTACTACCGCTACGCCGAGCCGGCCGACGGCCCGATCGTGCAGCGCTTCGCCGACCTCGCCAAGGAGCTCGGCATCGTCACCGTCCTGCCGATCTACGAGGAGGCCCAGACCGGCGTCTACTACAACACCGCCGTCCTGGTCGACGCCGACGGCACGATCCTCGGCAAGTACCGCAAGAACCACATCCCGAACCTCGAGAAGTTCTGGGAGAAGTTCTACTTCCGGCCCGGCAACCTCGGCTACCCGGTGTTCGACACCGCGGTCGGCAAGGTCGGCCTCTACATCTGCTACGACCGGCACTTCCCCGAGGGCTGGCGCGAGCTCGGCCTCAACGGCGCCCACATGGTGTTCAACCCCAACGCGACCAAGCCGGGCCTGTCCAACCGGCTGTGGGAGGTCGAGGGCCCGTGCGCGGCGGTCGCCAACGGCTACTTCGTGCTGCAGCCCAACCGGGTGGGGCGCGAGGACAACGAGTACGGCGAGGAGGCCGTCACCTTCTACGGCACCAGCCAGGTGATCGACCCCCGCGGCAACATCGTCGGCGACCTCGGCTCCTCCGAGCACGAGGAGGTGCTGGTGCGCGACCTCGACATGGACATGGTCCAGCAGATGCGCGACGACTGGCAGTTCTACCGGGACCGCCGTCCCGAGACCTACACCTCGATCCCGCAGGCCTGAGAGGAGGAGCGTCGCATGAGCACCCTGCTGATCACCGGTGGCACCGTCGTCTCCTCGACCGGGCGCACCCAGGCGGACGTCCTGATCGACGGCGAGAAGGTCGTCGCCGTCCTCGCCCCCGGCTCGACCCTGCTCGGCACCGACCTGGCGAGCGCGGTCGACCGCGTCGTCGACGCGACCGGCAAGTACGTCATCCCCGGCGGCATCGACGCCCACACCCACATGGAGCTGCCGTTCGGCGGCACCAACGCCTCCGACACGTTCGAGACCGGCACCCGCGCCGCCGCGTGGGGCGGCACGACGACGATCATCGACTTCGCCGTGCAGCGCTACGGCGAGCGCGTCGAGGACGGACTGGCCGCCTGGCACGAGAAGGCCGCCGGGAGCTGCGCGGTCGACTACGGCTTCCACCAGATCATCGGCGGCGTCGACGAGCTCTCCCTGAAGTCGATGGAGCTGCTCGTCGACGAGGGCATCACGTCCTACAAGCTGTTCATGGCCTACCCGGGCGTCTTCTACTCCGACGACGCCCAGATCCTCCGGGCGATGCAGAAGGCCGCCGACCTCGGCCTGCTCACGATGATGCACGCCGAGAACGGGCCGGCGATCGACGTGCTCGCCGAGCAGCTGTACGACCAGGGCAAGACCGCCCCCTACTTCCACGGCATCGCACGCGCCTGGCAGATGGAGGAGGAGGCCACCCACCGGGCGATCATGCTCGCCGACGTCACCGACGCCCCGCTGTACGTCGTGCACGTCTCCGCGAAGCAGGCCGTCGAGCAGCTGGCGGCCGCCCGCGACCGCGGCAAGAACGTCTTCGGCGAGACCTGCCCGCAGTACCTGTACCTGTCGCTGGAGGAGCAGCTCGGTGCCAGCAGCGACGAGTGGGGCGACTTCGAGGGCGCCAAGTGGGTCTGCTCGACGCCGCTGCGCTCGCGCGCCGAGGGCCACCAGGACGCGATGTGGCAGGGCCTGCGCACCAACGACCTGCAGATGGTCTCCACCGACCACTGCCCGTTCTGCATGAAGGACCAGAAGGAGCTCGGCAAGGGCGACTTCCGGGCGATCCCCAACGGGATCGGCTCGATCGAGCACCGCATCGACCTCATGTACCAGGGCGTGGTCACCGGCCAGATCTCGCTCGAGCGCTGGGTCGAGCTGACCAGCACGACGCCGGCCCGCATGTTCGGCCTGTACGGCACCAAGGGCGTCATCGCCCCGGGCGCCGACGCCGACGTCGTCGTGTACGACCCCAACGGGCACACCTCGATCGGGTACGGCAAGACCCACCACATGAACATGGACCACTCGGCGTGGGAGGGCTTCGAGATCGACGGGCACGTCGACGTCGTGATCTCGCGTGGCGAGGTGCTGGTGTCCGACGGCGAGTACCACGGCCGCGCCGGGCACGGCAGGTACCTCAAGCGCGGCCTCAGCCAGTACCTGGTCTGAGCCGACGCGACCCCCACGACAAGGAGCGAGCCCACCCATGGACTTCGGTGTCGTCCTGCAGACCAACCCGCCCGCGTGGCGGACCGTCGACCTGGCGAAGAAGGCGGAGGAGCACGGCTTCGACTACGTGTGGACGTTCGACTCCCACCTGCTGTGGCAGGAGCCGTACGTCATCTACTCGGCGATCCTCGCGGCCACCCACCGGGTCGTCGTGGGGCCGATGGTCACCAACCCCTCGACCCGGGACTGGACCGTCACGGCGTCGGTGTTCGCGACGCTCAACGAGATGTTCGGCAACCGCACGGTGTGCGGCATCGGGCGGGGCGACTCCGCGGTCCGCGTCCTCAACGGCAAGCCGGCCACGCTCGCGGAGGTGCGGGAGGCCACGCACGTCATCCGGGAGCTGGCGAGCTGCCGGCCCGCCGAGGTCAACGGCGCGACGCTGCAGTTCCCGTGGGCGAGGGACTCCCGGCTGGAGGTGTGGCAGGCCGCGTACGGGCCGCTCGCGCTCAAGACGGCCGGCGAGACGGCGGACGGCTACATCCTGCAGCTGGCCGACGTCGACATCGCCCGGTGGATGATCGGCGCGGTCCGCGAGGCCGCCGAGGCCGCGGGCCGAGACCCGGACGCGATCACGTTCTGCGTCGCGGCCCCCGCCTACGTCGGGCCGGAGGCCGACCTGCCGCACATGCGCGACCAGTGCCGCTGGTTCGGCGGCATGGTCGGCAACCACGTCGCCGACATCGTGGCGCGGTACGGCACCGACGGCGGCGTGCCCGCGGCGCTGACCGACTACATCGCCGGCCGGCAGGGCTACGACTACAACCAGCACGGGCAGGCCGGCAACACGCACGCCGACTTCGTGCCCGACGACGTCATCGACCGGTTCTGCCTGCTCGGCACGCCCGAGCAGCACGTCGAGCGGCTCGTCGAGCTCAAGGAGCTCGGCGTGGACCAGTTCGCCGTCTACCTCCAGCACGACAACAAGGAGGAGACGCTGCGGGTCTACGGCGAGTCGATCATGCCGGCGCTGCGCGAGCACGTCACGGCCAAGGCATGACCGCCGACGCCGCGCAGGTCCTGCGCGCCCGCCGACCGCGGGCTCGCAGCCGCGCGGCGCGGGTGCGGGTGGCGCTGCTCGGCGTGCTCGGGGTGCTCGCGGTCGCCGCGGCGTGGGAGCTGTACAAGGCGCTCGGTCCGGACGACGGCGTGGTGGTCGCCGGCACGCGGGTGCTGCCCCGCACCACCGACCTCGCGATGCCGCACACCTGGGAGATGGTCGCGCGGCTGCTCGAGCCCACGACGAGCCAGGCGGGCGCGGCCCCGCTGTGGCTGACGGTCGCGCAGGCGGCGCTGGTGTCGTTGGCGATCGCGGGCGTCGGGTGGGTCGTCGGCACCCTCGTCGGAGTCGGGCTCGGGCTGCTCATGCAGGTGTGGCGCGTGGCCGAGCACGGCCTGCTGCCGTGGATCGTGCTCAGCCAGACCGTGCCGCTGATCGCGTTCGCGCCGGTGGTGCGCAGCTGGGGCGCCCGTATCGAGATCGCCGGCTGGCAGTGGCCGCCGTGGCTGTCGGTCGCGGTGATCGCCAGCTACCTGGCGTTCTTCCCGGTCGCGATCGGGACGCTCAAGGGGCTGCAGTCGCCGCAGCACACGCACCTGGAGCTCATGCACAGCTACGGCGCGTCCCGGTGGCAGACGTTGCGCAGCGTGCGGCTGCCCGCCGCCGTGCCCTACCTGCTCCCCGCGCTGCGCCTGGGCGCCGCCAGCGCGGTCATCGGCACCGTGGTGGCCGAGGTGTCCACCGGGTACCTCGACGGCATCGGGCGCCAGCTGGTGGCGTTCGCCGGGCAGGCCTCCGGCGATCCCGCCAAGGCCTGGGCGCCGATCTTCGGGGCGATCGCGCTCGGGCTCGTGGCCGCGGGCCTGGTCGGGCTCGCCGGCGTGGCGCTGCGCACCTATCGACGTGGAGAGGCTTCGTGAGCGAGACGATCAACGGCGACGGCGTGGCGGTGGCGGCCAACGGTGTCGGCAAGACCTTCGACACCCGGTCGGGCGAGGTGCAGGCGCTCACCGGCGTCGACCTGCGGGTGGCGGCCGGCGAGTTCGTGTCGCTGATCGGGCCCTCCGGGTGCGGCAAGTCGACGCTCATGCGCCTCCTCGCCGACCTCGACAGCCCGAGCGAGGGCACGATCGAGGTGTTCGGCAAGACGCCCGCCCAGGCGCGTCGGGACCAGGACTACGGCATCGCCTTCCAGCAGGCCGGCCTGCTGCCGTGGCGCACGGTGGCCGCGAACATCGGGCTGCCGCTGGAGCTGCACGGCACCGACCGGGCGGCACGCGCCGCGCGGGTCGCCGAGCTCGCCGAGCTGGTCGGGCTGTCCGACTTCGCCGACCGCTACCCCGACCAGCTCTCCGGCGGCATGCAGCAGCGGGTCGCGATCGCGCGCTCGCTCGCCGAGCAGCCGCGGCTGCTGCTCATGGACGAGCCGTTCGGTGCGCTCGACGAGATGACCCGCGAGCGCATGCAGGCCGAGCTGTCGCGGATCGTCGGCGAGAGCGGCGCCGCGGTGGTGTTCGTGACTCACTCGATCCCCGAGGCGGTGTTCCTCTCCGACCGGGTCGTGGTGATGTCGCCGCGGCCGGGGCGGATCACCGGCGTCGTCGACATCGGCATCGGTCGGGACGTCCCCCGCGACGAGTCGCTGCGCGAGACGACGGCGTTCTTCGCCAAGGTCACCGAGGTCCGCGAGGCGCTGCACGGCACGCCCGTCACGGCCTCGGGTCGGGAGGGCCGCTGATGTCGGTCGTCGACGGCGTACGGAGCCCGCGGCGCGACCGCACGCTCCGGCTGGTGGCACCGGTCGCCGTCGGCCTGCTCGGGCTCGCGGTCTGGCAGCTGCTCGTCGGCGTCGTCGGGGTCTCGGCGTACCTGCTGCCCAGCCCGTCGGAGATCGCCGCGGAGTGGACGGCGAACGCCGGCCCGATCGCGGAGGCGGCCTGGATCACCGGGGTCAACGCGGTGCTCGGGCTGCTGGTCGGCAGCGCGGTCGGGGTAGCGCTCGCCGCGGTGGCGGCCCGGCTGCGGTGGATCGACCAGATGCTCGCGCCCGTGGTGGCCGGGCTGGCGGTCGTGCCGATCGTGGCGCTGGCACCGGTGCTGAACTCGATGTTCGGCGCCGACAGCGAGATCGGGCGCCGCACGATCGCCGCGATCGCCTCCTTCGTGCCGGTCTTCCTCAACACGCTGCGCGGTCTGCGCCAGACGACGCCGCTGCACCGCGACCTCATGCGCAGCTACGCCGCGACCGGCTCGCAGACGTTGCGCACCCTCACGCTGCCGACCGCCGCGCCCTACGTGCTCACCGGGCTGCGCGTCGCCAGCTCGCTCGCGGTGATCTCGGCGCTGGTCGCCGAGTACTTCGGCGGCCCCCGCGGTGGCCTGGGGGCGTTCATCTCGACGTCGGCCGCCACCAGCGCCTACGCACGCGCCTGGGCGTACGTGGGCGCGTCGATCGTCCTCGGTCTCGGGCTCTATCTCGTGACCGTGGCGCTCGAGCGCCTCGTGACCCGGCTGCTGACCGGGGGCGCCCGCTGACCCATCGGCTCCCTCCCCTCCCGAAAGGAACCACCATGACGATCTCTCGACGCGCCTTCGGCCTCGGCGCCGGCGGCATGACCCTCGCGGCCTTCCTGGCCGCGTGCAGCGACACCGGTGGCGGCGGGGGCGGCAGCACCGGGGGTGGCGGCAGCGGCAACGGTGGCGGCGGTGATCTCACACCGGTGAAGCTGCAGCTGCAGTGGCTGCCGCAGGCGCAGTTCGCGGGCTACTTCGCCGCGGTGGACCAGGGCTTCTTCGCCGACGAGGGCCTGGAGGTCGAGATCGTGCCCTCGGGCGGCGACATCGTGCCGCAGGACGCGCTGGCCAGCGGCAACGTCGACTTCTGCATCGCATGGGTGCCGAAGGTGCTGGGCTCGATCGAGCAGGGCGCCAACCTCACGAACGTCGCGCAGATCTTCCAGCGGTCGGGGACGCTGCAGGTCGCCTTCGCCGACGCCGGCATCACCTCGGTCGCGGACTTCGAGGGCAAGCGCATCGGGTCGTGGGGGTTCGGCAACGAGTGGGAGATCTTCGCGGCGATGGCCGCCGAGGGCCTGGACTCCACGACGGTGCAGATCGTCACGCAGGACTTCAACATGAACGCCTTCCTGCAGGGCGACATCGACGCCGCGCAGGCGATGACCTACAACGAGTGGGCGCAGGTGCTGGAAACGGTGAACCCCGACACGGGCGAGCTCTACCAGCCGGAGGACTTCGCCGTCATCGCCTACCAGGACACCCCCGGCGGCATGCTGCAGGACGCGATCTGGGCCGACACCGCTCGGCTCGAGGAGGAGGACTACGCCGCCACGACCGTCGCGCTGCTCAAGGCGGTCATCCGCGGCTGGGCGTACGCGCGCGACGAGGTCGAGTCGGCCGCCGAGATCACGCTCGCGGCGGGCTCGACCTGGGGCCCGAGCCACGAGCTGTGGATGGCGAACGAGACCAACAAGCTCATCTGGCCCGCGCCGAACGGCGTCGGCGTCGTCGACGCGGCCGCGTGGGAGCAGACGGTGGCCGGCGCGCTGGCCGCGGTCAACGAGCAGGGCCAGCACCTCATCACGTCCGAGCCGCCCGACACCGCGTACTCCAACACCTACATCGAGCAGGCGATCGGCGAGCTCTCCGACGTCGACACGACGGGCGAGTCGTACCAGCCGATCGCGGTCACGCTCGCCGAGGGCGGCAACTAGCCGCGCACCGTGGCCGGGCGGGGACGCCCCCGCCCGGCCACGGCCTCGCGCCTGGTGGCATCCTGGACCTCTCGCACCGAAGGAGCAGCGCATGACCGACGTCAGCACCCCCACGACCACCGGCTCGACGGAGGGCGGGACCGCCGAGGGGGTGGACCTCGACGCGCGGGCGCTCGAGCTCGACCGCTCCCACGTGTTCCACTCGTGGTCGGCGCAGGCCTCGCTCGCGCCCGTCTCGATAGCCGGCGGCAGCGGCACCACGGTCTGGGACCACGGCGGGCGGCGCTACCTCGACTTCTCGAGCCAGCTCGTCAACGTCAACATCGGGCACTCGCACCCCCGGCTGGTCGCCGCGATCCAGGAGCAGGCGGCGACGCTGGCCACGATCGGCCCCGCGACGGCCAACCTCACCCGCGGCGAGGCGGCGAAGCGGATCCTCGCGCACGCGCCGTCGGGCATGAGCAAGGTGTTCTTCACCAACGGCGGGGCCGACGCCGTCGAGAACGCGATCCGGCTGGCGCGGCTGCACACCGGGCGCCGCAAGGTGATCTCGCGGTACCGCAGCTACCACGGCAACACCGGCGCCGCGATCGTCGCGACCGGCGACTGGCGGCGCCTCCCCAACGAGTACGCGACCGGGCACGTGCACGCTTTCGGGCCCTACCTGTACCGCAGCGAGTTCTGGGCGACGACGCCCGAGGAGGAGTGCGAGCGCGCCCTGCACCACCTGCGACGCGTCGTCGAGTGCGAGGGACCCGACACGGTCGCGGCGATCCTGCTGGAGACCATCCCCGGCACCGCCGGCATGATCACGCCGCCGCCCGGCTACCTGGAGGGCGTGCGGGCGCTGGCCGACGCCCACGGCATCCTGCTGATCCTCGACGAGGTGATGGCGGGCTTCGGCCGCGCGGGCGAGTGGTTCGCGCTCGACGCCTACGGCGCCCGCCCGGACCTCATCACCTTCGCCAAGGGCGTCAACTCCGGGTACGTCCCGGTCGGCGGCGTCGTCATCTCGCAGGAGATCGCCGCCACCTTCGACGACCGTGTCTTCCCCGGCGGCCTCACCTACTCCGGGCACCCGCTGGCCGCGGCGTCGATCGTCGCCTCGATCGACGCGATGGAGGAGGAGGGCATCGTCGACCACGCCCGCGCGATCGGCACCGACGTGCTCGGGCCTGCGCTCGCCGGCCTGGCCGAGCGGCACCCGGTGGTCGGCGAGGTCCGCGGGCGCGGCGTGTTCTGGGCGCTGGAGCTGGTCGCCGACCGGGCCACCCGGGCGCCGCTGCCGGCGTCGGAGATCGCGTTCGCCAAGGGCGCGCTCACCGAGCGCGGGCTGCTGCCCTTCACCGCCGACAACCGCATCCACGTCGTGCCGCCGTGCGTCGTCACCGCCGACGAGGTCGCACAGGCCGTCGAGATCTACGACGAGGTGCTCACCCTGCTGGACGAGAGGCTCTGACATGAGCGACACCGACACCACCACCGAGACCACCGAGGTCCTCGACCACTGGATCGCCGGCGGCCCCGACGCCGGCAGCGGCGACCGCACCGGGCCGGTCTACGACCCGGCGCGCGGGGTCGTCGCCAAGCGCGTCCGCATGGGCACCGCCGACGACGTCGACCGGGCCGTGCAGGCCGCGCGGAAGGCGTTCACGTCCTGGGGCGAGACCTCGATCGCAAAGCGGCAGCAGGTGCTGTTCGCGTTCCGGGAGCTCCTCAACGCCCGCCGCGACGAGCTCGCCGCGATCCTCACGGCCGAGCACGGCAAGGTGCTCTCCGACGCCGCGGGCGAGATCGCGCGCGGTCTGGAGGTCGTCGAGTTCGCCTGCGGCATGCCGCACCTGACGAAGGGCAGCTTCTCGCTCAACGCGAGCACCGACGTCGACGTGTACACGGTCAAGGAGCCGCTCGGCGTCGTCGGCATCATCAGTCCGTTCAACTTCCCGGCGATGGTGCCGATGTGGTTCTTCCCGATCGCGATCGCGGCCGGCAACACGGTCGTGCTCAAGCCGAGCGAGAAGGACCCGAGCGCGGCGAGCTGGCTCGCCGCGCTGCTGGCCGAGGCCGGGTTGCCGGACGGCGTCTTCAACGTCGTGCACGGCGACAAGGAGGCGGTCGACGCGCTGCTGGTGCACCCGGAGGTCGCCGCGATCTCGTTCGTGGGGTCGACGCCGATCGCGCGATACGTCTACGAGACCGCCACCCGCGAGGGCAAGCGGGTGCAGGCGCTCGGCGGCGCCAAGAACCACATGCTCGTGCTGCCCGACGCCGATCTCGACCTCGCGGCGGACGCCGCCGTCAACGCCGGCTTCGGCTCGGCCGGCGAGCGGTGCATGGCGATCTCGGTGCTGGTCGCGGTCGACCCGATCGGCGACGATCTGGTCGCCAAGATCACCGAGCGGATGGCGCGGCTGCGCACCGGCGACGGCCGCGAGGGCGCCGACATGGGGCCGCTGATCACGCGCGAGCACCGCGACAAGGTCGCGGCCTACCTCGACGTGGCGGGCGCCGACGGCGCCACCGTGGTCGTCGACGGCCGCGGCGTGCAGGCCGACGGGGCCGCCGAGGGCTTCTGGCTCGGCCCCTCGCTCGTCGATCACGTGCCGACCGACTCCTCGGTCTACACCGACGAGATCTTCGGCCCGGTGCTGTCGGTGGTGCGGGTGGCCTCCTACGCCGAGGGCGTCGAGCTGATCAACGCCGCGCCGTACGGCAACGGCACCGCGATCTTCACCAACGACGGCGGCGCCGCCCGCCGCTTCATGCGCGACGTCGAGGTCGGCATGGTGGGCGTCAACGTGCCGATCCCGGTGCCGGTGGCCTATCACTCGTTCGGCGGCTGGAAGGCGTCGATGTTCGGTGACGCGAAGGCCTACGGCCCGCACGGCGTCGAGTTCTACACGCGCGACAAGACGATCACCAGCCGCTGGCTCGACCCGAGCCACGGCGGCATCAACCTCGGGTTCCCGCAGAACACCTGAGCCGCTCGGCCTCAGCCGTCCCGCCGGCTCGTGGCGCACGTCGCGAGCCTGGTGACGGCGTCGTCGAGCCGGGCGTCGACGAGGTTGCCGTACCCGAGCACGAGCCGTCGCGAGGTCGGGGCCGGTTCGACCTGGTAGCGCCGCATGTCGGTGAGGCCGACGTCGAGCCGTGCCGCGGCCCGGACGACGTCCGCGGCGTCGGGGGCGGCCTGCCCGAGGTGCAGCACGAGGTGCAGCCCGGCGGCGAGCCCGCTGGTGCGGGCGTCCGGCAGCCGGGTGGCGAGCGCTGCCAGCAGCGCGTCGTGACGCCGGCGGAACCGGCCGCGGGCCGCGCGCAGGTGCCGGTCGTAACCGCCCGACGTGAGCAGCCGGGCGAGGGCGAGCTGGTCGACGACCGACGGCGCGGTGCCCGGCGCGGCGGACAGCGTGGCGCGCCACGCGGGCGGCACCACCATCCAGCCGATCCCGAACGCCGGCGACATCGTCTTGCTCGTGGAGCCGAGCAGCAGCACCCGCGAGGGGTCGAGCCGCTGCAGCGCGGCCACCGGGCGGCGGTCGTAGCGGAACTCGGCGTCGTAGTCGTCCTCGACCACGAGCCCGTCGACCTCGCGCGCCCAGGCGAGCAGCGCCTCGCGCCGCTCCCCCGCCAGCGGCACCCCGACCGGGAACTGGTGCGCGGGCGTGACGAGGGCGGCGCGCGCACCGGTGGCCCGTGCGGCACGCGCGAGGGCATCGACGTCGACGCCGCCCTCGTCGACGGCCACCGGGACCGGCACCACGCCGGCACGCGCGGCGACCTCGCGCAGCACCGGCCAGCTCGGGTCCTCGACGAGCAGGTGCGTGTGGCCGGCAGCGCGCAGCGCCCGCACGACCCGGTCCATGCCGTCGGTCGCGCCGCGCGTGAGGACGACGGCGGTGTCCGGCGCCTCGACCATGCGCGCCCGCCGCAGGTGCGCCGCGACGGCGGCCCTCGCGGCCGGGTGCCCCGCGGCCGCGGGCGCG
>NZ_WNXX01000009.1 GCF_009733795.1 Actinotalea caeni
CGACCGGCCGGAGCGAGCCGCGCATTACGGTGGACCAAGAGAAGGCCTCCCTCGAGTGACGTTGAACACCACTCAGAATGGAGGCCTTCTCCCTACATCCGTGTCACCAACGTGCTGACCGAGTACAGCTAGCGGCCGACCGCCACGAGCGACACGTCGTCCAGCCGCATCCACATGTCGCCGTTGTCGGTCCAGATCCCCGCGAACACCTGCAGGCTGGTCCGGTCGCCGGAGTCGACCTCGACGTCGAACCGGGTCCACTCGCCCACCGCCCGGAAGCTCGCCTCGGCGAGCACCTGCCCGTCCGGCGTCCGGACGCCGATGAAGCCGTTGTCGTTGTTCGGCGAGGTGTGCACCCAGCCCGAGAACCGGTACCTGGTGCCGGGCTCGACGGCGACCGTCTGGTGCAACGACTGCCACCCGCTGTCGAACCGGACCCAGCCGTTGTGGCTGCCCGCGTAGGCCCATGTGTGGTTGCTGTCGGTGCCGCACGAGCCCGAGCACACCCACGGGTCGGACGTGGCCCCGCTCGGCTGCCGCTCGAAGCTCGGGTCAGCCACGAGGTTCGGCGCCACGACACGGCCGTGGCGGTCGATCGAGACCTTGACGAGGAAGACGTTGTAGGGGTCCCACTGCGACAGCGCGATGTAGAGCTCGCCGTCGGGCGACCACGGGTGCATGTAGCCGCCGTAGAGGCCGGGGTAGTCCGCGAAGCTCGCGAGCACCTGCCGCTCGCCCCACGGGCCCTGCGGCGCCGGCGCCGTGCGGAGCACGAGGTCGAGGTCACCGTCGAGGTAGGTCATCAGCCACCTGTGGCTGTGGGTGTCGTAGCGCACCGAGAGCTCCGACACCGCGGCCGGCACGATCTCGGCGGCGCGCCGGTCGGCTCCCTCGCGGCGGTCCCAGCCGCGGTCGGTCCAGTACTGGTAGGCGTCCTCGTCGAGGATGCGGTCGGCGGGCACGCGGGCGACGTGCGCGGCGCCGAGCCGGCCGTTCGGGGTCCCGAACATGTAGACCCAGTGGCCCTTGCGCTCGAAGGCCACCATCTGGAACGGGTGGTCGCCCGCCGAGGTCTCGGCGCCCGGGTTGTCCCAGGTGGGGCCGTCGGTGTGGTTCCACGTCCGCCCGCCGTCGTGGGAGTACGCGATCCGCGAGAAGTTGGTGTCCCACTGCCCGGGCGGGCCCCACTGCCGCACCGACATGTACGCCAGGTACTGGACGCCGTCGACCTCGATGCCGGCGGTCGGGATCGTCGTGTGCTCGACGCCGGGCTGCTTGAGCGAGGGGATGATCTCGGCGGCGTGGCCGGGCCGGTCCTCGACGGCGGAGTCGAACGTCATGCCGTCGGACAGGTCGGTGTCGGTGCTGCGCAGCAGCACGTTGCTGCGCCAGTCGCCGCCGCCCCCGCCCGGACCGCCCCACTCGCCGAAGGTGTCGCCGAGCGCGGTGAGCACGCCGCCCGCGCCGTCGTCCCACATGATGCCGAGGTCGGTGCCTGCGACCGCCCACCGCGCCGCGGTGTCGGTCGTGGCGTCGGCACCCGTCAGCTGCCCGACGACGACGGCGGGGCTGGCGGCCTCGCTCGCGGCGGCCGGTGGCGACCCGACGGCGGTGAGCCCGGCCCCGAGGAGGGCGAGGGCGCTGACGGTGGCGAGGGTGCGGGTCCTCATGACGTCTCCCTGTGCGGCGCCGCATCCGAGAAATCGATTACTCGATCTCTCCACGGTAGCGACTCCGACCCCGTGCGTCAACGGGGCCTGGCGCGCCGTCGTCCCGTCAGCCCTCCACGGCAGCGAGACGCAGGCGGCGCCGGCGACGCCGCGTCAGGCCCGACAGCGCGAGGACACCGACCAGCACGACGACCATCCCGATGATGGTCAGCGCCGGGCCGGCCGGGATCCCCATGACCTCCCGCATCCGCGTCTCGTACCGCTGCTCGCGGTAGGGGGTGTCGCTGGCCGCCCGGCCGAAGGTGAAGTCGGAGACGATCTGGCTCTCCGGGTCCGGGAAGTAGTGGTCCTGCACCGTGAGGTAGGAGTGCTCGGCGACGATCGACACGAGCGCGTCGGACGTCACCTGGCTGGCGGCGACCTCGCCCGCGAACCACATGTCGAGCTCGCCGTTGCTGCTCGTCTCGTCGGTGCGCTGCACCCGGTGGTCGGAGAACACGTAGGTGCGCACGTGCTGATCGGCTGTCGCGGCGGCCGACAGCCGCATCGGGTAGATCATCTGGTCGCTGGCGAACGTGATGTCGAGCGGCTGCAGCGCGCCACTGAGGTTCTCGGCCTCCGTGGTCAGCCGGACCGCGAGGTAGTACCAGCCCTCGGAGACGTAGGGCATGAGCGCGTCGGCAAGGGTGTCGCGCATCTCGTAGCCGTGCTCGTTCAGCCACTCCGTCAGCAGGTCGGCGTCGTCGGCCTCGAGCACGGTCACCTCGAGGTCGCCCAGCCGTGTGGTGTCGAGCACGGAGACGCCGTCGCTCGCGCCGGGCTCGGCACCGCCGTAGTCCCCGCCCGCCCCGAAGCCGAGGTCGGGCCACCACGTGTAGTCGACGACCACCTCGGGGGCCGTCACATCGTCCAGCTCGGAGAACACCTCCGGCTCGGCGAGCGCCGCCTCGGCCGGGCTCGGCGTCGGGATGAGGAGAGCGGCATCGGCGCTGTCGATCAGCGCGTCCATCGAGAGCAGCACGCGCTCGGTCCTCCCGTCCCAGCTGAGCACGACGCGCTCGACGCTCGCGGCGACGCTGATCCCGTTGGACGCCACGAAACCGCCGCACGCGCACGCCTGCGCCGCCGGCGCCGCGACGAACGCGAGCACGGTCATGAGGGCGGTCGCGAGGGCCGACCTGAGCAGCACGTGACGTTTCATGCGTGCCAACCTAAGCGGGCACAGCGGCGCCTCCCCGGCGTCGAGACAGAACCGATATCGCAGCCCGGTGAATCGTGACCGAACCGTAGCCCGACGCGCACAGCCCGTTCACGAAATACCCTAGGGGGGTATGATGGCGCCGGCAGGAGGAGGAGCGCCATGAGCGAGCACGACCACGAGCACGACCACACGACCACCCGGGGCTACAGCGCCGACAAGGTGGCCGTCCTCAAGCGGCTGCGCCGCGTCGAGGGCCAGGTCCGCGGCGTCGCGCGCATGGTCGAGGACGACGCGTACTGCATCGACGTCCTCACGCAGATCTCGGCGGTCACCAAGGCGCTCCAGGCCGTCGGCCTCGGGCTCCTCGACGACCACCTGTCGCACTGCGTGGTCGATGCCGCGCGCACCTCGCCCGAGGCCGGAGCGGAGAAGGTCGCTGAGGCCTCCGCCGCCATCGCCCGCCTGGTCCGTTCCTGACCGCACGGCATCCAGAGCGCACAGCATCCAGCCACCGAAGGAGACCCCCATGGATCGCACCACCACCATCGACGTCGAGGGCATGACGTGCAGCAACTGCGTCACACACGTCACCGAGGCGTTGGAAGGGCTCGAACCCGTTCTTGACGTCACGGTCGAGCTTCGTTCCGGCGAGACCTCGCCCGTGACCGTGGTGAGCAACCACCCGCTCGATGAGGCCGCCGTCCGCGCTGCGATCGATGACGCGGGCTACACGGTGGCCGCTATCCACTGAGACCTCGCTGCGACTGCGCCACTTCGCGCGGTAAGGAGGCACGCGCGAGCACGGGTTCGGGTTCACTGGTGAGATGACGTTCGAGTCCCATCCGGTGACGCCCGATCGGTTCGACGACTTCGCCCTCGTGATCAACCGCAACCGGCGGTCCACGCACTGCTGGTGCCTCTCGCACCGGCTCCCGGCACGGGAGATCGAAGAGCTGGGCGGTGGCGACCGGGAGCTGGCCGCGCGGCGGCTCTGCGAGCGCGAGCACCCGCCGGGAATCGTCACCTATCTCGACGGCGAGCCCGCCGGGTGGTGCTCGATCGGGCCGCGCTCTGAGATCACGCTGCTGAACCGCTCGAAGAAGATGCCCGCGATCGACGACGTGCCCGTGTGGAGCATCATCTGCATTGTGGTCCGGCCGGGCTTCCGCAAGAAAGGTGTCGCGCACGAAGCCATCGAGGCCGCGGTGCGGTACGCCGCCGCGAACGGTGCTCCCGCCGTCGAGGCCCATCCCGTGGACCCGCCCGGGCGGATGGACCAGACGATGGCGTTCGTGGGCACCCGGGCGATGTTCGAGCGAGCCGGGTTCTCGGTGGTCGGCACCACGGACGCCGTCGCGAGCCGCCTGCCCCGGCTGGTCATGCGGCGCACGATTGAGGGCACCTGAGCGCCTCGAGAGGGCACAGAGATGCCGGGAGGGTGCGGCTGGCCGCACCCTCCCGGCATTCTTGTGCCCTCTGGTGAGGGTCGGGGCTCAGGCTGCCTGCTCCACCGAGTCCTGCTCGACGGCGGTGCTCACCTGAGCGCCCGTGGTCACCTCGACCTTGCGGGGCTTGGCCCGCGCCGCGAGCGGGACGGTCAGGGTGAGGACGCCGTCGGTGTACGCGGCGGCGATGCGGTCGGAGTCGACGTTCTCGCCGAGCGTGAACCGGCGGGCGAACGTGCCGGCCGGGCGGTTACGCACGAGCCAGCGCACGTCGCCCTCGGGGCGGGTGCGCTCGGCGCGGACGGTGAGGACGCGGCCGTCGACGTCCACGTCGATGCTCTCCGGCGCGACGCCGGGCAGGTCGATCGTGGCGACGAACGCCTCGTCGGTGCGGTACAGGTCAAGGGCCATGGGATTCTCACCTCTGGATCTGGTCGAGCCGCCCTGCTGGCGACTTGCGTGATGCCAGGTGTAACGCTCGAACATGCCCAAAGTTGAGCGTGGTTCACTCAAGGCGAAAACCGCGCCTCCGTTACCGCACTGTCACGCTGACCTCTGCCGACCTCGAGATCCCGTTGGCGTTCAAGAACTCCGAGACGAACACGTACTCACCGGGCTCACGGCCCGTGACCTCGGTCGCGGCTGACTGCGCCTGCGGCGTGCTGCTCTCCAAGAACTGCTCATCGATGAGATCGCCGTTCTCGTAGAGCCGGTAGCGCTCCGCGTTGGTGCCCCACCACATGTTCGTGGTGAGCGTGAAGTCGGCCTCGCCGGAGTAGTTGTCATGCGAGAGCACGATGGCGCCGGGCTGTGCCTGCCGAACCGTGACGGTGACATCCCTCGCGGTCGTGGTGCCGGCCGCATTGATCAGCTCGGCCGTGTAGTGGTACTCGCCGTTGTGACGCCCGCGTACCGGGACGCTGATCGACTGCGGCTCCGGTGACCGCGCGACGAGATTGCGGTAGGCCAGCAGCTTGCCGTTCTCGAACAATCGCATCCCGTGAGCATTCACGCCCCACCACAGGTTCATGGTGATGTCGTAGTTGCCGTCGTCGGTGCCGTGGTGGCCGTTGTCGGAGCTGAGCACACCGACCGCCGGGACCTGCGACGCCGTCTCGGCCGGGCCCGCGAACGCATAGGTGGTCCGCAGCAATCCGCCGTGCTCGACCCGGATCAGGTGCTGGCGGCGCGAGTCGTTCATCCTGACCCGATCAGTGACGTCCAGCGTGACCGTGCTGGCGCTGTCGAAGTCGATGTTCAGCGTGCCGGTGCCACGCTCCAGCCGCAGGCCCGTGATGCCGGTCAGCGCCACGGAGTCGCCGTAGGTGGCCTCGGTGCCGTCCGAGAAGGTCAGCACGTCGCCTGGCTGAAGCAGCAGCGGGATGACGGCGCGGCCAGGGTCGTCGGCGGTGATGTCCTGCACGAAGTGGTCGTCGAAGAAGGACAGCACCACGTGGCTGCCGTTGGTGCGATCGAGATAGGCAGCGCTGAACTCGTTCTCCAGGTTGCCGACCTGATCGGCGGAAAGCCTCTCGCCCTCCCCGTATGGCTCGGAGTAGTAGGTGCGAGCCACCTCGACGCGAGTCACCGACGAGACCTGAGGGAACGGGCCCCAGGCGTCTTCGTCGTTGCTGTTCAGCACATAGACGAGGCCGCCCATCGTGGGGTGCCAGAGCAGTCCGGGGCCCATCCGCAGCCGCTGGTACGGGCCGTGGTGGCCGGCGCGCCTGCCCAGCAGCGTCGTGATGTAGTACTCCGGACGCCGCACGAACAGGTAGTCGAGATCGATGCTCCCCGCGAGGCGCAGCTCGGTGAACCGATCGGACGCCAGGTAGGGCAACGTCGCGATCGCAGCCTCACGCTCCGCCTCGGTCGGCCCCAGCGGCGCCCTGCTGCTGTGCATCCAGGTCCGAGGAGAGGTGCTCCTGCGCTGCAGCGGAACGATCGGCCCGGGATCGGCCTTCCATGCCTGGCGAGCCGCGAGGATCTCGCTGTCGGTGGGGTGGAAGGCGGCCAGTACCGGGACGTCGTCGATCAGCGCCCTGCCCAGGGAGGTCCGGTCCAGCACCTCGTTCGGCTGCAGCTCCTGCGTGAAGGTGGCGATGCGGGCGCAGGCAGCGCTCCAGTGCAAGAACCCGGCACGGTCGGGTTCCAGGACGCTGGCGTAGGAGATGAACTCGGCCATCGACCGCGCCATCTCGATCGGCTCGCTGAAGCCTGCGAGCGCTCCCTCGGCCAGGTCGGGCATGGCGACGATGAAGGAGTAGTCGAAGTCGTAGGCCATCGGCTCGTGGCTGTGCCCCGCGTCAGAGATGCCGTGCTCGCGCAGCGTGGCCCAGCACTCGGCGACCTGGGTGGCCAGCTCGGCGTCCTCGAAGAGGTCGGCCGTCATGCTGGCACCCGCCAGGCCGGCCACGACCTGGTTGGTGTACGGCGTGGGCTGGCGCCAGTGCGCCAGGGAGCGGTCCACGAGCCACGCGCTCGAGGCACGGACGGCCGACTCGATCTCCGGCAGCCAGTCCGTCAGCTCGCCGGCCTCACGGAGGTATCGGTACGTGGTGGTCAGCGCCACGCTCCCAAATCCGGTCGGCGCGAGGTGCGGCACGTCCCACTCGTACTCCGACCAGGAGCCATCAGCGAGCTGGCTGCTGAGGTAGTAGCCCAGCGCCGCCTCGATCCGGTCCCGGAGCTTGCTGTCAGCGAAGTAGGGGTTCCACGTGCGCTCGTGCGTCAGGAACCAGGTCAGGGTGGCGACCTGCTCCATCTCGCGTGCGTTGTACGGCTGTTGCGGCGTCCGCCACCAGGCATCCTCCATCCACCCGTAGTACGGGTCCTCGTCGCGGATGCTGTTGGCGATCGGCGCCACCACCGTGAGATAGGCCGCGAACACGTGCTCGGTGTCGTCGAACTGCGCGCGGTCCGGTTCCGCGGCCAGCGGATCGACCAGCGGCAGCACGTTGCCCTCAGAGGTGGCGTACGCCGATGGTGCGCTCTCCAGGCCACGGGCGGCGAGGGCGGCGATCGAGGCCGCACCGACACCGGCCAGCAGGCCTCGTCGGGAGATCGTGGGAAGGGCGGCATCAGGCATGGTGACTCCTTTGTCTGCTGGTGGTACTCGGATGTGATCGAGGCGGACGCTGAAGGCGCCGCTGTGGTCAGGGACTAGTGGTTGCGGGCGCTCCTCACCCCTTCAGCCCGGTGCGAGACAGGCCCTCGACGAACTGCCGCTGAGCAAGCAGGAAGACGATGAGCACGGGGATCACGGTCAGAGCGGTCGCGCCGATCTGGGTGTTGTAGAGCGGCTCGCCGTAGTGATCCTGATAGCCGGTGAGGCCGAGGCTCACCGTGAAGAGATGCTCGCTGCGGAGGAAGATCAACGGTTCGAAGTACAGGTTGAACGAGGCGAGGAACTTCATGATCGACACGGCGGCGATGGCCGGGCCGGCAAGCGGGAACGCGATTCGCATGAAGAGTCCGAGCCGGCCCAGGCCGTCAAGGCGGCCAGCCTCCTCCAGCTCCTCCGGCAACGAGAGGAAGAACTGCCGGAAGATGAAGACGGCGACGATCGACCCCGGACCCAGGACCGGGAGGATGATCAGCGGGACGTGGGTGTTCATCAGTCCGAGCGAGGTGACCCACCGGAAGATCGGAATGATGGTCACCTCGGTCGGGATGAACAGGCCCGCCATCAGGAACAGGAACAGCCACGACGCGAAGGGAAATCGGATGCGGGCGAAGGCGTAGCCCGCGAGTGCTCCCACCACAACCGAACCGATCGTGACCAGCGCCGCGATGTACAACGAGTTCAGGTACTGCTGCGCGAACGGCTGCGCCGTGAAGATGCGCGACACGCCCTCAAGGGTCCAGGTCGTGGGGAAGAGGGTGGGTGGGATCGCGAAGATCTCGTTCGCCGGCTTGAAGGCCGAGAACACCATCCAGAGCAGCGGGTAGACGAACGGGACGCTCATGACGATGAGCAAGGCGTACATGGCGACCTTGCCGGCGACACCACGGCGCCGGGCACGGCGCGAGTCGTGAGCCTGATCAGACCTCATCGTGCACCCACCTCTTGCGCGTACCCCACTGCAGAGCGGCCATCACCAGAACCACGCAGAACAGCAGCACGCCGATCGCCGAGGCGTAGCCGAAGTCCTGCTGCACGAAGGCGGTGCGATACAGCAGGTAGGAGATCACCGTGGTGGAGCGTCCTGGTCCGCCCTGGGTGAGGATCTGAATCGGCGCGAACACATCCATGGCGCTGATCAAGGTGATCATCGTGACCAGCAGCACCGTGGGAGTCATCAGCGGAAGAGTGATCGACGTCAGCACGCGGCGCGGGCTTGCGCCGTCGATCCGCGCAGCTTCCTTCACGTCGGCCGGCACGTTCTGCAGCGCCGCGATGAACAGGATCATGTTCATGCCGACGCCCTTGAAGACCTGGATGACCACCAGCGTCACCAGCGCCCAGTCGGGATCACGCAACCAGTTCGGCCCCATGATCCCCAGCATCGACAGCACTCCGTTGATGCCACCGTTCGAGGCGACCAGGAAGTTCCAGATCAGGACCCAGGCCACCGTGGAGACAACGACCGGCGAGAAGAAGAAGGCGCGGAACGTCGTCGTGCCTGGCAGCTTCTGGACGAGCAGCAGCGCCAAGACCATCGCGAGGGTCACGTTCAGGACCATCAGCATGAGGGCGAACGCCAGCGTCACGCCGAGCGAGGCCCAGACCGTGGAGTCGCCCATGAGCTGACTGAAGTTCGCGCTACCCACCCAGGTGAAGGTTCCCACCAGCGGGTTCCAGTCATGGAACGCGTACCAGATGACGTAACCGAACGGGACCAGTCCGAGGCCCAGGACGCCGATGATGACCGGCGCGACGAAGGCGAGCCCGACCGCGTGGTCGATTCGCCTCAGGCGACGCGAGGAGCCACTGGGTGCTGGCCCCTCGCGTCGCCGACCGGTGACGGCCGAGATCATCTAGTTCCCTGAGATGATCGGATCGATGTCGGTGCAGACCTGGGCCAGCACGCTGGCGGCGTCGCCCTCCGGAGTCCAGAGCGAGTCCAGCCTGACCCGGATCGGGTCATTGATCTGGCTCATCTGCGGGTGCCCCGCCTTGGTGACGGCTTCGACCGACTGGTCGATGACCGTGCTCTGCAGCTGCTCGGCGCTCAGTGCGGGTGCAGCGTCGGCGAGCGTCTCAGTGGTCAGCAGCGAGGTGCGCGGCGGCGGGAAGAACTGGGCGAGCAGGCGCGTGCTCTCGGGATTGGTGAAGTACGCCAGGAAGTCGGCCGCCACCTCGGGGTGATCGCTCTGAGCGACGACCCCCACACCGCCCTGCCCGACGACCGAGACCTGGCCTGCTGGTCCGGCAGGCAGGGGGACGAAGTCCCACTCGAAGTCGTCGCCGAGACCTGTCGACATGCTCAGCTGCGACATCATGAAGCCGGCCTGCCCGGACGCGAAGTCGAACTCCTCGCCCGGCAGCGGGATCGCCCCGACCTCGTAGACCTGCGTGTGGAACCAGTCGAAGAACTCCACCACCTCCGGGTCGGTGAACTGGCACTCGCTGCCGTCCGCGCTCCACGGTGCGGCTCCCCATGCCAGCCACATCTGGCCCAGGGCGCCGTTCCAATTCGTGTACGGGTCGTCGTGAGGTAAGAAGCCGGCAGCGTCGGTCGTGGACGAAACCGCGGCGGCGGCCGCCATCAGCTCGTCATAGGTCCAGTCGCCGCTGGCGATCAGGTCCCGGGGGTTCTCCTGGCCGGCTTCCGCGATCAGGTCGAGGTTGACGTAGACGCCGAAGGGGCTGTTCGAGAACGGGTACCCGTACAGGTTTCCGTCTCTGGACCAGAGCTCGATCGCCCCAGGGATCAGATCATCAAACTCGTATCCCTCGGTCTCGGAGAACGTCGGGGTCAGGTCGGCGAAGACGCCCGAGTCGACGAACTGAGCCGCGTAGGACTCCATGAGCCACGCGATGTCCGGGGCCTCCCCGCCTGCGATCTGCGTGGTCAGCGCGTCGACATAGGTGGCCGCGGGCAACGACTCGAACGACACGCTGCTGACCAGCTCGGGGTTCTCCTCGATGTACCTGGCAGCAATTGCCTCGAAGATCTCGTGGTGCCCTTCGTTGCCGGTCCACACCGTCATCCGAAGGTCCACGGGTCCATCTGGTGCTGCGGGTTCGTTCCCGCCGCCGCCTTCGCCGCCTCCTCCTCCACCGCCGCACGCTGCTGTCAACGCGATGGCTGCGGTGGCAGCCGTCAGCACGGCCGCCCGCCTGGTTCTGCTTGGTCGGTTCTTCATCTCTCTCTCCTCGTAGCGTCGTTGCTGGGCTTGGGAGCCCGTGATCTGGGCTCGGCCGTGAGCGCACTGCCGCTGCGCGCGGCATCAGTGCGCTTGTGTCCGAGATCAGCGGGCTGTCAGTAGGGGTGTGCACCCTCCGGCCAACGCAGCTGCGCACCGGTGGCGATCAGCTCGTGCTGGAAGTCGGTGAGGACGTCGGGCCGCTCCTGCACCTCGTGCGGGGTGCGGGATCGGGCGAGGCAGTAGGCCGCGAGGTGTCCTGCCGCCTCCCCGATGTTCCACTCGACCGGATGCACCCGGTAGCAGCCGTTGGTGATGTGTGTGGTGCCGATGTTCTTGTTGGCCGCGATCAGATTGGTCATGCGCCGCGGCAGCAGCGCGCCGAGCGGGATCTCGAAGGGCGTGGAGGGCACGTCGATGTAGGTGTCGCCCCCCGTGGAGGGATGCAGATCGATGCGGTACATCCCCACACCGACCGAGTCCTCGTACCGGGTGGCGCCGCGGTCTCCACGAACGGCGTACGACACATCGTTCTCGGTGACCGTGGTGACCGCCCGGATCCGGCGCGACTCCCGGTGGTAGACAGCCTGGGCGAGTCCGTCGCTGCTGCCCATCACATCCGGTCGCAGCCGCAGCCCGGGAAAGCCGGTGCCGCCATCCTCCCGGGGCGCCTCGGTCTGCATCCAGTACAGCATCGACAGGCTCAGCTGCCGGGCGTCGGCGATCCTGCGTTCGGCCTCCTCGGGCTCGACGTCGAGCACCGGCGCCAGGAAGTAGTCGATGCTCGGCCAGTTCACCAGGCAGATGTCGCTGCTGTAGTGGCCAGGCTCGAACAGGCTGGCCGCGGCGACCCGGCGGAACGTCCACAAGTTGCCACCGTCGCCAGGGTCTTTCGACTGGTCCGCCCGTACCGCCAGGGCGTCGTCACCCGGATTCGGGGTGAAGGTCCGGGTGTCCATCTCCAGCGTGCGCGGGCTGGGCGCCGTCCAGGACAGCAGGTTCGCACCGTTCCAGGCCGCGGGGCGGTAGGAGCTCCAGAAGTCGTATCGCTCGGGTCGCTCGATCGTGTGGTCGCCGTCGGCGTGCTCGACGACGTAGCACACGCTGAGTGCCTGCACGTTGTCCGGCTGCGCCTGCGCGGGGGCGCTCGGCTCGCCGGTCTCGGCGGCGGACTCGAACCCGGTCACATACTCGGTGCCGGTCAGGGGAAGCAGCTCGCCCGTCTCGGTCGCATCCACCACGTAGGCCGCCGACACGGTGACACGGGCCCCATCCCCCAGGACCGAGGTGAGCGTCACCGAGGTGACAACATCGCCGTCGACACCCGCCGCCGTCGGGCGGACCCGCTCCAGGAGTCTGATCCGGCCCGAGGACCGCCAGGGTGCGAGCATCTCCTCGAGAACTGCCAGCGCGACTCGGGGCTCGTGGCAGAGCTTGGAGACCCAGCCGGCGCCGGGATTCAGCTCCGGCCATGCCTTGGCTTCCGGACGCAACGGGTAGGAGCGGCGATAGACGTCTCGGATTCCCTCGCGCAGACGCCGGTAGCGCTCGTTTGCACCGAACTGCTCGATCCAGGGGTGCTCGTCCGGGGGCACGGCTTGCGACGTGAGCTGACCGCCGATCCACGGGTGCTCCTCGGTCAGCACGACGCTGGCGCCCCGGTCCGCGGCGGCGATCGCCGCAGCGATCCCGCCGAGGCCGGCTCCGACCACCACGACGTCCGCGCTTATCTCAGTCAAGCTCACGCGTTGTTCCGTTCTTGTTCGGGGGCTGCTGGCAGCCGGTTGGCGGATCCATCTGGGGCCCGAGGGGCGGTGAGCGTCTCACCGGCTACCTCGGTGCACTCCAGAAGCTGGTGCAGATCGGTGGTGCTCTCGTCCTCACGGGCGCCGGCGGTCCCTGCCAGGCGGGACAGCAGCAGCAGCGCGCGCGCACCCATCTGCTCACGGGGGATCGTGAAGCCCGACCAGAGGGTGGGGCCGGGCAGCCGGTGGTGCGGCTGCCCCAGCAGCAGCACGGACAGGTCGTCTGGAACGCTGATCCCCCGACCGGCCAGCGCCCGGCACAGCTCGTCCGGGTCGACCTCGGGCGCCAGCAGCACCGCGCTCAGCTGCCGCTCGGCGATCTCGGAGGCGGTCTGCCCAGGGTCAGCAGGATCGATGAACTGCGTCGGCAGGCCACGCTCGGCCATCAACGCCCGGTAGCCGCTCAACCGATCGGAGGTGGGCTCGTCGCTGCCCGTCGGGCCGACGTAGCCGATCCGTCGGTGCCCGAGGTCAGCGGCGCGCTCGGTCGCCCGCTTCGTGGCCGCCAGATAGTCGGCGCCCACGTAGGGCAGCCGACCACCCTCGCTCTCCCGCCGTCCGAGGAACACGAACGGATAGTTGGTGTCCAGCAGGTGCTGCAGCTCGGCGCGCTCCTCGTGCTGACCCAGCAGCAGGCAGCCATCGGCGATGCCGAGTCTCTGCCAGCCGCTGCGGGTCAGGCGGCGCGATCCCTCGACCACCCTGGCGCTGGTGAACAGCAGCAGGTCGACGCCGATCTGTTCGGCGGCGTGCTCGATACCCACGAGGAACGGCCCGTAGAAGTCACGTCCACCGCGCGGGAACGTCGTCTCGTAGGTGAAGACACCGAGGATCTGGTTGTGGCCGCCGGCGAGCCGCTGCGCTACCGGGTTCACCGAGTACCCGGTGATCCGGATCGCGTCGAGTACCCGCTGGCGGGTTTCCTCGCTGATCCGCACCCCGCTCGGCGTGCGGCCGCTGAGCACGAAGGACACGGTCGCCTGGCTCACGCCCGCGAGTGCGGCGACATCTGTCTGCGTCACGCGGTGCCTGGGCATCGATCCTCCTCGACTGTGAGCGCTGGCAAGCAGCCTGGCTGCACTTCGAGGTTCAGACAATGGGATTATGCGCATTATTAGCGGGTTGAGGGGCTCACTCCTCCCCGGGGAGGCACGGCTGATCGTCGCGGAGCGCCCCGCGGGCGGCGCGGTCCGGGTTCAGCATCGGAGCCTTACTCCATGGCGTCTTGCTCGACGGCGGAGGTGGCCTGGGCGCCGAGGTCACCTCGACCTTGCGAGGCTTGGCCCGCTCCGCGGGGGACGATCTCGTCGGGCGGAGGGCGGTGGAGATCCGGAGAGATACTGTCGCCGGATGTCGGCCGATCGATTCATCGTCCGTGACGCCCGTGCGGGCGACGCGGGCGGCATAGCCCGCGTCCACGTGGACTCGTGGCGGGAGACCTACGCCCACCTCGTGCCCGAGCGATTCTTCGACGAGACCGCGTTCGAGCGGAGGGAGTCGATGTGGGCTCGCTACGTGACGATGGACCCCCGACCAGGCCCTCTCGTGGTCGCGCACGAGTCCGCGCCCCAGCAGCGCATCATCGGCTTCGCCAACGCCGGGCCGGCTGTCGGACCTGATGCCGAGAAGGGCGCTCCCCCGGCGCGCGACCTCCACCTGTTCGCGATCTACCTGCTGGCGGCCGCGCACGGCACCGGCACCGGGCGCGAGCTGCTGGAGGCCACCATCGGCGACGCTCCCGCGCAGCTGTGGGTGCTCGCTGACAACCCCCGCGCGATCTCCTTCTACCGGCGGGCCGGGTTCGAGGTGGACGGCGTCAGGTTCGTCGACCCGGAGGTCGAGGGGCTCACCGAGCTGCGAATGGTGCGCTGACCCTCAGCGCCGCCTGGTCCGTAGCCGCCCGAGCACACGCCCGATGGCGGCTCCAGGGGCACCGAGCCGCGTCAGCACCTCGGACCGGGCGCCGTCGACGAGCTCACGCGCGGCCCGCTCGGCCCGGTCGGGATCCTGCGCTGCGATCGCCTCGGCGATCTCCTCGTGCAACGCGAGCACGTCCTCGGAGATCTGGTGCGGCAGGGTGCCCAGGTCTTCGCGTGCCTGCAGCAGCGCGGCGAAGGTTCCCTCGAGCCGGACGAACGAGGCGTTCCTGCTGGCGTGCAGCAGCCGGGAATGGAAGGCCACGTCGGCAGCGGTGAACCCGCCGAGGTCGCCGCGCGATCCGAGTCGCCGCATCGTGGTCGCGAGCTCGGCCAGCGCCGCGAGATCCGCTGCGTCGGCATGGTCGCAGCACAGCCTCGCAGCGCGGGGCTCGACGGCGGCCCTCAGCTCTTCGAGGTCGCTCACCACGGCGAGCCGGTCGGGTCCCTGGACGCGCCAGCCGATGACGTCGGCATCGAGCGCGTCCCAGCGGTCCGACGGCAGCACCCGGGTGCCCACCCGCTGCTTCGGCTGGACCAGGCCCTTGGCCTCCAGCACGCGCAGCGCCTCGCGCACCACTGATCGGGAGACGCCGTGCTGCTCGGCGATCTCCTCGGGCACCACCTGGGTGCCGGGCGCGAGCAGACCGGTCGCGATCCGACGTCCCAGGTCGGCGACGACCGGGTGCTGCCGGTCAGGCACGCGCGTCCCGGATCGCGGCCAGCAGCCGCGCGACGGTGCCGTGGACGTCGACGGCGCGGGTGAGCGACCCGCCCACGCCCACTGCCACGGCGCCCGCACGCACCCAGTCCGGGGCCGAGCCGGGCGTGACGCCGCCGGTCGGGACGCAGCGCAGGTCGGGCATCGCCTCGAGCGTGCCGGCCAGTGCTGCCGGGGTCCACAGGTGCGCCGGGAAGATCTTGACGGCGTGCGCCCCGGCGCGCTGCGCCGTCGCCATCTCGGTGGGCGTCAGGCAGCCGGGCACGACGGCGAGGTCCCGCTCGACGGCGTAGCGCACCACGTCGAGGTCGAGCTCGGGGCTGACGAGGAACGCGGCACCCGCCGCCACGGCGGCCCGCGCGTCGGCCGGGGTGCGGACGGTGCCCGCTCCGACGGCGCGTCCCTCGGCGGCCAGCTCCGCGACCACCTCGAGCGCGCCGGGCGTGGTCAGGGAGACCTCGACGGCGGCGAGACCGGCGTCGAGCAGCGCGCGCGCCGCGCTCGCCGCCTCAGCGGCCTCGCCCGTGCGCACGATCCCGACGACGCCCTGGCGCACGATCCGGTCGACGGTCTCGGCGGCGGTCATCGCGTCACGTCCTCGGCGCCGGCGAGCAGCCGGTCGCGGGTGGCGGGGTCCGGCAGCCCGGGCACGTCGCCGCGGGTCGCGACGACGCACGCGGCGACCGCGGCGGCCTCGCGCAGCCGCTGGTCGGGCTCGGCGCCTCGCAACCACGCGCTGATCCAGCCGGCCGCGAACGCGTCGCCCGCGCCGACGGGGTCGACGACCACGGGCACCGGCAGCGCGGGCTGCTGCCGGGTCCGGGTCGCGCCGTCGGCCGCGGTGCTCTCGGTCGCACCGCGGGCGCCGTCCTTGACGACGACCGTGTGCACGCCGCGCGCGTGCGCCCAGCCGGCCGGGTCGTCGATCCCGACGGCGGCGGCGTCGTCGGCGCCGACGAGGAGGACGTCGGCGAGGTCGGCCAGCTCCTCGGTGAGGTGGCGCCACCGGTCGGCGTCGGCGAGCCGGAGCCGGACGTTGGGGTCGGCCGTGACCGTGACGCCGTGCTCGCGGGCCGTGCGGGCGGCGTGCAGCACCGCCTCGTGGGCGCTGTCGGAGATCGCGGCGGTGATCCCGGTCAGGTGCAGCACGCGCGCCTGCCGGAGGAGGTCGACCGGGACGTCGGCGGGCGCGAGCAGCGTGGCCGCGCTGCCGGCACGGTGGTAGTCGACGGACACGCCGCGCGCGTGCGTGTCGCGCAGCAGCAGCCCGGTGGGGCGCGTCGTGTCGAGCGCGACGTGCGAGACGTCGACGCCCTCGCCGCGCAGGTCCCGCAGCACGCGTGCGCCGAGCCGGTCGTCGCCGAGGCGGGAGACGAACGCAACCCGGTGGCCGAGGCGGGACAGCCCGACGGCGACGTTGGACTCCGCGCCCGCGTGGCCCTGCTCGTAGCTCGCGGCCTCGCCGAGCGGCACACCGGCGGGCGCGAGCAGCAGCGCCATCACCTCACCGATCGTCACGACCTCGGGCGCTCCCACGCTCGCCACTATAGTCTGACTATTCGACGAGAGGTGGCTCACCCGTGAAGATCGCGCGCATCGAGACGTTCCTGGTCCCGCCGCGGTGGCTGTTCTGCCGCATCGAGACCGACGACGGCGTCGTCGGCTGGGGCGAGCCGGTCGCCGAGGGCAGCGCCGAGGTCGTGCGGCAGGCGGTGCACCAGCTCGGCGAGCTGCTCATCGGTGCCGACCCGCTGCGCATCGAGGACCACTGGCAGACGATGACCAGATCGACCTTCTACCGCGGCGGCGTCATCCTCGCGAGCGCGGTGTCGGGGCTCGACCAGGCGCTGTGGGACATCGCGGGCAAGGTGCGCGGCGCGCCCGTGCACGAGCTGCTGGGCGGCCCGGTGCGCGACCGGGTGCGCATCTACGGCTGGATCGGCGGCGACGACCCGCGCGAGGTCGCGGAGCACGCGGCCGCCCAGGCCGACCTCGGTCTCACCGCGATCAAGATGAACGTCGGCGCCTACCTGTCGCCGATCGTCACCTCGACCGAGGTCGCCGAGGCCGCGAGCCGTGCGGCCGCGGCGCGCGAGGCGCTCGGACCGGACCGCGACGTCGCGATCGACTTCCACGGCCGGGTCAGCCGGCCGAGCGCGCCGCGGCTGATCGAGGCGCTGCAGCCCTACGCGCCGCTGTTCGTCGAGGAGCCGCTGGTCCCCGAGCAGTCGCACCTGCTCGGCGGCCTCGTGGAGCGGACCAGCACCCCGATCGCGACCGGCGAGCGGCTGTACTCGCGGCAGGAGTTCCTGCCGGTGCTGCAGCAGGGCGTGACGGTGCTGCAGCCCGACCTGTGCCACGCCGGCGGCATCTCGGAGGTGCGCCGCATCGCCGCGCTGGGCGAGACCTTCGGCGCGCTGCTGGCGCCGCACTGCCCGCTCGGTCCGATCGCCCTCGCGGCGAGCCTGCAGGTCGACTTCGCCACCCCGAACTTCCTCATCCAGGAGCAGAGCCTGGGCATCCACTACAACGTCGGCAACGACCTGCTCGACTACCTCGTCGACCCGGCCGTGTTCGCGTTCACCGACGGCTACGTGGCCCGCCCCACCGCTCCCGGGCTGGGGATCGAGGTCGACGAGAAGGCCGTGCGCGACGCCGACGCGCGCGGCCACGCGTGGCGCTCCCCCGTCTGGCGCATGCCGGACGGCTCGCTGTCGGAGTGGTGATGAGGTCTCAACCCACTCCTGCCCCCGCGAACGCCGCCGCCGACGTCGTGCGTGGCGCGACGAGCACGCCGGTGCGCCACAGCACAGCCGTGACGACGGCGGCCGGGGCGACGACGCCGAGCACGACCGTGAGCCCGGGCAGCAGGTAGTACCCGCACAGCACGACCCCTGCGCCCGCACCCGCGACCAGCGCCGTCCCCGGCCGGCCGAGGGCGAGCACGACGGCGTGGCGCAGCACCGCGAGCGCGCCGCCGTCGAAGTGCGCCTGCAGCGGCCAGGCGAGCACGGTGACCAGCCCGAGCGCGACGCCGAGCACGGTGTGCCCGCCGGCGAGCAGCGGACCCGTCGCGCCGAGGTCGACGTGCTCGACGACACCGCGCGCGACCAGCACCGCCGCCCAGACGCCGAGCAGCAGCGCCCCGAGCCGGTTCGCCGACGACCGCTCGCGCCGTGCGTGCGCGGTGAAGGCCGTGCGCAGCTCGCGCCAGCCCGGCTCGGCGTCGTCGACGCGGCGCTCGAGGTCGCGCAGCACCCCGTGCAGGCCCGCGGTGGCGGGGAAGACACCGAGCACGACGCCGCCGCGCAGCGTCCACCAGCACCACAGCAGCTGCAGCCCCACCAGCCGCAGCGCCAGCCGGCCGAGCCGCTGGTGCAGGTCGAGCAGCCGCGCCATCAGCCCTTCACCGACCCGATCATCACGCCCTTCTCGAAGTAGCGCTGCAGGAACGGGTAGAGCACGATCACCGGCAGCGTCGAGACGACGATGACGCCGTACTTGATCTGGTCGGCGTAGCGCTGGGCGTAGCTGCCGCCACCGGAGCCGCCCGACGCACCGGCGCCGCCGGAGAAGGCCTGGTTCGAGATCAGGATGTCGCGCAGCACGATCTGCAGGGGTTGCTTGTCGTAGTCCCGCACGAACACCAGTCCGGTGAAGAAGTCGTTCCAGTGCTGCACCAGGTAGTACAGGCCGATGACGGAGATGATCGCCATCGACAGCGGCACCGCCATCCGCACGAAGAACTGGCCGTAGCTCGCGCCGTCGATCGTCGCCGCCTCGTACAGCTCCTCGGGCAGCGAGTTCTCGAAGAACGCCCGCGTGATGATGAGGTTGTAGACGTTGACCGCGCTGGGCAGCACGAACACCAGCCAGTTGTCGAGCAGGCTGAGGTCGCGCAGCAGCAGGTACATCGGGATCAGGCCGCCGTTGAAGAACATCGTGAAGGCGAAGAAGAACATCAGCACCCGGCGCGGCCGGAACTCCCGGCGGGACAGCGCGTAGGCGGCCGGCAGCGTCACCAGCAGGTTCACCGCGGTGCCCACGACGGTGTAGAGCAGCGTGTTCCGGTACCCGGTCCAGATCCTGGAGTCGTCGAGGATCTGCTCGTACCCGAACCACGAGACGCCCTGCGGCCAGAACCACACCCGGCCGGTGGCCACCGCCGTCGGGTCGCTCACCGAGGCGATGAGGACGAAGTAGATCGGGTAGAGCGTGACGAAGAGGATCGCGCCGCAGACCAGGAACAACCCGATCGAGAAGGCGATGTCGCCCGGCGTGCGGGCTCGGAGGAGTCGTCGCATCGAGGTCACCACAGGCTCGTGCTGGACACCCGCTTGGCGATCTGGTTCGTGACCACCAGGAAGGTGAAGTTGATGAGGGTGTTGAACAGGCCGATCGCGGTGCCGTAGCTGAACTGGTTCGAGAGGATGCCGATCTTGTAGACGTAGGTGGCGATCACCTCGGAGACCCCCAGGTTGAGGGGGTTCTGCATGAGGAAGATCTTCTCGAAGCCGGTGTTCAGGACGTTGCCCATGTTGAGGATGAGCAGCACGATCATCGTCGGCACCAGCGCCGGCAGGTCGATGTGGCGGATGATCGTGAAGCGGCCGGCGCCGTCGATCCGCGCGGCCTCGTAGAGCTGCGGGTCGACGCTGGCCAGCGCGGCCAGGTAGATGATGCTGTTCCAGCCGCAGTGCTGCCACACCTCGGAGAGCACGTAGACCGGCACGAAGCCCGACGCGCCGAGCATGTTGCCGCCGCTCGCGCCGAGCATCTCCGCCACCCGGGTGATCAGCCCCGACGACGGCGACAGGAACACCTGCAGCATGCCGACGATGACGACGATCGAGATGAAGTGCGGCAGGTACGTCGCGGTCTGCAGGAACTTCTTGCGGCGCCGGCCCACGACCTGGTTGACGACCAGCGCCAGCGCGATCGGGGCGAGGAAGCCCGCCACCAGCGTGCTGACGCTGATGACGACCGTGTTGCGGATCAGGGTCCAGAACTGCGGGCTGTCGAAGAACTGCCGGAAGTACGTCAGCCCCACCCAGTCGCCGCCGGACAGGCCCGCGGCGAAGTCGAACTCCCGGAACGCCAGCTGCAGCCCGTACATCGGGACGTAGGCGAACAGCGCCACGAACGCGATCGCGGGCGCCGCCATCGCCCACAGCTGCCAGTACCGGCGGACGTGCCGCCGCAGGCCGTGACCGCGCGGCGGGCGCGCCGCGGGGACCGGCGCGCCGGTGCGCGGGCGGCTGCGCGCGGGCGCCGGCGAGAGTGCCGTCACGTGATCTCCTTCGATCGGGGTGCGGCCCGCCCGTTCGGGGCGGGCCGCACCGGGTCGGTGTGCCCGACGGCGTCCGTCAGCCCTGCGAGGCGACGAACTCGTCGTAGTAGCGCTGGTGGATCTCGACGTTCTGGGTGAGCCCGACGCCCTCGAGCTCGGCCACGTAGGCGTCCCAGTCGTTCTCGATGCCGCCCTCGGTGATCCAGGTGGCCCAGCGCTGCATCGCGATGCCGAAGATCCCGGTGTCGTTGAGCGAGATCGTGCTGAGGTCCTCCTGCGACATCGTGATCAGCGCGCCGGGGAAGATGTCGGCGGTCGGGTCGACGTTGGCGATCGCCGGCTCCAGCGGCACCGACTGCTCGACCGCCTCTGCCAGGTCGGTGGGGAGGACGACGTCGATGTCGTCACGGATCCAGCCGGGTCCGTTGTCGGCGAGGGTGGTCGTCCACTTCCAGGTCGACGGGTCCGAGGTCTCGTCGGCCGGCGGCAGCACCTCGTAGGAGCCGTCGTCGAGCTTCGTGATGTTCTCGTCGAGGTCGCCCCACAGGACCTGGATCGAGATGTCCTGGTCGTAGAACGCGTCGATGACGGCGAGCGCCGCCTCCTTGTTGCGGCTCTGCGCCGACATCGTGATCGAGTTGACGCCGTAGTTGAGCGAGTAGGAGTCGTAGGACCAGGTGAGGTCGGACTCGGCGATCGAGTCGTTCGCCCGCAGGGGCGGCAGCGCGGCGTACTGGTCGGCCAGCTGGGCGCCGACCCTGTCGGACGCCGCCCACCCCCAGGTGAACCCGACGCGCGCCGTGTCGCCGTCGCCCCGTGCCACCGACTGGTAGGCCGAGTAGTCCTGCGTCATCACGTCCTGGCTCACCAGGCCGTCGGCGTAGAGCTCGTGCAGGAACGCGACGACCTCGCGGTAGCGCTCGTCGACGAGGAAGTTCTTGACCACGCCGTCCTCGACGAAGTAGCCCGCCCCGCCGCCGTCGGAGATCGGCAGACCGAGGCTGCCCAGCAGCACGCTCGGCTGGAAGTAGCCGAACCCGGCGTCACCGGCCGGCGACCAGTCGATCGGGATCTCGTCGTTCGGGTCGCCGTTGCCGTTCGCGTCCTCGTTCTTGAACGCCAGCAGCACATCGTGCAGCTCGTCCCACGTCGTCGGCTGCTCGAGCCCGAGGTTGTCGAGCCACTGCTGGTTGATGAACTGCCGGGTGGCGGTCTCCGGCCAGAACCGGCGGTAGCTCGGCAGCGAGTAGATCGCGCCGTCCGGCTGGGTCGCCATCGCCTCGGTGGCGGGCACCTCCTCGAACATCGCGGTGACGTTCGGCAGCGCGTCGAGGTCGTCGCTCAGGTCCTCGAACAACCCGTTGAAGGTCGCGAGGTCGCCGTTCGTGATCGCGTTGGTGCCGACGACGAGGTCGGGGATGTCACCGGCGGCGAGCATGGTCGACTTCTTCTGGTCCCAGTCGGCCGACACCTCCTCCCACTCGATCGTGACGCCGGCGGCCTCCTCGATCTGGTCGACCCACGCCATGTCGCTCATGGGACCGGTGAGCGCGTGCTTGAGCACGAGGATCCGGACGGTCCCGTCACCCCCGCCGCCGCCGTCGTCCCCGCCACCGCCGCAGGCGGTGAGCGTCAGCGCACCCGCGGTCACGGCGGCCAGCGCGGCGAGAGCGCGCCGTCGGTGCTGTCCTGCTCGGGTCATGACTCCTCCTCGAGTCCCGGGCGCGGCCGGTCGGCCGCGCGGTCTAGACGACTGGCAACCACACCCGCATGGCGGAGCTGCCTCGGTTGCCCCACCGCGCGAACGGGATCGCGACGACCGCGACCTCGCCGGCGGAGAGGTCCTGCTCGGTCGGTCCGTAGAGCGCGTCGGCGCGCGGCCGGACGGCGGCCGTCGTCCGGACCGTGGCGCCGTCGGCGCGGACGAGCGGTGCGCGCTCGTCGACGACGAGGTCGTCGAGCGCGACGTCGTCGGGCAGGTCGACCTGCTCGACGCAGTAGACGCGCGGCCCGACCTCGATCGCGCGGGCGCCGCGCAACGCGTCCGCCCGGTGGTGGGCGCGGGTCCACCGCGGTGCGAGGTCGAGCTCGAGCGTGGCGGCGCCGGCGAGGTCGACGCGCAGGTAGCCGTCGGCGTCGGCCTCGGCGGGAGCGCCGTCCAGGACGGTGCGAGACGACCACGACGGCACCCGCAGCGCGAGCCGCAGCGGCCGGTCGCCATCGTGCCGGAGCCGCACGGCGCCGTCGTCGGGGTAGGAGGTCTCGACGCGCAGCACCCCGCCGCCGAGGTGTGCGGGGACGTCGATCTCGGCGTCGGCGTACAGGTGCAGCGCGAGCTCGTCGTCGGTGCTGGTGGCCACGTAGGCGGAGACCTGCGCGAGCAGCCGCGCGAGGTTCGGCGGGCAGCAGGCGCAGGAGTACCAGGCCCGCCGCTCGCGCGGGGCGTTCTCCTCCGAGAAGCGGTCCGGGCGCAGCTGCAGCGGATTGGCGTAGAAGAACGTGGTGCCGTCGTCGCCGACCGCGGCCGCGAGCGCGTTGTGCAGCTCGCGCTCGATCGTCTCGGCGTACGCGGCGGGCTCCCCGGTGGCGAGCAGCATCCGCCACGACCAGTGGACGTCGGCGATCGTGGCGCAGGTCTCGGCGTAGGCGCGGTCGGACGGCAGCTCGTAGTCGTCGCCGAACGCCTCGTCACGGTGCCGCGACCCGAAGGCACCGGTGAGGTACATCTTGCGGTGGTGGGCGCTGTCCCACTGCGCCTGCATCGCCTCGAGCAGCGCGGGCTCGCCGGTCTCGAGGTGGACGTCGGTCACGCCTGCGTTGAGGTAGAGCTGGCGCACCGCGTGCCCGACGGCGTCGCGCGCCTGCCGCACCGGGGCGTGGTCCTGGAAGTAGGTCGCACCGAGGTTGCCGACCTTGAGCAGGCCCCGGCCGCGCAGGTCGACCATCCGCTGGGCGAGCGCCAGGTAGCGCTCGACTCCGGTGTGCCGGTACAGCTCGACGAGCGCGGTCTCGATCTCGGGGTGGCCGCAGACGCCCTCCTCGCGGCCGGGCCCGAAGCGCCGGTCGAGGAGGTCCGCGAACGCCGTGGCGATGCGGAGCAGGTCGTCGCGGCCCGCGGCGCGGTCGAGCGCGACCGCCGCCTGGATGAGGTGCCCGGCGACGTACATCTCGTGGGTCCAGTGCAGCTCGGCGAACCGCTTCTCGGGGTGCACCCCCTGGATCCAGGTCATGACGTAGCCGCTCGGCTCCTGCACCCGGGCGACGAGGCCGATGACGTCGTCCAGCCAGGCGTCCCACCGGTCGGTGCCGCTGCGCGCGATCTCCCACGCGACGGCCTCGATCGTCTTGTAGAGGTCGGAGTCGGCGAAGACGAAACCGCGGTACGGCGCCCCGGACTCGCCGACGACCCGGCGGAAGTTGTCGAGCACGCCGGAGCTCTCGAGCTGGGCGACGCAGTGACCGATCGTCGCCTCGGCGTTGCGCCGCTGCCAGCCGCCGAGCACCCCGCCCTCGCCCAGCCGCACGGCCGGGATCGCGAGGGGCTGGTGGGGGCTGCGCGCCGCGCGCGGCAGCGCCGGCGCTGCGCGCTCGGTGGCGAGGTGGGTCACGGTCCGCTCCTGTGGGGTCGATGCCTCGGCGAGAGTAGGGACGGACATTCAGCGTTGTCAATAGCAGGACAGCAATCGATGTGATCGCTAACATCGTTCGCGGCGACGGAGGCCCCGCCGCCTCCGCGTCGTGCCCGTGCGGCGCCCGGAAAGGGGGCACGGCGCGCAGCGGGATGGCACGGCGACGCCGACGACGCGTGCGACGGGCCGCCGCGCGGGACCGTCACGAGGTGGCCGCGGCAGCGCGAGCGTGCGAGGTCGGGGCTAGTCCGCGGGCGCGGCGCTCGAGGCGCGCGGCACGAGGTGGGCGCCCGTGCGCCGGGTGCGCCCCGCCGTCGCGAGGCCGCCGAGCCGCTCGAGCAGCATGTCGACGGCGATGCTCACCATCTCGGCCGTCTCGGGACTCACCGAGGTGAGCGGCGGCACCGTGAAACCCGCCTCGTCGGTGTCGTCGAAGCCGGTGACCGCGACGTCCTCGGGCACCCGGACCCCGTGCCGTCGCAGCGCGCGCAGGGCACCGACCGCGACGGCGTCGTTGACGCCGACGACGCCGTCGAACGGCAGCCCGGTACGCAGCAGCCCGGTCATCGCCTCGTACCCCGAGGCCCGCCTGTCCCAGTCGGAGCCGGCGACCATGAGCGCCGGGTCCGGCTCCAGTCCGTGCGCGTGATGGGCGGCCACGAAGCCCTCGTACCGCTCGCCGGTCGGCGCGCCGGCCGGCGAGGCGTTCCACACCAGCGCCAGCCGCCGGCGGCCGGTGTCGAGCAGGTGCCTGGTCGCAGCCTCCGCGCCCTCGCGCTCCCCCATGACAACGGTGTCGACGAGCCCCGAGGCGCCACCGCCCAGCTGCACGAGCGGGCGTGCGGGCGGGGCGCCGTCGAGCGCGTCGGGCACCGAGAAGTGCGGGCAGATGATGACGCCGTCGGCGTCGGCGGTCGTGCGGCCGCGGACCGCGTCGCGCTCGGTCTGCCGGTCGGGGGCGATGCGCAGCGTGCTCGTGAGCCCACGGTCGGCCAGCTCGAGGATGAGCCGCTCGGCGGTCTCGGCGAAGTACGGCTGGTGCAGGTTGGGGACGACGACGGCGATCCGGCCGCTGCGTCCCGACGCCAGCCCGCGCCCGGCCCGGTTGACCCGGTAGCCGACCTGCTCGACGGCGGCCAGCACCCGCGCCCGGGTCGCGGCCGCGACGTGCGGACGCTCCAGCAGCACGTTGGAGACCGTCTTGGCGGAGACCCCCGCGACCGCGGCGACGTCGTCGAGGGTGGGGCGCCTCATCGGGCCCCCGGGCCCAGCGTCGACTCCCGCCGCAGCAGCGTGACCGGCACCCGCACGTCGACGGCCGGCTCCTCGCCCCCGGCGAGCCGGCGCGCGAGCACGTCGACGGCACGGCGGGCGAGCGTCGCGGGCTCCGGGTCGACGGTCGTCAGCGACGGCGTGGCGAACCAGCCGTCGTCGAGCGCGCCGTAGCCGGTCACGGCGACGTCCTCGGGCACCGCGAGGCCGGCGGCGTGCAGCCCCGCGAGCGCACCGAGCGCGACCTCGTCGGTCGCGCACACGAGCGCGTCGACGCCCGGGTGGCCGACGACAGCACGCTGCGCCGCCCGGTAGCCGGCGGCACGGTCGGGGGTCCCGCCCAGGTCGACCAGCGGCATGTCGTCGCGCGCCACGAGCGGGCCGGCCCCGAGCTGCACCGGCCGACGGCGGCCCATGACCGCGAGGTGGCGCGCGAGCAGCTCGGCGGCCTGCTCGAGGTCGGCCGCGACTCGGTCGCAGCCCGGGTGACCGGAGACCTCGGTGACGTCGACGCGCACGACCGGGACGCCGTCGGCCCCCGAGGGCTCGGGGAGCCGGGGCAGGTCGACGGCGAGGAGCCCGTCGAAGGTGACGCCCCGCTGCGCCCAGATCTCGGCGAGCCGGTCGTCGTCGCGGTGGACCGGCTCGACCGCGGCCTGCAGGCCCCGCGCGTCGGCCTCGGTCACGAGCGTCTCCACGAGCGCCGCCAGCAGCGGCCGTCGCAGCTCGGTCACGACGATGCCGACGACGCCGGTACGCCCGGTGCGCAGCGAGCGCGCGGCGGCGTTGGGGGTCCAGCCGAGGTCGGCGATCGCGACCTGCACGGCGTCTCGGGTCTCGGGGCGGATGTGGGGCTCGCCGTTGACCACACGCGAGACGGTCTTGAGCGAGACGCCCGCACGAGCGGCGACATCACGCATCGTCACGCGCATGGGGAGCATGGTAGGCCCCGCGGGGTCGCAGACCTGCGCCGCCCACCCGGCCGCGCGCGGTGGCGCGGAGGGCGAGCGGTGCGGAGCGGTCAGCGGAACCGGCGCCCCTCGTCGCGGCGGTACGCCCACACCGCGAGCACGGTGAACAGCACACCCCACCCGAGGAGCACGGGCAGCGCGTAGGCGTAGACCTCGACGCCCGAGAGCGCCCCGATGACGAGGTCGCGTGCGGCGCGGCTGGGCAGGAAGGTCGAGGCGGTGGCCAGCCAGTCCGGGAACATCTCGGCGGGCATGAACAGGCCGCCCGCGAACGCCAGCGGGAACAGCACGAGCTGCACGACGGCGATCGCGGCCTTGCTGCTCAGCCGGTACCCGACGAACAGGCCCAGCATGAGGAACGGCACCCCGGCGGCGAGCAGGGTGGCGACGCCGAGCAGCAGCCGCGGCAGCGCAGGGGCCGCCGCGGTGAAGATCCCGGCGACCAGCCCCAGCGGCACGAGACCGAGCAGCGCGAACAGCGACGCCGACAGCACCCGGCCGGTCAGGCGCGGACCGGCACCGGCGGGCATCGTGCGCAGGTACGGGTCGAACGGCAGCGCCCGGTCCTCGGCGACGCCGACGCCGAACGTGAACAGGAAGGTGCTCATCACCGAGAACATCGCGAGCCCGCCGACGGAGATCACCGACAGCAGCGGGTCGGAGGTGATGACCTGCTGCGGGACGACGAAGAAGAACATCGCCAGCGTGGGGAACAGCAGGTTGCCGATGACGGCCATCGGGATCCGCACGGTCTCCAGCACGTGGAAGCGCGCGTGCAGCAGGGTCAGGCGCACGAACCCCGGCGGGGTCGCGGCGCGCACCGGCGCACCGGCGTCGCGCGTGGTGGTGGCGGTCATGCTGCCTCCTTCTCGGTGAGGGCGAGGAAGGCCTCCTCGAGCGAGGCGCCTCGCACCTCGAGGTCGGTGAACGGCACGCCGTCGACGACGAGCCTGCGGACGAGCGCGTCGGAGTCGGACGTGAGGAGGGTGCGGCGGTCGCCGTCGACCTCGACCGAGGTGACGCCGGGCAGGGCGGCCAGCTCGGCCGCCGCGGCGGTGCTGCGGAAGGCGACCCGGTGCGCCTGCACGCGGGCGACGACGGCGCCGAGGGTGTCGTCGGCCAGGACGCGCCCGGAGCCGATGACGACGACCCGCTCGGCGAGCGCCTCGATCTCCTCCAGGTAGTGGCTGGTGACGACGACGGTGGCGCCCTCGCGGTGGTAGTCGCGGACGGCCTGCCACAGGGCGCGGCGGCCCTCGACGTCCAGCCCCGTGGTCGGCTCGTCGAGCAGCACCAGGCGGGGTCGGCCGGCGAGCGACAGCGCGACGGCCAGCCGCCGCTTCTGGCCGCCCGAGAGGCCGCCGGTCTGCCGGCGGGCGAGGTCGGCGAGGTCGAACCGCTCGAGCAGCTCGGCGCGCGGCATCGGGTCGGGGTAGTGCCCGCTGACGAGGTCGACGACCTCGCCGACCGTCAGCGACGGCGGCAGCCCGGTCTCCTGCGGCGTGACGCCGAGCCCGATGCGGGCCGCCGGCAGCCGCGGGTCCTGCCCGAACAGCCGGACGGTGCCGGCGTCGGGCTTGCGCTGTCCGGTGACCAGCGAGAGCAGCGTGGACTTGCCGGCCCCGTTGGGGCCGAGCAGCCCGACGATCTCGCCGGGTCGGACGGCGAGGCTGACGCCGTCGAGCGCGACGACGTCGCCGAAGGTGCGGCGGACGCCGTCGACCGCGACGACGGGCTCGGTGCTCGACGCGGTCGGCGCGAGCGTCTCGCGCCGGGTGTCGGTGGTCATTCCAGTGATCCCTTCAGGAGCGCCTCGAGGGAGGCGGTGTACGTCTCGAACGCGCGCCGACCGGTCGGCGTGAGCGACAGGTAGGTCGCCGGGCTGCGGCCCTCGAACGCCTTCTCGACGGCGACGTAGCCGGCGTCCTCGAGCTTGCGCAGGTGGGTGGAGAGGTTGCCGGCGGTCATGTCGAGGACCTTCTGCAACCGGGGGAAGGCGATCCGGTCGCCGCGGGGCAGCCCGGCGAGCGTGGCGACCACGCGCAGCCGGGCCTGGGCGTGGATGACCGGGTCCAGCTCGAGCTCGCTCATGCCTCCCTCCGAGCCAGCAGCGCGGTGGCGAGCGCCGCCACGAGGAAGCCGCCGCCGCCGGCGACCGCCTGCACGAGGTATCCGTTCGGCGGGGTGACGATCGCGGCGACCGCGCCCGTGACGGCGAACCAGGCGCCGAGCACGAACATCGGCCACTCCCGCCACAGGGCGCCGCCGGCCATGTAGAGCGCCGCGACGACGAGCAGGAACACCGCGTTGGCGAGGATGGACACCGCGAGCGGGGGTGCGCCCGCCGCGGCGACCGAGCCCACGATGACGGCCGCGAACCCGAAGCCCAGCACCCACGCCCAGCCGAACATCCGGCCGACCATCGCGCTGCTGCCCCGGATGCCCGACGTGCGCCGCGTGATGTGGACGGCCGTGTAGGCCATCGCCGCGACCACGCTCACGCCGAGCACCGCCAGCGACCACCCGCCAGGCGTCTGGCCCTCGCGGTCGAACCCGAGGTACAGCGCCACGTAGGCGACGAGGTAGGCCACACCCCAGACGACGAACATCCGGGTGGAGTCGGGGCGGGTCTGGTCTCGCACCGCCTCCTGCGAGGCGCGGATCGCCGCGAGCGCCTCGGCGGGCGTGGTGGCCCCGCCGTCGAGCTGCTCGTCGTCACGGTCGGTCATGATGCTCCGTCGGTTGCAGAGAGGTTTGCTTTGCAAACCACTCTGCCAGCAGGCGGTCCGGTCGTCAAGGCCCACGCCCGCCCCGCCACCCCCAACCGCACTTTCACCGCACCTTGCAACACGCCCGGGTTTCACCGCACTTTGCAACAGCCCCGGTTTCACCGCACTTCGGAACAACCGCCGGTTTCACCGCGCTTCGGAACAACCGCCGCTTTCACCGCACTTTGGAACACGGCCCGACGGCGCGAGACTCGCTGGCCCTTCACCGCACGCCTGGCGTCTCGCCAGGTTTCACCGCTGTTCTTGCCGCTCCCTCGTCTCGGCGCACCTGCCCGCCCGTCACCGAGTCTTGACGGCGCCACCCGGGACGACGGCGGGCCATGTGCCGACCGGCGGAAGCAGGAGATCAGCGACGTCGGACAGGTGAGCCGCGCGCCGTCGGCGCGGCAAGAAGTGCGGTGGAACCCGGCCTTGTTGCAAAGTGCGGTGAAACCGGGCCTTGTTGCAAAGTGCGGTGAAACGGGGCCTTGTTGCAAAGTGCGGTGAAACCGGGGCGGTGGGCGCGGCGCTACGGGATGATCGCCTCGCCGGCGCGGCGCAGCCGCAGCCACCGGTAGCCGTAGCCGTCGAGGGTGATGTCGACCGGCTCGGTGGCGGCGGCGAGGTGGGCGTGGTCGAACGCGTCGACCAGCTCGACCTCCTCGTCGTCCCCGGTGGGCGGCAGCGTGACGACGACGGGGTCGGGGCCGAGGTTGTGCAGCGCGATCGTCGCGGCCTGCTCGAGGTCGCACCGGTGGGCGAGCACCTGGTGCGCGCCGACGTCGATCGCCTCGTAGCGGCCCCACCCGATCTCCGGGCAGGTGCGGCGCAGCCAGATCAAGGACCGGATGCAGCTCCACAGCGAGCCCGGGTCGCGGGTCTGGTCGGCGACGTTGACGTGCTCGGGCGCGTAGCCGTCGCCGGTGACCGGTCGGGGCAGCCGGCTGGGGGCCGCCGAGGAGAAGCCGCCGTTGCGGCCCGACGACCACTGCATCGGCGACCGCACCGACATCCGCCCGGGGATGTCGAGGTTCTCGCCCATGCCGATCTCCTCGCCGTAGAACAGCGTCGGCGAGCCCGGCAGCGAGAACAGCAGGCTGTACGCCATCCGGATCCGGCGCGGGTCGCCGTCGAGCATCGGGGGCAGACGACGCCGCAGCCCGCGCCCGTACAGCTGCAGCTCCGGGTCGGCGCCGAAGGAGTCGAAGACCTCCTGGCGCTCGTCCTCGGACAGCTGGTCGAGCGTGAGCTCGTCGTGGTTGCGCAGGAACGTGGCCCACTGGCAGGTGGGCAGGATCTCGGGGCGGCGCGCGAGCGTGTCCCGCAGCGGCCGGGCGTCGCCGCGCGCGAACGACAGGTAGGTCGCCTGCATCGCCGCGAAGTCGAACATCATGTGCAGCTGGTTGCCCTCGCCGTCACCGAAGAAGCGCACCTGGTCGGCATAGGGCAGGTTGACCTCGCCGAGCAGCACCGCGTCGCCGCGGCGGCGCACGAGGAACGCCCGCACCTGCTCGAGCAGGCGGTGGGGGTCGGTCGCGTGCTGGCCGGCGCCGGTCTCGACGTCGGACACGAAGAACGGGACGGCGTCGACCCGGAACCCGTCCATGCCCACCTCGAGCCAGTACTCGATCACGCGGATGATCTCCTCGACGACCGCCGGGTTGGCGACGTTGAGGTCGGGCTGGTGCCGGTAGAAGTGGTGCAGGTACCACTCGCCGGTGCGCTCGTCGAGCTCCCAGATCGAGTCCTCCTTGTCGGGGAAGACCACCTGGTCGGAGGTGTCGGGCGGCTCGGTGTCGCGCCACACGTAGTAGTCGCGGTAGCGGGAGGTCGTGCTGCGTCGTGCCGAGACGAACCACGGGTGCTTGTCGGAGGTGTGGTTGACCAGCAGGTCCGCGATCACCCGCAGGCCGCGGTCGTGGGCGGTGCGGATCACCTCGACGAGGTGGCCGGGGTCGCCGTAGCGCCGGTCGACGCCGTACATGTCGGTGACGTCGTAGCCGTCGTCGCGCTGCGGGCTCGGGTAGAACGGCATCAGCCACAGGCACGTGACGCCGAGCTGGGCGAGGTAGTCGATGCGCTGCGCCAGGCCCGCGAGGTCGCCCACGCCGTCGCCGTCTGAGTCGAGGAAGGTCTCGACGTCGAGGCAGTAGACGACGGCGTTCTTCCACCACATGTCGCTGGTCTCGGTGATGCGCACGGCGGGCCCTTCTCGAAAGCGGTCGGTCGGTCAGCCGGTGACGGCGGGGATCACCTCGGCGGCGAACGCGTCGATGAAGTCGGCCTGCCGCTGGCCCACGTGGTGCAGGTAGATGTCGTCGAAGCCGAGCTCGGCGTACTCACGCAGCCACGCCACGTGCTGCTCGAGGTCGGCGGAGGTGCGCACGGTCGCCATCACCGACTCGCGCGGCACGTGCGCAGCGATCGCGTCGAACCCGGCGGGGGTGTCGACGTCCCACGCGATCGGGGGGCCGACGGCGTTGCCGCGCCACTGGTCCATCGCGATCGCCTCGGCCTCCTCCTGCGTGGGCGCCCACGACAGGTGCAGCTGCAGCGCGAGCGGGCCGCGGCCGCCGGCGTCGCGGTAGGTCGCGATCACCTCGCGGAGCGTCTCGTGCGGCTGGTTGACCGTGACGAGGCCTTCCGCCCAGCCGGCGACGCGCCGCGCCGAGGGGGCGGAGACGACCGGCGCGATCAGCCGGGGGCGGGGGTCGGCCCGCTCCCACACCTGCGCCCGGTCGACGGTGACCGCGCCGTGGTGGCTGACCTCCTCGCCGTCGAGCAGCCGGGCGATGACCTCGACGCTCTCGTCGAGGCGCTGCTCGCGCTCGGCCTTGGCGGGCCAGCGGTCGCCGGTGACGTGCTCGTTGGCGGCCTCGCCGCTGCCGAGCGCGACCCAGAACCGGCCGGGGAACATCTGGCCGAGCGTCGCGATCTTCTGCGCCATCACGGCGGGGTGGTACCGCTGCCCCGGCGCGCTCACGCAGCCGAGCTCGAGATCGGTGGTGGCCAGCGCGGCCGCGAGCCAGGACCAGGCGTAACCCGAGTGGCCCTGCGCCGTCGTCCAGGGCGCGAGGTGGTCGGAGCACATCGCCATGTGGAAGCCGGCCCGCTCGGCGTGCTGGACGTCGGCCAGCAGCTGGCGGGGCGAGATCTGCTCGTGAGAGGCGTGGAAGCCGACGCGCACCATCGGACCAGCAGACCACAGGGTCGCGCCGCCGAGGCCGGAGATCGCACCCCTCCGCACGCATCGTCGCCGGCGAGCTCGTACCGTCCCGCCGAGCTCGTACGGTGCACCGTACGGGCTCGGCCCGGAGGTACGGGGTCGACGTCGGACGGCGCGTGGTCCGGCCGGCGGCGACCGTCCCGCGGCAAGCGCTTCCCCAGCACGACGATCCGTGGAAGGGTCTCACCCATGTTCGACTCAGTGAGCGTCGTCGAGACCAACGGTGGCTGGTGCTGGTTCCAGGACGAGCGAACCCTCGCGGACCCGGCGAGCGGGACCGTCGTCATCGGCTCGGTCGCCTCCCCCGCCGGGCGCGACGGCGAGACGCGCGGCGGCGACCTGCAGCTGACCGTCGTCGACCTCGGGTCGGGCGAGCCGACCGCGCAGCGGGTCGTGCTGCACCCCGGGTTCGAGGCGGACGACCACGACAACCCGGCGCTGTGGCGGCGCGCCGACGGCCGCTGGCTCGCGGTCTACTCGCGCCACAAGGCCGACGAGCACACGTTCTGGCGCGTCAGCGAGCCGGGCGACCCCACCACCTGGGGCCCCGAGCACTCGTTCTCCTGGACGCCCGTGTTCGGCGCGACCGAGCCCGCGCCGCCGTTCACGCCCGGGCGGGGCGTCACCTATCAGAACGTGCACGCGCTCGACGGCCGGCTCTACTGCTTCGTGCGAGCCGTCAACGACGACCCCTGCTACCTGGTCTCCGACGACGACGGCGACACCTGGTCCTTCGGCGGGCGGCTGCTCACCCGCCCGAAGATCGGCTACGTCAACGGCTACGCCCGCTACGCCTCGGGCACGCACGTCACGCCCGGCGCCGCGACGGAGGACCGCATCGACGTCGTCATCACCGAGCACCACCCGCGCGACTACCCGACCTCGATCTGGCACGGCTACCTGGCCGACGGCGCGCTGCACCGCGCGGACGGCACCGTCGTCGGACCGCTCGGCCGCGGCATCGACCAGGCCGCACCGCGCGCCGAGGACCTCACGCGCGTGTTCGCCTCCGGCACCGCGATCGACGGCCGCACCTACAGCCACTGCTGGACCACCGACATCCGCCGCGGGGCCGACGGCCGCCTCGTCGCGCTGCTGACCGCCCGCACCGACGACACCGCCGGCACCGACCTCGCGTTCTCCACGACCGACCCGGTGCCGCACGCCCTGCTGCGGGCCGAGCTCGCCCCGGGCGCGAGCGAGTGGCAGGTCGAGGTGGTCGCCGACGCCGGTCCGCACCTCGTCCCGCACGAGACCGACTACACCGGGCTGGCGAGCATCGACCCCTACGACCTCGACGCGCTCTACCTGTCGACCCCGGTCGACCCGCGCGACGGCGCCGACCTCGGTGTGCACGAGATCCTGCACGGCCGCACCGACGGCACGACCTGGACATGGACGCCGGTGACCGAGGGCTCCGCCGTGAGCAGCGTCCGACCGATCGCGGTCCCGGGCGACCCGAGCCGCCGGCTGCTCACCTGGTACCGCGGCACGATGGAGTCCTCGCAGCGCTACGACGCCGAGGTCGTCCTCGCCGTCGGCCCCCGCTGACGTGCGGCCGCAGCGCCCGACGGCGCCCCTCGCCGTCGCGCCCCGGCTCGCCCCGGCGGCGCGGCCGAGCGCCGCACAGCTCGCGTGGCACCGCGAGGAGCTGGCGATGTTCGTCCACCTCGGGATCAACACGTTCACCGACCGCGAGTGGGGCGACGGCACCGAGGACCCGGCACTCTTCGACCCCGCCGGGCTCGACGCCCGCCAGTGGGCGCGGGTGGCGCGCGAGGCCGGGTTCGGCACGCTCGTGCTCACCGCCAAGCACCACGACGGGTTCTGCCTGTGGCCGACGGCGACCACCCGGCACTCGGTCGCCGCGAGCCCCTGGCGCGACGGTGCCGGCGACGTCGTGCGGGAGGCCGCGCAGGCGTGCGCGACCGAGGGCGTGCGGTTCGGCGTCTACTGCTCGCCGTGGGACCGCAACGCGCCGGCCTACGGCAGCGGCCGCGCCTACGACGACCTCTGGCTCGCCCAGCTCACCGAGCTGCTCACGGGGTACGGACCGATCGCACAGGTGTGGTTCGACGGCGCCGTCGGCGAGACCGAGCGCGGCCGGCAGGCCTACGACTGGGAGCGGGTCTTCACCACCGTGCGGGCGCTGCAGCCCGACGCCGTGATCTTCTCCGACGCCGGGCCGGACGTGCGCTGGGTGGGCAACGAGGACGGCGTCGCCGACACGACGACCTGGTCGACGATCGACCCGACCAGCGTGCCCACCCCGGGGCGGCACGACCCCTGGACGCTCGACGCGCTGCGGCACGGCGACCCGGACGGCTCGGTCTGGCGGCCCGCCGAGACCGACGTCTCGATCCGACCCGGCTGGTTCTGGCACCCGGACGAGCAGCCGCGCGACGCCGCCGACCTGTTCGAGCTCTACCTGACCTCGGTCGGCCGCGGCTCGAAGCTGCTGCTCAACGTGCCGCCGACCCGCGACGGCCTGCTCGACGACGCCGACGTCGCCGCCCTGCGCGACGCCGCCGCGCACCGGCGTGCCGTGCTCGGCACCGACCTCCTCGCCGACGCCACGGCGACGACCGACGACGACGGCGGCCTCGTCCTCACCCCCGCCACGCCGGTCCGGGCGGACCTGCTCGGGCTCGCCGAGGACATCACCGAAGGTCAGCACGTCGCGGCCTGGCGCGCGCAGGCCGACCACGGCGACGGCGTCTGGCGGCCGCTCGCCTCCGGCACCACGATCGGCCACCGGCGGCTCGTGCGCGTGCCGCCCACCCACGTGCTCCGGCTCCGCCTGGTCGTCGACCTGGCCTACGGACCCGCCGGGGTGACCGACGTGTCGTTGCACCTCGACGAGGGCGGCGAGCTGCGCCGTCGACCGGACGCGCACGACTGAGGCGCACCGGGCCCACGCCGTTGCGCCACACTTGATCCCTGATGGAAGCAGGCGACGTCCGCACCAGCCCGGCCCCTCGGCGACCCCGGCCGGCGCCGCCGCGCGTCGTCGCCGTCGACGACGGCATCCCCGCCCAGGAGCGCGCGTTCTTCGTCGAGGAGTTCCGCGACGTCACGATCGTCGTGTCGCTGCCGACGCTGACGGACGCGGGTCTCGACGTCGTCGCGCGCACGGTGGCCGGCTTCCAGCCGGGCAACACCCGGTTCGTGCTGGTCGTCGACACCGCCGAGGACGCCGAGCGGCTCGACGCCGCGCTGCCGCTGCCGGTCGCCGTCGTCCACTCCCCCACCGTGTGGGAGGAGGAGGGCATGGCGCGGCTGTGGCGCACGGTCGCCGACGAGCATCGGGTGGTCGCGGTCGCGGAGCCGGACGGCGTCGCCGAGACCGCGGGCTTCCTCGCGGCCGGGCTGCGCGCGTCCAAGGTCGTGCTCACCGACCCCGGCGGCGGCTGGGGCGACCCGCCGCGCAGCTTCGCCGACCTCGAGCTGCACCGCAGCGAGCTGCTCGCCGAGCTGGCCGGCCGCGGCGTCGGCAACCTGCTGCCCGCGGCCGAGGCCGCGCTGCGCGGCGGCGCATACAGCGTCAACATCTGCCGCGCCGAGGACCTCGAGCTCGAGCTGTTCACCTTCGACGGCGCCGGCACCCTGCTCACGCTCGGCGGCTACCTCACGCTCGCCGAGCTGCGCGTCGACGACCTGCCAGCCGTCGAGGCGCTCGTCGAGCAGGGTGTGCGCGACGGCGTGCTGAAGCCGCGCACCCGGTCGGAGATCGCGCGCATGGCGGTCGGCGGGCTGGGCGCGCGCGTCGTCCGCACGGGCCACCTCGCGGGCGTCGTCGGTCTCGAGACCGACCGCTACGCGGGCGAGGGCGTCGGCGAGGTGTCCGGTCTCATCACGGTCTCGGAGTTCTCCGGCGCCGGGGCCGGCGGGCTGCTGCTCGAGGGGCTGGTGCGCCGTGCCGGCGCGATCGGGCTGCGCGCGGTCTTCGCCGTCACGGTGTCCGACGACGCCGCGCGCTTCTTCGTGCGGCACGGCTTCCGGGAGGTGGCTCCCGACGAGCTGCCCGCCGCCAAGTGGGAGGGTTACGACCCGGCCCGGCTCGCCGTCGTGCGCTGCTTCTGGTGCGACGTCCCGCCACCCTGACCGGGCCGCTCAGCCGGCGTCGAGCGGCGAGGTGACCGCGATGCGCCAGCCGGCGCCGCGGTCGACGAGCACGTACGCGTTGTGCTCGACGCCGACCACCGCGCCGGCCGCGTCGAGGTTCTCCAGCACCGCGAGGCCCACCCAGAGGCCGCGCTCGTCGTAGCCGGGCCGCGGGTCGACGATGCGCACCGCGTCGACGCCCCGTCCTTGTAGCGGCGGCCGTTGGCGGCGAAGAACCGGCGGGTCTGGTCGGGATCGACGACGGCGAGGCTCGCCTGCCGGGTCACCGCGAGCGCGGGGTAGTCGTAGAGCTCGGCGAGGGCGTCGTGGTCGATCTCGCTGAGCGCGCGGGCGTAGCGGTCGAAGAAGGTCTGGATGTCGCTCATGCCGACGACGCTAGGCACCGACCCCGACCGGCCGGTGTCGGGGTCTCGAGGAGGTCCCGGCGGGCGGCGTGCGTGCCACGATCGGGGCATGTCGGCGTCGTCGGCGGCCTCCCGGGACCCGCACCTGACGCTGCGGCGCGTCGAGCGGCAGCAGCGCCTGGTCGAGCTGCTCGTGCGCTCGCGGCGCACGACGGCCCAGCCGGCGACCGAGCTGGGCGTGACGACGCGGACCGTCGAGCGCGACCTCGCGCGGCTGCGCGAGGTCGGGGTGCCGCTGACCTCGCGACCGGGGCCGGGCGGCGGTGTCCGGGTGGCGACCCGCCCGGGCGTGCACCGGGTCGAGCTCACGACGGCGGAGATCGCGGCGCTGCTGGCGAGCATGGCTGCGCTCGGCCCGACGGCGACCGACGCCTCCCGCACGGCGACGCTGGCGCTCGTCACCGCCCTGGCGTCCCCGGAGCCGTCCCAGCCGCCTGTGCTATGACGTGCGCATGACGACAGCGGCCGCGGCGCCCGACCTCGACCCGACCCCGGCGCGCCGCCGTCGGCTCACGGCCGAGATCTGGATCGTCATGGGTCTGTCGCTGGGCCGGTCGGGTGTGTACGCCGTCGTCACCATCCTCGACCGGCTGACCCGAGGCCCGCTCGGGGACCAGACTGCGACCCTCAACCCGCCACAGGCGGACCGGCCGCTGCTCGACCTCACCTACCAGCTGCTCTCGCTGGGGTTCGCGCTCGTGCCGGTCGCGCTCGCGCTGTACCTGCTGTCCGAGGGCGGGCGCAGCGCGGTGCGCCGCATCGGGCTCGACGGCACCCGCCCGGGCACGGACGCGCTGTGGGGGCTGGGGCTGGGCGCGCTCATCGGCGTCCCGGGCCTCGGGCTGTACCTGCTGGGCCGCGCGCTGGGCGTCACGGTCCAGGTGCAGGCCTCCGGCCTGGACTCCTACTGGTGGACCGTGCCCGTCCTCGTCCTCGCGGCCCTGAAGAACGGCCTGATCGAGGAGGTGATCGTCGTCGGGTACCTCGTCGAGCGGCTGCAGGAGCTGCGGTGGCGCGTTGCCGCCGTCGTCGCGACGTCGTCGCTGATCCGCGGCTCGTACCACCTGTACCAGGGCTGGGGGCCGTTCGTCGCGAACGTGGCGATGGGCGTGGTGTTCACGTGCTTCTACCTCTCCCGCTGGGGTCGCCGCCGGGTGATGCCGCTCGTCGTCGCGCACACCCTGCTCGACGTCGTCGCGTTCGTCGGCTACGCCTACCTCCCCGACGCCTGGCTCCGCGCCCTCGGCCTCGCCTGACACCTGGTTTCAACCCACTTCTGCCCCCAGAACCGGTTTCAACCCACTTCTGCCCCCAGAACGGGTTTCAACCCACTCCTGCCCCATGGCCTGCCTCGACTCACGCGAGAGCAGGTCGAGCCTGCCGATTGGCGAGGACTCCCATCGATCGGCTGAGCAAGTTCTGATCGTTCGCGGGACCCGGCGGCCGAGGAACCGTCTGGGGCGAAAGTGGGTTGAAACCGGCTCTGGGGGCAGAAGTGGGTTGAAACCGTGTCAGGGGCAGAGGTGGGTTGAAGGGCGTGTGGTGGGGCGTCGGTGGGGGCGGGCAGGATGGGCGGGTGCGCTTCGTGGTGATCCGTCATGCCCAGTCCGCCAACAACCTCCTCTGGGCCCAGACCGGCACCTCGGCCGGCCGGCACCACGACCCCGAGCTCACCGAGCTCGGGCACACGCAGGCGAAGCGGCTCGCCGAGGCCGTCGCGGACGGTGTGCTGCCGTGGCGGATCACGCACGTCCACACGAGCCTCATGACCCGTGCGGTGCAGACGGCGACGCCGCTCGCGGACGTGCTCGACCTGCCGCTGCTCGGGCACATGGAGGCCCACGAGATCGGCGGGGTCTTCATCGAGGACGACGAGGGCGTGCGCACGCCGCACCCGGGCGCCGCCGCCGAGCAGCTCATGGCGGCGAGCACGCGGCTGGTGCTGCCTCCCGGCGCCGGCCCGGACGGCTGGTACACCAAGCCCTACGAGGGCGAGGGCAGCGACGCCCGTGCCCGCGCGCTCGTCGCCGGGCTGCGGGAGCAGCACGGCGACGACGACGTCGTCGCGCTCCTCACCCACGGCGCGTTCTTCCAGCACCTGTTCCGCGCGCTGCTGGGCATCGACGGGATGACCGGCTGGGTCACCAAGCACAACACCGCGATCAGCCTGTTCGAGGACCAGCCCGAGCACGGCGGCGTCACCGCGCGCGCCGTCGACTGGATGCCGCACCTCACGCCCGACCTCGTCTCCGAGTAGCGCCCGACGGCGTCGCTCGCCTCACAGGGAGGCGAGCCGGCGGCGCAGGTGCGCGAGCTCGGCCTCGTGGCGGCACCGCTCGATCGCGAGCGCGAACGCGGCCCGTGCGGCCTCGACGTCGCCCGCGCGCGCCAGCAGCTCGCCTCGGACGGCGGGCAGCCGGTGCGAGGCGGGCAGCAGCTCGTCCAGACGCTCGAGCAGCGCCAGCCCGGCGTGCGGGCCGTCCGCCTCGGCGACCGCGACCGCCCGGTTCAGCCGCACCACGGGCGAACCGGTGATCCGCTCCAGGCGGGCGTAGTCGCCGGCGATCGCTCCCCAGTCGGTCGCGTCCGGGTGCGGCGAGGTCGCGTGCCGGGCCGCGATGACGGCCTGCAGCCGCAGCTCCTCGGCGCGGCCGGCCAGCCCGCTCGGCAGCGAGGCCAGCAGCGCGACGCCCTCCTCGATCTCGTCGGTGCGCCAGCGGCTGCGGTCCTGGTCGGCGAGCAGCACGAGGTCGCCGGCGGCGTCGACGCGAGCGTCGCGGCGCGAGTGCTGCAGCAGCATCAGCGCGAGCAGCGCGCGCACCGACGGCGCCGCCGCTCCGCGCCGCTGCAGCAGCCCGGCGAGCAGCCGCGCCAGCCGGATGGCCTCTCCCGCGAGATCGGCGCGCACCACGGCGTCGCCGAAGCCGGGGGCGTAACCCGCCGTGAAGCTCAGGTAGATCGCCTGGGTGGCGACGTCGACCCGGGCGGCGAGCGCGTCGCCGTCGGGCAGCGTGAACGGCAGCCCCGCCGTCGCGATCTTCTTCTTGGCGCGCGTGAGGCGCGCCGCCATCGTCGGCTCGGGCACGAGGAACAGCCGGGCGATCTCCGCGGTGGGCACACCGAGCACGAGCCGGAGCGCGAGCGCCGCCTGCGACTCAGGCGCGAGGGCGGGGTGGCAGGCGAGCAGCAGCAGCCGCAGCTCGTCGTCGCCCACCTCCTCGCCGATCACCTGCTCCTCCAGCTCCGCGGTGTGCACGGTCTGCTCGTGCCGCAGGTGGTCGACCACCAGCAGCGGCATCTTGCGGCGCGCCACGTCCGCGCTCCGCAGCCGGTCGAGCACGCGACGCCGTGCGCTCGTCAGCAGCCAGGCGGCCGGGTTGCTCGGCACGCCGTCGGCCGGCCAGGTCCGGGTGGCGGCCTCGAAGGCGTCGGCCAGCCCGTCCTCGGCCAGGTCGACGTCGCGGAACCGCGCCACCAGCAGCGCCAGCAGGCGACCCCAGTCCTCCCGCCAGACGCGCTCGACCGCGGCGGCCGCCTCCGCGGCCCCCGGTACCTCGGGCGCGACCTCGCTCAGCTGCTCCTCCGTCGTCTCGCCCGCGCTCAGAACGGCGCCACCGGGCGGATCTCCATGACGTAGAACGGCAACGACCTCAGCAGGTCGGTGAGCACGTCCAGGTCGGGCGCCTCGATGACGTAGAACCCGCCGATCGCCTCCGTCGCCTCGGTGTAGGGGCCGTCGGTGAGCACGACGTCGCCGCCGACCGGGCGCAGCACGGTCGCGCTGTCGCCGCCCGTGAGCGCCTCGCCCGCGACGATCGTGCAGCCCTCGCGCGCGGCGACGACGGCGTCGAACGCCTCGTGCTGGGCCATCCACTCGGCCTGCTCGGCCTCGGTGAGGTCCTCCCACCGCTTGTCGGCGTAGTCGACCAGGAAGACCGTGTACCTCATGTCGCCTCCGGTCGTGCGCGGCTGCTGCGTGGCATGCGTGCCTCCTCGTCCCATCCTGGCCCCTGCGGAGCCCGTGCACACCGATGACGGACGACGGCGCACGAGATCGACAACCCGGTCGGCACCGTGTGCCCTACCGTGTGGCTCATGCGGGCAGCGCGGGTCTGGCATGCCGTCACCTTCGTCGTCGCGGCTGCGGCCCTGGTGCTGCAGACGGTGCTCGTGATCACCGGCAGCGCGGTTCTCGACGAGACGGCGGTCCCACCGCTCGGGACCCGGCTGCTGCGGCTGGTCGGCTACTTCACGATCCAGTCCAACGTGCTGGTCGCGGTCGTCTCGTGGCTGCTGCTGCGTGACCCCGGCCGCGACGGGCGCGGCTTCCGGGTGCTGCGCCTCGACGCCGTTGCCGCGATCACCGTGACCGGGCTCGTTCACCTCGTGCTGCTGCGCCCGCTGCTCGACCTCGAGGGCGCCGACGCCGTGGCCGACGCGCTGCTGCACGTCGTCGTGCCGCTGCTCGCCGTCGTGACGTTCCTGGTGCACGGGCCCCGCCCACGTGTCGACCTGCGCACGGCGGCGCTCGCGCTGGTCTGGCCGCTGCTGTGGCTGGCGTACACGCTCGCCATGGGAGCGGCCACCGGCTTCTACCCCTACCCGTTCGTCGACGCCGCCGCGCTGGGCTACCCGCAGGTGCTGCTCAACGGTCTGGGGGTGGCGGTGCTGCTGGTGACGCTGTTCGCGCTCGCGGGTCTCGTCGACCGCCGGCTCGCGCCGCGCCCGGCCGAGTCCGGCTGAGCCCGGCGGGCCGCGCTCGGCGACCCGCGGCCGCTCGGCACCTACTATCGACCGCATGCCCGGTTCGGAGGTGACGCCGGTCGCTCCGGCGCGTGCTGCCGAGCGAGCCGTGCGCGTGGTCGACATCCCGCTGCGGCGGGTGCGACGCCCCGCCGACCTCGTGCTCATGCTGGCCTCGCTGGCCGGCATCGGGATCGTGCTCGTGCTCGGCATCTACGCCAGCCGCACCACGACGGCGGTCATCGACGACATCGAGGCGTCACCGCTCAGCGGCGTCATCGACGTCCTCACCAACATCCTGCTGCTGCCGATCAACGTCATCGAGGGCTGGCTGACCCTGATCCTGCCGGTGGTCGTCATCGCCGAGCGGCTGATCCGGCGCAACCCCCGCGCGGTGGCGGAGGCGCTGGTCGCGGCCGTCGTCGCCGCGTCGCTGGCGCTCCTGGTCTCCTGGCTGGTGTTCGAGCACGCGCCGGCCGCGCTGGTCGACGAGCTGCGGGTGTGGCAGATCGACCTCGACGGCAGCGGCCAGTGGGTGCTGACGATCACGCCGACGGTCGCGGCCCTCTCGGCGCTCCTCACGGCCACCGGCACCCGCGACCGCAGCCGCATCGTCGCGCTCTCGTGGAACCTGCTCTGGATCGTGCTCACGGTCGCGGTGCTCACGGGCACCTCGACGATCGTCGGAGCGCTGGTGTCGGTGCTCATCGGGCGCTCGGTCGGGCTCGGCATCCGCTACCTCGTCGGGGTGCTGTCGGAGCGCGCGCACGGCGACGCGCTCGTGGCAGCGGTACGACGAGCCGGCGTCGACCCGGTGAGCATCATCCGCATGGGCGACACGACCGACGTCGAGCACATGCGCGTCGAGACCGTCGTCACCGACGTGCCGATCGGCTACACGACCGCCGAGACCCGCTCGGCCGCGGTGCTCGAGACCGACGACCCGGCAGCCGACCCGGGCGCGGGCGGCATGCCGCGCGACGACCGTGCCGGACGCACCGCCGCCGCCGACCCGGCACCCGAGGCCGACCCCGACCTCACCCCCGCGCTCGGCGTGCCGGTCGCGACCGGCGGGGCCGAGGAGCCGACGCCCATGGCGCAGCCCGCGGCCGGCGAGGGCGACGGCTCGGCGGTCACGCTGCCGGTCGTGCCGACGATCGAGCCGATGAGCGACACCGCGTTCCGCGGCATCGCCGCGACCATGCCCGAGTCGGCGACGGTCGCGATCGAGCGGGAGGGCCTCAACCGGGTCTACGCGGTGCTGGACCGCGACGGCAACCGCTGGGACGCCGTCGTGCTCGACCGCGACAGGCAGGTCATCGGTCTGCTGGCGTGGCTGTGGTCGGCGATCACGCTGCGCGGCTTCGGCCGGCGCAACGCCGTCTCGCTGCGGCAGGCCGCCGACCGCGCCGTCCTCATGACCTACGCAGCGGCCGCCGCCGGCGTGCGCAGCCCGCGGCTGCGCGGCATCGCCCGCTCCGACGAGTCGATCGTGCTGCTGGGCGAGCACGTCGAGGGCGCCCGCAACCTCTCCGACTACACGGTCGAGCACATCACCGACGAGGTGATGGACCGCGCCTGGGATCAGCTGCGGCGGGCGCACCGCGCCGGGCTGTCGCACCGGAACCTGTCGGCCGAGACCGTGCTGCTCGTCGGCGAGGGCGAGCACGCCGGCGAGGTGCTGATCAACGGCTGGGAGCAGGGCGACATCGCCTCCTCGACGCTGTCCCGCCGCATCGACCAGATCCAGATGCTCATGCTGTTCGCGGTCCGCGTCGGTGCCGACCGCGCGTGCGACGCGGCCGCGCGCGTCCTCGACCCCGAGGAGCTCGCGGCGCTGGCACCGCTCGTGCAGACGGTCGCGCTGCCGCCCGAGACGCAGGCCGAGGCCAAGCGGGCGCGGACCGCCCTGCGCGACGTGCGCGACAAGCTCGTCACCTATCTGCCGGAGAGCCAGACCGAGATCCAGCCGATCCAGCTGCGGCGCGTCAGCGCCCGCACGGTCGTCACGGTGACGATCGCCGTCGTCGCCGGATGGATCCTGCTGACGACGCTCAACTTCCGCGAGATCCTCGCCGACGCCGCCAACGCCAACCCGGCCTGGATGCTCGCGGCGTTCGGGCTCGGGCTGCTCACCTACCTCGGCTCGGCGCTCGGCCTCATCGCGTTCTCGCCGGAACGGCTCGGGCTGTGGCGGACGACGCTCGTGCAGGTGGCGGCGTCGGTCATCGGACTGGTCGCACCCGCGGGCGTCGGGCCCGCAGCGCTCAACCTGCGGTTCATGCAGAAGCGCGGCGTCGCCACCCCGCTCGCGGTCGCCACGGTCGCGCTGCTGCAGGTCTCGCAGTTCGTCACCACGGTGCTGCTGCTCATCGCGATCGCGCTGCTCACCGGCAGCCAGGGTGCGCTCGCGCAGCTGCCGTCGGGGCCGCTCGTGCTGATCCTGGGCGTGTCGATCGTCGTCGTGGCGGTGCTGTTCCTCGTGCCGCAGCTGCGGCGCTGGGTGCTCACCAAGATCCGGCCGACGGTCCGCCAGGTCTGGCCGCGGCTGATCTGGGTGATCGGCCAGCCCGGGCGGCTGCTGCTGGGCATCGGCGGCAACCTGCTCATGACGATCGCCTACCTGGCCGCCTTCGCGGCCACGCTCGCGGCCTTCGGGCAGTCGCTGTCGCTGACGACGCTCGCGATCATCTACCTCACCGGCACCGCGATCGGCTCCGCGGTGCCGACACCGGGCGGCATCGGCGCCGTCGAGGGTGCGCTCTCGCTGGGTCTGACCACCGCGGGCGTCGCGACCGCGACCGCGACGTCGACCGCCGTGCTGTTCCGCGTGCTGACGTTCTGGATCCGCGTGCCGATCGGCTGGTTCGCGCTGCGGCACCTGCAGAAGCGGAACCTCGTCTGAGCGTCCGGGGCGGGCACGGCAGCCGCCTGGACGCGCGTGGATCGTCGGCGGCCGGGCAGACTATCGTGAGGGTTCCAGCGGGACGGCGGGCGACGGCGGAAGGGCGCGGGCGATGGAGGTGAGCTTCCGTTTCGCGGTGCGCAGCGACCTCGGCACGGTGCGCACCAACAACGAGGACTCCGCGCTGGCGAGCCCGAACCTGCTCGTGCTCGCGGACGGCATGGGCGGTCACGCCGCGGGCGAGGTCGCCTCGACGGTCGCCACCCGGGTGTTCGCCGAGATCGCCGACCACCTCGCCGAGACCCCCGACGGCGCCGACGTCGCCACCCGCATCACCCTCGCCGGCCGCTCCACCCGGCTCGCGCTGCAGGAGATGTCCGAGGCCGACCCGATGCTGGAGTCGATGGGCACCACGCTGCTCGCGGTCGTCAGCCACGCCGGGCAGGTGACGGTCGGGCACATCGGCGACTCCCGCGTGTACGCGTTGCGCGGCTCCTCGCTGTACCAGGTCACCACCGACCACACGCACGTGCAGCGGCTCGTCGACACCGGGCAGCTGACGCCCGAGAAGGCGCGCACCCACCCCTACCGGGCGATGCTGCTGCGCTCGCTCGACGACCACCCCGGCGGCCCGGACCTCGACGTCATCTCGCTCGCGATCGAACCGGGCGACCGGCTGCTGCTGTGCAGCGACGGGCTCTCCGACTACCTGCCGCCCGAGCAGATCGGGCGGCTGCTGGCGATCGCGGACCGCGAGGAGGCCGCCGACGCACTCGTCGACGCCGCGCTCGAGCACGGCACCCGCGACAACGTGACGGTCGTCGTCGCCGACGTCGTGGCGGAGCCCGGCAACGGCACGCTCCCCGAGCTGGCGGGTGCCGTCGTCGACGGCCTGGAGCTGTCGCCGATGGCGGGCGCCGCGCTCGAGCACAGCCTGCCGCGGCTGGCGCCGCAGATCCTCGCCCGGCCCCGCACCGAGGCCGAGCCGGCCGCCGAGGCCGAGCCGGCCGGAAGGGAACCGGTCGAGAGCGCCGACGCACCGGCTGCCGAGCCCGACGGCGCGGCCGTGCGCGAGGAGCCCGAGCCCGCTCAGCCCGAGCTGGTCGCCGAGGTGCCCGTCGAGGAGACCGACGACGCCGAGGTCGCACCGGCCGCGACCACCGCCGCGCCGCCCGAGGAGCCCGAGGCCCCCACGAAGCCCGATGCCGCCGAGCAGGGGGCCGAGGGCCGGCCCACCGCGACGACGGCGCCGACGTCCGCCTCGCAGCACCGTGAGCCGGTGCTGCCCGGGGTGCTCGCGGCCGCGCTGCTCGTGCTCGTCGCGGTCGCGATCGGCCTCATCCTGTGATCTCGCCGCTGGTGTCGCGCTCCGCCTCGCCGGGACGGCTCGTCGCGACGTAGATCCGCGCGGTGTCGCTCGACAGCGCCAGGATGACGAGGATCTCCAGCGCGGTGCCGAGCAGGCTGAGCATCGAGGTGCCGCGCTCGCCGCCCTCCCACCACAGCAGCGCCCACACGAGCACGCCGATCGTCGCCAGCGCGAGCGCCGCGGTGCGGGCCCACCGCCGCCGCGCGTAGACGAGCGCCGCGAGCAGCAGGTACGCGAGCAGGTAGACGACGAGCAGCAGCCGGGCGCCGGTGACGACGGCGTCGAGGCCGAGGCCGCCGTCGACCCACGACCGGACCGGGCCGAGCGCCAGCAGCGCGCCGCCGTGGTCGGGCACGGTCTCCGGCACGGCGACCGCACCGACGAGCGCGCGCACGAGCATGAGCGCCAGACCGAACGCGACGGTGATCGGGACCGGGCGCCGGTAGGCGGCCTCGGCGTCGTCCTCGGCGATCTTGGCGGCGACGTCGCCCGACGGCGCGGGCGTGTGCCGCAGGTCGACGATCGGCAGGTCTCCGTCGGTGCGGATGCGGTCGCCCCCGCCGTTGCGGTGGTGGTAGCCGGACGAGAAGTGCTTGAGCCGCTCGACCGCCATCCCCGTGTTCCCCGCGGCCGGGTGCTCGAGCGTGGCGATGATGTGGTCGCGCTCGGTGTCGATCTCGGCGTCGATGCGGTGGGTGAGCTGACCGGTGAACAGCGACAGCCCCACGGCGCGGTCGAACGTGCCCGCCGCCAGCCAGTCGACGCGCCGGCCGCCCGGCAGCAGCCACCCCTCGGGCGTGGGCCAGAAGCGCACGTGGTGCCGCTTCGCCGGGTTGCCCTCGACCTCCTGCTGGTAGGTGAACGCCTGCCGGCGGCCGAACAGGTACAGCGCGGAGACCGGTGCCTCCTCGTAGGAGCGGCGCCGCAGCGTGGCGACGACGGTGCGCCAGCCGGTGAACACGTTGAGCTCGTCCGCACGGCGCCACCCGGCGCGCAGCATCGCGGCGTGGATCTGCTCCTCGGTGCCGAGGATCGCGAGGTTGACCGGGTCGCCGAGCACGCCCTCGCGGGTGCGGGTGCGACCGATGAAGTAGTCGGGCAGGTAGATGCGCGAGAGCAGCGAGTGGATGCGCGGCAGGATCAGGTAGGTCACGAGCAGCCAGAACGGCACGAAGGCCCACAGCTGCGTCCACCCCTGCGTGAGCAGCTGGTAGACGAGCAGGAACGCCAGCCACGTCGCCGCGAGCGTGCCGAAGCCCGCGAACAGCCGGTCGACCCAGCGCACCGGCACGTGCTGCAGGCTCTCGACCGCTGCGTGCGCCCGGTCCGTCAGCGATCGCGCCATGACCACCAACCGTAGTCGCCGCACCGGCACCCGGCCGGGCCCGAGCCGCCCCGGGGGCCGGCATGTCGGCGAGACGACACGACGCAGGTGTGCCGACCCGGCCGCGCCGCCCAGCAGAGAGTGGCACGACGTGCCGTGAGACCGAGGAGCGGCAGGACGTGCAGTGAGACTGCGAGGGTGAGCGCGGCTGGTCCGCGGTGGCGGTGTCGGGGGCGCCCTCTACCGTGGTCGCGATGACGGTTCACGAGCTCACCCTGGCGCAGGCGCGGCGGGTGGCGGTGCGGGCGCAGTGGCTGGGCGCCGACCGCCCGCCGGACCTGCTCGCCTTCGTCCGCCGCGCGACGCTGCTGCAGCTGGACCCGACGAGCGCGATCGCGCCCAGCGCCGACCTCGTGCTGTGGAGCCGGCTCGGCAGCCGCTATCGGCACGCCGACCTCGAAGAGGCCGTGGCCCGCCGCGACCTCATCGAGCTCGACGCGATGCTGCGGCCCGCCGAGGACCTCGCGCTGTACCGCGCCGCGATGGCCGCGTGGCCCGTCGCGGGCTACCAGACCGGGGCCGCGCGCTGGGCCGAGGCGAACGAGGCGTGCGCGCAGGACATCCTGGACCGGTTGCGGGCCGAGGGGCCGCTGCCGTCGCGGGCGCTGCCCGACACGTGCGTGGTGCCGTGGCGCTCGACGGGCTGGACCAACGACCGCAACGTCACCCAGATGCTCGAGGTGCTCGTCGCGCGCGGGCAGGTCGCCGTCGCCGGTCGCATCGGCAAGGAACGGCTGTGGGACCTCGCCGAGCGCGTCTACCCCGACGTCCCGCCGGTGCCGATGGCCGAGGCGGCCCGACGGCGCGACGAGCGCCGGCTGCAGGCGCTCGGCATCGCGCGGGCGAAGGCGCCCCGGCACCCGATGGAGCCGACGCACGTCGGCGAGGCCGGCGAGGAGGCGGTCGTCGAGGGTGTCAAGGGCACCTGGCGGGTCGACCCCGCGCAGCTCGGGCAGCCGCTCGCGCCGCGGGCCGCGCTGCTCTCCCCGTTCGACCGGCTGCTGCACGACCGCCGCCGGCTCGAGGAGCTGTTCGGCTTCGAGTACGTGCTCGAGATGTACAAGCCGGCCGCGAAGCGCCGCTGGGGCTACTACGCGCTGCCGGTGCTCGTCGGCGAGGATCTCGTCGGCAAGCTCGACGCGAGCGTGGACCACGACGCCGGCGCGCTGCGGGTCAACCCCCTCCACTGGGACGTCGAGCCGAGCAGGGCGGCGAGGGCCGCCGTCGACGAGGAGATCGAGGGGCTCGCCGCGTGGCTGGGGCTCGCCGTCGCCCGCTGAGGACCACCGGTGGGTCAGCGCGGCCAGGCGGCCGCGATCGCCTCGAAGCTCGCGATGCGGGCGGCCCGGTCCAGGCCGGGCGTGACGACGACGACCTCGTCGGTCTGCGCCTGCTCCTGCAGCTCGCGCAGCCGGGCCACCACCTCCGACGCCGGCCCGACCGCCATCCGGTCGGGGTCGCGCGGTGCGTCGCGGAACTCCGGCGACGCGGCGAACGCGTCGACCTCCTCGGGCCGGATCGGCTCGCGGATGTTGCGACGCAGGTTGAGCATCGTGAGCGCCCAGGCGGCCTCGAACCGCGTGACCTGCTCCGGGTCGTCGCTGGCGAACGCCAGCACCGAGATCGCCGACCACGGCTGCTGCTCGACGCCGGGCTGGAACTGCTCGCGGTAGCGGCGCAGCACCGGCGTGGCGAGGTCGGGGCTCATGTGGTGGGCGAACACCGCCCGCATGCCGTTGACGGCGGCGAACTGCGGGCCGTAGGCGCTGGAGCCGAGCATGAACACCTCGGGCCGGTCGGCCACGACCGGCGCCGCGACCAGGCGCGCGTACGGGTGGCCCTCGGGGAAGCCGTCGCCGAGGAACCCGAGCAGCTCGGCGACCTGGCCGGGGAAGTCGGCCGCCGGGTCGGTCTGCACGCCGCGGCGCAGCACGTGCGCGGTCAGCGGGTCGGTGCCGGGCGCTCGGCCCAGGCCGAGGTCGACCCGGCCCGGCGCGATCGCGAGCAGCGTGCGGAACGTCTCGGCGACCTTGAACGCGGTGTGGTTCGGCAGCATGATCCCGGCCGCGCCGACCCGGATCGAGCTGGTGAGCGTGAGCAGGTGCGAGATGAGGATCTCGGGTGCGCTGCATGCCAGCGAGGTCATGTTGTGGTGCTCCGACACCCAGTACCGGCGGTAGCCGGCCGCCTCGACGGCGCGGGCGACCTCGACGGCGCCGGCGATCGAGTCGACCGGCGTCTCGCCGTGCTCGATCCCGACGAAGTCGAGGACGGCGAGGGGCAGGGTCGCGGGGGTGTCCGGGGTCTCGTCAGCCACGTCCTGCCTCAACCCGGCGGCGGCACCGACCATTCCCGGCCGTCCGGGGGTGCGGGCCGCCGGACCGGGCCCGCGGGCGCGCACGAGTCTGCAGACTGCTCGGCATGACCGACGACGACCCCTACCTGGCGCGGTTGCGGACGATCTGCCTCGCCCTCCCCGGCGCGGTCGAGGGCTCCAGCCACGGCCGGCCGGTGTTCCGCACGACGAAGGCGTTCGTCAACTACCGGTACGGACCGAAGGGCGGCGAGCACAGACCGGACCACACGCTGGTCGTGCTGCCGGACCCCGAGGACGAGGCGGCGCTGCGCGCCGACGAGCGCTTCTTCGTCCCGGCCTACCTCGGGAGCGCGGGCTGGCTGGGCACCGACCTGTCCGACGGCGGTGCGACCGCTCCCGACGCGGTCGACTGGGCGGAGGTGGCCGAGCTGGTCGAGGCCTCCTACCGCCGCACCGCGCCGGCGCGGCTGGTGCGCGAGCTGGACGCGGGCGAGGCGCCCGCCTGACCGAGGCGCACTCCCCGGGTCGCGCCGCGGCGTCACCGCTCCAGAACGGCCAGCAGCGGCTCCAGCGCGGTGACGAGCCGGCGGGCCGAGCCGTCGTCGCCGTCGCTCGCCTGCAGCTCGGCGACCTCGAGCCCGACGACGTCGGTCCTCACCAGCGCGGCCGCGCACGCCTCGAGCTGCGCCAGCGTCATCCCGTCGGGCACCTGGTACTCGGTGGGCACCGTGCCCGGCTCGAGCACGTCGCAGTCGATGTGCACGTACACCGGCCGGCCTGCGACGGCGTCGGCGAGCTGCTCCGCCATCGACCCGCCGACCGGCACGCGCCCCACGGCCCCGTCGGCGACGAGGCGCTGCTCCTCGGGGTCCATGTCACGGGTGCCGACGAGCACGGCGTGCTCGACCCCGGCGCCGAGACCGGAGTCCCACAGCCCGAGCGGTCCGGACAGCGCCAGCCCGCCGAGGTAGCCGGTGGGGGTGCTCGTGGGCGTGTTGAGGTCGGCGTGGGCGTCGAACCAGACGACGACCACGCCGGGGTGGGCGCGCGCCACCTCGGGCAGGGTCGCCAGCGCCGCGGCGCAGCGGGTGAGCGCGGCGACCGGCCCGGCGCCGGCGGCGAGCGCCTCGCGGAACCGGTCCGCGAGCCCCCGGAGGTCCGCGCGCGCCGCGTCGAGCTCGGCCTCCCAGCCGGACCCGAGCGGCGGACGCGGCTGCGCCACCGTGGTCACGGGCACCGACAGCCGGGAGCCCAGCGCGTCGGCCAGCTGCGCGGTCGCGGCGACCGCGGCGTCGTTGCGGTCGCCGGCCCGGCCGACGTAGCGGATGACGGCATCCGGTGCGGACTGTGCGGTCCGTGCGGTCTGGGTGCTCATGCCCGTCTTCTCCGATGCCCAAGGGTGGTGCCGGCGCCCGCCACTGTGCCAAAGTCGCCGCTCCCCCGGAGCACGCCGCGCACCCGTGTCGGTGCGCGGATCCCCGCCGTCCCGCCGGCACGGACGTCGGCGGCCCTGACACACTGGCGGGCATGGACGCCCTCGCGACGCTCGCGGCCGTCGGCTCCTCGGTGGTCTTCTGCCTGCTGTTCGCCGCCGTCGTGCGACGCGTGCTGGGCGTGCCGGTCAGCCTCGTGCGGGCGGCGCTCGCGGCGCTCGCCGCCTCCTTCGCGGCGAACCCGCTGCTCGCCGGGCTCATCGGCACACCGGCCGACGACGGTCGGCCCGACCTCGCGCTCGGGCTCTACCTCGCGCTCGTCATGGTGTTCGCGGTGGTGCTGGCGATGCTGCTGCTCGTCGTCGCCGAGATCCTGGTGCCGGACGGCTCGTTGCCGGGACCGCTGGAGCTGTGGCGCAACGGCCGCGCCCGGCTCGCGCGGAGCCGCCGCTACGCCCAGATCCTGCGGATCCTCGCCGGGCGCGGGCTCACCCGGTTCCTGCGCGGCCGTGAGCCGCGCGCGTCCTCCTCGGCCGAGCGGCGCGAGCTCGCGCGGTCGCTGCGGCTCGCGCTCGAGGAGGGCGGCGTCGCCTTCGTCAAGCTCGGGCAGCAGCTGTCGACGCGGCGCGACCTGCTGCCGCCCGAGGTCGTCGACGAGCTCAGCAGGCTGCAGGACGCCGCCGCACCGATCCCGTTCGCGGAGGTGCGCGACGTCCTCACGCGCGAGTGGGGACGCCCGCCCGAGGCGGAGCTGGTCGCGCTGGCCGAGCGACCGATGGGGTCGGCCTCGATCGCCCAGGTGCACGCCGCCACGCTGCGCGACGGCACCGAGGTGGTCCTCAAGGTGCAACGACCGGGGATCGCGGAGACGGTCGAGCGCGACCTCGACATCGTCGCGCGGCTGGCCAGCACGCTCGCCGAGCGGACGTCCTGGGGCGAGCGGATCGGGATCCGCGCGCTCGCCGACGGGTTCGCCGACGCGCTGCGCGAGGAGCTCGACTTCGGTGTCGAGCTGCGCAGCACCGCGCTCGTCGCCTCCGAGCTCGCCGCGACCCCGGGCGTGCGCGTGCCGCGTACCTACCCGCAGCTGTCGACGGCGCGGTTGCTCGTCATGGAGCGGATGCCCGGGCGGCCCCTCGGTGCCGCGGCGGACCTGCTGGCGGCGTTGGGTCCCCAGCGGCGCCGCGAGATCGCCGACACCCTGCTCGGGGTCGTCATGGGCCAGGTGCTGCGAACCGGGGTGTTCCACGTCGACCTGCACCCGGGCAACGTGCTCGTCGACGACGACGGCACGGTCGCGCTGCTGGACCTCGGGTCGGTCGGCCGGCTCGGCGACGCCACCCGGGAGAACCTCGTGAGGCTGTTCGGCGCCATCGGCACCGGCAGCTCCCAGGCCGCGACCGACGCGCTGCTCGACCTCGTCGACCGTCCGGAGGAGGTCGACGAGCGCGCGCTCGAGCAGGCGGTCGGCACCGTCCTGCTGCGGTTCTCCTCGGGCGGTCCCGGCGCGGCCGCCGCGGCGTTCGCGGCCCTCTTCCGACTCGTCGCCGACCACGGGCTCGGTGTGCCACCCGCGGTGGCCGCGGTGTTCCGCGCCGTCGCCACGCTCGAGGGCACGCTGCTGCTCGTCGACCCCGAGCACGACATGGTCGCGCGGGTGCAGGCCCTCGGCCACGAGCAGCTGGCGGCGGCGACGGAGCCGGCGGCGCTGCGCGACGGCCTCGAGCGCGAGGTCGTCGCGCTGCTGCCGGTGCTGCGGCGGCTGCCACGCCGCGTGGACCGGCTCGCCGACGCCGCCGAGCACGGCCGGCTGTCGGTCGGCGTGCGGCTGCTCGGCGACCGGCGCGACCGCGACCTCGTGGTCCGGCTGTGGCACCAGGGTCTGCAGACCGTGCTCGCCGCGACCGCCGGGCTGATGGCGGTCGCGCTGTTCGCGATCGGGCCGGGCCCGGGCGCGAGCCGCGGGGTCGGGGTGTTCTGGGTGCTCGGCACCACGCTGCTGTGCGCCGCCTGCGTCCTCGCGCTGCGCGTGCTGATGGCGGTGCTGCGGCGGCAGGGCTAGCGGCGGCAGGGCTAGCGGCGCCGCGCCGACTCGACCGCGGTCTCGACGATCGCCAGGTACCCCTCGACCTGCCAGGCCGCGCGACCGACGAACAGGCCGCCGATGCCGGGCACCTCGAGGAGCGCGGCCGCGTTGTCGAGCGAGACCGACCCGCCGTAGAGCACCGCCCGGCGCGGCCCGGCCTCGTGCGCGATCGCCTCGACGACCGGGGCGACGTCGTCCGGCGTCGCGGGCGTACCGCCCTCCCCGATGGCCCACACCGGCTCGTACGCGAGCAGCACCGCGGCGTCGTCGGGCACGCCGTGCAGCGCCGCGCGCACCTGGGCGGTGACGGTCGCGAGCTGCTCACCGGCCTCGCGCTGGCGCGCGTCCTCGCCGACGCACACGAGCGGCAGCACACCGTGCCGCAGCGCGGCGCGCACCTTGAGGTTGACGCGCTCGTCGGTCTCGGCGAAGTGCGCCCGCCGCTCGGAGTGCCCGATCTCCAGCAGCCGGGCACCGGCGTCGGCGACCTGCGGCACCGAGACCTCACCGGTCCAGGCGCCGGCGTCCTCCCAGTGCGCGTCCTGCGCACCGACGAGGACCGGGCTGCCGGCCAGCCGCTCGGCGACCGCCGCGATCGCGGTCGCGGGCGGGATCACGAACGGCTGCACCGTCGGGTCCCACGACGTCGCCGCGAGCACGTCGGCGAAGGCGCGCGCCTCCGCCAGCGTCTTCGTCATCTTCCAGCTGGTGCCGACCCAGATCGGCGCCGCCGGTTCACTCACACCGCTGCTCCGCGGCCTCGGCCGACAGGTCGCCGGAGTCGTAGCCCTCGATCGCGGCGACCTTCGGGCCCGAGCTCGAGCTCGGGTCGAAGGTGTAGGTCAGCCACTCGCGCGCCAGCCTGCGCGCGAGCTCCAGCCCCACGACCCGCTGCCCGAAGCACAGCACCTGCGCGTTGTTGGACAGCACCGATCGCTCGACGGAATAGGAGTCGTGCGCGGTGACCGCGCGCACCCCCGGCACCTTGTTCGCCGAGATCGCCACCCCGAGGCCGGTGCCGCACACCAGCAGCGCGCGGTCGGCCTTGCCGTCCGCGACCCGCTTGGCGGCCGCGACCGCGACGTGCGGGTAGTCGGTGTCGCCGTCGGCGTCCACACCGACGTCGTACACCTCGTCGACGAGCTCCGAGGCCTCGAGATCGGCCTTCAGTGCCGTCTTGTAGTCGTACCCGGCGCTGTCGGCACCGACGACGATCCGCAGTCCCATGTCATCCCTCCTTGTCGGCGACGGTGCGGCACACGAGCGCGAACGACGTCGCACCCGGGTCGGCGTGCCCCACCGAGTGGTCGCCGTGCGTCTTCGCCCGGCCCTTCTTGGCCTGCAGCTGTGCGGTGGCCTCGGCCGCCTCGGTGGCGCGCGCCGCGGCGGCGGACCACGCGGTCGCGAGGTCCTCCCCCGCACCCACGCGCTCGGCGAGCGCCTCGGCGAACGGGACGGCCGCGTCCATGAGCGTCTTGTCGCCCAGCTCCGCCTTGCCCAGGTCCTTCATGGCCCCGACGGCGGCGCTCACCGCCTCGGCGACGTCGGCGGCGCCCGGGGCGTCGGTGTCCCCGAGCCGCTCGCCGGCGGCGACGAGCGCGGCTCCCCAGAGCGCGCCGGACGTGCCGCCCGCGCTCTCGGCCCAGGCCTCGCCGACCTCGCGCAGCAGCGTGCCGAGGCCGACACCGGCGGCAGCCGCCTCGTGGCCGCGGTCGGCCGCACCGACCGCGCCGAGCACCATGCCCTGGCCGTGGTCGCCGTCGCCCGCCACGGCGTCGAGCTTCCCGAGCTCGGCCTCGTTCTCCTTGAGCGCGTCCACGACGTCGTCGAGGCGCGCCAGCGCGACCGCGGCGGCGCGCTGCGACGGCTCGGCACCCGCGGTGCGCTCGGCACCGGCCTGCTGCGGCAGAGGTCCGCGGCGCGGCGGGGCCGACGTCGTCGAGCCCAGCGAGCCGCGCCGGAACGCGGGGGTGTCCACGGGCGCCCGCCACAGCGGCTCGAGCTCGTCGTCGAGCAGCATCGCGGTGACCGACAGGCCGGCCATGTCCAGGCTCGTGACGTGCTCGCCGACCTCGGGCTCGACGAGCGTGAAGCCCTCGGCCTCGAAGCGGTCCGCGACGCGCGCGAAGACGACGAACTGCTCCTCGTACGTCGTCGCACCGAGGCCGTTGACCAGGATCGCGACGCGGTCGCCGGCCTCGTCGGGGAAGGCGGCCAGCAGCCGGTCGACGAGGTCGTCCGCGACCTCCTGCGCGGTGCCCAGCGGCACCTCGCTCAGGCCCGGCTCGCCGTGGATGCCGAGCCCGATGGCCAGCGAGCCCTCGGGCACGGTGAACAGGGGCGCGTCGGCGCCGGGCAGCGTGCACCCGGACATCGCGACGCCGATCGTGAACGTGCGGTCGTTGGCGTGCCGGGTGACCCGCTCGACCTCGTCGAGCGACCAGCCCTGCGCGGCGGCCGCGCCGGCGATCTTGAAGACCGGCAGGTCGCCGGCGATGCCGCGGCGCTCGGCGTGGGTGTCGGCCGACGCGATGTCGTCGGTGACCGTGAGGATGCGGGCCTCGATGCCCTCCTCGGCGAGCATCTCGACCGCGCGGCTGAACTGCAGCACGTCGCCCGCGTAGTTGCCGAAGCCGAACAGCACGCCGCCGCCCGCGTGCGCGGCGCGCGCGACCGAGGCGGCCTGCGAGGCCGACGGCGAGGCGAAGATGTTGCCGCACACGGCGCCGTGCGCCATGCCCTCGCCGATCCAGCCGGCGAAGGCCGGGTAGTGGCCGGAGCCGCCGCCGAGGACGACGGCGACCTCGCCCTGCGGCGTCTCGGTGGCGCGCACGGCACCGCCGTGCACCGCCATCACGCGGTCGGCGTGGGCGCGGACGAACCCGGCGAGGACGTCAGCGGCGAACTTCTTGGGGTCGTTGACGAGGTGCGTCATGGTGCGGGAGCCTCCAGCTTGGCGCGCAGGATGCGGCGGATGTAGTCGCGGTTGGTGGCCGAGACGCTGAGCCCGTCACCACCGTAGTGCTCGACGCACATCGGCCCGGTGAACCCGGCCTCGAGCGCCATGCCGATGGCGGTGCGGTAGTCGATGTAGCCGCTCTCGAGCGGCGCCGGCGCGGAGAAGTAGGCGCCGGTGGCGGGGTCGTGGTCGCGCAGGTAGTTCTTCAGCTGCCAGTAGTTCGTGTACGGCAGCATGCGCTCGAGCATGACCTTCCAGTCCTCGACCGGCCGGTGCAGGCGCACGATGTTGCCGATGTCGGGGCACAGGCCGACGTTGGGCAGGTCGATGTCGGTGACGAGCCGCACCGAGCTCTCGGAGGTCCCCAGGTAGGTGCCCTCGTACATCTCGAGCGAGATCTCGACGCCGGCGCGTGCCGCCTCCTCGCCGATGGTCCGGAACCCCTCGACGGCGGCCGCCCAGACGGCGGGGTCGTCCGGGTCCTCCTCGCCCTGGGCCAGCCAGAACCAGTGCGCCTCCTGCTGGGCGGGGGTCAGGGGCTGGTGCAGCCCGAGGCACACCAGCCCGACGCCGAGCTCGCCCGCGGCGCGCACGGTGTCGATGGCGAACTGCAGGTTGGCCGCGGCGCGGTCGGGGTCGGCGTCGATGATGCTGCGGCGCGCGAGCGGGACGGCGCTGATCCGCAGCCCGTACTCGCCGAGCGTGCGCAGCAGCGCCTCGCGTCCGGCGGCGTCGAGCTCGGAGATGCGGATGAACGAGGTGAACAGGTCGATCTCGGTGAAGCCGGCCGCGGCCACCTCGTGGAAGGCGGGCCGCCAGGCCGACGGCCCGGTCGTCGTGACGTCCCGGCCGTCGGGCAGGGTGCCCGCCAGCTGGGGCAGCCCGACGCCGATCGGCCAGGTGTCGGCGGTGGGCCGGTCGGGCGCGGTCATGCGGGGTTCTCCTCGGTGTCGGTGGTGCGGGGGTCGGCGTCGCTACCGGGCATCGGCCCGAGCTCGCGGAGCAGCCGGCTCATGCCGGTGTAGGCGCGGGCGCGCCACGCGGCGATCTCGTCGAGGGTCTCGGGCGGGTAGTCGCGGAACAGGCCGCGCCCGTTCTTCATCCCGTGACGACCGTCGGCGACCGCCTCGGTGAGCACGGCGGGCGCGGAGAACCGGCTGCCGAGCTCGGCCTCGAGCAGCCCGAAGCACTTCTCGTAGACGTCCAGGCCTGCCATGTCGAGCATCGCGATCGGCGGGATGAACGGCATCCGGAACCCGAGCGTGGTGCGCAGCACGGTGTCGACGTCGGCCGCGGTCGCGTGGCCCTCCTCGACCAGCAGCAGCGCCTCGCGCACGAGCGCGTACTGCAGCCGGTTGAGGACGAAGCCGGGGGCGTCACCGACGACGGCGCCGACCCAGTCCGCCCGCGCGAGCATCTCCTTGACGGGCGCCAGGACCGTCCGGTCGGTCGCCTCGCCGACGACGAGCTCGACCCCGGGCACCAGGTGCGCGGGGTTGCTCCAGTGCACGACGAGGAAGCGCTCGGGGCGCTCGACGGCGTCGGCCATCCGACGGACCGGGATCGTCGAGGTGTTGGAGCCGATGATCGCGTCGGCGCGGGCGGCGGCCGAGATGCGGGCGAGCACGTCGCGCTTGGTCTGCAGGACCTCGGGCACGACCTCCTCGACGAAGTCCGCGTCGCGCACGGCCTCCTCGAGCGTCGCCGCGGCGGCGAGGTTGGCCTCGACCGCCTCGAGCGTGCCGGCCGGCAGCAGCCCGGCCTCGACGTCGCGGGCCACGTCGCGCAGCGCGCGCTCCCGCCCGGCCTCGGCGAGCTCGGGCGTCGCGTCGGTCACCGTCACGCTCACGCCGGCGGCCGCCAGCCGCTGGGCGATTCCGGTGCCCATGTAGCCCGCGCCGATGACGGCGACCTTCTCGATCCGTTCGACCATCCGCTTCGCTCTCTCGTCGTTGGGAGCCTCAACTCATCAGAGGAGTTGCCGCACACCATAGCCCGTGTGCGCCGTCGGCGCCAGGGTTTGGCGCGCCGTTCGACCTGCTCGCCCCCGCACTCATCAGCGCAGTCGCGCCAGCGCACGGACGCCGTCTGGCACGATGTGCGCATGGCCGCGACACCGACCGAGCCCGCGGGCTCGGCACCCCGCACGGCGTCCGACGCCGTCGTCGCGCACCTGGAGACCCTCATCCTCGACGGCACCTACCAGGCCGGCGACTCGCTGCCGTCGGAGACCGAGCTGGCCGCCGAGCTGCAGGTCAGCCGGCTCACGGTGCGCGAGGGCGTGCGGTCCCTGGCCGCTCGCGGCCTCGTCGAGGTGAGCCACGGGCGCCGCCCGGTGGTGGCAGCACCGAACGCGACGCTGCTGCGCGACTTCTTCTCCTCGTCGGTGCGCCGCGACGCGGCCGGGCTGCTCGAGCTCCTCGACGTCCGGCTGGCGATCGAGGTGCACGCGGCCGAGCTGGCGGCGCGGCACGCGACCCAGGCCCAGCTCGACAGCCTGGAGGCCGCGCTGCAGGCGATGGCCGACGCCCCCGACGACGACGCCTTCACGGCCGCCGACATGCGGTTCCACCACGGCATCACCGAGGCGAGCGGGAACCGCATGATCCGCTTGCTGGTCGAGGGCATGGCGGAGCCGCTCGAGGTCGGCCGGCGGCAGAGCCTGCGCGGCTACCTGCAGGGCGCACCCGATCTCGACGGCCTGATCGCGGAGCACCGGGCGGTCTTCGACAGGATCGCCGCGCGCGACGCCTCAGGTGCTGCGCGCGCGATGCGCAAGCACCTCGGCACCACCCGCCGCGACCTCCTTCGCGCCTTCTCCCGGTGACCCCGACCCCGCGGCCCCACGGCGTGCCGGCGACCCCCGGTTTGTTGCCGTCGCAGCGATATACAACGTTGTAGAGTCGGCGCCGACCGACCTCGTGGACGCGATCGGCCTCTCGTCGCGGCGGCTCCGAGCGGTACGAGGCACGAACGACAGGGGATGCGACCGATGAGCGCCACGATGCGGGATGTCGCGCGGCTGGCCAAGGTGTCGATCAAGACGGTCTCGAACGTCGTCAACGACTACCCGCACATCCGCCCCGAGACGCGGGCGCGCGTCGAGGCCGCCATCGAGGCCCTGGGGTACCGCCCGAACCTCTCGGCGCGGGGGCTTCGGTCGGGTCGCACCCGCGTGATCGGCCTCGCCGTCCCCGAGCTGCGGCAGAACTACTTCGCCGAGCTCGCCGACTCGGTGATCGCGGCGGCCGAGGAGCGGCAGCTGAGCGTCGTCGTCGGGCAGCACGGCGGCGACCGCGAGCGCGAGACCGCGATCCTCCGGGAGGGGCTGCGGCACACGGACGGCCTGCTGTTCAGCCCCGAGCGGCTCGGGCAGGAGGACCAGGAGCTGTTCGAGGTCGACTACCCGCTGGTGCTGCTCGGCGAGCGCATCTTCGGCGCGCCGGCCGACCACGTCGCGATGCACAACACCTCGGCGGCGCAGGCCGCGGTCGAGCACCTCATCGAGCGCGGCCGTCGCAGGATCGCCCTCGTCGGCGCGCACCCGGACGGCCGGCTCGGGCAGGTGCGGCCCTCCGACCTCCGGCTCGCCGGCTACCGGCGCGCGCTCACCGAGGCGGACATCCCGCTCGACCCGACCCTGGAGCGACCGGTCGCGCCGTGGCACCCGCAGAACGGTGTCGACGCCACGCGCGAGCTGATCGCCTCCGGCGTGGAGTTCGACGCCGTCTTCGCGCTCAACGACACGCTCGCCCTCGGCGTGCTGCGCGCGCTCGCCGAGGCGGGCATCGCCGTCCCCGACCAGGTGGCTGTCATCGGCTTCGACAACATCGACGACGGGCGGTTCACGGTGCCGTCGCTGTCGACGGTCGACACCGGTCGCGACGACATCGCGGCGCTCGCGGTCGCGATGCTCGCCGAGCGGATCGAGAACGGCACGGCGGCCCAGCCGGCCCGGCTGGTCAAGACCGACTTCCGGATCGTCGCGCGCGAGTCGACGGGCACGTTCGAGGCCGACCCGACCGACGTCGGGGACTGAGCGCGCACCTCACCGCGGCCGCGCCACGACGACGCGGGGGTGTCGGCCCGCGACGCTGAGCACGAGGCTGCGCTCGACGTGCCAGCCGGGGGCCTCGAGCAGCACGGGCTCCTGGCCCTCGTCGAGGAGCACGACCAGACGGCCGTCGACGCGGAGCACCCGGCGCCACTCCGCGAGGAACCCGACCAGGTCGCCCGCCGACCGGCGCACGCCCCAGGGCGGGTTGGTGACGACCCGGTCCACGCTCCCGCTCGGGAGGCCGGTCGCCGCCGCGTCGCCGACGCGCCACGCGATGCCGCGGCCGCGCGCGTTGTGGCGGGCGGCTGCCACGGCCGCGGGGTCGCGGTCCAGACCGAGGTGGTCGGCGGTAGGCGCGACCTCGTGCGCCTCGACGAGCAGCGTGCCGGCCCCGCAGCACGGGTCGAGCACGCGGGCCCCGGCCCGCAGGTCGGCCAGCCGTGCCATCGCGGCCGCCACCGGCGGGTGCACGCTCCCGACGACCGTGCGGGTGCGCCAGGGCCGACGGTGCAGCGGCGCCGCGTACGGTCGCCGTCCGACCCTGAGCGTCGCGCCGTCGAGGGTGACCCGCCACGCGAGCGCGTCGGGCGGTGGGACGGCGCCGTCGCGGCGCGACGCGTACGTCCCGGCTCCCCACCGGGCGAGCACGCGCCCCACCGCGTCCTCGATGTCGAACCGTGTGTAGCGGCGCCGACCCACGAACGACGCGGAGACGGCGAACGGGCCCAAGAGGTCGACGCGCGGACGGAGCGCGTCGACGGCGTGCTCCAGGTCGCGCCGGGCAGGGCCGGGGTCGGGTGCCTCGGCCGCCACGAGGAACAGGTCGTCCGCCAGTCGTGGCGGACGATCGAGGATCGTGCCGTCGGCGGGTGCGACGACGAGCTGTCGCCTGGCGCGGTCGACGACGGCGTGGCCGGCCTCGGTGACCTCGGCCTCGAGCAGCTGCTCGAGGCCGGTCGTGGCGCGGACGACGACGGCGCGGGGGTGCGGACGAGTGGACGAGGACAGGGCGCGACGGCGCGCAGCGGGCATGACGAGCTCTCCCGGTCAGCGGTCGGGAGCCGCCGGACGGCTGCTCCCGCATCGCCAGCCGCGGGCGTGGCCTCGGGTGTGGCTGGCGGAGCGCTAGCCGAGCGAGAAGAACGTGGTCGTCACGGCCGCGATGGTGCCAGCCGCCCCCGCCGCAGGTCGACGCAATTTCGAGCCGCCGCGCCGCCCGGTCGCGGCGCGCCGGACCGCTCCGCGGAGCGCTGCGGGCCCGGTCCGCGGGTCGCTCGCACCACCGTCTGCAACGATGCGATAACGATGTCGGCAAGGCACCCAGCGGCGCGTTCTACATCGATGTACAGTCCCGGCCACGGGGGTCGCCGACGACCGGTCGTCGGCGAGGCAGGGACACGCCCGCGGGCGCGTCCCGAGGATTCAGAGAGGGTCTCGATCTGCGGTGAAGCAGCTGCTCTACTCGCAACGGCTCGCGCCGTACCTGTTCATCGCCCCGTTCGTGATCACGCTCGTCGTGTTCTGGATGATCCCGGTCGGGCAGTCGGTGGTGATGAGCACGCAGGAGGTGCTCTACGGAGAGACCACCCCGGTCGGCTTCCGCAACTACGAACGGCTCTGGCAGGACCGCCTGTTCTGGCAGGCGCTGTTCAACAGCGCGCGCTACATGGTGCTGACGCTGGCGATCCTCATCCCGATCCCGATGGTGCTGGCGGCCCTGGTCTGCAACAGCATCGGCAGCCCGCGCATCAAGAACTTCTTCAAGGCGTCGCTGTTCGTGCCGGCGCTGACCTCCGTGGTGGTCGCGGGCATCGTGTTCCGGCTGATGTTCGCCGAGACCGGCACCGGTCTGATGAACCAGATCATCTCGGTCATCGGCCTGGGCCCGGTGCGGTGGCTGCGCGAGGACGTGCCCGGCCTGATCGCGCTGCTGGCGCTGGCCACCTGGCGCTACACCGGCGTCAACACGATGTACTTCATCGCGGGCATCCAGTCGATCCCGGGCGAGCTCTACGAGGCGGCCTCGATCGACGGCGCCAGCCGCCGCCAGCAGTTCTTCCGCATCACGATCCCGAACCTGCGCCCGACGCTCGTCTACGTCACGACGATCAGCATCTACGGCGGCCTCGCGATGTTCCTCGAGAGCTTCATGCTCTACGCGGGCAACGGCTCGCCCAACAACCAGGGCCTCACGGTCATCGGCTACCTCTACCGGCGCGGCATCGAGGAGAACGACCTCGGGTTCGCCTCCGCGGTCGGGGTGGTGCTGCTCGTCGTGATCCTCGCGATCAACCTCACCCAGCTGACCCTGTCGGGCACGTTCCGGAAGGAGGCCGACCGATGAGCGCCCCCGGCGAGCGCCGCGCGCTGTCCCCGCGCGTCTACGGGCTGATCCAGAACGGTCTGCTCGTGCTGATGGCCCTGATCTCGTTGGTGCCGCTGCTGGCGATCTTCGTCGGCACCTTCCAGAACGGCAACGAGATCATCCGTCAGGGCGTCACGCTCGACATCGACTGGGGCGCGCTGACCTTCGACAACTACCGGATGCTCTTCACGGACTCCGGCTACTACTTCCGCTGGTTCGCGAACACGCTCGGGCTGACGATCGTCACCGTCGTCGGCACGCTGCTGGTGAGCTCGTTCGTCGCCTACGGCTTCGCGATGTACGAGTTCAAGGCCAAGCGGCTCGGCTTCATCGGCGTGCTGCTGCTCATGACGGTGCCGTTCGAGATGCTGATGCTGCCGCTGTACGTGCAGGTCAACAAGTTCGGGCTGGCCGACTCCTACGTCATGGTCGTCATCCCGTTCCTCGCGGCCCCCGTGACGATCTTCTTCTTCCGGCAGTACTTCCTCGGCATCCCGAAGGAGCTGCTCGAGGCCGGACGGGTCGACGGTGTCACCGAGTTCGGGATCTTCTTCCGCCTCGTGGTGCCGATCATCCGGCCCGCGCTCGCGGCGATGGCGATCCTCAACGGGATGCTGGCCTGGAACAACTTCCTGTGGCCGCTGCTGGTGCTGCGCTCGCCGCAGAACTTCACGCTGCCGATCGGTCTGAACACGCTGCTGACGCCGTACGGCAACAACTACGAGCTGCTGATCATCGGGTCGTTCTTCTCGCTGATCCCGATCCTGATCCTGTTCCTCGCCTTCCAGAGATTTTTTGTCGAGGGCATGACCGCTGGGGCACTCAAGGGCTGAGTCCCCGTTCCGAGAATCGGAGGAAATTCCATGGCACGACACCGGATGTGGACGTCGCTCGCGGCGGTCGCACTGAGCGCGGGGCTCGTCGCCGCGTGCGGCGGCCCCGGCGGCGGCGACCAGCCGACCGGCGGACCGAACGAGGACGGCGTGACCACGCTGTCCGTGTGGGTCTTCGCCGAGCTTCACGGGGCCTTCTACGAGCAGATGGCCGAGAGCTGGAACGAGGAGAACCCCGACCGGCAGATCGAGCTCGACATCACGGTCTACCCGTACCAGGACATGCACAACAAGCTGCAGCTCGCGCTGAACTCCGGCGAGGGTCTGCCCGACCTGGTCGACATCGAGGTCAACAAGTTCTCCAACTTCGTCCGGGGCGACAACCCGCCGCTGGTCGACCTCACCGAGGCGGCCCAGCCGTACATCGACGACGTCGTCCAGGCGCGGCTCGACCTCTACAGCCGTGACGGCAAGATCTACGGCTACCCGACCCACGTCGGCGCGATGGTCGCCTTCTACAACGCGACGCTGCTCGAGGAGGCGGGCGTCGACTACACGACGATCCGCACCTGGGACGACTTCGAGGAGGCGGGCGTCCAGTACCACGAGGCGACCGGCAAGGAGTTCGGCATCGCGAGCACCGAGGTGTTCTTCACCGAGCCCCTCACGATCGCCCAGCTCGGTGGCAACATCTTCGACGAGTCCGGCAACGTCTCGGTCGACAACCCCGAGGTCACCGAGGCCATGGAGATGTGGCAGGGCATGCTCGAGGCCGGTGCGATCTCGACGATCCCCGGCGGCAGCCCCGACTCCGAGGAGGGCTACGGCGCCATCAACAACGGCGACTACGCCGCGGTCGTGTACCCAGCCTGGTACACCTCCCGGTTCGTCGACTACATGCCCGACCTCGAGGGTGACATCGCGATCGCGCCGGCGCCCGTCGTCGAGGGCTCGGACGTCCTGACGATCGGTGGTGGCGGCACCGGCATGTCGATCCCGAAGGGTTCGCCGAACGAGGAGCTCGCAGCCGACTGGCTCGCCTACGCGAAGCTGTCGCCGGAGGCGAACGTCGCGGTGTGGGAGGTTCTCGGGTTCGACCCGGTGAACATGGCGGTGTGGGAGGACGAGGCCGTCACCCACAACCCGGACAACAAGTTCAACCAGTACTTCCAGACCAACGTGTTCGACGTGCTGAACGAGGTCAAGGACGGCATCAGCCACTTCGAGGGCTTCGCCCACCCCGACCTGCCGGCCGTGAACAACACGTTCACGACGGTGACGCTCACCGAGATCTACGAGAACGGTCGTAGCGTCCCCGACGCGCTCGCGCAGGCGCAGTCCGACCTGCAGACCGAGCTCGGTCAGTAGGTCCTCGCGACGACGGGGCGGGTGACGGCGGACGCCGTCACCCGCCCTTCGTCGTTCCTGCGGCGGGCTCGGGAGCAGGCTCGACGGGCCCAGCCTGCCCCCCGAGCTCGGCCGCCCCGGCGGACTCGGTCGGCCGCGACGACACGGGTAGCGGCCGCCGGCGCCCCAGCGAGCCCAGCAGCACACCGGTGATGACGACGAGGCCGCCGAGGGCCTCGGTCGGCGCGACGCGCTCGCCGAGCGCCAGCCACGCGACCGCCATGCCGGCGACCGGGACGAGCAGCGAGTAGGGCGCGACCACCGCCGCGGGGTGACGCGACATCAGCCACACCCAGATACCGGAGCCGAGCACGGTGCCCACGAGCACGGTGTAGGCGAGCCCGAGCAGCGCCGGCACCGCCGCGGGCGTCAGGGCGGTGGCGAGCGAGCGGCCGATCGCGCCCGGGCCCTCGACGGCGAGCGAGACCACGAGCATCGGCAGCGGCGGCACCACCGACATCCACAACGTCAGGTGCAGCGGGTTGCGGGGCTGCGCCTGCCTGCTGCAGATGTTGCCGACCGCCCAGCCCAGCGCCCCGGCGAGCGTCAGCAGGAAGGGCAGCACCTGTGCGACCTCCGCGCGGTACCACCCCACGACAGCGAGACCGCCCATCGCGACGAGGATCCCCAGCACCTGCCGCCCGCTGAGCCGCTCGCGCAGCAGCGTCGCACCGAGGACGACCGTGAACGGGGCGGAGGCCTGCAGCACCAGCGAGGCGAGTCCCGCCGGCATGCCGACCGCCATGCCCCAGTACAGGAAGAGGAACTGCACGGTGCCGAAGCCGAGCCCGTAGCCGACCAGCCAGCGCACGCGCACACCGGGCCACGGCACCAGCAGCAGGGTCGGCAGCGCGATGACCGCGAACCGCAGCGCGACGAGGAAGAACGGCGGGAAGTGCTCCAGCGAGGCGTGGATCGCGGTGAAGTTCGCGCCCCACATGACGGCGACGGCGACGGCGAGAAGACGGTGACGGACGGGCACGCGCCCACGGTGCACCGAGCGCCAGGTCAAGGACAAGCGAAATGTTCTGAACGACTGTGTAGGTTGCCTTCATGGACGTGCGGCACCTGGAGCTGCTGCGCGCACTGGCCGACCACGGGAGCGTGACGGCCGTCGCGCGCGCGACGCACCGCACGCCGTCGGCGGTCTCCCAGCAGCTGCAGTCGGCGCAGCGCGAGCTGGGGGTGCGCCTCGTCGAGCGCGACGGCCGCGGGCTGCGGCTCACGGAGGCGGGCCGGGTGCTCGCCGACCAGGCGCTCGTCGTCTCGACGGCGCTCGCCGAGGTGCAGGCGGCGTGGGACGACTACCGCGGCGGCCCCGCGGGCGAGGTGTCGGTGCTCGCGCTGCCGAGCACGGCCGAGTACCTGCTGCCACCGGTGGTCGCGCGGTTCGCCGACAGCCCGATCCGGCTGCTGCTGAGCGACGAGGACCTCGCCGAGGAGGAGTGGCCGCGGCTGACGCGCGACCACGACATCGCCGTCGGGCACTCGCTGAGCGACCGACCGCGCGGCGGCGACGCCGTCGAGACGGTCCGACTCGCCCGCGAGCCGCTCGACATCGCGCTGCCCGCCCGCCACCCGCTCGCTCGACGCCCGCAGCTCGACCCGGGCGACCTGGTCGACGAGCCCTGGATCGGCGTGCCGACCGGGTACCCGTTCGACTCCGTCCGGCTGGCGGTCGAGGAGGCCACCGGGCGCCGGGTCGACGTCGTGCAGCGGCTGCGCGACAACCGGCTGGTCGAGGCGTTGGTGGCGCAGGGCATCGGGCTGGCGGTGCTGCCGCGCTTCACGACCCGGCCGCGCGAGGACGTCGTGCTGCGACCCCTCGCAGGCATCGACACCGCGCGGCACGTGTTCGCGTTCCTGCGACCCGACCGTGCGCGCCGGCTCGCCGTGCGGACGGTGCTCGACGCGATCCGGGAGTCGGCAGCGGAGGTGGCGAACCGGCTCGCGCCCTGACCCGCCGCGCGGTGGTCAGTCCGCCTGCTGCGCGGCCGCCGCCGTGGCCGCGGCGACGGCGGCGTCGACCCGGGCCTGGATGCGCGCCTCGGCGGAGCGGCGCCGGCGGCGCCACGCCACGAGGCCCAGCACCAGCAGCACGACGAGCGCCAGCTGCGACCACGGGATCGTCACGACGCTGACCGCGGTGCGGCCGGGCGCGGCCTCGGGCAGGGTCTCGTCCTCCCCCACCGCGACGGGCGTCGCGACGACCTCGCCGCTCGTCAGGACCAGGCCCCAGAGCGGCATCTCGACCTGCGCGGTGACCTGCTGGCCCGGCAGCACCTCCCGGTGCGCGAGCGTCTCACCCGCGGCGGCGAGGCCGAACGGCCCCGACACCGCGACGTCGGTGTCGGCACCGACCCGGACGTTGCCGGCGTTCTCGATCGCGAGGTCCAGCCGCAGCGTGCCCGGCTGGAAGGGGTTCCACGACGGCTGCCACGACGTCCCGAGGACGTGCGCCACGACGGCAGGCTCCACCTCGCCGGTGACCCGCAGGTGCACCCGCACCCCCACCCGGGTCGTCAGCAGCGCGTCGCTGTCCGTGACCAGCTCGGCGACGACGCCCGCCGGGTGGTCGCCCGGCGTCGCGTCCTCCGGCACCGCGATCCGGATCGGCAGGATCTGGCTCTCCTCGGCGGCGAGCGTCAGCTCGACCTCCTCGGCGCCGTCCGGGCCGATCGCGATCCAGCTGCCGCCGTCGACCGGCGGCTCCCCGGTCGGGAGCAGGTCGAACGAGCCGTCGCCACCGACGACGCCGTCTCCGGCGTAGACGCGGAAGGTCGCCTCGCCCGGCCCGAAGTTCGTGACCACGACGTGGTCGGAGACGGTCTCGCCGGGGTCGACGGCGTGCCGCAGCGAGATGCGCGAGTCGCCCGCCTCGGCGCCGGACGGCTCGATCGTCCACGTGACGGGCTCGTCCTGGGTGTCGGCGACGGCGGGCGGGACGGCCAGCCCACCGAGCAGCACGGCGGCCAGCGGCACGAGCAGGGACCGCAGCGAGGGTCGGATCGTCACTGATGCTCCACTTCGTTCGAGGACGTGCCCGTGGTGCGGCCGGACGCGCCGGCCGCACCACGGGCTGCGGTGCCTCGCACCGCGTCCGGTCAGTCGACCGGGAACAGCGAGACCGTCACGGCCCCGGTGTAGGTGCCCGGCGCGGTGTCGACCGGCGCCTCGAGCCGCAGCGCGGCGGAGGCGGTCGTCGAGCCGAACCTACCTTCGGAGTCGGCCTCGACGAGCCGCTGCGGCGCGGCCAGCCCGGCGCCGCCGCTGAGCACCGTGCTCACGGGGTCGCCGGCCCACACGCCCGGCCGCTCCTCGAGGAGCTCGGGCGTCCAGCCGAGGTAACCGGCGTTGAGCCGGCTCGGCCCGGTGAGCTCCGTCGCCTGGCCGGAGACGGCCCAGCCGCTGTCGCCCGCCTGCTGCTCGTTGCGGGAGTCCGTCACCGTGATCTCCGGCAGCGCACCCCCGAGGACCAGCCGGTCGCCGGCGTTGCGGGCGTCGTCGAGGACGACGCCGTCGCCGACGTCGGCCACCGTCAGCACCAGGAAGCCGTCGGCGGCCTCCGGCACCGTCGCCTCCACCGGGATGCCCTCGGAGTCGTCGGCGGTGCTGTCACGGAACAGCCGCGGTGCGAAGTCGGTGAGCGCGTGCACCCAGCTGTCCCAGCCGTGCGGGCCCTCGTACCAGCCGTCGAACTCGTACTCGATGCCGAGACGGTCGAAGTTGGCGAGCATCTGCACGACACCGCTGTAGGTGAAGTCGCTGATGTTGCCGTGGTACACCCGCATCAGCCGCGTGCCGGCGTTGAGTGCCTCGACGTCGAGGTCGGTCCCGGTGTAGCCGGCCGAGAACACCCCGATGTAGCCGAACGCACCCGGGTTGGTGCGCCAGACCGTCAGCGTGTGGCCGCCGCCCATCGACAGCCCAGCGAGCGCCCGGTCCTGCGGATCGCTGGAGATGTTGTAGGTGGCCTCCGCCGTCGGGACGATGTTCTCGAACAGCTCGGTGGTGAAGTTCGGCACGTTGCCGTTGGCCATCACCACCACCATCGGCTCGAGGTTCCCGTCGCGGTAGTGGTTGTCGAGGATCTCGGGGGCGTGCCCCATCTCGACCCAGTCGGTGTAGGACTGGCCACCGCCGTGCTGCAGGAAGAACACCGGGTACGGCTCCTCCCTGTCGGGGTCGTAGTCCGACGGCGTCCACACGAGCGCCGTGCGGTCCTCGCCGGTGATGCTCGGGTACGTCATCTCGGTGACGGCGCCGCGCTCGGCCTCGGGGACCGGCGTGACGACCCGCGCGTCCGGGCCGGGCACCAGGAACTGGCTCCAGCTCGGCTCGGAGGTCACCGACGTGGGGTTGCCGGTGTCCTTGCGGGACTCCATGTCGACGATGAACCGGTAGTGGTACCACCCGGCGGGCAGCGGTCCGACGGTGCCGCGCCAGCGGTCGCCCACCTTCGACAGCTCGACCCGCAGCCACAGGTGGCTCGGGCCCCAGTTCGCCCACACCGTCACGTGCTCGGCGTCGGCGAAGTCCGTCGGCGTCTCGAACGTGACGAACCCGTCCTCGCTCACCCACGGGGTCGGGGTGGTGCCCGACGGCGGCGTCGTGAACGGCTCGTCGATCGCCGAGTGCCCGGGGCTCATGCCGAGGAACGGCGGGTCCTGGAAGAGCCGCTGCAGGAAGTCGGTGAGGTCCTCCTGCCAGGCGTCCCAGTTGTGGCCGCGGTCGGGCTTGGCGCCGTCGAACTGGTAGCGCACACCCGCCTCGTCGAGCACCGGCAGGGCAGCCGCGACATCGTTGTACGCGACGTCGGTCGGGTTGCCCACGTAGATCCGCAGCAGCTCGGTGCCCGCGTTGATCTCCTCGACGGGGAGGTCGTCGAGCGGGAACCGGCCGGCGCCGAAGGTCCCGAGGTAGGCGAACTCGCCCGGGTCGGAGACCAGCACCTCGAACGTCTGCCCACCACCCATCGACAGGCCGGCCAGCGCGCGCTGGCTCGGGTCGCTGGAGATGTTGTACTCGCGCTCGGCGGCGCGGGTGATGTTGCGGAGCAGCTCGTCGGCGAAGCTGGACACGTTGCCGTTGCCCATCACGACGACCATCTCCTGGATGCGGCCCTGCGCGAGCAGGTTGTCCAGGATCTGCGCGGCGCGGCCGACCTCGACCCAGTCGCGGTAGGACTGGCCGCCACCGTGCTGCAGGTACAGCACCGGGTAGGGCTCGTCGCGGTCGGCGTCGTAGCCCGGCGGGGTCCACACGAGCGCGGTGCGGTCCTCGCCGGCGACCGAGCTGCGGTAGGTGAGCTCGGAGACCTCGCCCCGGTGCTCCTCCGGCGCGTCGGCCATGTGCTCCGCGCCCTCGCCGTCGATGAAGAAGGTGCTCCACTCCGGCTCGGACGCGACCGACGTCGGGTTGGTCGGGTCCTTGACGGTCAGGTGGTCGTCGGCGGTCACCTGGTAGTAGTAGTGACCCGGGCTGAGCGGGCCGAGGATGCCGGTGGCCAGGTCACCCTGGATCGACAGCCCGAACTCCGCCCAGTTGGCCGAGGGGCCGAAGTTGCCCTCCGCCACGATCTGCGAGACGTCCTGGCCGACGGCGGCCTCCACCTCGCTGACCGGGATGCGGAAGTGCGCGAAGTTGTTCTCGTCGATCACCAGCCACGGCGTGTCCGCGTGCGCGGGCAACGCTGTGAGACCGGCGACCGCGAGGCTCGCGCCCAGCGCCGCGGCACCGAGGCGTCTGCCCCAGCGCCGAGGACGGCGTATGGCGATTGCTCCCACTTCTGGTCCTCTCCTTCGAGACTCACCACCCGTGAGGAGACACCCAACGACGGGCGGTCTGGCTGGACCTACGACGTTGTAAACCGTCTGCCTGGTGTTTTACATCGTCGTAAACCCAGCAGCCATAGTGGCGAGGCAAGGTTGACGTGTCAAGGGTTTCTCCGCCGACCGGACACGACGACGCCCCCGCCGCCGCGGTCGGTCGTCGTGACCGGTGGCGGCAGCGGGGGCGTCGGGCGTCGCCGAGGCGTCGCCCCGACGGGCTCGTGCGTGTGGAAGGCGTCCCGTCGGTGCAGGTGCGGCGATCAGTGCATGTACATCCCGCCGTCGACGTTGAGGGTGTGGCCGGTGATGTAACCGGACTCCTCGTCGACGAGGAAGCTGATCGCCGCCGCGATGTCCTCGACCGTGCCCACGCGCCCGACGAGCAGGTCGGCCACCATCGCGGCCTTGCGCTCCTCGGTCAGGGTCCCGCCCATGATGTCGGTGTCGATCGGCCCGGGAGCGATCGCGTTGACGGTGACGCCGTGCGGCCCGAGCTCGCGCGCGAGCGAACGGGTCAGCCCGATGACACCGGCCTTCGCGACCGAGTACGGGGTCTTGGAGTACGTCCCGCCGCCGCGCTGGGCGGACACCGACGAGATCGAGACGATCCGACCGATGCCGTGGCGCACCATCGACTCCGCGACCCGCCTCGTCACGTGGTGGACACCGTCCAGGTTGATCCTCAGCACGCGCTCCCACTCGTCGTCGGGCAGCTCGAGGTACGGCACCGGCGAGCTGACGCCGGCGACGTTCGCCAGCGCGACGATCGGCGGCAGCTGTCGCTCGAGCTCGTCGATCGCCGCACGGACGGCGACCCGGTCGACGACGTCGACGCCGACGCCGACCGCCCGCACGCCGTGCTCGGCGCCGAGGTTGGCGGCCAGGTCGGCGACCGCACCGCCGTCGATGTCGAGCAGACCGAGCGACCAGCCCTCGCGCGCCAGTCGTACCGCCGCCGCTCGCCCGATGCCTCGCTGCGAGCCGGCGCCGCTCACGACCGCCGTGCGCTCACTGGGAAAGGTGTCCATCCGATGTCCTTCGCCTCTCGTCTCCGTCAGTACGTGTAGTCGGTGCCGCGCTGCCAGTCGGGGAACTCCCAGTCCGACCGGCTCACGTCGGCGCCCTCGGCGACCGCGGCCTCGATGGCCTCGTCCAGCGCCTTCGAGTGCGCGTCGCTGAGCTTGACGAGCTCGGCGCGGAGGTCGCTGATCTCGCCGCCCACGTAGCCCTGGATGACGTTGCCGAGCTCGGGCGAGACCGGGGTCTGCTTGGCCTGCACCTTGGCGACCTCGACGTTGCGCACGAGCGCCTGCGGCGCACGGAACACCCGCTTGTCGAACTCCTCGACGAGCCACGCGTAGGGCTCGATGACATCGGCGTCGGCCACGACGTCGGTGCGGATCGGAGGCTGGTCCATGCCCGCCGCGAGCGCGCGCTGGTAGTCCTCCTGCAGGAACGTCTCGAGCAGCTGGCTCGCCTGCTCGGCGAGCTCGGAGGTGCCACCGAGCACCCAGTCCGCGTAGCGCGCGCCACGCGTGGCCACGACCTCCTCGCCGTTGGGGGTCATCATCCCCGCGACCGCCATGTCGGGCAGCATGTCGGGGTTGAGGGCTCGCACCGCGCCCGGCGAGTACGGGCCGTCCATGTGGAAGGCGATCTCCCCGGCCGCCCAGCGGCCGCGCGCGTCGGGGATCTGGAACCCGTTGGTGCCCGGGAGCAGGTACCCGCGGTCGGCGATCTCCTTGTAGAGCTCGATCGCCGCCAGGTAGCCGTCGTGGTGGTACTCGTACTCGCCGGTGTCGTACCGCAGGCCCTGGTAGCCGGGGAAGCCGGCCGCCTGCGCCATGTCGTCGATCTGCTCCCGCATGCGGCCGACGGCGCCCAGCGCCATCGTCATCGGGGCGTACGTGCCGTCGTCGGCGACCGCCTTGAGCGCGGCGAGCAGGTCGTCGTAGCTCTTCGGCGGCTCGAAGCCGACCTGCTCGGCGATGCGCGCGTTGTACCAGACGAGGCCGACGTACTGCTTGCTGCTGAAGGTCGGGAGGCCGTAGACCTTGCCGTCGAGCATCGTCAGACCCTCGACGAACGAGCCCTCGGGCAGCCGCGACATCGCCTCCTGGGACAGCGTGATCTCGTGGATCCAGCCGGCCTCGACGAGCGCGGGCAGCGGCAGCCCGATCAGCGGGGTGTAGATGTCGGGCAGCTGGTTGCTCTGGTTCGCCAGCTGCAGCGCCTCGATCGCCTTGCTCGGCTCGTTGTACGTGATCTCGATGTCGACGCCGAGCTCGGGACCGTACGTGGCGGCCCACTCCTCGTGCAGGTCCTGCAGACCGCCGAAGTGGTGCCACCAGCGGAGCGTGCCGCCGGAGCCGCCGGTGGCGCCGCCGTCGACGGCCGCTCCGCCACCGGTGCTGGGCGGTGCGCTCTCGCCGCAGGCGGCGAGCACGCCGGCGAGCCCGGCCAGTCCGACACCGCCCATGAAGGCGCGGCGGTTGATGCGGGTCATGGTGTTCTCCTCGTTGAGTGACGGGACAGGGTCGTGTCGTGATCAGGACTTGACGGCGCCGGCGATGCCTTCGACGAAGTACCGCTGCATGAAGGCGTACAGCGCGACGATCGGCACCATGGAGATGACGCCGGCGGCGGCCATCCCAGGCCAGTCGGTGGAGTTCTCGCCCACGAAGGCCTGCATGCCGACGCTGACGGTGCGCAGCGCCGGGTTGCTGAACGAGAACACCAGCGGCAGGAAGAACGCGTTCCAGGTGAACAGGAACGTGAGGATGGCGACGGTGGCGGTGACCGGCATCGACAGCGGGAGCATGATCCGGGCGAAGGTGCGGACGAAGCCCGCGCCGTCGACGATCGCGGCCTCCTCGAGCTCGTTCGGCAGACCGCGGAAGTACCCCGCGTAGATGAGGATCGACGCCACGTTGGCGCCGCCCGCGAGCGCGAGGATCATGCCGCCGTGCTTGTCGAGCAGCCCGAGCTCGAGCGACAGCTTGACGATCGGGATGATCGTGTAGCCCGTCGGCACGAACAGGGTCGCCACCAGGATGCCGATGACGAGGCGGGAGCCGGGGAACCGGTACCGGCCGAGCACGTAGCCGGCGAGCGCGCACCGGACGACGACGATCACGACCGTCGCGACCGTGACGATCACGGTGTTGAGCAGGTAGACCTTGAAGTTCCCGTCGTCCCAGGCGCGGGCGTAGTTCTCCCACTGCAGCACCTCGGGCACCAGGCCGAGGCCGCCGCCGAACACCTCGGCGGACGTCTTCAGCGAGGCCGAGGCCATCCACAGGAACGGGTAGACCCACACGAACGCGACGGCGAGCAGCACGAGGGCGGCGAGCCACCAGCGCAGCCGTCGGCGACGCGCGGAGCCGGTGCCGCGGGTGACGTCGCGGGGGCTCGTGGCCCTGGTCGTGAGCGCGCTCATGCCCGTGCCCGCAGCCGCCGGGAGACCACCGTCGCCCAGACCTGGGCAACCACGAGGACCAGCACGAGCAGCCCGAACAGGACCGCAGCGGCGGAGGCGAACCCGAGCTGGGGGATGGTGGCTGCGAACGCCCACCGGTAGATGTAGATCTCGACGATCTCGGTGCTGAAGAACGGACCGCCCGCAGTCATCGTCTGCATGAGGTCGAACGCGTGGAAGCAGTCCTCGATCGTCAGCACCGAGATGATCAGCAGGAACGGGATCAGCATCGGCAGCGTGATGTGACGGAACAGGCCGAAGCCCCCCGCGCCGTCGATCCGGGCCGCCTCGTAGAGGTCCTGCGGGATCGTCTGCAGCGCCGCGAGCCAGTAGATCAGCGTGATGCCGAAGAACTTCCAGACGTACACGATCCCGGCGGTGACCAGCGCGGTGTCCGTCGATCCGAGCAGGTCCACCGGTCCGCGACCCAGCAGCGAGAGGACGCCGGCCACCGGTCCGCTGGCGGGGTCGAAGATGAATCGCATGACGACGCCGACGATCGCGGTCGTGGTCACGACCGGGATGAAGAACGCCGTGCGGAAGAACCCGGTGAAGGGCAGCCGCGGCGAGTTCAGCAGGATCGCGAGCGCGAACGCACCGAAGACGCGCAGCGGTGCCACCACGAGCATGAAGAGCATCGTGACCTTCACCGACGACCAGAACTGCGGGTCGGCGAGAACCTTCTCGTAGTTCGCCAGCCCGACGAACCGCTGGTCGGCGGTGAAGCCGTTCCACTCCACGAGCGAGTACCAGTAGCTCGCGACCATCGGGTAGAGCGTGTACATGCCGTACAGCACGAAGGTCGGCAGCAGGAACGCGTAGATCCACAGGTTCCTGCGGCGCTCCCGGGCGCGGTGGCCCGGACGGCTGCCGCGCGCGGCGGGGCCGGCCGCACGACGCGCTCGCGTCGTCGGCTCGTCCACCGCGTCGGCGATGAGGGATGCGCTCGCCATCGAGTCCTCCTCCGTCAGCGGATCTGGGACAGCGCGAAGGTGCGTGGGTCGTTGCCGAGGCGACGGCCGCTCTCGAGCGCGTCGACGGCGGCGACCTCCTCGTCGGTCAGGCGCACCTCCGCGATGTCGGCGTTGGCGACCATGCGCTCGCGCGACGTCGTCTTCGGAATGACGACACGGCCCTGCTGCACGTGCCAGGCGAGCACCACCTGAGCCGGCGTGATCCCGTGGCCCTCGGCGATGCCGGTCACCACCGGGTCGTCGAGCGCGGCGCCCTGCCCCAGCGGGGAGTACGCCTCGACGACGACACCGAGCCGTGCGCACTCCGCCGCGACGTCGCGCTGCTGGAACGCCGGGTGCACCTCGATCTGGTTGACCGCCGGCACGTGCGTGGCGAACGACGTCAGCTCCTGCAGGTGCTCGACGCGGAAGTTCGAGACGCCGATCGCGCGGACCCGCCCTTCGTCGAGCAGCCGCTCGAGCGCACGCCAGCTGTCCTGCCACAGCCCTGCGGCCGGGTTCGGCCAGTGGATGAGGTAGAGGTCGAGGGTGTCGAGCCCCATCCGCGCGAGGGTGTCGTCGTAGGCGCGCAGCGCCGCGTCGTACCCCTGGTCGCCGTTGCGCAGCTTGCTGGTGACGAAGACCCGCTCGCGCGGCAGGCCCGACGCACGCAGCGCCGCCCCCACGCCGGACTCGTTGACGTAGGCGGCCGCGGTGTCGACGTGCCGGTAGCCGACCTCGAGCGCGTCCTCGACCACCCGCTGCGCCTCGTCGGGTGGCACCTGGAACACGCCGAGCCCGAGCTGCGGGATCTCGACGCCGCCGCGCAGCGTCACGGTCCGCTCCAGGCTGGTCAGGTGTGCCATCAGGCGCGCTCCAGCGTGAGCAGCGACACCGCCGGCAGCGGGAGCTCGACCGTCAGCTCGAGCGTGCCGCCGCTGACCTGCACGCGGCGCTCGGGCTCGAGCTCCTCGAGGCCCTGACGCGCCTTGATCTGCGCGACCTGCTCCTCGGTGGGCACCTGGGGCGACCCGAGCGAGCGCCACACCGTGTGGGCGTTGCTGTGGTCGGCGTCGATGCGGTGGTGCCGCAGCACGTGCTCGCCGTCGGCCAGCCCGGTGACGGTCACCTGGACCGAGGTGTCGACGTCGTCGGTCTGGTACTGGTCGTCGGTGTGCCGCCAGACGAGGACGGCGACCCGGCCGTCGTCGTCCTTGGCCGCGAGCACGTCGACCTCCTCGGGCATGCTGGCGCCGGTCTCGATCGCCTGGTCGAGCGCGGTCACCGGGTGGGCGGCGTCCGACGTCGCCTCGATGCGGGTGGAGCCGAGCTGCGCGAGCGCACGATAGGCGTTGAGGAGCGGCTTCTCGATGCCGCCCGCGGTGAGGAAGGCGCGCGTGCCCTCGAAGTAGCGCTCGCCCTCGAAGTACCAGCTCCACGACGTCGCCTGCTCGACCTGCACGGTCTGGATCTCGTTGAGGTCGAGCAGCTTCTTCATGAGCTTGACCTGGAACACCGGGTAGTACTCGGTGTTCTGGAACACGAAGTTGGCGTTGTCGTAGAAGGAGTAGTGCGCCGGCACACCGGCGTCGCACTCGTCGACGATCGCGGGCAGGTCGTGGTACGGCTCGAACTCCTCGACGACCCGCAGCAGCCGTCGGATCTCGAACAGCATCTTGTGCGCCGACGGGCTCTGCTTCTCGGGCGCCTCGCCGCCGGTCGGGCCGTAGACGCGCCAGGGCCGGAACGCCGAGCCCTTGGTGTGGAACGACACGAAGTCGATCGGGTCGTCGTGCTCGAGCGTGTGCGCGAGGAACCCACGCATGAACTCGTGGCCGCCGCCGGTGACGGCGGGGCCGCCGACCTTGGCGTCGGGGATCACCGAGCGCACCGCGCGCGCCGTCACCGAGTACAGCTCGAAGAACTGCTCCGGGGTGCCGCGCCAGTAGTAGATGTCCGGCTCGTTCCACAGCTCCCAGAGCCAGGTGCGGACCTCCTCCAGCCCGTAGCGCTCGACGCTGTGCTGGACGAGGGCCGCCACCAGGCCGCCCCACTTGTCGTAGTCCCTGGGCGGGTACGCCCAGGAGCCGTGCTCGTAGGCCGAGTACAGCGTGGGGCTGGCCGGCACCTCGAACTCGGCGGCCTCGTCGGGGAGCAGGTCGCGCGGCGTGAACGCCAGCTCGACCAGCACGTGGTGGCCGGCCTCGACGATCGCGTCGTAGACCTGGTCGACGATCGTGAAGTCGTAGTACGGGTTGCCGTCGGCGTCCTCGTGGTAGACGTTGCCGTTGCCCCAGTGCGGGATGCCGAACCCGTTGCCCGAGCAGAACACGTAGTGCGGCCGGATGTGGAAGCCGGTCTCCGTCATCTCGCCGAAGGTCCGCAGCAGCCCCCGACCGGTGGGCGTGTAGGTCCAGTTGATCTCGTCGAACCCGACGCTCTCCCAGATGCGGGCGAGCGGGCCGCGGTCGCCCGCGGCATCGACCTGCACGCGCGCGGTGCGCACGTGCGGCGCGTCCGGGTCGCTCGGGGCGGCGTGCGGGAAGGGCGCGTTGCGGTCGGTCGAGATGCCGGGGTTCACGGACGTGGAAGCCACGTGGATCCTCTCCTTCGAGGGCGTCGCTGATCGTGCTGGGTGGGTGTGGCCGACAAGGTGGCACAACCATCTGCAAACTGTCAACAGTCTGAAGTCAAATGTCTGCTGTCTGGACATCGATGGCTACACTGAGCGCGACGTCGGGCGGGAGATGCATCTCTGGCTCACCGATCAGGAGACCCGAGGAAGGGCACCATGGACTCCAACGGCACCAGGAACGGCCCGCCGCGCACGTCGCTCGCCGACTACGTGCTCGAGGTGCTGCGCGAGCGCCTCGCCACCGGCGTGCTGCAACCGGGCGACCACCTCGCCGAGCCCGAGCTCGCCGAGGACCTGCAGGTGAGCCGGGGCCCGGTCCGCGAGGCGCTGCTGACCCTGCAGGCCGAGGGCCAGATCGAGATCCGCCGGCACCGCGGCGCGTTCGTCTCCGTGCTGACCTCCGACGACGTCGAGGAGGTCCACACGCTGCGCGAGGCGATCGAGGTGCTGGCCGCCGAGCGGGCCGCCACGCGGCTCACCGCCGAGCACATCGCCCGGTTCGACGACATCCTCGAGGCGATGAAGGTGACCTCCGGCTCCGTCCAGCCGCAGGAGGCGGTGCGGCTCGACCTGTCCTTCCACGACGTCATCTACGAGGCGGCCGACCACCTCCGGCTGGCGCGGGTGTGGCAGTCGATCCGCAGCCAGGTGTCGTTCTTCCTCTACACGCGCAACGTCAACTTCCCCGACTTCCCCACCGTCGGGTTCCCCGAGCACAAGGAGCTGCGCGACGCCCTGTGCAGCGGCGACCCGCTGCGTGCCCGGCAGGCGACGGCCGACCACCTGAGCGGCGCCTACACGCGCCTCAGCCAGCTGGACCTGCCGCCCCGCACCTGACCCGGCCCCGGCGCGCGCTCGCCGCCCGCCCCGCCCCCTCCTCACCCTCCCCGGAGGGGGGCACCACCCACGACCACACGTGGGGAGGACGAGGTCGCGCCCGTCGGCGCTCGTACGCTGACGGCGGCCGAGAGCCACTCGACGACCGCCGAGGAGGGGATGTGGCGGACACCGACACGTTGTTGCCCGAGGAGCAGCACGCCTGGAGCACGATCACCGGGCTGCTGACGACGCTGCCCGCAGTGCTCGACGCCGCGCTGGGGCGCGCGGCGAACCTCACGTACTTCGAGTACACCGCGCTCGCTGCGCTCGCCGCTGCCGAGGGCCGCACGCTCAGCATGAGCACGCTCGCGCACCGCACCCACGGCTCGCTGTCGCGGGTCTCGCACGTGATCCGGCGTCTCGAGGCGCAGGGCCTCGTGCGCCGCGAGACCTCGCTGACCGACCGCCGGGTCACCGAGGCGGTGCTCACCCCGACGGGGCTGGACCGCGTCCGCGTGGCCGCGCCGGTCCACGACCGCCACGTGCGGCAGCTGCTCGAGGGTCTCGACGTCTCCGACCTGACGGTCCTCGACCGGCTGGGTGGGCACGTCCTTCAGCGCCTGGCCCCGGCGCGCCCCGAGGGTCGTGACGCGCGTCGCGCCGAGGAGGCGACCCCGCTCGCCTCCTGACGGCGCCGCGACGCCGCTGGGCAGCCGACCGCCTCGCGTAGCATGCCCGCTCGTGAGGCTGGACGGGGAGCGGGTCACGCTGCGCGACTGGCGCAGCGACGACGCCGGGCGGCTGTCGGAGCTGCTGGTGCCCGAGCGGCCCTGGCACGACACGAACGGTCCCTACTTCGCCCGCCCGACGGCGCAGGACCTCGACGGCATGCGCCGTCGTCTCCTCGATCGCGCTGAGCAGGAGATGCTGCCGGACCCGCGCGACACCCTCGCCGTCGTCCGACGCTCCGACGACCTGCTCGTCGGCATCGTCTCCTGGTACTGGGAGAGCGAGGAGACCGACTGGCGCAGGCTGGAGATCGTGCTGTGGGACGAGACGGTCTGGGGTCAGGGGCTGGGCGGCGAGGCGCTCAGCCTGTGGACCAGCTACCTGTTCGACACGACCGACGCGCTCCGGCTCGACCTCGCGACCTACTCCGGCAACCCCGCGATGATCGCGACCGCGACGCGGGCCGGGTTCGTCGAGGAGGGCCGGATGCGCAAGGCACGCCGGTGGGCCGGCGGCGTGCACGACGCCGTCGTGCTCGGGGTGCTGCGCGAGGAGTGGGCGGGGCGCTGAGCCCTCACCAGTCGTGGATGGTGCCGTCCGCGAGCCGGTTGAACGGCAGGTACGCCTGCTCGTAGGGGTACTTGCCCGCCTCGTCGACGTCGAGCTCGACGCCGAGGCCCGGGTTGTCGCCCGGGTGCAGCATCCCGTTCTCGAACGTCATCGACTGCTTGAACGTGGCGTTGGTGCGGGCGCCGTGCGGCATGTACTCCTGGATGCCGAAGTTGTGGATCGCCAGCCCCACGTGCAGCTGGGCGGCGAAGCCCACCGGCGAGATGTCGGTCGGCCCGTGGCAGCCGGACTTGATCTGGTACTGGGCCGCGAAGTCCATGACCTTCTTGAGCGGCGAGATGCCGCCGAAGTGCGTCGACGCGGCGCGCACGTAGTCGATGAGCTGCTCGGTGATGAGCGTCTGGAAGTCCCAGATCGTGTTGAACACCTCGCCGATCGCGAGCGGGGTGGTCGTGTGCTGGCGCACCAGCCGCAGCGCCTCCTGGTTCTCGGCGGGTGTGCAGTCCTCCAGCCAGAACAGGTCGTAGGGCTCGAGCGCCTTGCCGAGCTTGGCCGCCTGGATCGGCGTCATGCGGTGGTGCCCGTCGTGGAGCAGCGGCATGCTCGGGCCGAACTCGTTGCGGACCGCCTCGAACACGGTGGGCAGGTGGCGCAGGTAGGCGCGGGTGTCCCAGTCCTCCTGGGTCGGGTACGCGCCGCGACGGGCCGGCTCGTGGTCGTAGCGCTCCTCGCCGCCGTCGAGCGCCGACTGGGCGGCGATGCCGTAGATCGCGCGCAGGCCGGGGACGCCGGTCTGCACACGGATCGAGCGGTAGCCCATCTCCTGGTGCTCGCGGATCGAGTCGAACAGCGAGGGCAGGTCCGGACCGGAGGCGTGCCCGTAGGCCATCAGGCCGTCGCGGCTCGCGCCGCCCAGCAGCTGGTAGACCGGCATGTTCGCGGCCTTGCCCTTGATGTCCCACAGGGCCATGTCGACGGCGGCGATCGCCGCCATCGTCACCGGGCCGCGCCGCCAGTACGCACCCCGGTAGAGGAACTGCCAGGTGTCCTCGATGCGGCTCGCGTCCGTCCCGAGCAGCAGCGGGACGACGTGCTCCTTGAGGTAGGCGACCACGGCGAGCTCGCGCCCGTTGAGCGTCGCGTCGCCGAGCCCCACGAGGCCGTCGTCGGTCTGCAGCCGCAGGGTGACGAAGTTCCGGTTCGGGCTGGTGACGATGACCTCGGCACGCTCGATCTTCACGACGCCGTTCCTCCTCGACTCAGGTGCCGCGCCGGTCCCGGCGCGAGGTCAGCGTGCCCGGTGCCGCGCGTGGACGGCAACCGATTGCCTCCCGTTGTCGGCCACCGCCGTCAGCGGAGCAGGCAGAACTCGTTGCCCTCGGGGTCGGCGAGCACGACGAGACCCTCGTGCTCGGCGACGACGCTCGCACCGAGCCCGCGCAGCCGTGCCACCTCCGCGGGCGGGTCGGCGGCCGTGAGGTCGACGTGCACCCGGTTCTTGACGACCTTTCGCTCAGGCACCTTCTGGAACCAGAAGCGCACCCCGGGGGCGTCGCCGACCGGCTGCACGAGCACGGACGGGTCGTCCTCGACGTCGTCGATCCCCGCCTCGCGCAGCCGCGCCAGCTCGTCCTCGTCGTAGGGGGCGACCTCGTAGCCGTCGAGCACCTGCGCCCAGAACCGCGCCAGCGACGCGGGGTGCTCGCAGTCGGTCACGACGTCGCGCAGGCTCGCCATCCCGGCATCCTCGCGCCTGGGGCCTGTGAGCGCGAGCGCTTTGCCGTCCGCTCAGGCCGCGGCGCGCTCCAGCTCGAGCAGCGCGACCTTGGCGTCGTGCCCGCCGCGGTAGGCGCCGATCGTGCCGTCGGCGCGCACGACCCGGTGGCACGGGACCACGAGCGGGACGGGGTTGCGTGCGCACGCCGTCCCCACCGCGCGGGTCGCGCCCGGGCGCCCGGCCATGGTGGCGACCTCGCGGTAGCTCGCGGTGGTGCCGTAGGCGATCCGGGGCAGCAGCGTCACGACCTCGCGGCGGAACCCGCGGGCCAGCGTGAGGTCGATCGAGACGTCGAACTCGCGCCGTCGGCCGGCGAGGTACTCCTCGAGCTGGCGCGCCACGCCGTCGAGCCGCGCGGGTGCCCGCAGCACGCGCGGGCTGACGCCGGTCGCGAGCTCGGTCAGCACCGCGTCCTCGGTCTCGGTCTCGAAGGCCACCCGCACGAGCCCTCGCGGGGTGGCGGCCAGCAGCAGCCGCCCGAGCGGGGAGTCGACCGTGCGGTAGGCGACGTCGAGCAGTCCCTCGGCCTCGGCCGCGCGGCCGAGCCGGTCGGCCAGTCCCGCGAGCCGGGCGTCGTCGTCGGCCAGGTCCAGGTGGGTGCGCAGGTCCTCGGTCATGCCGTCTGCTCCTTGATCCGTCGGAGTGCCGCGATGCCGTCGGCGGAGGCGCGTCGCGCCGCCGCCGGTGTGCCGCCGAGCAGGGCCGCCACCTCCGCGTGCGGGAGGCCGGCGACGTGGTGGTAGACGACGGCGGCGCGCTGCTTGTCGGGCAGCTGCGCCAGGTCCTCCCACAGGTCCCGTTGCCACCCCGCGAACGCCGGTGCCTCGGCCGCGCCGCCGCGCTCGGGCAGGTCGTCGGTGGGTACCGGGGCGCGACGCCTGGTGCGGTGCACGTCGATCGCCTTGCGCTGCGCGATCCGCACGAGCCACGCCTCGACGTTGGCGTCGGCGGGCAGGTCCGGGTAGGCGCGCATCGCGGCGAGGAACGTCTCCGACCACGCGTCGTCGGCGTCGTGCGGGCCGACGATCGCGCGGCAGACACGCAGCACGGTGCGGCCGTGGCTGCGGACCACGTGCTCGAACGGTTCGCTCATCACACCCCGCAGACGTCGGGGCGCACCCCGATGTGAGGTCGGCTCGTCAGGGGCTGCCGGACTCGTCCCGCAGCCGCGGCTCGGACTCCAGGCCGGGCCGCACCCCGCGCTTGCCGCGGTAGAAGTCGCGGATGCGGTCCATGTCGGCGGCGACGTCGCCGGTCAGCTCGATCGTGGGGCCGATGCCGCACGTCATCCGGTCGCGGTCGAGGAAGCCGAGCGACACCGGCAGCCCGGCGTCGCGCGCGATCCGGTAGAACCCGGACTTCCAGTGCTCGACCTTGCCGCGCGTGGCCTCGGGCGTGATGACGACGACGAAGTGCTCCCCCGCCTCGGCCATCGCCACGAGCCGGCGGGTGAGGCCCGACTCCTGGCCGCGGTCGACGGGGATGCCGCCGAGCGCGCGCATGAGCGAGCCGAGCGGCTCCCAGAACACCGACCGCTTCGCGAGGAACCGGAACGGGACCCCGACGTGCCAGCTCACCATCACCATGAGCACGAAGTCCCAGTTGGAGGTGTGCGGCGCGCCGATGAGCACGCTGCGGGCCGGCAGCGGCTCGGCCTCGGGCGTCCACCGGCTGAACCTCCAGTAGAGGTCGGAGAGCCGTCGACGGATGCGCACGGGCCCACCGTAGGGCACCCTGTGGCACGCTGCGGCACGCTGCGTGCATGCTCGCCGCGTTCAGCATCGCCCCCGTCACGTCCGACCCGTCCGGCAGCGTCACCGAGGCCGTCGCTCGCGCCGTCAAGGTGGTCCGCGACTCCGGCCTGCCGAACGAGACCACGTCGATGTTCACCACGGTCGAGGGCGAGTGGGACGAGGTGATGGACGTCGTCAAGCGGGCGGTCGACGCCGTCGCCGAGGTCTCGCCGCGCGTCAGCCTCGTGCTCAAGGCGGACGTCCGACCGGGCCGGACCGGCCAGCTCACCGCCAAGGTCGAGCGCGTCGAGGAGGCGCTGCGCGAGCTCGACTGAGTCCCTGACAGGCTCAGCCCCGCAACGACCCGGGCTGGAACCTGCGCACCGTCTGCGGCCAGCCGCACGCCTCCGCGACACGCGCGGCCCAGGCGCGCGCGGCGGCCTCGTCCGGTACGTCGACGGCGACGAAGCCGCCGAGGAACTCCGCGGCCTCGGTGTAGGGGCCGTCGGTGAACACCGGCGTGCCGCTCGTGGTGTCGACGCTGACCGCGGTGTCGATGTCCTCCTCCAGGCCGCCCCCGAACACCAGCACACCCGCGTCCTTCATGTCCTGCACGACCGCGTGCGCCAGTGGCGCACGGCTCGCGAACCACTCCGCGCTGTGGTCCCCGACCCACTGCTGGTTGAAGTAGATGAGGTACTCGGTCATCGTCTCTCCTCGGTCCGGCGGCCGGTGCGCCGCTACCACCATGACGCGCGAGCCGAGCCGTTCTCGACAGGCTGTCCGGTTCCCCTCGACACCGCCGTGGACGCGCCTGCCTGACGCCGTCAGGTTATGCGCCATGATGTGCGCTCATCGCGCGGTTCGACATCGAGAAAGGGCTCTGCGCACCCATGGTCGAGACCACCTCCACCACGAGGCTGCAGGCGACGACGCTGCAGCTCGTCGGCTCCCTCCCGGGCCCCGAGAGTCCGCTCCCCGCCATCACGTCCCTGCACGCCCTGCCGCCGGTCATGGTCGAGGGCATGGACGACGACATGGCGGCACGCGTCGCGCACGGCCGCCTCGGCACGCCGCTGCCCTACGCGCGTCTCAGCGACTACACCCGGGCGGACGACGACGTCGAGCTCCCCGCCCTCGTGCTCGACAACGGGATCCTCACCGCGACGGTGCTGCCGACCCTCGGCGGCCGGGTCTGGTCGCTCTACGACCGCTCCCGCGAGCGCGAGCTGCTGTTCGTCAACCCGCGGCTGCGGTTCGCGAACTTCGGTCTCACCGACGGCTGGTTCGCCGGCGGCATCGAGTGGAACGTCGGCTCGACCGGGCACTGGACGCTGTCCTCGCGGTCGTTGCACGCCGCCCGCACCGAGACCCCCACCGGCGCCGGGCTGCGGCTGTGGGAGTGGGAGCGCACGCGCGACCTCGTCATCCAGATCGACCTCGAGCTCGACGGCGACCGCCTCGTCGCGCACACGCGCGTCGTCAACCCCGACCCCGAGCCCAAGCCGCTCTACTACTGGACGAACATCGCCGTCACCGAGACGCCCCGCACCCGCGTCCTCAGCGAGGCCCGGACGGCGTGGCGCACCGACTACTCGGGTCGCCTCACGCGCGTGCAGGTACCGCACCCCGACAGCCCCGACGTCGACATCAGCTACCCCTCGGTCGCCGACCACGCGCGCGACTACTTCTTCGAGTCGGACCCGCCCGGGCGCTTCGTCGCCGCGGTCGAGCCCGACGGTCGCGGCTTCGCGCAGACCGGCACCGACGAGCTGCGCGGCCGCAAGCTGTTCCTGTGGGGCACCGGCCCCGGCGGCGACCGCTGGCAGGAGTGGCTGTGCGGCCCCGGCGCCCGGTACGCCGAGATCCAGGCCGGGTGGTGCACCACCCAGATGGAGCACGACGTCATCGACGGGCACGCGCAGGTGAGCTGGACCGAGGTGTTCGGGGGCGTCGAGGTGACGCCGGAGGCCGCCGCGGCCCCGTTCCCCGAGGCCGCCGCCGCGGTCCGTGACGCCGTGCACGCCGCGGCCGTCCCCGCCGACGTCACCGAGCGGCACGCGCGCTGGCTGGCCGAGGGCGCGGACGCCGCCCCGGCCGAGATCCTGCACGTCGCCTCCGGCTGGGGCCGCGCCGAGCTCGACCTGCGCACCGCCGCCGGCGAGCAGCCGCCGGTGCCGGTCACCGCGATCCCGTTCCCGGACGCTGCGCTGCCCGACGAGGCGGGGGACACCATCCCCGGCATCTCCGACCGTTGGCGGGCCCGCTACGACGACGCCCGCTACGACGAGGACCCGTGGGGCCGCTACGCGCGCGCCGTCAACGCCCACGTGCGCGGTGAGTCGGTCCGCGCCGAGCAGGAGTACGCGGCCGCCGTCGAGCTCGCCGAGGCACGGCGTGAGCAGGCCCCGATCGGCGCCGTGCGCGGCCTCGCGCTGGTCGCCGTCGAGCGCGGCGACGACGACGCCGCGCGCGAGGCGTACGCCCGCGCACTCGCCCAGCGTCCCGCCGACAGGCTGCTGCTCACCGAGGCGGTGACCCACCTGCTGGACATCGGGGACGCGCTCGCTGCGCTCGCGCTGCTCGACGCCGCGCCGGCCGACGTCGCCGACCACGGCCGCAGCCGGCTGCTGCGCGCGCACGCCCTGCTCGCCACCGGCGACCGGGCCGGCGCCGCGGCGCTGCTGGAGGACCTCGAGGTGCCCGACCTCGCGGAGGGCGGTCGCGAGCTCGACGCGCTCTGGGCGCTCGTGCACCCCGGCGAGCCGCTGCCCGGGCGGCTGGACTTCCGGATGCAGCAGGTCTGACTGTTGCGCGCCGAGGTGGCGGACTAGTTTGCGGTTCATGGACTACCGCCATCTCGGCCGTACCGGCCTGCTCGTCGCCCCGCTGTGCCTGGGCACCATGAACTTCGGTCCGCGCACCAGCGAGGCCGACAGCCACGCGATCATGGACGCCGCCCACGAGCACGGCCTCAACTTCTTCGACACCGCCAACCGCTACGGGACGCAGCCCGGCGAGACCGAGGAGATCCTCGGGCGCTGGTTCGCCACCGGCGGTGGCCGCCGCGAGCGCACCGTGCTCGCGACCAAGCTCTACGGCGCGATGGGCGACTGGCCCAACGAGAGCAAGCTGTCCGCGCTCAACATCCGGCGCGCCGTCGACGCCTCGCTGCAGCGCCTGCAGACCGACTACATCGACCTCTACCAGATGCACCACGTCGACCGTGACACGCCGTGGGAGGAGATCTGGGAGGCGATGAGCGTGCTCCGGCAGCAGGGGAAGATCCTCTACGTCGGCTCCTCCAACTTCGCCGGCTGGCACATCGCGACCGCCCAGGGCGCGGCGGCGAGCGCCGGCGTGCTCGGACTCGTCAGCGAGCAGTCGCTGTACAACCTCATGTCCCGCTGGGTGGAGCTCGAGGCGCTGCCGGCGGCCGAGCACCACGGCCTCGGCGTCATCCCGTGGTCGCCGCTGGCCGGCGGGCTGCTCGGCGGCGTGCTCGCCAAGCAGCGCGACGGCGTCGAGGGCCGCGGGACCGCGAACAGCGAGGGCATCGAGAAGAACCGCGAGGTGCTGCAGGCCTACGAGGACCTGTGCGCCGAGCTCGGCGAGCAGCCCGCCGACGTCGCGCTCGCGTGGCTGCTCACCCGCCCGGCCGTGACGGCGCCGATCATCGGCCCGCGCACGATCGAGCAGCTCACCGGGTCGCTGCGCGTCCTCGAGATCGAGCTCGACGACGCCACCCTCGACCGCCTCGACGAGCTCTTCCCGGCGCCGTTCCCCAAGGGCAGCAAGCCCGCCCCCGAGGCCTACGCCTGGTAGCGGCCCGACCCGGCCCCGACGCCGCCCCGCCGACCCCGGCGCGGGCGGCGTCGGCGTGTGCGAGCGGTGCAGGGGTCCCGGACGTGCGCGGCGCGGCAGAGCGGCGGCGCTCGATGCGGTTCGCGCGGATGCACCGGTTGCGTGTCATCGCGCGACGGTCCCCGAGCGCGGCCACCGCGATGACGTCGAGGTGGTGACGGCGAGTGCGACGGCGGTCGGCGTGTGCGACCGCGGCGTGGTTCCCGCCACCCGGTGACGCTCCCTCCCGACGCCGTTCGTGGAGCGAGTCACGACAGTCCACATCGTGAGCGCTCGGTGCGCTGTCGGAATTAGGTTAGGTTAGCCTTGCCATATCGCGGTCGGAACGATTCGACCGTGCGCTCGCCGCGCCGCGGCGCGCTTGTCAGCCGACGGCGGCGCGCTGCTTCGGCGTGCCCGCGCGCCGGGACGCACACACCTGTGGAGACACCCATGTCCGTGACCAGACCGCTCGGCGCCGTCTCGGCGCTGGCAGCAGCTGCGGTCGTGCTGGCCGCCTGCGGCTCGGCCGACGCCGCCGACCCCGCGCCTGCCGACGGGGCGCAGACCATCTCGTTCTCGTGGGACCGCAACGTCGCCGGTGAGGACGAGGACCCGGTCTACGAACCGACCACCGTCGAGGTGCCGGTCGAGCCGGAGACCATCGTCGTCTTCGACATGGCGAGCCTGGACACGATCGGCGCCCTGGGTGGCGAGGTCGCCGGCGCGCCGCTGGAGTCGGTGCCGGACTACCTGCGCGAGCACCTGGCCGACGACGCCTTCAACGCCGGCACCCTGTTCGAGGCCGACCTCCTCGAGATCGAGGCGCACCAGCCCGACCTCATCGTCATCGGCGGCCGCTCCGCCGGGCTGTGGGAGGACCTGAACGCGATCGCGCCGACCGTCGACCTCAGCATCAGCGGCACGTTCGAGGAGACCCTCGAGCGCAACACGACGTTCCTCGGCGAGGTGCTCGGCGCCCAGGACGAGGCCGCGGCCGCGCTCGAGGAGCTGCAGGCCGGCATCGAGGAGGCGCGCGCCGTCACGGCGGACGCCGGCACCGGTCTCGGCCTGATGGTCTCCGGCGGCGAGCTCAGCGCGCTCGCGCCCACGCACGGCGAAGCCACCGGGCGCAACGCCCGCGGCGGGCTGATCTACGACGTCTTCGGCGTCACGCCCGTCGTCGAGGACGTCGAGGCCGCCACCCACGGCGAGCCCGTCACCTTCGAGTTCCTGCTCGAGCACGACCCCGACTACCTGTGGGTCGTCGACCGCGACACCGCCACCGGCGCCGAGGGCGCGCAGGCCGCCGCGGCCGTCCTCGACAACGAGATCGTGCACCGCACCACGGCCTACCAGGAGGACCAGATCGTCTACCTGGACCCGGTCGCCTGGTACATCGTCTTCGGCGGCATCACGACGACGCAGCTGATGATCGACGACGTGCTCTCGATCGCGGGCTGACCCTCCCGAGCACGTGGCCACCCTGGCGACACCCGCAGCCGGCGCCCTCGCCCCCGTCCGTCCTCGACGGACCTGGGTGGGGGCGCTGCTCGGGGTGCTGCTCGCCGGGCTGACGCTCGTCAGTCTCTTCGTCGGGGTCTCCGACGTCACGCCTGCGTCGTTGCTGGCGGGCGGCGCGGACGGCACCGCCGCCTTCCTGCTCGCCGCCAGCCGCGCCCCGCGGACGGTCGCGGTGCTGCTGGCGGGGGCCTCGCTCGGCATCGCCGGGCTGATCATGCAGATGCTGGTCCGCAACAAGTTCGTCGAGCCGGGCACGACCGGGGTCACCGAGTTCGCGACCTTCGGGATGCTGCTGACGACCGTCCTCGCGCCGGGCCTGTCGGTGATGGGCAAGGCCGGCGTGGCCGCCGTGTTCGGGCTGCTGGGCACCTGGGTGTTCCTGCGCGTGATCCGCGCCGTCCCCGTGCGCCAGCTCGTGCTGGTGCCGCTCGTCGGCATCATGCTCGGCGGCGTCGTCGCGGCGCTGACGACGTTCGTCGCCTACCGGCTCGACCTGCTGCAGTCGCTGGGCCAGTGGGCTCAGGGCTCGTTCACGACCGTGATGGCCGGGCGCTACGAGCTGGTCTGGCTCGCCGGCGCGATGGTCGTCGTCGCGTGGTTCGCGGCCGACCGGTTCAGCGTCGTCGGGCTCGGCGAGGAGATGGCCACCAACCTGGGGCTCAGCTACCGGCGCGTGGTCGCCGTCGGGATGGTCGTCATCGCGGTCATCACCGCGACCGTGCTGGTCACCGCCGGCATGATCCCGTTCCTGGGCCTGGTGGTCCCCAACGTCGTCAGCCTCGTCATCGGCGACAACGTGCGCCGCTCGATCGGCTGGGTGGCCGGCACCGGCGCGCTGCTCGTGCTCGCGTGCGACATCGTCGCGCGCACCGTGCGGTTCCCCTACGAGATCCCGCTCTCGGTGATCGTCGGCGTCGTCGGCGCGGGGCTCTTCCTCTGGCTGCTGCTGCGGAGGCGGAGCCGTGCCCACTGAGGTGCTGACCGGCGCGCCGTCGGCGACCGGTGCCGCGGTGGAGCCCCGCGCCGTGACCGGGTGGCGCGCGTCGTGGCGCCGGCCCGTGGTCCGGCTCGCGGTCCTCGGCGCCGTCGTCGTGGCGCTGGTGACGCTCTACCTGCTCACCGACGTCCCCGGCTCGCTCGCGTTCGCGCTGCGGATCCGGTCGCTCACGGTCGTCGCGATGCTCGTGGTGGCCACCGCCGTCGGGGTCTCGACGGTCGTCTTCCACACGATCACGCAGAACCGCATCCTCACGCCGTCGATCATGGGGTTCGACGCGTTCTACCTGCTGATCTCGACCGTGGTCGTGTTCACGCTCGGCTCGACGTCCTTCCTGCGCCTGGACCCGCTGGTGCTGTGGCTCGTGCAGGTCGTGGTGATGCTGGCGTTCAGCGTGCTGCTGTTCACGTGGCTGTTCGGCGGCCGGCGGCGCTCGATCCACCTCATGCTGCTGGTCGGCATCGTGCTCGGCACGTTCTTCCGCAGCTTCACCGAGTGGATGCAGCGGATGCTCGACCCGATCGACTTCCAGGTCCTCTCCGACGCGATGTTCGCCTCCCTCACCCGCCCGGACCCGCTGCTGCTGACGCTGACGGCGCTGCTCGTGGCCGCGGGCTGCGTCGCGCTGCTGCCGCTGCTGCGCACGCTCGACGTGCTCACCCTCGGCGCCCCGGCCGCGATCGGTCTCGGGGTCTCGCACCGGCGGGTCGTGATGGCGCTGTTCGGCGTGGTCTCGCTCATGGTGGCGGCGTCGACGGCGCTGGTCGGCCCGATCCTGTTCTTCGGGCTGATCGTCGCGAACCTCGCCTACTCCTGGGCGGGCACGTTCCGGCACGCGTGGACGCTGCCCACCGCCGTGGGGCTGGGCATGGTGTGCCTGCTGGGCGGGCAGCTGGTGCTGGAGCGCGCGCTCGGCTTCGGAGGCACGCTCTCGACCGTCATCGAGCTCGCGGGCGGGCTGTTCTTCCTCGTGCTGGTGCTGCGAAAGGGGGCGCGATGATCGCGCTCGAGAAAGTGACGAAGCGCTACGGCTCGACGACCGTCGTCGACGACGTCTCGCTCACCTTCGGCGGCGAGGGCGTCGCCGCGCTCATCGGCCCGAACGGCGCGGGCAAGTCGACGCTGTTCAGCCTCGTCGGGCGGCTCCTCACGGCGGACGGCGGCCGCGTGCTGGTCGACGGCCGCGACGTCACGACCGCGCCGTCGCGCGAGCTCGCCACCACGCTGGCGGTGCTGCGCCAGGACAACCACGTCGGGGCGCGGCTCACCGTCGGCGACCTCGTGGAGTTCGGACGGTTCCCGCACTGCGGCGGCCGGCTGACCGCCACCGACCGCGACCACGTGGAGCGCGCGATCGACTACCTGGGGCTGGAGCCGTTCCGCGGCCGGTTCCTCGACGAGCTCTCCGGCGGCCAGCGTCAGCGCGCGTTCATCGCGATGGTGCTCGCGCAGGACACCCGCTACGTGCTGCTCGACGAGCCGCTCAACAACCTCGACCTGCGGCACATGACCGACATGATGAAGCTGTTGCGGCGCATGGCGGACGAGCTCGACAAGCGCGTGATCGTCGTGCTGCACGACATCAACTTCGCCGCCACCTACGCCGACCGGATCGTCGCGATGCGCGACGGCCGCGTCGTCGCCGACGCCCCCGCCCGCGAGGTCATGACCGCCGAGGTGCTGCGCTCGGTCTACGACGCGGCGGTCGACGTCCGCGAGATCGACGGCCGGCCGGTCGCGCTCTACTACTCCTGACGACCCTCAGTCCGCGGTCGGCAGCCAGACCCGCATGGCGCCTGGCGTGCGGTTGCCCCAGGTCGCGAACGGGATCGCCGTGACCGTGACGGGGCGCGCCGGCGCCGGCGCGGTGCTGCCGAGCGTCGCGTACAGGGCAGACGGCGGGGGCACCGCGAAGGCCGAGACCGTCACGCCGCCCTCGGTCACCCGGGGCGGGGAGTCGGTGTGGACGCGGACGTCGTCGACCTCGACACCGTCGGGCATGTCGGCCTGCTCGATCGCGTAGACGAGCGGGCCGCGCTCGAGCGCGACGCAGCCGCGGACGGCGTCGACGCGGGGGTGGGCGACGGTCCAGCGGGGTGCGACGTCGAGCTCGAGCCGGGCGCCGTCGGCCAGCGGCACCCGCAGGTAGCCGTCGGGGTCGGGATCCGCGGCGCGGCCGTCGACCGTCGTGCTCGTCGACCACGCAGGCACACGCAGCGCGAGCCGCGCACCGGCGGGTGCGGTGCCGTCGAGCGTCACCTCGACGACGCCGTCCTCCGGGTAGCGGGTGCGGACCCGCAGCGTCCCGGAGCCGAGCGCCTCCGGCAGGTCGATGTCGGCGTCGGCGAACTGGTGCACCGCGATCTCGCTGTCGGTCACCGATGCGACGTAGGCACCCATCTGCGCGACCGCCCGGGCGATGTTCGGCGGGCAGCACGCGCACGGGTACCAGGGCAGCCGCTCGCGCGGCGCGCTCTCCTCGGAGTGCTTGTCGGGGCGCGACTGCAGCGGGTTGGCGTAGAAGAACCGGGTGCCGCCGGCGTCGAGCGAGGCCGCGAGCGCGTTGTGGATCTCGCGCTCGACGACGTCCCCGTAGCGGGAGCCGCCGTCGGCGAGGAACATCCGCCAGGACCAGTGCAGGTCCGCGATCGTCGCGCAGGTCTCGGCGTAGGCGCGGTCGGACGGCAGCTCGTAGGCGCTGCCGAACGCCTCGTCGCGGTGCCGCGAGCCGAACGCGCCCGAGATGTACATCTTGCGCTCGTGGGCGTCGACCCACTGGTCGTGCATCGCGTCGAGCAGCTCGGCCTCGCCGGTCTCGAGGTAGACGTCGGTCGCGCCGGCCGCGAGGTAGAGCTGCCGCACCGCGTGCCCGGCGACCGTGCGCGCCTGCCGCACCGGCTCGTGGTCCTGGAAGTACTGCGGGCCGAGGCCGCCGGCGACCAGCGTGCCGGTGCCCCGGAGGTCGATCATGTGCTGCGCGAGCGCGAGGTGGCGCTGCTCGCCGGTCTCGCGGTACAGCTCGACGAGCGCGGTCTCGATCTCGGGGTGACCGCAGATGCCGACCCGTTCGCCGTCTGGCCCGAAGGTGGCGTCGACGAGGTCGACGAAGCGGAGCGCGACGCGCAGCAGGTCGTCGCGCCCGGCGCAGCGCTGCAGCGCGACCGCGGCCTGCACCATGTGCCCCAGCACGTACAGCTCGTGGGCGTTCTCGAGGTCCGCCCACCGCTCCCGCAGCCCGGCCTGGATCGCCGTCATGAGGTAGCCGTCGGGCTCCTGGGCGCGGGCGAGCAGGTCGCTGACCTCGTCGAGCCAGCCGTCGAACGCCGTCGTGCCGCTGCGGCCGATCTCCCAGGCGACCGCCTCGATCACCTTGTGCACGTCGGAGTCGGCGAAGATGAAGCCGCGGTAAGGGGTGGCGGGGTCGATGTCGCCGACGAGCCGCCGGTAGTTGTCGAGGTTGCCTGCGGCCTCGAGCTGGTCGATGCAGTGCGGGATCGTCGCCTGCGCGTTGCGGTCCTGCCAGGCGCCGAGGACGCCGGTCGGCAGCAGCCGCACCGCCCCGACCGGCAGCGGACGGGCCACCCCGACGTCGGCACGCGGCGCGGCGGGGGTCGCGGCCGCACGAGACGGCGAGGCAGGCTGGTCGGTCACGAGAGGTCCCTCCACGGCGGGTCGACGATGACATGTGAGCGTTCACACCGGAGGCCTCATCATCACCCGCTCCCGCGGGCGGCACAACACCGACGCGACCGGCAGCGCGCACCGCTGCCGGTCTCAGCCCTCGCAGACGAGACCCTCGGCGAGCGCGTCGAGGTTGGTGCGCATCGTTGCCAGGTAGTCGAGATCCTGCGTCCGTTCCATCGGGTCCAGCACGGCCGTCCCGACGCCGAGGTCGTCGGCGAGGCGGTGCGCGAGCCCGGGCGCCGCGGCGGTCTCGAAGAAGATCGTCCGCACGCCCGTGCGCAGCACGAGGTCACGCACCTCGCGCAGCCGCGCGGGCGACGGCTCGACCGCCGGGTCGACGCCGGTGAGCCCCTGCTGCTCCAGGTCGTACCGAGCCGCGAGGTATCCGAACGCCTCGTGCGAGGTGACGAGCACGGCGCCCGCGCACGGCGCCAACGCCTCCCGGTACGCCTCGTCGAGGAGCTCGAGGTCGTCGACGAGGGTCTGCGCCCGCGCGCGGTAGCGCGCCTCGCGGTCCGGATCGACCTCGGCGAGCGCGTCGGCGACCAGCCCCGCCGCCAGCCCGAACCGCACCGGGTCGAGCCAGAAGTGGGGGTCACGGCCAGGGTCGGGCGGTTCGCCGCCGTCGGCGACGGCAGCCGTGGCGGCGTCCAGGACGTCCACCGCGTGCGACGGCGCCACCAGCGCCGCGGCCTCGTCGACCGCGGGCTGCAGGCCGCTGACGTAGACGACGAGGTCGGCCGACGCCAGCTCCGCGAGCGTCGCGGGGCTGATCTCCTGGCTGTGCGGGTCCCCGCCCGGCGGCACGAGGCTCGTGACGTCGGCATCCGCACCGGCGACCCGCTCGGCGAGGTACGCCAGCGGAGGCGCCGAGACCATGACCTCCGGGCCGGGGCGGTCGGGCGTCGCGGCGGTCCCGCACGCGGCGGTGCCGGCGACCACGGCCACCAGCACCGCCGCGAACGAGCGGCCTGCCCGAGCCGGGCGGACGTCAGTCGTCACCGTGGTCGTGGTCGTGGTCGTGGTCGTCGTGCGTGCCGCCGTCGCTGGATGCCACGTCGCCGGACGTCAGGACGATCTCGTTCGGCGTCACCGACAGGCTCGCCTCGTTCCAGATCTCGCCGCTGTCGAGGTCGACGGCGAGCACCCGCTGCCGGGCGGGATCGGTGACGTAGCCGGTGCCGTCGTGCACCACGAGGGCCGGGCGAGGCTGCTGCCAGTCCGCCGGGACGTCCCAGGTGTCGAGCACGTCGATGGTGCGCGCGACCTGCGCCCTGGCGGGGTCGATCACGTGGATGCGACCGTCGTCGGCCAGCACGAACGCGTGCTCGTCGTCGACGGCGAGCGACCGGAAGGTGTACTCGGCACCGATGTCGACGAGCGCCATCCCGCCGTCGTGGACGTCGACGAGCGCGACGTGGGTGAGCGGTCCGCCGTCCGGGTCGGGGTCGTAGTCGCCGAGCACGAGCTCGCTGCCCTCGGTGCTGCGGAGGTTGCCGATCCGCCCGTACGCGTCCGGGCTGTCGACCTTGGTGATCGTGCCGTCGGCGTAGAGCAGCACGCCGTCCTCGCATCCCAGGACGACGGTCTCGTGGGCCGCCACGGTCTCGCCGTGCACGCCCGGGCACTCGTCGGAGGCCGTCAGCGCCTCGCCGCGGGCGTCGAGGACCCTGATCCCTGTCCGGGCCTCGGCGGTGCCCTCGGTGACGACGAGCGTGCCGTCGCTCAGCTCGACCGCGACGCCGTGGTGCGCCGACGCCGTCGAGTGCTCGCGCACGTCGGCGTCCGGCGCGGCGACGTCGGCGGCGTCGAGGACGACGACGTGACCGGTGCCGTCGTCGAACAGGGCGGTGCGGCCGTCGTGCGCCACGACGTGACCGGGCACCGCGGCGGGGTAGGTGAGGTCGAGCAGGGACGGGGCCGTGGCGTAGTAGTGCGCGTGGTCGCCGTGCGGTTCAGCCCAGCTGCCGACGTCGAGGACCTGGAAGCCGGCCGGCGTGCTCAGCAACGCGTGCCGCCCGTCGCCGGCGGGGTTGATGCGGAGGAAACCGCCCAGCGCCACGTCGCCGACCACCTCCAGCGTCGTCGCGTCCAGCACCTGCACGCCGCCGTCGTAGGTCAGCGCCAGCCGCGGTGCCGCGGTCGCGAGCTCGGTGGTGGCCGCGGCCGGCGGTGGCGCCGCGCTCGGGCCGTCGGCCGGTGTCGAGCAGGAGGCGAGGGCAAGGACGGCAGCGGCGGACAGGAGGACGCGGGTGCGTGTCGTCGTCGAGATCATGCGTGGAGGCTACATGGAAACGAGAATCACTATCAATAAGAATGTGATGTCGCGTCGGATGCGCTCGCGGCTCGGGCCCGCCTGGCCCCGGTCCCTGCGAGACGACCTGCCCGGTCACGGCCGGGCGCACTACCGTGCGACCTGCCCGTCCGCTGCAGGAGCAGGCTCCCCACGACCCGAGGCCCGCCATGAGAACCACGCCGCTGCCGAAGCGCCCCGACGTCCGTCTGACCGCGATCGGGATGGGCGGTGCGCAGGCCGGCAACCTCGGAGAGGAGCGCAGCGACGACGTCGTCCGTGAGACCGTCGAGGCGGCCTGGGCCGCGGGTGTGCGCTACGTCGACACCGCGCCGCACTACGGGCTCGGGCTCTCGGAGCGCCGGCTCGGTGCGCTGCTGCGGGAGCGCCCGCGCGAGGAGGTCGTCGTCTCCACCAAGGTCGGTCGACTGCTCGTGCCCTCGCCCGAGACGGCCGACCGGCGCGACCTCGACGGCTTCGACGTGCCCGCGAACCACCGGCGGGTGTGGGACCTCACGCGCGACGGCATCCGGCGCTCCATCGAGGACTCGCTGGCGCGGACGGGCCTGGACCGCATCGACATCGCACTGCTGCACGACCCCGAGGACCGCATGGACCAGGCGGTGGCCGAGGCGGTGCCGGCGCTCGTCGAGCTGCGCGAGGAGGGCGTCGTGCGCGCGGTCGGCGCCGGTATGAACTTCTCGCACCACCTCGCCCGCATCGTGCGCGAGAGCGACGTCGACGTCGTGCTCTGCGCCGGGCGCTACACGCTGCTCGACCACAGCGCGCTCGCCGACCTCATGCCCGCGGCGCTCGAGCACCGCGTCGGCGTGGTCGTCGGGGGCGTCTACAACTCCGGCATCCTCGCCGTCGAGGACCCCGGCGCCGATGCCACCTTCGACTACACCCGCGCCCCGGCCGAGGTGCTCGAGCGGGCGCGCGCGATCGCCCGGCTCTGCCGCGAGCACGGTGTGACGCTGCCGGAGGCGGCGCTCGCCTTCGTGGCAGCACACCCGGCGGTCGTCTCGACCGTCGTCGGGATGCGGCACGCCGACGACGCGCGCGACGCCGCCGCCCGCGCATCCGCCGACGTGCCCGCGGCGCTGTGGCAGGACCTGCGTGACGCCGGGCTCCTCCCGGAGGACGCCCCGACGCCGTGACCCTCCTCGGCGGTCAGCCGGCCTCCGCCGTGATGCGCGTCAGCGCCGTGGCGGCGAGATGGACCATGCCGGGGTTGGTGTCCCAGTAGTACGGCAGCGCGTTGAGCGCCTGCAGCTGCGCCCAGCCCCGGGCGCGCAGCACGTGCTCCGGCGTGGCGCCGAGCAGGTCGAGGTACCGGCGCGCCGCCGCCGAGCCGGTGCCGCCGAGCAGGTACCAGCAGGGCGTGAGGTCCAGCGCCGGGTCGGTCGCGTTGAGCGAACCGAGGTCGATCACGCCGGTGAGACGGCCGTCGACGGCGAGCAGGTTGCCCGGCAGCAGGTCGCCGTGGGTCCAGCACCGGCTGGCGGCGGGTGCGGCGGCGCGCGACTCCTGCCACGCCCGGCGCAACGCCGCGCCGTCGACGCGCTCCCCCAGCTCGGCGATCCGGTCGGCTACCGCGTCGTCGTGGAGCGCGAGGTCGCCGCCGCGGGCGGTCGGCGGCAGCGGCGACGCGGCGTCGGTGCCCACCGTCCGCAACGACAGCACGAACGCGGCGAGGTCGGCCGCCAGCGCGACGTCGTCGGCGAGGTCGCGGCCGACGAGGTCGTGACCCGGCAGCCACGACTGCACCGACCACCCGTAGGGGTAGAACGACGTCGGCCGGCCGAGGGCGTGGACGACCGGCAGCCGCAGCGTGACGTGCGGCGCGAGCAGCGGCACCAGCCGCGCCTCCTTCTCCGCCTGGGCAGCGGCCCAGGCGGTGCGCGGCAGCCGCAGCGAGAGGTCGTCACCGACGCGGTAGACGTCGTGGTCGGTGCCGTGGTGCGTCACCTGGCGCAGCGGCAGCCCAGCCCACTCCGGGCGCTGCTCGGCGAGCAGCCGGCGGGCGAGGTCGGCGTCGGTGAGGATCTCGTCGTCGTGCATCCGGGTGCGCATCGCCTCGATCCTCACCCGCGGCGCGCCCGACGTCGAGGACATTCCGGCCCGCACCGCCGGCGCCCCTCTCCGCCCGACCCCGCGAACTCGTAGCCGCGCACCGAGCTCGTAGCGTGCACCGTACGAGTTCGGTCCGGGCGTACGAGTTGGCCGGTGGGGGCGGGGGCGGGGGCGGGCGGGGAGCGGCTGGGGGCCAGCCGGTGGCCCCGAGAGCGGGAGCTGGGTAGGCCAGGGTGGGCGGGTGGCACCGGCGGCACCGGCGGCCGCACCGGCCGGACGCCCCGGTCACCGCCCTCGCCCGGGCCCGCGAACTCGTAGCCGCGTGCCCAGCTCGTAGCGTGCACCGTACGAGCTGGGCCCGGGCGTACGAGTTGGCCGACTGGGGTGGCGGCCTGGTTGGGGAGCGGCTGGGGCAGCCGGTAGGCCGGGGAAGGGCTGGGGCTGGGGAGGGCGGGGTGGGTGGGTCGACGCCGGTGGCACCGGCGGCACCAGCCGGCCGCCCCGTCACCGCCCTCGCCCGGGCCCGCGAACTCGTAGCCCCGTGCCGAACTCGTAGCGTGCACCGTACGAGTTCGGCTCTGCGGTACGAGTTCGCGCGCGGGTGGGCGGGGTGGGCGGGTGGGCACCCGGGGCCGCGTGGCGGCCGGGCGGGAAGCTCAGCGCACCAGCAGGTAGACCGCCCCGAGGATGCTCAGCACGATAACGCTCCACTCGAAGAAGTCGCGGCTGATGCGGTTGACGATCCAGCGGCCGCCCAGCGCGCCGAGCACCACGAACGGGACGAGCACGAGGTCGATGAGCAGCATCTCGGTGCTGAACAGCCCGAGCGCGGCCGAGAACGGCACCTTGCTGAGGTTGATGACGAAGTAGAACCACGCCGAGGTGCCGAGGAAGACCGTGACCGGAAGCCGCACCGCGAGGAAGTACATGCTCATGATCGGCCCGGCGGCGTTGGCGACCATCGTCGTGAACCCGCCGAGGCTGCCGTAGAACGCACGCTGCGCGACCGCCGCGCCACGACCCTGCGGCACCCGGTCACCGCCGCCCGCCGCCTCGCGCCGCTGCGCGCGGTGGCGCTGCACCAGGCCGAGCACGATGACCGCGATGAGGATCACCCCGATGACGCGGGCCATCAGTGCGTCGGACGCGCGCGACATGAACACCGCACCTGCCACCAGCCCGACGACGACCGGGGGCACCAGCCCCCGCAGCACGCGCCAGTCCGCGAAGCGGCGGTAGAAGACGACCGCGAACACGTCGGCGACGATGAGCAGCACCAGCAGCGCCGCCGTCGAGGGCTTGGCGGGCAGCACCATCGCGAACAGCGCCACCGCGATGTTGGCGCCGGGGATCGCGGTCTTGCTGATGCCGACCGTGACGGCGCCGACGGCGAGCGCGACCCATGCGATCCACGTCAGCTCCGGCACCGAGCCAGCATGACAGCCCACAGGATCGCCTGCTCTCGTGGCACGGTGTACGAGACCGGCACCGCACCGGCCGAGGAGAGGAAGGAGCCGGCATGGGACTGCTCGACGTGTTCCGCCCGGACCGCACCGAGGTCGGGGCCGCCCGCTCCGCGCTCGAGGAGGCACGCTCCGGCAAGGCCGACGGCGGCGCGATCGACCGCGTCGTCCGGCTCGTCATGGAGGTCGGCATCGACGGCCGCGGCCCGCTGCGATCCGCACCGGCGGTCGCGACCCGTGCGCTCGAGGCGAGCGGCGGCGACATCGAGGCGGCGGTCCGGGCCGTGGGTCGCTCCGCGGTGCGCTGGGGCGCCGTCGGCGGCTTCGTGACCGGGCTCGGCGGGTTCGCGACCATGCCGGTCGCGCTGCCCGCGAACCTGCTCGAGTTCTACGTGCAGGCGACCCGGATGGCCGCCGCGATCGCGACCCTGCGCGGCTACGACGTCCGCGAGCCCGAGGTGCGCACCGCCGTCATGCTCACCCTGGTCCGGTCCGACGCCGACGAGGTGCTCCGCAAGGTCGGGATGACGACGGCGTCCGGCCGGATGACGACGTTCGCGCTCAGGAAGCTGCCGCCCTCGGCGCTCATGATGGTCAACAAGGCGGTCGGGTTCCGGCTGCTGCGCGGCGTCAGCGAGCGCTTCCTGCTGCGGCTGGGACGCGCGGTGCCGTTGGTCGGCGGCGCCGTGAGCGGCGTGCTCGACGCCTGGATGATGAGCCGGATCGCGGCGCACGCGCGCCGGCAGCTGCCGCGCCTCTGACCCGACCGGGACGGCGTCGGGTGGCGTCTCCCACATCGTGGACCCTTCGCGCCCGCACTGCCACGCGGCGAGCGGCTCGGTCATGGTGGAGGCATGGCCGCCAGCACGACCACCACGCCCGCACCGGACGCACCGCGCCCGGCGACGCCCCGTGCGCGCGTGTCCGGACCCGACGCACGGCGCTCCAACGGCCAGTGGCTGATCGACGGGAGGACCCCGCTCAACCACAACGAGGAGCTCAAGGCCGCCGACAACCCGCTCAACGTGCGGAAGCGGATCATCGACACCTACGCCCGGGAGGGCTTCGACGCGATCCCGGCCGACGACCTGCACGGCCGGTTCCGCTGGATGGGTCTGTACACCCAGCGCAAGCAGGGCATCGACGGCTCGCGCACCTCCAAGCTCGAGGCCGACGCGCTCTCCGACCGCTACTTCATGATGCGGATCCGGGTCGACGGCGGCGCGCTCACCACCGAGCAGCTGCGCACGATCGCCGACGTCTCCCGCGACTTCGCCCGCGGCACCGCCGACATCTCCGACCGCCAGAACATCCAGCTGCACTGGGTCGCGATCGAGGACGTGCCGACGATCTGGGAGCGGCTGGAGGCGGTCGGCCTGCACACCACCGAGGCGTGCGGCGACTGCACCCGCGTGATCCTCGGCTCGCCGGTCGCGGGCATCTCCGCCGACGAGATCATCGACCCGACGCCGGTGATCGAGGAGATCCGCGAGCGCTACATCGGCGACCCGGAGCTGTCGAACCTGCCGCGCAAGTTCAAGTCCGCGATCACCGGGCACCCGAGCCTCGACGTCGTGCACGAGATCAACGACATCTCGCTCGTCGGGGTGGTCCACCCCGAGCTCGGCCCGGGGTACGACCTGTGGGTCGGCGGCGGGCTGTCGACGGCGCCGCGGCTCGCCGAGCGGCTCGGCGCGTTCGTGCCGCCGGAGCGCGCGGTCGAGACCTGGGTCGGCGTCGTGAAGGTGTTCCGCGACTACGGCTACCGGCGGCAGCGCACCAAGGCGCGGCTGAAGTTCCTGCTCGCCGAGTGGGGTGCGGAGAAGTTCCGGCGGGTGCTGGAGGAGGAGTACCTCGACGGCCCGCTGCCCGACGGGCCGGCCCCGGCCCCCGCGACCGGCCCTGGTGACCACGTCGGCGTCGGCGAGCAGAAGGACGGGCTGCGCTACGTGGGCGCCGCGCCCACCGTCGGCCGCGTCAGCGGCGAGATGCTGGCCCGGGTGGCCGAGATCGTCGAGGCCCACGGGTCCCGGCGGGTGCGGCTGACCCCGCACCAGAAGCTGCTCGTCCTCGACATCGCGCCCGACGACGTCGAGCCGCTGATCTCCGAGCTCGCCGAGATCGGGCTGCACGCGCGGCCGAGCCCGTTCCGCCGCGCCACGATCGCCTGCACTGGCATCGAGTACTGCAAGCTCGCGTTCGTCGAGACCAAGCAGACCGCCGCCGACGCGATCGACGAGCTCGAGCGGCGGCTGGCCGGTGTCGAGCTGCCGCACCCGATCGCGCTCAACGTCAACGGCTGCCAGAACTCGTGCGCGCGCATCCAGACCGCCGACATCGGTCTCAAGGGCCAGCTCCTGGGCGGGAGCGAGTTCGGGTACCAGGTGCACCTGGGCGGCGGGCTCGCGGCGACCGACCGCGACGAGGCCGGGCTCGGCCGCACCGTGCGCGGGCTCAAGGTCGCCGCCGACGAGCTGCCGGACTACGTCGAGCGCGTCACCCGCCGCTGGCTCGCCGAGCGCGGCGAGGACGAGACGTTCGCGGCCTGGGCCCACCGCGCCGAGGAGGACTCCCTGCGATGACTGCCACGAGCACCCGGACCCGCCGCAGCGAAGAGGAGCTGCGGGCGCTGGCCGCCGAGGGCGCGGCGCTGTTCGCCGACGCCGGTTCCGAGGCGGCCGGCGACGTCCTCGCCTGGGCGGCGCGCACCTTCGGCGACTCCCTCGCCGTCGCCTGCTCGATGGCGGGCGACACCGTCGTCGTCGACCTGGCCGCGACCGCGCTGCCCGGCGTCGACGTGCTGTTCCTCGACACCGGCTACCACTTCGCCGAGACGCTGGGGACGCGGGCGGCGCTGGAGGTCTCGCTCGACGTGACGGTCGTCGACGTCCGCCCCGACCAGAGCGTCGCGGAGCAGGACGCCACGCACGGCAAGGACCTGTTCGCGCGCGACCCCGGCCAGTGCTGCCAGCTGCGGAAGGTGGTCCCGCTCGATCGCGAGCTCGCCGGCTACGAGGCGTGGGTGACCGGCGTGCGGCGCGAGGACAACGCGCTGCGCGCGAACGCGCAGCTGGTCGAGTGGGACGCGAGGCACGGCATGGTCAAGATCAACCCGGTGGCGCCGTGGACCTTCGACGAGCTGCTCGAGCACGCGCAGCGCCGCAACGTCCCCGTGAACCCGCTGCTGGCCGACGGCTACCCCTCGATCGGATGCCGGCCGTGCACGCGCCGCGTCGCGCCGGGCGAGGACCCGCGCGCCGGCCGGTGGGCGGGGCTGAGCAAGACCGAGTGCGGGATCCACCTGTGACCACGACGACCACCCACGCGCCCGCGCGCTTCGACCAGCTGGACTACCTCGAGAGCGAGGCGATCCACAGCATCCGTGAGGTCGTCGGCGAGCTCGAGCGGCCGGTGATCCTGTTCTCGGGCGGCAAGGACTCGGTGGTGCTGCTGCACCTGGCGGCGAAGGCCTTCTGGCCCGGCCGGGTGCCGTTCCCGGTGCTGCACGTCGACACCGGCCACAACTTCGAGGAGGTGCTGGCCTTCCGGGACCGCACCGTCGAGCGGCTGGGCGTGCGGCTGGAGGTGGCGTCGGTGCAGGACTACATCGACGACGGCCGGCTGGTGGAGCGCCCCGACGGCACGCGCAACCCGCTGCAGACGCAGCCGCTGCTCGACGCGATCGCCGAGCACCGCTTCGACGCCGTCTTCGGCGGCGCGCGCCGCGACGAGGAGAAGGCGCGCGCGAAGGAGCGGGTCGTGAGCCTGCGCGACGCGTTCGGGGCGTGGGACCCGCGCAACCAGCGCCCCGAGCTGTGGAGCATCTACAACCCGCGCCACCGGCCGGGCGAGCACGTGCGGGTGTTCCCGCTGAGCAACTGGACCGAGCTCGACGTGTGGCGCTACATCGAGCGCGAGGGCATCGAGCTGCCGCCGCTGTACTACGCCCACGAGCGGGACGTGTTCGCGCGCGACGGCATGTGGCTGGCGGTGACGCCGTACTCGTTGCCCCGCCCGGGCGAGGAGGTGGTGCGCCGTCGGGTCCGCTACCGCACGGTGGGTGACGCCTCCTGCACGGGCGCGGTGCTGTCCGACGCCGCCACGACCGCGGAGGTGATCGTCGAGGTCGCCTCGACGACCCTCACCGAGCGGGGCGCGACCCGCGCCGACGACCGGCTCAGCGAGGCCGCGATGGAGGACCGGAAGAAGGAGGGGTACTTCTGATGGCGGCTCTCGACGCCGTCCTCGAGCCCACGCGCACGACGTCGCTGCTGCGGCTCGCGACCGCCGGCTCGGTCGACGACGGCAAGTCCACCCTGGTGGGGCGGCTGCTGCACGACTCGAAGAACGTGCTCGCCGACCAGCTCGACGCGCTCGAGCGGCTCTCGGCCGAGCGCGGGCTCGATGGCGCCGACCTGGCGCTGCTCACCGACGGGTTGCGTGCCGAGCGCGAGCAGGGCATCACGATCGACGTCGCCTACCGGTACTTCAGCACCGGGTCGCGCAGCTTCGTGCTGGCCGACTGCCCGGGCCACGTGCAGTACACCCGCAACACGGTGACCGGCGCGAGCACCGCCGACGCGATCCTCGTGCTCGTCGACGCCCGCAAGGGCGTGCTCGACCAGACCCGCCGCCACCTCGCGGTCGCGGCGCTGCTGCGGGTGCCGCACGTCGTGGTCGTCGTCAACAAGGTCGACCTCGTCGACTTCGACGAGGGCGTCTACCGCCGGGTCGCCGAGGAGGTCGCCGAGCTCGCGGCGGCGCTGGGGATCGAGCACGTGCGCACGGTGCCGACGTCGGCGCTCGCGGGCGACAACGTCGTCGATCGCTCCGACCGCACGCCCTGGTACGACGGCCCCTCGCTGCTCGAGCTGCTCGAGGAGCTGCCGCCCTCGCAGACCGTGCTCGAGGAGGCGTTCCGGTTCCCGGTGCAGCAGGTCATCCGGCCGCAGTCGGCCGCGCGCGAGGAGCGGTACCGCGAGTACCGCGGCTACGCGGGGCGGGTGAGCTCCGGCGTCGCGCGCCCCGGCACCGAGGTGGTCGTGCTGCCCTCGGGCGTGCGCACCCGCATCGCTGCGGTGGACACGCCCGACGGCGAGCTCGACGCCGCGGAGACCGGCCGGTCGGTCACGCTACGGCTGGCCGACGAGGTCGACGTCACGCGCGGCGACGTGATCGCCACGGCGGCCGACGCGCCGCGGCCGGTGGACACCGCCGAGGCGATGCTGTGCTGGCTCGCGGAGGTGCCGCTGCGCGGCGGCCAGCGGGTGCTGCTCAAGCACGGGTCGGCGACCGTGCAGGCGATCGTCACCCAGCTCGAGGGCCGGCTGGACCTCGACGACCTCACGCTGCACCCGGCGTCGGCGTTCGACCTCAACGACATCGGCCGGGTGTCGCTGCGGCTCGCGCGTCCACTGCCGCTGGAGGACTACCGCCGCTCCCGCTCCGGCGGCGCGTTCGTGCTCATCGACCCGGTCTCGGGCGGCACGCTGGCGGCGGGCATGGCCCGCGAGCCGGGCCGTTCCGGCGGCATCGAGTGGGAGATCTGAGGCTCAGCCCTCGAAGGCGCGCCGGACGTCCTCCTCCTCGCCCGCGACGAGGTTGCTCGCGAGCAGCCGGCCCTCGAGCCCGCGGAACCGCTCGGCGAGACGGTCGAGGTCGCTGTCGTGGTTGACGACGAACAGCGCCGACGTCCCCGGCTCCACCTCTCTGCCGATCGTCTCGAGCTGGTCCTTGGAGATGCCGACGGCCTCGACGCGTTTGTAGAGCACGCCGATCGCGGCGCCAGCCGCGGCACCGACGAGCGGCAGGAAGAACAGCGCGCCGACCAGCACCCCCAGCAGGGCTCCCCAGCCGGCGCCGCGCAGGTCGTCGCGGTTCTCGTACTTCACGTCCGGCCGGTCCTTGCCCGGCTGCCACGCGATGACGGCGTAGTCCTCGATCCTCACGAGCCCCTCGCCCGCGGCCCTCCGCAGGATCTGCGAGGCCTCCTCGGCGCCGTCGACGGACTCGAACCTCCACGCGGTGAACGTCGTCACGTCGGTCCCTCCCTCGGGTCGAGCCCATCCTGCTCCCGCCGCGAACCGGGCGTGCGGGTTTCGCGTCACGCGGAGCGGAGGATCTTCTCCATCGGCTTGCCGCGTGCGATCTCGTCGACGAGCAGGTCCATCCACCGGATCTGCTGCATCAACCCGTCCTCGATGTCCTGCACCTTGTAGCCGCAGATCGTGCCCCGGATCGACGACGCGGCCGGGTTGATCGCAGGTGCCTCGGCGAAGAACGTCTCGAGGTCGGTGCCGGCGTCGATCGCGGCGCGCAGCCCGGCGTCGTCGTAGCCGGTGAGCCAGCGCACGACCTCGTCCACCTCGGCGGCGGTGCGGCCCTTCCGCTCCACCTTGGCGACGTACATCGGGTGGATCGCCGCGAACGGCATCCGGCGGATCCGCTCGGTCGCCGTCCCCATCTGCGCGGAGCGCGCGCTGCCAGCCATGCCCGGCACGCTACTCCCCGCCACCGACCGCGGCGAGGTCAGTGGTGCGGCTCCACGACACCGGCGCTCTCGTGCGCGAGCTCGAGCTCGTCGAGCTCGCAGTCGTCGGTCTCGCAGAACGACTCGCCGATCGCGTCGAGCATCTCGGTGTCGCCGTCGTAGATCGCGTCGAGGAACACCGGCAGCAGGGTCCGGCCGGCCTCCTCGTACTCCTCGGCGGTGATCTGCGTGTACGGCATCTGCGGGAAGGTGAAGTTGCCCTGCGGCAGGAAGGACACGCTCTTGATCCGCCCCGCCATGCGCTCGAGCGTCGGTCCCACCTGGTCCGCCTCGGTCTCGGGGTCGAACGTGAGCGTGTTCGAGACCGCGTTGTCGGACCAGTACCGCTGGGCGAGCAGCGCCATGTCGGCCTTCTCGGCGAGCGGCACCTCCTTCTCCGAGCGGGTCGCGGTGGACCGCACCGGGAAGAACACGACGACCGTGCCCTCGGGATCCTCGCTCGCGGGCTCCACGCGGTACCGGGCCGCCCGGAACAGCACGACCAGCGGGTCGTCCTTGCCGAAGCGGATCGCCCGGTTGAAGTACGCCCCGCCCGGGGTCCAGTGCACACCCGGGGAGACACCCGCGAGGATCGACACGGTGCCGGACGGCTTCACGGTCGAGACCCGGATCGACTCCCGCACAGCGAGCCGCTCCGAGATCTCGCGGTCGTGCTCGCGCAGCCGCGCGTACCCGTCGTCCAGCCAGTCGACGAGCACGTCGGTGCCGTGCCGGTCGGCGAAGTCGGTGAGCCCGGACGCCGACGTGCCGATGCGCCGGTTGCGCTGCATGACGGCGTTGCTGCGCTCCCAGTGGGTCGGCAGCAGCGTCACGACCTTGCCGTAGAGGAACGCGAAGTAGAGCGTCCGCAGGTAGTCCTCCTTCGAGGACGCCCGCGACGGGTAGGTCTCCACGAGCGTGCACAGCTCGTAGGACTCCAGCGGCTGCTCGCCGCACGGGTTGACGCCCTGCGCCCGGGTGTCGCGGTGGTCGGGCTCGTCGGCCAGCCGGCCGTAGGCGCGCATGGTGTCGAGCCACAGCACGCCCGGCTCGCCGTTGCGCACGATGCCCGGCACGATCCTGGCGAGGTCGGCGCCGGACTCGACGACGACCGAGTTGTTGCTCATCCAGCCCCACCCGGGCGCGTCCTTGTCGTAGGAGTTGCGCTCGGGGAACACCTCGGGGTTCTTGAGATCGAGGAACGCCGGGTCGTCGATCGAGCCGAGCAGGATCTCGGCCGAGCGCCGCACGTTCCCCGCGACCACGCAGACGCCGATGAGGTTGCCGATGTCGGCGATGTCGGTGCTGGTCAGCGGCTCCCCGGCGCGGCCGCCGAGCACGCGCCGCAGCGCGCCGTGGAGGCGACGCAACGGCTCCGGACCGGCCGCGGTGCCGCCGAAGGTGCGGATCGGCGAGCCGGCCGGACGGATCAGCGAGTAGTCGAAGGTGACGGCCGGCCGTCCGGGGCGCAGGTACCCCTCGAGCAGCAGCCGCACCGACTCGACCCAGCCCTCGCGGCTGTCGGGGATGACGTAGCGGTCCTCCTCGGGACCGGGCTCGTGCAGCACGAACCCGAGCTCCGCGCCGCGGGTGTCGAACCCGACGCCGACGCCGAGCATCGAGGCCTCCATCAGCCAGGTGAACGGGCCGGCCGGGTCCTCGGGCGTCATGTCGCCGGTGCTGACGAACGCGCAGTTCTGCAGCGCCGCGGAGTTGCGCAGCTCGTTGACGAGCGGCGTGCCCATCATCCACAGCCCGCGACCGGGCGGGGTCCACTTGAGCTCGAAGAGCCGCTCGAAGGCCTCGGCGGCCTCCGCCTGCGCCTGCGCCTCGTCCCACGGCAGCCGCTGGCTGGTGTGGTGGTCCTTGAGGAGCGAGTACATGCCCTCGACGACGCGGCGCACCACCTCGTGCCAGCGCTCCTTGGTGCCGTCGGGCTTGAGTCGCGAGTAGGTGCGCAGGAACGTGATCTCACCGAGGGCGTTGCCGCCGGCGTCCCGGTAGCCCCACGGCACCTCGCGCTGCGCGTAGGACGCCACGACCTCGTCGGGGAGGGTGAACGAGAACATCCGCCTGCCTTCCTGAGCTCCGGTCCGGCGCGCCGCGGGCTCGGAGGCCGAGCCCGTGCTGCGCCGGGACGTACCCCAGGGGTCGATCGCGCGCGGGCGCGCGACGACCACCTGAGCATCCAGCCTCGCACCGACCGCCGACTCTCGCAGCAGGACCAACGTCCTGCACGCGGGCGGCGAACGCCGCCGCGATCGCGGTCCGGTTCGGGGCGCCGATCGGCGTGCTGACGACGGTGCGCGCCGCCGTCGTCAGCCCTCGAGGTCGTCGAGCCCGTCCGACCAGGTACGGAGCAGCTCGGCGAGCGCGCCGCGCTGCTCGGTCGTCAGCGGCGACACGAGCCGGTGCTCGTTGGCGATGTGGTCGGCGAAGGCACGGTCCACGAGCTGCCATCCGGCGTCGGTGAGCTCGATCAGCCGGCTGCGGCCGTCGTTGGTGCTCGGCCGCCGGCGCACGAGCCCGGCGCCCTCGAGGCGGTCGATGCGCTTGCTCATGCCGCCGGTCGTCACCATCGTGGAGTCGGCGAGAGCGCCGCAGGTCAGCGCCGCTCCCCTACCGTGACGGCGGAGGGTGGCGAGCACGTCGAAGTCGCCCTCGCTGAGCCCGTGCGCGGCGTAGACGGCGGTGAGCTCCTCGGTGAGCCGCACGGCGAGTCGGTGCAGCCGGCCGATGACCCCGACCGGACTCGTGTCCAGGTCGGGCCGCTCGACGGCCCACTGCTCCAGCACGCGTGCGACGTGATCCACCACACCCTCGATCTTATCTTCCTCGGAAGATATTCTTCCTTCCATGGAAGGAAAGTGGCGCTGGATCCTGCTCACCGCGATCGCCCCGGTCGCCTGGGGCGCCAACTACTACGCGATCAGCCGGTTCCTGCCCGACGTCGGGCCCCTGTGGGGCGCGACGTTGCGGGCGCTGCCCGCGGGGCTGCTGCTGCTGGCCCTCGCGCGCACCCTGCCGCGCGGCGTGTGGTGGTGGCGCGCCGCGGTGCTCGGCGTGCTCAACGTCGGCGCGTTCTTCCTCCTCATCCACCTGGCCGCACAGCTGCTGCCCTCGAGCGTCGCCGCCGTCATCATGGCCACCTCGCCGGTCGGCATGATGCTGCTGGCCTGGGCGCTGGTCTCCGAACGACCGGTCGTCGCCCAGCTGGCGTCGGCCGCGCTGGGGATCGGCGGCGTCGTGATCATGCTCGCGGGTGCGGACGGCGCCATCCATCTCGGCGGCGTCGCCGCCTCGCTGGGCGCCATGACGATGTCGAGCCTCGGCTTCGTGCTCGCGAAGCGCTGGAACAGCGGGCAGCAGCGCGCGAACGCCCTGACGACGTCCGCCTGGCAGCTCACCGCGGGCGGGCTGCTCGTGCTCCCGCTCGCGGCACTGCTCGAGCCGTTCCCGTCCGTCACGGGTCGCACGCTGGTCGGCCTCGCATGGGTGAGCGGCGTCGCGACCGCGCTCGCCTACGTCGTGTGGTTCCAGGGGCTGCGTCGGCTCACGGCCGGCCAGGTCGGGCTCATCGGCCTGCTCAACCCGGTCGCCGGCGTCGTGACCGGCACGCTGCTGGCTACCGAGGTGCTCACCCTGCGGCAGGCCATCGGCATCGCCCTGGTGCTGGTCGGGGTGGTCGTCGGCCAGCGCACCGCGCCGGCCCCGCGCCCGGCGGCCGGCACCGCACCGCGGCCGACCGAGAGCGGTCGCGCGGTGGCGCTGGCGACCGACTAGCGAGCACCCCCGGGCGCCCAGCCCCTGGCCGCGCAGCGCGGACGACCCGACTACAGGTTGATCATGTGGCCCGAGATGCCGTGGAAGGCCTCCTTGACGGCCTCCCCCAGCGTCGGGTGGGCGAACACGACGCGGGACACCTCGTCGGCGGTGAGGTCCCAGGTCTGCGCGACGTTGATCGCGGGCAGCAGCTCGGTGACGTCCGGGCCGATCATGTGTGCGCCGAGGATCTCGTTGTACTGGGCGTCGGCGACGATCTTCACGAACCCGACGCCGTCGCCCAGGCCCTGCGCCTTGCCGTTCGCGGAGAACGGGAAGGTCGCGACCTTGACGTCGTGACCGGCGTCCTTGGCCTGCTGCTCGGTCAACCCCATCGAGCCGATCTGCGGGTGGCAGTAGGTGGCGCGCGGGATGAACCGGTAGTCGATAGGCATGGTCTCGGCGCCCGCGAGGGTCTCGGCGGCGACGATGCCCTGCGCCTCGGCGACGTGCGCGAGCATCAGCTTCGCGGTGACGTCACCGATCGCGTAGATGTTCGGCACGTTGGTGCGCATGTGGTCGTCGACGGCGATCGCGCCGCGCTCGGTCAGCTCGACACCGGTGGTCTCCAGGCCGTAGCCCTCGGTGCGGGGAGCGAAGCCGATCGCCGACAGCAGCCGGTCGGCCTCGAGCACCTGCTGCTGGTCGCCGGCGCTGACGGTGACCTTGACGCCGGAGCCGGTGTCCTCGACGGTCTCGACCTTGGTGCCGGTCATGACCTTGACGCCGAGCTTCTTGTAGTGCTTGAGGAGCTCCTTGGAGACGTCGGCGTCCTCGGTCGGGACCATCCGGTCGAGGAACTCCACGATCGTGACGTCGACGCCGAAGTTCGCCATCACGTAGGCGAACTCCACGCCGATCGCGCCCGAGCCGGCGATGATGATCGAGCCGGGCAGCTCGGGGTCGAGGATCTGCTCCTCGTAGGTGACGACGTTCTTGCTCACCTGCACGCCGGGGAGCATCCGGGTGACGGAGCCGGTGGCGATGATGAGGTCGTCGAAGGTGAGCTGCTCGGTGCCGCCGTCGTTGAGCGCCACGTCCATCGACGTCGGGCCGGTGAGCGTGCCCCAGCCGTCGACCTCGGTGATCTTGTTCTTCTTCATGAGGAAGTGGACGCCCTTGACGATGCCGGCCGAGACCTGGCGGCTGCGGGCGTGCGTGGGCCCGTAGGACATCGTGGCGTCGCCCTCGATGCCGTACTTGGCCTTGTCGTGCGTCAGGGTGTGCGCGAGCTCGGCGTTCTTCAGCAGCGCCTTGCTCGGGATGCACCCGACGTTGAGGCAGACACCGCCCCAGTACTTCTTCTCCACGACCGCCACGGACTTGCCGAGCTGGGCCGCGCGGATGGCGGCGACGTAGCCACCGGGGCCCGCGCCGAGGACGACGACGTCATAGTGTGCGCTCACCCTTCGAGCCTATCGCCGCGCGTGTCGGCTCACACCGTGGGGTCGACCACAACGCGCGGCGCTGAAGGATGCGGCGATACCCCTGGGCATGTTCCGAAGTGCGGTGAGACCGGGCCTTGTTCCGAAGTGCGGTGAAACCGGGCCTTCTTCCGGAGGACGGCGCCCAGCCACGGCATCTCGCGCAGCCGTGCGGGCGTGGGCGCCGAGCCGCCGGCGACGGCAAGTACCTCCCCGTGCGCCCGCCGTGCCACGTGGCGGCGACGCCTCAGGCCGCGACGCGCTCGCGCACCTGGCGCTTGATCCGCCCGAGCATGCCCGCCATGCCCCGCAGCCGCAGCGGGCTCACGGCGCGGTCGAGACCGAGCCGGTGCGGGACGTCGTCGGGCACCGCGAGCACCTGCGACGCCGTCAGGCCGGCGAGACCCTCGGTGAGGATGCCGGCGAAGCCGCGCGTCGTGGGCGACTCGCGGGGCGCGCTGAGAAACACCTCGACGGGTGCGTCCGCGCCCTCCGCCGCCTCGCCCACCTCGACCACGAGGAACACCGGCGACTGGCACTCCGGCACCGGTTCGAGCAGCTCGGGGTGGTCGGCGTAGCGCTCCGGGAGGTCGGGCAGCCCCTCGGCGAACTCCAGCAGCAGCTGCAGCCGGTCGGGCTCGGTCAGCGCCTGGAAGTCGTCGACGATCGCGGCGAAGGCACCCGGCAGCTCGGCGTCGGTCATCGTCCGAGCCTACGGCTCACCGCTGCGGGACCTCGCCGGGCTGGTCGCCGGTGGCGATCGGCACCCGGACGGCGTTGCCCCACTCGGTCCAGGACCCGTCGTAGTTCTTGACGTCGTCGAACCCGAGCAGGTGGCGCAGCACGAACCAGGTGTGCGACGAGCGCTCCCCGATGCGGCAGTAGGCGATCACCGGCTGGGAGGGGTCGAGGCCCTTCTCCTGCAGGTAGATGCTCTCCAGCTCGGCGCGCGAGCGGAACCGGCCGTCCTCCTGCGCCGCACGCGCCCACGGCACCGACTGCGCGCCGGGGATGTGGCCGCCGCGCAGCGCGCCCTCCTCGGGGTAGTCCGGCATCGTGGTGCGCTCGCCGGAGTACTCCGGCGCGGAGCGGACGTCGACGAGCTGCCCGCCGAGGAAGGCGAGCACGTCCTCCTTGAAGGCGCGGATCGAGGCGTCGTCGCGCTCGACGACCGGGTACTCGGTCGGCTGCGGCGTCGGCACCTCGGTGGTGAGCTCGCGACCCTCGGCGATCCAGGCGGCACGACCGCCGTCGAGCAGCCGCACGTCCTCGTGACCGAAGAGCGTGAACACCCACAGCGCGTACGCGGCCCACCAGTTGTTCTTGTCGCCGTAGATGACGACGGTGTCGTCGCGGGAGATGCCGCGCTGGGACAGCGCCGCGGCGAACCCGGCGCCGTCGACGTAGTCGCGCGTCACCGGGTCGTTGAGGTCGGTGTGCCAGTCGAGGTGGACGGCGCCCGGGATGTGCCCGGTCGAGTACAGCAGCACGTCCTCGTTCGACTCCACCACGGCGAGACCCGGCTGCCCGAGGTGCTCCGCCAGCCAGGTGGTGGAGACCAGCCGCTCCGGGTGCGCGTAGTCGGCGAACGAGGGGTCGGTGTCAGCGGGAAGGCCCATGGCGTCAAGTCTGGCACCACCACGGCGCGAGTCCGGGGTCGCACAGGCGCCGCCCACCTGGTGGGCACCACCCGTCTCGCCACTCGCGATCTCGTACGCCGTTGCCGAGCTCGTGGTGTGCACCGTACGAGGTCGGTACCGGCGTACGAGATCGGCAGGTGGGCGCGGGTCAGAGGACCTTGGAGAGGAACGCCTGGGTGCGAGGCTCCTGCGGGTTGGCGAGGACCTCGCGCGGGTCGCCGTCCTCGACGACCAGGCCGTCGTCCATGAAGATCAGCCGGTCGCCGACCTCGCGCGCGAACCCCATCTCGTGGGTGACGACCATCATCGTCATGCCCTCGTTCGCGAGGGTGCGCATGACCTCGAGGACGTCGCCGACGAGCTCGGGGTCCAGCGCCGAGGTCGGCTCGTCGAACAGCATCATGTCCGGGTTCATCGACAGCGAGCGCGCGATCGCGACCCGCTGCTGCTGACCGCCCGAGAGGTGCGCCGGGTAGGCGCCCTCGCGGTCGGCGAGCCCGACCTTGGCGAGGTTCTCGCGCGCCACCTGCTCGGCCTCCTTGCGCCCGCGGCCCAGCACCCGCTGCTGCGCGAGGCACAGGTTGCCCAGCACCGTCATGTGCGGGAACAGGTTGAACTGCTGGAACACCATGCCGATCCGGGTGCGGATGCGGTCGACGTCGACCTCGGGATCGAGGATGTCGACGCCCTCGACGAGGATCGTGCCGCTGGTCGGCTCCTCGAGCAGGTTGACCGAGCGCAGCAGCGTCGACTTGCCCGAGCCGGACGGCCCGATCACGCACACGACCTCGCCGGTCTGCACGGTCAGCGAGATGCCCTTGAGGACCTCGTGGTCGCCGAAGGACTTGTGCAGGTCGATGATCTCGATCGCCGGCGCGTCCGCGCGCGGCTCGATGCCCGACGGCGTGGGGTCCCCTGTCATCCGAGCCTCCGTCATCGCGACCTCGCCATCCGTCGCTCGAGATAGGCGACGACCCGGGTGAGCGGGATCGTCACCAGCAGGTAGAGCATCGCCGCCATCACGAGCACGGTCCCGTTGCTGGTCGTCGTCGTCGCGTCGCGCGCGAACGTCGTGAGCTCCTTGGTGATGATCGTCGAGCCGGCGATGAACAGCAGCGAGGTGTCCTTGAGCAGCAGCACGAACTCGTTGGTCAGCGGCGGGATGATGATCCGCAGCCCCTGCGGCAGCACGACGAAGAACATCGTCTTCATCGGCGACATCCCCAGCGACCGGGACGCCTCCGTCTGCCCCTTCGGCACCGCCTGGATGCCCGCGCGGATCACCTCCGCCATGTAGGCGCCCGCCACGACGACCAGACCGAGCAGACCCGCGCCGACTGGCGCGAACGGGAGCCGCACCCCGAAGGCGATCGGGAGCATGTACGCGAACGCGAAGATCGTCAGCAGCGCCGGCAGGCCGCGGAACAGCTCGATGTAGGCGGTCGCGAACCAGCGGTAGGGCCCGATGCTCGACAGCTTCATGAGCGCCATCACGGTGCCGACGACCAGGCCGCCGACGAACGACACCACGGTGAACACCAAGGTGTTCCGCAGTGCGACCGTGATGATCTGCGGGAACTGCTCGCGTGCGATGTCCCACCGCAGGAAGTACTGCGCGAACCGGTCCCAGTCCGCCGACAGCACCACCACGGCGAGCACCGCGACGAACAGCACGTACATCGCGACGCGCCCGAGCTTGCGGCGCGTGGTCCGACGCATCGCCACGCTGCGACCTCCTCCTCCGGCCGGTGCGGGCCGGGTCGTGTCAGCCCTCGGCGGAGAAGTAGCCGTCGTAGATCTCGTCGTAGGTGCCGTCGTCGCGCATCGCCTGGAGCTGCTCGTTCACGGCGGCGAGCAGGTTCGGCTTCTCGCCCTTGGCGAAGGCGAAGCCGTAGCTCTCCTCGGTGTCGTACTCCTCGACGATCACGTAGCTCGAGTCGGCCTTGGCGTGCTCGACGTTGACCGGGAGGTCCTGGAGGATGCCCTGGATCGTGCCGCCCTGCAGCGCCGGCCACAGCTCGCCGTCGGAGGGGAACTCGATCAGCTCGGCGCCCTCGGGCGCGTGCTCCTCGGCGTAGGACTGGCCCGTGGTGCCCTGCTGCACACCGAGGCTGCCGCTGAAGTTGTCGAGGCTGGTGACGCCGCTGTCGGCCGGCACCAGCAGCGACTGCAGCGAGTCGTAGTACGGGTCGGAGAAGTCGAGGTTCTGCGCCCTCTCCTCGGTGATCGTCATCGCCGAGGCGCCGACGTCGCACTGACCGGCGCCGAGCACCGCACCGGACTGCAGCGCGTCGAACGAGACGTCCTGCACCGAGAGCGTGAGGTCGAGCCGGGTCGCGATCTCCTGCATGACGTCCATGTCGAAGCCGCTGTAGCCGCTCTCGGCGGCGGCGTCCTCGACCTCGAACGGCGGGTAGGGGATGTCGGAGCACACGGTCAGCGTGCCGTCGGCGACGAGCTCGAGGCCGCTCGCGTCGCCCCCGCCGTCACCGCCGCTCTCGCCGCCGTCGCCGCCGCCACCGCAGGCGGCGAGTGCGAGCGCAGCGACCGCGGCGAACGCCCCGGTGGTCGCGAGTCGTGCTGTGCGTCGGGTTCGGGACGTGACGGTCATGCATCTCCTCCGGTGAGGGGGGTGGTGGTGCGTGGCGGCTCGTGGCTGCCGCACCCGGCGATCTGGCGATACTAGGTCACCTGGTGTGACGCGGGCGTTTCGCAGGCCGATCCGAGACCGGGTCGTGACCTGCGCACGACCCGGGCGGACACCCCCGACCGGCTCAGCCGTCCCGCGCGGGACCCGGTCGACGCGCCGCCTCCTCCAGCAACGGCACCAGCGGTGACTGCGCGATCTCCGCCCGGATGCGGCCGCCGAGGTCCTGGGCTGCCGTCGCGAACGTCGGCTCGACGAGCAGCCGCTCGACGGCGGCGGCGATCTGCGGCACCGAGGCGGAGGGGCGCAGGCGGAGCCCGGCACCGCGCTCGGTGAGCCGCACCGCGTTGTCCTTCTGGTGGCGGAACGAGGGGATGCACAGGACGGGGATGCCGTGCGCGAGCGGCTTGAGCACCGAGCCGTGGCCGCCGTGGGTGACGACGACGGAAGCGCGGGCGAGCACGGCCTCGTGCGGCACCGCCCGGTGGACGCGGACGCGATCGGTGCCGGGGACGTCGGCTGGATCGACGGCGGGACCGAGCCCGACGACGCCGGTCACCGGCAGCGAGTCCATGGCGGCCACGACGCGTCGCAGCACGTCGACCTGCTCGGTGACGAACGTCGACGAGAACGCGGCGAGGACCACCGGCCGGTCCGTCGGGAGGTCCGGCACCGGCGCCGATGCGGCCCAGGTCGGGTCCACCATGATCGGACCCACGTAGCGGACGTTGTCGGGCAGCTGGCCGGGAAGTCGAACGCCGCTGCCGTCGTCACGAGCACGGCGGCGCAGCTGCGGAGCTGGTCGAACGGGTCGGCCAGCGGTTCCAGCCCGACCTCCGCCCGAGCGGAGTTGAGCCTCGGGAGCCCGCTGCGCCAGGCCTGCCTGACGGCGCCGTTGACGAGGTCGTAGGCCGTGCGGCCCAGCGCGGTGCGGGCCGGCCGCAGGCCCAGCCCGAACGGCGGGCCGCCCGGCGTGGGCAGGATGTAGCAGCCGGGCACGATCGCGACCGTGGGAAGACCCGCGGCCTCGGCGGCGACATCGGTCCGAGGATCGCCGCGTCGACGAGCACGACGTCGGGCCGGCGACGGCCGATCTCGGCGTCGGTCTCGCGTGCGAACGCCGCTGCGGGCCCGGTGAGGAGCCTGTCGGACACGCGCCGCAGCAGGGCGATCGGCCGGCGGCGCACCGCCCAGTCCTTGAGGATGTCGTCCTCGGGCGCCGTGGAGCGGCGGTGCGGCGCCTCGCGCCAGGGCACGAACGCGGCGCCGGCGGCGACGACCTCGGCCGCCATGGTCGGGTCCGCGAGCGCCGTGACGGTGTGACCACGGTCGACGAGCGCTCGCGCGATGCCGAGGTCGATGGGGACGGGCCACCGCCGTCCCAGGTTGCGAGCAGGTAGTGCACGTCAGCCTCCTTCCGGTGGCCCCTTCGTGTCGCACGAGAGGGCGGCGGGTTCGCCGTCCTCGACGTCGAACGGGGCACCGTGCCGGTGGAGCGTGGCGTCGACGAGGTCGCGCATGACGGCAGCGGTCATCTCGCGCGAGTGCCCGAGGTCGTGGCGGAGCAGCCGCCACGTGCCGACGTCGGTCGCCGCGTAGAGCGCGGCGAGGCACCTCTCACGTGCAGGGGGGGCGTCCGCCCCGCTGGGGAGACGGTCGCCGAAGACCTCCTCCAGCCACGCCCGGTGCTCCTCGCGGCCACGCGCGACCATGGCGGCGAGCGCCTCCGAGTGCTCGGCCGCGACGAGCAGGCCGGCCGCCGCGAGGCCGTAGTCCTCGTACTCGTCCAGGAGCTTCCCGACGGCGGCCGCGGTGCTCGCCGCCGGCGCGGCTCGGCGCGACGTCCCCAGGTCCTCGGACAGCGCGTCCGCCAGGGCGCGGAGCAAGTCGTCCTTGGCGCCGAAGTGGTCGCGCACGGTCTGCGTCGTCACGCCCGCGTCGCGGGCGACGCGGGACAGCGTGAACTCGGCGAACGGAGCGCCCAGCAGGGCGGACCTGGCCACGCTCAGGATGCGCTGCCGCGTGGCGGCGGCGGTCCGCTCCCGGACCGGCGAGCGGTAGGGACGGCGAGCGCGTGCCATGGCTGACCGTAACATTCGCTTTAGTGTTCGTAAAGCGAAATCTGCTCTTCGACCCCACAGGCGCCTCCCACCAGTGCACCAAGCCCTTGATCGGGTTTCCAAACGGCCCTCCACGGCCAGACGGCACCGGCCGGCGGCAGGCCGGGCGTAGGTTGAGTCGCCGTGGAGCCGATGACCATCGCCATCGCCGCCCTGCTGGCCGTTGTCGTTGCCGCGGTGCTGTCGCGACGCACCGGGGTGGCCACACCGCTCGTGCTGCTCGTCATCGGGATCGTGGTGAGCCTCACACCGTGGGGGCCCGAGTTCGAGCTCGATCCGGAGTGGATCCTCGCCGGCGTGCTGCCGCCGCTGCTCTACGCCTCCGCCGTGCGCGTGCCGGTCATCGACCTGCGGCGCAACTTCGCGATGATCGGCTGGCTCTCGGTCACCCTGGTGATCGTCTCCGCCCTCGTCATCGGTGCGGTGGTGCACTGGCTGGTGCCCGAGATCCCGTTCGCCGCCGGGGTGGCGCTCGGCGCCGTCATCAGCCCGACCGACGCCGTCGCCGCGACCTCGATCGGCAAGCGGCTGGGGCTGCCGCCGCGGCTGATGACCGTGCTCGAGGGTGAGAGCCTGCTCAACGACGCCTCCGCGCTCGTGCTGCTGCGCACCGCGGTGGTCGCGGTGACCGCGGCCTCGTTCAGCCTGGGCGACGCGGTCTGGGAGTTCGCGCGCGCGGTGGTGATCGCCGTCGTCATCGGGCTGCTGGTCGGCCACGCCACCGTCCGCTTCCGCGCCCGGCTCGCCGACCCCGTGCTCACCACCGCGACGAGCTTCATCGTGCCGTTCCTGGCGTTCCTGCCCGCCGAGCACTTCGAGGCCTCCGGCGTCGTCGCTGTCGTGGTGGCTGGGCTCGTGACGGGGCACGAGGGCGCCCGCCGGTTCTCGGCGCGCGAGCGCTCGACCGAGCACACGAACTGGAACACGCTGCAGTTCCTGCTCGAGAACGGCGTCTTCCTGCTCATGGGGCTGGAGCTGCGCACGCTCGTCGACGAGCTGAACGACTCCGCCGACCGCTGGGAGACCGCGCTGCTGCTCGTCGGCGTCGCGGTCGTCGTGCTGCTGGTGCTGCGGACGGTGTTCGTCGCGGTGCAGGTGATCGTCGAGCGTCGCCGGCGGCCCCGGCGCGCCGAGCGCCGCGAGCGCATCGACACCCTCGCCGACCGCATCGAGAACTTGCCGGTCGAGGACGCTCGCGTGCAGCGCCGGGTCTCGATGTTCCGACGGCGCATCGCGCGCGGCCGCGCCGACCTCGACTTCTTCGAGCGCGAGCCGTTGACGGCGCGCGGCGGCGTGGTCATCGCCTGGGCGGGGATGCGCGGCGTGGTCACGCTCGCCGCGGCGCTGAGCATCAGCACCGTCGTCGAGCAGCGGACGCTGCTGGTGACCGTGGCGTTCGGGGTCGCGGTGGTGTCGCTGCTGCTCTACGGCGGCACGCTGCCGCTCGTCATCCGGTGGCTGAAGGTCCCGATGGCCGACCCGGGCGAGGTGCGCGACGAGCTGCGCGAGCTCATGCACGACCTGAGCGACGCCGCGTCGGCCGAGGTCGGCGCGCCGGAGGAGCTCGTCGTCGACGGCCAGGCGATCGACCCCGAGGTCGTCGCCGAGGCCAAGGAGCGCGCCCGGCAGCTGCGCGAGGCCCGCACCGAGCCGCGCACACCCGGGTCGCTCACCCGCAACCAGCAGCTCGCCCTCGTGCGCCGGGTCTACCTCGACGCGATGCGCGAGGCGCTCCACGAGGAGCGCGCGATCGGCGCCTACAGCACCGCCGCGCTCACCCGGGCCGAGCAGCTGCTCGACGCCGAGGAGCTCCGCCTCGACCGCTGACGCCCCCACCCGGTTTCAACCCGGTCTACGCCCCCGTAACCTTCGGGGGCGTAGACCGGGTTGAAACCGGGTCAGTCGAGGTGGAAGACCTCGGGCAGCATGTGCCACCACTCGCCCTCGGCCGCCTCGGGCACCGGCTCCTGCATCGGGTCGGTGACCTGCCACCAGCGCTGCGTCTCCGGGTCGGCGGCGATCGCGGCCATGTCGGCCTCGTAGTCGTCGCCGGTGTGCTCGAGGTAGGAGAAGAGCAGGTCGCCGTGCCGGAAGATCGAGTAGTTCCTCACGTGGTGCCGGCGCAGGGTCGCCAGCACCGTCGGCCACACCTCGGCGTGCACCCGCTCGTACTCGGCGGCGTGCTCCGGCCGCAGCCGGATCACCTGCGCGACGCGCCTCACGACGAGACCGGACGCACCCGCAGACCCTGCATGCCGCCGTCGACCGCGACCGAGGTGCCCACGACGGCGCGCGAGCGCGGCGAGACGAGGTTGGCGATCGCGTAGGCGACCTCGTCCGGCTCCACGAGGCGACCGGTCGGCTGGCGGGCCTCGAGCGCGGCGCGCTCACCCTCGGGGTCGGGCGCCTTCGCGAGCAGCCGACCGATCCAGGGCGTGTTGACGGTGCCCGGGTTGACGCAGTTGACCCGGATCCCCTCGCGCACGTGGTCGGCCGCCATCGCCTGCGTCAGCGAGAGCACGGCGCCCTTGCTCGCCGAGTACAGCGCCCGCTGCGGCAGCCCCGCCGTCGCGGCGATCGAGCAGGTGTTGGTGATGCTGGCGTTGTCGGAGCGGCGCAGGTGCGGCAGCGCGGCGCGCGCCACTCGCACCATCCCGACGACGTTGAGGTCGAGCACCCGGTGCCACTCCTCGTCGTCGTTGTCCTCGATCGTGCCCTGCGCACCGATACCGGCGTTGTTGACGACGGCGTCCAGCCCGCCCAGCTGCTCGACGGCGGCGCTCACCGCCGCCTCGACGCTGGCCGTGTCGGTGACGTCGCAGCGGATGCCGACCAGCGGCTCGGCCACGTCGGGGTTGACGTCCAGCACGGCGACGCGCGCGCCGCGCCGGACCAGCTCGTTCGCTGTGGCCAGCCCGATCCCGCTGGCGCCGCCCGTGACGACGGCGCGCACGCCCTCCAGCTCCGGTGTGCTCATCGGTCCTCGTCCTCCTCGGTGTCGGCAGCGGCCCAGACGGAGCCGTGCGGGTAGGTGTGGTCGGCGACGGAGGCGGCGTGCATCTGCGCACCGCCTCCCGGCGCCGTGGGCGCGGCGTAGGCGCCGTCGGTCACGCGGACCGGGTCCACGAAGTGCTCGTGCAGGTGGTCCACGAACTCCAGCCGGCGGCCCTCGGTGGTGCCGGCGAAGGACGCGGCGTCGACGAGCGCGAGGTGCTGCACCATCTCGCACAGCCCGACGCCGCCCGCGTGCGGGCACACCGGCACGCCGAAGCGGGCGGCGAGCAGCAGCACCGCGAGCAGCTCGTTGACCCCGCCCATGCGGGTGGCGTCGAGCTGGAACACGTCGACGGCGCCCGCAGCCATCAGCTGCTTGGCGACCACCCGGTTCTGGCAGTGCTCGCCGGTGGCGACCTTGATCGCGGTGCCGGCCTCGCGCAGCCCGGTGCGGATCTGCGCGTGCCCGAGCACGTCGTCGGGCGAGGTGGGCTCCTCGATCCAGTACGGGTCGAAGGGCGCGAGCGCCGTCATCCAGGCGATCGCGTCGGCGACGTCCCAGCGCTGGTTGGCGTCGACGGCCACCAGCACGTCCGGCCCGACGGCCTCCCGGGCCAGCCGCAGCCGACGCACATCCTCGTCGAGGTCGGCCCCGACCTTGAGCTTGATCATGTCGAAGCCGTCGGCGACCGCCTCGCGCGAGAGCCGCACGAGCTTCTCGTCGTCGTAGCCGAGCCAGCCCGGGGTGGTCGTGTAGGCCGGGAAGCCGTGCTCGCGCAGGTGCGCGATGCGCTCGGCCTTCCCCTCGGCGCGCTCGGTCAGCAGCGCCAGCGCCTGCTCGGGGGTGATCGCGTCGGTGAGGTAGCGGAAGTCGATGCACGAGACCAGCTGCTCGGGCGTCAGCTCGGCCAGCAGCAGCCACAGCGGCTTGCCCTCGCGACGCGCGAGCAGGTCCCAGGCCGCGTCGACGACGCCGCCGATCGCCATGTGCATGACGCCCTTCTCGGGGCCGAGCCAGCGCAGCTGCGAGTCGCCGACGAGGTCGCGCGAGAGCGCGTTGACGTCGTCCACCGTGCGCACCTCGCGGCCCACGACGTGGTGGCGCAGCGCGTCGAGCGCCGCCACCACGACGTCGTTGCCGCGCCCGATCGTGAACACGAGCGAGACGCCGTCGGGGCCGTCGTCGTCGCGCAGCGTGAGGTAGGCCGCCGAGTAGTCGGGGTCGGGGTTCATCGCGTCGGAGCCGTCGAGGTGGAGCGACGTCGGGAAGCGCACGTCGACGGCGGCGAGCTCGGTGATCATCGGGTGTCCCTGCTGTCGGAGGTCTGGGAGCGGACGATGCGGTCGCGGGCCGCGCGCAGGTGCGCGGTCATCGCGGACCGGGCGGCCTCGGGGTCGCCGGCGACGACCGCCTCGGCGATCGCACGGTGCTCGGCGACCGAGGCCGGGGCCATGGAGGCGGCGAAGGCGTACCGGAACTGGTGCAGGTGGAAGCGGGTGCGCTCGAACGCCTCGCGCACGACGTCGTTGCCGGCGATGCGCAGCAGCAGCACGTGGAAGCGGTGGTCGTGCGCCGCGAGCGCGGCGTAGTCGGCGTACCCGGCGCCTGCGGAGGAGGCGGGCGCGGTGGCGAGCTCCGCCGTCAGCTCCTCGACGTCGGCCGCGGTGCGGCGGCGCGCGGCCTCGGCCGCGCCCCAGGGCTCGACAAGGCTGCGGAACTCGTACATCTGGTCCAGCTCGGCCGCGGTGAGCACGGGCGTGGTGCGGTAGCCGCGCAACGGCTCCTTCGCGACGAGGCCGTCGGACTCCAGGCGCGCCAGGGCCTCGCGGACCGGGGTCGGCGAGACGCCCAGCTCGCGCGCGATCTCCTCGATGTTGAGCCGGGTGTCCGGCGCGATCGCATGATCCATGATCGACGCCGTCAGCGCCGCGTAGACCTCGTCGGCGAGCGCGCGGCGCGCGGCCACGGGCGCCAGCCCCAGCCCGGCCGCCTGCTGCGCCGTCGCCGCTGCCTCGATCATCGCCACGCACCCTATAGGATCTTCGATCCTGGCGCTGCCACACTGGTCCCATGACCAGCTCTCTCGCGGGCCGCACCGCGCTCGTCACGGGTGCCAGCCGCGGCATCGGCGCCGCGATCGCCCGGGCCCTCGATGCCGCCGGAGCCCGCGTGCTGCTCGCTGCCCGGTCCGCCGACGCGCTGACCGAGGTCGCCGGCACGCTGCGGCACGACCCCGTGCCGCTCGCGGTCGACCTCGCCGACGCCGACGCCGTCACCGACCTCGCGCACCGTGCCCTCGACGCCACCGGCGGCCGCCTGGACGTGCTGGTCAACAACGCCGCGCTCGCCCGCCGCGTCACGCTCGCGGAGACCGACGCTGCGCTGATCGACGCGGTGCTCGCGGTCAACGTGCGCGCACCGCTGCTGCTCGCGCGCGACCTCGAGGAGGCGCTCGCCGCCTCCGGGCACGGCAGCATCGTCAACATCACCTCGGTCTCGGGCGTCGTCGGGACGCCGCGGCGCGCGGTCTACGGCGCGAGCAAGGCGGCGCTGGACTCGATCACCCGCTCGCTGGCGATCGACCTGGGGCCGCGCGGCATCCGGGTCAACGCCGTCGCCCCGGGTGTGGTCGACACCGACCTGTGGGCGCGCAACAAGACCATCCCCGAGGCGGTCGCCTCCACGACCGCGCTCACGCCGCTGGGACGGTGGGCGAGCCCGGAGGACGTGGCCGACGTCGTCGCGTGGCTCGCGAGCGACGCCGCTCGCTTCGTCACCGCGCAGACGGTCTCGGCCGACGGCGGCATGGCGCACACGACCGATCTGTACGGCGGGGACGTCTAGCGGCTGGGCGCGAGCCGCACCGCGGCGCGCACTCCTCGCTCGATGCCGTCGCGACGGCGCGCCCGAGGCGTCGAGAGCACGGAGAGCACGGAGAGCACCGACCTCGTCGAGCTCACACGTGACGACTGTGCGCCGCCTGGCACCGGCGGCTCGCTCCCGCCGGTGCGGCTGTCGGACCTGCTGGCTACTGTCGACGGATGGAGCCAGGGACGCGGGTCGACCCGACCGAGGCGCAGCCGCACGAGCACGGGGCCCTCTGCCACATCGTGCCGCCGTACCTGCTGCAGCGGCTCGAGCAGCACCCCGACCCCGCCGTGCAGGCCTGCGCGCGAGCCACGCTCGCGGCGGACGCCGCGCTGCGCGAGGCCGGGCGGCAGCCGCCGTCGGTCGCGGGCAGTCCCCGCACCTCGGTGACCGTGGCCGCGCCGGCACCGGACCGCACGATCTCCGACGCGCGCCACGAGCGGCAGCTGCCCGGCGAGCGGGTACGCGCGGAGGGCGATCCCGCGGTCGCCGACGAGTCGGTCAACCAGGCCTACGACGGGCTCGGCCACACCTGGGCGCTGCTGCTGGAGGAGTTCGGCCGCGACTCGCTCGACGGTGCCGGGATGCCGCTGCACGCGACGGTCCACTACGGGCGCGACTACGCCAACGCGTTCTGGGACGGCGAGCGGATGGTGTTCGGCGACGGCGACGGCGAGGTGTTCACCGGCTTCACCGGCGCCGTCGACGTCATCGGGCACGAGCTGGCGCACGGCGTCACCGAGCTGACCGCCGGGCTCGTCTACCGCGGGCAGCCGGGCGCGCTCAACGAGAGCGTCTCCGACGTCCTCGGCTCCCTGGTGAAGCAGCGGCTCGCCGGTCAGACCGCCGAGGAGGCGGACTGGCTGATCGGGGCAGGGCTGTTCACCTCCGCCGTCCAGGGCGAGGCGCTGCGATCGCTGCGCGCCCCCGGCACCGCCTACGACGACGACGTGCTCGGCAGGGACCCGCAGCCGGCCACGATGGCCGACTACGTCGACACCTCCGACGACAACGGCGGCGTGCACATCAACTCCGGCATCCCCAACCACGCCTTCTACCTCGCCGCGACCGCGATCGGAGGGCACGCGTGGGAGCGGGCCGGACAGGTCTGGTTCGACGTGCTGACCGGCGGCACGCTGGCGCGCGACGCGGACTTCGTCGCCTTCGCCGAGGCGACGGTCGCCACCGCGGCGGCCCGCTTCGGGGAGGGCGCGCCCGAGACCGATGCGATCACCGGCGCGTGGCGGCAGGTCGGCGTGCTCGACGTCGCGCCGGCCGATGGCCCGGTCCCGCCGGCGGGCGCCGATACCGGACCCGACGCCGAGCCGCCGCCCGCCGAGACGCCCGTCTACCTGTGCCGCACGGGCGGCTTCGCCGGGGTCACCCGCGAGTCACGGTTCCGCCCTGCCGAGCTCCCCGACCCGGACGCCGAGCGGTGGACGATGCTGCTCGTCAGCGACGCGCTGATGCAGCTCGCGCGCGAGGAGCCCGCACCCGACCGGTTCGTGTACCGCGTCGTCGCCGAGCAGCGGCACGTCGATGTGACGATCGCCGAGCAGGCCGTCTCCGACGACGTCCGCGACCTGTTCGACCGCACGTTGCGGCTCACGTGAGCACGCCCAGTCCGGGTCGGCCGCGACGCCACCGCCGCGCTCCGCCCGCGACGACGACGGCGCCGAGCACGCCGCGAGGCGCACACATCACGACTCGCTATCGCCGTGTCGTAACGTTTCGAGCGCGGGCCTTATCCTCGTCGGTCGTGACCATCTCGCTCCGTCGCCGCCGGACCCTGCGGACCGGCGCCGGCCGCTGGACCGCGCGGCAGTGGGCCGCGCTCGTCTGCGTGCTCGCCGGCTACGTCGTCGGCACCCTCACGACCTCCGGCACCGCGATCGCGCTGCCGACGATCGCCACCGAGCTGCACGCGAGCCCCGCGGGCATGCAGTGGTTCATGACCGGCTACCTGCTCGCCGCCACCTGCCTCGTGCTGGTGGCCGGTGCGCTGGGCGACAGGTTCGGTCGCCGGCTCGTGCTGCGGATCTCCTCGGTCCTGTACACGCTGGGCATGGCGGCGGCCGCCGTCGCGCCGTCGATCGGCGTCCTCGACGCCGCCCGTGTCCTCGCCGGCGTCGGCTCCGCGGGGCTGATGGCCTGCGGCGCCGCGGTGCTCGCGAGCTCCTTCGACGGTGCCGACCGCGTGCGCGCGTTCGCGCTGTGCGGCGCGGCGGGCGGCATCGGGATGGCGTTCGGCCCGACGGCGGCCGGCTGGATCGTCGCCGAGACGGGCTGGCGCGGCACGTTCGCGGTGCTCGCGGGCGTCTCGGCGCTCATGGTGGTCAGCACCTACCTCATCGAGGAGAGCCGCGCCTCGCAGCCGCGCCGCCTCGACGTCGCCGGCGCCGTGCTGCTCGCCGCCGGGCTCAGCCTGCTGCTGCTCGGCATCTCGAGCGGCACGACGGCGGGGCCGACCTTCGTCGTCGTCGGCGAGCTGGTCGGGGCGGGACTCGTGCTCGCCGCCTTCGTCGTGCGCTGCCTGCGCGCGCCGGACCCGCTGCTCGACCTCGGGCTGCTCAAGGACCGGCGGATCGCCGCCTGGCTGCTCGCGAGCGTGCTGGGCGGTGCCGGCCTCGCCGGGTTCACGGTCTATCTCCCCACGTACCTGCTCGTCGTGCGCGGTGTCGAGGCGGGGCCGGCGGGGACCTGGATGCTCGCGTTCACCGTGCCGATCTTCGTCACCCCTGTGCTCGCCTCCCGCTGGGTGACGCGTGGCGGCTCGCCCGCGCGCGCCGTCGCGCTCGGGCTGGGCCTGATGGCGGTGGCGCTGCTCGGGCTGGCGGCGCTGGCCACGCACCCGGCGCCGTGGGCGGTACTCGTGCCGACCGGGCTGCTCGGCGTCGCCTCCGGCATCCTCACCGGGCTCTGCGACGCCCAGCTCATGAGCCGAGCCGGCGGCGAGCACGTCGGCATGATGTCCGGCCTGCTCAACACCGTCCGCAGCGGCGTCACCTCGGTCGTGATGGCGGTCTTCGGCGCAGGTCTGGTCGTGGCGATCGCCCGTCTCGTGGGACCCGGGGCGACCGCGGACCGGATCGCCACCGGCGACGTCGCGGGCCTCGACCCGGCGTTCGCGGCCAGCGGCTTCGGGGGCGGCTGGGCCGCCGTCATCGGCGTCAACGCGGTGGTCATCGCGCTCGCGGGCGCGGCGTTCGTGGGGCTGCTGCGGGCACGCCGTCGGAGCGCGCGCGACTGAGCGGGCGGACCGCCGGTCACGACGCCGCCCGGCGCCGGGAGGACGCCGCCGTCACGGGCGGGTGTCGGAGGCTCCGGCTACGGTGAGCCCGTGCGACGTGCGGAGAAGGTGGACCGAATCGGCCAGATCCTCGACGACCTCTACCCGGAGCCGCCGATCCCTCTCGACCACGTCAACCCGTACACGCTGCTCGTCGCGGTCGCGCTGTCGGCGCAGACCACCGACAAGAAGGTCAACGAGGTCACGCCCGCGCTGTTCGCCGAGGCGTCGACGCCCGCGGAGATGTACGCACTCGGGCCCGAGCGCATCCTCGAGCTGATCCGCGAGGTCGGGCTCGCGCCGACGAAGGCCCGCAACGTCTGGACGGCGGCGGGCCAGATCGTCGAGGCCGGTGGTGAGCTGGTGCCGGACTGGGAGTTCCTCGAGGGCCTCGCCGGCGTCGGCCACAAGACCGCGAGCGTCGTGATGGCGCAGGCGTTCGACGTGCCCGCGTTCCCGGTGGACACCCACATCTTCCGGCTCGCACGCCGCTGGGGCCTCTCGCGCGGCACGACCGTGGAGAAGGTCGAGGCCGACCTCAAGAAGGCGTTCCCGCGGGCCACCTGGAACCGGCGCCACCTGCAGATCATCTACTTCGGCCGCGAGTACTGCCCCGCCCAGCGGCACGTCTTCGCGACCTGCCCGATCTGCTCCTTCGCCGCCACCAAGGCGCAGGAGGCCGCCGAGCTCAAGGCCCGCAGCAAGCCCAAGCGCGTGCGCACCACCGCCTGACGCACCACGCCGCACCCCGACGCCGCCTCGCCAACCCGGAACCGGTCCGTCCGGGTCCTCGCCTAACGTCGCCGTCATGCGAGTGACGAGCATGATCCCCGTCCTGGACGCGGCGAACATCGACGAGGTCAGCGCCTTCTGGGCCGGCCTGCTGGGCGGCACCGTCGAGGTCGAGGAGGACTGGCACACGATCTCGGTCGACGGCGAGCACGTCATGGACGTGCAGCTGGCGCCCGACCACGTCCGGCCCGAGTGGCCCGACGGGCAGCCCCAGCAGGTGCACCTCGACATCACGGTCGACGACATCGCCGCCGCGCACGAGGAGGCGGTCGCCCTGGGTGCAGTCCCGCTCGAGCACAAGGACCTCACCGCGCCGTCGGGGTTCCAGGTCTACGCCGACCCCGCGGGCCACCCGTTCTGCCTCTGCTGGGGCGAGTAGGCAGCGACCGCCGGTCGGCTCACGCGCACCGGCGCCGTCGAGCAGAAGGCCCTGCCCGCGCGGGGGGAGCGGGCAGGGCCTTCTGGTCCGGTGGCGTCAGCGAGCGGCGCGACGTCGAGCGGCGAGCGCGACGGCACCGAGCAGCAGCAGCAGGGCCGCCACCGCCACCAACCCGATCGTCACACCCGTGCTGGGCAGCGAGGGGGGCCGGTTGGTCCCCTGACCGGCGCCGCCCGCACCGGTGTCGGGGTCGTCGCCCGTCGGCGGGGCCGGCGGAGCGGTCGGGGTCTCGGGTGCGGCGCAGGTGTCGGCGGAGTCGCCGAGCCCGTTGTGCGCCACACCCGCGGTGTTGGCGAACCCGCCGGGCTCACCCGATCCCGGCTCGGGGCAGCTGAACGTGGTGTCGTCCGCGGCGTCGGTGTCGACCGCGGCCCGCACCTGCACCGTGTAGGTGTGCGTCGCCCCTGCGGGCAGCGTCGCACCGGCAACGATGACGTTCTCAGCCGCGTCGGCGGCGCCCTGGCCGGTCCAGCTGCTGGAGGCAGCCACACCGGACGGGGTGCTGGTCACCGTGGCGGAGGTGACCGTGATGCCTGCGCCGTAACGGAGCCGGTCGGTGAGGTCGTAGAGACCGTCCGCACCGCCGTCGTTGCTGACCGTGATGGTGTAGAGCACCAGCCAGGAGCCGTCCGGCTGCTGCACGAGGGCGCCGTCGAGCGACTTCACGATGTCGATCGAGGGCACCGGCGCGCAGTCGGTGTCGACCTGCGTCCCGCCCAGCTCGTCCGTCAGGACCGCGGCGTTGTTGAACGCCTGGTCGAGCTGGTTGCTCCCGGGAGCCTCGGTGCAGGACGGCGAACCGGTGCCGTCCTCCTCGACGTCGCCGAGGCGCAGCGGCACGCTCGCCAGCACCCTCACCTCGTAGACGTGCGGGGCGTACCCGTCGTCGTCGAGGCCGCCGATCGTGGCGCCGGTGGTGATGCGCTGATCGCCGTCACCGTCGAAAGCGGGGTTGACGTCGACGCCCTCGGGCCCCGTGACGCTCACCGAGTCGACGGTGATCGCCGGGGCGAACCGGAGCTCGTCGTCGAGGTCGTAGGTGGTGGCCTCGCCGCCGACGTTGCCGACGGTCAGCTCGTAGACCACCTCCCACTGGCCGCTGCCGACCGGGGTGGCGGAGACCAGCGCCTTGTCGAGGGTCGGCTTGCCGGGTCGGACGCACGCGTCGTCCTCCCCGACGAAGCCGTTCCAGGTGGTGGCCGCGACGTTGCTGAGCGCCCCGGGGACGGTGCCGGCGCCGGTCGTGCAGGCGTCGGTGTCGGGCACGTCGACGCCGGACAGGTCGACCCCGTAGCGGACCGTGACCACGTAGGTGTGCACCTCCGGCCCGCCGGCGGCGCCGGCGATCGGCTGGTCGGTGACGACCCGCGGGTCGCTCAGTCCGTCGAAGCCGTCGTTGAGGACGGCGTCGGGGGCGTCGGTGGTGACGTCCTGGACACCGAGGACCGTCACGCCCTCACCGGGGGCGAGGGTGTCGTCGAGGTCGTAGGCGCCAGCGCCGGGGCCGGCGTTGGTCACCGTGATCTCGTACGTCGCGTCGTAGACACCGGGCTGCCCGTCGACCGGGACCACGGCCCCGGACAGCGACTTGGCGATCGAGATCAGCGGCAGCGACGCGCAGACCTCGTCGTCGCGGGACTCCCCGTTGTGGGTCGTCGCGGCGGTGTTGGCCAGGCCACCGGGCTCGCCCGAACCGGGCTCGGGGCACTCGAGCGCGCCCGCGGAGACGGCGGCCTCGTCCAGCGACACCACGACCTGCACCTCGTAGGTGTGGGTCTCGCCCGCCGGGAGCGTCACCGCAGCGGCGATGACGTTCTCGGCGGCGCCGGCGGCACCCTGGCCGGTCCAGTCGCCGTTGGTCTCGACGCCGTCCGGCGCGGCGACGACCTCGGTCGACTCGACGAGGACTCCCTGGCCGTACCGCAGCTGGTCGGTCAGGTCGTAGTCACCTGCGGCCTGCCCGGCATTGGTCACCGTCAGCGCGTAGGTGATCGTCCAGGTGCCGTCGCCGTTGGCTGCCGGACCGTCGGCGATCGTCTTGTCGACATCGATCAGCGGCAGGCTCGCGCACACCTCGTCGCGAGAGACGATGCCGTTGCTGTCGAGGCTGACGGAGTTCGCCAGGCCGCCGTTGCCACCGGCACCCGGGGGCGGGCACTGCAGCGCCGCCGGGTCGATGGTGTCCTCGTCCATCTCGACGACGACCTCGACCTGGTAGGTGTGGGCGTCACCCGCAGCGAGCCCGACGCCGGAGGCGATGACGTTCTCCGCAGCGCCCTCGGCACCGAGACCGGTCCACGCGGGGTTGCTCGTCACGCCGCCGGGGACGGTCGTCAGCTCGGCGCTGACGATCTCGATCCCGTCGCCGTAGCGCAGCCGGTCGCTGAGGTCGTAGTCCGCCTCGGCGCTGCCGACGTTGGTGGCGACGAGGTCGTAGACGATGGTCCAGGTCCCGTCGCCGTTCGGTGTCGGACCGGAGGAGATCGTCTTGTCGACGACGACGACGCCCACCGTGATGCAGGCCTCGGCGCTGTCGCTCAGGTCGTTGTGCGTGACGTCGGCGCTGTTGGACACACCGCCCGGCTCGTCGCCGCTGAGGTCGTCGCACCCGGTGATCACCGGGGCACCCTCGGTCCCCGGCGTCAGCCCGATGACGACCTCGACCAGGTAGGTGTGCGTGCCGCCGGCCGGGAGCACGACATCGGACGCGATGACGTTCTCCGGGGCGCCCTCGGCACCGAGACCGGTCCAGGAGCCGTTGGGCACGACACCGTCCGGGGCGGAGGTGACCTCGCCGGAGACGACCTCGAGGTCGCCCTCGGCGCTCATGCGGTCGGTCACGTCGTAGGTGCCGGCGCCGGCGCCGGCGTTGCTGGCTGTGATCGTGTAGGTCACCGTCCAGGTGCCGTCACCGTTGGGCACCGGCCCGCCCGTCACCGCCTTCGCGATGTCGATCGAGGGGATGGGCGCGCACGCCTGGTCGGTCTCGGTCCCGCCCGTGCTGTCGGTCAGCTGGGAGGTGTTGTTGAAGCCCTGCTCGGCGTCCGACCCGGCTGCGGGGCAGTCGGTCGGGTCCGAGGCGGTGCCGGCGCCGTCGAGCTGCAGCGGCACCTCAGCGACGACGGTCACCTCGTACACGTGCGGCTCGTAGTCGGTCTCGTCGTTGCCGGCCAGCGTCACGGCCGAGGCGATCGCGAGGTTCGTCCGGCCGTCCCAGGCAGGGTCGGCGAGCGTGACTCCGTCCGGTGCGCTCGTCACCTCGGCCGAGACGATCGTCGCCTGGTCGGTGAAGCGCAGCTCGTCGGCCAGCCAGTAGGTGGTGGCGAACGGGTCGGCGTTGTCCACCGTGATCCGGTAGAGCAGCTCCCACTGGCCGGAGCCGGTCGGGATCGCGCTCACCAGCTCCTTGGAGTGCGTGGGGGTGCCGTCGACCACGACCCCTGCGGGGTCGCAGTTGACGGTCGGCGCCACGGCGGAGTCCTCGGGGATGTCGGCCTCACCGCAGGCGGTGTTGACGACCTGGTCGTCCGCGTCCTCGCCGATGGTGACCGAGAACTCGTGGCTCTCGGTCTCACCGGGTGCGAGCTCCTCGACCGTGAACGAACCCTCCGGGAACAGGTCGTCGGTGATGACGAGCCCGGTCACGGTCCCCTGACCGGTGTTCTCCACCACGATGCGGTAGCGAACCGTGTCACCCAGCTTGTACACGGGGTAGTCGAGCGGGTCGTTGGCGTCGCGCCACTCGCCGTCGGCGTCCTGCACGTACTTCTTGAGGTTCACCGAGTAGTAGTTCGCGATCTGCGTCTCGGCCGAGGTGCGCATCACCAGCCGCGTGTGCTCGGCGCGACCCTGGGCACGGTTGACCAGCACGTCGCCGCCCACCATGCCGTCGGTGACGATCGGGATCGTGAACGCGTGGGTCTCGAACGGCGCGAGGGCACCGGTGATGACCCGCACCGCGGTGGCACCCGGGGTGAACTCGTCGGTCCAGTCGACGGTGCTGCCCGTGGGGTCACCGGCGCTGCCGTGCATCGGGTCGGCGGGGTCGTCGGTCAACGTGGTCGGGTCGGCGGTGGTGTAGTACACCGTCCCCGAGCCGGACAGGGTCACCGGGCCGGCGAGCACGTAGGTGCCGGTGATGCTCGTCCCGCGGCCATCCCCGTCGTAGGGAAGGATGTCGATGGTGTCGGTGAAGTCCTGCGACGAGGGGTCGCGGGAGATGATCTGCACGGTCCAGGACCCCTCACCCACACCGTCACCGGCGAGGTTCGGGATGAACGCCTGGTCGGCGGTCTTGATCACCTGGGTCGTCCCGGCGTCGTTGATGGTGACGCTCGCCGTCGCGACCGAGCTGCTCTGGCCGTCCACGCTGGACCGCACCTCGTTGGGCAGCACCGACCCGCCGGCGATGTCGCTGTCGAACTCGACCTGGTAGCTCAGCGTGTGCTGCGCGTTCGTCTCGACGCCGTCCAGCGTCCAGGTGAGCACCTGGCGTCCGCCGACCGTCGACAGCGCGGGCTCGGGCGTCGCCGAGCCGGCGACGTAGGTCGCGCCCTCCGGGAGCGTGTCGACGATCTCGTAGTCGTCCACCGTCGGCTCGACGGCACCGACGCCGTCGGCGGAGTACGTCAGCGTGTACGTGGCCGTGCCACCCGGGTCCACCACGGTCGGGCTGACCTGCTTGCTGATGCTGGGCTCCAGCCCGATGACCCGCATGATGTCGCGGCCGGCGTAGGAGAACGGGTAGCGCGCGTCCGGAGTCGGTGTGGCTGCGGCCGGCGCCGTCCCGGTCGTCGCCCGGTTCGGGTACGTCCACTCGGAGGTGGAGCCCGCCGGGGGGATGAAGGCCGAGAACATCCACACGTCCTGGCCGACCTCGACGTCCTCGCGGATGGTGACGCCTGCGCGCAGGTACACCCGGGAGGCGCTCAGCGGCTGCGGGTTGTACGTCGTCCGGATCGCCCAGACCGTGCTCGGGTCGTCCGGCATCGTCGAGGTCCAGTTGGCCGTGGACCCGCACGGCGTCGCGAGGTTCGGGTCGTAGGTCGGGCTGGTGGGGTCCAGACGCGGTGCGCCGCTGTTGGCGACGTAGTACTGGACGGGCAGGTTCAGGTCGGCCCAGCCGTTGAGGCTGTCGACGGTCTCGACCTGGCCGTTGAAGACCACGTACCGGGTGTCCAGGATCAGGCAGCTCCCTGCCTGCGTGCCCAGGGGCGTTGCGTTGGGCAGCGTGAGCGAGGTGTCGACCCACCAGTCGGTGCCACGCGCGAGCCGCAGGGTGTCCCCCCAGTTGTTGCTGCCTCGCCAGCCGCCGTAGTGGACACCGCTCGTCCACGCCTGCGTCGAGGTGTTGTTGGAGCCGTTGTCGGTGATCGTGCTGCCGTCGACCGCCTCGTAGGTGGGGGTGCTGGCGGTCACCGACATCTGCCCGCTGTTGGCGGAGGTGTTGAGGCGGATCCGGATGATGCCGGAGGCCACCGCCTGCCGGTCGGTCGGCAGCGCACGGCCGGTGGAGTCCAGCGTCGGGACCTGCGCCTTGCTGTAGTCGATGCCCTCGATCGTCAGCGTGAAGCTCGTGTTGGAGTTCCTGGTGAGCGTGCAGGAACCCACGAACGGTGCCGTCTGCTCGGCCGGGCGCGAGGGGTCCGACCACGGGTGCCCGGACGCCGTGCCGGTGCCGAACGCCTGGCAGGGGTCGGTCGGCAGCTGGGTGGTCCCGCTGACCGTGTTGGTGACGTTGAGCTCATAGGTCACCGAGCTCGGTCCGGCCGGGGACCCGGTGCCGTGGAAGATCGTCCAGTTGAACTCGAAGATCCGGAAACCGGAGCCCGAGGTGCGCTGGTTGGCGTTGGTCTCCCAGTAGATGTCCTGCAGGAAGGCGTTCTGGACCGTCAGCGGCGCGAGGTCGACGGTCTGGCCGCCGATCTCGGCCGACGCGGTGACCTGCTCGCCGGTGGCCGCGGTGACCCGCATGCCGGTGCTCAGCGTCACGGCCGTGCCCTGCTGCTCGGTGCCGACGTTGCACAGCAGCGTCGCGCCGTCGTCGAGGATCTGCGAGACGGGATCCACGCCCTCGACCGCGCACGCCGGCGGGATGGCGTCGAAGACCGCCCCGACAGCCGAGACTGTCAAGACGTTCGGCTCGACCGGTTCGTTGCCGGGCGCCGGTGCGTCGTCGTTGAGGTTGAAGTACCACCGCGCCGAGACGGCGCCGCCGGTCTGGACGACCGACGGCGTGTCCGCCTCCCAGTGGCCCTCGAGCTCGTAGACGGTGTCGGCCCACGCGGGCGCAGCACCGATGGACGTCGAGGCCAGCAGCGCGGTGAGCGCGGCCCATGCCGCAGCGAACCGAGCCCGACGTCCCCTACCTGCGCGACGGCGCGCAGCATCAACCCCCATGATCGCCATGTCCCCTCAGCGATACGGTCTGCAGACAGTGCAGACTTCAACGACGTGATGGGCCGAACGATACACGTATTGACAAACCGTCAAGACACGTCTCAATCACGAATCGATAACGAGCAGGCCGCAACACCCGCGCTGCTGGCGCTGCTCCGTGCGCTCAGCCGGCGGACGAGGCCTCGACGAGGCGTGCAGGACACCACCAGCCGCACCAGCGATGCCGATGCATGTCGACGTGCGCGACGGCCCCGTGGCGGGCTCAGCCCGCGGAGCGAGCGACCACGGTGAGCGTGCACGGGATCAGGTCGGGCTCGTCGCCCGGCCAGGCCCACTGGCCGTCGCCGACGTCGACCATCCGCGGGCTGTACCGCCACGGCAGGGTGCGGCCCTCGTCGAGGCGGACGACGTGCAGCCCGGCGCCGAGGAGCGCGTTGACGATCTCCGAGACCGGGTGCGGCCACTCGTAGGTGCGCGTGCTCTGCATCCGGGTGTCGCCGGTGTAGGTGAACTCGCTCTCCCACCGCTGCGCGAGCCCGTTGGCGAAGTAGCGGTCGCGGACGAGGAGCCCGTCGGCGTCGGGGTCGATCGTCAGCAGCGTCGGGTGGGCGTCGCGGAAGTAGAAGACACCGCCCGGGCGCAGCAGCCCGGCGATCTGCGCGGCCCACCGGTCGAGGTCGGCCAGCCAGCTGATCGTCCCGATGCTGGTGTAGACGACGTCGAACCAGCCCTCGACGGCGCTCGCCGCCTCGAGCACGTCGCTCTCGACCCATGTGGCCCGCAGCCCCAGCTCGTCGGCCAGCCGCGCCGCCGTCGCGAGCGCCGACGGCGAGAAGTCCACGCCCGTGACACGAGCGCCGGCACGTGCGAACGACAGCGTGTCGGTGCCGATGTGGCACTGCAGGTGGCAGAGGTCGAGCCCCGCCACGGTGCCGGCGGGCAGCAAGGGCGCGAGCGCGGCGAGGTCGTGCCGCACCACCGGGCTCAGGTGGTCCGGGTCGGCGCGGTACTCCTCGAGGCCGTAGTCGCGCTCGTGGATCGGGACCCGCTCCTCCCAGTTCTCCAGGTTGGTGGCGCGTCCCTGCTCCCACGCGATCGCGACGTCGTCCGCCTTCTCCTCCTCAGCCATCCGGCGATCCTCCCGGACGGGGCTCCCCTGCGCACGGGCATTCCTGCGTCGGTACGGCTCGCGGGGCCCGCGCCGGCCGCCTGGGGTGGATGATGCTGTGACCCGGACGCCGACGTCCGGCACGAGAGGAGCAGCCATGACGATCGAGGACATCGGGCCTCGCCCGCACGCGTTCGACATCGAGACCGCCACCCGGGAGAACACGACCTACCGGACCGTGGCCTGGACCGGGAGGTACCTCCAGGTCACCCTGATGTCGATCCCGGTCGGGGAGTCGATCGGCCTGGAGGTCCACCACGGCACCGACCAGTTCCTGCGCGTCGACGCCGGGCGCGGGCGGGCGGTCATGGGCCCGGCCGAGGACCAGCTCGACTTCGAGCAGGAGGTCGCCGACGGGTGGTCGATCCAGGTCCCGGCCGGCACCTGGCACGACGTGGTCAACATCGGCGACGAGCCGCTGCGCCTCTACGCGATCTACGCGCCCGTGCACCACGCGCCCGGCATCGTCCAGGAGACCAGCGACAAGGCCGAGGAGGACGAGGAGAGCGGGAAGGACGAGCCGCCGTCCTGGACCGTCCAGCCCGAGGAGAGCGCGCCCGACGAGCACGCCGACTGACCGGTCTCACCGAGAGACCTCACCGGGCCGGGAACAACCCCAGGGGTGCCCGCGTTGGACCAGTCGTGCCGGCGAGGTGCATGTCCCCCGGGCTTCACCCTCAGCCGCTACGAGCGGCCTCGCGCCGAGAGGCGACTGCCTCGTCCGGTACACGTCGACGGCGGCCCTTCCTTCGGGAGGGCCGCCGTCGTGCGTCCGGGGTCCTCACCGCGTCGCGGCGCCGACGCGCCGCCGCTCGGCCCACCCCTCGACAGGGGTGAGCCCGCACCCCCGGGGGGTGGGGCGCGGGCTCACGATCGTGACGGTCACCGGTGTCAGGCCGGGACCGAGGCCTCCGCATCGGCAGGCGGCCGCTCGTCGTCCGCGGCGGGCACCGGGTGCTCGCGCTCGAGCGCGGCGCCCTCGACGTCGACGTTCGGCAGGATCCGGTCGAGCCAGCGCGGCAGCCACCAGACCTTGTCCCCGACGAGGTGCATGACGGCGCTGACCAGCAGTAGCCGCACCACGAACGCGTCGACGAGCACGCCCACCGCGAGCCCGAAGCCCAGCGGCCGGATCATCGTGAGGTGGGAGAAGGTGAAGCCGCCGAAGACCGCGATCATGATCGACGCGGCGGCGATGACGACGGCGCGGCTCTGGTGCCGGCCGGCCGTCACGGCGGCGCGGGCCGGCGTGCCGTGGGCGTACGCCTCGCGCATGCCCGAGCCCAGGAACAGCTGGTAGTCCATCGCGAGCCCGAACAGCACGCCGGTGATGATCAGCGGCGCGAAGGAGAGCAGCGGGCCCGGCTCGTTGGCGCCGAACACCGAGCCCAGCCAGCCCCACTGGAAGATCGCGGTGGTGGCGCCCAGCGCCGCGACCAGCGAGAGCACGAACCCGGCGGTGGCCAGCAGCGGCAGCACCAGCGAACGAAACACGACGACGAGGATGACGAGCGAGAGCCCGACGACCACCAGCAGGTAGAGCGGCAGCGTCTCCCCCAGCCGCTCGCTGACGTCGATGTTGCCCGACGCGAAGCCCGCGACGCCGAGGGTGGCGTCGCCGTCGAGCACCTCGAGGTCGCGCAGCGTGTGCACGAGCTCCTCGGTGGACTCGCTCGACGGACCGTCGGTCGGCACGACCTGGAAGGCGATGAAGTCCGCGTCGTCGGAGATCCCGACCGGCGCGACGGCGACGACGTCGTCCTGCTCCATGAGCGCCCCGGCGATCGCGACCTGGGTGGGGAGCTGGTCGAGCTCCGACATCGGCTCGGCGAGCGACGCGGTGACCAGCAGCGGGCCGTTCTGACCCGCGCCGAACTGCTCGGCGGTGATCGAGTACGCCTGGTACTGGGTGCTGTCGGCGGCCTCGGTCGACCCGTCGGGCAGACCGAGCCGCATGTCGAGCGCGGGCAGCGCCACGACGCCCAGCGCGACGGCGCCGGCGACGATCGCGAGCACCGCGTGCGAGGTCTTCATCGGCCCGGGGACCACCGCACGCACCGGCGCGGCACCGCGCGCCGACCGGCGCAGCACCCGCTCCCCGATCAGGCCGAGCAGCGCGGGCGTGAAGGTGACGGCGACCAGCACCGCGACCAGCACGCAGCCGGCGGCCACCGTGCCCATGAGGCCGAGGAACCCGATCCCGGAGACGTTGAGGGCCAGCAGCGCCACGAACACGGTGGCCCCGGCGAACACGACCGCGTTGCCCGCGGTGCCGTTGGCCAGCCCGATCGACTCGCGCACCGGCATCCCGCCGCGCACCTGGGTGCGGTGCCGGTTGAGGATGAACAGCGAGTAGTCGATCCCGACCGCCAGGCCCAGCATGAGGCCGAGCACCGGCGTCACCGACGTCATCTCGACGGCGTCGGAGAACGCCATCGCGGCCGCGACGCCCACACCGACACCCACCAGCGACGACAGCACGGGCGTGACGGCGGGCAGCACGGCGCGGAACATGACCAGCAGCACGATCGCGGCGAGCAGCAGACCGGCGATCTCGCCGACGCCGACGATGCCCTCGACCGAGGTCGCGATCTGGCTGGAGAAGCTCGCGGTGACGCCGTCGGGCGTCGCGGCCTCGACGGTCGCGATGACGGCGTCCTTGACCTCCTGCGCGACACCGATGCTGTCGCCCTCGAACATGACGACGCCGATCGCGGTGCTGCCGTCGTCGGAGACCGTGCGGATCTCGGAGGCGAACGACATCAGCTGCTGGCCGAGCTCGAGCTGCTCCTTCTGCACCTGCAGGCCGCCGAGCTGCGTCTGCAGCTCCTCGACCTGCGCGGCGAGCTCGTCGACCTGCGCCTGCGGGGCGCCGCCGGCCTGGGCCTGGGCGAGCCCGGCCTCCAGCTCGGCGAGGTTCTCGGTGAGCAGCGTCGTGCTGGCCGCGTTCTCGTCGAGCTGCGCCTGCAGGTCGGTGGCCTGCTGCTGCATCTGCGCGACGGTCGCGAACGGGTCGACGGTGCTCGCGACGCCGTCGAGCGCGGAGACCTCCGCGAGGGTGTCGGCGATCCCCTGCTGCTGGTCGGCGTCGAGCGCGGCGCCGTCGTCGGACCGGAACACGACGCTGGCGCTGGAGCCGCTGGTGCCGAGCTCGGACTCGAGCAGCTGGTTGACGCGGTCGGTCTCGGTGCCGGGGATCGAGAACGAGCTGACCAGGGTGCCGCCGAAGGCGAGGAAGGCCCCCGCGGCGACGCCGAGCAGGACGACCCACGACACGATGACGAGCCACGCGCGTCGCGCGGCCCCCACACCGATCCGGTAGAGCAGGTTGGCCACTGAGGTGCCTTTCACAAGCCTGGACGGGAACGAGCCGTCCTCCAGTCAACCACTTCTGTCGGATAACCGACAGTTGTTGTGTTGAGCGTCACGGTGTGGGACCATGCGGGCGTGGACCCTCGCATCGCCCGGACGCGGCGCAGCCTGCGCGAGGCCCTCTTCGCACTCGCCCGCGAGCGCCCGCTGGACGAGATCTCGGTGTCTGACATCGCCGAGCGCGCGGGCGTCAACCGCAGCACCTACTACCAGCACTACTCCGACAAGAACACCCTCCTCGCCGACGCGCTGGACGCCGTCATCGACGAGGCGATCGGTGCCGACGAGGCGGCGATCACCGAGGCGGAGGGCGCGCGGATCCTGCTCGAGTACCTGCGTCACGTCGAGGCCAACGCCGACCTCTACCGGATGCTGCTGGGCGAGAACGGCTCCGCCGCGATCCAGGTGCGGATGTCGCGGCGGCTGCAGTCGATCATCGTCGCCGCGGTCGAGCGCGGCGGCCCGCACGACCTCGTCGGGGTGCCGACCGAGCTCGCGGCGGCCGCGATCTCGGGCGCAGCGCTCGCCACGATCCGCGCCTGGCTCGACATCTCCCCGCTCCCGACGGCGGACGTCGCCGCCGGCTGGGTCTGGATCGTCATCAAGGGGTCGGGGCTGATCAGCGAGGACGGCTGACGCCACGCAGACCGGCGCTCACGCCGTCGGCCGGCCCGGGAGCAACCGCGACAGCGCGACCGCGACCACGGCCAGCGCCGCGACGACCACGTACGCGACGCCACCGGGATCGCTCGCGGTCGCGGTGAGGAACCCGACGATCGTGACGCCGGCCGACGCGAACAGCTGGACCACGATGAACAGGGCCGCCGTGCCCTGGGCGATCGAGGCCTCCGGCAGCACGCGGTACACGCTCGCGAACGACGGCGCGGCGACGCACCCGAAGCCCAGACCGAGGACGAGCAGCACCGCCAGCACGGCCGGCACCGGCCAGACCTGCCGCACCAGCACGACCGTCACCGCGGCGACCGCGGTGACCGAGGCCCCGCCCACGACCAGCACCCGGGTGCCGAGCGCGTCGCTCGCCCGGCCGCCCAGCGTCATCGACACCATCAGCCCCACGCCGAGCACCGCGACCGGGAGCCCCGCCCACGCGGCGCCGAGCCCGAGGTCGCGCACCGCCACCACGGGCAGCACCGTGAGCTGGGTGTACATCGTCAGCCCCACGGTGCTCATGACCGCGAGCGCGGCCGCGAACGCACGGATCCTCAGCAGGCCGACGTCGAGCAACGGACGGGCGTGCCGACGGGCGTGGGCGACGTAGGCGGTGAGGAGCGCGGCGCCGAGGGCGACGAGCACGGCCACGAGGCCCGGGGGTGCGCCGACGCCCCAGCGGTTGAGGCCGAGCAGCACCAGCACGAACCCCGGCGGGAGCAGCAGCAGCCCGACGACGTCGACGCCCGCACCGGCTGCCGTCCCGCGCACACGCGGCAGCAGCCGCCACGCGACGACACCGGTGACCAGCCCGAGCGGGACGTTCACCCAGAAGATCCAGCGCCACTGCTCCGCCGCCACCAGCGCACTCCCGACGAGCGGCCCGACCACGGGACCGGCGTTGATGACCAGCGACATCAGTCCCATCACGCGCCCGAGGCGCGGCTTCGGGGCGATCGCGCCGACGATCGCGAGCGACGCAGGCTCGAGCATGCCGCCGGCCAGGCCCTGGACGAAGCGGAAGACGACCATGCTCGGCAGGTCCCATGCGAAGCCCGACAGCACCGACCCGGCCACGAAGCCCACCAGGCCCACCTGCAGCACACGCGTCGATCCCCACCGGTCGGTGAGCCAGCCGACCAGCGGCACCGACACCGAGGCGGCGACGAGGTAGACGGTCGTCACCCACACGACGCCCGAGATCGAGGTGCCCAGCTCGGGCGCGAGCGCCTCGAGCGCGGCGGTCACGGTCGTGCCGTTGAGCACCGCCATGAGAGCGGCGAGCGACATCGCCGCCAGCACGAGCCTCTGCTGCGTTCCCCAGACCTCGACGGGACGGGGCTCCGTCGTCGTTCTAACTGTCACGGTCGCCAACTTAACTGTACGGTGTAGTCAAGTGTCAAGACCCGTCGGGTAGGCTCGGGTCATGGTGGAGACGGCGTTGCGCACCGACAAGCGCCGGGCGATCCTCGACGCCGCCGGACCGGTGTTCGGCGACGTCGGGTACGAGCGCGCGAGCGTGGACGCGATCGCCGCCGCCGCCGGCGTCTCCAAGCCGACGATCTACGCCTACTTCGGCAGCAAGGAGCAGCTGTTCCGCGACACCCTGGCCGACATCGCGCGACAGCTCTACGAGGCGTCCTACGACGCCGTCCGCGACCTCGACCTCGGGGCCGATCGCTGGCGTGCCGCCCTGCACGACCTCGCCTACGCCCTGGCGGCGCCCCACCGCTCCGGGTGCACCGCCTCGCTGTCGCGGCTCGCCCTCGCCGAGAGCCGGCGCGACCCCGAGGTCGTCACGCTCGTGCAGAGAGCGGGCTACGAGCCCGTCCTCGAGGCCCTCGCCGGACGCCTCGCGATGCTCGCGAACACCGGGGCGCTGCGCATCCCGGACGCCTCGCTCGCCGCGCGCCACCTGCTCGCGCTCACGCAGGCGACGCTCGCCGACCTGACCGGATGCGGCGCGCACGCCGGCGACGACGGTGCCGTCCGCGCGGCGACCGACGCGGGCGTCGACGTCTTCCTGCGGGCGTACGAGGCCTGACCTGCTCGACGCCGCCCGGCGGACCTGCGGCGGTCAGATCGCGGCGAGGAACGCGTCGATCTCCGCCGCCGTCGGTGCCGTGGCGGGACCCCGCCGGGTCACCTTGATGGCGCCCGCGGCGTTCGCGCGGGTCGCGGCGACCTCCCAGGCCGTGCCGCGCGCGACCTCCGCGACCAGCACCCCGGTGTGGGTGTCGCCCGCACCGTTGGTGTCGACCGGCGTCTGCGGGAAGCCGTGGAACGTCGTCGTCCGGCCGTCGGCGTGCACCACGCACCCCGCGGGGCCGTCGCGCACGACGACGACGGCGCCGTCGGGCAGCGCGGCCGCGACCGCGGGTGCCGCGTCGGCGATCGGCATCGCCTCGGTGCCGGGCGCCCGGAGCGGGTCGCCCGCGGCCCGGCGCGCGAGGTCGTCGGCCTCGTCGGCGTTGCCGGTCCACACGCCGGTGCGCCGGAGGCAGGCGTCGAGCGTCGCGTCGTCGAGCTCGGCGAACGGCGCACCCGGGTCGACGACGACCAGCGCGTCGACCGGCAGCTGCCCGAGCCAGGCGACCAGCGGGTCGCGGGTCGCCCCGAACATGCTGTAGCCGCTCACGCACACGACGTCGCCCGGCGCCGGCCGGGCCGTCGCCAGGCTGGCCACGGTGATGCGCCGCTCGGCGCCCTGCACCGTGATGAACGTGCGCTCGGCGCTCGGCTCCAGCAGCACCAGGCAGGTGCCGGTGTCGGCGTCCGGCACCGGGGGCGAGCTCACCGCCACGCCCTCGGCCGCGAGCGTCTCGCGCACCAGGTCGCCGTTCGGGCCGGTGCCGACGCTGCCCGCGTGCACGCAGGCCGCGCCCGAGCGGGCCGCGGCCAGCAGCACGTTGACCGCCGACGCCGCGTACCGGGTCCTGCTCATCGCGACGGCGTTGGCTCCGCGCTCGGGAAGACCCGGGATCTCGACGACCTCGTCGACCAGCGCCTGGGCCGTGTGGATCACGCGCGGCGCGGCAGTGCCCGTCATGACGCCTACCGTAGGGGAGCCACCGCGCACACCGGCCACCGGAGGAACCGATGCCAGCCCCGCTCGTCGCGCTCGCGGTCGTGGCCGCGGCTGCGGGCGTCGTGGGCGGGCTGCGCGCCCGCGGCTCGATGCGCCGGCACGCCCAAGCCCACGGGTGGCTGTACTCCGAGCAGGACGACGCGCTGGCGGCCGCGTGGACGCTGCCACCGTTCGCCCACCCGCCGGCGCCGGGCGACCTGGACACCGGTCCGGTCCGCCGCAACGCCCGGATGCGGCAGGTCGCGCGGTTCGTCGTCGAGGGGTCCGAGGCCGCGGCCCTCACCTTCGAGCACACGCACGGCGACGTCGTCAACCGCTACCAGGTGGCGGCGCTGCGCACCGGGCAGGGCCTGCCCCGCACGATGCTGCGCGCGGGCATCGACGCCTTCGTGCTGCCCGGCTACGCGGGGTTGCACCGGGTGCGCGAGCCCCGCGTCCAGGTGCGCAACGGCGTCCTCGCGGTGCTCAGCGAGGACCCGCGCGCCGTCGAGACGCTGCCGGTGCGCTCCGTCGCCGGCGACCTCGCCGTCGACCGGCAGCTCACCGTCGTCGCCGACGGCGACTGGCTCTACGCCTACCGCCCCACCCCGGGGCCGCCGTGGCGGGCGGAGGCGATGATCGACGTGCTGCGGCGGTTCGCGCGCGCCGTCGGCGAGCCGCGCTGGCCGCGGGAGGACCCGGGCGCGCCGTCCACATACGTGTACGGCGCGGCCTGAGCCCGCGACGACGCGGCCGCCGTGCCTAGACTGCCGAGGTCCCTCGGGCGGCCGGCCCGAGCCGCCCGGCACCCACGCCACCGCCCCGAAGGCATGCCCGTGACCGACACCGCCCTCGTCCGCCCGGACGCCACCGATGCGCTCACCGCGCTGCTGCGCGAGCGCGTCCTGGTCCTCGACGGCGCGATGGGCACGATGATCCAGCGGCACGGCCTGTCCGAGGCCGACTACCGCGGCGACCGGTTCGCCGACTGGCCCAGCGACCTCAAGGGCAACAACGACCTGCTGGTGCTCACCCAGCCGGTGCTCGTGCGCGACATCCACGCCGCCTACCTCGACGCGGGCGCGGACCTCGTGGAGACCAACACCTTCAACGCGCAGCGCATCTCGCTCGCCGACTACGGCATGGAGGCCCTCGCCCGCGAGATGAACCTCGCCGCCGCGAGGCTCGCGCGCGAGGCGTGCGACGCCGCCGAGGCCACCGACGGCCGCCCGCGCTTCGTCGCGGGCGCGCTCGGCCCCACCAACCGGACGGCGTCGATCTCCCCCGACGTCAACGACCCCGCCGCCCGCAACGTCACGTTCGGCGAGCTGGTGGACGCCTACCTCGAGCAGGCGGAAGGGCTCGTCGACGGCGGCGCCGACCTGCTGCTCGTCGAGACCATCTTCGACACCCTCAACGCCAAGGCGGCGATCTTCGCGCTCGAGACCCTGTTCGAGCAGCGTGGCCGCCGCTGGCCGGTCATCGTCTCCGGGACGATCACCGACGCCTCGGGCCGCACCCTCTCGGGCCAGGTGACGGAAGCGTTCTGGAACTCGGTGCGGCACGCCCGCCCGCTCGCCGTCGGGCTCAACTGCGCCCTCGGCGTCGAGGAGATGCGGCCCTACCTGGCCGAGCTCTCGCGGGTCGCCGACACCTTCGTCTCCTGCTACCCCAACGCCGGTCTGCCCAACGCGTTCGGCGAGTACGACGACACCCCGGAGTCGATGGCGGCCGTCGTCGCCGAGCTCGGCCGCTCCGGCCTCCTCAACGTCGTCGGCGGCTGCTGCGGCACGACGCCCGACCACATCGCGGCGTTCGCGGAGGCCGTGCGCGACGCCGTGCCGCGTCGCCCCGCCGAGCCCTCCCCCGCGCTGCGGCTCGCCGGGCTGGAGCCGCTCACGATCGACGCCGACTCGCTGTTCGTCAACGTCGGCGAGCGCACGAACATCACCGGCTCCGCCCGGTTCCGCCGGCTGATCCGCGACGGCGACTACGCCGCCGCGCTCGCCGTCGCCCGTCAGCAGGTCGAGGCCGGCGCCCAGGTCATCGACGTCAACATGGACGAGGGCATGATCGACGGCGTCGCGGCCATGGACCGGTTCCTGCGCCTGGTCGCCTCCGAGCCCGACATCAGCCGCGTCCCGGTGATGGTCGACTCCTCGAAGTGGGAGGTCATCGAGGCCGGGCTGCGCTGCGTGCAGGGCAAGCCGATCGTCAACTCGATCTCCCTCAAGGAGGGCGAGGAGTCGTTCGTCGCGCAGGCGCGGCTGTGCCGGCGGTACGGGGCCGCCGTCGTCGTCATGGCGTTCGACGAGAACGGCCAGGCGGACGACCTGGAGCGGCGCAAGGAGATCTGCTCGCGGGCCTACCGGATCCTCGTCGAGGAGGTCGGGTTCCCGCCCGAGGACATCATCTTCGACCCCAACGTGTTCGCGATCGCGACCGGCATCGAGGAGCACGCCCGGTACGGGCTCGACTTCATCGAGGCCACCCGCTGGATCAAGGAGAACCTGCCGGGTGCGCTCGTCAGCGGCGGCGTCTCGAACGTCTCGTTCTCCTTCCGCGGCAACAACGCGGTGCGCGAGGCGATCCACGCCGTCTTCCTCTTCCACGCGATCCGCGCCGGCATGGACATGGGGATCGTCAACGCGGGTGCGCTCGCCGTCTACGACGAGATCGACCCCGAGCTGCGCGAGCGCATCGAGGACGCGGTGCTCGACCGCCGCCCCGACGCCGCCGAGCGGCTGCTGGAGATCGCCGGCGAGTACGCCGACAGCGGCGCGGCGGCCGAGGCCACGCTCGAGCAGTGGCGCTCGCTGCCGGTGCGGGAGCGGATCACGCACGCGCTGGTCAAGGGCATCGACGACCACGTCGTCGACGACACCGAGGAGCTGCGCCAGGAGATCGCGGCCGCCGGCGGGCGACCGCTCGAGGTCATCGAGGGCCCGCTCATGGACGGCATGGGCGTCGTGGGCGACCTGTTCGGCGCCGGGAAGATGTTCCTGCCGCAGGTCGTGAAGTCCGCGCGCGTCATGAAGAAGGCGGTCGCCCACCTCGTGCCCTACATCGAGGCCGAGAAGTCCGACGACGCACCGGCCCGCGGCACGATCGTCATGGCGACGGTCAAGGGCGACGTGCACGACATCGGCAAGAACATCGTGGGCGTCGTGCTGCAGTGCAACAACTACGAGGTCGTCGACCTCGGGGTGATGGTGCCGGCGCAGAAGATCCTCGACACCGCGCGCGAGGTCGGCGCCGACGCCATCGGGCTGTCGGGGCTCATCACGCCGTCGCTGGACGAGATGGTCCACGTCGCCTCCGAGATGCAGCGGCAGGGCTTCACGATCCCGCTGCTCATCGGTGGCGCGACGACGTCGCGAGCGCACACCGCCGTCAAGATCTCGCCGCGCTACGAGCACCCGGTGGTGTGGGTGAAGGACGCCTCGCGCGCCGTCCCGGTGGTGGCGGCGCTGCTGTCCGACGACCGCCGCGACGCGCTCGTGGCCGATGTCGCGCGCGACTACGACGCGCTGCGCGCGCGCCACGCGGCGAAGAAGGACGACCGCCCGATCGTGCCGCTGGAGGTCGCCCGCGAGCGCCGCACCCCGATCGTCTGGGAGGGCTACACGCCGCCCGCCCCGCGGCAGCCCGGCGTGCACACGTTCACCGACTACCCGCTCGCGGAGCTGCGCTCCTACATCGACTGGAGCCCGTTCTTCGCCTCCTGGGAGCTGCGCGGCCGGTTCCCCGACATCCTCCACAACCCGGCGACGTCGGAGGCGGCGCGCAGGCTGTGGGACGACGCGCAGCGGATGCTCGACACGATCGTCGAGGAGGGGTGGCTGCGGGCGTCCGGCACCGTCGGGCTGTTCCCGGCCAACGCCGTCGGGGACGACGTGGTGGTGTGGACCGACGAGGAGCGCACCGAGCCGCTGACGACGCTGCACCACCTGCGCCAGCAGGGCGAGCACCGCGAGGGCGTCCCCAACCGCTGCCTGTCCGACTACGTCGCCCCGGTCGAGACCGGGCTCCCCGACCACGTCGGGGCGTTCGCGGTGACGGCGGGGCTCGGGGCCGCCGAGAAGGTCGCCGAGCTGCGCGCGGCGCTCGACGACTACTCCGCGATCCTGCTCGAGTCGCTCGCCGACCGGCTCGCGGAGGCCTTCGCCGAGCGGATGCACCAGCGCGTCCGTACCGAGCTCTGGGGCTACGCACCCGAGGAGACGCTCGACAACGACGCCCTCATCGCCGAGAGCTACCGCGGCATCCGGCCCGCCCCCGGCTACCCGGCGTGCCCCGAGCACACCGAGAAGCGCACGATCTGGGAGCTGCTGGACGTGCGCGCGAGCACCGGCATCGAGCTGACCGAGTCGATGGCGATGTGGCCCGGGGCGTCGGTGAGCGGGTTCTACTTCTCGCACCCGGAGTCGCGCTACTTCGTCGTCGGCCGGCTCGGCCGCGACCAGGTGGCCGACTACGCCGCCCGCAAGGGGTGGACCCTCGCCGAGGCGGAGCGGTGGCTCGCCCCCAACCTCGGCTACGACCCGGAGGACTGAGCCGGTCCGCGACGCGGATCGGTCGCTCGACGGCGTGACAAACGGTTGCACCGGGGTCGCGAGCGCATCGAGCGACGGGTTCGGGCCGCGTGTCTGTCGGGCGTGGTCTCGATCGTCACTTCCGTGCACGGACCGAGACGAGGAGGATGACGACATGCGGTACGCACTGCTGCTGCACTACCCGGAGATGAGCGCCGAGGAGCTGGGCGAGGAGGCCCTCGCCGAGGGGATGGCGGCGTTCGACGCCTACGCCAAGGCGCTCGACGCCGCCGGGGTGCTCAGGTCGGCCGAGGTGCTCACACCCAGCTCGACCACGACGACGATCACGCGCGCGACCGGCGAGCTGCTCGTCCAGGACGGCCCGTTCGCCGACACCAAGGAGCAGCTCGGCGGGATCGTCGTCATCGACGTGCCGGACCTCGACGCCGCGCTCGCCTGGGCGGAGAAGGCGCCGGTCGCCGAGTACGGCCACGTCGAGATCAGGCCGAGCGCCACGAGGTTCCTCGACGGCGCCTGGACCCCGTGGACGTACCCGGGGGCGTGACGGCGACGCCGTCGCCGCAGGTGCGGGCGGCCGAGGTCGCCCGCACCTCCTACGGCCGTCTGCTGGCGCTGGTGGCTGCCGGCACCCGTGACCTCGCGCTCGCCGAGGACGTGCTGGCCGACGCGTTCGAGCGGGCCCTGCGGACCTGGCCCGAGACCGGCGTCCCGGACAACCCGGTCGGGTGGCTGCTCACCGTGGCGCAGAACCGGCACCGCGACGTGCTCGGCTCGGCCGCGGTGCGCACCGCGGCGCCGCTCGCACAGGCACCCGAGCACGCCGTGCCGGCCGACCTCGACCCCGACCGGATCCCCGACAAGCGGCTCGAGCTGCTGTTCGTGTGCGCGCACCCCGCGATCGACCGGGCGATCCGCACGCCGTTGATGCTCAGCACGGTGCTCGGCATCGAGGCGACGCGGATCGCGGCCGCCTTCGCGCTGCCGACCACCACCGTCTCGCAGCGGCTGGTACGTGCGAAGCGCCGGATCCGCGACGCGGGCATCCCCTTCGTCGTGCCGAGCCTGGGCGACGTGCCGGCTCGACGCGACGCCGTGCTCGAGGCGGTCTACGGCGCCTACGCGATCGAGTGGCAGGTCGCGGGCGCGCAGGAGCGCACGTCGCTCGCCGACGAGGCCCGCTACCTCGCGGTGCTGCTGGCGTCGCTGCTCGACGACGCCGAGGCCTGCGGGCTCGCGTCGCTGATCTCGTTCGCGGCCTCGCGCGCCCGGGCTCGCGAGGTCGACGGCCGGTTCGTGCCGCTCGAGGAGCAGGACCCGGCAGCGTGGGACGACGGCCTGGTCGCCGACGGCGAGCGGCTGCTCGCGCGGGCCACCCTGCTCCGCGAGCGCTCGGGCGAGCCGATCGGCCGGTTCCAGCTCGAGGCCGCGCTGCAGGCGGCCCACGCCGCGCGGCGGCGCACCGGGAGGGTCGACCGGGACGGCGTGCTGCGGCTGACGGAGGCGCTGGTGACCCTGGCCCCCACCGCCGGTGCGCGGGTGGCGCTCGCCGCGGCCAGCGCCCGGGTGCACGGGCCCGAGGCGGGTCTCGCGCTGCTCGACGGCGACCCCGACCCGCGGCTGCCGAGGTTCCAGCCGGCATGGGCGACCCGGGCGCGGCTGCTGGCCGACGCCGGGCGCGTCGCGCACGCACGCGACGCCTACGACCGCGCGATCTCGCTGACGACCGAGCCCGCGGTGCGGGTCTTCCTCGAGGAACGTCGCCGGGCGCTCGGCTGACGCACGCGCGAGGGCCCCCGGGGTGTGTCCCCGGGGGCCCTCGACGCTCAGGTGCCGGACCGGCTCAGGCGGAGGCCCCGGCGGCGCCGACACGCTGCCGCAGCGTGGCGCCGAGGCCGGCGTCGACGGCGGTCCAGTAGCCGAAGAAGTTCTCCAGCACGACGTCGTGCGCGATCGCGCGACCCTGCCCGGTGAGGGTGTCGACGAAACGGCTCCGCGCGCCGTCGTCGAACACCTCACGGTAGAGCGTGCCCGCCTGACCGAAGTCGTCGTCCTCGGCGTGCAGCGTGTACGCCGAGCGGACGAGCTCGCCGTCGGACTCCCACGAGGAGTCCACCGGGCCGGTCTCGTCCGACCAGGACTCGCCGAAGGAGTTCGGGGCGTAGACCGGGGCGGCGCCGCGGTGCTCGTAGGTCATCGCGCCCTCGAAGTTGTACGACTTCACCTCGTTGATCGGCTTGTTGACCGGGAGCTGCTGGAAGTTGGTGCCGATCCGGTAGCGCTGGGCGTCGGCGTAGGCGAACGTCCGGCCCAGCAGCATCTTGTCCGGGCTCAGCCCGGTGCCCGGCACCATGTTCGCCGGCGAGAACGCGGCCTGCTCGATCTGGGCGAAGAAGTTCGTCGGGTTCTCGTTCAGGGTCAGCGTGCCGACCTTGATGCGGGGGTAGTCCTTCTTCGAGATCGTCTTGGTGAGGTCGAAGATGTTGAAGCGGTAGTCGCGCGCCTCGGCGTAGGGCACCACCTGCACGTACAGGTCCCAGCGCGGCAGCTCGCCCCGCTCGATGCTCTCGAAGAGGTCGCGGCGGTGGTGGTCGGCGTCGAGACCGGCCATCCGCTCGGCGTCCTCGGCCGTGAAGCTCTCGACGCCCTGCTGGGAGACGAAGTGGTACTTCACCCAGAACTTCTCGCCCGCCGCGTTGACCCACATGTAGGTGTGCGACCCGTAGCCGTTCATGTGCCGCCACGTCTTCGGCAGGCCGCGGTCGCCCATGAGGTAGGTGACCTGGTGGGCGCTCTCGGGGTTGCGGGTCCAGAAGTCCCACTGCATCGTCGCGTCCCGCAGGCCGGAGTCCGGCAGCCGCTTCTGCGACCGGATGAAGTGCGGGAACTTCATGGGGTCGCGCACGAAGAAGATCGGGGTGTTGTTGCCGACGATGTCGAGGTTGCCCTCCTCCGTGTAGAGCTTGAGGGCGAAGCCGCGCACGTCGCGCCACGTGTCGGGCGACCCGAGCTCGCCGGCGACGGTCGAGAAGCGCAGCAGAACGCGCGTCCTCGCCCCGGACTGGAACAGCGCGGCCTTCGTGAAGGCCGAGACGTCCTCGGTGACGACGAACTCGCCGAAGGCACCGGCACCCTTCGCGTGCGGGCGCCGCTCCGGCACGTTCATCCGGTTGAAGTGCTGCAGGGTCTCGACCAGCTGGTGGTCGTGCAGCACGATCGGCCCGTCGGGCCCGACGGTCAGGGAGTTGCGGTCGCTGACGGCGGGGATGCCTGCCTGGGTGGTGGAACCGGTGCCGTGGTCGGACACAGATGCTCGCTCTCTACTCGGATGGGCGTCGGCCGGCGGCCGACGCAGGGCTGCGGGCGCGGCGTCAGAGCGCCGAGCGCTGCCGGCAGTCGCGGCACAGGCCGCGGAACAGGACGTCGGCGACGGCGATGTCCATGTCGTGGGTGTCACTGGGGTGCAGGCACGGGGCCGCACCGACGGCGCACGGGACGTCCTCGACGCGACCGCACCCCGTGCACATGACGTGGTGGTGGTTGTCGCGTCGCTCCAGCTCGTACCGGCTCGCCTGCCCGGGCAGGTCGAGCCGTGACACCAGACCGGCGGCCAGCAGGTCGGCCACCACGAGGTAGACGGCCTGGAAGCTGACCTTGGGCAGCTCGTCCCTCAGCGAGGTGACGATGTCGTCGACGGTGGCGTGCCGGTGGACGGCCAGCGCCCGCAACGTCGCGACCCGCTGCCGCGTCACCCGCAGACCCGCGCCCCGGAGCAGGCCGGTGGCCTCCTCAGAGGTCAGGACGGCGGTGACGGGCATGCCGCCACCGTAGCCCGTTTTCTTGATCTATTCAAAACAAAGGTCCGGTTGCGGGACGCGTGGCATGCTCCCGTGGCACCAGCGGCTCCCGTCGCGCACCGGACGCGCCCGTGCCCGAGAGCCGGCCCGCCGACCCTGGAGGTAGCGATGCCCCTCGCCCGCTCGATCGTCCTGTTCGCCGCGGCGGCGCTGCTCGAGATCGGGGGTGCCTGGCTCGTGTGGCAGGGAGTGCGCGAGCACCGGGGCTGGGCCTGGATCGGCGCGGGCGTGATCGCGCTCGGGCTCTACGGCTTCGTCGCCACGCTGCAGCCGGACGCGCACTTCGGTCGGATCCTCGCCGCGTACGGAGGCGTGTTCGTCGTCGGGTCGCTGCTGTGGGGCGTCGTCGCCGACGGGTTCGAGCCCGACCGGTGGGACGTCACGGGCGCGCTGCTCTGCCTGGCGGGCGTCGCCGTGATCATGTACGCACCCCGGCCGGTGTGAGACGCGCCTCGTCGGGAAGCAGGTGCGGCGCGACGTCGTTGCACAGGGCGTCGTCGTCACCTGGAGGAGACCTCATGACCGTTCTCGTCACCGGCGCCACCGGGCACCTGGGCCCGCTCGTCGTGCAGCGCCTGCTGGCGCGCGGGGCCGCGCCGTCGGACGTCGTGGGCGCCGCCCGCCGACCCGAGCGCGCACAGCTGCCCGACGGCGTCGCCGTCGTCGAGCTCGACTACGACCGCCCCGAGACGCTCGGGCCCGCGCTCGCAGGGGTCGACACCCTCGTGCTCGTCTCCGCGTCCGAGCCCGGCCGGCGCGCGCAGCAGCACGGCGCGGTGATCGAGGCGGCCGAGGCCGCGGGCGTGCGCCGCCTCGTCTACACCAGCCTCCTGCGCGCGGACACCTCGCCGCTGCCGCTCGCGCCCGAGCACGTGGCCACCGAGCAGCGGCTGGCGGCCTCGGGCCTCGCGGTCACCGTGCTGCGCAACTCCTGGTACCACGAGAACTACGGGCCCGACCTCGCCCGGGCCCGCGAGACCGGCGTCGTCACGTCGGGCACCGGCACGGGCCGGGTCGCGAGCGCGAGCCGGGAGGACTACGCCGACGCGGCCGCCGTCGTCGCGCTCGACGACGCCCACGCGGGAGCCACCTACGAGCTGGCCGGCGATCACGCGTGGGACTACGCCGAGCTCGCCGCGACGATCGGCGAGATCCTCGGTCGCGAGGTCACCTACCAGGCGCTCACCCAGGCCGAGCAGGTCGAGGCGCTGCGTGCCGCCGGTCTCGACGAGACGAGCGCCGGGTTCGTGGCCGCGCTGGACGCCGGCATCGCGGCCGGTGCGCTCGACACCGACGACCGCACGCTGTCCCGGCTGATCGGGCGCCCGACCACGCCGCTGGCGCAGACGCTGCGCAGCCTCGCCTGACGGGGCGGCCGGGCGGCCGCCCGCTCGACGACGGCCGCCCGGACCGTCGGTGACCTCAGCCAGCGGCCGCGTGCAGGCGTCGCGGGCCGAAGCGCGCGGCCTGCCCGGCGTGGATGTCGGCCACCCACTCCCAGCCGGGGTCGGGTGCGCCGAGCCGGCGGTCCTCGGGCACGCGCCCGTCGCGGAGCGCGAGCACGTAGGCGCGGTCGGCGGCGACCCGCTCGCGCAGCGCGGCGCCGGTGCCGACCGACCCGTGACCGGGCACGACGACGTCCACCCGGTCCGCGACGGTCGCGAGCGCGTCCAGCCCTGCCAGGTACTCGGCCACCGGGTCCTCGGAGACGTCGGGGTCGTCCAGCATCGGGACGAAGAGGTCGGAGAGCATGTCGCCGGCGACCAGCGTGCGACTGCCCGGCACGAGCAGCGCCGCGTGCCCCGGCGCGTGGGCGAGGTGCTCGACGATCTCCACGCGCGGACCGTCCCACGGGATCGTCGTCGCACCGGCGGGCAGCGGGTCGATCAGCCCGAAGAGGTCGAGCGGCACGTCGCCGGCGATCTCCTCGGGCAGGCTCTCGGCGGCACGCGCCCGCCAGCGCGGGTCGGCCCGCAGGTCGCCCATGACCTGCCGGCACAGCCGGGTGCCGTAGCGCGGGACGTCGCCGAGATCGGGGTGCCAGAGCACGTGGTCCCAGTCGGGGTGGGTCGCGAACCCCGCGACGACCGGCAGCCCGCGCTCGGCGAGGTCGCGCACGAGGCAGGTGAGCTCGGCCTCCGTGAGCCCGGGGTCGACGACCAGCGCACCGGACGGCGCGACGACGACGACCGTGTTGTTGCGCAGCAGCGCGCTGCTGTGCACGAGCACGCCGTCCGCGACCTCCCTCAGCATCCGGGCCGCCTCCTTCCGCCGTCGCGCCGGCCCTCGGCGCGACCTCAGTGTGCGGGTGCGACCGGTTCGGCCGACAGGGCCAGTCGCGCACCCGCGAACCGGACCAGCCGGGCGTGCTGCGCCGGCCGGCCGAGGGGTCCACGCGCCGCCTCGACCGCCGCCCGCGTGGCAGGCTGGGGGTCGGCAGCGGGAGGAGACGGACGATGACGACGGCGCCGACGACCCTGGGCGTGCACTCCGAGGTGGGCAGGCTGCGCAAGGTGCTGGTGTGCGCCCCCGGCCTGGCGCACGAGCGGCTCACCCCGACGAGCTCGAAGGAGCTGCTGTTCGACGACGTCATGTGGGTCGAGACCGCGCAGCGCGACCACGCGGACTTCGTCGCCCAGCTGCGCGAGCGCGACGTCGAGGTCGTCGAGCTGCACGAGCTGCTGGCCGAGACGCTCGCGATCCCCGAGGCGCGCACCTGGGTGCTCGACCGGCGGGTCGTCGCGAACAGGGTCGGGCTCGGGCTCGTCGAGGGCACGCGCGCCTACCTGGACTCGCTGTCGCCCGCGGCGCTCGCGCGGTTCCTCGTCGGCGGTCTCACCACCACCGACCTGCCACCGGACTTCCGCACCGGCGAGGTCGCGCTGGCGGAGCAGTCGCACGGCGACCGGGACTACCTGATCCCGCCGCTGCCGAACACGCTCTACACGCGCGACACGACGTGCTGGATCTACGGGGGCGTCACCCTCAACCCGCTGTACTGGCCCGCGCGCCACGACGAGACCCTGCTCATGCAGGCGGTGTACACGTTCCACCCGGACTACGCCGGTTCGCGCGTGTGGTGGGGCGACGCCGAGGCCGACTGGGGGCAGGCGAGCCTCGAGGGCGGCGACGTGATGCCGGTGGGCGACGGCGTCGTGCTGATCGGGATGAGCGAGCGCACCTCGCGGCAGGCGATCACGCAGCTGGCGAGGGCCTTGTTCGACGCCGGGGCGGCGCACCACGTCGTCGTCGCGGGGATGCCGCGGCTGCGGGCCGCGATGCACCTCGACACCGTGTTCACGTTCGCCGACCGCGACCTGGCGGTGGTGCACCCCGCGATCGTCGACCACATCAACCCGTTCTCGCTGCGCCCCTCCGACCGCGCGCCGGGTGTGGAGGTCGTCGACGAGCGCGGCTCGTCGTTCGTCGACGTCGTCGCGCGCGCCATGGGGCTGCCGCGGCTGCGGGTGGTCGCGACCCCGGGCGACGACTACGCCTCGGAGCGGCAGCAGTGGGACAGCGCGAACAACGCGGTCGCCGTCGAGCCGGGCGTGGTGTTCACCTACGACCGCAACACCCTGACCAACGCGGCGCTGCGGCAGGCGGGTGTCGAGGTGGTGACGATCGTCGGGGCCGAGCTCGGGCGCGGGCGCGGCGGTGGCCACTGCATGACGTGCCCCCTGGTGCGCGACCCGGTCTGAGTCAGCCGCGGCGCGCGGGGCCGCGGCGGTGCGCCGTGCCCGGGTGCCGCCGGGTGAGCGCCTTGACGGCCTCGACCGCCAGCAGCACCAGCACCGCGAGACCCGCCGTCACGGCCCACTCCAGCGCCCCGATCGGCGCCGACCCGAACCAGGTGTGCATGAACGGCGCGTACGTGAACAGCACCTGCAGCACCAGCAGCGCGCCAGCCGACACCCAGATCGCGCGGTTGCCCACGAGCACCCGTGGCGTGAGTGCGGAGCCGTACAGGAACCGGCAGCTGAGCAGGAACGCGAGCTGGCCGAGCGCCAGCATGAGCACCGCCGTCGTCTGCGCGGCGGCGAGGTCGCCGAAGGTCCACCGGTGCCACAGGAACGCCGCGAGCGCGGCGCCGCCGATCGCGGCCGAGCCGGCGAGGACCACCACGAGCGCACGGGGCGAGAGCACGTGCTCGGCGCGCGAGCGCGGGGGCCGCCGCATGATGCCGGGCTCGGCCGGCTCGCCGGCGAGCGCCAGGGAGAGCGTCAGCGAGGTGACGAGGTTGACCCACAGGATCTGCACCGGCGACAGCGGCAGCGTGAACCCCAGCAGCACCGCCGTGAGCACGACGAGCGACTGCGCGCCGTTGGTCGGCAGCAGGAACACGACCGACTTGCGGATGTTGTCGTAGATCCGCCGCCCCTCCTCGACCGCGCGCACGATGGTGGCGAAGTTGTCGTCGGCAAGGACGATGTCGGCGGCCTCCTTGGTGGCCTCGGTGCCCTTGACGCCCATCGCGACGCCGACGTCGGCGCGTGTGATCGAGGGGGCGTCGTTGACGCCGTCGCCGGTCATCGCGGCGACCTCGCCATGGCTCTGCAGGGCGCGCACGATGCGCAGCTTGTGCTCGGGCGAGGTGCGCGCGAACACGTCGACGTCGCGCACGACCCGGCGCAGCTCGTCCTGGGTCATCGCCTCGAGCTCGGGGCCGGTGAGCGCGGGTGGCGCGTCGTCGGGCGCGACGATCCCGAGGCGGCGCGCGATCGCGACGGCGGTGCCCTTGTGGTCGCCCGTGATCATCTTCACCGCGATGCCGGCCTCGTGGGCCTCGGCGACGGCGACCGCCGCCTCGGGCCGCGGCGGGTCGACGATGCCGACGAGACCGAGGAAGGTGAGGCCGGCCAGGTCGTCCAGGCCGAGGGTGCTCAGGTCGTCGGCCGGCCGGTGGGCGACGCCGACCACGCGCAGCCCGTCGGCGGACAGCGCGTCGATGCGGCGGGACCACGCGGCGCGGTCCAGCGGCACCGGCCCGTCGGGGCCGAGCTCGTGACGCGAGCGGTCGAGCAGCGGGCCGGGGGCGCCGAGCAGGTGCACGCGCCGCGTCGGGGTGCCGGCACCGGCCGCGGCGCCGAGGTCGTCGAGCGTCGCCGAGATCTTGTGCGAGGACTCGAACGGCACCTGTGCGAGCCGGGTGACGTCGTCGAGCGGGGCGCCCGCCTTGAGCGCGAGCACGTCGACGGCGCCCTCCGTCGGCTGGCCGACGACGCGCCAGCCGTCCTCGCCGCGCTCGACGCGCGCGTCGTTGCAGGAGCCGCCCGCCACGACGAGCGCGGCGAGGTCAGGGTGATCGGCGAGCGACGGCGTCGCGCCGTCGTGCACGACCCGACCGGTGGGTGCGTACCCGGTGCCCTCGACCTCGTACCGGGCGACGGCGGTGACCACGACGGTGGCGGTCATCTCGTTCTGGGTGAGCGTGCCGGTCTTGTCGGAGCAGATCGTCGTGACCGACCCCAGCGTCTCGACCGCGGCCATGCGGCGGGTGATCGCGCGGCGGGCGGCCATCTGCTGCACCCCGAGCGCGAGCGTGATCGTCACGAGCGCGGGCAGACCCTCGGGGACGGCGGCGACCGCGAACCCGATCGCCGCGGAGATCAGCTCCTCGACCGTGAAGTCGTGCACGAGCCGCCCGACCAGGAGCATCGCGAGCGCCAGCAGGCCGATGCCGACGGAGAGCTGCTTGCCGAGGTGCGCGAGCTGGCGGGCGAGCGGGGTGTCGAGCTGTTCCTGCTGCGACACCAGCGCCGAGATGTGCCCGATCTCCGTGGCCGGCCCGGTGCCGACGACGACGCCGGTGGCGGCCCCGGAGGCGACGATCGTGCCCGAGAACAGCATGCTGGCGCGGTCGCCGACCCCGCTGTCCTCGGCGACCGGGGCGACCTGCTTGGTCGCGGGCTCGGACTCGCCGGTGAGGGCGGACTCGTCGACCTGCACGTCGGTCTGGTGGAGCAGCCGGAGGTCGGCGGGGACGCGGTCGCCGCTGCGGACGCGGACGACGTCGCCCCGCACGAGCGTCGCGGCGTCGACGACGTGCCACGCCCCGTCGCGCAGCACCTGCGCGTCGAGGGACTGCATGCGCCGCAGCCCGGCGAGCGCGCTCGCGGCCCGGCCCTCCTGCACGAAGCCGATCACGGCGGTCGCGACGACGACCGCGGCGATGACCGCGAAGTCGATCCACTCGGCGGTGATCGCCTTGAGCGCGGCGGCGGCGAGCAGGATGTAGACGAGCACGTCGTCCAGGTGGGCGAGCAGCCGCCGCCACCAGGGCCGGGGCGGGGTCTCCGGCAGCTCGTTGCGGCCGTCGCGGGCGAGCCGCGCCTCGGCCTCGACGGTGCTCAGCCCGCCGCGGTCGGCGTCGAGGGCTGCGAGCACGGCGGCAGGCTCGGCAGCCCAGGGCGTCGTGGTCGCCGCGGTGGCGTCGGTGGTCGTCGGGCACCTCCCGCTCGGTGGCCACCATCCTGGCGCATCACCGGCGCCCACGGGCGGGACCTAGAGCCCGAGGGCCCGCCGTCGAGCGCGTCAGAATGGGAGCGTGGTCGAGAAGAGCCTGTGGACGCGTCGTGTCGAGGAGAACCCGGAGCACTCGCACTGGTACGTGCAGCGGTTCCGGACGATGGCGGCCGCGGGTGAGGACCTGCACGGCGAGGCGAGGCTGGTCGACGCGATGGTGCCGCGGGGCGCGCGGGTCCTCGACGCCGGCTGCGGTCCCGGCCGGGTGGGTGGCGAGCTCGCGCGGCGCGGCCACACGGTGGTGGGGGTCGACGTCGACCCTGTGCTGATCGAGGGGGCCGAGGCCGACCACCCCGGGCCGACGTGGCTCGTGCAGGACCTGGCGACGCTCGACCTCGCGGCCGCGGGCGTCACCGAGCCGTTCGACGTCGTCGTCTCGGCCGGGAACGTCATGGCCTTCCTGGCACCGAGCACGCGCGGCACGGTGCTGCGCAACCTCGCTGCGCACCTCGCCCCGGAGGGCCGGCTCGTCGTCGGCTTCGGCGCCGGGCGCGGCTACCCGTTCGAGGAGTTCTTCGCCGACGCCGAGGCCGCCGGCCTGCGCCGCGACGTGACGCTGGCGACGTGGGACCTGCGGCCGTGGACGCCCGACGCCGACTTCCTCGTCGCGGTGCTCAGCCGGGGGTAGCGCGGGGGCGAACCGCGAACCAGGTGAGCGCGCCGAGCACTGGCAGCGCGAGCACGACGAGCGTCCATGCGAGCTGCGCCAGCGTGGACAGACGGGGCGTGCGGTTGATCTGCACGACCGCGACGACGGCGGCGACCAGCACGCCGAGGACCGCTGCCGACCAGACCCAGTCGTAGACGGGGGGCACGAAGAGCTCCACCTCCCCAGGCTCTCACCCATGGGCCGGATGTGACCGCTGCTTGACCGCTTCTCGCGGCACGCATGGCACACCCATGTCGTGGACCAGGTCTTTTCTCGACCGTCGCGTGACCACCAAGGTCGCAAGGACTCGCGGGCGCGACGGCTCGGGAGCACCACGGTCGGGGGCTGCATGCGCGGGCGCGCGGCTGTCGTCGAAGGGCGCGCAGGCCGCGCCCAGGTCGCTGCACGAGGGCGCGTCGGCGCAGCCGTCGCGGTCGCTGCCGCGCTCGGCGTCGCCGGCCTGGCGGCGCCCGCTGCCGCCGTGGACGTCACCTGGTTCGTCGACGCCGGCGCCGGGGTGGACGTCGAGGGCTGCGGCGAGGCTCCCGGTCCCGCCGCCTGCGCGACCATCGGCGCCGCGCTCGAGCGCGTGACCGCCGGTGACGTCGTCGAGATCGCCGCCGGCTGGGAGGCGCCACGCTGCTGGTGACCCGACGCCGCCGGTCCTGAGCCTGACACCTCGGCACAGCACCTCTTGACCTGGAGCGCGCTCCAGGTCGGAAGGTGCTGTGCATGACACCACCCACGACACAGGACCTGGGCCCGCAGATCGTGCTGGGCACGATGAACTTCGGCACCCGGACACCCGAGGCGACGTCGCGCGAGATCCTCGACGCGTTCGCCGATCTCGGCGGCGTCTGGCTCGACACCGCGAACTGCTACGCGTTCTGGGAGGACCCCAGCGGGTACGGCGGCGCGAGCGAGCGGGTGCTGGGTCGCTGGCTCGCCGACCACCCCGACCACCGCGGCCAGGTGCGCGTCGCGACCAAGGTGCGCTGGCAGCCCACCGTGGCGCACCAGTGGCCCGAGAACGCGGAGGGGCTGTCCGCGGAGGCGATCCGCAACGGCCTCGACGCCAGCCTCGAGCGGCTCGGGCTGGACGCCGTCGACATGCTCTGGACGCACGGTGAGGACCACGACGTCCCCCTCGAGGAGACCGTGACGGCGCTGGGCGAGGAGGTCGCCTGCGGCCGCGTGGGTCTGCTCGGCGCCTCCAACCACCGCGCGTGGCGCGTGGAGCGGGCGCGGACCCTCGCCCGCGACCAGGGTGTCGCCGGCTACGAGGCGCTGCAGCTGCGGCGCAGCTACGTCTCACCCCGTCCCGACGCCCCGGTGCCCGACGAGGGTCACATGTTCACCGACGAGGACTCGCTCGACATGGTGGCGAGCGAGGGACTCCCGCTGTGGGTCTACTCGCCGCTGCTGCAGGGCGCGTTCGTGCGCCCCGACCGGCTGCAGGAGGCCTACGACCACCCGGGCACGGCGCGCCGGACGGCACGGCTCGCCGAGATCGCGGCCGAGACGGGTGCGACGGCCAACCAGGTCGTGCTCTCATGGCTGATGTCGAGCACGGTGCCGGCAAGCCCGATCGTCGGCGTCAGCTCGCTCGCCCAGCTCACCGAGGCGATGGCGGCGCGGGACCTCGTGCTCGACGCCGACCAGCTGCGACGACTGGACGAGGTCTCCTGATGACGACGCAGACGCTCACCCCCGGCGAGGCCGCCGAGGCCACCGGTCTGAGTCTCGACACCCTGCGCTACTACGAGCGCGAGGGTCTCATCGGCCCGATCGACCGGACGACGAGCGGGCGCCGGACGTACTCCGACGGCGACGTCGCCTGGATCGAGACCGTCACCTGCATGCGTGCCGCGGGCCTCGGCATCGACCACCTGCGCGAGTTCACGAGGCTGCTGCGGGAGGAGGCGACCGTCGAGGAGCGGGTGCGCTTCCTCCACGAACGCCGCGTCGAGCTGCTGGCGCAGATCGAGGCGATCCGCAACGCCGTCGTCGTCCTCGACGACAAGATCGCCCACTTCTCGCAGCCTGGCTGAGATCCCGCACGCGGCGTCGGCGCCGCGCTGGGGGCGACCCGCTCCCCGGGCCGTTCACCGGCCTGGGGGTTCCCTTGACCACCCGTTGACCGCTACCGTCCTCGGAAGGTAGGTGACAACACATCTTTCGGTCGGGGGCTGTCATGCGCGCGCGCAGATCTGTCATCGCGCGGCGCTCGCGCGGCGCCCGTGCCCTCCGTCGACGGCGAGGCGCCTCGGCCTCGGCTGTCGCCGTCGTCGCGACGCTCGGCATCGCGAGTCTGACGACGCCGGCTGCCGCCGCCGGTGCCACCTGGTACGTCGACCAGACCTCGACGCACCCCGACGACGACTGCGGCGCCACCGTGGAGACCGCGTGCGCCACGATCACCGCCGCGCTCGCCCACGCCGAGGCCACCGACACCGTCGTCGTCGCGGCAGGCACCTATACCGAGTCGCTCGTGATCGACGTGCCGATCACGCTCGAGGGTGCGGGTGTCGACGCGGTCACGCTCACCACCGCGGACGGGTCCCAGCCGGTCGTGACCGTGGCTGCCGACGACGTCGTCCTGACCGGCCTGACGGTGCTCGAGCCAAGTGGCGACGAGGGCGTCATGCAGGTGCTGGTCAGGGTCGAGGAGGGACGTGCCGCGACCCTCGACGGGGTGGCGCTGCGCGGTGACCCGGGAACCCCCCTCAGCTCCGTCGGCGTCGTCGCGGCCGACGGCAGCTCGCTCGCGTTCACAAACTCCGAGGCCACCGACCTGTTCCTGGGCGTCGGCGTCGGCACCGACCTCTCGTCCGACCTCGGGTCGGCGACCCTGTCGATGACGGGGAGCACCATCGCGGACAACGGCGCGGGCGTCATGCTCCTCGCCGGGTCGGCGACGATCCAGGACAGCGAGATCCGCGACAACGCCTACACGGGCCTGCGGTCCGAGGGACCGGACGCCTCGTTCGACGTCACCTCGACCGTGATCAGCGGCAACGCGACGACGGAGAGTGCGGGCACGTTCCGCGGCGGCGTCCTCCTCTACGGCGGCTCGTTCACCGGTTACGACGTCACGATCACCGACAACCACTACGGCCTGATGGCCGACAGCGGCGACATCGAGCTGTACGACAGCACCGTCGCCGACAACGGCTGGACGTCCGAGGAGAGGTTCGCCGGGGCCGGCATCTGGGGCCGCTCGTCGACTCCGTCCGACGACGGGGGCGAGGCCCCGTTCACCCTGCTGCTGGAGAACACCACCGTCAGCGGCAACACCGTCGGCGTCGCCGCCATCCAGCAGGCCGAGGTCGCGATCCACGGCAGCGCGATCACCGACAACGCCATCGTGGGCCTCACCACCGAGGGTGAGGGCGTCGGGGTCGTCGAGCTGGAGCTGACCGACAGCCAGGTCGCTCGCAACGGGCTCGCCAACGACGACCCGCATGCGCCCAGGGGCGGGGTCATGCTCATGAGGACGTCAGCGGTCATCAGCGACAGCGACATCACGGAGAACGACCACGGCCTGGGCGCCTACGAGTCGGAGGTCACCCTCGTCGGCGGGTCGGTCTCCGACCAGTCGAGCGTCGGGATCATCTTCGGCGGGTCCAACGGCGAGACGCTGGTCATCAGCGACACCACGATCGCCGACAACGGCATGGACCCCTCTCTCAGCGAGGTCGGTCACATCGGTGGCGGCGTCTTCATCCAGGCCGGGACGGTGACCGGTTCCGGGCTCGTCGTCGACGGCAACGCCTTCGGGTTCTACGTCGTCGGCGCCCTGACGCTCACCGACAGCGTCGTGAGCCACAGTCGGCCGTCCGACAGCGGCGGGAGCGTCCTCGACGATGTTCTGGGTTCCGGTGTGCTGGCCGTCTCCGGTCCCGTCACGATCGTCCGCTCGGAGATCTCCGACAACGAGTACCACGGCGTGATCCTGGGCAGCCGCCTGTCGTCGGTCGCGCTCGACAGCAGCACCGTGGCCGGCAACAACGGCTTCGGTGTCAGCGGGAACGAGCTCGACGATCCGGCGCAGCTGGTGCTCGCCGGGAGCACGGTCGCCGACAACACGCTGGGCGGGATCGACCTGGCGCATCTCGAGGCGACGTTCGCCGGATCGGTCGTCACCGGCGGCGACGGGCCGGCCTGCGTGGCGGGCGACGCGGCGCCGACGGACGCCGGCTTCAACGTCGTCTCCGACACCTCGTGCAGCCTCGGCGGCAGCAGCCTCACCGGTGCCGACCCGCTGCTGCAGCCGTTGGGCGACAACGGCGGCCCGACGCAGACGATGCTGCTGCTCGCCGGCAGCCCGGCTGTCGACCTGGTCCCCGAAGGCACCTCGGTGCCGTGGGACGGCGGCACGATCGAGGTCTGCGGCGACGGGACCGACCAGCGCGGCCCCGGCTACCCGCGGCTGTCGGGCGCGGCATGCGACGCCGGCGCGGCCGAAGGGCCCGCTGATCGCATCCCGGTGACGGTGACCGCCTCGGACGCGACCTGGTACGAGGGTGCGTTCGACCCCGAGGTCACGCCCAGCTACTCCGGGTTCCGTGACGGTGACTCCGAGGCCGACGTCGACACCCCGCCCACCTGCGGGTTCGACGTCGACACCGCCACCACCTTCTGCTCCGGCGCCGAGGACGACGTCTACGACTTCGTCTACGTCGACGGCACCCTGGACGTGCTCGAGCCGCTGGTCATCCTGACGGAGTCGCTGCCGGAGGCGACCGTCGGTGAGCCGTACTCGGCGACGCTGGAGGCCACCGGCGGCGACGGCGGCCCCTACACCTGGGGCATCCACGACGGCGCCCTGCCCGCAGGCCTGGAGATCGACACCACCACCGGTGAGATCTTCGGCGTCCCCGAGGCCGCCGGCGACGTCACGTTCACGGTGTTCGTGGGCGACCCGATCACCCGCGAGCTCACGCTCACCGTGCTGCCCGCCGCCGAGGAGCCCGAGCCCCCGGTCGACGACCCCACCGAGGACCCCACGGACGACCCCACCGAGAACCCGACGGGCGACGCGACGACGCCGCCTCCGGCCGCCGGTCCCCCGGCCGGCGCCGGCGGTGACACCGGCACGGGCGGTGGCGCGCTGCCGAGCACGGGCGCCGACACCCTCGTCGGCGTGGTCGCATCTGCACTGGCGACGCTGCTCGGCAGCACGCTGACCCTGGCCGTCAGGCAGCGCCGCCGACACGGGCTCGGCTGACGAGCGGGCGAGACCCTGCAGACACGCATGACCTGCTCACGATGCGGGCATGGGTCTTCCGGCGACGAATGCGTGACCGCTAGGGTCGACAGGCCGTTGACAACACAACTCTCGGTCGGGGGGCCGCCATGCGCGGGTACACGTTGAGCCGTCATGCCAGGACGGGCACCACACGGACCCGCAGGACGCGGCGTCTCGCCGGCGGTCTCGTCGCCGTCGCCGCCGTCGCGCTGGGCACCGCCGCACTGCCCGCGCCGGCGATCGCAGCCGACACCACCTGGTTCGTCGACCAGACCTCGACCCACCCCGACGAGGACTGCGGGGCCACCGCGGAGACCGCGTGCTCCACGATCACCGCGGCGCTCGCGCGCGCTGAGGCCACCGACACCATCAGCGTCGCACCCGGCACCTACTCCGAGTCGGTCGAGATCACCCAGGCGATCACCCTGCAGGGACCCTCGGCGGACGACGTCACGATCGTCGGCGCCGGCCCCACCGATCCTGTCGTCACGGTCGGCGCCAGCGGGGTCGCGATCACCAACCTGACGATCGGCCTTCCCGCCGCCGACGAGCCCGGCGGGGAGGAGGCTGCGGTCGGCGTGCGCGTGCTCGAGGGCAACGGGGTCGACCTCGAGGGTGTCGTCGTCGAGGGACCGTATGTCAGCGGGGACCTCTCCGGTTACGGGATCGTCGCGGAGCAGGGGAGCACCGTCGCCATCGACCAGTCCACGCTGAGCGGGCTCGGGATGAGCGTGCTCGTCGGTGGGGACCTGATCGGGGACCTGCCCGCGACCGCAGCCACCCTCTCCATGACAGCGACCACGATCCGCGATGGCCTCGTCGGGATCTACGTGCTCCTCGGCGACGTCACGGTGAGCGACAGCGAGATCTCCGACCAGGGGATGTCGGCGATCATCGGCGGCCTGCCCGGTACGACGATCGACGTCACCGACACGGAGCTCCTGCGCAACGCCGACTGGGACCAGGACAGCTTTCGGTCGGCGGTCCTCCTCCGCGGGCCCGTCCCGTTCACGGGAACCCGGCTGACCATCGCCGACAACGAGCGCGGCCTCCTGGCGGAAGCTGGTGGCCAGGTGACGCTCATCGACAGCACGCTCGACAACAACGGCAAGCAGGAGAGCGGGACCGGCGGTTACGCGATCGCCGGCCGCACCGAGGGCGATCACGCGGAGCCGTTGCTCCTCAGGCTGGAGAACACTCAGGTCACCAACAACTGGTTGGGGGTCGTCGTCGGCGGCGAGGCCACCGTCGAGATCATCGGCTCCACCGTGGCCGACAGCTCCTACGAGGGCCTCCGCGACGTCCCGGAGGACGACTCCGCGATCGACCTGACGATCACCGACAGCACCTTCAGCCGCAACGGGCTCGCCCCGGACGACGAGTTCGGTGCCGTCGGCCCGTCGGTGTCGGTCACGGACGGCACGGTGACGGTGTCCGGGTCGACGATCTCCGAGGGCGGGTACGGCCTCAGGATGGGCGCCGGCACCCTCACGGTCGACGACAGCGAGATCTCCGGCAACGAGCTGGCCGGCATCCATCTGTGGGGCAACCCGGAGAACGGGCCGCTGACGGCGACGCTCACCGGCACGACCATCAGCGGCAACGGGTTCGGCAACCTGGGCCTCGTCCCGCAGACGCCGTTCCTCGCGGGCATCGTGGCGAGGAGCGCGACCGTCGAGGGCGACGGGGTCACCCTGGCCGAGAACGCGTGGGGTGTGATGCTGCAGGCCGGCGAGCTCACGCTCACGGAGAGCACCGTGGTCGACAGTGCTGCTCGGACCACCGGCGACGAGCTCGACCTGATGACCGGCGTCGGGATCCTGTCGCTGCCCGACGAGGACGAGACGGTCAACGACATCACGCTGGTCCGTTCCGAGGTCAGCGGGAACGAGCGGCACGGTATCTGGCTGCCGACGGCCGATGAGCTCCTCGTCGACCGCAGCACGATCGCCGACAACGGCGAGGTCGGCCTGCTCGTCGGGGGCCTGCCGGGCGTCCAGGGCCGGCCGGTACCGATGCTGCTGGCCGGGAGCACCGTCGCGGGGAACGGCATCAGCGGCATCGACCTGATGGCCGGCCCGACGCTGACCGTGGCCGGTTCGGTCATCGACGGCGGCGACGGTGCGGCGTGTGTCGTGGCCGATCCCGAGGGGGTGGTCGACGGCGGCGCGAACGTGATCTCCGACGACACCTGCGAGCTGGTCGACGGCGTGGTGGCCGATCCGCAGCTCGGCGCCCTGACCGACAACGGCGGGCCGACGATGACCGCACTGCCGGCGGCCACCAGCCCGGCGATCGACCTGGTCCCGACCGGCACGTCCGCCACGTTCGGCGGGACCGAGCTCGAGCTGTGCCCGGGCGACGTCGACCAGCGCGGCGAGGGCTTCCTGCGGCTCGCCGGCGACGGCTGCGACGCCGGCGCGGTCGAGCGCGAGCGCGGACTGGTCACCGTGACCGCATCCGACGCGACCTGGTACGAGGGTGCGTTCGACCCCGAGGTCACGCCCAGCTACTCCGGGTTCCGTGACGGTGACTCCGAGGCCGACGTCGACACCCCGCCCACCTGCGGGTTCGACGTCGACACCGCCACCACCTTCTGCTCCGGCGCCGAGGACGACGTCTACGACTTCGTCTACGTCGACGGCACCCTGGACGTGCTCGAGCCGCTGGTCATCCTGACGGAGTCGCTGCCGGAGGCGACCGTCGGTGAGCCGTACTCGGCGACGCTGGAGGCCACCGGCGGCGACGGCGGCCCCTACACCTGGGGCATCCACGACGGCGCCCTGCCCGCAGGCCTGGAGATCGACACCACCACCGGTGAGATCTTCGGCGTCCCCGAGGCCGCCGGCGACGTCACGTTCACGGTGTTCGTGGGCGACCCGATCACCCGCGAGCTCACGCTCACCGTGCTGCCCGCCGCCGAGGAGCCCGAGCCCCCGGTCGACGACCCCACCGAGGACCCCACGGACGACCCCACCGAG